>NZ_JACXXN010000039.1 GCF_014904695.1 Nostoc sp. MG11 | reverse complement strand
TGATACTTGGCGGATAGGCATTTCAAACAGGTGAGTAAGCAGAGAAGACTAAAACACTTTAATTCAATAGGTCTCAAGCTTAAAGCTATTACTGTCAATTATTTTAAGGATTTTTATTATTTATCTGAAATCCCTTGTATCGTTACCCGTATTTTGCAAGAAGTTGATTTATCCCGTAGAGAAACTTAAATTCAACTTGACGTATTTACAAGTAAACAACGGACGGAAAAACATCTGGCATCTCATACAACAGAGTCAGCAGTCGGGAAAGGTGATGCTAGATAATGCTCGTACTCATAGATTGCATTGTGGTAATTTAAAATGAGTTTGCTGTTTTAGAGGTCAAATGTCTGATTGGGTTTAACCTCTGCTTCTAATTAATTAAAGAAAGTCCGCAAACGCGGACTACCCGTAGCTAAAACCGTATCACCTTAGTCAGTGATAATCATGTAAATACAAAATGCATTTACATGACATATTTATTTTTGTAAACTTATTTTCTAAATACAAGCTTGTTTTGGAAAATAAGTGGACAGAACTACTGGAATTATATTTGCGTAAATAATTAAAAAAAGTCTGCAAAAGCAGACTTTCCCAAATGAAACCAACTATTTATTTTTACAAAAGCCATGCGAGGAACATGATGTACTTATTTTTAATGATTTTACCTGAAAAAGCAAGCTTTTCGGCTTAGATAATTAGACATAATTCCGGGAATTATATCTGCTAAAAAACTACAACTCAAATTCCAATCAAGAGAAACAATGGATACATTGAAAGATTTCCTTTTCTTAAACGCGAACGTTGCCACAGACTTCAATCCCTTTTGCGAAGGTGAGTACTTGGTAATTCAAACCTATCCTCATGATAAAAAGTTAGTAGTTAAGCATCGAAGCTTTGATTATCAAGAAGCAAATAGTAGTTGTCAGTTTGAAAATCTGGCTCACGACTATACATCTTTTAGTCTTAGAATCTTTCACGACTCCAGGCTGTGGACAGTAGATTCCGAGGGCAACCCTGGGAGCCGATCTTTGCAACAGGACTGGAAGATTGCTCAAGAATACAAAGATGCTGATTCTGATGGTAATTTTGAGAGTGAGATAGACATTTGCAATTGTGGCTACCCTTACTTTTCTGTACTAATAGATATTGATATTTATTACTGGAAATCTATAACTTGTTTAGTTGAAGACAGGGGACGAGAGATTATTAATTGTCCTAACTGTAATGCGTTGATTGAAGATCAAGGTGAGGATGAGGATGATTTTGATGAAGAAGAATCTAGACCAGCAGCTTGCATTGGTTGCGAGAATTATCACGGGCAATACTACGGTGGCAATATGCTGGTCTGCGCGATACATCCTCATGGCGTAGAAGGTGAGAACTGCCCGGATTATTGCGATCGCATCTTATAAGTTGATGTGATAATGTGAAATGTCCTGATTATCATCAATAATATGTTTGCAAAACTTGCGTGGACAGCCGGACTTTTAGCCGTGGGTATTACCTGTGTTAGCGTAACTTCATTATCTGCACAAGCCCCTCAAACCGCTCAACCAAAAGAGCAGCAAAAAATATTCTTCCGTCCCGACGAACGTCGCCTTACTGGCATCGGCTGGTCAATCACCACTACTTCCGGCGAGGCAGAGATAGCCTTAGCACGGCATTTGGTCAATATAGGTGCGAAAGAGTACGCCGCATGGTAGTGTCCACATTCCCACGAGCAGAAGTTGCTTTTTGGCAAGGAAGCTTATCAAATAATCAGCGATAGCATCAAAATAGAGTGCGACTCAAAGGGTCTGAATGCTAAACCAGATTTATGCAAGGCAGCAAAAGTTCCTGGCTTCCCTACTTGGGTGATCAATGGTAAACAATATAGCGGGGTGCAAAACCTCAACCAACTTTCGCTAGCCTCTGGTTACAAAGGAAACAGTAATTTCAAATATGTTCATGTGCCTCGGTTTTTTTAGTAGCTTGAGGGATGGGCGGGAGCAGCGTTAAGCGTTATTAACGCCAATGCTTTTTCTATCCCTTTTCGATAGTCTGATTGTATGGTATTGGTGCCACCCACGTCAGAACATGAGCAATTGCATAATTATAGATAATTTGCTTATTTTTATTATTCTCCCAAAAACTTAAATCTCTACTAATCAGTTTTTGGCTACCTGATTCAGATTTTTCATATATCACTAATTCGGTTCCATGATAACAATAACGGACAAAAATAATGCAGCTACAAGCTATATACTATGCAACTGCGATCGCAGTTGAGTTCAAAGACTTTGACTTAGCTAACCCAATACATTCTCAGTTGAAAGCCACACTAGAATCCAAAAGTTTTATTCAAGGTGACAATAATATTTGGATGCGTAAGTCTTTTAGGGGTTGGGATAATTATCTTTTCTGGAAAAACGAGGTTGAACAATTAATTGAGTACTATCTACGCAAACCAGAGCAACGCAACCAAGAGCAATTTCAAGCAGAGTTACGGAGCAAATCTCCCTCATCCGAACCACCAAATTTAGAAAAGATTGGTGAAAAAATTAAGAAGCTGCTTGCTTTGTCTCAATCTCCTAATGAAGCCGAAGCCATCTCCGCTTTCTCCAAAGCTCAAGAAATCTTGACTCGCTATAATCTGTCTCTGGCAGATTTAGCAGATGAAGTACCTCAAGAAGTAGAAGAACAAATCATTGATCAGTCAAAAAGACAAAGCACATGGAAGAGGATTTTACTTAATGCAGTAGCATCGGCTAATTACTGCCTTGCGTTTAATCGCAAGAGTCGTAACAGCACAAAAACAATTATTTTAGGACGGAAAGTCAATATTCAATCTGCTCAAATGCAATTTGAATATTTGGTACAAGCTATCGAGAGATTGGCAAGAGAGGAAATCGGTGATGCCTGCGTCGGGCAAAGCCTACGCGCGTTCAAAAATGCTTTTAAGCTAGGTGCTGCACAAAGACTTCAGATCAGGATTCTTGAAAGTATAGAACAACAAAAACGAGAAGGGATAAGTGCTTGTGGTGATGCCGCACAAGTTTCAGCAATTGTCATGCGGTCGCTTTATGAAAGGTTAGAGGCGGAATTAAAAGCTTACACTGCAACCAACTTGAATCTAAAATTTAGGAATTCCCGACCTTGTTGTAATTCTGCCGATGGGTTTGCGGCTGGGCAATCAGCGGGAAATAAAATTTCACTAAATAAACAAGTTGGAATGGGGAAACAGCGTTATTTGCCTGGTTAGTACTTTTTGAACTAGAAGTCAGAAGTTTGGACAAAGAAATCAGAAGGATGAATTCTAATGATACTCCTAAAGCTTTTTATGATTAATATCAGGTTAATAAACATCAATTTTGATTTGAACCATAACTAAAAAGCTTATCGTTATTTCATCATAAGCTCTTATATATGTTTGTCCTGCTGCTCATGTAAGACAATACTCTATTTCTCAAACCGTAAAATTCCTGGAAATCTTGCTTAATCAATCTAGTAACTGTATTCTTAAAAAGGGCTGATTACCAAGAATTTTGGGCAAAAATCCTATTAGTGATCTATGCCTAATTATTGCTTGTCAAATCACAAGTTATTTGTCGCTGTTAGCGCCCTAGTGTGTTGCTCTGTCCTAGAGTCAAGGATTTCACTCTGAATAAGCAAGCATCATGACAGCCCCTATTGAAGAAAATCAATTATTAGCTCTGATCGTTGACGATGAACCCTTTTTCCGCACAGTACTGCGACTTTTCTTAGAGCAGGATGGATATCGAGTCGCGGAAGCTGAAAATAGCATAGAGGCAATAAATATTTTTGAGCAACTGCACCCTGACATCGTACTCCTTGATATCTCAATGCCAGACATGGATGGCGTCGAGTGTTGTAACAAGTTGCATTCATCAGCTCAAGGTCAGCACACTCCTATTTTAATGCTTACATCTGTTGAGGATGAACGCTCGATTAACCATGCATTTGCAGTCGGTGCAACTGACTATGTTACTAAATTCCTTCCGTTATCCATTTTGCGCCAACGTCTAAAACGTTTGATTGAGCAATCTCAGCTACAGCAAAAACTCCTTGCTGCAAATCAGCAGTTGCAACTTTTGGTTAATCTTGATGAGTTAACTCAAGTAGCTAACCGTCGGCGGTTTGAAGAATATCTCTCCCTTGAGTGGCAGCGCCAAATACGCTCACAACAGCCTTTATCCTTGATTCTGTGCGATGTTGATTTCTTTAAGTCTTACAACGATACTTATGGTCATCTCGCAGGCGATGGCACTCTAGTCAAAATTGCTAGAGCTATCAAAGATGCTCTCAAGCGGACTGCGGATTTAGTTGCCCGTTATGGCGGAGAAGAATTTGCTGTTGTTTTACCTGATACAGACGCACTTGGGGCTATTCATATTGCCAAAACAATCTGCTGTGCTGTCCGCACACTAGCAATACCCCACCGCAATTCACTACTTTGTTCTCATATAACCCTGAGTGCTGGGTCAACTACAGTAGTTCCTCAGCCTAATTCTGACTTCCAACAAATAATTGCCACGGCAGATAGAGCATTGTATCAAGCAAAAGCAGCAGGACGCGATCGCTTTATCCATAACAGCAGCTTGGATTCATCTTTTGCTAACCCAAGTTACTCTTTATTCGGGAGCAGTGCCCCTAAGCGTTGTGGATTCTGCTAAGTTCTCTGTTTTTAGTACTCGACCAACCTAACATTGCTGCTCTTGTTGGCAAGCTTTTTGAACTGGTGGGGTAGCTCTTGTTGCTTTTAAAGTATACCTGCGAGCAGTTGCTTTGATTACGAGGAAATTCTTGCGTAGTAATACGAGCCTTGTATTGAGCAAGAAGTCAGAAGTCAGGAGTCAGAAGTCAGAAGGATGAATAAGTACGGGTATTCCGACCCTGCCCTAATAAGTGCTGAACAAGAAGTCAGAAGGATTGGCAAGAGTGGAGAAGGTTTTCCTTCTGACTTCAGTTCAAGATTTTTTCATCAAAAATTTAAACAATTCTAAAAATCAATCATAAGTTCTTTATAGGATTAATGCTATGTGCTGAAAAGTTTGTTTTTTATCCTAAGATTACGGAAACATCCTTGCAAAATCAATCAAATAGCTGTATGGTTAAGAGTGACTTTTCATATAAGTGTTAAAGCACAAACCCGCAATCAGTCCAAGAGCCGTCCTACCTCAATCCTGGTAAGACAACAAGTAATTCCTTAATATGCATCTTCAATCTCTTATTATGATTACTTTTCATAATGAAATACAGTGTTAGCTAATTACAAAATATAACTTTGATAAATCATTAATTGTAGACATCAAAAATCTTTGTCTCCTCTCAAAAATATTATGAGTAATTCAAGTATTTTCACAATCAAAAATTTCTGCCTTTTTGCAACATTATTTAACTTAAAATATAAAAGCTTGCACTGATTTTAAATAATTAAGTAGTCAATAGAAGTTCAGAAAAACTTATTTTGTATATTAATTATACTCATGCCTCATTCAATTCTGTTTACTATTTATATTGAAACCCAAGCAGCAATCAAAATTAATACTCAAATCGTTGAACAGATTAAGCTATTAATTACTTCAGGATATTTGCAACCAGGTGATACTTTACCAACTACTATTAAATTAGCTCAACATTTAAAAGTCAATCATAATACTGTTGCAGCAGTTTACAATCATTTAATTAAATCCGGTTATCTGGTGGCAAAAAAAGGTAAAGGAACTTTTGTTGCCCACACTAAAGTTACACAAAATATTCTTCACAAAAAAGTTTACAATCTACTACATCAAGCCTTCAACGCTGCGAAAAGACTTGGATTATCTCCATCGGAGTTTAGTGCTGCGGCTTACACACAAGCCGCTATGTTGAATCAGCACACATCTTCCCCTTTAGAGTTAGTATTTATAGAAAACTCATCACTTGGTATAGATATATATGAAGTTATTCAATCGGAAATAAAACTTTCTTTATCATTTTTTAGTTTAAAAGATTTCAAAACTAACCAATCAAAGTTATTAAAAAAAATCCTCGCTGCTGACCTGATAATTACCACAGTACAGCATCAATGGGAAGTCAGCAAACTAACTGCCTCCGAGCAGGAAGTTATTGCTATTAACCTCAAACCAGACTTACAACTCCTGACAAAAATTTCATCTTTATCACGTCATGCTTTAATGCTACTTATTTGTCAAGAAGAAGCTGATTGTCAAATGATGAAGCAAGTACTACAACAATCTGGAATTTCACACATTAACTTTCAAACTCTACCTTTGAAACACCTTCAGCAAGACGACCACCTTTTAAAGAAGGCAGATGCAATTTGTACTTCTAAACTTGCTGAAAGCTATGTACGTCAGTACAGTTTTCTCTTTTCCGAGGTTATGCTTTTTAACTTTCGCCTTGATCCAACTAATATGTCAGTTTTAAAAAACCGGATCGCTGCAATTAAGTTTAATAAATTAGCTACCTCTGATGCGAATAAATAACAAAAAAATTGTCTATTAGAAACATCTACTATGCTACATAATTATGTCTCAACATAATTAAACCTGACCGAGACAATTTTAGATTTTAGATTTTGGATTTTGGATTAAAAACGAACAATTCTCTTCTAATCCAAAAGACGCTCCTGCGGACGCTCGTTCCGACGCTCGTTCCTCGCTACCGCTTCTCTACGAGACGTTGCGCGAACGCTAACGCTATCGTAAATCGCAAATCTAAAATCGGATGCCTCTTCTTTATAAGGAGAGGTTAATCCAAAATTGTAAATCCAAAATCTAAAATTGATTGACCCCAGCTATTTGATTCATTTTATTTATGTCTTAAATGGCACTCTCGTAAAGCTGCTCTTAGGTTGGGGGAGTAAAGAGGAATTATTCGTAACTCTTGCTACTCCAATAATCTTGAATACACTTATTTATTTGTCTCCCCTAGCTCCCCACCTCAAGAGTAGCTTGCCTCAACAAGTAACGCGCACAAGCAAGCGCGTGCCATTCATTTATCTCTCCAAGCACACCTCCTGGCTTAACCAGAGCGAAGACTGCTAAAGCATTTTGATACTGACTCCGCAATTCTGCTGTAATTGGATATGAGTGGAATGTCACTAAGATAAGCTGGGGGTGCTGGGGAGGCTGCTCTTAGGCTGGGGGAGTAAGAGCTATTCCTAGTAATTGTTTATACTAGAGCTACGTAAATACATTTATTTCTTTGTCTCCCCCAGCACCCCCAGCACCCCCAGCTTCCCTAGCTCACCTCAACAAATAACTAAACTTAGTGCCATTCGGATATGAGTGGTTACTCCTATTAAAATCTTTAACAAGATATTCTAATCATTAAGTCAACTTTTTAATATTATTTTAATACTTTAATACTAAATCTACAGTATTAAGTATACCACTTTAGTAGTATATTACAAAAGCTAGTACCGATTGGCAAACGTTACGCTTGAAAACCTGATACACAATCAAAGCTAGAACCCAAGCTTTTTAAGCTCTGTCAGGCATAAAAGCAAATACTATACTACATTTGGTGGGTGAGACGTGAAAGTAACCGATAAATTGACTCTCAAGCAAATTCATCTTGACTTGTCAGAAAATGAAATCAAGATACTTGAAAGCTACTGTAATCAGACAGGAAAATCACAAACGGATGTGATTCAAGAGCTGATTCGCTCTTTGCCCGACTCAACTTACTCCGATTAATAGTACCTTTGTATTGAATTACCGATTTTTCGCGTTAGCTAACTCTCTTTTTTGACAGGAAAACTAAATATTAGTTACTTTCAAATTATCAGCTTCCAGAAAGCAGAGCAATTCTCGAAGTATGTCAGTTGTTCCTCTTACTGTTACAGTATCTCTACAAATTTGGTGTTCAGGTATATTGAGTACTGCATTTTGGCAAGAAGTTTTACCAAAATGCATCTGACCTTAATTAATTCTATTAGAACAATTCCGAAACGTACTGTTATTAATGGCTACGTTGAAGTCAAGTTGCCGATTTTCGACTACTACTTAATCCCGCAAGTTGAGAGGAGTCGGCAATGTCAGCTACTTCCTTCTCGTCTACTGGAAGAGAACGCACCAACTCTCTAATCACGTCGGTTGATGCCCTTCCGGTCATTGCACAGTACTCCTCAAGTTTTTGTGCTTCACTTGAGGTGAGATTTACTGTTAGTCGTTTGACAGCCCACTTTTTATTCATCATTCACTACTTATATCATCTACGTAAAGAAAAATCATACCTTCGTTTCTAAGCCTTTCCTAGTCTGAGTTTTAGAGAATTTCTGCCAAATAGATTGAAATTGTAATGCAAAAGCGTCAAAGCCATTTTAGTTACACATTCTTTCTTGACTTCTGTACCACTTGGTATGCCTGTCTTTATACTATCATCTCTGCATTCTTAAATGATCCCCAGATACCAATGGAATACCTCAACAGTACTTCCTACAACATTTGCATCCAGTTAATAAGTACAAAAAATCAGAATTTAGTTAAAAAAAGTCCGTTCATGGCAACGGACTTAGCAATTTTAAGAGCAACATCACTTTTCTGAGTGAGAAATAGATAAATACATTAAATGTATTTCTCTCACATCTTCATTTTTAATAATTACTTTTTTAAATACAATTGTTTTTAATTAATTCCATTGACCAAACCTCTGGAATTAAGTCTTTGACTCTCAAGTTTGACTTTGGAAGAGATGGGAATAGAGTCCCGGCAGGAATTCAGTCTTGAAATCATAGTAATTAAATCACTGGCATTTGCTGATAAAAGCAATCATTTCCTCATTTACACTCACCTTACTCAAAATCTCCATTTCCTGCTTTCATTATTATTCATGCTCTCTTGAATTATTAAATAACCCTTCTTAGCAAAGGGTCTTTATCTTTCATACATCTTGAGAGGTAATTTACTCTCAATCTTAGGGCTTATTCAACTCTCAGCCTTAAGGCTGACACTGTTAGTTAAATTCTTTTTGTCAACTCAAGTTAGGATTACTATATTTAAACTAATAAATCTCAAATAGACATAACTTATTTCTTTGTGTCTATTTCAACCAACTTTTAATCTTGATTTTTCTAATTCTCTTCAATAAAAATTGCATTAACAGCTAAGAAAAACTTAACTGCTTGCAAAACTATTCTTTCAGGAGTTAGTCATGGCTAATATCACTCTTTCTGAATTAAAACTTACTGGTTCTCAATTATTTCAAGATTCCGAAAGCTTTCTTAATGACCTGAGCGATACTGCTTCAATCTCTGGTGGCTATGATAACTTCAGCGATTTTTCTGGATTTGACAAGCTAATTGAAGGCTATGTCAACGTATATGCCATCGGTCATGTTACTTATTTAGCTAAATCATTTAGCTCTAACTACTAATCTTTTTGTAGTTTAGAAACAAAGTATCTAGCTCTCTTGAGATGAAAGGGAAAAAGCAATTTCATATTCACGTATGAAGTCTTTAAATTACTAAATTCTCAGGAGAAGCTACTTTCAGTTCAGGGCGAACGCACGAGATTTCACTAACCCCCGGCTGGATAAGAGTATTGACGAAAAAATCGGCTGAATTCTAAAACGCCGAAACTCTTGCTCTTAAGAAATTCTTATACTGATCAAAGCCTTGCGAAAGTCAGCTTCCAAGCTGGATCTATCCCCTTTACCTGCACTCTCTTGACAAAAATGCAATTACTTTAACCTCTCACGAACGCCCTTATATTAGTAAAAATAATTTCGATTTTAGTCACAATATATACTAATCTTTCACCAAAGCCCGAATTTTATATCTCTCCAGAAACAAGGCTTTGGTTTATTAAACTGTTTTAATCATGTTACTAGCACCAAACTTGCCTGCTAGCTCCGAAATTGAGTCTACCAAATTTGTACTAGGTGATATTCCTCAAATAGTTTAATTATCTGTTATCAAGAAGCTTGACAGTTAGATTTTTAGAGCGGAATAACTTAATGTCAAAAGTATGATTTTTGAAAATTTACTAATTGAGTTTTACTTGACCCCAAACGGGTGGGTACGAGGAAAAACACGCTCTTTTCAAAAAGTACAAGTCCCAGAGGTGATCCAACCACCTAATACCGTTGAAACCTTTGAATTGCACATCTATCGAAGCTCACTGTTTTTTCAACAACTACGACATTGGCGTCGAATATGGAAATCTGAGAAAATACTTGAGCATGAACTAACTAAACTCCATCACAGTTTCCCAAAACCAGATGAACACTTTCAATGAATCTAGAAATGTGTTCTCAATAGTAATGAAAGCTTTAATGGTGCTTTTCACTTTTAATAACACCTATCAAGCAAGACTAATCTAGATTTCAAAAAGCATTATAAATCACAGAAAAATACACCCCATTCTCCTGCCAAGTTCTTCCGTCCGAATCCACATCCACCAAAGGAATCCCCCAATCGACACGAGCAGTAAAACGTTCGCCCCCTCGCCATTGTAACCCCAGTCCCACAGAAGCCACAGTATTCGAGTCGGGATTTTCTATACCTGCATTCCAGCCAATACCGAAGTCTGCAAAGGGAATCACTTGCAACGTACCACCAGCCCGGAGAATGGGTACTTGTATTTCAGCTGAAGCAAACACGCCGTTATCAGTCAGCAGGAAATCCTGGCGATAACCCCGTACGCTCTCCTGCCCACCAACGCTAAATTGCTCGAAAGGCACGAGTGTAGTAGTCGCCAGTTGCGTGTTCAGACGGAGTAACGCTATGGTTTCAGGAGCCAGCAGGCGTACCCACTGCGCTTGTCCTTGCCAACTGAAGAAGCGACTATCTGGTCTATCGGAATTTATAGTCGCATCGAATGCACCCAGTCCCAGGCTGAACTGCGATCGCACTGCAAGGACTTGGCGATTATTGCGACTCGTCCATTCTTGAAAAATCGCAGCGCTGATACTTTGGTACGCCCTTGCTCATCTGCACCCAATAAAGGGAACGGAATTCTTTCAAAATCCACATACGAAGCTTCACTTTCCCTTCTCGAAGCAGTTAAGCCAAGAGCCAACTCTTGTGTAGGAGTCTTCACTACCCATTCGAGCCTGGGGTAGTCCGGTTTAATCCGTCCCCAATCCATTGATAGCCAGTTGTTGAGTGGGTCAAGTCCACTAACCCACCATGCACCTTTTGTCGTGTGATCATACCTTCTCAAGTATCCATTCCGCAATCGGAGATCGTTACGTCGGGCGGTTTTGGGTAGGGCGTACAATAACAATTCGTATACTTCATCCCCAGTCAGAGAACGGACATTTAAAGTGGTCAGGGTCGGGTCAACGGCTGAACCCTTCACCCATTCTTGGCAATGCTTTTGTGTGAAATCGTTGTTAGTCTGAGCGTTAGCTTCCATGTCCCCTCCGTTATTTAGACGCATGAAAATGGGGCGGCACTATGGGCAATGCCGCTTGAGAACTGTTTGCTGTGTTTGTGTTGGTTACAAAACCGTCAATCGTTGGCCGTTATTTATTGGCTCCTATGTGAAGCAGGATTCAGACATTGACTCGTACCAAATCTTTCTGTGGTAAAAGAATCAGCCGATTGTCGAGGCTGATGGGAATGGCACTAAGATAAGATGAAACCTTTGCCAGGGCTCTTTGTTGGGGGTAGGGTGTCGGGTGTAGAAAAAAATCAAGAAAAGTAGAAATAAGCGTGGACGACTTGGTAGTTACAAGCAATTGCATAAATCCAGCGGTCATCTTTCCATTCCACACCGCAGCAGTAACCAAATGTTTTACTGATGGGGAGGTAAACTCTTTCTAACAACCTCGCTTCAAATGGTGGAATCTGTTGACCCCACTGTGGTGAGAGATACCAGCATCTTTCTAGAGTGGTGATTGCACCAGTCATAATTATTACCCCACCAAGTATTTAATAATTTGCGGGTCTATGGTGGCAATCCGATTAGTCAGTGATTGCGGAGGATTCTTGAAAAACTGTTTTAAATCTCGGCTTTTAACTTGGTAACAAGTAGCGGAACGCTTTTGAGCTTTTAGCCAACCTTTGCGTACCCATTTAGTAACAGTTGTTGAATGGTAACAAAGAGCTTTGGCTATTTCCTGACAACTGTAATTATCAAGAATCGGGCGCGTAGAGTATCCTAAAGCGTACAGTTTCTTGCTAATGGCGAATCTTGTCCGATAATACCCTCGTCTTTTGAGCCGGAAAGCTATTTGCTTGAGGGTGTACATTTGTGCCATTTCATCGAGAGTTAATAACTCTTCATCAGTCCATTTTCTTCTCATGCTTAAACCTCCGATATTTCAGTGGTGATAAAACTTGTTGACTGACTCTGGTAATGAATTACCTCGTTTTTGATTGCACTCATAACAAGCCAATCGCAAGTTTTTAATTTGATGATTCCCACCTTTTGAGAGTGGTATATAATGGTCGATGGTCAGCGTTTACTCAGTAAGTTGACACTTGCACCAGAAACATTTCATTCCATATTTCGCAATCAGATGGGGTCTTTTATTACGTTTCTGGCTAGTGTAAAGGCGTTTGTATCTACGAACAGGATTACTTGATATTGCAGTCATGATTGTGGAAATTGTGATAACTCATTTGATGCAGAAATTGAATCTGTTAAGTCTTGTTGTCTAACAAGAGTCGCGCTGATTGATTCAAACTTTACGTCAGAAATCTCAAAGCAATGTTGTATTGATTCACTGTTATACAAGTCAGTAATGTGCTGCTTAATTGCAAACTCACTTAACCCATTCTGAATGTTAATGTGTGCTTCACTTGTGACTGTTTCGATGACTGTAACGATGACAAGCATTTGTTTTGACTTCCTTTTGTAGTGTCTTACTGCCTTAAAAATCGTCCAACTCTGTAACGCCCTCATCAGTTGTTACCTTACGTTGCGATTTAGCTTTGTTAATCTGAAACTCGTTCGCTTTAATCACTGGCATTGCTGCTTCTTTTACTGATGCCTTAGCTTGGTGATAGAGGAATTGAACTACGCCGTCTGCGTTCTCTTCATCTTCGACTTGCGCCCAAAGAGAACAACCTATATCAATTGATTCAAACTGCCCTAAATTGAATTTTCTGGAATAACTTATCGACATAGTACTGATTTTCATTGCCTGATATGTGCTATAAGCTTTATGTAGTGGCGACTCCAAAGTGAGCCGCCAATGCTTGTTGTTAATTACCGTTTCTTACTCTGTGGCAACACTTGCTGATTGTGAGCTTGCAATGATGCCCTCGCCTCCACTTCTGAAACTGGAGGCAATGCGGGTGCTGTCTCTGCATTACTAGCCCAACGTTCATACGTCTCATTCGTCACCCAATGAAGTGTTGCGCCTTCTTCAGCACCACTACGAATCATCTGGGCGGCTTCTAATGCATCGTTCTCAAAGTCAGATTGGGAAAGACGATAAGACCACTGAATGAACCAATAAGACCCCTTTGCACCGTCTACCTTTTGAAACTCGACGCAGAAGATGTAATTTCGTAATACACTAGCGATCGCACCATAACAAAACTCTTTAGGATCACCAGGCATCCCTTCTTCACACCATTCCTGAAATGCACGATGAGCAAAGTGATTGTAGAGACTGGCGAACCTGTCCTTGCTGCGGCGATGCATTAAGAAGCAGAACAGCATGGAAGCAGGACCTTTGAATTGTTCTTTTAGTCCTCCGCTTACCGGAATCACCCATAATTCAGTGAAGGGTTCGTTAACGAAGTTTTCGTTGATAGTAAAAACGCGGTCTGGTCTAGAAATGGCGATGGCGAAATCAGCTTTATTGCCTTTAAGATATCCCCCTGCTTGAGCTTCTAAGATTGTTAGCTTTGGAGGACAATCAAGTAAGAACTGCCCATATTCTTTGGCGCAATTGGCTTGTAGTTTTGGTTGAGAGGGAGGGATGAGAAAGACGCTGTTGTTGATTGTGATAGTTTCCATGATTAGTTTGTGTTCTGGATTACTACATTGGTATTAGTATGTGCTGTAAGATGATTGATCATGCAATTGCACGCATCATGGTGCGTTCGCCTGAATAACTAGCACTTACTCAGGCGATTATTTTGATTTTTCAGGAGACCTTTGTGCTCTCATAGAAAACTTTCTAGTATTTAGTTCTCCTTGCAAATAATCAAGTGCCGTTTGAGCATCACCAATTGTTAAATCTGGGTGATAATCAAGTGCTTGAAATTCAGGATGTCTAACAATTTCTTGAAGAATAAATTTTGCGGCTTCAACTAAGGTGTGTAGATTGGGATGGGGCATTTTCATTACTCCTAAATCTTGTGTTTGATTCAACAATCTTCAGCAATCTTTAATAGAAATCCGCGTCCAGTATTCTGCACCTGCACTAGTTGTTTATCCAAGAGATATTGAATAATTGAATTAGTAAACCCAATACGATGTAGAGGTGCTTTACCACCACTTCGATGCAGAGAACGCAACAGTTTAGCAGAGGCACGCTCAACATAGTTATCAACAGTTTTAGCCATTGGTGTAACCTCCAGCTACATCTGTTAACTGTTGCCTAAGAATATCTATTTGCTGCTGATGGGCATCAATTTCAGCAGTAATTTGCGCTTGTAATTCTTCTGGTGATAGTGGCTGAATCTGCTCTTGGTGATAGTGCAACAATTCCTCGGAATTCTTATGAGGAGTTACAGAATAACGCCAGCCATTACCAAATCTTTCAGCCAGAAAACTGTCTTTGGCGTAGTATTCAAAGCCGATTATGATTCCTTGTTTTGTACGCTCTTCCAAAGCAAAGCGAGGATATTCCCAGTGTTTGGGAATTAAGATTACTGGTTGCATAGTTGTGATTAATTAATGAAGTGATTGGTGAATGATTGGGAGCAGTTTGAAGGCTTTTTCCCAATAGCAATCAAAAATGAGCAGCAGGTAAAATTACTGCTCACACTTTGCTTAGGCTGCAATTAAATCTGCGTTCTCAAAAAGTTGTTGCAGTTCGTTGGGAGTTAGCTGCTCTAGTGGTTTAGGTATCAATTCTTCAAAGGCGGGTTTTGTACCAGCAGTGGGTACAACGTCCACCATTGACAGCCACCACACCGCATCTAACGCTGAATCACAGGGTATGCGCTCTTGATTCTCCCCTACCCGTACAAACCACCAATTAACCTCAGTGCATCCTACTTCGCCCAGTTTCACGTCATTGCGGTAAATGCCATCGTCGAAGATGTCGAAGCCGTACCTCTCGCATTCGGCGAAAATCTGAGCCATGATTTCGTTACCAGTGGTGCAAGGTGTGTCTGTAGCGTCTTGCTGCTGCACTGGCAATGACCCGTCTTTGTAGTGAATGCAGATGAAGCGATGGCATTTCATGTAGGTATTGGCACGAAATACTTCCTCACTGTTCACCATCACCACCCAGCGTTGCGTCACAAAGTCATTGTGATCATGGGTGATGCTGGCTATCAATTTGTTGTCGCAGTAAATCTCGTGATCGTAGAAGCTGATTTCTGCTGTTGTCAGTTGCTCTGGAGCGATGGATTGGGCTTGCTTGACGATGAAGTGGTTCAGTTCTGGTTGGGCTGTGGCTTGTTCGTCAAGCTTCTGAATCTGGGTGGATTGGTGGGTAATGATTGCGTTTATCCAGGTGGCAGCGGCTCTCTTGTCCCCAGTGGGTGTTACGCCGAGTGAAGCCGCGATTCTTTTGAGGCGGGGGAGGTTATAGCAGGAAAGCGCTTGCTGTGTGTAGATTGGATGGGTCATAATGAAGGCTCCTGTAAAAGGGTCAAAGGGCGATCGCTGCGTTTGCAAGACTGAGGCGGTCGCCTTTTGTTTTTGGCAAATTTTATTTGCTCTAATGTATATAACTGTATGCGGTAGTACATACATTTGTCAAGTGTTAATGCAAATTTTATGTGTACATATACATATTTTGTATGTAGTAGTGCATAATTTTGTGTTAATGTAGCCTACAGGTACGATGGAGGCATGAGCAAAAAAATGTTTTGTAGGCTAGCCGTGCTTATGGCAGAAAAAGATCCACAGCTGTCACAAAGACAGTTGGCAAAAGAAACTGGGTTAGATATCACAACGATTAACCGCTTGTTCACAAATAACTTCAGCCGCGTTGATGTCGGTACAGTTGAAGTTTTATGCAATTACTTTGCTAGAGAAGTAGGTGATCTTTTTGAAATGAGAAATCCAGAAGACATACCTCAACGTAAAACAAGAAAGCGTTCCAACTCAGAGGTCGAGGCTGCATGAGTGCTTTTGCTCTTGGAAAAGTTAAAACCAACAGCATTATCCTTACTCTCCTTACAGTGGAACAGGTATGACTAGGGAAGAGAAACCAGAGTTACGGCACGCTGCAACAAAGGAAAGAGGAGTGCCGCAATATGGAGAAAAAGTATGCTTGGAAGCTGCTACGAGTAGAGCCATCTGGAGACAAGACCCTAAAAGTTGACTCTTCAAGTGCTGTTCAAGAGGTGGGATAATGGCTAAACCACCTTCTAGACGTAAAAAAGCCACCTCTGCCCCATCCAACGATTCAGAAGCAACCGCTAGCTCTGCAAACGAGGATATCTCTCAGCAAGTAGATCCTGGTTCAGCAACGATTACGGTTGCTGCTGTTGAAATAGGAGAATTGACCGAAGCAGAGCAAAGCGATCGCCTACATCTGGAGCGACAAGTAGAAAAAGCGTTTTACCTTGCGGGTAAGGCATTGGTAGAGTTGCGAGACAGGAAGTTGTATCGAAATACGCACAAAACCTTTGAGGACTATTGCCGAGAGCGTTTCGGTTTTGAGCGTCGTTATCCGTACAGGTTAATGGAAAGTACGGTGGTCGTAGATAATCTCATGAAAATGTGTCCTATTAGGACACAAAATGATCTGGGTGCGGACACATTTACTCCAGAATCTAGTGAGGGACAAATTTTACCCATTAACGAATATCAGCTACGACCCTTGATTCCGCTAGAGCCTGAAGTGCAAAGAGATGCATGGCAGCAAGCAGTACAGCAAGCAGGTGGTAAAGTACCATCAGGTCGTGTTGTCAAAGATGTTGTGCAGCGCATCATGGAAAGGACGCAAGTACCGAACACTTCTCAGCTAAGCGAAGTTTGCCAAATCCTTGCAAAAGACAACCCGGAACTGAGGGGCAAAGGTGGTTGTTGGGGCATAATCAGCCATGTGGGCGAATTCAGTTGTACAGTGAAAACCTGGGATGGGGAGTATACCGTTGGATTGCAGTATCTGAAGTCTTTCAACTACTTGCCTATCGAATGTGAACAGATGCAGTCATTGTGCGATCGCATTACTAGGCTACGGGAGAACGAGAATTTGGAAGAGCCTGCCCATACTATGTTGAAGTACTTAGGGGAGTTGAAGCGCCCATATTTGACCCAGTTTGAAGAAAAACTGTTGAGCTTTATTGAACAAGAATGTGAACTGATAAATGAAACGTCAAGCAGTGATAATTGTTAGAAATGTTACTTAATCTTTGTGACTTGAAGAAGATTTGGGACAGTTTTGGAAAGAGAAATTGGACAAGTTATAAGCTGAAATACTTGTAACTTTGTTAAGGCATTAATCAAGCGATCGCTTTTTTTGGATAAATAAAATGGACATAATAACAAAAATGGGAGAAGAACATGGACGCAAATCCATATAAATACTACTCCTAGCCAACTTTCTCCTTTAACTGGGATAACTTACTAGCGTTGCGATCGCTTGCCGCCATAAGCATCGCTATTAGCAAAACCTTTATCTTGCATACAGGGAGATAGTTTGAGCAGTTTAGCTTTCCTTTATGTTATTTTTTGGACGTTTTTGGAAGGTAAACTTGGACAACCTGTCCAAAATCTTCTTCAAGTCACAATCTTTACTAACAGAAGTCAGAGTTGGGTTATTGTCAAATACTAATTGCGGTTTGCCAGACAAGTTGAACATAGAATTGCGGATATCCTAAAGTGTTATAACTTCTAGGGCTTTCATGAATCGGACAATTTTGAAGTCAGCCAAATTAAGCTCTACACATCTAGCAGATGAGCTTGGTCGGTTACTTTCTATTACAGAGATCTACGCAGATGTAAGGTTTTATCATTACTACATGAGGTTAGCGGTTTTACGGACTCTAATGCAATATTTCTCTGAAAATAGTTAAGTAATGGCGTTTTCAGAATTAATTGTGAAGCTTGTAGTTTGCGCGAGATAATCTAATCAAGTCGTTATATGGCAAGGAGAAATACCACTTGAGAACCGACAAGCTTAGAATCAATCAGCTTTCGCCCCAAATTTATGAATGGTATCTTGCCTATTTGCAATCTATTGATAGCAAAAACATCGAAGGGTACGGTACATTTTTGGCAGATGATTGTCTCATGCAAACCAACAATCATCCTCCTGTTGTCAGTAAGGCTGCGATTCTAAGGGGTCTTTCTGAGTACTGGACTAGCTTTGATAGTTTGACCCATGACTTGCTGAATATTTACGGCACTGATTCGTCTTTTGTATTGGAAGCTCTTAATCATTACAAATGCAATGATGGAAAGCTTGTAACAGTAAAAGCTGTAGCCATCACAGACCGTAACCAAACAGGCTTGGTAACTTCAATCAGGCTCTACAGCGATACAACGCCCTTGTTTGCATAACCGCATCTCAAGACAACAGCGCTGATGTTACACAATTTTTGAGGTTGCTGTTCTGGTAAAGAGAGAACGATTTGTAATCTAAATTACATTTAATATATTAGTATTTACCATATTTATGTAACGCTTTTTATTCCTACGAATGAACGTTTTTAGCTCAAATATCTCAAAAATAATGAATTTTAAGATAAATCTCCAGTTCTTGTTGCAAACCCTAAATAACTTTTATATAAGTTTATTTGATACCATTTTTTCTTTTATCTTGAACTGAATATGGGAGACTTAGTTTGTCTGAAAAATTCAACAGGCTGAAAAAAGACAAGAAGTGTTTAAGTATGAAACGAAAGCTTTCTGTTGCCGTATTTCTTTTTACGCTTGTTGCTAGCTTTGTAGTATCTTTGCTCTCTCCTTCTTTATTTGGCTTACCTCAAGCAGGTTTAAAAGCTCAAAGCTTACCAACTATAACTTTTTCCAGGTCACGAATACCCAACATTGCAAGCCACATAGCTACTGCTCAAGCTAGAGGTTATCCTAGTATCCTGACACGCACTACAATTTCGGCAGAGATAGACCAAAACAGAAGAGAAGCCTGTAGAAACTTCATATCACAACCACCAAACAATACTAGTTGTGATGAGTACCCGTTTGCTAGTTCTCGTGAAGGAGGTGCAGGTTCTTCTATTCGTGCAGTTCCTCCAACAGAGCAAAACATTCAAGGGGGTATAATAAGCTCCTTCTACAGAAATAACTCTATTAGGAATGGAAGTCGGTTTAGAGTCAGGATCAGTGGCTAGTTTGCTAATCAACAGTTACTTAGTTATTTAGCTATAGCTACCATCTGTCAGTTTCATTACTTGAGTTTAAGTACCTCATCATATATATTGGTTTTTTCTTAACTGAACCGTATTGGGAGTGACTTAGTATTAGTTATCAAAACTATACTCAAAGTAACCCAAACATAGTCTTGAGGGTTGAATCAATGCAAATATCAAAGAATTTATTTACAGGTATAGTTCTGTTTATCGGAACAATCTTAATACTTTTTGGAGTCAACCTGATAATTCCACAAAATACAGCAGATCAGGACAAGTCAACATATTTTACCAGTCAACTAGCAAGTCATCACAAAACAGACGTTAAACAGAATTCAAACACAGAGGCAATCCAGAATCTCACCAAGAAGCAGCTGGAGTATATGGAAAATGGTCAGTATCAAGAGGCGCTCCAAGTTATAAACAAAATAATTGAAGCAGATCCCCAAATTCCAGATGTTTATTATGAGCGGGGGACTATGCACATTGCAACAAATAATCCACTGGCTGCGATTGCAGATTTTCAAACAGCTGAAGATTTGTATCATGCTAACGGAGATTTAGGAAGCGCTGACAGGATGCAACGGTTAATCGATGAAACTCAAAAGAATTTTGTAAATACTGATCAATAGAACTAATCAGTGTGTCATTGACTTTTTAGATGCACAGTACTCAACTACTGTGCATCTTATTTTTTCTCAAGAAAGTTCTCGAAGCTTAGGAAATGAGTCCAGGAAACGTTTATGTCTATCTTGGATTAATTCATGAAATGATTTATACCTTTGAGCGCCAGGAAGCCAGTTAGCAAAAAACCAAGTTTCCCACTCTCTATTCTCAAATACTACTTGGGGATTAAGTAACAATAGCCCTTGTTCTGGGTTTCCACCAATTTCTAAAGTTGTTTGTAGATAATCATCTCGTAACGAAGTAGAATCTTGTTCGTCTCCGTACACATGATATTCCTCATCGGGCACAGAACGAGATCCACCTCCTATTTCAACTCCAGTCATCCACGCATCAATCAGTTCTTGGTTTCTCGACGCTAACCATTCAACCTCTTGAATTGACCAAAGCCTATCAACCAGAACATCTAACCTTGGCCAACCGTTACTCATTACTAGGAAGCTTCGGTAAGAAGGTGGCAAAGTTGTTTTCAAACGAGCTTCAGCAATAGAAATCTCATCATTTGTTGCTCCAGGATAGCCTAACCACCTTGTATGAACAACCTCCAAAGGAAGACTTGTAAATTCGCTATTCTCCAAACGTTCCAGTAAATCCCTACTCCATTGCCTCAAGAAGAAATCCCAATCGAATGTGTCTGGTGTGTTCACCATATATCAGTTGTCGCTTAAGTGATTTTTTTCAGCACAGATCTTACATTAACAGTTATGCCTTAAGCTTACGACGGGCTACGCCTACGCTGAAATTCTTGTCAACAAACAAAGCTTAATGAGATGATTTTCGACTCTGTTGAGAATATACTGTATTTCTATGGAGGGTAGCAATAATCAAGCCAGCGATCGCATCACCACCTTCAAAGCATCTATACTAATCACAACAGCGCCAGAATTCACTAAATCTGACACGCGCTCCTAACCTAGATGCTGCAATAGTTTTAAGGTTTTTTCGCAGTTTTTGACAAGCGCTAGAACTTGAAGAGTGCGCCAATCTTCACACAGACAATACACCATTCAGCTTTTGTTATGGCATATTAAATGTCTATAGCTGATAAGCAAAGTCAAACTGATTTTAGGAACCGGTAAATTAACGTCAATAGTAAACTACTCTTACACTTAACTAACTATGTCTTATCTACCAATTCTACTTGCACAAAAAACTACTGCCCTTCAAGTAAGTGTTAACATTAATGGTATTGTTGCTTTAATTGCAGGAATATTGATTCTTATACTTCCCAGATTGCTTAATTATATTGTGGCAGTATATCTTATAATCATTGGATTAGTACAGATTTTTAATCTGCGTGTCTAATGGTAGGAAAAATCTGAAAAATTTGACAAGGTTGAATGAAATATTCCACAAAGTAAGGTGACAGGCGAGGTGCTAAAGCAGTTGACTTCACCCACAAACCTTAGAGGAAACTATATTGCTACAAGTGTTAATAATCCAGAGTACGTAGTCAGAAGCGATAAGACAGGAAATGAAGCCGCTCATCAACCTGATACTTTATCATCTGTGCAGAGAAAATTATACCTCTTGCTTAAGAGTCATTGGTTGATTACTGCTTCTGAATAGAACAATAAGCTTGAAAACCCTTGCTAACTTTCAACATCAAGCAATTACCATTAGAGTTATCAGTATTCATAGATGTTTTTTGCTGATTTGTATTTGTAATCATCGTTAGAATCTGAACTAACAGTGGTGTCCATACAGCAACGCATACTACAAATAAAATCTTTCTTATTCTGCTGTTGCGGGTATTTCTCGTATTTAACTTTGTTGATACTGGGTTACAAACTGTCTTTGCTGTCCAGAAATGCTCATTAAAATTGTAGTAACCCATTGATCAACCTTCTTAAAAACAGTAAATATTAAACCTTACCAATTATTTTTTAACGAGAGGTCAGAAAGATCATCTTTCTGACCTTTGACTTCGTTCAACAGGACTATTGAGTTCAACAGTATGAAATATTATGCAATCTATTTATCTACCTAACAGAATAAATGTTATCTATGGAAAAGCATAAATTTCAAAAACTTTTACCACCATTGCTAGTAATTTTTTCTAAAATCTCATTCAGATATAAACAATACGGTGTTGCAGTAACATACAGTCTTCCTTGTCTCCATCAGGAAAATTAAAGAAAATTTTTCAAGTATAGTTTTTGTACAACGCTTAGACGTGTGTTATCACAAATTATCTTCAAAAGGAATTATAAATCACAGAAAAATACACCCCATTCTCCTGCCAAGTTCTTCCGTCCGAATCCACATCTACTAAAGGAATCCCCCAATCAACACGAGCAGTAAAGCCTTCGCCCCCGCGCCATTGCAATCCCAGTCCAACAGAAGCCACAGTATTCGAATCGGGATTTTCTGCACCAGAATTCCACCCCACACCGAAGTCTGCAAAGGGAATCACCTGCAACGTACCACCAGCCCTTAGAATGGGTACTTGCACTTCTGCCGAAGCAAACACGCTGTTATCAGCCAGCAGAAAATCCTGACCCATAGTTGAAAATTTGGCTCTAATTTTTGTTTTCCGAGAGTAATTAAACAGGGTTAATAACCTACAGCTTGCCCAGCACGCTTACGGCTATCATTAGCACCATAAAATAACCCAGTTTTAGGATTCAATAGAATAGATTCGGCTGCACCCCAACGAGAAAAAGGAATAACTCTATATCCCATTGACCATAAATCTTGAATTACATTTGATTTAAGCATATATGGTTCAGTAAGTACTATATTTGGCATCCCTTGATAATGTATTCGGGGAGCATTGACAGCTTCAGTAATATTCTTGTCATAGTCAATTACATTAGTAATAATTTGTAAAATAGTTGTGGGAATTGTTGGCCCACCTGGGCTACCCGTAATGAGGAAAACTTTGTCGTTTTTCTTCACAATAGTGGGTGCCATAGAACTGAGGGGACGTTTACCTGGTGCAATGACGTTAGCCTTTCCTTGCACTAAGCCATAGTTGTTAGCCACACCTGGTTTAGATGTAAAAGCATCCATTTCATTATTAAGGAAGAAACCAGTATTACCAGCAATCACTCCTGCCCCAAAGTTAGAATTAATGGTATAAGTTACAGCCACAGCATTACCATAGCTGTCTTGAATGGAGTAATGAGTTGTTTGCGTTCCCTCATAAGATGTAATTTCAGAGTAGAGAGGCTCTGGAGGAATGGCTTGCTTATGCGGAATTTGGGAACGGATAGAGCTTGCATAACTTTTTGATAAGAGTTGCTCAACGGGATTGTTTACAAATTGAGGATCTCCTAAGTACTTATTGCGATCAGCATAGGCGTACAACATGGCCGATAGCATAAAATGGAGGCTCTCTGAAGAATGCCAGCCAAGTTTTTTAAGATCGTAGCCTTCTAAAATATTCAGCATTTGACACAAGGTAGTACCGCCCCCTGGAGGTGGAGCAGAAATGACTTCATACCCACGATAGTTGCATTTTACAGGTGCAGTTTGAGCGATCGCATAGTTACTAAAATCTTCAAGTGTCAGAATACCACCCTGCTCACGACTAGCTTTAACTATTTCCTGTGCAATTGTTCCTTTGTAAAAGGCATCTGACCCTTGAATTGAAATTAGATTGAGAGTCTTAGCTAGGTCTTTCTGCACCAAGTGTTCACCTACTTGATAAGAATGCTTGCCATTTTTCAAAAATATATTGGCAACATTAGGTTGAGTCTTGAACTTGGCAGTCCCAGTTTTTAACATTTGAATATCTCCCTGCTGCAATTCAAGACCTTTAATAGCAAGTTGAATAGCTGGAGCCATAACCTGCTTGCGGGTCATTGTCCCATATTGGGAAAGTGCATATTCAAGTCCTTTGACAGTTCCTGGGACTGCAACTGCAAGATAACCTTTAGTATTCACTTCTACTTTTAGCTTCCCCTTGTTATCGAGGTACATAGTCTGAGTAGCAGCTAAAGGAGCCTTTTCACGGAAATTAATAAATGTATCTTTTCCATTAGCGAGGTGAATTAACATGAAACCACCTCCGCCAAGATTGCCACAACAGGGTTCGGTCACTGCTAAGGCATATCCTACGGCTACTGCCGCATCAACTGCATTCCCACCTTCTTTCAGAATTCGCAATCCCACTTTAGACGCTTCATGTTGTGTAGTAACAACAACACCATTTTTACCTAATACATTAGGGTATGAGCTTGAAAGTGCAGTTTGGCTACAGTTAGGAGATGGAGAATATTTACACCCAATAAAACTTAGGAGGTTGTAAATATAAGTTAATGGATGGTAAATACTACCAAACACTACTATATCTATAGCAATAAGAATACTAATTAATGTAGTACCAAAAGCCAAAGGTTTTAAACACTTTTTTAACTTTTTATAGTTTTTCATGTAATTTATAAAACCCTAGATGATACTTAGATTACTGACATAACGTTAACTTATGTCATAGTACACTATTATTTATACTTTATTTAAATGGCTTTTAAGATTAATTGGAGAACAAAATGGCAAAACTAAAAGATGATTGATTGGATTGTAATACTCTACAAATCACCTTAGAGATGGCAATTGTAAAAGTATCGATTAACTTATATCTTTCCGTGCAATCTATT
Organism: Nostoc sp. MG11; assembly: GCF_014904695.1. Classification (GTDB taxonomy): domain Bacteria; phylum Cyanobacteriota; class Cyanobacteriia; order Cyanobacteriales; family Nostocaceae; genus Komarekiella. The sequence goes on along the minus strand of NZ_JACXXN010000039.1, from coordinate 21,199 downwards.
CATAAATCTTCTATATCACTGTAAAGTAGTCAGAAATACTAATTTTAGGTTTAAACTTCATATAAATTAAACTGAAATCTGCTTATTCTGTGTCAATAGAAAAACTATTTAACAATACCATACTGAGTTCACTTCAGGTACTCTTGCACCATCAAAAAACTTTGTTATTTTTATTATTTATAGCTAACTCTACCCCACTTCCTTTGCAATATCCTGTCAGTTCATCAATATTTAGCTGCGTTCATCCTGATGGTAAAAATTTTTTCATTATACATTGCATTGAATTTAATCTTTTATAGTAAAAAGTAAATAACGGTTTACGGAAATATCACTTGATTGTATACTTACGACAAATATCAATTTTTATAATTATGAGATTTTACATTCATGTTTGGGGTTTCCTTTTATCTCAAAGCTTATCTTTTATGTGTTCGTCAATTTTAGAACCAGTAGTAGAAGCACAGATTATTCAAGATGCTAGCCTACCTACTCCATCTATATTGATACAAGATGGCAATATAAATATTGTTAATGGAGGAACCAAGGCTGGAGGTAATTTATTCCACAGCTTCAAAGAGTTTTCTGTTCCTATCGGCGGTACGGCTCACTTTAACAATACCTTAGATGTCCAAAATATTATTAGCAGGGTAACAGGACAATCTATTTCTAATATTGATGGTTTAATTCGAGCGAACGGTACAGCTAATTTTTTTTAATTAATCCAAATGGTATTATATTCGGTCAGAATGCGCGTCTAGATATCGGTGGCTCGTTTTTAGCAAGTACAGCTAGTAGCTTAAAGTTTGCAAATAACTTTGAGTTCAGCGCTACAAACCCTCAAGCAACGCCCCTGCTAACTATCAATACTCCTATTGGACTGCAATTTGGAAGAAATCCCGGAACAATTAGAGTGCAAGGCAAAGGTCATCAACTAATTGGGCCACCATTTTCTCCACTTATCCTGAGTAATAACTTAGAAGGTTTGCAAGTACAGCCTGGAAAAACTCTAGCAATTATTGGAGGTGATGTATTTTTTGAGAGCGGTACGATAAAGGCAAAAGGGGGACGACTTGAATTAGGTAGTGTTAATGGCAATAGTTTAGTCAGTATTAGTCCAACTACTTCTGGTTGGGAATTAGGCTATGAAGGTATACTCTCTTTCCAAAACGTTCACTTGTTAGGACGCTCACTGGCTGATGTTAGTGGAACTGGTAATGGTTCTATACAGATACAAGGACACATAGTTACGCTTACTGATGGATCAGTAATCTTGAATCAAAACCAAGGACTACTACCAGCAGGCTCATTAAGATTAAATGCTTCTGAGTCTTTAGAGGTGTCAAGTGGTAGTGATCCAATTGCTAGGACTGCTAGTAGTTTGCGGAGTGAAACTTTGGGATTTGGTAAAGCTGGTGATATTGCAATTTCAACTAAGCAGATAATTATTCGGAATGGAGGCCAGATAAGTAATTTAACCTTTGGTGCAGCACCAAGTGGCAACATAATTATTGATGCCTCTAATTCTGTGCAAGTGATTGGGGTTTCGCCTCTTAATGCTGGTGTTTTTAGTACTATTGCTGTTGCAACTTTTAATTCTGGAGATGCGGGTAAAATCAGAGTGGCAACGGAACGATTTATTGCCGCGAATGGCGGTAACTTATCTACTTCAACCTTTGGAACTGGTAAAGGAGGAGATACAACTGTAAGTGCGACTAACTCTATAGAAATAATAGGAGCTTCACCGATAACCTCTCAGCCAAGTGTCCTGTCTTCCACATCGCTTAATGCTGGCAAAGCTGGGACGTTAACAATTGATGCACCAAGGTTAATGGTTTACGATGGAGGAAGAATTGATGCTTCTACCTTAGCATCTGGCGATAGTGGCAGTGTTATTATTAACGCTCGTGACTCCGTAGAAATAAGTGGCACAACACCTGGCTCTGGGAATCCTAGCTCGGTAATCTCGTCTGCTAATATTGAGTCTCAAACGCTACAAAATTTATTTAGACTCCCACTAAAGCCTTCTGGAAAATCTGGAGACGTGACAATTAATACTGATCAGTTGAGCGTCACAAACGGCGCGGAAGTCACCGTAAGTAATGATGGCTCTGGCGATGCAGGGAAGCTTCAGATTAATGCCAATACAATCAACATTACAAACAAAGGAGGTATCACTGCAACCACTGCTGTTGGTCAGGGTGGTGACATTGATATCAACTCAAAAATTCTTCAATTAAACAACGGCAACATCTCTGCAACTGCTGGTCAGCAAGGCACTAACGGTGACGGTGGAAACATCACCATTGATACAGCTGCTTTGTTTAGCTTGGGAAGTAGCGCTATCACAGCCAATGCTTTTGGAGGACGCGGCGGCAATATTTGGATCAATGCTGATGGATTCTTTTTCTCTGATGATAGCCGAGTTGAAGTAAGCTCACAGTTAGGACTTAATGGTACAGTTCAAATCAACGGCTTCCCCTTTGACCCTGGTGGTGCTACCACAGCATCAAATACAGTTACAGAAATTCCTGAAATAGCCTCGGCTTGCCAGGGACAGTCAGGCGTGGCGGAAAGTGAATTTATCATAACTGGCGTTGATAGATTACCGCTCAGTCCTAACGATGTACCACCTATTAAACCGACCTGGCAAGACAATTTTGTTTCTGTCCAGGTCAACAATAATTCCGAAGAACCAAAATTGATAACTAAAAAACCAATCCAAAATATAGAAGCACAAGGTTGGATAAAAGATTCTTATGGAAATATCGTGTTGACGGCAGAAGCTAATTCAGGGACACCCTATGCTGCGTTGTCCGCTAACTTATGTTCTGAAGAAAATGTATCAAAAAATACTTTTACAATCGATACCCAGCAATGATTAAACGCCGAGATTGGTTTAAATATGTTTTCTCAAGTATTCTGGGGCTGTTTACGGTTGTAGGCAAGCCATCCATTATCGCTGCTCAAACTGTAAATAAACAAGCACAAAAACGTAATCAGGCGCGACTACTAACCCAAGTAGGAGAAAAGTATTTAAATGAAGGACGAGCATCGGAGGCCCTTGATTCCTGGGAATCAGCTACAAAAATTTATCGTCAACTTGGCTACGAAGAAGGTATTACTGGCAGCTTAATTAACCAAAACCTTGCCTTACAGGCTTTAGGTTTAAATCGTTTGGCTTGTAACACACTATTGCAAGCTCTAAAGCTAAATACAGATACTAAGATTTGTGCGTTCTTGCCAGTTCAGTCTACTGAATCTATAACAAAACTATTGATAGCGGCGATTGATAAGCAAAAACATTTGCCAGTAAATTTATTTGCATGGCACAACTTCGGAGATGTCTTGCGCTTAATTGGTAAGTTAGATGAATCAAAAATAATTTTAGTAAAAACGTTATCAATTGCTCAACAGACAGCCTCTGTTAAGCCTAATAATATTTTGCTGTCTTTGGCTAATACTGAGGAAGCTATTTATCAACAAGCACGAAATAAATATTATGAAGTAGAAGAACCAGATTTTAAAAATGAAATTGTAGATCTGATTTCGCAACAAGCACTCAAGTCACTTGAAGTTTATCAGCAAGTGAATCAGGTTTCAGCAAATTCTCCAGTCACACAACTAAAATCTCAACTGCATCATTTGAGCTTACTATTAGATTTTGAGAAGTGGTTAACAGTAGAGTTAGATTTAGGCAATCAACAATTAGTTGAGATTCGCAATCAAATCCAACAACAAATTCAACCTTCAGTTAATAGACTTTTAAAACACTCTTCTACATTTTCTCAATTATCAGCTACCCAATCTGTTTATGCGAAACTCAACTTTGCTAATAGTTTAAGTCAAATTCCAGAGCAGCAACTACGTTCATTAGCTATTGAGTATGGTCAGTCAGCTTTGCAAACGGCTAGAAATACCACTAATCAGCGAATAAAGTCTTATAGTCTTGGCACTTTAGGTAAATTACAACCAGAGAAATCAGAATCATATTTCATAGAAGCTTTAAGCTTAGCTCAATCAATTCAAGCGGAAGATATTGTTTACCAATGGCAACAACAACTAGGAAACTTGTACAACAAGCAAGGGAAAGCTAAAGAAGCCCTCACAATGTACAAATCCGCCATTGACAATCTGGCGCAAATTCGTGATAGTATTTTGTCAAGTAATATAGATATACAGTTCTTCTTTCAAGAAGAAGTAGAACCGATATACCGTGATTATATGAAGTTACTTTTGAAAGATTCTAATCCTAATCTTAAAGAAGTAATTCAAACAAACGAACGTTTACAAACAGCACAATTAGAAAATTTTCTCAAATGCGGCAAGCTTGATCTCGTTGCTCTCAACGAAGTTCAAAACTTGAATAGTGTTTCTGGAATAATTCATATCATTGACTTGGATGACACTATAGAAGTTATTTTACAGTCTCAAGACCGCTCTCTTCATCATCACTCTATTGAAGCGAATCTAATTAAAGATCATGTTAGTGACCTCATACGAAAATTGCAGAAAGATAAACTTGTTTCTACTAACGTGCGACAAATTATTTTACCTTCTCAAGCACTTTATGAAAAACTAATCGCGCCGATATCGTCATATTTACCTGCATCAGGAACATTAATATTTATCTTAGACAAATCTTTCCAAAGTATACCGATGGGCATATTGTATGATGGAAAAGATTATTTGATCGAGCATTATAGCGTTGCAGTGACTCTAGGTTCTAAAATTCGATCTCCAAAACCTTTATCAAAAAAGCGGTTCACATCTCTCATCGCGGCTTTGTCTAAGCCCAGTCCCAGCTTGTCAGATAGCAACGCTCCTAAAGGCATCAGACCACTACCTCAAGCTAAAGAAGAAGTAAAAGATGTCCAAAGTCAAACACAATCTTATCTCACACTACTAGATGAAAAGTTTACTAGTCGCCGTCTAGAGCAAGAAATAAGTAAAAATAACTTCCCAATTATTCATATTAGCACTCATGGGCAGTTTAGCTCTGACCCTTTGAAGACAGTACTTCTAGCCTATGAGAAGGTCATCAATATTAGAGAATTTGACAAATTACTAAAAAGTAGAATTCAAACTGATGCAGATGCAATTGATCTGTTAGTTTTGAGTGCCTGTCAGACTGCAAAGGGTAATAAAAGGTCAGCATTAGGAATGGCTGGAGTCGCTGCACAAGCAGGTGCCAGAACCACAGTGGCAACTCTATGGTTAGTAGATGCGGATTCTACTGCTTTGTTAATGAAAGAATTCTACAAGGGATTAAAGAATGGTATTTTTAAAGCAGAGGCACTGCGTCTTGCCCAACTAACATTAATGAAAAATCCTAAATACGCTCATCATTACTACTGGGCCCCGTTCTTGCTCGTTGGTAGTTGGTTATAAATTCCCACAATTTTAAACCTTCTTGCACCTTTGACAATTCCTTTAGGTTCTTACTACTTTTAGCTAACTTCTTTGCTGTCGTGTATTCACCAAAAGCCTCATCAGTTAGTCCTGCCTCTAAGTAGCGATCTGCCAGTATTCGATAGATTTCAGGGTTTTGGCTCCCTGCTGCTATTGTTGCCTTTAATGTCTCTATCGACTCATTTACCAGATTTTTTGACATATATATAGTATCTAGAACCTCAACAGCAGCTTCATTAAGAGGTGCTTTCAACTCGTTAACTTGTTTCAGTAATAACGCAATCTCCAGTTGCTCTTTCTCCGGTAAAACGCTAATCACTAAGGAAGAGTAACTCATGATAGAGTTCGCTTGATATGCAAATACAGTAATTCTATACGTACTCCCAAATTTCAATTGGGGTTGGTTTCTTGGATATGGCAGTACAGCCTTGTTTACTTTTATCTGCCAGTTAACATCATTGCCCTCCATCTTTACTGTGTAACTAGTAGCGCCGGAAACGGCACGCCAAGAGATTAGTGGTTGAGTATTCAATATACTGCCATCACTAATATAAGGGCTAATCAGTCTTGGTTTTGGTACGGTATGATCATCACCTGACCCTTTAAAATCAGTAGGACAATTCTGCGGTTTGAGGTTGGTACACTGATATTGCTCTGACTCAGTGACTTGTGGTCGCGCACATTTGTTTGCAGCATCGGAAATGTTGTGTTGACCAATGTATAAAATTTTTCGATTTAAAAAGCAAACAACCGTAACTGTCGCTCCATTCTCTGGATGAATCTTATCTCCCGGACAGAGCGGACTTCCTGGTGACAAGTAGCGATCGCCTTCACTCATCACCTTACCTTCAACATTCTTGCACTGACGCAGGGCTATTAATTGAGGTTGCCCCCATACGCTACTAGAGTTTAAAACAATTAGTGTTGATATTGATGCGAGTACTACAATTTGAACTGTGAATATTTTTTTTCCTATTGCACTTGTCGAATTTTGTAAAGTAAGCATCAAGATTTTTATATACCTATTTGCTAGTTATTAGCATACAGGAAACAGGGGATCAAAAAAAGACTTAGGGCGAAGATGGCGGAACATAATCCCCTAATAAACGCTTCAACACCTGCAATCGCCACTCTTGAACCTCTCGCTGATTAGACTCGGCAATCAAACAGATCTCCCAAGTCAGCCTGGCGTCATTAATTTCACCTAATGCTTCTTGAGCTTGCGCCAGTAAACAGTGAGCATCTGTCCTGGCATCCAGTTTTGTTGATTTTTCCAAATCAGCTTTCGCCTCGGCGTAACGCTTTAACTCTAATTTTGCCCAACCCAAGTTTTTGTATAAACTAGACTGTAATTTAATGTTTTCAGTTTTTTTTAAGCCTGACTGAGCTAAAGCAATTGCTACGTTATATTTACCATCTAGAATCTTCAATCTTGATAAATTATTGATGGCTGGTATTGCTTCTCTACTCATTTTGATAGCTAACTGATATTGCTTTTGGGCTAAATCATACATCCCTCTATCATCATAAAAAAGTGCTAACCCATAACGTGCTTCCCAGCTATCAGGCTTTAATTTAAATGATTTTTCGTAATTCTTAATTGCACAATCATCTTGGTTTAATTGCTGACACATATAAGCTAAATTACTATAAGCGTCTGCATCCAGATGATTATATTTAATTGCTAACTCATAATACTTTTTTGCTAATTTAATAGTATTAGCACTGCGAGCACCTCTTTCAAAGTAAAAGCTTGATATAATACGATTACTCTGAGGGCTAATCTTTAAAGCCCAATTAAAAAACTCTTGCGCTCCTTGAGAATTATTCGCTATCTCTAACTTTTGTCCTTGAGCTATTAGGAAGTTAGCTACTAGAGGTATAGATAGAAAAATACCCCCAACCAATCCCAAAAACATTAACGTATATTTGCTATATTTAAATACTTTAGAATTAGCTAATCTGTAATTTTTTATTTGCTGAGGTAGCTTTTCTAAACGCTGCAAAATTACTTCAGTAGTCTGCGGACGCTGCCCTGGCAAGGGAGCCATTAATTCATCAATGAAATCAGCAAAAGGTTTGTCAATCTGCGGTGCTTTATCTCTCCAAGTTAGTCTTCCTGTTTGTTTATCTTTGGGTAAGTCCATCAGTTGAAGTCCAGTAACTAGCTGGACAAAAGTTCGACCCAAAGCAAAAAAATCTGACTGCGGTACTGCCTGTCCCTCAATTTGTTCTATTGGAGTGTAACGAGGTGTAACAACGGATGTAATTTCATATCGACCGCCCCTGCCCGTGCTAGTTCCCCCGCTTCCACTAACCTTAGCTAGATAAGTGTTACTCACCTGCCGCGCTACACCAAAATCAATTAGTGCTAGTTGACTGTTTGGCTGAAGAACTATATTAGAAGGTTTTATATCTCGATGAAAGAAATTAGAGCGATGTACTACATGTAAAATATCAACTAACTGCTTGAGCCATTCTAATGCTAGAACTTGCGAAATCGACCCGCTAGATTCCATCCATTGTTCTAAGTCTTGTCCCTCGATTTTATCCATAACTAAGCAGCGTAATTCCAAGGGACTATTGTTAGGAACAAAAGTAAAAAAGTCATCTAATGTACTTCTAGGAATATTTGGGTGTCGAATTAGCTGTAAAGTGAGGGATTCTCGCTCAATTAACTCAACTAGTTTGGGCGAGTTCCATTTTAGAATTTTCATAACTCGCTGCTTACGTACAGGACTCCATTGAGTTCCGGCGTCGTCTACTTCAAAAACATCAAAGTAGTTGTAAGGGTTGTCAGTAAGGGCTTTCAACGGCTTAATCAACCGGATGCGGTTATTAATTAACAGGGAAGTACCACATGCTAAACAACTTTCAACTGCGTCAGTATTTTGACGCTGATTGCAAAGGGGGTTAATACAATATCTCACTTCTATAAAAAGATAAACAGGTATAGTCTGCTCATCTAAAATCTAGTACCCACTACTACCGGGGAAAGCGTTAATTGACAATCTTGAGTAGTCATGCTTTAACAAGCGTATATTTTATTACTGTTTTTTGTATTATACTGAAAAATCCAGTTATTACATTAGAAATTCAAATGATACTTTTTTACAATAAAGAAAAAACTGTGTTTTAATAAGTCAAAGTATCATTAGTGCATATAATACCTTTCAAGATCAATCATAATCCCGAACAATCCCTTGCGGATATCTTCCACACTAAAGCAACTATAAAGTTATGAATCTTAATGCTGCACAGAGATTAAATTTACCCGTCCTTACCTCTCTTATCCCAAAAGGATCGAGCAAAGGGCAAAACTCTTCAGCAAGAGTAACTTTTGATCAAGCTTTACTCGTGGTAAATGACCTAGTATACGCCAAAAGAGGTAAATATTTATCTGATGTAGAAATTACCGTTTTAAAGGGAGCATGGAATGACGATGATTACGAGGAGATGGCAAACAACTCTCCTTACAGTCTTAACTATTTGCAAAGGCGCATAGCTCCTCCCTTGTGGGACTTACTTTCTGAAACTCTTGGAAATAATGAACGGATTACTAAAAAGAAGCTACGTCCTTGTTTAGAACAGGTTACTAAAAAGTATCATGCTGAATGCGCCTCAATCCCGGAACAACAAATACTCCCTAGCACGGAAATAGCATACATCTGGGAAGATCAGCTACCTAGTACATCTAGTTTTTATGGGCGGATAGAGGAACTGAGCCACTTAAAAGAATTAATAGTCAAGAAGCGCTGCATTTCACTAATAGGATCCCCAGGAATTGGCAAAACTGCACTAGCTGCAAAGCTAGTGGCAGAACTTAGTAAAGAATCTCCATCCAGATTTAATTGCTTAGTTTGGAAATCGGTCGCTCATGCTCCATTACTACAGGATCTAATAGTAGATCTTATAGAGCTTACTACCAACTCAGAACCTGAGCTTAAATTGCCTAAGTATACTCAAGCACTAATTAGCGTGTTGATTAACCAGTTGCAATCACAACGTTGTTTAGTGATATTGGATGAATCTGAAGATTTATTTGAAATAAGTAATTCCGAACAGGCATCAGAATACAAAGTATTTTTTCGTCGCTTAATAGAGGAGCAACATCAAAGCTGTTTTCTCTTGACTAGTAGAGTTTGGCCTAGTGAATTTGATGTTTTTATAGAGGCTGATCGACCTATTCAGTATCTTAGACTTGAAGGATTAGATACTGAAGCAGCGATGCAGTTTTTATCTGAGCAAGGATTGGCAGGGCAAAAGAAGTGTTGTGAAGAATTAATTGAGACTTATCGCGGCAATCCTGGCGAAATGAAAGCAGTCGTCAATCGAATCCATCACTTTTTTGCTAGTAGTACAGAAATATTTTTTGAAAATAAAACCACGTTTGTTAGCAATCGTTTTAAAGAAATGCTTAATAATATGTTTGGTCAGGTTTTAAGTGATTTCCAGCAACAAATTATGATTTATATAGCAGAAAAAGAAGCGTTAAATTTAACGTCTATTAGTTTTAATAACTTGTTGAGTGGACTAAGACAAAAGTGTAAATCATCTATCTCTGTCTCGGACTTGGTTACAGCATTAGAAATGCTTGAAAAACAGTCGTTAGTCGAAAGTAGCAAAGACCCAGTTACTAAAGAAATTAGCTTTACTCTCCAGCCAGTAATTAAAAAGTATATTTTAACTGATCCGCAAGGATTAGTGCATACATCTAATGCTTCGTCCAATTTAGCGATCGCATCTTGAGCAAAAGCTTTTACTGTATTACACAGGGTAATCCACCCTACATAGAGGTGCTACCAAACCTCAGATTACCCCTCAAACAATCTTTAATAAATATGGAGGTCTAAAGCAAAAATCAAAACAATGTTAGATATCAGATGATCAGAAGTTCTGTAAGATCAAGGCTAGTTGAAGTGGAAGATGGAGGTAGATATACAACAGTAGAAAATTTAAAGGACAAAACGTACTAAGGAGTAACGCTTTGTCCAAGCGCAAAAAATTAAATAATTTCAGAGCGGGGTTATCTCAGAGAAACCAAAGCAGTGGTGCATAAAGTTTGACGGCTTTTATCCACTGACTGGTCGAAAGAGATTGAATCCGCTGCTTCTCGTATTATACGAGAAGCCACACGAAACTGACCAGTTTTGTGTGGCAGTTTTGGCTGTTGAAATTCCTCAATTTAGGAAAGTATTAAGTTTTGTAAAGAAAACTCCCGAATTTCGTAGTTAAAAGTTGTAGCAGCGCAGTAAACCCCCTCTGAACTTGTCAACCAAGTAATCAGAGGTAAATAACGTGATAAATGGCAAATGCCCAATAAAAGAGGGTGTCGAGGTTAGGCTGTCGGGGGTTGTCTGTGTCCCGCACATTCTACCCCTTAATTCCGACACCCTAGAGAAGTGGATTATTAGCTCTTTCAAGGAAACTCGCTTTAAAAATGTCTTGCAAAGAGCGAGAGTACTACCGCAGACAAGCTGGTTCTGGCATCACTTGAACCACACGCACCTATCAGAGGCGGCGATCGCAATCATTGCTTGTAATACGAATGATTACAAACAAATCTTAATCAAACAGAATCAGTTAGCCCAGGCGGTACAGGAGTTAAACCCACAAGCGGAGCTGTTACTGCTGATTTCGAGTGACCAAAACTTTGTGTTTGGCACAGTGTTGTCAACTCTTAAGAGTTTCAGCACCCATATTCTCTTTAGACAGAAGAAGGAACAAAACTCTTTAGGCTGGGGAATTAAAGAAGCGGCCAATAGTAACTCTCTTGAAAAATTGGCAATTACCAACTTTCAAGAGCGCTCCCTAACGGGCGGGGGCATCAGATGAAAGCAGCGACAACTGAATATCCAAACAATCTCACGGACGCAGAGTACCATGAGCTAGCGGTTGGTAGTGCGATTCATCCGGCGCTGATTGAACGCAACTTCTTCCACATTGAAGGAGAATCAGTTTACGATTTCCTTTTTATATCCCCTCTGCTCCCTCGAAAAAATGCAGGTCGAGTCACGGACGCATACTTAAAGCTGTATCAGCATCTATTACTGGGAGGGACATGGATTCAATCCCTCGACCCGTTCAAAAATTGGCAACCAATGGAGTGGGGGCGGATAAAGCCGAACTTCCCCCGCATTGATTGGCACAAAGGTAAACCCGTTAAGTACGAGTCGCCCCCCAAAACCGCCAACCGCGTCACATATTTTGATGTTGCTGATTGTATCTGGGACAAAGTTGCACGCAGGTATAACATCAAGCGATATCTCTCCCCCCTGGCGCTGCGGTTAAAAGACTTGTTGCGGCCGCTGATCTTCTGGGAGTGGGTCATCGCTCAAAGAGAAATCCCGATAATACTTTGCGAAGGTGAGAAGAAAGCCGCTTGCTTACTCAGTCTAGGGTTTGTAGCGATCGCACTCCCTGGAATTTGGAACGGGCGCGTGGGCAAGCTGGATTTTGATGAACGGTTGCATCCTGACTTAGTACCATTGGCTCAGGCGGGACGCAAGTTCATTATATTATTTGACTACGAAACTTCTTCCAATACCCGTTGGTCAGTTTTTCAAGCAACCGTTCGCACTGGTAGAGCAATCGAGTCCCAAGGTTGTGTTTGTGAAGTGGCATTGCTGCCAGGGCCAGAAAAAGGCGTTGATGATTTTGTGGTGTCAAGGGGTGCGGATGCGAATGCCTTACTGAGCGCGATCATTGATGATGCCAAAAGCCTTAAAGATTACCAGCGTTCATATCGGGCTAAAAAATGGGGACTGAGCAAATACAAACCAGATGTGACAGTCAATATTAAATATCTGTCTCAAGCCTTGTGCATGAGCGATCTGGAAGAAAAATGCTCCGAAATTGGAGAGCTTTATGAGATAAAAACAGAAGAACTGTTCACCCCTTCCCTTAATCCTCGGTATTCCTCTACCTCTGGCCGCTCTACTTTCCGCTTTCCCCAGAGAGGACTTGTGATTTTATGGAGCGACATGGGCACTGGTAAAACCGAGCTAATGCGCTGGTGGCGTGACCAAAATCCTTCAGCAAGATTTCTTAACAACGGGCATCGCGTTAATCTGCTGAAAAATCTTGCCGAACGCTTGGGGACTGCCATGTATTCAGACTTGGGTTACGTGGGGTTAGCCAAAGCCACAGCTCTCAGCATTACCATCGACAGCTTGCACAAACTAAATACCCAAGCTTTAAACTACGGTTGCATATTTATTGATGAGGCTTGCCAATACCTCACGCACCTACTACACAGTAATACTTGCAAAGAACATCGCGCCGCCATCTTGGAAGTGCTGGAATATATAGTATACAATGCGCCGCTGGTGGTAATTGCCGACGCACACATGGATGACCTGACAGTGGACTTCTTTCGGGCTATGCGACCAGAAGGTGAAATCCCGTACATTGTCAAAAACGAATGGAGAAATGGCGATCGCACAATTTACTGGTACGAGGGGGATAATTCCAGCGCTCTAGTCGCCCAAATCTCGGCGGCGCTGATGGCAGGACAGAAAATCATGGTAGTCAGCGACTCCAAGCGTTTCATCAAGAAACTTGAAAAATCTCTAACCGTGCAAATATATTCTTCTTCTGCACCTGGGAGCGATTCAGCATCAGCCACACATTCTCAAAAAAGCGATCTTCACAGCAAGCAATCGCCAAAATTACGGATTTGGTCTGTTCACTCCGATAATTCTGGCAGCGAGGAAAACATTGCATTCATTAAAGATATTACCAACGCCGTCAAAAATCTCGATGCCTTGCTGACTTCCCCCAGCCTGGGAACTGGTGTAGATATCTCCCAATATCATTTTGATTTAGTGTTTGGTGTATTTCACGGCGTTTCCCAAACTGCAACCGAATGCGCTCAACAGCTCTACCGTTATCGCCCCAAAGTTCCATTTCATGTTTGGGTGGCTCCTCGCCCTCCCTTCGGTTACAAAGATACCAACGCTACAAAAATCAAACAGCGATTGCTCCAAACCAACGAGATGACTGCTTTTCTGTTGCGGATTGACCGCAAAACAGGAGCGCGGGGAGCAGAAAAAGACTGGGCGCTAGAAGCTTACTGTCAAATTCAAGCCAACCGTCACTATTCTCTCAATAATCTGCGGGATGACCTGCGATCGCTGCTTACAGAAATGGGCAATACCATAGTATCAGTGGGGAGTGATGATGATCATCAATCTCTAGAAAGTCTAAAAGTTGCGGCATCGGCTCTGGACATTGCCCATTATTCGGCTGTTGCCAAAGCTAACAATATTACTTTGAGTGAATACCGTCACCGTCAGAGCAAAGATTACCTGACACCCCAGGAGGTTTTTGAATGTGAGAAGTTTCGCATATTTGATTCCTACGGTATGGATGTCACCCCAGAACTGGTTGAATTAGATGACGGCGGTCGGCTAATTAGAGCGATCGCTTCTCTAGAAGCAATTCTATTAGAACCCGATGAGTCAATTGTTGACTCCAAGACTGGACAGCAATACCCCGCACCACCAACAATTGTCACCCAAAAAGACCGCAGCCAACGGGATAATTTACCTCTGTGCATCGACTGGGGTAATTATTCGGCAAAATGGTTGGCACGGTTCAACTTGGGTTTGCATCACCTTCTCAAGCGATTGGTAGCAGGCGAGGAAGTTAACGCTAGTGACAGCGACTTAGTTAACATGAGAGCGATCGCTGTTGATTGCGCTGCTCACATTAAAGCAATTCTTGGGTTTACTGTCCCTGGTGAATGTGAACCGATATGGTTGCTGGCCACTTTACTAGAGCAGATGGGACTCAAGTTAGCTTGTCGCAAGCAGGGGCCACGCAGTCAACAAGTGAAAATTTATTCACTTGCTGTGGAGGAATTGGAATTTGCTCGTACAGTAATAGCTCATCGCCAAAACAAACGGCAAGAAAAGGCTCAAATACAGTTACAGCATGAGTTTGACCCGAATCAAGCCCCCGTATCCACCCCCCCCTATATTGCTATAGGGAACCCCCTATGGGGGGGGGTGGATACCACGCAATTCAATGAATCGACTCCTCTACTTGATTGTGTACAAGCGCTTAGAGATGGCATTGCTAAAGGGGTAGATGCGATTAAAGGCATACTTCAGCGATGGTGTTCCGATTTGCGCTGGCAGGCGGTGCTGGAATTGGAGGCTCTAGCGGCAGATGAACTGCGGCGAGTTGAACAAGCTGTACCCCAGTTTTATCAGTGGCTATCGGAGGAGGTGCTACCGATGGAGGGCTATTGAACTGATTTGATCACAAATTTTTAATCCCAAATTGGAGCCTGTTAGTACTATGCTTCAGGAAATGCAAAGAGCCGATATCGCTGTTGAGTTAGACAATTTTGACGAGTTGAGCCAGCAAGAAGAACGTGATCGCCTGTATCTAGAACGCCGTGTAGAAAGGGCATTTTATGAAGCTGGCAAAGCGTTAATGCAATTACGCGACCGCAGACTGTATCGTTCAACTCACAAGACTTTTGAAGATTACTGCCGCGTTCGTTTTGGTCACAGTCGCCAAAAGTCGAATTACTTAATTGCCGCAGCTGATGTCTACGAAAATTTGACAACAATTTGTTGTCAAAATTCTGGGATTGAGGATTTGACAACAAATGGGACACAAATTCTGCCGACCAGTGAAGGACAAGTTCGACCAATTACAAGCCTAAAGCCACAGGAACAGTGGGAGGTATGGCAAGCCGCAGTCCAAGAAGCTGGCGGAAAAATTCCAACTGGTAGGGTTGTCAAAGATGTGGTGCAGCGTATTATGGAACGCACCCAAGTACCCAACACCTACCAAATTGGCGAAGTGTGCCAGATTATTGTTAAAGATAATCCTGAACTGAGGGGCAAGGGTGGGTGTTGGGCGATTGTCAGTGCAGTCAATGACTTTAGCTGTACCCTGAGAATGTGGAATGGAGAATACACCGTGAGGATAGACCATTTGAAATCACTGAACTATAGCGATTCGGAATGCCACGATATGCAATCACTTAGCGCCCGTATCAACAAACTGCGCGATAGTGACAATCTAGAAGCTGCTGCTGATGCTGTTCTCAGACACCTGGGAGAACTGAAGCGCCCTTATTTGACAGAGTTTGAGGAGAAAATGTTACGTTTTATCGAGCTTGAATGCACTACATCTTCATAGCGTTCGCCATCTGGCTACTCACTCCTAAAAGCAGGCGTTATATCTTCGTCACGACGTTAGCGTTCCATGTTAACGAAAATAAGCGATCGGCGATTCACTATTGGTGAGAAAATTACTATCTAGAATGTATGTTCTGATAAGTAAATGCGCCGCCAGACAGTTAAATCACTGGTCTTAACCATTCCACCGCCATTGACTCTCCACCCGGCGGCGGTGTATCTGTCTGGGCTGGCAATAGGCTCAAAATCGACGATGGAGGGAGCGCTAAATGCGATCGCTTCTTTGTTAACCAGTGGAGAATGTGACGCGATGACGCTAGACTGGTCAGCCTTGCGCTACCAGCATACTTCTGCGGTTCGCACTGCCTTGATGCGACGATACGCCCCGGCTACAGCTAATAAAATGCTGTGTGCTTTGCGGCGAGTTCTCACTGAAGCGCATAGACTAGAATTGATGGACGCAACTGATTTTGCTAAAGCTGTGGATTTTCCATCGGTGAAAGTTAGAAAAAAACTTAGGGGAAGGGCGCTCTCCCCAGAGGAAATTACGGCGTTGATGCAAGCGTGCATGGATGACACCACACCGCAGGGAGTAAGAGATGCAGCACTGATTGCCATACTGCGCGGGGCTGGGTTACGACGGGCTGAGGCAGTAAACCTGGACTTGAAAGACTTTCTTGCCAAGACTAATTGTTTGGAAGTGCGTAGTGGCAAGGGTGGAAAAGACCGCACGGTGTATCTGCCAACTGTAGCAACTGCTGTGGTGGGAGACTGGCTTGCTGTTCGGGGAAAGAAACCAGGCCCGTTACTGTGTCCGATTCGCAAGGGTGGAGAAGTGCAGTTAAGACGCATGACTCCCCAGGCGATATTACTGATTTTGAGAAAACGAGCAACTTCAGCAGGCGTAGACCCATTCTCTCCTCATGACTTCCGCCGGACGTTCTGCTCAGACTTGCTAGATTCTGGAACTGATATTGTGACTGTGCAAAAGTTAGCCGGACACACCTCACCTGCAACAACTTCCAAGTATGACCGTCGGGGAGAAGAAACGAAACGTAAAGCTGTGGAGAAGCTGGATATTACTTACATTCCCCGCAAGAGCTAACTAAAAGACCCAAGTTATGCCAAAGACAAGTTTTCTTACCTTATATATAGAGAAGTTAGACTTTTGAGTTTGCAGTACGTAAAAAGTCGCTTTTCACTGCCTCAGCTACCGGGAGCAGTATTGCGAGGGACGAAACCGCACCTACCAGTTGTGCCGGGCGAACTTCCAGGTATGTCTGAAGTTCCTCTAAACTGCGGTGTCCCGAAACTTCAGCAATGACGCGCAACGGAATTTGATTATCACTCATCTGTGTTAATGCGGTACGTCGAAAGCTGTGAGTACTTACCCCTTGCAATCCAACATTAGCACATGCTTTTCTTAATGCCTTGGCTGCGGAATCTGAGGCGATGTGTCCCTGCCCATATCTGCCAGGGAATAAATATACTTCCCCAGATTGGGGATAGTACTGTATCAGCAGGTTTTGCAGATTTTCAATAATCGGAATGGAGCGAGTTGCTAACTTTCCTTTGGTGTTGGCCTTGCGAATCGTAAGATGCGATCGCACCCCTCCCTTACCATCATATATATCGTCACTGAGCAGAGTGACGACTTCGTTAATTCTCGCGGCAGTGAACAGGGCAGTAGCAAATATGGTGCGATCGCGGGTCGTTTTCAGTCCGTCGGTAAATAGCAACTGTATTTCCTCGTGACTGAGAATTTTTGCTTTGCCGTGGCGATCGCGCTTCATTTACCATACACCGTGATTTTCACCGCATTTTTTAGTTTACGCGGGACGGAGGAAAATCGCTAATAATACAAAAATATTATCATCACAATCTTGTAGCAACAGTATGACCGAGCGCGGCAGTACCTACAATCATAACGGCAAGCCAACGGCAGCAAGTTTTGAATCGAGGGATTTGGCCCAAAGATTTGCTACGGCGATTGAAGAATTTAACTGGCAGACAGATTATTTTAAGTTTTGTCAACTTTTGGAGTTAGAGCCAAGCGATTATGCCTACGAACAATACAGTTATTTTCAGCAATTGGCGGAATCGCTCACGAGATTCAACGCAGAATCATTGGCGAAGATGATTGATGCGGGGTTAGGCAGGGAATAACGCACTAATCATGGTACTGTCTAGGTAACTATCTTCCAGTCCTGGCGCTTACTCGGTCGCGGGCAGTTCCGGTTTACCTAGACATGAGCCAGATATGAGCCAAACAGGGAAAAACAAGAAACTGGCATCTTTCAACTGTGATCAAAAGATGTGGTCGCAGTTTATCGCCCGTTGCAACTCGAAAGACACGACGGCAACAGCCGTGCTCACCCAATTTATCAAACGCTACCTGGATGGTTCTTTAGATGATCTTGATAAAATTGTCAGCAATGATTTAGATAAACGCCTGGATTCTAAGATTAAGGCAAGGGTTGAGGAGTACTTGGAGGAGTACTTGGTTGCTAGTAATAATAGCGCCAACGCTACGAATCAAACGATATTGGATATTTGCTCACGACTTGCTCATTTAGAGTCACAGTTGTTAAGTGAATCTAATAGCAATGAAACCGGAGCAATCCCTAATCTCGCTGATTTGGAGCGAAAAATTGAGGGGATGGCAGCCCGAATCAAACAGTTGACTGAAGCAATTCTTAAAATTCAAGATTATCTGAATAATCAACTCAAGCAAACTAAGAAATCGTACAACAATTCGTATTATCAACGCTCTACTCAAAGAATTCAACCGCTAACCGAAGAAGGTTTGGCTACAAGACTTGGTGTTAGTGTAGAAACTATACGTGAACAGCGAAATAAGCTGCACCCACCGCTTTTTGTAGCTTGGTGTAAGGGCAAGGATAAATCGGGTATGGGGTGGGAATTTAATAAAAATACGGGGTTATATTATCCTGTAAGTTAATATCACAAAGAAGTGGTTCTAGTTTTTCCTACATCTTCACACAACTACAGCCATTCCTAGCCTTCAGGTAAAAGATATGCACCTCTATTCTTGGGTTTAATTAAAGACTGAATGCCTTTATGCTTTTCTGGCGGCTTTTTGAGCAGGATAGACCTAAGGCTGCATGGGAGCAACTCGATTTTGTGAGATGCTGAAACAGCAGGGGGAGCAGGGGATGCAGGGGGGGATTAGTGATTTCTCAACCAAGGTGATGGATTATTAATCATATTTACCAAACCGGATAAAACTTGGTTGTAATTTGCATAAACTTCTCGTCCTACTTCTACATTCATGTAGTTGCATTTGACAGCAAATTCAATCCCAGTTTGGGTTTCTGCTGCTTCAGCCTGTCTACGACACGCTCCGCGAACACAATCGTTTAATTTAGCGATAAAAGCAGCTTCATAAGAAGCAGGGAGAAAAGGAGCAGGGAGCAGGGGGATTAATATTTGAAACCCCTTATTTTTTCTCTTCATTCCCCTCCCTTGCTCCCTGCCCCTTGTCCTCTTATTTGTCTCCATGCTCAAGGGCTAAATTAGCACAAACAGAACGTGATAGCGAAGCGTTAGCGAGTCTTCGAGCGTCGGATCTACGAATTTGATCAGTTAACGAATATCTCTCCTCCACAGGGAACTTCTTTGATAGCTCAAAAATTTTCATTGCCGCTTCAAAGGCAATTTTATAAATCCCCAAATTTTTATGATCTTTGATTGCTTCTTTATTCATTGTTTTACCTCCCCTACCTCCCCTGCTCTCTTCACCATGATCTCACTTTTTAGCGTTGCTCCCAGGCTGCATCTGCACTTCTTAATTTTTTCAATGTTTAGTATAAAAAATAACTTAAAATTCCGATAAACTCCTTCAATTTACTCCTTTAGATATATAAATAAACTAGTAGGCATAATGGTACTGTTTTTAACAGGATGAATTCAAACTGCAAGCACATCTGGTATCTTTTTAACCCAGTTTCCCTTTATTGTTATTCCATTTTAAGCAATTTAATTTAAATTCATTAGTCCAGGGAAACAAGGTGGAATTTGGCTATGATTTTAAATAATGAAGTAATTTATGTCTACTAATTATCAGTTTTATTGTATAGATTTTTGGCTACCTATAGATTATGAATCAAATAAAGATGGCGAGAGCTTTATATTTGCTGATAATGCTGTAAATTTAAGTGTTGCAGCTTTTTCTGTGATTAACTATTGCTTGGAGTCGCAAGCAAATTTCAGAGTGAGTAAATATGAAAGCCTGATAAAAAATCTGGCTTTTCCATTAGAGTTGTATGGAGAAAAGTTTGATTTTTTATCCAAGAAGAATGCGATAGCACTATTAAATCAGATAGACAATAAGTATTCTTGGGAGCTTACTGGCTGGTTGCAAAATTACATTTATCCTGAGTGGGAGCGCCAAAGATTAAGAGATACAACTTATATTACCGATTCCTCTATTTTATTTCAACCAAGTTCCGAAGTTCTATCTTTTGATTTTTTAAGTACTAAGGTTTTAGTTTAAGAAACAAACATTCTTAAACTCAATCAAAAAACTAACCCCGCAGTTAAGTTTAAACAACGCCGATTATTTTGAGGTCAAACAACTTCCCAGAAAGGAGAAACAATTGTTCGTATCAATATCCAGCAGTTGTTGTTGACCCTTCTGGTTACTGTGCCGCAACAGTCGAGTATGTCCAACAGAATTTTCAAAACTCATGTTCCTGGTCTGGGAACGTGCGAAGTTTGCAGTCTGGTTTTCAATCAAGTTCCAGTCACAATAATATTACCCAGAGGAGCCAGAGTTGAACAAAAAGAGTTTTTGAAGATTTGGATTCAAGAGTACACACAAAATTTGGTATCTAAGGGAGCCTGGGATACTCCAGCGACAGAAGACGAAGTAAATCAAATTCTCAACGAGGTGTTTGGGAAGCTAGGGGGCAGGGGGAAGGGATAAAACACCTTTACCTCTTTCCCTTTGCCCAGCTCAGTTCACGAGAGCGAACTACTAGGGGCTTCAAACAAGCACGTTTTAACTTTAACTATGCTCCACTTCATCGAGTGATTCCAATTCAGAAGCAAACATCTGAGCTTGCCTCAAAACTAGCCCAAACAAAAATAAATCTACACGCCATTGGGCCATGATTAATCCACCCCAGCATTTACTTAAAGTAACTTCAATTGCATCGGAACAAAAATTATCATCTTTAACCCATCTAAAGCCTAGACGATAATTTTCATATCCTGGGAGGAGGTAAAGTATGCGTTCTAATTCACCTGTGAAACTTCCCTTTGTAAACCCAAAGTGGTCTAGGATTTCAACTAATTTGGCGGAATTAGCATCAAACATTTTAAATAATCCTTTATTTGAATAGCTGGCTTTTGATGTAGGTTATATTTTCAAATTAATTTAAAAAGCTCAACTATTAAACTAAAGATTTAGACATAAATGATTCGTCACACCAATTCGCAATTCGCAATTCGCAATTCGCAATTATTACCCCACGCCTTAAGGCGGGGGCTTGAGTATTGATACTACGGATTTTTTTTCTCAATGAATTGAGGGGCTTGTATCCCTGAATGAATCAATTTACAATTACGTCCGCAATTGCGAATTGCGAACTGCGAATTGCGAATTG
>NZ_JACXXN010000038.1 GCF_014904695.1 Nostoc sp. MG11 | reverse complement strand
AATAATAATATCCCTGACCATCCTACGAATACGAAGCGATCGCGCTTTAACCAGTCGTCTAGAACGTCAAACCACCCTCTACTGGGCGCGCGTCCAACTGCGATGGTCATCGAACTAAAATCCTCTTTTTACTAAAATTGCAACGTTTCTGAAGTAGAGCTTTCTTGAGGAGCCAGTCCGGTTACGGGGTAAACCCCGTTAAAGGAAGTGGCGTGAGTCTTCTATCAGCAACTACCGTGAGGAACTAACGTTTTTTTTTGACACTCTCATCTGCCTTAAAGCACTTGAGATTCTGAGAAGTTGCCGCTTAGTTAAGTTAGCATTTCTCAGGGTTATGCCTTTACCCGTACCATTGGCTAGTAATCTAGCTTTTGGTAACTTAATGATTCTTAACTTATCATATTAGTCCGAGTTTTCGCCCAACACACGGAAGCAAATCGGGTATTTTACGCGAACCTATATAAATAATATGAATATCAGAAATTTAACAATTTGACACAAGTTTTCTCAGAAATCTAAAAAGTTTAGTGCAGAGGGACGAAAGTAGCTAACTCATTCTCAAGAGGTTAAAAGGTAGAACACACAAGGGTTATTCAATTTTAAATATTCTATTTTGGATTTAAAATCCAACATTCGCGTAACGTCTCGTAGAGAATGGGTACTAGCCCCTCAGCTTGCAAGATATCCAGTTAAAATGGCAGACTTTTAGAGGGAGTATCTCACGGGCCAAGGTAGTTCAATGACGGCATCAACAACGATTAACAAAGGCGATCGCCTCCTGCATCAAAATGTTCTCGGTTCTCGTCGGTTCAGCAACTACTGGTGGGCAACTATCGTTACTCTGGGAGCTACAGGCTTTTTGCTGGCTGGGATATCCAGTTACCTAAAAGTTAATTTACTCATAGTTACCGATCCAACACAACTGATATTCGTGCCTCAAGGATTGGTAATGGGGCTATACGGCGCTGCTGGCTTGCCTTTAGCCTTATACCTATGGCTAGTAGTTTTATGGGACTTAGGCGGCGGTTACAATGAGTTTAATCAGGAAACTGGCACAATCAAAATTTTCCGTTGGGGATTTCCTGGTAAAAACCGCCGTATTGAGATTGATAGCAGCATAAAAGATGTCCAATCTGTGCGAATAGCTATCAAAGAAGGTCTTAATCCCACTCGCGCACTTTACCTACGCCTTAAGGGTCGGCGCGACATACCTTTAACACGGGTAGGTCAACCGTTATCCTTAACAGAGTTAGAAACCCAAGGTGCGGAGTTAGCCTGCTTTTTGGAAGTACCTTTAGAAGGACTCTAAATTTTGGATTAGAGATAGCAGGAAGCAACGGGATCAGGGAGATAAACAGAATAACTAACTCCTGTAAAGACGCGATTAATCGCGTCTCTGACCACTTCTTGGATAAATCTAAAATCAAGAACCGCTTGAAACGATAAGATACTCTGGTTGAATCAGTAACTCGCAATGCGGTTAAAAATTTCACAATTTTTGCTTGCTTTTTTGATCATCAGTGCTTTGACATTGGGAGGATGTTCAACTCAGCAAGTCGCTTCTAATTCTCCAACTTCGGCAGCTACCTCTCCAGCAACCGAGGCAACCACCAAGACAACTACTGAAGCAACATCTGTATCTGAAACTACTAGTGAGAGTGTACCAGGAATGACAGATTTACCACGCCTAGAAGGCAACGCTACTGTAGTAATCACGGTTAAAGGCTCGCCAATTACGATCGCAGTAGACGGCACTAATGCACCAATTACAGCGGGCAATTTCGTAGATTTAGTACAAAAAGGTGTATACGATGGCTTAGCTTTCCATCGAGTTGTACGCGATCCCCAACCGTTTGTAGTCCAAGGGGGCGATCCTCAAAGTAAAGACCCAAAAGTTCCAGCCAATAGACTAGGAACGGGCAGTTACATTGACCCAAAAACAGGAAACGCTCGCTACATACCTTTAGAAATCACGCCTAAAGGTGCAAATACACCAACTTACAATAAACCATTCGATGCCACCGCTCAACCTGTCTTATTGCCTCATAAACTGGGTGCAGTAGCGATGGCGCGATCGCAACAACCCGACTCTGCTTCAGCGCAGTTTTATTTTGCTCTAGCAGATCTCGCCTTTCTGGATGGTAGCTACGCCGTATTTGGTTATGTCACCCAAGGTCAAGATGTAGTTAACAAAATTCAGCAAGGCGATCGCATTGACTCTGCTAAAGTCACCCAAGGCGTAGAAAATCTGAAAACACCCGGTTAGTAAGAGGAGCAGGGGGAGCAGGGGGAGCAGGGGGAGCAAGGGAAGAATTTGTAACTTTTGACCCTTGACCCTTGACTCCTAACTCCTGTCTCCTAATTTTCAAAATTGGTGAAAGTTGTTATTACTGGCATTGGTTTAGTTTCTGCTTTAGGCGGAAGCTTAAACGATAGCTGGCAAAAATTGCTAGCTGGTAAATCTGGAATTCGATTGCATCAACCATTTCCAGAACTGGAACCGCTTCCTTTAGGGTTGATTGGTCAACAACCAGCTGAATTAAAAACTTTGACTCAGATGGTTGTTGCATCTGCTTTGCAAGATGCTGGGTTGGTTCCACCTTTAGCTGATTGTGCTGTGGTCATAGGATCGAGTCGCTCTCATCAGGCATCTTGGGAGCTACTGGCACAGCATATGGAGGAAAGGAGTGGAGGAATGAGGAAGGTAAGTAAACAACCCCCTCCTCTTGTTTCTCCCTCTTCTTTTGAGCAGGGAGTAGGTTTAGAAAATTGGTTAGACACCTTACCTCACATGAATGCGATCGCAGCTGCGCGACAAATTGGTGCATCTGGGACAGTTTTAGCACCAATGGCAGCTTGTGCTACTGGTATTTGGGCAATCGCTCAAGCAGCTTTACTTGTGCAAACTGGGCAATGTCAACAGGCGATCGCTGGAGCAGTGGAAGCACCAATTACCCCCCTATCTTTAGCAGGGTTTCAGCAGATGGGTGCTTTAGCGAAAACTGGAGCCTATCCCCTTGATTTGCACCGAGAGGGTTTGGTTTTAGGTGAAGGTGGAGCAGTGTTTGTCGTGGAATCAGCAGAGTCGGCAAAACAGCGTCAGGCAAGAGTATATGGTGAAATTGTGGGTTTTGGCTTAACAAACGATGCATATCATCCCAATTCACCAGAACCAGAAGGGAAGAGTGCGATCGCAGCTATCAGGCAATGTCTAAAACGTAGTTGCTTGACACCAACCGATATTGATTACATTCATGCTCATGGTACAGCTACGCAGCTTAATGATCACATAGAGAGCAAAGTGATTCAGCGTTTGTTTTCTCAAGGAGTGGCAGTTAGTTCCACAAAGGGAAGCTCAGGTCATACCCTAGGCGCATCAGGAGCTTTAGGAATAGCTTTTTCTCTGATGGCGTTAAAGCATCAAATTTTACCGCCTTGTGTAGGATTGCAGCAACCAGAGTTTGATTTAAACATAGTAAAAGTGGCGCGTCTAAGTAAAGTTCAGCGCGTGTTATGTTTCAGCTTTGGTTTTGGTGGACAGAATGCAGTGATAGCGTTAGGTAACTCAGATTTGGTTGCTGAGTGCAAAATCTAAGCCAGTTTTGGGGAAAACTTTGTTTAATTAGGTGAAATTATCCATCTTCACAGGGATATATTCGCCTTAAAAAATCGATATGATATAAAAATGGATAAAACTTCAAGAATATTCATCAAATGCTGATTCACTCCTCTGGCTTGTCCAAGGTCAAAGACTCAGTAACAGAAAAAATTTTCTTGGGTCATGAACCCAATGCTGAATTAATTGCAATTCTTACTGTCTACTTTGTCCAAGGAATTTTAGGACTAGCGCGTCTAGCCGTAAGCTTTTTCCTCAAAGATGAACTGCTGCTAAGTCCGGCTCAGATGTCAGTACTATTGGGAATTGTTGCCCTACCTTGGATGATCAAGCCTGTGTTTGGTTTTGTCTCCGATGGCTTTCCCATATTTGGCTATCGCAGGCGTCCTTACTTGGTTCTATCCGGGATACTCGGAGCTGCTGCTTGGGTGAGTCTGGCGACAATAGTTCATACTAGCTGGGCGGCTACGGTGGCGATTCTTCTAGGTTCTCTCTCTGTTGCCGCCAGCGACGTGATAGTTGACTCACTGGTTGTCGAACGAGCGAGAGCTGAATCTCAAGCGGATGCAGGTTCTCTACAATCCCTGTGCTGGGGTGCTTCCGCAGTTGGAGGTTTGATCACAGCTTATTTTAGCGGTATGCTCCTAGAGCATTTCACTACCCAAACTGTCTTTTGGGTTACCGCTTTATTTCCGCTTCTGCTCTCAGTTGTAGCTTGGTTGATTGCCGAGACTCCCGTCAGCAAAGACGCTCAAGAGAGTAATCACACCAATTTCTTAGCAGTAAAGCATCAAGTAAGGCAACTACGCGAGGCCTTTACTCAAAAAGCAATTTGGCTGCCAACAGCGTTCATCTTCATCTGGCAAGCCACGCCGAGTGCTGACTCAGCCTTTTTCTTCTTTTCTACTAACGAACTACACTTTGAACCAGAATTCTTGGGACGAGTGTATTTATTGACAAGTCTTGCTTCTTTAGTTGGAGTTTGGATTTTTCAACGTTTCCTCAAAAGCATCCCATTTCGCGTGATTTTTGGTTGGAGTACCTTTCTTTCTGCCACTTTGGGGATGACGACGCTGATATTAGTAACTCACACAAATCGGCTTGTGGGTATAGATGATCACTGGTTTAGTTTGGGTGATAGTCTTATTCTCTCAGTGATGGGCAAAATTGCCTTTATGCCAGTGATGGTACTAGCCGCGAGGCTTTGTCCCCTTGGCGTAGAAGCGACATTATTTGCCTTGTTAATGTCGATATTTAATTCAGCAGGAATGGTTTCCCACGCATCTGGGGCATTAATCATGAATTGGTTAGGGATAACTTCTACTAACTTTGAGTCACTTTGGCTATTGGTAGTAATTACTAACTTCAGTACGCTGTTACCCCTACCATTCCTCAACTGGCTACCCGCTGCTGAGGAGCAAACTGAGCCACTGACTTTGCAACCTGCCTCGGTTGAGAATAGGTAACAACCGTTTTTTTCTAAGTTGATGCTGTCTGCAAAAACCAGATTGATAAGCAGTTGAGTACTTTAAAAAATAATCTCACCAAAAGCGGCAAACAGATTCTTCTGAGTTGCCCTAACACTTTGGCGCAAAATAACAAGAAAAAACAAAGTATATGCAGGATTTAAAAACTCAAGAAAACTCAAATACAGAAAAATCTTACACTCGTAACGACTGGCAGGGAGGATATCAATCTCTAAATCAAGAGTTTGATTATTGGATTGATGATGTAGAAGGACAAATTCCCCCAGAATTGCAAGGTACGTTGTTTAGAAATGGCCCTGGTCTGCTGGATATAAACGGACAACGGATTCATCATCCTTTTGATGGCGATGGCATGATTAGCCGAATTACCTTTGTCAATGGTCGTGCTCATTTCCGCAACCGTTTTGTCCATACTGAGGGCTATTTAGCAGAAAAAGAAGCCGGAAAAATTCTTTATCGCGGTGTCTTTGGTACTCAAAAACCTGGTGGTTGGCTAGCTAATATCTTCGACTTCAAAATCAAAAATATTGCTAACACCAACGTAATTTACTGGGGTGAGAAACTTTTGGCACTCTGGGAAGCTGCTGAACCACATCGTCTCAACCCCTACACCTTAGAAACTTTGGGAAGAGAATATTTCAACGGTGTTTTGTCACCAGGTGAAGCTTTTAGCGCACATCCCCGCTTAGACTCTAGTTGCAATCAAGATGGAGGCGCACCTTGCCTGGTAAATTTTTCTATTAAGCCGGGACTATCCACAACAATTACTATTTTCGAGCTAAACCTAGCGGGTGAAATTGTTAGGAAGCACGCTCATAGTGTTCCGGGCTTTTGTTTTATCCACGATTTTGTCATTACTCCCAATTACTGCATTTTCTTTCAAAATCCCGTCACCTTTAACCCTATACCTCTAGCTTTGGGAATACGTGCAGCAGGGGAATGTATCAAGTTCCAGCCGAATCAACCAACTCGTATTATAGTTATTCCTCGCACCTCCAAAAAAGAGCAAAGTGAGGTAAAAATTCTAGAAACTCAGTCTGGTTTCGTCTTCCATCACATCAATGCTTTTGAGATGGGAAATGAAGTTTTAATTGACTCTATTTGCTACCAATCATTACCAGAAGTCGAGCCAGAAAGTGATTTTCGCCAAGTCAATTTTGAGGCTCAGTCGCCTGGAACACTTTGGCGGTTTTGTCTGAACCTCAAAGATGCGACGGTACAACAGAAGTTGATTGAAAGCCGCTGTTGTGAGTTTCCTAGTATCAATCCGGCTAATGTGGGGCGTCCTTATCGT
This sequence comes from Nostoc sp. MG11, assembly GCF_014904695.1. Classification (GTDB taxonomy): domain Bacteria; phylum Cyanobacteriota; class Cyanobacteriia; order Cyanobacteriales; family Nostocaceae; genus Komarekiella. The sequence goes on along the minus strand of NZ_JACXXN010000038.1, from coordinate 43,484 downwards.
TATTTATACATAGGCGCGACTCATGCAGATACCGGTAACGCTCCGTTGCAAGCATTGCTGAAAATTGATTTAGAGTCTGGAGAAAGACAACTTTGGAGTGCTGCACCATCTGGTTTCATGGGTGAGCCAATTTTTGTCCCACGCCCAGGTTCCGACAAAGAAGATGATGGTTGGGTGCTAGCTTTGGTTTATGATGCTGCTCATCACCGTTCAGATGTGGTCATCTTGGATGCTAGTGATTTCCACAAAAGCCCGATCGCACGGCTGCATCTGAAACATCATATTCCTTATGGTCTGCATGGAAACTTTACTTCTAAGGTATTTGCACCAACTAAATCTCCTGCTTAGCGATCGCCAATGAACACAGAAAAGAATTATCTGTGTTCATTGACATATCATAAAATAAAAATTAAATTGTAACAAAAACTACAGAAATCCTATTTATTAAAAAAAAAGGATAAGCTAGGTATATAAGCATATATATCCGGTTCGTGAAAAAACCGCGATTTAGAAGAAAATTTTATGAGTTTAAAGTCTTTGTTACCGCTGGAAGCTGCTTCGCCAGCATACATTTGTCCATTTGATCAAGCCTGTAGCTATTTAGAGGCCGCGGCTAAAGAATTAAGGTTAGATCAGGGGTTGGTGGAAATCCTCAGCCACCCGCGTAAAGTCGTGACAGTTTCCGTTCCCGTAAAATTAGATAACGGTGAAGTGCGGATTTTTGCTGGGCATCGAGTGCAACACGCCGATGTTTTAGGCCCCTATAAAGGAGGGATTCGCTATCACCCTGCTGTAACTCTGCGGGAAGTGTCAGCTTTAGCAATGCTGATGACTTGGAAGTGTGCGCTGTTAGGTATTCCTTATGGTGGTGCGAAGGGAGGCATTGCCATAGATCCAAAATGCTACAGCGTTGGCGAATTAGAGCGGATCAGCCGTCGTTATATCAGTGAATTAATTAAAGATATTGGCCCTTCAGTAGACATCCCAGCACCAGACATGGGTACTTCTGCTCGTGAAATGGCTTGGATGATGGATACTTACTCTGTAAATGTTGGTCATGCCGTGCCGGGGATTGTGACTGGTAAGCCACTTTCTATCGGTGGTTCGCGGGGACGGGAAATGGCAACCGGACGCGGTGTGATGATTATTATACGTGAGGCATTGGCAGATCAAGGTAAATCTTTCGTAGGAGCACGAGTTGTTATTCAGGGTTTTGGTAATGTTGGTAGTGCCGCAGCAGAACTACTATACCAAGCAGGAGCAAAAATTATCGCCGTCTCGACGGGTGCAGGTGGTGTTTTTTCTCAAGACGGTCTTGATATTCCAGCATTGAAAGTTTACGCTGCTGAAAACCGCAAAAGTGTTGTAGGCTTTCCCCAAGCAGTATCAATTAGTAATGCAGATTTGCTAACTTTACCTTGCGATGTCTTGATACCAGCAGCCTTGGAGAACCAGATTACAGGGGAAAATATTAATGAGGTACAAGCGCAGATGATCGCCGAAGCAGCAAATGGGCCAGTTACTCTGGAAGCCAACGAGTTGCTTGAGGCGCGGGGTGTGACTGTGCTACCTGATATCTTGGCTAATGCTGGTGGTGTAGTGGTGAGTTACCTAGAGTGGGTGCAGGGTCTTTCTTACCTATTTTGGGATGAAGAACGCGTTAACCGCGAAATGGAAAATTTAATGGTAAGAGCTTACCACCAAGTAGTTCAACAATCGAAGCTGCGGCAAGTTCCTCTACGATTGGCAGCTTACACCTTGGGTGTGGGTAGAGTTGCTCAGGCGCTTACTGATAGAGGGCTTTATCCTTGATTATTTGTATACTCCTTAATTTACGAGGCAGATAAATTATCTGCCTCTTTTTGTTTGGCGATCGCTGTGTGCTCCTTCTGGAATTGTTTGATTGTAAACTGTAGTTAAACTTTCAAAGTTTGCCTCACCTTGGAAATAAAACTGGTTTATATAACCACTAGCTCCACTTATTCTCGAAAATATGCACGGCTATGCAACCTGATTTAGAAGAATTGTATCTTACTCAAGAAGACTTGAAAAACATAGCTGGTGTAAATAATTGGGACTTGAAAGCCTATGCTAAATTGAAATATCCTCGTCTAGCACTTTTATTGCTAATAGGCGATTATCTCCAGCAAATATTAATTTTAGGGTGGGGATTCATTTCCATAGCATATTTAATTAAATGGAAATGGTTAAGGAAATTTCAAAAAAATCTTTTTGAAAAAGTGGATAAGTACAATGTGATTTTAAAAGCAATAGATATTAACGACCAGCTAGTGGAAGCTGGAAACAAAGAAGTAAGTTTGCAAGAACGAGAAAAAGTAATTGCAGCACTTGCCACTACAAGAGCGAATTTAATTTGTGCCTTAAAAACAGAGCGTATTTTCAGTAAAAATCGGGCATTCATAACTCGTAACACCGAACTTTTGGCAAGTGATTTGTTTGATGTACAAGCCTTGCAAGTCAACCATGAGGCGCATGAATATTCCCAATTACTCATTGAAGCTTTACAAATTGCACAAGAAGTGCAAAAGGAAATGACCAACTTAGAAGGAGATTAAAAGCGGTAAGGCAAGGAATAGAACTCACTCCCAAGTGACGTTTAATAAAAATTACTCGTATCTGGAACTCATCTCTGTACTTGTCTAGTCTTTGTAAATACCAAAGGGTGCATCTGAAATTTGATGGCAATAAGTTTATGTTGGTGTGGAGACGAGGATTTCTACCGTACCCTGCACTTATATATGTATCAATATATTCATTGTTGGAAAGCTATACGTAACTACACATTGCGTCTCTACCAAACCCGATTAAAATAAATACGCAACTCGCGCTTCTATTAGGAGTATCCAGCCGTGCAGCCGGACTTAATAAGCTTGGAAATTAGCAAGGGGGAACTGAGACGCTTGACTGGATTCGATCCAGAAGACGTTTTTCGACCTTCTGTTCTGCGAGATAGTAAGAAGCGATTAGGGTTTTTGCTCAGTGAAGCGCTGGTGACGCTGGCGCTAACCCCAATAATTGTTGGCTTTATTTATGCGTTTATTATTTTGCCAACTATTGGTTCTTCAATTCGATTAGGAATCCTCTTGCTAATTTTAGTACCAATCCCGATATTAGTTGGGCGATCGCTTTGGCGACAGTTGACCTGTCCTGAAGGATTAACAATACTTTTAGATGAAGTCGATAAATATCATACTCTGATTGAAGCCATAGATATTAATGACCAATTGGCAGCGTCAGGGAACTCTCAAAGCAGCATAAATGACCGAACTAAAGTAACCGCCGCCTTGCAACTTATTAGAGAAGATTTAGTAAGAGCGCTGAAAACAGAACGAATTTTGCGAGATAATAAAAAATTGCTTGCTAATAACCAAGAGTTATTTGTCAATAATTTAGCTAGTTTACAAGCCTTACAAGTTAGTAGTCAGGCAGGCGAATACGCTCAACTGCTAAATCAATCGTTGCAGATTGCTCTCGATGTGCAAGCAGAGATTAGAAAATTGCAAAAAGTCTAAGCGGAGGTTTCTCCAATTAGATGCCACTTGCTAAGAAAGCGGAATGCTAAGAGCGAACAAGCCGGGAAACCCCGATCGCCCTTCGCGTCTCTCCGTCCAACGCAGTGGCTCAACTTTCTTGAAAAACAATCGCCCCATTGACTTAAAATGAGCAAGAATGACCAACAAACCAAAAATCATTGTTCTGGATGATGACCCTACAGGTTCTCAAACAGTCCACAGCTGCTTGCTGCTGATGCACTGGGATGTAGATACTTTACGTACTGGGTTACGAGATGATTCGCCAATTTTCTTTGTGCTGACCAATACCAGATCCTTACCTCCAGAGTCAGCCGCGTCTGTTACCAAAGAAGTTTGCCAGAACCTAAAAATCGCCTTAAATGCCGAAGGAATCGACGATTTTTTGATTGTCAGCCGTTCTGATTCTACTTTGCGGGGACATTACCCGATTGAAACAGATGCGATCGCCCAAGAACTCGGGCTATTTGACGCTCATTTTCTCGTCCCAGCATTTTTTGAGGGTGGGCGTATCACCCGCGACAGCATACATTATTTGATTATCGATGGTGTGCCAAAACCAGTGCATGAAACTGAGTTTGCCCGTGATTCTGTCTTCGGCTACCATCACAGTTATTTGCCAAAGTATGTAGAAGAAAAGACTCAAGGGCGAATTAGTGCGGAGGCTGTAGAAAGATTTTTACTAGCTGACATTCGCGCTGGTAGCCTGGAACGTCTGCTGAAACTCACTAAAAATCAGTGCGCTGTTGTAGATGGTGAAACTCAAACCGATCTCAATCGCTTTGCAGTGGACGTGCTAGCTGCGGCGACTCAAGGGAAACGCTTTTTGTTTCGCAGTGCTGCCAGTATTTTAACGGCTTTAGCGGCGTTACCTCCTCAACCTATTGCCGCCGAAAACATGGTGCAGTATGTACGACAAGGTAAACCAGGTGCGATTATAGTTGGTTCCCACGTGAAAAAGACGACTCAGCAGTTAGAGGCACTATTGCGAGTTGAAGGAACCGTGGGAATTGAAGTCAATGTAGCGCGATTACTTGATGATGGGGCAAATCAATCTGCTACACTGCTAACCGAGATCCTGGAAAGTACAAAGGCGGTACACGATGCTGGCAAAACACCAGTAGTTTATACTAGCCGCCAAGAACTATCTTTCAAGGATGTCAAGACACGGTTGGATTTTGGGGCAAAGGTTTCAGGTTTATTGATGGATATTGTGCGCGGCTTACCATCTGATATAGGGTTCTTAATCAGCAAAGGTGGCATTACTTCAAATGATGTCTTAAGTACTGGTCTTGCCTTAACTTCAGCACGCTTACTCGGTCAAATATTAGCTGGTTGTTCGATGGTGCTAACGCCATCTGATCATTCCCAGTTTCCTAATTTGCCCGTGGTGCTGTTTCCTGGTAATGTCGGTGATGCTGATGCTTTGGGCACAATTTATCAAAGGTTAACTAAAACAGTCCTGAGTCACGAGTCACCGAAGTTTGGATCGGAGGAAGCCTCTCTTACAAAGTTCTGAGCGGAGGTTTCCTCCGCTCAGACTTCGCGCTCCGATCCAACTTCTCGCTGAGTTAAAAGTGAAGATGATCATTCTGAACTACTACTTATCACTTCCTAGGGTGAGGATGTGGTTGCAGAATGCAACTAATCTAAATATTGGTAATTGCTCGGTGTATTTGCGTCTTTTGGCTGGTGCTGCATGACTTCTGATTCTGCTATACCCAATTTAGAGTCAAATTCTGCACATCCTAATGCAGAATCAATCTCTACCCTTTCTGATATAGAGTTAAATTCTACTTCTGATGTAGATTCTGATTCTGGCGTTACTGATGCAGAATCAGATTCTATTCTTCCAGATGCAGAGCTAAAATCTGTTCTCCTCTATTTAAAATCAAACGCTGCACCTCCCGATGTAGAATCAAATCCTACTAACCCGGATTTAGATTCAAATCCCGCCTTTTCTGATGCAGCATCAAACTTTATCCTGACTGATTCAAATCCTACGGAGTCACCATTACTCAAGCATCAGGTACACAATCTTCAAGTCCAGTTAAAAAGTGAGGAGGGACGACTATTATTAATTTTGCCAACAGAATCTCAAGTACCTGCCTCAGAACTTACTTGGTCTAATATTTGGCAACAGATGAAGCACCGTTTGAATGCTGGGGATCGCTTGCGATCGCCTAACACCATAGTGCATCTGATGGCATATGATCGCTTGGTGGATGCTAGACAACTACAAGAACTCGCCGAAACCTTAAGCGAAGTCCAACTTCAGCTAACATCTGTTTCGACTAGTCGTCGTCAAACTGCGATCGCAGCCGTCACATCTGGCTATTCTGTAGAACAACTACAGCCAGGAACTTCCCTGAGATCCGAATCCCAAGCTGCTGCTATACCCCTAACAGATGCTCTCTACCTCGAAATGACGGTGCGTTCTGGAGTAGAAATTCGTCATCCTGGTACAATAATTCTCTTAGGAGATTTAAACCCAGGTGGTATTGTAGTTGCAGATGGAGATATTTTAGTCTGGGGTCGCTTACGTGGCATTGCTCACGCTGGTGCCGCAGGCAATCGCGAGTGTCTGATTATGGCCCTGCAAATGGAACCAACCCAATTGCGGATCGCAGATGCCGTAGCTAGAGCACCAGAGAAATTACCGATGCAGTTTTCTCCAGAAGTGGCACATATTACGCCCCAAGGAATTCGCATCGCTAGAGCTACTGATTTTTCTAGAAACCAATTAACTAGGATTAATCAAGAGCCATAAGTATTTACTTAAAAGATGTCAGGATAAAGGATGAAGTAAAGAAAATATTCATGCCTCACCCTCATCAGGGAGTTCAGATATTTCTTCATACTTGATACGATACTTCATACTTTATACTTCATTTACTGTTTTATATTTCCTGAATCCTAATCGAGCGCATTTCTATCATGACTCGCATTATTGTAATTACCTCCGGCAAAGGAGGCGTGGGTAAAACCACAGTTTCGGCAAATCTAGGCATGGCTTTAGCCAAAATAGGGCGTCAAGTTGCCTTAGTTGATGCGGATTTTGGTCTGAGAAATTTGGATTTGCTGCTAGGGCTGGAAAACCGCATCGTCTATACTGCGGTGGAAGTTCTAGCCAGAGAGTGCCGCTTAGAACAAGCTTTGGTGAAAGATAAACGACAACCTAACCTTGTACTTTTACCAGCAGCACAAAACCGCTCTAAAGATGCAGTCACTCCCGAACAGATGAAGTTATTAGTGAATGCACTGGCACAAAAGTATCAGTACGTAATCATTGATAGCCCTGCTGGGATTGAAAATGGGTTTAAAAATGCGATCGCCCCAGCTAAAGAAGCCCTAGTTATAACCACGCCAGAAATTTCCGCAGTTCGTGATGCTGACCGAGTAGTCGGGTTACTAGAAGCACAAGGCATCAAGCGTGTTCATTTAATAATTAACCGTATCAGACCCTCAATGGTGCAGGCGAATGATATGATGTCAGTACAAGATGTTCAGGAACTTCTTGCAATACCCCTAATTGGGGTGATCCCTGACGATGAGCGCGTTATTGTCTCTACCAATCGCGGCGAACCTTTAGTATTAGCGGATACTCCCTCTTTAGCTGCCACAGCCTTTGAAAACATTGCTCGTAGATTGGAAGGGGAATCGATCCAATTTCTTGAGATCGACTCGTCCCAGGACAACATCTTCGCCCGTCTGCGAAGGTTGTTGTGGACAAAGATTGTTTAACTCACTTTCCAGTCTCTTGCCCCAGACCTATTTGCAATGATTGAACTTCTAGAACGACTTTTTTCTCGCGGTCCTGACAGCAGTCGCACTCAAGTTAAACGTCGCCTGCAATTAGTGATTGCCCATGATCGCGCTGACTTAGACCCTCAAACGTTGGAAAAAATGCGGCAAGAAATCCTAGATGTAGTCTGTCGCTATGTAGAAATTGACACCGAAGGCTTAGAGTTCTCCCTAGAAAGCAACCAACGAACGACAGCTTTAATTGCTAATTTGCCCATCCGTCGCATAAAAGGAGTTATACCTGAATAAGAAAGTAACGATAAATAACAGTAGCTTTGTTGAGAAATTAGTATTTTTTATAAACAGTAATTCACTCAGGTGAAGCATTTATTAATGAACAGTTTTTCAACAGTTCATCATTCAATGTAACGCCGTTTTATTGCTGAAAAAAATAAAATCAGTTGAAGTAAATATCGTTAGATTACACCCTTAACACCGTAATAAATACACGCCAAACTGCCGACTAAATAAACAAACCAGGTCAAAAAAAAGCCGATCGCTCTTGCTGGAGAGGGGCCATATATTTTGATCAGACCCCATGCATGGGCAATTCTCGCCACAGTGAGAATACTTCCAAGTAGCCACAATAACCATGCTTGTGCTTGCATTAGCTCCAGCCCTAACACAAAGAACAATCCATGAGGCACATACTCAGCAAAATTCCCGTGAGCGCGAACCTTGCGTTGTAGCAAACCATCATTATTTCTTTGATCAGGAAATAGCTTTTGAGTCATATTTTCCACCATAGCTGCCCAAGCACTAGGGTTTGCTAGTGGATCGGGTTGTTTTGCGACATCTTCCTTAGACTCACCATGCCAAACCCTGGTATTTACCCGCTCAGATGCCGCAATATACGAAAGAAAAAATGCTGTGATACCGTTAAGCCCAATAAAGAGAGTTGAGATGGGAATGATATTTTCAATCATATTGATTCCTCACGTTATCTCATAACTCAGAACCTCTATTGGATCATACGGCTGTTAGCTATCTCCTTAAAAAAAAATTTCCCGTTGTTACAACTAGCAACAACGAGAGCAGTATATAAGATTTTTTATAACTATCGATAAGCAACTTGTGGCCCTGCCCAAACTTCTGTAACTTTTTTACCAAAAGTAATAGGCTGATCTGCATCTGTTGTTGTCGGTACAGTCTTGCCATCATTAGCTACTTTTACCAAGGGCCAGTTTTCCTCGCCCATTTCACCAGCACGGAACAGCACATGATCGGGTTGGCTTTTACTCCAACCTAACAATATGGCAATCTTCTCATGCTCATTTTCTTCTTGAGCAGGAGCAATAGTGTTGGCGTGATTTTTTTGCCGATCCCAAATCACTGCATGATCTGTAGCATCGCCTGTATTAAACACCCCTTTAAACTTACGTGCTAAAAAGCGATCGCCTTTTTCCGACCAGCTAACGGGAACTAACACCCCAATTGACCCATCAGTATCACTCTGTTCTGATGACACCGTTTTTACAGCTAACAAGGGATCACTAACAGGAGCAGTTGAAGCCATCACCCACAACTTCTTAGTTTGCATATCTTGTACAAACAGAACGCTGGTGACGCGACTGTTATACATTTCCGGTTTTACTTCTAGTTGCACCCGACTATAAACAGCATATTTACCATCTGGAGAAATTACAGGCACACTGCGGTAGTAGCGCACTCCAGAACCACCCTTAGAACCAATAGTCTCTTGAGTAGCTGTGATCCATTTCCAAGGAATGGGATGAGGACTTCCTATTGGATCTGTCTGTTCTGCTTGGGCTTCTTCAGTAGGTATTTCCGTTGTTGTAGCTGGTTGTGATTCTCCTGCAATTGGAGCAAGTTCAACTGCTGCTAATGATTGAGAAATAGGCTTTTGTCTTATTTGAGAATTTTCTGTTATCAAAGACTTAACCTTAGCAGCTTTTAATTTTTGCACTAAATTAAGTTTACTAACAGACACCTCTGGTAATGGTGCAAGTTCAACTGCTGATAATGGATTAGCAGTTGGCACATCACGGTTTGACAGAGAATTATCTTTCTCTAGTAAAGACTCAATTTTATCTGTTGCTAATACTTGCGTCTCAACAGCAGCCTCTTTAATTGGCACATCAAATTCTTCTCTCAGCGAGTTTGTTTGATCTGCTTTGATAATTTCAGCTATATCAGGTTCTTTAATAGCAGCCACTTCATTTGACACAGAGTCAGATTCTCCAGTCATTGAAGTTACCTTTGCTACTCTCGATTTGGCTGCGGTAGAGTGACCCGATGCCGCAAGTAAAGGTGCGAGCAGTATCACAACGACCACGTAATTAAGAAATGGGTGCGTGCGGAACCATCCTGACAGCAAAAGGGGTTTAAGCATGTGTAGACTCTTTAGAAGGGTGGTTGCTGTGTGAGGAGCAATGCCTATACGGCAATGAGCAAGGTCTGATTATATGTATAACAAGAAACTAAAGCCTTTTACGAGATCTTAGCTTCAAATTTCGCATATTTTTACGAAACTAAAGTGTTATTAGTTACTTGTTTTATGGATGTAGGTACAGAATATTTTTTTACGAAAATACGCCAGTATAGTAATCGTGCAGATAACTCAGTAATTACTGCATGAAATACACCATTTCCATTCCTATACTCAACCCCGCCAGAATTAAGTGTTACTGGGGAAAGTTAAGGGAATTTATACTGGCAGCCCAAAATCAGATAGGAGGCTGTCAAAAATTGGACTATAGTAACTAAGCCGCAGTTAGCAAGTTGATTTATACCTGCTACAACAACACAAACTCCGATAACGTTAAATGTGTATGAGGCGTTACTTGAAAAACTTGGGAACTAGACACACAATACATATTACTCAAAAACTATTAGTGTCATCCACTAAAAGACAGAAATTGCAATATTAGCTCCGCAACTAACAGGAAAGCATCCCGTTTTACAAGCAAAACCGCACTCAACGCTAATTCGAGACAAAATTATGAACTAAATTTAGCAGGTAGATGCTCTGGCAATTTGTCATCAGATATCGTCAAAATATTCAGTTCACCAGAAGCAAGATACAGTTGGTATTTGCTGATCTAGCTGCCAGCTTAGTTACAAGTATATCAAGCAACTTTTGGTTTCACCAATCACAGAATATCTGATCACCAAACAACTAATACTCTTTACAAAAGTCAACGGTACTTTGCACTACGGCATTAAAGTTGTAATTGAATCGGTTGTCAGTTATTAGGGTCGCACTTACTATTAACTAATGAATAATGATTGATGACTAATGAAAATCGTATTTTTTGGTACTCCCCAGTTTGCTGTTCCCACCTTAGAAAAATTACTAAATCACTCAGAATTTGAAGTGTTGGCAGTTGTAACCCAACCAGATAAACGCCGGGAACGCGGAAATAAACTTATCCCTTCACCAGTAAAAACCATCGCTACCACTCACGCCTTACCAGTATGTCAGCCCCAATCGGTGAAAAAAAACACTGAAACATTAACCCAACTTAGACAATTAGACGCAGATGTATTTGTCGTTGTCGCATATGGACAAATATTGTCGCAAAAAATTTTGGATATACCAAAGTTGGGTTGCATTAATCTGCATGGCTCAATTTTACCAAAATATCGGGGTGCAGCTCCGATTCAGTGGTGTCTGCATAACGGCGAGAAGGAAGCGGGGATCACTACCATGTTAATGGATGCGGGGATGGATACTGGGGCAATGCTCCTAAAAGCGACTACGCCTGTTGGATTACTGGAGAATGCCCAAGATCTAGCCGATAGACTAGCGGTAATCGGTGCAGATTTGTTAGTGGAAACTTTATTGAAGCTAGAATCCAAGGAAATTGAACCAATTCCCCAAGATAATTCAGAAGCGACTTATGCACCTTTAATTCAAAAACAGGATTATGTGTTGGATTGGTCAAAGAGCGCTATCCAATTACACAATCAAATTAGGGGCTTTTATCCTAATTGCACTGCTACCTTTCGCAACAAACCGTTAAAAATCAGTGCTTCTGCTCCCTTTGGCTCTGCTTGCGATCGCGAATTACCACCAGAATTACAAGAAATAATACCTAAATTATCTCATCTGTCAACTGTATCAGACAACCCTGGAGAAGTAGTAAGTATTACTAAGGGACTGGGAGCGATCGCCCAAACTGGAGAAGGTTTTCTGCTGTTACGAGAGGTTCAGCTAGCTGGTAAACGTCCCCAGTCGGGATGGGATTTTGTGAATGGTACTCGCTTAACTGTAGGAGAAGTATTTGGCTCTGGTAGTTAGAGAGTGGGAGACGGAGAAATGGAGAGATGATGATTAATTACTCCTAACTCGTAACTTCTAAGTTTTCATAGAAACGACAAGACTTGCAAGGCCCATCTGGGTTGACAGCACAGCGAATAATTTCTGAGCGAGCATTATACCTGCAAGTGGCATCACCAATTACCCAACGTCCCTGTACTAAACTTTTTTCAGATGGTCGTTTAGCAGATTGCACGTAAATGGCAATATTATGCAAACGATATCGCCCCGCCTTAAATTGATATCTGTGGCGGCGCTCTAAAACCGCGTAGGTCTTACCTTGAAAATCGAGATAGTTTCCGGGTTGAGGTGTCCAATCAAGTTGCACTCTGCCGAGGGACTCACGCGGATACGTCAGAATCACCTCGGTTTGTAAAGAGTCTGGCTCCATAAGCTTATGTGATTTGATTTACATTATAAGGATGGTATCGCAATAGCTTACTTTAGCTTACCGGATTTAGATTATATAGGATTACTATTTGATTTTTGAACGAAATTAGGTATTGTAGGGTGTGTTAGAACGGAGTTCGTAACGCACCATTATCGAGGTTTTGGTGCGTTACGCTGTCGCTAACACACCGCCAGTTTGCTCAAGTCGGGAGACCCGCCCACGCAACTGGCTCCCCTACGTATCTTTTTAGAAATCAAACCGGATTCCTATAGTTAGTGACTAACTAGGTTTGCTAGAAATCTATACATAGCAGTTAACTACTTTAAATAAGTAAATATTTATACTATTTTTTGAATTTGAAAATAAAATAAAGACTAATAATAATTATCCATATTAAATACAAAAGTAGAACAGGCGAGAAGCCTGTTCTACAATCAATGACTAATTTTAATTAGCCTATCTGACTGTGTTTTTCACTGCGTCGGCTGCATCTTCAGCTCCTCGCTGAATATTTTTACTGGCATTGTCACCTGCACGTTGAGCATTTCTAGTCAGGTCTTGGGCAGCGTTTTGAGTGTTTTGCTTAATATTTTCAATTCCGCGCTTAGTTCCCTTAGCGACTCCTTCTCCGACTTCTCCAGCAGAACTACCAACATCTTCACCTAGGTTTTTCACTCTTTCACCCAAGGGTGTACCCTCTTTAAAATTTCGTCCGTATTGCTCGCGACTGTCACTCCCTTTCTCCTCAACGTTCCTTTGAGCATTTTTCGATAGCGCTTCAGATCTATCGTTTGCTGCCTTTTCAGTTCCTCTCGCTCTGGGGTCTACATCACTAAAGTTATTCATCCCGCCAGCAGGAGCAGAGAGAGGATAATCTTTTGTGGGATCGTATCGTTTGGTATAAGGTGATTGAGCATCAGGCTGTGGTGGTTGTTTTGCTATTCCTGGATCACCACAAGCTTGGGTCAAAAAGATGAAGATTCCTGCTAGAAAGACAGTTAAAATCTTTACGGGACGAATGTTATTTAGCCAAGCGCTTATTTTTTTCATAGTCCTAGTCCTTGCATTTTTGTGTCTAAGTTAAACGTTAGTCGAGGAGCATTTAGAGTTAATTTTCCATCTCATGTATTGAGACGAAATAAAAGTTCTATCTGCCTACCGCTGGATTTTTTTGTACTTCAGGTCTGGCATTTGCCTCATCTGCTTTTTCTTTCAAAAAACCGGAAGCTTCTTCAAATTCTTCTTTCACAGTCTCAAGTCGCTCTTGAACTCGAGTGCCTAAATCTGGTTCACGTTGAATTAAACCACCTGGTTCAGACTGGCGAAAGTCTTTATCCGTGATGATTGGCAGTTCAGCTTCTTTGTTTAGTCTACCTGCTGGTGTCTCAGCACCAGGATAAAGTAGCTCGGATTCTCTGTTTGTAGCAATGAGCAATTGTGAGTTTAGTTGTAAGCTAGCATGGTCTTGCCCTTTATTGGCTTTTGTATTCGTTACTTTCGGATCTGTGGACATCCTATATTTGGTATATTTGTCTCCACCACCCTTGTAAGGATTGTTTGCGCCGCCAGCTTGCACAGCAGGATTTTGTGGATTTGCACCTTGAGCATTTACTCCACTACAAGCAGTACTAACTATCAACAATAGTCCAGCTAAAAAGATAGTTAGCATCTGGCGTAGTCGTAGTTTTTTCAAGAAACCTATCAAAACGTTCACGTTAGTCCTCCTTTCAACTAAAAATGAGCTATTACTTTTGCTGAATAATCGGGTTTATCGGCAAATTATTATGCTTTTCTTAGTTAGCGAATCTTTGAATAACCCTAGTTAAGGATAAGAGGACTAAAACGACCTTTACATCTAGCGTAGGTAACATTCTCCTTAGTACTAAACCTCTATTTTTATCTAACTATAGAGAGATATAATTTAATGTAATAATCTGTTGATTCTGTGTAAGAAAATTAAGGATATTTTGAGTGAATGTATAAATTCAATATATAAGTTAGGGTTCAATTTATGTTAAGTGATATCAGCCTTAAGAAAGATATTAAATATGTATGTAGATGATGAATATCTTAGTACAAATAAACGTCAATAGTCAACAGTTAAGAACCAATGTAATATCTGTCTTGGACAACACACTCTAGAGTGTAGAGTATCTAAAAAACTCCAATATCAATATAATTTTTGTGTGACAGTAAATTATATTAATTTAATACAAAGTTTGTAAATAAAGTTACATTAGGTTTTTTCACAAGTCAAGAATCTTTTCTCCAAATCTTTGCAGATGTAGCTGATACATCATAATATTTGAGGTATTCAGTCTTAGTTGCTCTAACCGTTAAATTACCAAAATCATGAAGCAAATTTTACGCTGGATAATTTTGGGTGGGACGCTGTTTTTTTTAGCGAAAGCTTTGAAAGATAATTGGCTTGAGGTGACTGCTATCCGCATTGATAGTATAGGATGGGCAATTCTCGCGATCGCTACAGGCGTAACTTTACTAGCACATATTTTGGCAGGCTGGATTTGGACTTGGGTTCTGCAAGATTTAAATCAACCTGTATCATCTTCCCAGTTTATTCAAGTTTATCTAAAAACAAACATTGCCAAGTATTTACCAGGTAACGTCTGGCATTACTATGGGCGAATTGTAGCAACGAAGAATGCTAATATACCCAGTGGTGCAGCCACCTTAAGCGTTTTGCTAGAACCGCTACTCATGGTAGCGGCTGCTTTAATCATCATTGTTCTATTTGGTAGTCAATTTGCAGCAGCAAATACCACTCCGGTTGTGCAAATATTGCAATTGCTGAGTTTAGCTGTGGTGCTTTGTGCAGTTCATCCCCGGTTTTTGAACCTAGCCATTCGCTTTTTGTACAGACTGAAAGCAAAAAAATCTGCTGATACGACTCAGCCTACTGTTCCCTTTAATATTGAACGCTATCCTTTACGACCTTTGTTAGGAGAATTAGGCTTTTTAGGATTGCGTGGTACTGGCTTTATATTAACTATTGCTGCGCTGAGTTCTTTAAATTGGAGTCAAATTCCTTTGTTACTGGGGGCTTTTAGTTTCGCTTGGTTGCTAGGGTTAGTTATTCCAGGTGCGCCTGGTGGATTGGGCGTGTTTGAAGCAACTGCTTATGAACTGTTACAGTACCACTTTCCAGGGGCCCTAGTATTTGGTGCGATCGCTCTATACCGCCTAATTAGTATTCTAGCTGAAACTATTGGTGCTGCTTTAGCTTGGTTCGATGAACGTCTTGCTCAGTACTAAGTTTTGATTTATAATTTCGATTATTTCCCCAAACAAATAAATTTAAGACTGCATTCATTTTTGTGAATTTGTCTTCAACTGCGAAAACACACGATAACTATCTAGATTCAACTGCGGATTACAATTTTGATCTTCTTTCATCTTAATTAAGTTGTATTCTACATTGTCTGCGTAGATTGCAAACGTGATATTAAAAATTTCAATAAAATTAATTACCCACTTACATTCATCTGCGGAATACTTCTCGTAGTAATAAATCAGATGAGCAATACGAGCTTCTAAATGTATACGAGAGTTTCTACAAATCAAAATAATCTTCAGCAGTATAATCACTAATGTGAGGGGATTTCCTTGTGAAAGCAATAAAAGGAACAATGATGAAGGTTCTTTTCCATGTTCTGTAGTCAGAAAATCGATCACACGGTTACAGGTTCTTAGAAAAAACTCTTTCGTGATAACTTCTTCATTATGTTCTGTCTTCCATGACGATAACTTCTCTACAAACTGCTGCTTTAAACTTTTTGCTAATTCTTGATCCTCTACTGAAAAAAATAAATATTTTATAATACTTTCTTTGAATTCTTCAAGACTTTGGTTTTTAGTTTGTTGGACAAATATATTAGCAATATTATTATGGCTAAATACACCTTTTCTTAAGACAATTACCTTGATCAAATGTAAAACATTATCTCCTAAAATACTAGGATTTTTGTAACGTGTTGTACTTGAAGCAGCAGATTGACAACGAGCAATATACATTGCTAGTTCAAACTTAAATTTGTCTTTTATCTGTTTAGACAGCTTCTTGGCAGCCTCTTGTTGCTCTTTAGAATTAGTTTCATTCAAAGATTGAGCAACTAATAAATAAGAAGTATAGCGATGAGTCCAACAGTTTTTGTCTGGTTCATTATATCTAGCAGCAAATAATTTAAGTTCTTGATAATCATTACTTTTGATAAAACTGTCTAGCCAGCTTTTACAGATATTAATTATTGAAGAATTTATTGTTTCAGTTATCAGATTACTAGTAGTAAATAAGTTAACTAATTCTTGAATATATTTGTATTTTCTATTAGTTTCCCAGTTATTAATTATTATGTAACAACATCGTTTAAGTGTGTTACGAAACTCTTGTTCTTTATCGTCAAAGAAGATTCCGTATATTCCTGGAACATAATCCGAACTTAGTGAATCCAAACCATCTATAAATAAACCTTTAAATTCTCGCAAAACATCCTCTGGTGGAGATTGTTTGACAATATCCGCCAAGAAACTGTAAACCCTCTCTTGTGCAATTTCCACATTAAGCTGTCTAGAGTTGGACGTAACAAAATGCTGATATCCCTGGCTACTTGGTAAACTATTAGCGGTCATTCCAGTTCTCAAGACAAAAGAGCTTTCTGTTTATATTGTTATCAGCTTAACCTTGCCGAACAGTAGTATCAATCTATTCTTCAAAGATTCAGCATTTTTTTTACATAAAGTTGGATAAATAAAATTTTAAATTTAAAGTATTCCATAATTAAGAAAAATTACTTAAGATTCAAAGTAACAATAATAACACATTTTTTACAGATCTGTTTATCTAAAATACTATGAAACCCACCTGTACTTGATGGGTTAGTTTTTTTGATTTTTGAATTTTTTAGTGGGGGTGGAGGGACTTGAACCCTCACGACCTTTTACGGTCAACGGATTTTCATTCTCTCGTAGCTTTCACTACTGCCTGATAGCTTTAGCAATCACAGGCTTTGAGAATTGGACTCTCCCTTTACCCTCGACTTAACGTTAGGGTAGCTCCCGTCGGGTCTCTGCACCTTCCCTCAATTTTGGATTTCGACTTTGGGATTGCAGAACAATCACAAATTTAAAACTTCAAATTGATGGGCTTGGCTCAGGATTGCCGTGTCTGTTAACAGATTTAGGTTTCCCTGAGTTTGAGAGCATCCACTTGAGGGATTTCTCCTTCAAGGCTCAGTTTACTAAGTCCGTAGCGTCTACCATTCCGCCACACCCCCTTAGGTGTTTGGTAAATACTTACTATTCTAAGGCAGCAAATACTTCCCTATCTATTCCACCATCAATTGTGTCTTTTGTGCAACTAGATTTCAAAAATTTTGTCGTGAATCAGTATTTTGTCTCTCTTTTTACTTGACTTTGTTGACGAATTCCACAGTCATAAATCTACAGCAGTTCTGGTTTTAATGCAATACGGAGTGTGGGCACAACGTAATTGTGTTAGAATAATTATATGCGTGAATACGCTACCACGTCCGCGGAAAGGGCTGCGCCCATCATCACAGCTTTATATAATACGGTTTCCTTTGCCTGACTGGCGGACACAGGCGGTAATAGAGGAGGTCGTATGTCTAATCCGCGCCAGCCACTTAAAGAGGAGCGCTTAAATCTTGAACAACAGAAGAAACGTGCAAAAGATTTGCTTTTTGAGTACAGAGCTTATCAGGAGTTAGCGCTTAAACGTTTTCAGCAATATCATCCCAAGGCTTTTCAAATTAGAGATTTTGCGGCATTTCAACCTCAGCTTAGTGATGCTCAACTGGTTATAGCCAGGGAAAATGGATTACCAAGTTGGGTGAAGCTCAAGGAGCATATCCAACGCATTGATCAAGCCAGTGACGATATATCCCGTGGTATTATGACAGCTTTCGATGCCGATTTAAAAACCCTGCATCTACGGTGTGGATCAGATATTGCGAATAAGTTGGCGCTCGCAGGCTTTTGTGGCGATTTCTTGGAATTTTCCGATCCTTATTGCCAGGGGCCTATTCCTTCAGACTCTAACCTGTCCCGATTTTTGAACATACGAGCAGCCTTCATTTCAGAAGCATACAGCGTTACTTTAAAGGATGCTCAAAACTGCCTTGAACGGGAATATAGTCAATTATGTATCAGCCACCAATATGAGCGGGTAGTGCTGTGGTTTGAACATGATTCTTACGATCAGCTAGTTTTAGCTCATCTGCTTCACCACTTTTGGAAGATCCAATCATTTCCCAAACATTTAGAGTTAATTTGTATCGATTCTTTTCCAGGTGTTGAGCGCTTTGTAGGGTTGGGACAACTTTCATCGGAGGCACTTTGTACTCTTTGGGAGCGGCGACATCCCATTACTCGTCAACAACTTCAATTAGGAAATCGAGTCTGGAAAGCTTTGAGCGCTGAATCACCCCAAGCGCTGATCGAGATTGTGAATACCGGAACTCCTGAAATTCCTCCAATGTCGAAGGCGCTACGGCGACATCTCCAAGAACTTCCTTGGGTTAAAAATGGACTCAGTTTGACACAGCAGCTAACGCTCTCAATTCTGGCAGACAAGGAAACTATGAGAGTCGATAAACTTTTTGGAACTCTGGTTGCGGAAAAAGAACCGCTTCCCTATCTAGGAGACACCATGTATTGGTATGTGCTGACTCAAATGCTGCAAAGTAACTGTCCACCATTGGAGATTACAACTGCATCTCTAGAGGAACCTTGGTATAAGCGAGTACTCCAGTTAACTAAAGCGGGACATGCTTTGGTGCAGGGAGAGGTGAATTGGTTGGAGATTAGTATTAGCGAGATCGCGTCGGTTGGTATTCGTCTAACCAGCAGTCAGCCCGTCTGGATGTGGGATGACCTGCGAAATCAACCTATTTTGCAATAGGCAATACTTCCCTCAGATCAGGCATTCAGCCTATGATAGGAAAATAGACGCTTAGACAAAAAAGTATGATTGTCGCCCTGCTTTATCTGACTTTGGCTGGAGCTTATCTTTTAGTAATGCCAATTGCTATCTTGCTGTACCTGAAACAGCGTTGGTATGTGGCTACCGCCATCGAGCGTACCTTTATGTACTTTTTGGTGTTTTTCTTCTTTCCAGGTCTGTTGGTTCTATCGCCGTTTGTGAATTTTCGACCCCAGCGGCGACAAATTGAAGTTTAACAAGATTGGTAGGTCATAAATCTCATGCGACGCGTTGACGCTATTAGTATTGGCTTGGGCGTTTTCCTGGCTGGTGGCTTGGCATACATACTATTGCAGCTAGTCGGGTTAGATAATCAAGAAGCTGGCATCTGGAGCCAAGTTTTATTAGTCAGTGGATTGGTTGGCTGGTTAGTCACCTATTTTTTCCGCGCAGTGGGACAAAAAATGACCTACCACCAACAGCGGGAAAAGTATGAACAGGACTTTCTCCAAAAGCGGCTGGAAGAACTTACTCCCGAAGAACTAGCACGAATTCAAGCTGAAATAGAACAAGAAGAACAAACTCAGGTGTAAAGTTATCTATTAGTCAAGAGTCCAAAGTCTAGATTTTAACTCTTGACTTTGGACTCTTGACTCTTAAAATTAATGACTGCGATTTCTGATTGCTTTGAAACTCTTGTACGGAATCGGGAGTGTGCTCTGATTCCATTTATCACCGCTGGCGATCCAGATTTAGAAACAACAGCAGCAGCGTTGCAAATTCTGGATCGTAGTGGGGCAGATATTATTGAACTAGGTGTACCCTACTCCGATCCTCTAGCGGATGGGCCAGTGATTCAAGCGGCTGCTACCCGTGCTCTGCAAAAGGGAACTAAGTTGGAGCATGTGCTGGAAATGTTGCAAACAACTAGTCCTAAATTGCGATCGCCTATTAGCCTGTTTACCTACTACAATCCAATTTTGCACCGGGGAATTGACAAATTTCTCTCTTCAATTGCTGCTGCGGGGGTGGCAGGATTGGTAGTACCAGACTTACCTTTAGAAGAAGCCGCAGGCTTGCTTCAACCAGCTGGTGAAATGGGAATTGATGTAACTTTGTTGGTGGCTCCCACCAGCTCAGCCGAACGAATAGAAGCGATCGCTCGCTCCTCCCAAGGATTTATCTATTTAGTTAGTGTCACTGGAGTTACAGGCATACGCTCCCAGATGGAAACGCGAGTGTCAGATTTACTTAAACAAATTCGTGGTGTTACTGATAAACCCATCGGTGTAGGCTTTGGCATTTCTCAAGTAGCGCAAGCTCGTCAAGTCAGGGAATGGGGCGCTGATGCAGCGATTGTGGGCAGTGCTTTTGTGAAAAGGCTGGCAGAAGGCACACCAGAGCAAGGACTGAGGGCGATCGCTGATTTTTGTCAAAGTCTCAAGTCAGCCATCAAGACCGACAACAACGGCACAAATACTCATCTTGCTCAGACTGAGAAAGTAGATTAAAAAGTATAACAGCGTAGTTTTTTTGTCCTTAGTTGGTGGACAATTTGACGGTTATGGTCTTGAATATTAACATCAGATATCAGGATGTAAAAAAACTAGCTGATACAGTTGCTTATATTTTGAGTATTATCTGAAGTTAAGTAGGTAAAAAATTATGAGTGTGAGAGTGAGTCAGTCACAAATGGTTATAATTACGTCGCAATTGAGGGGCAAAGGCGATGAGTGAGAGTATGGCATTTATCGGCGGGGTCGCCGTAGCTGGACTGGCGGCTCTTGTATTACTCAAAGGAACAAATACTCCTCTACAATCTAACTTTGTTGCCCCACAAATGCCCGCCACTGTAATGCCACCCCAGGTTATGCAGCCACAAGCGCAGTATCCTTATGGGCCTTATGGGCAACCAATCTATCCCAATCAACCACCTGTAGCTCCCAATTCTGAACAGCGCGTCGAATGGGAAAAGCTGAAAGTAGAATTTGATCGTTTAAAAAGCGACAACGAACAGCTAAAAACTCAAAACCAACGACTTCTCGATAATTACAACACCCAGCAGCTACAATTAGCCCAGAACAATCAACCAAAAGCAGCATTAGCACCATCCCAACCAGAAAATCCTTGGTGGTCTTCACCCATAGTGTGGGCAGTAGGAGGCATGAGTCTGACTATTGGCGGTGGTGTTGTAGTCGCTGGGGTATTAGCTTTGTTCTCACCTCGGCAACGTCCAGCCCGTACTGTACAAGTTATTCATCCCTATCAAGGAACTACACCGCCTTTGGTTCCTGTGCGTCGCGCTGAATTTCTCCCACCTTCTCGACTAGAAGCAAGACGAGTTGAAGCCCCAGAATACGACGAAATGCATTGAGAGTGAAGTGAAATATTTGTTATTAGGGCTAGCAAATACTATTTATGTCTAATCACTGTAAGATGACACACTTGTATTGAATTTGTGTTGGCGTTGCGATCGCCTACGGCGGGGCGTAGCCCATCGCACATGTTACACCTAGCCATCAATATCTAGTAAAAACCTAGGTAAAGTTATCCGGGTTTCAGGAATTATATCGGGTAATTATCAGCGATTTCTCGCCAATTCAGTTCTATATATAACAAATTTCTAGAGATATAGAACACTCTACTGGACGCCTAGTAAAAAGGTGCCAAATTAATTGGCGAGTATTTAAGTTGACTTCACTGACAAATTTTTTTTGTTTACCCCTTGTGAGCAAATGCTATTTTAGTCTGTTGAATGTTAGTTAGTGATGCCTGGAGCGATCGCTTGACAATTGAGCAAAACTCTATATCTAACAATTAAGAATTAAAACTTCGTATTAATACTTATAATTTTATGGCGATTTCTGTAATAAGCACCTTCTGGGTGGTTAAAGTTAAATAAAATCTCAAAAAACGTACTCTAAAAGTTCTAAATTTTGTCAGAAACTCAAATACTACGAACTCATTTTTAACCTTTGCCAAATTACTAATCACATCGTTTTAGGCAAAGTTGACAACGAAAGTCCGTTAGCAGATGTTAGTCTCGCGGATTTTAATACACCAAAATTATATATAGATTAAGTGTTAAGACTGAAGTAACCTTCATTACAGATTCGGTATACTTGATCCCAATCTAGTTTTGAAGTGAAGATCAAGAGCGATCGCCTTCACGAACCGGTTGTGTTGCAAGAGCCTATTGAGGATAAAAGATCCGCTTGAGTTAGATTCAGTTTATGCAACCACACAGATAGGGTTCATAAACTGTGGTTTTCATGCTACTGATATGCCTTCAGCTTTTTTACCAGACTAACGTCTGTTTTTGCAAAACAACCGGGAATTCTCTGCTAGTTACCACCCTAATCAGGCAACTTGCGAATAAGCTCTCTAATTACATCTGTTTTTGCTCTCCCTGTCTGATTACAGTATGTTTCAAGTCTTTTGACTTCATCTAATGCCAGGTTGAGGCTAATTTGCTTGACGGTCAATTTTTTACTCATAATCTCACCCACTAAGTGTAATATTTGCCCTTGTACTTTAGAAACCTTCAACAGTTTGCTATCTTGCTTTACCTACGTATCAAGTTTTCAAACATAGTGCTTGCTTACCTTAACTAGTCTTTTATCAGCATACCGCTATAGTGGTATTATTAAACCCATATCTATAGTATTATGTTGTTTATAACTTAATATAGTTTAGTTAGCGTGAAAAACACCAAATTACGTAGGTTGGGTTAAGAGGATGTTTGTAAAGTCCAAGATAGTATAAAAATGTCATTCTGAGTGGAGCAAAGCGTAAGGTATTCCTACGGCGAAGCAAGCTACGCGCAGCGTCTCGTAGAGAAACAGCTAAGTTTTTGACTACATATTGAGATGTTTTATTCCGCTACACTGCATACCCTGCGGGATCTTGCTACAACATGATAGACAAAGGCCCTTTTAAAACATTCTCTAAGGAACAAAACCCAACACCTACTAAAGTGTTTGTTGGGTTGCATCCGCTTAAACGCTATTGTATTCAAGCCAAGAAACCCACCCATACAAGTGGCTCCCTAAACTAGTATTCTTAGTTAACTGAACTGTATTGATTTACAGCAGATTTCAGGTATATCAAGTACATAAATAAAACGCGAAACCCTATAGAGACGTTACATCCACGGTCTCTATATGTGATTTATGAAAATGCCAACTGCTGTATAAGTCTGGGTTAAGAACCAGATGTAGAAACTTAGTAGATTTAAAAATACAGATTATTCTAAAGCTGTGGATATTTTACCCTCAACAAGCTTTTGCAACACAAGTAAAAGCTATTAGCTACATTTTGACTATTTATCTAGCACCTCATCCTGTCACTGATTGGTATGAGAGATAGTTGATTTAGTTAACTGAATTGCAGCCAAGCGAGCCTTCAATACTGACATATTAGTTTCATCAACACTGAAATTAAAAACCATAACTTCAGAAGGTTCAAAACTATACTGTCGTACATAGTTCTCAACAAGTCTTGAAGCACAAACTGCATCAGCCTGCTCTAAAATTTGATGATTTTTTTGAAGGTACTCTAAATCTAGAGTTTGAAAGTTTATATGGGAAATTCCAGCTTGTTGTAGCATCTGTTTCATCACTTTACAGGTAACTTCTTCTTGACAAATAAGCAGCATTAAAGCATTACGAGGTAAAGATGAAATTTGTGCCAATAGTTGCAAGTCAGGCTTGAGGTTAACAGTAATAACTTCTTGCTCTGGAGCAGTTAATCTAATTACTTCCCACTGATGTTGTGCAGTTGTAATTACAAGGTCAGCAGTTAACAGTTCTTTTAATACTTTTGATTTGTTAATCTTGAAATCTTCCAAACAGAGAAACAATAAAGGAAGTTTTATTTCTGATTGAATAGTTTCGTATACACCTGTACTGTGTTGCAAGTATTCTATAAATACTAATTTTAAAGGAGCAACAGCGTGTCTATTCAATATTGCGGCTTGCGCGTAGGCTGCTGCACCAAATTCAGATGGAGATAACCCAGTCATTACAGCAGCATTGAAAGCTTGCCCTAGCAGATTATAAAATTCTTTATGGATAATAATATTTTGTACAACTTGAGTGTGAGCAACAAACGTCCCTTTACCTCTTTGGGCTACCAAATAGCCTGATTCAATTAAATAGTTATAAACTGCTGCAATAGTGTTATGATTTACTTTTAAATGTTTGGCTAATTGAGTAACAGTAGGCAAAGTATCACCTGGTTGCAAATCCCCTATAGCAATTAATAGCTTAATTTGTTCAGCAATTTGAGCGTTAATTGTTATTGGCGCTTGGGTATCAACAAAAAGAGGAAACAAAATTGTATTAGACATTACCATAACGGATTGGCAACAGTAACTACGAAGATTTCCCTAAAATCGCATTACTTACTCCTCAATCATTACTTAGATGTAATCTATAATAAAACTTGGTGGTATACAAGTAAAGAGAATAAATAATGAAAAAAATAAGAATCTCTCTACAACTTAGTATGCGATATATTATTATGATTAGCAGGAAAAAGCAAAATTTTATTTCCAATGTCTATCAATGTTTTCGATTGGTGGCGCTCTGTTATTTCACGAAATTTCCAAATTCTTCCTACACATTCATCTTCTAAGTATTGAGGCAGTGAAGAACGCTCAAACATTCGGCCATCCTTTAATTTAAAAGTATCATAAGCTTCTAAGTCTGTATGCGTGTAAATCTCTTGAATTCGATGAAGAAACAAATCAGAGTTCTCAACTAGACTAGAAGCCAATTCTAGTGCTTGACCCTCATTTTGTGAAACTATAATGTGTTGAGGAAAACTCCACATTTCTATAAACCTCCGATTCAGACTCACCATCCTTCTGCTACTATCGACAACAACTATGCCAGCGTTAGCTTGAATCTTACCCTGACTCAAGAGGCGTATCATGCATTTTGTCCTTGATTTGGTTGTTAATTTGTTTTTAGACTATAGTATATATGATATAAAGAATATAACGTAATGTGCGATTTAGAACAAGACTATTAAAATTCATCATCAAGATTAGAAAATTGATTAATCTGGCGATAAGATTTTGCTCCTTCAACACCGCGAGGCGAACATTGAGAGGGTATGAAGCCGTGAACATGATTCGCAAGCGACAAGTTGAAGGTAATGAAATAAGGAAACACTTAAGCTACTGTTAAATTTGTTGCTCGAATTTGCAGTGTGGCTGCATAAACTAAAATCTCACACAAGTAGATATTTTGTACTTAACAAGTTTTTACTATACAACTATATGGGGATCTGAAAATGGAAGAAGTCCTTGCATTGCTTGAAAAAAAGAAGCAAGAATTTGCCCAAACGCCATTTATGAAATTTCTTCAGGACAAAAGTATAGACCCAAGACAAAGGTTAGCTTGGGCTCCTGCCTTTGCTCCTTTTGCCATGAGTTTTAAAGATTTCAATAGAATTATACTCCGCAAAGAGCCAGCAACTAGCAGGCTCCAAGAAATGATTAACCAACACACTTATGAAGATGGTCGCCACTGGATATGGTTTATACAAGACCTAAAGTTGATGGGATATGATTACTCCATAAACTATACCGATACGTTGAAATTCCTCTGGGGTGAAGAAACACAGAAAGTACGCTCTTTAATTAATAACTTATTTGCTATGTGTACTTTTGAAGAGGATATTCTGATAAAGTTGGCTATCATTGAGGCGATAGAAGCAACGGGAACTGTAGCTTTATTTGAGATTGCACAAGTAGGAAAGGAACTTCAACAAATTACTGAGCAGCATCATCCGTATTTTGGTGAGTCTCATTATGCTAAGGAGACAGGTCATATCCAGGCAGAAATGGATGATGTAGAAGATTTTGTTAAAAGCATAAAATTGACAGAAGCACAGAGAGAAAAAGCCTTTGCTTTTGTAGAGAAAGTGTTTACAGATTTTACAGATGCACTGAATGAAATGTTAGAGTTTGCTAATAATCATCCCTATGATAAACCATTTACAGCAATGTATGATATGAGGAAAATCAAAGTCTCTGTATAAATGAGAATGTTAGCTTTAAGTCTACATACCTTTTATGTTCATCCAAACAATACAGTTCATCTCTCCTTTGAGATTAGACACTTTGAAAAATAGGTGGTGATGACTGTAGCTTAATTATAAATAGTTAGTGTTTCTCTTGGAGAGACACTAACTTTCTGATTTTGTAGCGCGATCGCTTCTCAAAAGTTGTATAGTTGAGCAAATGCTTGACACAACGAAAGTGTGAAAGTGTGGGAGTTAGCGGCAAAGCAAAGCGATCGCAAACCAGCAGTAAATATTCTTTGCTAACGCTGTACTCCCACAAACAGCGCTTCCGGCTCTGCGTCTGAATCTGCAAGAAAATTCCGCCTTTCGACACTTGCCTCATTATCTATGATTCCGTAGCAGTAAGGTAAAAGCAGGTTGTCTCACATATCTTTATTAATCAGCCTGTTGCTAAAGTCCTTTTGGAAAAGGATCAGCCTTATTTAATATTGTGGCGAAATAATCTTGACGGCGATGCCTCAATTAAGTTGTACGATGGGAACAAACTTATCCAAAACATTTCTTCCCGTACCGCTAGCCATGAGGCTTATGAGTGAACACCACCTATTCTCTTAAAAAAAGGTTATTTTGTTCGCATTTATAGCTGGAGAAACTCAAATATTTTTGGGTAGTTGCAATTGTAATAGAGATAGGTGTTGTTAGTGGTACAGAATGAAAAATGAAATGGATAACTGGCTAAGCACAAACCTCTCAACAAGGTTGATGGTGTTGCAGTGGTTGCAATTGTTATCGTTTCTCACAGTAAACAACTAGCTTTGGGAGTGCGGGAACTCGCCGCGCAAATGGTTCAAGGCAGAATTCCTCTTGCGGTTGCAGCAGGTATTGAAGATCCCGAAAATCCACTGGGTACAGATCCTATCCAGGTTTATGAAGCGATCGCCTCTGTTTTCAGTGATGATGGTGTCCTGGTTTTAATGGATTTGGGCAGTGCTTTGATGAGTGCAGAAATGGCGTTGGAGTTTTTGCCAGAAGCACAGCGGCAGAAAGTGTATCTGTGTGAAGCACCCTTGGTAGAAGGCGCGATCGCTGCTGTCGTTGCGGCTGCTGCTGGTAGAGACATTCAGCAAGTTATTGCCGAAGCACGAGGCGCACTAGTAGCAAAAGCGACTCAATTGGGTGTAACCATTATCCCGCCATCAGTTGTTAGTAGTGATAACCAAGCAACAACGAATGCAGAGTTCCCAACAAAAGAAATCCAGCTGATTGTTAGCAATATATTAGGATTACACGCCCGTCCCGCATCTCAGTTTGTGGCAACCGCAGCCCGGTTTGAATCCCAAATTCGAGTACAAAACTTAACTAGAAATACTGAGCTAATTCGAGGCGACAGTATTAATCAAGTCACAACTTTAGGTGTGCGTCAAGGACACGAGTTGTTGATTACCGCTACTGGCCCTGATGCAGATAAGGCGTTGGCGGCATTGCAAGCATTATTTGCCACCAACTTTGGTGAAGATAATACTACTCTGAATTCTCCACCAGTATTTCAGCACGAAATTACCCCACCAACTCCCGGCGAACTTTTGGGGATCGCAGCTTCTCCAGGAGTGGCGATCGCTCCCGTTGTTCATTATCAACCCACTCCGATTACCATTACGCAATACCACGTAGAAGATGCTGAGGCGGAGTGGCAACGGTTACAAACAGCAATTCACACTGCCCAACATGAAATTCAAGCAGTGTTCTCACAAGCATCTATTCAAATTGGTGACACTGAAGCGGCTATCTTTGATGCCCATCTCTTGTTTTTAGAAGATCCAGTATTGTTAGAAGCGGCTCATCAACACATCTTAGAACACCATCTAAATGCTGAAGCGGCTTGGCAAGCCGTAGTCGATGAGGTGGCAACTTCCTATCACACACTTGAAGATTCTTACCTCCAAGAGCGAGTTGACGATGTTGTAGATGTCGGGCAAAGGGTGCTGCGATTATTAGTTGGGAATGCCCCTACAGGACTGAATCTCTCCGAACCAGCGATTTTGGTGGCAACTGATTTGACTCCTTCGGACACCGCTGGGCTAGATCCAACAAAAGTGCTGGGCATTTGTACTACTTCTGGAAGTGCCACTTCCCACAGTGCAATCATCGCCCGGACGTTAGGTATTCCCGCAGTTTTGGGGATAGATGCGGAGGTGTTGCACCTGGAAGATGGTACACTCATGGCGCTCGATGGTGAGAGTGGCAAAGCATGGGTAGAGCCAGAACCAGATACTTTAGGTGTGCTGGAGGCAAAGCGAGAAGCGTGGCAAACTTCCCAACAGCAAGCATTAGCCACAGCGCATCAACCAGCAATTACCCGTGATGGGCAGCAAGTTCGTATTTTCGCCAATATTGGTAGCGTAGCTGATGCTCAGGTGGCTTTAGCTGGGGGGGCAGAGGGTGTGGGGCTGCTTCGCACCGAATTTCTATATTTTGATAGGCCAAGCGCTCCCACCGAAGCTGAGCAACTTGCAGTTTATCAGGTGATCGCTCAAACTTTAGATACCCGTCCGTTGATTATTCGTACCTTAGATGTAGGTGGTGACAAGCCACTTTCTTACCTCAACGTAGCACCGGAAGCCAATCCTTTCTTAGGCTGGCGCGGAATTCGCTATTGTCTAGATCATCCAGATTTGTTCAAAACTCAGTTACGGGCAATTTTGCGAGCCAGCTTTGGACACCAAATTAAGATCATGTTGCCGATGATTGCGACTTTGGCAGAAGTATATGCAGCTAAGGCAATTCTGCGTGAAGTAAAAGCTGAACTTTACCAAGTTGGTATCCCCTTCGATGAAGCGATGGAAGTCGGTATTATGGTAGAGGTTCCGTCAGCAGTAGTACTCGCTGATCAATTGGCAACAGAAGTGGACTTTTTTAGTATTGGTACTAATGACCTCAGCCAGTATATTATGGCTGGCGATCGCACTAACCCACGAGTGGCAAATTTGGTTGATCCATTACATCCGGCTGTGTTGCGGATGGTGCAACAAACTGTCCAAGCGGCCCATGCAGCTGGGATTTGGGTGGGGTTATGTGGCGAGTTGGCCGCAGATCCTTTAGCAGCACCGATTTTATTAGGGTTAGGGCTAGATGAGTTGAGTGTAAATCCCCAAGCTATACCTATAATTAAGCAGGCGATCGCTCAGTTAACTGTAGTTGAAGCTCAGGCGATCGCAGCATCAGCATTGCAACAAGATTCTGCAACCAGTGTCAGAGAGATAATCTTGGCACTATCTGCCAAATTTTGATGGTTTTATCAGCACTCCCACTAGCAAAGAACTTACCATCTGGACTCAATGCAACAGAATTTACTGTCCCGGAATGTCCAGTCAGGGTTTGCAGTAGTTCACCTGTGGAAAGACGCCAAATTTTGATGGTTTTATCAGCACTACCACTCAACAGGATTTGTCCATCAGGACTCATAACCAGGGATTTCACTTCATCTGAGTGTCCAGTTAGTGTATGCAGGACTTTACCTGTAATTAAATGCCAAATTTTGATGGTTTTGTCAGCACTACCGCTTAAAAGTAGTTGTCCATCGGGACTCATAACTAAAGATTTTACTTCACCGTCGTGACTATTGAGCGTGCGTAGGGGATCGCCTGTACTTGGATTCCACAACCTAATTTTATTGTCAGAACTACCACTGGCAAGGATTGTACCATCAGGGCTAATAGCGATCGCCTGAACGGCGGATGAATGCCAAAGGGTACAAATGCGATCGCCTTTGTGCAGATTCCAAATCTTAATTTTATTACTGCCACT
Organism: Nostoc sp. MG11; assembly: GCF_014904695.1. Classification (GTDB taxonomy): domain Bacteria; phylum Cyanobacteriota; class Cyanobacteriia; order Cyanobacteriales; family Nostocaceae; genus Komarekiella. The sequence continues at coordinate 13,659 of NZ_JACXXN010000038.1, read as the reverse complement.
GGCGAGAATCTGCCCATCTGGGCTGATTACTACAATGTTTACTGGCTTTTGATGTCCCAAAAGTGTGTGGAGGAGTTTGCCAGTTTTCAGATGCCACACTTTCACATTACTTTTAGGATGTTCGCAACTGCCAACAGCGAGAAAATTTCCATCGGGACTAATTGCTACGGATGAAACTTCTCCTAAATTCTCTGTGATGGTGCGGAGTAATTTGCCAGTTTTCAGATTGCATACATTGATGATTTTATCTACACACCCACTCACTAAAATCTCGCCATCAGGACTAATGGCAACAGATGTAACTTTGCTTGAATGTTTGAGCAGGGTGTAGCTAGGATCAGTAGATTCCAGAGGGTGTTTGTGTTTGAGATTGGCGATCGCATCCAAAAGTTTTTCAGCATCAAGAATACTTTGGCGATCGCCCACTGTCATAAAGTATTCTCTTAGCTTTTGCACATATTCCTCATCTTCTATCCTGATGAGTGAGTGCATTGCCTCTAAGAGGTTACTAAATTCTTGTGGTGATTGACGTAGTTCCAACCATGTGCTTATAGAGTAATCAACCTGTTCCTGCGCCCAAGAGCGATCGGGTAAATGAGATAAACTTTGAGCTAATTGCAAAGCCAACTCTGGAACCCAGTAACGTCGTTCTTTTTCTAAAGCTTGGTAGACTTGCTTATAACCGATAATAATTGCTTGCACTGATTGTAAATCAAGAGCATTTTGAAGCAAACTCGGCAGCAATTCTGGTAGTAAGGGAGGTACATCATAATGAACTAAGTGATAAACATCTGCTACCCAAGCAGCAACCAGAAAGTGACAGGTAGTTAACACATGACAAAGTTTTTCAAAATCTTGATGATTAATTTGGTATTGCAAAGATAACTTACTAATATCAATCCCCTGAGCCTTCCATTTTTCTGCCTTTTCCAAAAGTGCCAAATTAAATACATTATCTCTACCCAATTGGTTAATTTCTTCTAAATTTGCTCCTTGTGTTAGCAGTTCATCTCTAATTTTTTTCCACTCTAAAGCGCGATTTTTTGCAGACTCCTGAACAATTTCTCTATGAGATAATCGAGCAATTGTTTTGTAGTAATAGTTTTCTTGTCCCAATCCCCAATAAGCAATACGGAAATTTAGATAATCTCCATCATTTTCCGACTCCAAAATTAAAATTGGCTCTGTTTTTAAGATGCCAAACAGAGCCTTAATGCTAGATTCACTATGAAAACGTTTGCTATCCCAGGCTCCTGCTAAAAATTCTGTCGGTCTAATTGGACTATGGAGAGAGTAATGCTTGTTGATAAATTTTCGTAAACCTTCAGCTAACATTAGCTCGATTTCTGGTATTCCATCATTCCTATGATCAAATTGGTCAAACTTAACTTGCGGAGGAGCAAGAAAAATTTTGAGTGGTTTACGTTCATTGCTCGTGTGATCTAGAATTTGTGAAGGATATAATCTCAAGGGCCAGCTATCAAGAATTTTATTAACTTCTGGTAGCTTTAGAGTTGTATTTTTCTCTTGTTCGGCTATTTGTATTTGTGTCTCACGTTGGTAAATGGCTAATTGCTGTTGCAAGAGTTTTTGTTGTTCAAATCTGGCCACAGAACTATTTAGCTGATTTGAAATATTTCCGAATTCGAGGAATTCTTGAGTTTTTTTTGGAAGTGGGTAATTAGTTATAGCTATTTCTTCCGTTCGCTTTTGTATTAGAGTTACAATTACAGGTGCAAACTCTAGCACTAGTTGAATGAGTAATTTTAATCCTTGCTCCATAAGGAGATGCCTGTTAAACAAATAAAATTAATAGAGTCGGCAAAAGTATGCATTACGTCATGAGAAATTTGCGCTTTGATCACTCTTGCTATGCTCCTATTAAAAGATTAGCAGAGCAATTAGAATCTTATTCCTAGTTGTCCGTTGAGTCCTCGCACAGAATTGTAACCAGCACCTACAAAAAAGCGATCAGTAGCGCCTACTTGAACCCCGCCGGAAACCGCAACACCTTTATCTTCTGAATAATATCCAACTCCTATATAAGGTGAAATCACTGGTAAACTCAGAAATTTCAGAACATCTACGCCAGTAGCGCCATCAGGCCCACTTCCTAACTCAACTCCCAAATTTAATGCTCTAGCTCCCACAGCAAAGGTTGTATCACCATCTTTTCCACCAATTGAAACCCAAGGCTGTGGTATGAGTTGAGCAGATGCTTGACTTGGGGCAAATAAAGTTAAAAAGCCTAGTGATGTAATAAGTGTTTTGGTAATAACTGCTCGCTTCATAGTTTTTTCCTACATTAATTGTCACATTTTAATCGTTTTATCAGAATTATCCCTAGTTAACAGAAGGGCTGTTAACTAGGGTTTTCCCATAATGACTAATAGTGACGCATTAAATTTCCCTTGAGTGCCCTGTGAGTATGAGCATTATTTTTATCTTTCATCAAAATTACATTTCAGCGCTGAAAATACTTAGCTAACTTTCTGATGATTAACTACAGGATTAATAGCAACGCTCAATATACTTTTTGATAGTGTCTGTAACATTGGCGATCGCCTGCAATACTCCAATGAAAAACTTCTGATTACATCCTCTCCAGTACTTGAATTCCTAGCAAAGATAGTCCTAGCTTTAAGGTTCTAGCTGTCAAATCACACAAAACTAAGCGGGATGTCCGCAGTGGTTCTTCCGCCTCTAGCACGCGAACCCCCTGATTGCGGTCATAAAACTGATTAAACTTTTTACTCAGTTCGTACAAATACTCACATAACCGATTCGGCAGCAAATCTTGCTCTACGATACTAATAACTTCACCTAGCTGAAGTAAGTATTTTGCTAAGGCTAATTCTGTTTCATGCTGCAATATGACTTTGGCGTTTTCTTGCAACTCTTCAAAGTTGATACCACCTTTGCGGCTAATACCCTGAATCCGCGCGTAAGCATACAGCATATAAGGTGCAGTATTGCCTTTAAGATCTAACATTTTGTCGTAGCTGAAAATGTAGTTGCTGGTGCGATTTTGGCTTAAGTCTGCATATTTAACCGCACTGATCCCAACTACCTCAGCAACTTTATTAATAAATTCTTCAGTTTCTTCGCGTTCTTCTTGTTTTAATCTGATTTCTAAGTCTGCATGAGCACGAGCGATCGCTTCATCTAACAAATCCCGTAACCGCACCGTATCCCCGGAACGAGTCTTGAATTTCTTACCATCTTCCCCTAATACTAAACCAAAGGCAACATGAACTAGTTCCACATCATCAGGAATCCATCCTGCTTTGCGTGCTACTTGGATAAATTGGGTAAAGTGATTAGCTTGTCCTGCATCAGTTACATAAATTATGCGCTTTGCTTCATCTTGTTGAATTCGGTATCGTAAAGATGCTAAATCAGTTGTAGCGTAGTTGTAGCCACCATCAGATTTTTGCACAATTAAAGGCAAAGGTTCACCTTCTCTATTGGTAAATCCTTCCAAAAAGACACACTTTGCCCCTTGGTTTTCTACTAATAACCCGGATTTTTCTAAATCTTCTACAATCCCTGGTAATAAGGGATTATAGAAAGATTCTCCACGTTCAATTACTTGGATATTAAGCAAGTCATAAATTACTTGAAACTCCCGCCGCGACTGTTCGCACAGTAATTTCCAAGCATGAAGTGTGTCTTCTGCACCTGCTTGTAATCTTACGACCTCTTGCCGTGCTGTATCTTGGAAAGCTGGGTCTGTATCAAATCGCTGTTTGGCTTGGCGATAAAAGCTGACTAAATCTCCGATATCTAAAGCGTCAGCGGTGGTAAGAGCTTCTGGGTAAACTTCCCGCAGGTAGGCGATTAACATCCCGAATTGAGTGCCCCAATCACCCACATGATTTAATCGTAAAACATCGTGTCCCTGAAATTCTAGAATGCGGGCTATGGAATCACCAATAATCGTGGAACGCAAGTGTCCGACGTGCATTTCTTTAGCAATATTCGGACTAGAAAAATCTACAATTTCCCGCTTTGGCATTTTCGCCGCCGGAACTCCTAGCCTAGAGTCTGCTTGAATACTTTTCAGTTGTGCTTCTAGGTATGTTGTTTTCAGTTTCAGATTGATAAATCCTGGCCCAGCGATTTCTGGTGGTTCGCAGACTTCTGATACATTTAGTTTCTCAACGATCGCCCCTGCGATCGCCCTTGGTTGCTTTCCTAACTTTTTACTTAGGGATAAAGCCACATTCGCTTGATAATCACCAAATTGAGGATTACTAGCAGGAACCAAAATTGGGTCTACTCCAGCGAAGTCAGCGCCAAAAGCAGCCACCAAAGCCTGTTCAAATTTAAGTTTTAGTTGTTCTTGTGTAGCGTTCATGTATAAATTTTATTTGCCAGAGGGATAATGTAGTTCCTGATGGTTGGGTATTCTGAAAAGCTTGATTATTTCACTCTAAAGTATCAAGGGATTTTAACAACCCCCTTGGCAAGGGGGATTATTATTAGGACTTACGCACTGAAGCCTGAAACCCCGATCCCCCCTAACCCACGCCAGTCGCTCCACTTGGGGAGACCCCAAGACCGCGCTGGCTCCCCTTAAAAAGGCTACGGTGTACACACATCTCTGTACAAAACCAAAATCGTTGTAGATCCTCCTAAATCCCCCTTAAAAAGGGGGACTTTGAGAGGTTTTTGCCCCCCTTTTGAAGGGGGGTTGGGGGGATCAAAAGCCTGTGGGGCAATTCTAAAAGACTTGTGTGTACACCGTAGCCTAAAAAAGGGGGGAACGTCTAAAGCCCCCTTCTAAGGGGGTTGGGGGATCTGAGTGCGTAAGTTCTGATTATTAATAGTGATCGCTGACACAAAATTAAAGCTTATTTGCTCCGTGGTACAGATATTGAGCGCCGCCAACACCTCACTAGAAATTCCATGTAAATACGAAAAGTTAAAAAAACAGCTTTCACTATCAAAAGCAAATTACCCTGGATTTTAGGGCTGTCAAGAGGTGTTGTTATGACTACCCATGTACCCGCAAATCCTTCTCAAAAATCAAGCATTAACCCTGCCCATGACATTGTAGACGTAGAAACTACAGATTGTTGCGTCGTTGGTGGGGGGCCAGCAGGAGCAGTTTTATCCTTGCTATTAGCGCGTCAAGGTATTTCGGTAATGTTGCTAGAAACTCACAAAGACTTTGATCGTGACTTTCGGGGTGACACAATTCACCCATCGGTGATGGAAATTATGGAGGAAATGGGCTTGAGCGATCGCTTGCTACAACTACCCCATGCCAAGATGCACCGCATTAGGGTTCAGACTCCTCAAGATACTGTTACATTAGCAGATTTTAGTCACCTGAAAACTCACTACCCCTACATTACAATGCTTCCTCAAGTAAAATTCTTGGAGTTTATCACCCAAGAAGCCCAGAAATATCCAAATTTTCGGTTAGTGATGGGTGCGAATGTACAGGAACTAGTTACAGAAAATGGTGTGGTTCAAGGTGTTCGCTATCGAGGAGGAGGTTGGCACGAAGTACGTGCGCTACTTACAGTTGGTGCAGATGGACGCCACTCACGTTTAAGGCAACTGGGTGGTTTTGAGTCAATTGAAACTTCACCGTCGATGGATGTTCTGTGGTTCCGTCTACCCCGAAAATCAGAAGACCCAGAGGGGGGAGTAGGGCGTTTTGCTCAAGGACACATCGTAGCAATGCTTAATCGTGGCGACGAGTGGCAACTTGCCTATGTTATCCCCAAAGGTGGTTATCAACAGCTGCGCTCTGCTGGTTTAGAGGAATTAAAAAAATCTGTTGTCGAAGTTATACCAGAATTCAATGAGCGCATCCAAAATTTACAAGATTGGTCACAGGTAGCCTTTCTTTCTGTGGAATCCAGTCGCGTTAAGCGTTGGTATCTTCCAGGGCTGCTACTCATCGGTGACGCTGCTCATGTCATGTCTCCTGTGGGTGGAGTTGGCATTAACTATGCGATTCAAGACGCTGTTGTCGCAGCAAATGTACTCAGCAAACCACTCAAGAACCGACAAGTAAAACTCAGTGATTTAGCAAAAGTGCAGCGTCAACGCGAGTTGCCCACACGCATCATTCAGGCATTTCAGACCTTTGTCCAGAAGCAAATATTCGCCCCGATTCTCACCTCAAATCGCAACTTTCAGCCATCTATTTTGTTGCGCTTGCCCATCTTGCGCGACCTACCCGCACGGTTGATTGCTTTGGGTGTTTTTCCAGTTCATGTCCAAACTTAACTGATGTCGAGTATTTTTTCTGTCTAATAGTGGTACAATTATACTAGTTCGTGCAGAATTCAATGCTCATCTTAGTCAAGCGAAAGTAGAGAGCAGCATCTTAAATGCTGTTCAAAGCGATCGCTTGGCTTTTATGCTAGAACTAACTCTAATAAAGAGCTCATATAGAAAATTGATTGCGAAAATATTAAAATCCCCTCTTTCTCACACTTTTTTACTCAGCACTTTTGACAGTCAGGAGAAATTTTAATGAACAGCTGCGTTTTGATGGCGGAAATTATTCAAGAACCGCAACTTCGCTATACAGCGGATAACTTGGGAGTCACGGAGATGCTGGTGCAGTTTCCGAATTCCCAGCGCACAGAAGACCAACTAGCCACTCTGAAAGTTGTCGGCTGGGGAAATTTAGCAATAGAAATACAGCAAAATTACCATCAAGGCGATCGCGTTATCCTGGTAGGACGTTTGAGTATGAATACTATTGATCGTCCAGAAGGGTTTAAAGAAAAACGCGCTGAATTGACAGTACAACAAATTCAATCTGTAGGTGGTAGTTTCAGTACTGATCCATCGTCCTCAGCAAGCATAACTCCATCATTTACAGAAACTTCCTTGCGGCAACCGTCCTCAGAGGTGTCTTCTCCAGCCGCAGTTCCCAGCTATGAGTCACCACGTCCTGTCACTACTCCAGCTACAAGTAATGTTGGCGTCGCCCAAGTAACAAAGTCAGAACCCATATTCCAGCCCACAAATTACGAGCGAACCACCTATCAACCAGAGAAGGAGGAAGACCCTAATCAGGACGATATTCCGTTTTAAAGTTTGTAGTTTAGCATGTATTCAATTTGTTAACCATACTTAGCTGAAAGCATTACAATTAGACAATTTCCACAAGTAGCCATCCTTAAGGATGTGCTATTTTTTTTGTTCGCGATCGGTTACTTAACTATTCAAGAAATTAAGAATAGAGGAAGGTATACTTTTTTTGATAAGCTTTTGTAACACTTCATGTTAAATGAATATACTGACTCATTGCTAGGAATATCGACATTACCCTTTGTAAAACAAAGTAGTGCAGTCACCCATCGCGCACTTTTTAAGTGTTTTACTTCTGTTGCTTGACCTTTGACTTTGCCGATCAAATCGCTTTCCTTAAAATCAAAGGTATTTCTGCCATAGCGTTTACGCAGACGACCATTTTCATAAACTTTAGTACCGCTGTGGGATTTGACACGACATGATTATGATTGTGGTTAAGGTGTAAGCAGCGAAAAAACTGCCAAGGAGTACAAAAGCCAAATTTATCCATGTAGCATTAAAAGTACTGTTAAAATCCTAATAATTTTCAGACAAAATTCATACCCAACTCCTATGAGAGAAACTGTCCTAGAGGTTCGCAATCTACAAGTTGACTTTTCCAGTGATGGCAACATCGCCAAAGCCGTAGATGGTATTTCATTTCAGCTACATCGAGGTGAAACTCTAGGAATAGTAGGAGAATCGGGAAGCGGTAAATCAGTGACAGCTCTAGCTGTAATGGGTTTGTTGCAGAGTCCTGGTAGAATTACTGGCGGTGAAATCTGGTTTCGTACTCAGGAGAATGCCAATCCCATAGATTTGGTGAAATTGCCTCCTGAACAAATGCAGTTACACCGGGGTGGCGACATCGCCATGATTTTTCAAGAACCGATGAGTTCGCTCAATCCAGTTTATGATATCGGGTTTCAGCTAACAGAAGCGATTATGCGGCATCAGAATGTATCAGCCGCCCAAGCCAGACAAATTGCGATCGCGGGTCTGCAAGAAGTAAAATTACTGCCTAGCGATGAACAGATCCAGCTGCAGTATATCGAAACCTGGAATCAAACCAACTCAAATTCATCTAAACCAGATGCGCCAAAATTGGCCCAGTTGGTGAAGGAACACAAAGAAGCAATGCTGAAACGCTACCCCCATGAACTCTCTGGGGGACAGTTGCAACGGGTAATGATTGCAATGGCCATTTCCTGCAATCCATTACTATTAATTGCTGATGAACCAACCACAGCCTTGGATGTAACTGTGCAAGCGACAATTCTAGAATTGATGCGAGAATTGCAGCAAAGCCGTGACATGGCAATGATTTTCATCACTCACGACTTGGGACTAATTTCAGAAATCGCTGACGAAGTAGCAGTGATGTATAGAGGTAAGGTTGTAGAATACGATACTGCACAGCAAATTTTTAGTAATCCCCAGCATCCATATACTAAAGGTTTAGTAGCTTGCCGTCCCACACTCAACCGCCGTCCCCAAAAACTACTCACCGTTTCTGACTACATGAGTGCAGAGGAGACAGCAACGGGACAGTTAGTAATTCAGGCAAAAGAACCCCCACAACCTCCAGAAGTTTCCAATGAAGAAATTTCTGCAAGATTGGCGAATCTCAGCGAACAGCAACCGCTATTGCAAATCCACAACCTCAAGGTTGGTTTCCCGGTGCGCGGGGTATTTGGTGGTACAAAACGCTACAACATGGCAGTTAATGGCGTTTCCTTTGATGTCAAACCAGGGGAAACATTAGGATTGGTAGGAGAATCTGGTTGTGGCAAAACCACACTCGGCAGAACCTTGCTGCGATTAATTGAACCGATGAGTGGTCAGATTATCTTTGAGAAGCAAGATATTACTACCCTCAAAGGAGAAACGTTGCAGAAATTGCGGCGGGAAATGCAAATAGTTTTTCAAAATCCCTTTAGTTCGCTTGACCCACGCATGAAGATTGGGGATGCAGTAATGGAACCGTTGTTAATTCATGCTGTTGGTAAGACAAAGCGACAACGACAAGAACGCGTGGCAGAACTTTTAGAACGAGTGGGGTTGAGTGCAGATGCGATTAAGCGCTATCCTCATCAATTTTCTGGTGGTCAACGCCAGCGGATTTGTATTGCCCGTTCCTTGGCTTTAAATCCCAAATTTATTATCTGTGATGAATCAGTTTCAGCATTGGATGTTTCAGTACAGGCGCAAGTATTGAATTTGCTCAAAGAATTACAGAAAGATTTTCAGCTAACGTATATCTTCATTTCTCACGATCTTAGCGTGGTTAAATTTATGAGCGATCGCATTTTAGTAATGAATCGCGGTCAAATTGTCGAACAAGGCACAGCCGAAAGTATCTACCTGGAACCCAAAGAGGAATACACGCAAAAATTAATTGCTGCGATTCCTACTGGTAGTGCCGAGCGCGTGCGAAATCATCATCAACGGGCGTTATAAAAAGAATGGAATTTTTGTGAAACTCGATGGAGTAGATTCATCCCATCATGCCTAATTTCCATTGATAGAATACTTAACATAACGAGCGTTGTCCATCCGTTGCACTCAACTACAGATGTAGTGTATGACTAATACAATAATATTTAGTGTCAGACATTTGGGAGAACAAGTTTTGACAACTATTACCGATATTGGCACACTGATTAACCATAATCCTGAAATACATGGTGATTGTCCCATTATTTCTGGTACAGAGGTGACAGTCAGGCGTATAGCCATTTGGTATAAACAAGGTTACAGCGCAGAAGAAATTGCAGATCAAATTAGTCATCTGAACCTTAACCCAAGTTTATGCAGCTCTAGCTTATTACCATGTTAACCGCGACAAAGTTGATGCTGACATTGCAGCAGAAGCAGATGAGGCTGAAAGATTAGAGAAACTGCATAAAATTCAAAAGCTCTTATGAGCCGAATTCGCTTGTATATGGACGAGGATTCTACGGCACGTTCTTTAGTTCTAGCTCGACAAAATCGTGGTGTAGACGTGATAACAAGTCTAATTTTGAATAGCTCAACTGCCATAAGACAAAAATGCAAACTCTGATTTAATATTCCAGCGCCTACCGTCGTGGATTAACAGTGTTAACTTCTCAGCCGTAAACTCAAAATATAACTGACGATTTTCAAACTCTGGCCAAGCAGCTTTAAAGTTCTGCTTTGTTAAGTCTCGAAATGCAACTGTCATGTGGGGCGCAAAAGGACGGGTTTTACCAACTTCGTCAACAATTCCTAAGTTGCTTTCTGCATAAGCCATTAAATCAGCTTGCAAGGTCAAAAGTGCTTGACTCCTGTCTACATTAATGTATATGACGCGAGGCGCAAAAGCACTAAACCCATTAAGTGTAACTGGTATTGACTTTTGTCCACTAGCAAACTGCCTCAGACATGCTTTTAGCAATGGCAATTTATCATCTGCCCATTCAAAAGGTGGTTGCAGGGTAATATGAGGCGGAGACTTTTGCGCTCCCTTACTGGCATACTGTTCAGCAAAGTATTGCTTAATCTGGTTGGCGTAGTCTTGAATATCCTGGGTTGGTAGGAGGGCGATGAAAAAACGGCTCATTTATATTAGAGGAGCAGAGGGGGAATAAATACTAGACGCTGGATTTCAAGAACTCATTCGTAAACCTCTTGATTCAGATAAGTTAATTGCAGCGCTAATAAAGCTTACAGTTAGGGATAACTAAACCTGGATTGAAATTTATCAAATAAATAGTTAAATATCACGCACATGACTAGCTTTACAGATTTGCTGGACGAACTGAGATCCATTATTCTCGTTCAGAAAGATATACGCGCTGCGGTGATATTTTTGAACGGATTGACCGAGCATCGCTTTACGTCGTTGTATCGGTTCGATGACGAAACACTGCATAACATTTGCTTCTTCGACCGGGAGAATCCGACGCAAAAGTTAACTCAGGATATTCCAGTCATGTCTTCAATATTGCGTTTTTGTCCGTAGCAACCGCGACACATTTATGATAAACGACTCGCTTCAAGATGATCGGATTCACGGACATCCGAAGCGACAAGAAGTGAAATCATACTGCGGTGTACCACTGCTAGATGAAAATGGCAAGATGTTTGGGACGATCTGTCACTTCGACTTCCGTTCAATCTCAATAAGCAGAGCAAACGTTGAGCTGATGGAAGCGGTAGCACCATTATTAAGAAAGATCGCTTCATCTTAAACTGAAGCCTTAATGACTCCTCATTCAGCACTTTTTCAAGCCAGAAGGTAGGAGACGGGATTGAAAATACTACAACTATATTTATAATACAGTTCCCTATGAATTATGTTCACAACAGAGCATGAAAATCGCTCTTTCCAGTTCCCAATTCCCATTCCCCATTCCCCATTTGAGGTTACAAAATAAATGCCTTGGTTTGTGAAAATTGAAGAAGGCAAAGTCGATAAACCAACCTTTGACCAATACGTACCCGCCCATAAAGCTTATGTTCAGGACTTGATTACCAAAGGACACAAAGCACGAACGGGCTACTGGGCAGAGCAAAGAGGTGGCATGTTGCTGTTTGAGGCAGCCTCAAGGGATGAGGCAGAGGCAATTGTAGCTCTTGATCCATTAGTGCAAAACGGCTGTGTTGACTATCAGCTTTACGAATGGAAAATTGTATTGGAATAACATACCTCACGGATTTTTGATGTTATAGTGTTTATAGACCTGGAACTATGCGACTTCAACGCCTAAATCTTGTCAGAACCGGAAGGTAGCAGCAATACAGGATGCTTGTGGTAGGCGTAGTCTCCGGGTCGCCCTATTTTTAGGAGTGTTCAGCGGCAATGCCTGGTTTTGGAGATATTGTTCAAAAAGCTTTTTACCTCGGTGTTGGGCTGGCTTCTTATGCGGGTGAGAAGGCAGGAGGAAAACTAGCGGAACTGCGATCGCAAGTCCAAAAACTGGCAGATGAAATGGTCGCCAAGGGCGAAATGAACACAGAAGAAGCCCGCCGCTTCGTCGAAGATATGATGAAGCAAGCCCAACAAGCCCCAACATCTGGCGCAACCCCTGACAAAACAGCTCCTTCGGAACCTCGCCGCATCGAAATTTTAGAGGAAGATGAAGAACCAACTGTTAAAGAAGCATCAACCAATACCGATAATGTTGATGAGTTGCGTCGGCAAGTGATAGAAATGCAAGATGAATTAAAACGCCTACAAAGAGATCAGTAAAAAGCAATTTTTACGTTGAGCGTCAGTAGTTATCGGCACTTTGGCATGGCATCACACACAGAAACTTGATATATTTACATTGCCTAGAATGTACTTTAGTGCTTCAAGCCAGGTAGCACTGGGTATTCTATTTATAGCCAGGAAGGGCATCAAGGTTATGGAACAATGGCAAAAAGATTTAATGGAAATCGTAGAAACGGTAGCTGAAGAAGTAGAACACTTCTTTCTCGGAATGGGTGAAATGGTAGACACCCTTTTTGAGTTAACCGAAGAATTTACCGAGCAAGTACATAACACGATTGCCACTGAAGTTGACCAGTATTTACAAGATCTGGCTGAACCAATTTTAGAAGTTTATGGGGAAATAGGCGACCTGATGGCAGATGCAGACCAAGGTTTTCCTTATTCAGTTGAACCTACATTAGAACAAAATTCTGCCTGCATAGGTTGTAGTAATTATCACGGTCATGTGTATGGTGGTAACTTGTTAGTCTGCGCCATGCATCCTCATGGATGGGATGATAAGAATTGTCCAGACTGGGAGCAGGAGTAGATGAGGAGCAGGCTTCGCCTGGGAAAAGGTGAAGGGGGAAAGGGAAAAGAGTAGATAAAAGCACTGACAAATAATAAACGACAAATACTTCTCTACGGGAGGCTCCGCCAACGGCTTCTCTACGAGACGCTACGCAAACGCTTAGTACAAATGACAAATGACTAACGACAATTTGCCTAAAACTGTATCCCAACCAAGCCAAGAAATGAAGTATGGCGAACGCGAGATTGCAGAAGGAAAACTAATTACATTTCCTAATCCGCGAGTGGGAAGACGATACGATATTAATATTACTTTGCCGGAATTTACCTGTAAATGTCCGTTTTCTGGCTATCCTGACTTCGCCACGATTTACATTACCTATATTCCTGATGAGCGGGTGGTGGAATTGAAGGCGCTAAAGCTTTACATTAATAGTTACCGTGATCGCTATATTTCTCACGAAGAATCTGCCAACCAAATTCTCGATGATTTTGTTGCAGCTTGTGACCCTTTAGAAGTCACTGTGAAAGCAGATTTCACGCCTCGCGGGAATGTGCATACTGTTGTCGAGGTGCGACATCAAAAACAATAGAAGACATATTTTACAAAAGTCGAAAAATAAAAAACCACACCTCTTGAGGCATGGGAAATAGAGCATCAGGAAAAGTAAGCAGATGCCGATATCTCAAACGGCGGGACGGCTTTCCTCTTCGCTTACAAGGGGATGAGGTTTAACCCCGCTTTCTATTAAATTAGCTGGCTAATTATAGAACCCATTTGACATCTTTTACTGTATTGAAGTAAAGTTACCGCAAAAGCCGTATCCAGCAGCCATGCAGTACTCTAGCAGCCTAACAGACGA
>NZ_JACXXN010000037.1 GCF_014904695.1 Nostoc sp. MG11 | reverse complement strand
TCGTCTGTTAGGCTGCTAGAGTACTGCATGGCTGCTGGATACGGCTTTTGCGGTAACTTTACTTCAATACAGTAAAAGATGTCAAATGGGTTCTATATGGTTGAGTGAGGCGATCGCACCCAACTTCCCAAATCTTCAACTGTGCGTAGGCTGTAACCACCGCAAGCATCGCCCCCTAACTTAATCACAGTGTCGCCACAAGTTCCTTTAAGCGCTCGTGTCCATCTCGGAATACTGGCCAACCATCTCCCACCAGCACCGCTTCCACCTGACTTAGTTGGGCCAACCTGCGAACAGAAGCGATCGCCTCTTCTCGATTCAGCAACTTGTCATCTGGTAAAATCGTTAAGCTACCTGCTTTGCGCGCTCGCACTAAATCCCCTGTAATCAAGGTTGTTTCCTCCAGCAGTAGAGCTAGTTCACCGGGAGTTTTAGAACCTTGCAGTTCAATTACCTGGAGTCCTGGTACTAATTCTTCACCATCAGAGAGCCAGCGATCGCAAAATATAGGGAAAGAATCTTTTTCTCCCACAGGGCCGGCTATCTTGGCATAGGTTTGATCAGCAATTTCTTTAGCTGCTCTGATATGCTCGGAGTTAGTTAGTACAATCCAAACTACACCACCGAGGGATTTCAGGTGATTCCAATCATGGTTTGATAGGGCTACTGGGTCAATCAAGATGTTGCCATCGGGACGAATCCAGGCAATCCCATTGAAATCAATATTTCTTGCCGGATTGAAATTAGACCAGCCATAAAGATCGGGACGGTGCAGAGATTTCATGATGATTTGGGATTAGTACCTTAATAGTTGACTATTAATCTCAATAATTCAGTATATAGATTAACGGTTGCATTCCATCTAAATCTGAGATCTGAATATACTACGATAAATCTATCGATATTACGCCTATTATCAAAATTACGTAAATTCTCAGATAACACTTACTTAAACTACAGCTAACCCTGCAACCATCTTAACCTCCCTTTCTTCTCTCCACGCCTCTGCGCCTCTGCGCGACGCCAGTTGCTACAACGCGGGGAACCCGCGCAACGCACTGGCTCCTCTGCGTGAAACATCATCCCAACTCATCCAACATGAAACACCCATAAACACATATCTCCCACAACTGACAAGGAGAAACTATGGCAACTTACGACAACATTTTGCAAGCAATTGGCAGAACTCCATTAGTCAGACTTAACAGAATTACCGAAGACATACACTCAACTATCTACACCAAAGTAGAATATCTCAATCCTGGCGGGAGTACCAAAGACAGAATTGCTCTCACCATGATTGAAGCCGCAGAAAAAACAGGTCAACTGCAACCAGGTGGCACAATTATTGAAGCTACCGCAGGCAATACAGGTGTAGGACTAGCATTAATTGCAGCCGTCAAAAAATATCGCTGTATTTTTGTAATGCCTGATAAAATGAGCCAGGATAAAATCAACCTGCTCAAAGCTTATGGTGCCGAAGTAGTTGTTACCCCCACATCCGTAGCACCTGACTCACCAGAAAGTTATAACGGTGTAGCGGAAAGACTTGCCAAAGAAATACCAGGAGCGTATAGACCAAATCAGTTTGAAAATCCGCATAATCCTTTAGCTCATTACTTAACTACAGGCCCAGAAATCTGGTTAGATAGTAATCGTGAAATTGATGTTTTTGTTGCAGGTATGGGAACAGGTGGCACAATTTCAGGAGTTGCCAAATATCTCAAAGAGCAAAATCCAAATATAGTAATTGTCGGTGCAGATCCAGAGGGTTCAATTCTTTCCGGCGACGCGCCAAAATCTTACAAAGTTGAGGGGATTGGTGAAGACTTTATTCCTAAAACTTTTAATCGCCAAATAGTTGATGAAATGATTCGAGTTAGTGATAAAGAGTCTTTTAATATGGCTCGTCGTCTTGCACGAGAGGAAGGCTTACTAGTGGGAGGTTCCTGTGGTACAGCAGTAGCCGCAGCCTTAAAATATGCAGCCCGATTATCGCAGCCCAAATATATTGTAGTGTTATTACCAGATACAGGAAGAAACTACATCAATAAAATCTACTCTGATGTCTGGATGCAAGAAAATGGTTTTTGGGAAGGAAAAACAGTAAGAGCTATAAAAATTGGCGAAATTTTGGCTCAGAAAACAGATTTCCCCTCTATTGTTGCTGTTAGTCCCCGCGACACTTTAAGCAAAGCCACAAGTTACCTGCAAAAGCTGAATATATCGCAATTACCTGTAATTGATAACAATCACGTAGTAGGAAGCCTCAATGAAGCTTCTTTGATGAAATTTCTCCATGATGGTATAAATTTTTCTAACCAGGAAGTTTCAGCAGTTATGGGTAAACCGCTGCCGATTCTGGATGAGGATGTGGAGGTTTCTGAAGCTTATCGAGTGCTTTTATCGGGGACAACAGCGATTATTATTACGCGACATAGTGTCCCAATTGGATTAATTACTAGAGCCGATTTAATTAGATATTGGATTAGTCAAACCCAAGAGGAATTAATAGAAAACAATGGAATTTGAAACTAGAGCGATTCATGAAGGACAACAACCAGATTCCCAGACAGGTGCGGTAATTGTTCCCATTTATTTAACTTCTACATACCAACAAGATGCCATAGGCCAGCATAAAGGGTATGAATACTCTCGCACTGGAAACCCCACCCGCACAGCTTTAGAAGAGGCTTTAGCTTCAATTGAAAATGGTAAATTTGGCTTAGCATTCGCCTCTGGTTTAGCTGCTACTACAACTATATTAAGTCTGCTTAAAAGTGGCGACCATATTATAGCTGGTGATGATTTGTATGGTGGTACTTATCGTTTACTAGAAAAGGTTGTGAAAAATTGGGGAGTGAATACTACCTATGTAGATATTGATCATATTGCTGATTTTGAAACTGCCATTCAACCCAATACCAAGTTGATTTGGATTGAAACTCCCACCAACCCACTATTAAAAATTATTGATATTGCCGTGCTGGCAAATATTGCCCGTAAACACAACATTATTTTAGTAGTTGATAATACCTTTGCTAGCCCCTACTTTCAAAAACCGCTAGATTTAGGCGCTGACATTGTAGTTCACAGCACAACTAAATATCTAGGCGGACACAGCGATATTATTGGTGGCGCACTTATCACTTCTAACGAGCAACTATACACTGAACTGAAGTTTTATCAAAATGCGATCGGAGCAATTCCTAGTCCCTTTGATAGCTGGTTAGTGTTGCGAGGTATTAAAACCTTAGCTGTAAGAATGCGCGAACATGAAAAAAACGCTTTATTTTTAGCTGAATTTTTAGAAAAGCATCCGAAAGTTGAACGAATTTATTACCCAGGTTTGCCTAGTCATGAACAACATCAACTAGCAAAAGAGCAAATGTCTGGCTTTGGGGGGATGATAAGTTTGGAATTAAAAGGCGGTTTTGCTGAAGTGGAAAGATTCGCTTCTCGACTCAAGTTATTTTTGTTGGCTGAAAGTTTAGGAGGGGTGGAGTCGCTGCTTTGCTATCCAGCAAAAATGACTCACGGTTCTCTACCAGAAGCGGAAAGGCTCAAACGCGGAATCAACGATAATTTAGTCCGTCTTTCAGTAGGAATTGAGCATCTGCTAGATTTACAAGCTGATTTGGAAAATGCTCTATCTTCAAGTTAATAGAAGTTCATAAATTATTATGTCCAGCAACCCTTTGTTAAAAAATAAGACGTAAGTTCTTAGTAAAATATCAACTTAAATTTTGCTCACCAAGTTAAAAGCTTAATCGCTTGAAAATCTCTACTTCATCATGGGAGTTTGTAACCCTTAATTCGTAATGCTTTTCGTGAAAACAGCACTAATTTTATGTGGAATTAGTCATAATTTCCGGTAATTATATCGGAATAGCCGGCTTATAAATCTGGGATAAAAAATACTATTGACTCCTTAAAAAGATAGAACTACTGTTAAAAGTAGTCCTTCTAAGGACACTCTCTATGCATCAAAAAATCAGGAGATATTTCTTATGATGATGATGATGATGACCGAATCCATGACCACCGAAATGCAAACTTGCATGAATGCTTGCATGGAATGTCATAAAATGTGCATGGAAACTATGGCTTACTGCATGAGCAAAGGCGGTAAGTACATGGACATGAGCATGATGAGCATGATGCGCGATTGTTCGGAAATGTGCATGATGTGTATGAACATGATGATGGGCGGTTCTGAGTTCATGGGACGCACTTGTATGCTTTGTGCTGAAATGTGCGATCGCTGTGCAATGGTTTGTGAAAAAATGAGCGATGACTCCAAGATGATGGAATGCGCCGCTGCCTGCCGTAAGTGTGCAGAATCTTGCAAATCTATGCAAATGATGCCTGCTTAATTCCACTACCCAGCAGAAGTTTCTCTGCAACCTAATATTCAAGCGCTCAGGCTCATCGGGTCTGGGCGCTTGAAGTTTTTAGCCATTGGTTCCAAGCCAAAGCGCCAAGAAAAAATCCCAGTTCATACTCAAATTTAGCAAGGCTGCGATCGCTTTCAGCTTTTCGCTCAATTTTTGCACAAGTGGCATCTACAAGAGTGCATAGCTTGCACTGACACAAAGCAGGCTTCTATGAAATACTAATCCTGCTGATGTCTTATGGCTAAAGACAGATGAAACACCTAAAATCTCGTTCCCAAGACCTGCGGAGTTTGTTTGAAAACAATATCACAATTGAATATGTGGCAGAACCCTTGAAATCTGTGCCAGCTGATGCTGAAGTGTCAGAGGTGCTGTATTGGATGCGCGCACAGGATTTTGATGTTGTTGGTCTTGAGACGGGAGATACTATTAGCGGCTATGTCGAACGCTCTAGTTTGATGCAAGCCAAATCTGGCAAGTGTAAAGACTATCAACGGGTATTTCATCCCAAAGAACTCATCGCCATTTCCACCCCATTAATGAAGTTGCTACCCATCCTACAACAAACTCCTAGATTGTTTGTCCTTGACTGTAATCAAGTGAGTGGGATTATTACCTGTGGTGACTTGCAAAAAGCACCCGCGCGGATGCTGCTGTTTGGTTTAGTAACCTTGCTAGAGATGAATTTGCTGCGGTTAGTGCGGCTTTATTATCCCCAAGATTCTTGGCAGCAAGTCCTGAAACCTGAGCGGTTAAGAGTTGCCCAACGCCTATGGCGAGAGAGTCAGGAAAGAAACGAAGCAACAGATTTATTAGATTACTTACAATTTTGCGATAAGCGAGAGTTGGTTTTAAATCAACCAGAACTTCTCCAGCAACTTGGGTTGAAGTCTAAGAGGTTTGGCGAACGCTTCCTAAAATCTGCCGAACAGTTGCGAAACCGATTGGCTCACGCCCAAAGTTTAGTTAGCGGTTCTTCTTGGATAGAGTTAATTTCCTTAGCTGAGGCAATGGAAACACTGTTAATCCGCTGTGAAGAAATTGAGTGAATAGTTGATTACTTGTAACAAAGTTACCAAGTCCGCTGCTGTAGAAATCAAATTTAAATTAAATATCCTGGCATAACTAGCTGTTTGAATAATAAATAGACAAAAGCTGGGAAATTCTCCTGTTTTATTTCTTTTTTTAAGTTTACACAAGTGTCAAAGTTATAATTTTTGGATTTACCCACATGTAATCTACTTGTAATACTAATTGAAGTGCATAATATGAGCTAAATTATTTAATTAATCAAAGTAGTATATTTCCTTCAACTAAAGACTGAATCTAATGTCAGCCAAAAGCTAGATCTCTAGCATATTTGTTTCTAACTTTAGGAGAGTTTAATCTCTAGAAAATATGTCTAGAACTAAAGGCGTAGGTATTACACACCTCAACTAAATTAGTTGTATACATGTGTGTAACATCTATGTAATAAATTGAGGTCAATAATTATGTCAGATCAAGTCATCAAATCCGATTTGCTTGTAGACTTACCCACAGAAGAACAGCAGCTTTTATCTGGAGGTCGCTGGGGCGGCTGGCGCGGGGGCTGGCGCGGAGGTTGGCGTGGACGCCGCTGGGGTGGCGGTTGGCGCGGACGTCGCTGGGGCCGCCGCGGTTGGTGGTAAGTCGCTAAAGCCTACTCATTAGGTAGTCTTGTAGTTTCAATGTTGTAATTAGCGGGGGAGGAGATGACTTGCATAACTCGCTTAATACAAAATAAGTTTTGAGAGAGTTTGTACAGTCTTCTTTGTTTTCTCAAGACGTTTAATAAATTAACGGCTGAGAAACAAGAAAGGAAACCTATATGATTAGTGCCTACCTTTCTACTTCGCCCGCATTGATGAAAAAATGACTTTGATTAGTTGAAAAATAAATTTTTTACGTCAGACTTTACAAGTGTAAACATACAATAGAATCATTCTTGAAGTATGTAACCCCCAAGCTTGAAGGATGGGGGTTATTGATTAGAAATTATGCCTCTAACTTTTCCGAGTTTATTACCGCTAATCGCTCCCAAACCCAATCTTGTAAAATCGGATTTACTAACTCAGGAGCTTCATCTTGGGGACAATGGCCTACTCCTTCTAGGGGAATAAACTTGAGTACTTGCGGGAAGTTGGCTAATTCTCTCCCTAACTCAACTGGTTCCCAAGGATCAGCAGTTCCCCACAAGAGGATCGCGGGACAAGGTAGCAGTGGTAAAAGGTCTTCTGGTAATGGCCCTGTAGAATAACCAGTAAAGGCAAGAAACACAGCCACAGCACCGGGATCACTTGCTGGTGACATGAGAATATCCACCAACTCATCTGTTACCACTTCAGAATTAGCATAGGCTTTTAATAAAATCTTCCGTACTGTTTTCGGTTTAGCAACTTGATTGAAAAAGAACTTGCCAAGTGGTTTGATAGATAATAGGCGTTGTAACAAAGGTGCTCCGACACGACGATACCAAGGTAGAGTTGCCCGTTTGCGATCGTGTAAGAGCCGTAGAGAACAATTGAGCAGAGCAACTCCTAAAGCAATATCTGGATTGGTTACTGCGGCTTGCATGACTACAATACAGCCAATAGAATTTCCTACCAAAAAAGCTGGTTCACCCACGACTTCGCGGCAAAAATCTGCTACTTGCTGTCCCCAAGTTTCCAGTGTGTAGGTAATTTTTTCACCCGGTTGAGGTTTAGCTGAAGCACCAAAACCAATCAAATCAATAGAATAAACACGGCAATTTTCTGCTAATACAGGTATGTTTTTCCGCCAGTGCCACCAACAAGCACCAAAGCCATGCACCAGAACAACAGCTGGCCCAGTACTTCCTTGGGTTTGATAGCAGATAGAGAAATCTTGCCAAACCCAGGTTTTTGTGGAAGCAAGTGTTGTTTTTGAACTAGAGGTTGTCATGAGGAATTTGATGAATACAATGTTATGAATAAGAGGCTTGGACTTGAGTGAGTTGCTTTAAGCATCACTGTTTTTATTTTGATGAAATTTGTTAAAACTTTAAAATCATAAGTAGTTCACTCTCTGGATATTATTAGACATCCTCCCCGATAGTATCTAGGCGGTTAGCACCAGCATATAGCTAACAGTTTAATCCAGTATGGATTTTCATCTATTCTCTGAGATTATGTCAATATTAGGAATCACAATTCCTGTAATTTGAGCCAGGTTTATGCCATGTTGGCACAAATTTCTAATCTTGTGATGCCATGCTTAGACTTAGATGTTGCTGCTACTTCTGATACTTTATATTTGGTAATACTGCTTATTGAGTATGTAGCAATAACTGTCTATATGGTTATGCCAAAACAGTCTAAATACTATTTTAGATGTATCCTGGCACGTAGAAGATTACTAGACAATACAGTATTCCTACGGCAATTCAAGAAGAATATTGTAAAGCCGACATAAATGAATATTTACAGTTGGGCAAATTGATGCTGTCAGTAACTTACCCTATGAAGATGAAGTCTCAATTCGCAACCAGTTTTGTGTAACACAGCAAATTAGAGATATAGATTTATTAACGATACAAATTGATGCTCGTGCGATTTGTCAATAAAAAACTGACTTAATTAAAATAACTAGCGGCGTTGCGATCGCAGACAATTACTCAACATCCAGATTAGACAGAAATATCATCAAGAATCTGATGAATTAGTATCAGTAGTAGATTCAGTAGTTTCACAATTTACGGTAGCCAAATTGATTTATAAAATTATTGGATATCAAGCATCGGCCAAGGGATGGTTTGCATCTGGAAACTGACGCTAAATTTGACAATAAGCTAAAACACATTGGACACACATTAGCTTATTCTTTTTGTCCTTAGTTCCTTCGAGCCAGAGAAGATGACTATACTAGAAGCAATTGGTACTCCTGTTGGGGGCTACGCACCAGATTTTGAACTGCCAGGAATTGACAATCAAGTACATCATCTCAGCCGTTATCTCAACAAGTTCCGTGCAATCGGCGTTGTTTCCATATGCAACCACTGTCCTTATGTACAGTTGTATCTAGACAGCCTAAAAAATATTCAAGCGGAATTTGCTCAAAGTGGCTTTACGCTAATTGGCATGAATGGTAGTGATGGTAATCATGATCCTAGAGAAAGCTTTGAAAATATGAAAGCTTTTGCCGAGCGTTATAAATTGAACTTCCCCTACCTGTGGGATTCAACTCAAGATGTGACTCGCAGCTTTGGTGCTACAAAAACACCAATGGCCTTCTTAATAGATAGTAACGGTATAGTGCGCTACAAAGGTCAAATTGCCGCTCATCGTCAAAATCCATCAGCTCAGGCAGAGGATTATCTGAGAACCGCGATCGCCTCTCTGTTTCAAGATCAAGAAATACATTTACCACAGACAGAACCTAATGGTTCTATATTGATCTGGCGTAACTAGACATAGATAGTCCCCGTAACTGTTATCTTAAATTGGAGGCAATTGCAACTTTTTTGATAAAGCGTAACTTCATGGGAACGAATTACCGACGGGTTTTACTCAAACTGAGCGGTGAAGCCTTAATGGGCAACATGGGCTATGGTATTGATCCAGAAGTGGTGAAAGAAATAGCCCAAGAAGTGGAAGAGGTGGTAGCCACTGGCGTTCAGATCGCCATCGTCGTTGGCGGCGGCAATATTTTTCGTGGCGTCAAAGCGGCGTCGGCGGGGATGGACAGGGCAACCGCTGACTACATTGGGATGATTGCCACGGTAATGAATGCCATGACGCTGCAAGATTCGCTGGAACGAATAGGAGTACAGACGCGGGTGCAAACCGCGATCGCTATGCAAGAATTAGCGGAACCGTACATACGTCGTCGTGCCATCCGTCATCTTGAAAAAGGACGGGTGGTAATTTTTGGTGCTGGATCTGGAAATCCCTTCTTTACTACAGACACCACTGCTGCCTTAAGAGCAGCAGAAATTGATGCCGAAGTGATTTTTAAAGCCACCAAGGTAGACGGAGTGTACGATGCTGATCCCCATATTCATCCTGACGCCAAACGTTTCACCAGCCTCACCTACGCGCACGTTTTGGCTAAAGATTTGCGGGTAATGGATAGTACTGCGATTGCCTTATGTAAAGAAAATAATATCCCAATTCTTGTATTTGACTTAACGGTGCGAGGTAACATCCACCGAGCAGTCATGGGAGAATCCATTGGCACTCTTGTGGGAGGTTCTTGTGAAATTAGCTGAAGCAAAAACTACGATGCAAAAGACCGTTGAGGCAACTCAGCGAGCTTTTAACACGATTCGCACTGGTCGCGCCAATGCGAGTCTACTAGATAAAGTATTGGTGGATTACTACGGTTCGCCCACGTCTCTGAAGTCACTGGCAAACATTAGCACGCCAGATGCCACGACAATCTTGATTCAGCCCTACGATCGCAGCAGTTTAAACATAGTCGAAAAGGCGATTTCTCTGTCAGATGTAGGATTAACCCCCAGCAACGACGGTTCTGTAATTCGGCTGAATATTCCGCCCTTGACGAGCGATCGTCGTAAAGAATTCGTCAAAATGGCTGCTAAGTATGCCGAAGAAGGTCGCGTTGCTATTCGCAACATCCGTCGAGATGTTATAGATTCCATTCGCAAACAGGAAAAAAGTGCTGAAATTTCGGAAGATGAAGCACGAGATCAACAAGACAAACTGCAAAAACTAACAAACGAGTACACCGCCAGAATAGACGAATTGCTGGCAGAAAAAGAAAAAGACATTACAACTGTCTAAAATGTGTAGACTTCTATACAAAGGATAGTACGAGTTATAAAGGCTGAAGTACTGAGTATTTCAGCCTTTATACTTTCTGAAGATATTTACTAAAAGTTTATAAAAAGTCGCAAACATTTACTTAAAAATTTGTAAACAGTCGAACTAAGAAATTGTATTGTAGAAGCGATCACATAAGATAAATGATGGAAATTAAGATCAATAAAAAGCAAATTTGAAGCAAAAAAGCCTAATAATCCAGTTAAATTAAATCTCAATTAATTAAAGCAGAGGTTTTACATCCAAATATTTACTATAAAAATAGCTAAATATTTAACTAAGTAAAACAGAATGCTATAGAATTTTCAGCAGTAAATTTTAAAATCAGTTAAAGTCTGGTCAGGATACATCTTTGTAGAGTACAGAGATACACTGGAAGATCAACTCATTCAGGAGCAAAAATTCAGCCCTATGTACGACTGCATCATCATCGGTGCTGGGCCCTCTGGTGGAACAGCTGCATATCATTTAGCCAAACAGGGTCGTTCAGTATTAGTTTTAGAAAAAGAATCCCTACCAAGATATAAACCTTGTGGTGGTGGTGTATCGCCAGCGATCGCCCAATGGTTTGACTTCGACTTTAGCCCAGCAATTTCTTTAAAAGCAGACTCCCTGCGCTTTACCTGGAAATTGGGCGACCCCGTAGAAGCGAAAATCGCCACTAAAGAACCAGTTTGGATGGTGCGACGAGATGTTTTTGACCATTTCCTAGTGCAGCAAGCGCAAAAGCAAGGGGCCCAACTGCAAGATAATACGGAAGTCACTGGTATTGAGTTTAAAAGCGATTATTGGCAAGTTAATACAGCAAATGGCCCGGTTACAGGACGCTACTTAATCGCTGCTGATGGAGCCAAGGGCTCAATGGCAAAATGGTTGGGCTTCAAAGAACGCAAACGCCGCTTAGCAGGAGCTTTAGAGGCAGAAGTTCCTGCAGCTGTGCAAGACAAATCCACAATTCACTTCGAGTTTGGCTTGGTGAAAAACGGCTACATCTGGAATTTTCCAAAAGCTGATGGTTATTCAATTGGTGTCGGTACTTTCATCGGTGGCGAACCCCAAGACTTCAAAAAGATTTTGGATGAGTACGCCCAATCATTTAATGTAGATTTCAAAACTAGTAAGCAGTATGGTCATCCAATTTGCCTGTGGGATGGCAATCAAAAGTTGCATACTCAAAATGCAGTTTTGGCTGGGGAAGCTGCTTGCGTAGTTGACCCCATGACAGCAGAAGGCATTCGCCCTTCAATTTTTAGTGGTTTGCTTGCAGCTGGAGCCATTAATGAGGCTCTTTCTGGTGATATTAACGCTTTAGAAAAATACAGCGATGCCATTAATGAACAATGGGGCAGTGAAATGGCTTGGGCACAAAAATTAGCTGGAGCATTCTATCGCTTCCCTGGTATTGGCTATAAAGTTGGTGTCAAGCGCCCTTCCGGTGCTCAGATTATGGGTAAGATCCTGTGTGGTGAACTGCGCTACGGCGATGTTGCAGGTCGCGCTTTGAAGCGTTTAATTCCTGGTTTTGGGGGCTAGTACTGCTACCTTGCGGGGAACGCGGAATTAAAAATTACCGAAGTTCAGATGTCAAGTGACAAGCCGCTCTGACTTCTCTCAAAATCCAAAAACCTTTGATTCCAGGCTTTTAGGCTGTTTTGAATAGTAACTTTGTTTCCGCCATACTCTACTAGCCATTAATTGTAAATTAAGCTGAGGTGCGTCAAGTAATCACTAACGCACCCTTACCCTTATATCTTAATTGTGTATTGCTTCTCTATCCCTGCAATAAATCTATTACCGATACAGTTCGGTTAACGATCACCATCATCTTTTAGGGTGCAGATAGCTGCCTGAACAAAGCCTAAGTCTGCTTTACATCTACTTCCATAACCTGGCGTCTATGCACTAAGTCAAATTAAATACAACCAAAGAATTACTCCAGTTCCCAGTACACAAATAATTCCTGCCAAGCCAGCCAGAGGTTTTTTGTTCTTCCCCGTGAACCACTCGGAGACTTTAGCAGTGTAAGTAACCAGTTCTGCTGTGTCTATGGTAGCGATCGCCCATACCCATCCCGCGTGCAACCCCCAAGCTAAGCCCAAATTGCCGCGATCAACAAACCGTGCTAACACCAGCACCATTCCCATTAACCAAAGTCCAGGAACTTGAGGTATGGTTTCGCTTCGCTCCCAAACTAGGTGTAGAATAGCAAAAATTAAACTAGAAATTGTTGCTGCTATCCAAATTGGGTAATCCTGCGCTAATTCACTGAACAAGAAACCACGAAAAATCAACTCTTCAATACCACCGACTAACAACGCTATCAATAAAATCGGTAGCAAGATAGGTGGTATTAACTTGACATTCGACCATTGAAAAGAACACCAACCCAGCCCAAATTGCCCACTAAAAACAATAGCTAGGCTCAGTACCCCCAAACCAAAACCTAGTACTAAAGAACCTAGCATTGAAATATTGGCAACACCGTAATTTGAGAAAGACGTATTAGTTAGCCAACTAATTCCCCAAAGACTCAGAGGGGCTAATAAGTAGAGCGACACGAGTAACGGCAACTTTTGCTCTGGCTCTAAAGGTTTAGTGGGTTGCCAATTGAGTTTAAATGCTGATATTACTGCTACTGGCAACCAACACCCTACCCAGAAAATGAAAAATACCATTACTACGACTAGTGCTGGTGCATTTTCTATAAATGCCAG
This sequence comes from Nostoc sp. MG11, assembly GCF_014904695.1. Taxonomy (GTDB): domain Bacteria; phylum Cyanobacteriota; class Cyanobacteriia; order Cyanobacteriales; family Nostocaceae; genus Komarekiella. Next base: position 40,097 of record NZ_JACXXN010000037.1, on the reverse strand, counting down.
CAAGGTATTGATTAAAGATTCAAAAAACGTTGGTAAAAAAAACACGATAGACTTCTTGCAAAATAGATTTCTTGGTTATTAATCAAGACTCTACTAAAATTTGTGAATTCCGCAAGGGGTCTAATCGTATTTTCTACTAAAACAAATTTTTAAAAGAGAACTATTCATTTCCTGTAAAGGTCAGGATAAGTTATCAAGCATTCACCTTTAACTTATCCCTACCATCAGAAAAATTTACTCCTCCTCTTCAAAATCTTCTTCGTCTGATTCGTCGGAGTCTATATCCAGTGACGTTTCTTTTTTATCACTTTCACCAAGTTGAATCAAGTGAATATGCTTGTATCCTAGTCTAATTTCAAACTCATCTCCAGGCTTTAAGCCCATTGCTTTGGTGTAGGTGGCACCAATTACAATTTGACCGTTTTGATGAACGCTAACCCGATATGTCGGTTCACGACCCCGACCATCTTTAGGTGCTTCTGGACTCAGAGGAATTCCTCTAGCCGATAGTAAAGCGTCATAAAAATCTGTGAGATTGACGCGAACCTGGTTATTCTTAGTAACAGTGTAATAGCCGCACTGCTTGGCTCTTTCTCGTCGTGGTAAAGTGGAAAGTTCTTTTACTTTAGCAAGTAGTGCTTTTCCGGTTAATGGCGCAGTTGCAGTTTCAGTCATTATGCTCAAGTTTTCCTTACTCTCTCCAAACTGATAAACAATGTCGTTTCATGCCAGTATTTGGCTTTTTAGCATTTGCATAGAGCTTATCGTAACCCTAGGGTGAAGGGTTAATTCCTGCTGATAGAAGACACAAGCACCTCTATTATGGTTGCCCACAATAGATTAGAAGTCAAAGTTATCACAGACATTTATTTCGGTGATTTTACGGCACTTTTAACCATCATTCGCCATCGGAAATTAAATTATTTTCTCTTTTGGCGCTACTGTAGCGGCGTAACTTGAAGCCACCTTTACGAATTGGATGAGTTCTACTACAAATAAGTCTTAGACCCAAGCAATTGCAGGTTTTTCACTTTTAGTGCTTGCCTTTCTTGCCCTAAAATTGTAGATTTTTCCCTACTCGTCCTCTCAAGCTTAGGACAGCATAGTATTTGAATAGGGTACTACGGGCATACACCCTTTTGTTCTGCCAGTAGAGACATGAATTTTCTTGTCTCTACACTACGAATCAACAAAGCAGTAGTAGCCGCATAAGCGCGGCTATTGATTCTGGTTTTGCTACTTCGTAATTTTATATTAAATACTAGCATGGACTAATAATAGCAAAATTGTTGTTTAATTTTGAATTAAAGTTGTAGATAAAATTTTATCTAAATCCCTGGACTTAAGAAGGGAAAAAGTGGTGAGGATTTTCCTCCCGCTGCATTGCCTAGTGAGTATTGTGGGATGGCTTTTATAAAAGTTCATCTAATTTAGACGAGTAGTTTTGTCCAATGAGTTAAATCCAAGATTTTCTTGATTGAGAGTAGACAAAAAGCGAAAAGTCTCACGCATCCGGGGTTCCCAGCGCAAGAACTTTTATTTGAAAGCAGTCAGACAATTCTGCACGTCCATCTATGGGAAGAATAAATCTTCCTATATATGCCTGGTGCTTTATTGCCACCACTAGATGTTAATATCCGCTTTAACACTTCTATATAACCAAAAAACTCCTGATTCGCCACAGCTTAAGAGATTTTTACTGCCAGGGCTGCTAAACTCAAGTTGACATCAAGATGCAGTGATAACCTAATATATGTATTTAATTTAAATATTTTCGCTAATTCGGGGATGAATACAAGTCTGGCTACAGATGAAGTCTCTCTTCGATACACTCTCAAACATGTAAATTAAATGCGAAACCACAATAACCTCTTTGGTTTTTGGGTGTAGAGCTTGAGATAAATGTTGCCTACTGCGCTATTACAACTAAAATTTTAATGGTTATCCTTAAATTAGAATCAGTAGCCTTTTCATCAGCCTATTAAAACCTGGCATTGAATAAAGGGCAACACAGAGTAGAGTATCACTCATTTTTTCACAATCATCTGCCTTTACTCGTGATCTCTAGGGCAGATGAGGAAATTTTAAGACTTTGGTTGGTAGTAATGGAAGTTATTTTTAAGGTCATTCGGCAACAAGAAAATTCCTCTCCTGTTGTGCAAACTTACCTTTTAGAGACCGAATCTGGCAATACAATCCTAGATTGTCTCAATCGGATTAAGTGGGAGCAAGATGGAACATTAGCGTTTCGCAAAAATTGTCGCAATACGATTTGTGGTAGCTGTGCTATGCGAATCAATGGGCGTTCAGCTTTAGCTTGCAAGGAAAATATTGGCAGTGAACTTGCTAGATTACAACAGATACCATCATTAGCAAGTAAAGTAAGTGACATTCCAGAAATCACAGTGGCTCCTTTAGGTAATATGCCCGTGATCAAAGATTTGGTCGTGGATATGAGCAGTTTTTGGAATAATTTAGAAGCAGTAGCTCCTTATGTGAGTACAGCTGCGCGACAAGTGCCAGAAAAGGAGTTTTTGCAAACACCACTAGAGCGATCGCAACTCGATCAAACTGGTAACTGTATTATGTGCGGTGCTTGCTACTCTGAATGCAATGCCCGTGAAGTAAATCCAGATTTCGTTGGCCCCCACGCCCTTGCCAAAGCCTACCGCATGGTAGCAGACTCTCGCGATAGCGACACTGAAAATCGCTTAGAAAGCTACAACGAAGGTACTAAAGGAGTGTGGGGTTGCACTCGTTGTTTGTACTGTGACTCAGTTTGTCCAATGGAAGTTGCACCACTAGAACAAATCACTAAAATTAAACAAGAAATTCTCACGCACAAACAAGCTGATGACAGTCGCACAATTCGCCACCGGAAAGTATTGGTAGACTTAGTTAAAGAAGGTGGTTGGATTGATGAACGTCAATTTGGTTTACAAGTTGTCGGTAACTATTTTCGAGATCTCAAAGGATTACTTAGTCTTGCACCTTTAGGTTTCAGGATGTTATGTCGGGGTAAATTTCCCATGTCATTTGAACCTTCCCAAGGAACGCAACAAGTGCGATCGCTAATCGAATCTGTGCAACAAGAAAAGGGACTGGGGACTAGGGATTAGGTATTGTGTCTTCAAGGTTGAATATTTTAAGTATTGGGAACTCTTCTCCAGTCACCAGTCACCATTCACCAGTCCTCATCTTCAACGCGGTTCTTGAGGTATGTTTAACGGTTGTCCAGAACGGTTATACACTAAAATATCCCACTGCCCATTGTTAGTGGATTCAAAAGCAATCCTATTACCATCAGCGCTAATTGCAGGGTTGCGAACTTCTGCTTGCAGATTAGTAGTCAAATTCCGTGACTGGCGTGTTTCCTGGTCGTAAAGAAAAATAGCCGATCGCCCTTGACGACTAGCAGCAAACACAATGTAACGACCATTTTCGGAAACACTAGGATGAGTTGCGATCGTATCCAAGGAGTTTAAACCTGGCAAATCAACCAAATTACGAGTTATCGTATCAAACATATAAACATCTTGACTACCCCGCCGGTCGGAAATAAAAACAATGTATCTCCTAGAAATTTGAGGTTCTAATTCCGAAGCTAAACTGTTAAGACCCCTACCTCCTGGATCAAAGGGATAATTCAACAGGCGAGGATAGCCAAAACATCCAGTCAAAAAGCCTGAGCATATAAATACAGGTATAAAAATAACGGGTTTCATATATCAATCATCAGTCAAAAGTCAAGAGTCAAACTAATTCGCAATGAGCTACGCCCCGCTCCTCTACTCCTCTCTCTGCTCCCCTACGGAGGCGAACCAACGGTTGCACCGTTAGGAATATCTAACTCTATATTCGGCCCCCGGTCTAGTACTTCAATATCCCACTGACCACGGCTAGCGGTTTCAAAGACAACATAACGTCCATCTGGGCTGATATTAGGTTTTCTTACCCAGCCGCGATAGGTTGGAGTGAGGATTTGCGACTGTTGCATAGCGCGATCATAAAGCGCCACTACTGGTCTACCTTGGTCACTAGTAATATAAGTAATGTAACGCCCGGTATAGCTCAAACTTGGACTTTCAGCAATTGTTTCCGGTCGATTTAAGCCCTGTATACGAATCAACCTTTGCTCCTCCAAGTTGTACACCAGCAGTTGATGATTACCATTTCGATTAGATACAAACGCTAAAAAGCGCCCATTTCCACTCAAAGCAGGTTGCTCCTCGGTGTAGCGACTGTTGAGGGAAGTAGGCCCTACAGGAATATCATTAGAATTACAAGCTACAAGTAAACTTATCAAGCTAAAAACCAGGCTCCAATGAATTGGTCTTTGGAGCCAAAATGTAGACGTAAATTTTTTCACCTCAACTGTGTTCCGTCGTCTCTCAGTCTCCCTGCACCCTGGCTATTTTAAACATTATCAAAATCGGTTGAATTATCTGGCTCCTCATTTGGCTTTTCAATCGGATTGTAGGGTACATATTCAGTTGGTATAGCCTCATCATCTTCGCGCACTCTCCGAGAAGACGAGTCAGTTGGCGGACGACGCCTTTTTGGTCTGGTAGAAGCAACATCGTCCTCGCGACTTTCTGGTCGCTGGGGCCCGTTATTACTACGACGAGAAGGTTTTCTAGCTTCCCCGCCTGAACTGTCCCAATCATCAACTTCCCTAGGCGAAGAACCCCAATTCTCCTCTTCAAAGCTGTCAGAAGTACGATTCACTGGACGCCCAGAATTACGCCGACGCCCTCTATCCCCGGCTTCTGTACTTTCGTTGCCTTTGCGGCGTTCTGGACGACGGGGAGATTGATCCTCGTAGTAGTTATCACGAGATGAAATTTCATCCCTGCTAGCCCGAATCCGGGGACGTACAGGGCGCTCCTCTTCTTCATAAGGCAGTGGCTCAAAGTCATCTTCCATCTCAGCCTGATACTTTCTGCGATCATTGTACGAATAGCGATCGCTTACTGGTCTGTCTTCATCCACAATCGGAGTATTGCGCTTGGCTTGCTGAGTAGCTATACTCCGCAAGCGAATACTTTCAACAGCAAAAAACACAGTTGTGCCGACTAATAGCAACTGACCAAATTGTAAAATTGGGTCTAGTCGCCACCCTTGGAAGATGAGAATGAAACCGCAAAGTAAGCCCACTGCGGCAAAAAAGATATCTTGATCTCTTGACAGTTCGGGACGCACAGTGCGGAGAAAATACAGTGCTGCCCCAGCCACAGCCAGGAAAATTCCTAGAATACTGGCTGAGTTTGCCCCAAAATTTACCTGAGCCAGAACACTGGCTGAGTTCAGCCCAAAATTTATCATTGCTGTTTTCCCAATATCAAATCTATGTTAGCGAGTCACAATTAAAATCACTACTCTAATTAGGCGCAATATATTGAAGCTTCAAAGCATCTGGCAAAGAAGCTCTGAAGCTGTCCACCGAAAGCTAAAAAAGCCGACGTGTGTCAACTACGACCGCCTTTAAGGGGAAAAATTGCTGCGCTTGGTGCAATTAGAGAAATAGCTGACAGACAATCGGGTATGAGAGTCCAAGCGACTCTCTCAAACATTATGAACGTTGGATTTTATCTTTCTGGCTAATGAAAATTAGACCAACTGTAGCAGGGATAACTACAATTGCAGCACCAAAAACCAAACTCCAAAGAAAATTTGCTAAAGAAGGCGTCATAGTTCTAAACCTGTTTTTACACACTTCATAATAATTCTAATGGTGTATTACTTTCTTGAGAAGCCTCTGAGCATGAGCGACCAAACTTAATAACCGCCATCACAAATCATTGTTAATCCGTATTAAGGATTGAAATAAAATAATAGAGAGAGTGCTTTACAAAGCTTAAAATTTTCTGGCGATGCCGTTCGCCCAAGTTCTTCCTTCATTCACAGATAGTTACTCAAACTGATGACTGGTGCCAACCTGACTGCTTGGATTCTCGGCCCTGTATTGGGACTGATGACGTTTTTGTTTATTTTTCGCATAATTCTCACTTGGTATCCCCAAGTGGATCTAAATCGTTTGCCCTTTAATTTAATAGCTTGGCCTACTGAACCTTTTTTAGTACCGATGCGAAAGTTAATACCACCTATAGGTGGAGTGGACATTACTCCCATTATTTGGGTTGGTATCTTCAGTCTGGTGCGAGAAATTTTGCTAGGTCAACAAGGATTGCTGACTATGATGTCTCGTGTAAGTTAGGGATTGGGCATTGGGGAAGAGGTGCAAAGGTTAAAGGGCGAGGTTCTTCCCTTTTCCTCTTACCTCTTTCTATTTCACCAATCCCTATCCCCCAGTCTCTTAACTATTCATCTCCTGCACAAAATTGGTATAAATATTACCCTGTAAAAACTGTGGTGTTTCCATAATTTTTTGATGGAACGGGATGGTAGTAGGAAGTCCCGTGATGGCACACTCCCGGAGTGCGCGTTTCATCCGATTAATAGCAGTTGGTCGGTCTGGCCCCCAAACAATTAACTTGCCTATCAAAGAGTCGTAGTAAGGCGGGATTTGGTAATCTGTGTAAACATGAGAATCAATCCGAACACCAGGGCCGCCAGGAGGCAGATAACCACTGATACGTCCAGGGGAAGGTCGAAAGTCATGGTCGGGGTCTTCGGCATTTATGCGGCATTCGATCGCATGACCCTGCAAAACTACTTGATCTTGGGTAAGCTTAAGTCTTTCTCCTTGAGCAATTCGGATTTGCTCAACAACCAAGTCTACCCCTGTAATCATCTCTGTTACTGGATGCTCGACTTGAATCCGGGTATTCATTTCCATAAAGTAGAATTTCCCGGATCTATCTAAGAGAAACTCAATAGTTCCCGCCCCAGTGTAGTTGATGAACTGGGCAGCTTTGACAGCAGCTTGTCCCATTTTCTCTCGCAGGTCAGAATCGAGAGCAGGGCTAGGGGCTTCTTCAAGTAGTTTTTGATTCCGACGCTGAATCGAGCAATCCCGTTCACCTAAGTGAATGACATTACCGTAGTTATCCGCCAAAATTTGAAATTCAATGTGGCGCGGACGTTCAATAAATTTTTCTATATAAACGCCAGAATTGCCAAAAGCTGCTCCCGCTTCCCCTTGAGCTGCCATAAATAGTTTGACAAATTCGCTTTCAGCACGTACCAGACGCATACCCCGTCCACCACCACCTGCTGTAGCTTTGATCATTACTGGATAGCCAATATCCTTGGCGAATGCCAATCCTTCTTGCTCAGACTCTACCAATCCTTCACTACCTGGTACAGTTGGCACTCCAGCCCTTTGCATGGTTTCTTTAGCGGTGGACTTATCCCCCATTCGCCTTATGGCTTCTGGAGTTGGGCCAATGAAGGCAATATGATGGTCAGCACAAATTTCTGCAAACCGGGCATTTTCTGCTAAAAAGCCATAACCAGGATGAATGGCGCTGGCATTGCGCGTCAATGCGGCAGCAATAATATTGGGAATATTCAAATAACTTTTACTGCTGGCAGGTTCGCCTATGCAAACCGCTTCATCAGCAAGTTGGACGTGGAGAGCATTACGATCAACAGTGGAGTGAATCGCAACCGTCGCAATTCCCATTTCTTCACAAGCGCGAAGAATGCGAAGGGCTATTTCTCCCCGATTGGCAATTAATATTTTGTCAAACTTCATTTTCTAGTTTCGATATCAGTACCAGTAGATTGTCATTTTCTTCCATCCAATTTGAAATAAAACTTCCGTTATATTTCAAATTATGACAGGAGATTTCCAACCTTCATCTTCAGCAGAGTATAGGATCGGGCTTGCTGCCTCTACGGGTCTTAACTAGAGTAGCAACATTGCTGCTGTCAAGCTTTGCCAGTTTCCCAAACTAGGCTGTTGCGATCGCAACAGCGAAACTCCACGAGCGCCAAATCTGGAAGATTTTACGCTCATGTCAAACCCAAGGGAGCGATCGCACCATGCCTATACCTCTTTAAATATCACTTGTGCAGCTGCTAAATTTCTGTTAGTCTGATATCCGCTTTCAGAAAATTTGTGAAACCGTACACCTAAATTTTTTGGAACTTGAACTTAGATATCACCTTACTTTAATTATCTTGATATGCTATATTCTATATTTAGACAATCCATGCGGATGTGGCGGAATTGGTATACGCGCACGCTTGAGGTGCGTGTGCCTGTGGCTTGCGAGTTCGAGTCTCGCCATCCGCATTGTTTAAATATTAGTCAAAAGTCAATAGTCAAGGGTTAAAAAACCTGAGACTGTTGGCTTTTAACTTTTAACCTAGACTTAGCTCTGAATTTTTATGCTTTTATAGAAATAGGTGAAGTTTTGTAAAAAGCATTGACTACTACTTTTACGCCGACAAACAACTTAATACTGCCAGCAGCGTGGCATCGCCTAACTCCAATTTGGCAAGGTGGGGAGGTAGTCATTCAACAAGGTTTATCTCACACCCATCTGGCACCGACTTGGCAAATGCTACTTTTAGGCGACGGCTCGCCAACAAGACACTTAGAATTGCTTACAGGCAAGCCCACAGAAGTAGATGTCATTGATATGTCATTAATTGGCATGGATTTAGATGATGCTCCTGACTTAATCCAAGCTGTCCCAGGGCCACGACTACGGCGACAAGTGTGGCTGCGTACCCCCTCTGGTCAGCGATTAGCTTATGCAACCTCGTGGTGGGAAGCTAGTCATGTAGATGAATATCTACAAAATCGATCATTACCAATTTGGGCGAGTTTAGCCCGTCTCCGCACAGAGTTGTATCGAGATGTCCAAGGAATTTACTACGGTTACTCAGATGCACTACAGTCAGGTTTTAATGAAACTGGGCCTTTTTGGGGTCGCCACTATTTGTTTTGGCATCATGGACAGCCACTAACTTTAATTTATGAAGTTTTCTCGCCTTATTTAACTAAATATTTGGGGCCTATGCAGATGAGTGTTGTTAATGCATCGACATAGTGCCGCTTAAATTAATCAACAATTGCAAAATGTTTGTTATCAAGCAGCTTAGCCATCTCGTTTTACCTTAATGTTGATACGGCAAGCAGAGGAGCAGGGTGGAGAAAATAACTCTTGACTTTTGACCCTTGACTGCTGTTTCCTCAAACTTAAAACTAATGACTTGCAACTTTGTCAACTTAGGTTATATCCTCAGAGTGCTTGGAATGAAGCATTTTACTCTCGGAAAATTTTCGGCAGAGGCAACTGTCTTAGGAAATCATCCTGCAAAATCCAACACAGCGTGTTAAAAAAGGTAACTAACCATGAAAACACTGCTTTTGAGACAGTAGAGAAGTTTTGTTCCTGAAGTATCATCACATTCAGGGTAAAGAAATTTATGTAATTAGCTGCTTTAGCTAATGGGAACCCTTTTGGTTGAATCAACCAATCAGGTAAGTAATGAGTTTGCAAGTATGAGGTATAGGTTTCAATGGCACTGCCTATTGTGTCTGTTCCAATGAAGAAAAAAAAGAAACCATCTCTGATGTTAACGCTCTCGTCTGCTGGGTTATTGATTGGTGCAGGGAGTGCAGCATACTGGTTATTAACTCAGGGGCAGCCATCTTTTAGAAATTTGCCAGTAGGTGCAAATATTATTCCTCAAGATGCCCTGTTTACGGTTTCTTTAACAACAGATCCCAGGCAGTGGCAAAAATTGCGGGAGTTTGGGACAAAAGAAACCCAAGCAGAATTGGATAAAAATTTAGTGCAGTTGCGCGATCGCTTTCTGACTAACAATGGTTATGACTTCCAAAAAGATATCGCTCCTTGGGTAGGCGATGAAGTCACAATCGCAATTCTTGCCCCTCAAGCAGCGAGTCAACCTGTACCTAAACCAATTGCTACTGATGGAGATGCTGCTAGCAGTCAGCAATCGATGGTAATGGTTCTGCCAGTAAAAAATTCAGAAATAGCCAAAAACATTTTGGCACAACCCAAAACTCTTAAACAAGGCAAATGGATTGACCGCACATATCAAGGGATCGCCATCAAACAAAACGAGGGACAATCTGGGGAAAACTTTTCAGCAGCATTACTAGACGGGCGGTTCCTAGTCATCACTGATAATCCCAAAGCCACAGAAAGAGCGATCAATGCCTATAAAAATAAAACATCTCTAGCAAGGATTGGAGGCTTTGCCGAAAATTTCCCGAAAATTACCAACTACCAACCCTTTGCCCAGTTTTACGTCAATGTGCCAACAGCAGCAAAAATAGCTGCCGCTTCTCCAAATCGTCATTTACCGACTCAAGTCCTGGCTCAACTTCAGAATAACCAAGGTTTAGCAGGGACAATTACCTTAGAGTCAGAAGGAATCCGCCTAAAAGGCGTTTCTTGGCTCAACCCCAATAGTCAGCGTGTGCTAGCGGTGGAAAACAAAGCTGGAAAAATGCAAAGCCGCGTACCAGCAGAAACCTTGATGATGCTATCTGGCGGTAACTTACAACAATTGTGGGGAGACTATATTTTAACATCTCAAGGAAATCCCCTCTCACCAATATCACCAGAACAACTGCGCGGTGGAGTAAAATCTCTGACCAATCTAGATTTAGATCAGGATTTACTCAGCTGGATGAAAGGCGAGTTTTCCGTCTCAGTGATTCCAACTACCCAAAAAGAAGGTTCACCAGAGGATTTTCGTGCAGGTTTGGTAGTTATGGTACAGGCAAGTAATCGCCAATTAGCTGAAGCATCCTTACAAAAGCTGGATGATGTCATGAAAAATCAATATCAATTCCAGATCCAACGAGGGAAAGTCGCAGGTCAACCCGTTATTAACTGGATTGCACCCTATGGTACACTAACCGCAACCCACGGCTGGTTAGATGAAAACGTCGCTTTCTTAGTTGTGGGTGCTCCCATCTCAAGTAAAATTCTTCCCAAACCCAGCAACCCACTAGCTAATACTTTGCCTTTCCAACAAACAGTTCCTAGAGAACCCAATCCCACAAATGGTCAATTTTTCCTAGATGTGGAACGAACTGTGAAAAATTTTCCCCTCCCAACTCTGACTTCCAATCAACAACCTTTACTAGCAGCAACACGTTCAATTGGAGTGACTGCATCTGTCAGCGACAACCGTAGTAACCGCTACGATATTTTTTTAGCACTCAAGAAAGCTGGCAAACCAGCAGCTTTGCCTAGTCCAATCAGCAGCCCCAGCAAAGCAGCTATTTCTCTGCCAACTACTACACCATCTGTAACTAAATCACCTTGACATCATTCAGATAGGGGAGATAAAGGAGTAGGAAGTAATATAGTTTAATCAATCCCAAAATACTGTAATGCTGTAATATTTATATCTTCTTCCTTATCAGCTTCATCCGATTTCGCCTTTCCCATGTCCCATTGCCCTGTAAGCAGATAGGATCATAACAGTCAGAATCCATATTTTAACGAATTCACTGGGGAGAACACTTTATGAATCTGGTTGTACTCCAGAACTGGCTGGACAACGCCTCATTTGCCATATTATTCCTCACAATGCTGGTGTATTGGGGAGGGGCGGCTTTTCCGAATCTGCCTTATCTAGCCGCTTTGGGAACAGCTGGAATGGCGATCGCTAATTTGTGCATAGCCACCCTACTAGGCGCACGATGGATAGAAGCCGGTTATTTCCCCTTGAGTAATCTGTATGAATCCCTATTTTTCTTAACCTGGGGGATTACCACCATCCATCTAATTGCCGAAAATACCAGCCGTAGCCGCTTAGTGGGAGTTGTGACAGCCCCCGTGGCAATGGCGGTCGCTGCTTTTGCCACCCTGACACTACCATCCCAAATGCAAATGTCAGAACCTTTAGTGCCGGCTTTGAAGTCAAATTGGCTGATGATGCATGTCAGTGTCATGATGTTGAGTTATGCCGCTTTGATGGTAGGTTCTTTGCTAGCGATCGCTTTTCTAATTGTCACTCGCGGTCAAAATATTCAGCTACAAGGTAGTTCTGTAGGTACTGGTGGCTATCGCAGCAACGGTTATCGCTTGCACAAAGCAACTGAATTAATTTCTCAACCAACAACACCCCCTGTCGAAAATAATGGCTTTGCTCGTAATGAGCGCAATAACAACGGTAACGGCAACGCTAGCACTGCTGTTTTAAATTTAGTAACTGCCCCTGAGTCTCAAGTGATCGCATCTGTAGAACCCCTTTCACCCCAGCGCCTTAGTCTCGCCGAAACCCTTGATAATATTAGCTATCGCGTCATCGGGCTGGGATTTCCTCTGTTAACTATTGGCATTATTGCTGGTGGCGTTTGGGCAAATGAAGCTTGGGGTTCTTACTGGAGTTGGGATCCCAAAGAAACCTGGGCATTAATTACCTGGTTGGTATTCGCCGCCTACCTCCACTCCAGAATTACTCGCGGTTGGCAAGGGCGTAGTCCCGCAATTTTAGCTGCCACCGGCTTTGTTGTCGTCTGGGTTTGCTATCTTGGTGTAAATCTTCTAGGTAAAGGTTTGCATTCTTACGGTTGGTTTTTCTAAAAACCTCATTCTTTCCCTCTCTCCACTGCCAAAGAGAGGGAAAGCAGCACTAAATCTTTAAAATCATCATTTTATTTCGGATGAGCCGCTATGTCTGTAGAAGCTATAGATTTAGTGATAGGAGGTTTTTATGGGAGATGGATTCGAGAGACTCAATCACGATGAAGTTGTGTCTATAGAAGCAGACACTTTTAATAAATTAGATATTGCTAAAACTTTCAAAGTTCGTGATTTGATTACAGCGATTAAGGAATACATTGGAGCAGAAGGGACAACTGAAGCAAATCTGTATACTCAAGGATTAAATTGTGAAGTTTTGCAATTTAGTACCGAGGGATGGAGAAAAGGAAAAGTTAGACTTGCTTTAGAATTTTGTCTTGATGAACCTGAATCACCACTTGATGGAATTCATCAACAACTCAAACAAGTGGAAAACTTATAGAGTTGGCAGATCCAACTAAAAAAATTCTCACGCAAAAGCGCAAACGCTTCACATACCATTTCCAAAAATCTTTGCAATAAATGAATAGGTTGTATGAGCATACGTACTTTTCTAACCATGTTTGTGTATTAGATATTTCGTGAAATGATATTAGCGTCTTAACGGGTTGCAAATCTTAAATTTCAATTTACCAACGTAGATGGACGCCGATAAAATAGAAAATTATCTGTCTTGAAAAGTTTTGCGTCGGTAAACCCGGACGCGCAAACTCTTCGCTGTCTTGAAAAGTTTCCTAGGTTGGGAAACCTGCTATAGGAACTTTTCGCTGCGTCCATCTGTGGTTAAAAACCTAAAATGACATGGACTCCTTTACATGCAAAAACACATCGCACCATCAGATCGCGCCATTTATTTAAGCATAAACAGCGGCTATTAGTAGCTGTTTCAGGTGGACAAGATTCCCTATGCTTAATAAAGCTATTGTTAGATTTACAACCCAAATGGGGATGGCATCTAGGTATCGCACACTGCGATCATCGTTGGCGTTCTGATTCCCAAGCTAATGCTAATCATGTAGAAAAATTAGCTAAAACTTGGGATATATCCTTTTATTTAGAAACAGCCAATCAGGCTTTAAATAGTGAAGCTGCTGCACGCAATTGGCGATATCAAGCTTTAAGTGCGATCGCCCAAGCCAATAATTATCAATTTATTATTACAGGACACACAGCCAGTGATCGTGCCGAAACTCTGCTTTACAACTTAATTCGCGGTACTGGTGCTGATGGTTTGCAAGCCCTGACTTGGCAACGCCCACTAACTACGGGTGTTGTATTAGTACGTCCACTTTTAGAAATCACTCGCTCACAAACAGAACAATTTTGTCAAGAGTTTCAACTACCAGTTTGGGAAGATTCCACAAATCTTGATTTAAGATACGCCCGCAACCGTATTCGCCAAGAGTTGTTACCGTATTTACAAGAGAATTTCAACCCCCAAGTAGAATCTGCTTTAGCCCAAACAGCAGAACTTCTACAAGCAGAAGTGGAATATTTAGAGCAAGCAGCCCAAAAGTTGAGGCAAGAAGCGATGAAAATAGAAGTGGGAGAGTGGGAGAGTGGAGGATTAGAAGTTAGTGAGCAATTATACTATCCTCCCTCCTCCTCTTCTCTTCCTCTTCCCTTAAGGGTAAATCGTCGAGTATTGCAGACAGCACCACTGGCATTGCAACGTCGCGTGATGCGTCAGGTATTGCAGCAAATACTTCCTGATGCGCCCAGTTTTGAACATATTGAAAAATTAACGGCGCTAATCATAGCGCCAAATCGTTCGCAAACTGATCCATTTCCTGGTGGTGCGATCGCTCAAGTAGAAGGTGACTGGATCAGCTTGAAATCATCCTTTTGATATATAAGATTTTATAATTTTATCCAAAGCTCGCTATCACTATTGATAGTCACATGCTTAACTATAGTCACGAGTTACATATGCGTTTGCCCTGGGGCTTAAGCCCCTTGTCTCACCAAAGCCCCAGAACTTTTTAAGACGCTAGTAATTCTGGTTGAGACATTAAACTCTGTAGAGTATGGCGCATCTGGGCGATCGTCTGGAGTTGATAATCACCAGTTTCTTGGATTTGAGCCAAAGATTCTCCAATTCCTTGCAGCTTATGCCGTAATTCGTCTAAGGAATCCTGAATTGGTTGTAGTGCTTCTTGATAGAGATTTACCCGACTCCAGCATTGAGCGGTTGCTGTTCGCAGAGACAGTAGATTCTCCTCGATCGCTTTTAGTTCCTGGCGCTTCTCCTCCAAATCGTGGGTTTGATTGTCAATCATTCCCTGCGCTAGCTCAACACCACTACGCATCTGCTCAATCTCACGTTCCAGCTTTTGTATTTCCTGTGAATGTTGTTGTCGCTGAGTTTCAACTTGTAATAAAATCGGTTCTAAATTAATTTTGTTACCCTCTTCTTCATTGGCAACAGTATGTCCTTGCCGTCTTAGCAGAACAGCTTGGTGTTGCTTAAGAAACTTCTGCCGCTGTAGCATATTGCGGCGTTGTCCCACTAAAGTTTCGTTTAACATTTGATAGAGGTCTTTTTCATCCGCCAGTTCCATTTCTAAATTGATGTGGTCATGGTCAGACGCATTATTTAATTTATTTTGCAGTTCTTCTATAGTTTCTTGCTTATATGTCAGTTCTTGTTCTTGATCATGAACAAAGCTAGCGTCTATTTCTAACTTATACTGTAGGTCTTGCACTATCTTTTGCAGCTCTTCTAAAGCCATGTTCTGCAAAGCTTCCACATCAGCTTGTTGACCGAGAACTACATCACCCGATGTTGCAGCCAAGGAGTGAATCTGCTGGTATAAATCTTCCTGATTTCGTAACTGCTCCTTGAGTATCCGACTACACTCTTGCTTGTTGGTAAGATTTGCTGTATCCACTTGCAACTGGGCTGTTTGCTGTGCTAAAGAATTTTGTGCCTGTTGCCATGTGTTTTGGCGATCACTAAATGTTTGCAACAAGCGCTCCACTTCCTCTTGCTGTTCAGCAGCCACAGTTTTTTGCTGCTCCAGTTGTTGCCAATGTGGATTAAGCGTAGCTTGCTGCCTTTCAACTAATTCAAAAGCTAGATGGAGATGTTCCCTTACAGTTTCCGTGGGAGCAACGCGACTAGACAAGCGATCAAGTAACTCACTCATCACTCGACTTTGTTCCTCATCCAAGACCGTCCCCTGTAGGAAATCCGCTTGACGCTCCTCCAAACGACGCTGCTCACCTCGTAAATGCTCCCAAGCTCCTTCGAGTTCCTGGCGGTTACGCTCAATTTCTGCTTGCAAACGTTCAATCTCCTCGCGGGATGTGTCAACTACCTGTTTTTGCTCCTCCAGGCGTTGCAACTCACCCTCCAGTTCTTGCAGTTGTTCCGAGCGTACTTCCATGTCCATTTCACGGCGATTCAACTCTTGCGCCTGAAACGTTAACGACTGTTTCCACTGGTCAATCTCGTCTTCCTTGAGCTTAAATTTTTCCAACTGGCGAGAAAAATTCTGCAAAATATTCACTAGCGGACGCCCTGCTTCTTGAATCCGTTGTATTTGACGATTCGGATTCATTTCAACCAGCACTAGTGCGCCATCATTTAGTTTGCTTGCGTCTTCAGCTGTAATTACTTCTTCCGACACAGTATTCCAATTTTGGTCAGTCCGCTGACAAGCTAGCAGTTTCAGTTCAGTTTTAGAACCACCACCGAGTAAGCCGCCTTTTTGTTTTTGTACTTCTGCTAAATACAGCACACCTTTAGTCCTTATTGATGCACTCAAACTCGTGTTTTGGAATATACCTTAGATAATTCTGTTAACTTGTCTCACTGAACCTAAGTTTAGGGAAGACAGACAAAACTACTTATATACGTGAGATATTACGTCTTGATATTTATAGGGGCGATTTGGTCGCGCCTTTATATTTTGTACTGATGATAGTGATGATGACTTCCGTGTTAACACTAGCTTTGTCAAAGGTTATTACGAAAGTTTAAGGTTTATAGCTTAATATATCTCCCGATCAAAGCAAGGAATTAGAGAAAAATCTTTCTAATACCTCATAATCAATACCTAATACGCCTGCTTAAAACATGGAAAAATTAAGGCGCATAACTAATAAAAATGTCAACAGTATTACAAGGAGTACCTTTTAGCTAAATGCAGGGAAATTTAAATGAAATTGATATTTGCAGTATCTTGCAATTGATTGAGTTAGGACAGCGAACTGGACAACTATTGGTAGAAGCCCCTAGCTCTCACCATAACGACAAACTAGATGGAGAATCTCTTGGATATCGCCCTAAACAACAGTCTTGGTTCGTCTTTTTCCTCAACGGTAAAATTATCTATTGCCAAGAAGGCGAGAGTCGTTTATCCCGAATTAGTGATTATTTACATCATTACCGAGTTGAGATGCAGCTCGAAGAAATACAACTTGCCTGCCTATCATCAACAAACGCGCCAGAATATGCATATCTCTGGGCACTCTTAGAACGAAATATAATTCAACCGAAGATAGCTGGTAGTATAATCCACGGCCTGGTGCATGAAACCCTCTTTGACCTGCTGAGTTTGCACCAAGGTAATTTCATTTTCCATCAGGGTACAGCACTTGCCCCACAATTAAACACTTTGGAGATTGCTCCACTAGTTACTACAATTACGAAGCAAGTACAAGATTGGAAGCAGCTATATCCACATATTCAATCTCCTGAGCAACTACCAGTGTTGGCTGACCAAGTTCTACTACGCTCCTCACTCCCCGCAGCAACATTAAACAAGTTACAGCATTGGGCAGATGGTAAAACATCCCTGCGTCAACTGGCTCGTCATCTCAACCGAGACATTTTGACAGTTGCCAAGGCTATATATCCATACGTGCAACAAAATTGGCTACAACTAGTATATTCAGTTACACCTAAGCAAGAAAACTACATAAAAGATAGATTGGAAGGAAATCATAGAAAGCGGATAGTATGTATTGACGATGCGATCGCCATCGGTGAAACTATAGAGTCTATCTTGCAACCACAAGGGTATGAGGCAATCTCTCTGACAAATCCCTTAGAGGCTCTCAGTCTTGTTTTTCAACTCAAGCCGGATTTAATTTTGTGTGATATTACGATGCCGCAATTGGAAGGGTACGAAATTTGTGCCATGCTGCGACACTCAACAGTATTTCGGCTTGTACCAATTATCATGCTTACTGGTAAAGATGGATTTATTGATCGAGTCAGGGCTAGTATGGTCGGGGCAACAGATTATTTGACAAAACCATTTACAGACACTGAGTTACTAATGCTCATAGAGAAATATATCAGTAAAGAGTCTTGTGTATCTGCATAAACGAGATCTAAGACTTGTTGATTTAATAAAAGATGAGGTAAAAAATGTTATCACAGAGTCAGCAAACCCGGTGAAACATCAATATTCAGTAAATTAGTGAAAAAATAAAATTAATTTATACACTAAATGATTGCGGGGGAATCAGGGAATGTTCCAAATAGGAACGTCTACATCAGGAGGTAGATAGACACTTATGAGTACAGTTCTGATTGTGGAAGACAGTATCGCGCAAAGGGAGATGATTACAGACCTCCTGAAAGCAACTGGCCTAACAGTCACCCATGCCAGTGATGGATTAGAAGCATTGGAGGCAATTCAAAGCGCACCTCCCGATTTAGTGGTATTGGATATTGTCATGCCCCGGATGAACGGCTACGAAGTTTGTCGTCGGTTAAAGTCAGATCCGAAAACCCAAAATGTCCCTGTAGTGATGTGTTCTTCTAAAGGCGAAGAATTTGATCGCTACTGGGGCATGAAACAAGGTGCAGACGCTTATATAGCCAAACCGTTTCAACCAACCGAATTGGTGGGAACAGTCAAACAACTGCTGCGAGGATAAGGATGAAAACAATATGGTCAGCAAACCGGACTTTTTAAGTGGTAGTGGTCAAGACCACTTTCGTCCTGAATTACAAGTAGAAAGTCCTGAAGGTGAGTTACATTTGAGATTTTACATTCCCTCGCATCAGGAGTTTGCACTACAAGCAACTGGCATCCGGGAGGTAATTGAACTAAGTCCTGATAGAATCACTCCGATTCCTAATGCTTCTCCTTTACTTTTGGGTACTCTAAATTTACGAGGTCGAGTTATTTGGGTGGCTGATTTGGGCCAATTCCTTGGAGAAGCAAGTGCATTAAACACAGATAGAGCTGAAATTCCGGTGATTGCCATTGAAGAGCAAGACACAATAGTGGGTTTAGCAGTCGAGGAAATTGGTGGCATGGACTGGCTGGATATACAGCATCTCATGCCACCAACTAATATTCCAGATACTATGGCTCCCTTTTTGCGCGGAGAGTGGTTATTAGATACTAGAAAAAATCAGTGTCTACGACTACTCGATCAAATGGCAATTTTGCGGAGTGCGCGGTGGGCAGGATGAAATTGGGAGGAGGAAATGGCAGCAAGTATAGATGATTACGAGCCAACATATCAGCAGGCAATGACAGCCTATGTTCAGAGGAACTATGAAGTTGCCGCTACTTTAGTTGACCAAGTGGTGCAAAGTTTACCAAATGACCCTAACTCTCGTTTGTTACGAGGTCACATCTACTACGTTTTGCAGGAGTATGATGTAGCACGAGAAGAATATCAACAGGTGTTGTATTTGACTGACGAGCAAGAAATCATTGGCTTTGCCAATAATGGACTTGAAAATATTAATCAACACCTACAATTATTAGTTAGCCAGATTGATACATCCGCAGATCAAGAGCAAATCAATCCCGTAGATATGTCTGATTCTCTTTCTCTATTATCTAGTGAACAAGAATTTTCAGATTTGGCTACTAGTGAGGAGTTTGATAGCAGTAGCCTTGATTTAAAATCCTTTGCGGAGGATCAACAAGGTGTGAATGCACTGGAAGAGTTATCCTTGGATAGTCCATTTGATATACCTACAGACAGTATTGAATTTGGCAACACATCAGATTCCTCTACAACTTTTGGTGAAGCTGAAGATCCTTTTGACTTGAGTCAACAATTAGAGGAGCAAGAGTTGAATGGCAGCAATTGGGAGGGGCAAGCAGAATTAGAGCTACCTGCTTTCTGGCAAGAAAATATTTCAGAAGATAGCCTTGAAGAACCAGTAGAGAATAGTAATTTTCCAGAAATTGGCGCAAATTTAACTAACGAAAATTTAGCAATTGAGAATAATAGCAATAACTATTCACCTTTTGCCTCAGCCAATCCACAAACTAGCAATAGCCAGAAAAATTTCCCTGATTTATTGATTGAGTCCAAGTCTCAAGAGTCTAGTATTGAGAATTTGGAATTTAAAAAAAGTAGTTTAGGGGATGAAACTTTATTGATCATCGAAAGGGAACTCAAAAATGGATCAATGGTAGCAAATAACTTAGAATATAGCAGTCCAGATAATTTGTCTAAAACCGAACCAAATAATTGGTTGCAACAGGAGGAAGTCGGAGTTTCGGAAGCATTGCAGCCGAACCAAGCAGAGGTATCCTCATCTTTTAACAGCAATTTTGCCCAGGAAGAAAAGCAAGTAAAATCGGGTGAACTCATAGCTCAAAATAACTTTGATGACGATGAAAGTTTTGATATTGAAGCATTTGAGTCTACTTTCGGTTCAGAGGAATTTACCTCTGATGAAGATACAAACAGTATACCAAGTAGAGAAAATTCTAAGAGCAATATAGAATTTTTAGACGACTTTGAAGAATTTGACGATCTAGGGAATATTCCTGGATTTGACCTGATAGGAGGAGATTCTAACTTCGGTGATGTGGCGATGCATTCTGGTGCGTTAGAAACCAATGGCAGCCTACGCAGTAAAACTGTGGAGCCTACTTTAAATAATGCAGCTAGCGATCGCGAAGAAGAACTGTTCACAATTACTGGTTCACATGAAGCAGTCCCAGTTTTTACTCAAACAGATGCCTCGAAGATAGAACCCAATGTTACGGTCGAACAGGGTTTGTTAGCACCATTAGAAAATGCTCCTATCGAAAGGAAACAGTGGTTAGTCGCTGGGAGTGTGGGTATCATATCGGCACTGGTTGTAGCCACAGTCAGCTTTGTAGCCACGACATTTTCTCCAGCGCAACAACGGGAATCAGTCAGAAACACAGGTTGGGCAATGTCACTAGCAGCCGGGATTGCAGGTTTTGCTACCGCGGGCTTCATGGGGACTCTCACACTCAAGCAAATTCGGCGCACAACCCACGATCTGCAAACTCAGTTTGATGCTGTACGCCAAGGAAATCTCAATGCTCAAGCCACAGTATATTCTGAAGATGAATTTGGGCAGCTAGCCGCTGGCTTTAATGAAATGGCGCGGGTAATTTTCACCACCACGAATGAAGCCCAACGTAAAGCTGATGAACAAGAGGAAGCTAAAGAAAACCTGCAACGTCAGGTGATTCGTCTATTGGACGATGTAGAAGGAGCTGCTAGAGGAGATTTAACAGTCCAAGCGGAGGTGACAGCCGACGTACTAGGAGCAGTCGCCGACGCCTTTAACCTGACAATTCAAAACCTGCGGGATATTGTGCAACAGGTAAAAGTGGCAGCCAAGGAAGTAACAAAAGGTGCAACCAATTCTGAAACTTTTGCTAGAGCCTTATCTAGTGATGCCTTGCGACAAGCAGAAGAGTTGGCAGTCACGCTTAATTCTGTACAGGTAATGACTGATTCGATTCAGCGGGTAGCAGAGGCGGCGCGGGAAGCTGAAACTGTTGCCCGCGATGCTAGCACTATTGCCCTTAAAGGTGGGGAAGCAGTAGAAAATACCGTAGCGGGTATTTTGGAAATTCGGGAAACTGTCGCTGAAACTACCCGGAAAGTTAAAAGACTGGCGGAATCTTCCCAAGAAATTTCTAAAATTGTGGCGTTGATTTCCCAGATTGCCTCTAGAACCAACT
Source organism: Nostoc sp. MG11 (assembly GCF_014904695.1). Taxonomy (GTDB): domain Bacteria; phylum Cyanobacteriota; class Cyanobacteriia; order Cyanobacteriales; family Nostocaceae; genus Komarekiella. The sequence goes on along the minus strand of NZ_JACXXN010000037.1, from coordinate 18,667 downwards.
TGCTGGCACTCAATGCTAGTATCGAGGCGGCAAGGGCAGGAGAAGCTGGACGCGGGTTTGCGATCGTGGCGGATGAAGTGCGTCAGCTAGCAGACAAATCTGCAAAATCCTTGAAAGAAATTGAACAAATTGTGATGCAAATCCAAAGCGAAACAGGCTCCGTAATGACCGCGATGGAAGAAGGCACACAACAGGTAATTAAAGGTACAAAATTGGCAGAAGAAGCCAAGCGATCGCTAGAAAATATTATTCAAGTAGCAAATCGTATTGACATTCTTGTGCGCTCAATTACCACCGATACTGTGGAACAAACGGAAACCTCCCGCGCCGTTGCTCACGTAATGCAATCAGTGGAACTCACCGCCCAAGAAACTTCCCAAGAAGCACAAAGAGTTTCTGGTGCTTTACAAAACTTAGTAGGTGTATCCCGCGACTTGATTGCCTCCGTTGAACGTTTCCGGGTGGAAACTATGGAAACTAGGTAATTAATCAATAGTCCAAAGTCCAAATTATTGACCCTTGACTGTTAACTCTTGACCCTTGACTCTTGACTAAAAAACTATGCTGCCGGAACAACAACAGCGGATTTTGGGTTACTTTATTGAAGAAGCCAGAGACCACCTGAATACAATTGAGCAGGGGTTGCTGAATCTTGAGAGTACCCTGAACGACCCGGAAATGATTAACGAAGTCTTCCGGGCAGCTCACTCCATCAAAGGAGGAGCGGCGATGCTTGGTCTGACTAGTATCCAGCACACCTCCCACCGTCTAGAAGATTGTTTCAAAGTTCTTAAAGAGCATCCAGTTAAGGTTGACGAAAAGCTAGAGTCTTTATTTCTCGGTGTGTCTGATACTCTCAAAGTGCTTTTAGAGCATTTGAGTGGCCCGTTTGGTCTGTCTGAAGATGCGGCTAATACTCTCATGTCAGAAACCGAGCCGGTCTTTCAATGGCTAAATCAGCATTTGGAATTACTCGTAGAGCAAGGTAATAATGTAGCAAATAGTACTACTGCACCGGAAAGACATTCAGCTTCCACAGATAATCTCACCACACTCACAGAACTTTTTCTGCGGCGAGATATTCCGAGTTTGCCAGAAGACGCCCGGAAGGAATCTACAGAAATATCCTTCTCGGTAGCATCTCAAGAGGTGAGTTCGTCGTTCGCCGGGTCTTCAAGGGAAAAAACGTTGGCGCAGCCAGACGCTAGCGGATATGGCAAATCGGCGCGATCACCAGTAGCAGCAAAAGCAACTGATAGTTGGGGCGAGTTTCAAGCCCATGTGCTACAAACACTACGGGAAATGTTGCAATTGTTTAAGCAAACAACAACACCCGAAACACGGCAAAATCTTCAGCAATGCTGTCATCAGTTAGTTAGACTCGGCGCAGCCCAGAATTTGTCCAATTGGTGTGGTTTGTGTCAAGCAGCGGCTAGTGCGATCGGCAATTCGGAAAACACTTATCTGACTTTGGCTAAAATCGTCATTACTGAAATCAAGCAAGCTCAGGAATTAGTGCTACAAGGTAGGGAAGCCGAAATTGTAATTAGTCAGCAACTAGAAGTACTTTTAAGCTTTGCAGAAATTGAGTTGCTAGAAATTATCCCTGATTTGGTTGATGAACAGTCTGCGGTTTTGACAGAAGTATCAATTACGCCAGAGCCAATTCTATTTGCTAACACACTCGATACTACTGATAACGCCGAGCAGTTAGTGCCACCTACAGTTAATTTACCACTACAAGACAGCATAACTAGCCTATCTGAGCTAACAGAGCAACTTAACCTCGATGAGGATACAGGCGATGGCTATGCCAACGCCTTAGAAGAACATACCTCTGTTGAATTACAAGCAACATCAGAAAACGTTGCTACTCAGCCTAATCTTTCTATTAACTCCTTGTCTGATCATGAAGATGAGATACATCCGCTCAATAGTAATATTGACCCCAATGGGCCAGAGGTAGGCATAGCTGAATTAAATACGCTTGCCGATTTGTTTGAAGGCGAAACTCCCGATCTAGATGAAACCTGGCAACAAGAGGAAATTTTAGAGATTGTTGCTACCGATAAATTAGGAATTGACTTCAGTCACAATGACATTGAGAATGAGGATGCTGATAGCGATTTATCCGATTTACTCTCGTTTGATGAAGACCCAAGCAACGAGCAGCATCTAACAATCACAACTGAAACAGAAGACTTATCCTTATTATTTGGTGACAACTTCCTAGACAAGGAGAATCAAGAACCACAAAATCAACAAACACCTGCTACGACCGTAGAGTTTAGCAATATTGCAACTTCTAATATAAATTTAGATGCTTCCTCTTTAGATATTTTACAAGAATTTACGGAAAGTTCTGGCGACTCAGAGCAATTGCCTGCGGAGACTCAAAATATTGCCAACGAAAATGATGTGGTTGAAGATTTATTGTTACAAGCACTAAATGATGAACCACTGCTTGCAAGCGAAGTAAATCAACCCGTGGCTGAGACGATCGCCAGCATAGAACTATCCACTAACCAACAAAATAGTTTTGATGAATTATTTTTAGAAACGGGACATGCAGATTGGGTAGAGGAAATTACCCCTAATGACTATATAGAATCACCTACCTTGTCTCAGTCAGGCTTGTCTTTGGAAAATCTATTTACTCAAACAGAAGAATATACACTACCATATACGGGTGAGTTAGAACTTAGTGATCTATTTGATACTCCTTCGATAACACCATCTGATCTTTCTTACTCAGAGGATGACTTGAGCACCTTCTGGAACCCGGACACATCAGAACAACAGCATGAATTCGATTCTGTAGTTGAGCAAGACGTAGCAAGGGCATTAGAGGAGAGTTTGTTTGCTGCGGCTGCTGATGACATTTTTGCCGACAGTCAGCAATCCATATCAGCTAGCTTTGATATAGAAGATTTTGATATCACTTTCCAGCAGCGCCAGCAGCAAGATATGCTGTTTTCTTTAGATGCTGAAGATAATTTATTTGAGGATTTAGCGCCAAACAACTTAGCTTCTCTTACAACAGAAGACAGCGTACAGCGCTCCGCACTTGAAAACATGGATAGCGTAGAGTTAGCGAGTCATAGAGAGTCAGTAACTCCCAGAGAGATTCGCAGCTTATCGCAAGAACCAGAAGCTTTAGATTTTATACCAGAATTTACCAATCAGTCCATAGATATATCATCTGTAGATGCTAAAACATTTGCTGATCTAGAAATTGGTTTTGATACTTTTGATGACAACACAGATGAAAATTCACAACTGCTGTCTGAGGATGTAGCTGACCTTACTTATATTCAAATTGAGACTACAGACAATATAGAAAATGATTTATTGCCTACAGAAACTTCTTTAGAAGATATAAGTTTTGGAGAAATTTCAGACTTAGCATCACCCCAGACACAGCCAAGCGATTTGTTCAATGCTCCCGATGACAACACAGATGAAAATTCACAACTGCTGTCTGAGGATATAGCTAACCTCACTTATATTCAAATAGAGACTACAGATAATACAGAGAATGATTTATCTTTTATAGAAGCTGCGAATCAAGAAGAATTAGTCGAGAATTTAGAAAACACGGCAAACATTAACTTGCAAGCCGTCAATGATTTTGCACAAACAGTTATTCAAGAACCGATAATAGCAGGCTTAGATGAGTCAAATCTAGAAACTGATGAAAATCTAGAAGTAGATTTGTCTGAGCATGTATGGGATTTAGAAGAGACAAATGAACTTGCATTAGTAAATGAGGCAGAGAATATTATTGTTACCTCAACTGAAGAATTGGAGGTGACATCAGTTGAAGTAGCTGCTCTAGAAAATGACAGCCCTGTCCTAGATGAATTTGCCGACTTGGAAGCATTACTAGGAGAGGAAGTAGCACCCAGCCCCAATGCTACCTCCATACCAGAAGTAGATTTTGCTGCCTTGGAAGCATTGCTAGGTGAAAACAACGCTGAGACAGCAGCCATATCTAACTATCAGCAGTCCTTCAGAACTCAACCAGCCTTGATACCGCCTGTCAACACCGTTTCATCACCGCGCATAGAGGATGAATTTGGTGATTTGGAAAAGTTATTGGCAGAAGCGGATCAAACGATATCTCACTCATCACTTATAAAATCGAATACAGGAAAAACTCCACGCCCCTCTACTCGTCGTGCTGCGAGATTTGAAGAAACAATGAAGGTTCCAGTCAAGCAACTGGATGATATGAGCAATTTAGTTGGGGAGATGGTGGTAAATCGCAATACCTTAGAGCAGGATCATGAACGGCTGCGACAGGCACTAGATAACTTGCTAATTCAGGTGCAACAACTCTCAGATGTAGGGGCGAGAATGCAGGAGTTATATGAGCGATCGCTACTGGAAGCCTCTCTTTTAGCCGGTCGCAAAACCCAAGACTCTAGCATCCCATCCCAGGACTCTAATTCGGACAGAGGTTTTAGTGAGCTAGAAATGGATCGCTTTACTCCTTTCCATACATTATCCCAACAGATGATTGAGCGCATTGTGCGGGTGCGTGAGTCGGCTAGTGATATTGACTTTGTTACCGAGGAAACCGAACGAGTAGCGCGACAATTCCGCCAGGTAACTACCCAACTACAAGAGGGATTAACAAGAGCGCGGATGGTACCTTTTGCCCAAACTATTGATCGTTGGCGGCGAGGAGTGCGCGACAACGCCATCAAGTGTGGCAAACAAGTGGAGTTGGTGATTGAAGGTGGGGATACCTTGATTGACAAAATGATTTTGGATCATCTAACCGATCCGCTAACTCACATGCTCAATAATGCGATCGCTCATGGTATTGAAACGCCAGACGAGCGACAAGCCATCGGTAAACCACCCGTAGGAATCATTACAATTCGTGCTTTTCACCAAGGCAACCAAACCATCATTTCCGTGGGCGATGACGGTGCAGGTATCGATTCAGAACGAGTTAAGGCCAAGGCGGTGAAGATTGGTATGATTACAGAAGCTCAGGCAAAAACCATCTCTCGCCTAGAAGTCTACGATCTGCTGTTCCAATCTGGTTTTACAATCAAAGACCAAGCAGATGAAATTTCTGGTCGAGGTGTGGGAATGGATGTAGTTCGCTCTGAGATTAGCGAAATTCGTGGGACAGTTAACACCGATTCCACTCTCGGTAAGGGAACGACCTTCACCATCCGTCTGCCACTGACTCTGAGTATTTGTAAAGCCCTTTGCTGCGTTTCCGATAAAGCGCGTATTGCCTTCCCTATGGACGGTGTAGAAGATACGCTAGACATACCACTCAAAAATATTCAGCATAATGCCAATGGGGAATCGTTTATTTCTTGGCGTGATACACTACTGCCATTCCGACCCCTGAAGGAGCTTTTAACCTTTAATCGCCAGATTAGCCGTGGTAATGTCTATGGCGGTAATCGAGATGATGACATGGTTTCTGTGATCGTGGTGCGATCGGCCAGTACTCTAATTGCCCTACAAATTGATCTGGTGCTCAGCGAACAAGAAATTGTAATTAAGCAATTTGAAGGGCCAGCGCCTAAACCAATTGGCGTAGCTGGTGCTACAGTCCTAGGTGATGGTCGTATTATGCCCATTGCTGACGTGCTGGAAATCATTGACATCTTCCAAGGACGAATTTCTACACAAACTGGTGGCAGTTCTTGGCAACAGAAAGCTACTCCTATAGACCCACCTGCTGTGAAGATTGACCCGACTGTGCTAATTGTTGATGACTCAATTACAGTCCGAGAATTGCTCTCCTTAACGTTTAACAAGGCAGGTTATCGCGTAGAACAGGCGCGTGATGGACAGGAAGCTTGGGATAAACTCCGCTCCGGTTTGCCTTGTGATATAGTGTTTTGCGATATCGAGATGCCCCGTTGCGATGGTCTAGAGTTACTCTCTCGCATCCAGAAAGACTCTAACCTCAACCACCTACCGATCGCTATGCTTACCTCGCGGGGTGCAGACAAGCACAGACAAATGGCAGTTCAACTCGGTGCTAGTGGCTACTTCACTAAGCCTTACCTAGAGGAAGCTTTACTTGAAGCTGCGGCGCGGATGCTGAAAGGGGAGAAACTAGTTAACAGTACTAGTAATGTTTAGTAATTAAGGTATTTGTTAGTTGACGTTAACTTTATCTGTAGCGCTCCTACTCTTATACCGCTAATTGATTACTCTGCTGTCCATTAATATCAACTCTCAAAACAAAACCATGTTTTTCTAATAATTCTAAGGGAATATCTGGAAGCTTAAGAAGCATATCATCCCATGTACTGGAAGTTTGTAAAGCCTCTACAACTACTGGCAATGGCTCACACAAAATGTTTTGAAAGTCTGCTTCTTGGGGAAATTGAATCCTAAAGGCTAATTGTTCTTTTGAAGGGACAAATTGAGCGTCAACATCTTTACGATTTCCCCTTGCATCAATACGATACCAACCTATTTCGGGTAAGTATACTGCATTGAAACCATGTAAGCTATAAAGCTCACCATCATCATGAAAACGCAATCTCTGATAACAAAAGCCTGCTGGAATGCCATTTCCTCTGAGTAGTGCCGCTAACAAATGGCTCTTTGCAAAACAATATCCTGTTTTGTATTTGAGTACATCTGAAGCTCGACAGGTTACAGGATTCATTTGATAGTCATAGCTATGATAAATTTCATCACGCACCCACTCGAAACAAGCTTTTGTGATCGCTTCTGATGTTTGATGTTTTGATGCAATCTTTTTCGCAAGTTTTAGAATTGTCGGATGCTGCCAGTCAATAACTTCACTCGCTTGCAAATATTCTTCCATACTGCTTGTTTCCTAGAAGGCATTGTATCCAGAATACAAGACTCTCACCTACTCAACAACAGGAAACTTTTTCCCACAGATTTGGCAAGTATATAACTCAAGTATAGGGTCTATCTTTATAGTATGTGAAGCGCACTTTTGACCTGAGACTATGCCCTACTCTAAAAAACGTCTAACTTATCCATCCTGCCGCCAGAGTAACCAAGCTGATAACTACCACGGTACTTTAGTTTCAGATCCCTACCGCTGGTTAGAGGATCCTGACTCTGAAGAAACAAAGGCTTGGATTGAGGCACAAAATAAAGTTACTTTTGCTTACCTCAGCGAAATTACTGCTAGGGAAAAAATTCAACAGCGTCTCACCAAACTTTGGGATTATGAAAAATATGGTATCCCATTCAAAGAAGGCGATCGCTACTTTTATTTCAAAAATGACGGACTGCAAAATCAAAGTGTTCTTTATACCTTAGAAACACTTGATTCTGAACCCAGGGTTTTACTCGACCCCAACAAACTTTCAGAAGATGGCACTGTTGCCCTTGCGGGATTATCTATTAGTGAAGATGGTAAACTTTTAGCATACGGTCTATCAACCTCTGGTTCTGACTGGCAAGAGTGGAAAGTGCGCGATGTTGAAACTAGTGAAGACCTGCAAGACCAATTGAACTGGATTAAATTCTCCGGCGCATCGTGGACACATGATCACAAAGGTTTTTTCTATAGTCGTTACGATGAGCCGAACAAAAAAACCAAATTAGAAGATGTTAACTATTATCAAAAGCTCTATTATCATCAATTAGGTACACCCCAATCAGAAGATGTACTAATTTATCATCGTCCTGATCAGAAAGAATGGGGTTTTAGTGGAGATGTTACTGAAGATGGACGTTATCTAATTATCTCAGTTTGGCTGGGAACTGACCCCAAAAATTTGGTTTTCTACAAAGATTTGACTAATCCTAGTGCTGAAGTAATAGAACTAGTTAATCAATTTGAAGCAGATTACAGTTTTATCGATAATGATGATAGCGTCTTCTATTTTCGCACAGATTTAAATGCGCCACGAGGACGAGTTATTGCTATTGATAGCAATAACCCAGCTTCAGAAAATTGGCAAGAAATCATTCCTCAATCAGCAGAAACTTTGGAAAGTGTTGGCATACTTAATAACCAATTTGTTGCTGATTATCTTCAGGATGCTTATACTCAAATCAAAGTTTTTGACCTCAAAGGTGCATTTATCCGTGAGGTCGAATTGCCTGGAATTGGCTCGGCAGGTGGTTTTGGTGGTAAGCGTAATGATACTGAGACTTTTTATAGTTTTACCAGCTTTACTATACCAGGAATTATCTATCGCTACAACATGGTGACAGGAAAAAGTGAGGTTTTCCGTCAGCCAAATGTAGATTTTAATCCTGATGACTACGAAACAAAACAAGTCTTTTATCACAGCAAAGATAATACCAGAGTGCCAATGTTTATCACCCATAAAAAAAGCATTCAATTGGATGGAAATAATCCCACATATCTCTATGCTTATGGCGGTTTTAATGCTTCAATGACACCTGGTTTTTCTGTGAGTCTTTTGGTGTGGATGGAGATGGGTGGTATCCATGCTATGCCTAATATCCGCGGTGGTGGCGAGTACGGCGAGGAATGGCATCAAGCAGGAATGAAAGAGAAAAAGCAGAATGTCTTTGATGACTTTATTACCGCAGCTGAATGGCTGATTGCCAATAAGTATACAAAACCTGCAAAACTAGCGATCGCGGGTGGTAGTAATGGCGGCTTACTAGTAGGTGCTTGTATGACGCAGCGTCCCGATTTGTTTGGTGCAGCTTTGCCAGCAGTAGGTGTGATGGATATGTTGCGGTTCCACAAATTTACCATCGGCTGGGCTTGGACTTCTGAATATGGTTCGCCGGATGATCCAGAAGAGTTTAAAACGCTTTATGCCTATTCGCCACTGCACAACATTAAGCCAGATCAAGCTTACCCAGCAACCTTGATTACCACAGCCGATCATGACGATCGCGTTGTCCCTGCTCATAGTTTCAAATTTGCTGCAACTTTGCAAGCCGCTCAAGCAGGTGATGCACCAGTGCTAATTAGAATTGAGACGAAAGCGGGACATGGTGCTGGTAAACCCACAACTAAAATTATCGAGGAAGCCGCAGACAAGTGGGCTTTTTTGATTCGTACTTTGGATGTAAATGTTTAGACTAGTGTGATTGATTTTTTCACGCAAAGACGTAGGGCACAAAGTTTTTTATTAGCGGCTTGGCGTCTTTGCGTGAGATTTTCGTTATCAGTAATTGAGAATGTCTGCAATTTTTCTAGCCTGATGGGAATTTGAAACATAATTTACTATTAAATAATTACCAGTTTACAAAGGCGATCGCTCATTAAACTAATAAATTAATAGGTGAGAAAACCTGTGGCAATAAGTTGCTGAGCTACTTCTGAGCCTTTGCTCTAAGTACTTGCTTAGCCAGATACCAAATTAAAAATGAGGGTTTTGCATTTCTTCTTTAATTGAGTTTCATCAAATTGAATTTCGCATTGCTTATGAAGCTACGCTTATATATGCTTATCGGGCTTTTACTCAGTCTTCTCCTAAGTGTTGTACCGCTTTCGGGCACTTTCACCAATGCTGCAACGCCAACAGCAGTTGCACCCGTGTCTGCTCCTTCCTTCACCCAAGGTGTGCAGAAAACAGTATTGGACAACGGCTTAACGGTGCTAATTAAGGAAGTCCATACCGCTCCGGTGGTGAGTGTGCAAGTTTGGTATAAAGTAGGCTCACGTAATGAAGGAGCCGGGATGAATGGCATCTCTCACCAATTAGAGCATTTAATGTTTAAAGGCACTACTGACCGTCCCGTGCAGTTTGGACGGCTATTTAGTGCTTTGGGTAGTCAATTCAATGCTTTTACCAGCTACGACGAAACAGCCTACTTTGGTACAGTACAGAAAGATAAACTCGAAGCACTGCTGACTTTAGAAGCTGATCGTATGGAAAACGCGTTGATTGGCTCTGATCAGCTGACAAGTGAGAAGCGAGTAGTAATCTCAGAGTTACAAGGATATCAAAATTTTCCCAATATCCGTCTGAGTGAAGCAGTGATGCGAAGTGCTTTCCCCAATAGAGCCTATGGTTTACCTGTGGGAGGTACAAAAGCTGATGTAGAGAAATTCACTCTGGAGCAGGTACAGAATTATTACCAAACCTACTACAGTCCAGATAATGCCACTTTGGTAATTACAGGGGATTTTGCCACAACACCTGTCCTCAAAGTTGTTAAAGAAACTTACGGGAAGTTGCCAAAACGAGGCAAAACAGCTGCGGCTAAAAACTCTACTCCAGTGACTGCGCCTACCCCTGTTATTCAAAAAGCACCTATAGTTTTGAAGCAACCCGGAAGTGCAGCACTGTTGCAAACCGTTTATCCGCTACCAGATATCAAGCACCCCGATGTACCTGCGATCGATGTGATGGATGCCATCCTTACAGGTGGACGTAGTTCTAGGCTTTACCAGGCTTTGGTGGAATCTGGACTCGCCAGTTCAGTGAGTGGTGCTGCTGCTGAACTCATTGAACCGGGGTGGTATGAAATTAACGCTACGGCGGCTCCAGGTCAAGAGTTAGCCAAAATTGCTCAGGTACTCCAGCAATCTTTAACAAAATTCCAACAACAGCCAGTAACCTTAGAAGAATTAAACCGGGCGAAGACGCAACTACAAGCCTCATTTATATTGGGTAATCAAGACATCACCAGTCAGGCAAGTCAACTGGGGTATAACCAAACTGTCACTGGAGACTATCGTTTTATTGAACAGTATTTAGCTGCGATCGCCAAGGTAACACCAGCACAGATACAACGAGTTGCAAAAACTTATCTGAATTCAGCGAAACAAACCATCGGCTTTTTTGAGCCAACCCAACCAGATGGTAAACCAGGGACTTCTAATGTTGGTTCTGGTCGGACTGTGGAAAACTTCAGCCCTGGTAAGCCTGTAGACCCAGCAGAACTGGCAAAATACCTACCACCCGCCACATCAGCTACAGATTCCAATAAAAAATCATTACCTGAACAGTTCACTCTGGCCAATGGCTTACGAGTTCTGTTACTACCAGATAAAAGCGTTCCTACAATTAACCTCAGCGGACAAATTGACGCTGGTAGTGAATTTGACGGCAATCAAAAAGCCGGATTAGCAAATCTGACTGCTAACAACTTAATGAATGGAACGCAGACTAAGAATGCTCTCACCCTAGCGAAAACCCTAGAAGACCGGGGATCTAGTCTAGATTTCAGTTCTAGCCGCGAAGGAGTCAGCATTAGCGGTCAGGGACTTTCGACGAACCTGCCAATATTGATTCAAACCCTGGGTGATGTAGTCAGAAATGCTACTTTACCAGCCGATCAATTGGAACTGAGTCGTCAGCGAGCATTAACCAGTCTCAAAGTCCAGTTAGATGACCCCAGTGGACTGGGACGAAGAGTATTCCAGCAAGCTATTTACCCAGAAAGTCATCCGTTCTACAGCTTTCCTACAGTCGAGAGTTTAAAGAGCATTACTCGTGATGATTTGCTCCGTTTCTATCAGGAACACTATCGACCCGACACCACAACGATCGCCTTAGTGGGAGATTTTGATCCAGTTAAGGTAAAAGCGTTGCTAAATCAGGAGTTCGGTAAATGGCAAGCTACAGGTAAGCCACCTGTTCTCAACATACCCACAGTACCATTACCGCAAACTTTGACACGTTTAAACAAAGTGATTCCCGGTAAGACAGAGGCCGTTACTTACATTGGCTATAACGGCATTTCTCGGAAAGATCCGCGTTTTTATGCAGCACTAGTACTGAATCAGATTTTGGGTGGCGATACCTTGTCTAGCCGCTTGGGTACGGAGGTACGCGATCGCCAAGGTCTGACCTATGGGATCTACAGTGGATTTGCAGCAGGAATCAATCCCGGCCCGTTCTTAATTCAAATGCAGACTGCTCCAGGAGATGCCCCTCAAGCGATCGCCAGCACCCTGGCTTTACTCAAACAGTTGCGTGAGCAAGGAGTAACTGAGGCGGAATTGAACACAGCAAAACGCTCAATTAGCAACAGCTACCCCGTGGATTTAGCTAATCCTAGTAATGTATCTAGTATCATTTTGGATAATGCTGTCTTGGGACTGTCACGAGCAGAAATCCAAGAGTTTCCCAAGCGCATTCAAGCAGTGAGTATGACTCAAATGCAGCAGGCAATCCAGGATTTAATTAGACCGGAGAATCTGGTGATTGTTACAGCTGGGCCTGGAGATACTGTACCCAAGGGCAGCTAATTATCTCACGCAAAGACGCAAAACAAATCTTTGCGTTTTTGCATCTTGATAGAAAATCTTTTCCCAATGCTCATACTCAAGGCTTGGCTGTAACTGAACTCAAGCCACGCGATCCAAAGGCTGTTCAGGAGTTAGAGGCAAGAATTTTTGAGAATGTGGCGATGTTGCTAAAACTTGGGTAAGAGTATTAATTATCTACAGATAGAAAATATGTACATCAAAATTAAACCAGAACTAGAGCAATTTATTCAAGTACAGCTTGCAAGTGGTAGATTCGCTAGTGCAGATGATGTCATAAATGAAGCTTTTAAGCTGCTACAAGAAAGAGAACAGCGAATTGAAGAATTACGGCAAAAAATTGCTGTAGGAACTGAACAAATTGCTAAGGGGCAAGTAACTGATGGCGAAGTTGTATTTGCCAGATTCCAAGAAAAAATTCGTCTAATTGCTGAGGAGTCATCTGAATGAGTAATTATTCATTTTCAGATGCAGCAATTCAAGATTTAGATGAAATTTGTGAATATATTGCCCGCAGCAACCCAAAAGCAGCTAGTAAGCTTTTTGACGACATTCGCCAAAAGTGTAAATTAGTAGCTAGTTTTCCCAATATGGGAAAAAGTTATGGAAGGCTTGTACCAAATTTACGCGGTTTTGCTGTGGATGATTATATCGTATTTTACTATCCCAGAGAATCTGGAATTAGTATTACTCGTGTTACGAGTGGTTATCGAGATTTAGAATCTTTGTTTGCCGATGAATGATTAAATTTTACCAAAGGATAGACGCGCTAGGTAAATATAATTAAATATAAAAAAAAATTAGTTCGTAGTGAGCGATTCATCGCTCAAAACAAGGATGATCAGGACTAAAGTCCTTACCCTTCTCCTAACGGAGACGCTGCGCGAACGGGTGACGCTCCTACGTCGCTAACGCTACGCTATCGTTAGTCGCTCATGGGGGAAACCCCCTTGGCGCAGCCTCTCGTAGAGAAGACCGCGCTAACTCACTACAAACTTTAATTTATTTACGCCTAGCTACTTACTACCATTTACTTTTTGGTATTCTCTTACTCACTGAATTGAAGAATGTTGCTTCTGACGTTTCTTTTTTAGTCTCAAAGCGATTATAGAAGTGCTAAATAGAAGCACTCCAGCAACAGAAGAAGGTTCTGGAACAGGTTCAGACTCGACAAAACGCACACGGATATCTTCATCAACAACTGTCAGCACACTTTCTTGATTAAACTGTTGAAGGTACGTTCCAATAATTTGATTAATAGAATTTTCGTTATCCAGAGTATCTTCAAAGATAAAGCTAATAACCTTTGAGGGTTCTTCAATAAGGGTTCCAGTGCTGTTCAGGAATTGCCCATTGGCATCGAAAATTGTTAAGCCGGCTGGGAAACGAGGGGTAATCACAATATCAACAAACGTTTGAAACTCGTTTTCGGATACTTCTCCACCTCCCGGAATGTTGCGCCCAAAAAATAAATCTGCTTGGATTAATTCTGGAACTGAACTGTTGTCAATTAGGTCATCTCCTAAGCCGAAGCTAACTTTTACATCTTGATTGGCTGCAACCAAAACACTTTCTTGATTAAATTGTTGGCGATACGCCGCTACAATTTCGTTAACTGCGGTTTCATTGCTCAAGCCGTCTTCTAAAAGTAGGGTGACAACCTTCGAGGGTTCTTCTATAGTGGTTCCAGTGCTGTTTAGAAATTGCCCATTGCCATCAAAAGTTGTTAAGCCGGCTGGAAAACGAGGGGTAATCACACTATCAACAAATGCCTGAAACTGGCTTTGAGATACTTCGCCACCTCCCGGAATGTTACGCCCAAAAAATAATTCCGTTTGAATGAATTTTGGAACTGAACTGTTATTAAATAAATCCTCACCTGAACCGAAGCTAACCGTGAGATCGTCTTTGTTTGCTACTTGCAAAACACTTTCTTGGTTGAACTGCTTGCGGTAAGTCTTGACAATCTCGCTAATAGAAACTTCGTTTGCTGAAGTGTTTTCTCGGAAGAGAGTAACAACTTTGGTAGATTCTTCGATGAGTCTTCCTGTACTATCCAGAAATTGCCCATTGCTATTAAGAATAGTTAACCCGGCTGGGAAACGAGGGGTAATTACATCGTCAACAAACGTCTGAAACTCGCTCTCGGATACCTCTCCATCTCCAGCAATATTGCGTCCAAAAAATAAATCTTCCTGAATCAGGGAAAATGCTCTGGCTTTAGGTAATTCTATTGTGATCGCCAGAGAAATGGTGGCACTAGTGGCTAAAGCTGTAGTAATTTTGTTGAAAATATTTTTTTTAGACACAGCTGTAACGCTCCCAAGTAAATGAACTGAATCCCTAAGATTTAGCTCATGCAGGTAGGTACTCAATCAATGTGAATACTTTTTTGCACTACAGTGAAATTACTCTATCTATCAAAAAAATCTAGTATAAACACTAGATTTCATAAAATCTTTAAATAGAATTTACAGGTTGCTCATCTTCAGAGTCTCTAAAAATTTATTTTTCTAGGAAAATCAAATCTTCAGGCTGAGTAGTTAACTTGATATTCTGACCCTCAACTTTAACCACAAAGTCGAATCCAGTAATATGACCTTCTGGGAGAATTACTAAGCGATCGTTGAGTGACTCAAGGTAATTTGAAAATCCGTCTAGAGCTACACTGCCATCATTAATTGCAAGGTAGCCAAGGAGCCTACGAAATAGTTTTGGTAGAATGACAACCCTCTCAGTAATGGTTTCTAATTCTTCTAAGATGAAACCCTTTTTAGTCTTGTCTTCTGCCCACAAACCTTTATTTTCCTTACGAACTTTTTCGGTGACACTAGCCAATTCCTGGCGAATGTCAGGATATAACTTCGAGTAAAAGGTAGGATAAGCGAACCCTTTAGCTAAAAGATGATAGTTGGCACTTTTTTTGAGTAACGATTTATCTAAATAGATGCTACTACCATCAGCTTCATCTGAATTACCTTTGAAGGCAAAAGCTATAGCTCTGCCATAGATGTCTGCAAATCTGGTAAGTATAAAACCAGGCACTTGTTCTGGTTCTGCCGCAGTGACTACTTCATTATCATTACGGGTAATCTTTTTAAAGCCCACGAATTTCAGTAACTCGCTGGCTGCACTATGAGCAAATTCCAGCGGTTGGTGCTGCATACCTATACCTCCTCTAGCCTGGAAGTGTGTTTCCAAGGTATCGATGCTATCTAAGCGTAGTTGTACGCCTCCGGCGCGGTTAGGTGTAACTCGTGTTGGTAATTTCTCCCACAACTTGGGGTTGTTGGGATAGAAGCGGATCGAATCGCCGTCGGGTGCAGCTTTGATGACTCTAAAGTTGCCTTGGATTAGAGTTAGTCCCATGTACTCAAAAAATATCGCTAAAGTTTTTGACTTTTAGGAAGTTGGAGGATTATCCCATATAAGATACTTCCTATGGGTGGGAAGTATCTTATATGGAATTTAGGGTTTTACTAAACAACCCCTTCTCAAAATTGGATGTAGAGGCGTGATTTTTGCATCCTGTCTGCCGCAGGCTTTTCCGTAAGGTAGAGTAGCTATTGCAGCAGTATTTGCGTTTATCTAAAAACAAGAAGCACCTTCTCATCCGAGTAAGTTTTAGGAGGCATGTCTAGAAATATTTCAACGTGAGCCTCCCTTGGATACCAGATTGAAGTCCCAAGTGTAAAAGCCAATTTGGTCAGGAACCCTAGAGAATCTACCTGTCCGATGACCTCTAGATAATTCATTCAGCACTTTATTTTTGATCTCTCTAATTTCCTCAGAATCTAGTTCTCCATAAATTCCTGCGATTACTTCCGCAACGCTGAAAACTTTGCCTGGATTTTGTTCGAGGAGAGAGGTGATAGCGTCAATCAAAAATTGACCCTCAAATGCTCTGAGCATCGTTACTACTTTTGTCTTTGGGGGTACAAAAGATTTCTTCTTTTTGTGTTTGATACTCCTAGCAGAACCATTGCCATTACTTGGAATTATCAAGCTTAAATCCAGAGTGTAACAACCCGGTTCTTCGGGAACAGCTACCCAGGCATTTCTTTCTCTTCCTTGGGTAAGGGAAGATTGGACTCTACCTTTGACTACTTTGAATAGATTAGACTCTAATTCACCGTAAAGCGATCGTACGATGAAATCTATATGACACACAGTCCCAATATATTCTTGCAAGAGCAGTTTGATCGCTTCCATCCGAGACAGATCTGCATACTGAGGTAGCATCGGAACTTCCGATACCTTCGTTGAGCTATCGTTACTTTCTGAAGCTGTCTCTATGACTGGTGATGTACTTGGCGGTTGACTTTCTTCTGTATCGTCAACAGTAGAGGAGGTTTCGATCTCAAAGTTGTCTGAGTCTTTACGTTCCGAGTGTATAGACTCGACTAAGTTGATTTGAGAAGTATCATCACGTGATGATAGAAATAGTAGCGAGCTTTCTTGGGAAGATTTGGAAGTCTCATCAATCGCCGCAAGTCTAGATGTCTGGTTATTGGCATTTGAAAAAGACCAGTTAGACAACAACGCTTCTACATGGTCGAGTTGCGATCGCGCTTGCACGAATAAGCGTTCGTACTCTTCTGTGAGGCGAGCATAGTAGTCTCTTAATTCCAACAATGGAGACAGAAATGTGCCTGGAGGTGGTTCTAATTGTCCTTTTGGTGTCATAAGGCTTTAATCAATTTAAATCGGTGTCACTTTTATAAGACATTGGTCTAGGTTTAGCCTTGTGAGCTGTTGGTTGTGATTTTTTAGGCGCTTGGGGAGGGCGACACGTCTCACAATATAAAGGTCGCGGCCCAAAAGTTTCGCGCTTTGTAGCTTCATTACACTCTTTACAGACAAAGTTGAAAACACGAGTGTGAATCTGTCTTTTGTGCGCCCTGACAGTATATTCCCTAACATCAATGAGTTTACTTGCCATAATCAGGAATTGTGAATTTCCGTTGTATCAATGTCCTATCAATATAGCTATTCAAGCAAATGAAACTGCATCAGTGTGTGTTTACGTGGAAGTTTTATTCAAATTAACGAATTTGACGCCAACCACAAGATACAGATATTGCTTGGTAGAGCAAAATGAGAGTTACTCATCGGCTATCCCTTCAGCATATACTTCACATTCAGCACACACTACCACCATCTTATAGCGCTTGATTGGGTAAACAATTCTTACTCCTAATGCTTATTAATAGCTGTTTTTGCCTGACGCGATCCATGTATATGCAGAGTGGCTAGCCTTCATTAGCACAAAATCCCTAATTATCATGCTAGTGATGTAACTCAATAGACTTCTGCAAAAAGTCTGTTAAGAGAGCAAGGGGGAAGGGTTAAAAAAATTGACTCTTCCTTTTCCCCTTAATCTTTACCCTTTCCCCCTCTAATTACTACATCTAGCATTGACTCTACCTAAATAAAGCAAGCACAAATTGGTTTAACTGGATAAGACTACTCTTCTACAACAGTGTCTTGAAGACCTTTGAGAGGTACTTAAACAGATTGTAGAAATCTTACCAAAGTATTCGCGCTTCAACTCCTAATTTTGATTTATTGGGATGAGTTTTATGTGTGAGGATATAGGTGGAAGCGATTTTCATCGCTGTTATCTGGGGAGTTGGAGATTGGGAAGTGCGGGATTTTTCACTTCCGATTCACATGATTGGCAAATCAAGTTATTTCCAACGGTTCTAATTGCCCATCATAAAAATACCCCACCCCTCAACTCAACCCCTCTTCCTTGTGGTAGAGGGGTATCCATTGGTAAAGCTATTTCCGTCGTAAATTGACATCTTGTACCAATCTTAGTTAGCACAAAAGTGATGAAGTATTGCATATATTCTTCCAGACTAGCGATCGCCATATCTTCAGCTTCTAAGCGATCGCTTCTTAGTCTTCATAACATTTGGGAGTTTTGGACAATTTTTGTAATGTGAATTTAGCATAAATCGAATTCCAGACAAGCAACATTGTATCTATCTACTCACGTCCTTAAAACAGCTAAGTTAATAACTCCTGTCTCCTACTCATGGAGATTACTGATAAATATACACTTTGCATACGGAGAAAAAAGATGCCTGATTTTGCTAAATTAAGTCGGTTAACTCAGTTAATGACTTTTGTAACTTGTAGTACTATTTTGACTGCGGTTCCTATTAATACAGAGCAATCATCGGTCTTCGCGCAAGAAATTAAATCCACCTCTACTCCCTTGGTAATATCTCAAAATCGTCGTGGCTACGGGCGCGATACACGCAGACTCAGAGCTGAGTCAGGGCAAGATGATAGAGGACGTTGGCGATTTTATAAGCCGGAAGATGTCTCACGGGATGCTATGCAAGCTCAAGGTTGCACTGATGTTGGCACTAGTGGAGCAAATTGGCGCTGTCCACGCCGCACCATTAGAGTAGAAGTGGATGATAATAGGCGGGATAATGACTGGCGTGATAACAATAGGCGTCGTGACTACGG
>NZ_JACXXN010000036.1 GCF_014904695.1 Nostoc sp. MG11 | reverse complement strand
ATAGCCAAGGGCGGTACAGCGAAGCCGAACCCCTCTACACCCAAGCCTTGGAGATGAGAAAGCGGCTGTTTAATGGCGACCATCCTGATGTCGCTACTAGCTTGAACAATTTAGCAGGACTCTACGATAGCCAAGGGCGGTACAGCGCAGCCGAACCCCTCTACACCCAAGCCTTGGAGATGACAAAGCGGCTGTTTGATGGCGACCATCCCAATGTCGCTACTAGCTTGAACAATTTAGCTGGACTCTACTATAGCCAAGGGCGGTACAGCGAAGCCGAACCTCTCTACACCCAAGCCTTGGAGATGACAAAGCGGCTGTTTGATGGCGACCATCCTGATATCGCTAGTAGCTTGAACAATTTAGCTCTACTCTACAAAGGCCAAGGGTGGTACAGCGAAGCCGAACCCCTCTACATTGAAGCCTTGGCGATGAGAAAGCGGCTGTTTGATGGCGACCATCCTGATGTCGCTACTAGCTTGAACAATTTAGCTCTACTCTACAAAGGCCAAGGGTGGTACAGCGAAGCCGAACCCCTCTACATTGAAGCCCTGGCAATGTGCGATCGCATTTTAGGCGTTAATCATCCCACTACAACAACAATTCGAGAAAATTTAGCAATCCTGCAACGCCAGTCTACTCTCCATGCTATCTGGATACGTCGGTTAGGTCAGTTTCTTCAAATCTTATTTGCGATCGCAACTCTACCGTTTTCCCTGCTGTGGCGATTCGTTAAACAACTAATTCGTAATTAAAACATTGGCTTTGCACGTAGGCGTAGCCCTCACTTCTCTACGAGAGGCTGTGCTAACGGCAAGCTCAGTGACCATCGCAGCGATCGCCTTTTACAATTGGAGTATTAATTCTATTTACATCTATGAACTTTCCTCCCCAACTCCAACAAAAGATTGAAAAATGGGCAAGCAGTCAGGGAATTTCGACTGAGCAATTTGTTTTGCAAGCTATTATAGAAAAAATTGACACCTGAGTCAGCAAGTCATTGAAGAATATACTCAACAAAACTCTGAGATGACCAATGTATTGCCTCTTAACCAACCAAACATTTATCGAAAAGAAGGGATTTTAGTTGTAGAGGCAGAATTACCAGAAAACTTTGATGTTAATGCCTTTATAGATGAGTTGAGAGAAGAACGGATTCAAGATCAGATAGCTTGATGAAAGTCTTGTTTGATACTTCTGTCTTAGTTCCTGGATTAATTGTCAATCACCCGCAGCATTCTGTTTGCTTTTCACAGATGAAAGCTGCAAAATCTGGGCAAATTCAAGGTTTTATCTCGACTCACAGTTTAGCTGAAACATATTCTGTCATCACACGCTTACCTATTCAGCCACGTATTCAACCCCAACAAGCTCAGAGCATTGTTGTAGATATATCACAGTATTTAGAGGGAGTTCCACTGCTTGTCAATGATTATCAGGCTGCGATCGCTCAAATGGCAACCTTAAATCTTCCTGGTGGTGGTATTTTTGATGCTTTAATTGCTCAAGCTGCTTTAAAAGCAGAGGTAAACGCTCTATTGACCCTGAATCCAAATCATTTTAATCGTTTAGGAAATGCGATCGCTCACATTGTGCAAGTCCCTGAGTAGATACGTAGATGCTTCTTTGGCTTGTCGTTAAACATCGCTTTTCTCTCATCAACGAAAGTGCGATCGCTATTTCTAAACTTTGATTACTTTGAGCGAGATGAAAACATTGAAGTTGTGCGGGTTCTCTATGCGGGGCAAGATATAGAAAGGATTTTAGAACAGGAATAATATTGATTAGCGATCGCTCTTATGATTGCGTTAGTTGGGGAATTGTTTTTCTCGCGTCTGGTCAGGTTCACCTGTATACTTCGCGCTTGTCTGTTAAATACTGCGATCGCATAATTGAGGGTGGGCAATGCCCACTCTCAATTATTATCCCATCACCTCAGCAGTCTTCTTTTTATCCAACTTCAGAATCAACACACCCAAAGGTGGTAAACATAAATCCAGCGAATAAGGACGACTGTGCAATGACCAATCATCTGTCCACTTACCACCTAAGTTGCCCATATTACTACCGCCATATTGACGCGCATCGCTGTTGAACAACTCAGTATAAAATCCCGGTTGTGGTACACCAATGCGGTAGTGAGAATGGGGTTGGGGTGTAAAGTTGCAAACTACGATCGCAAAATCATCAGAATCCTTATCACGCCGGATAAACGAAACTACACTATGACGGTTGTCGCTACAGTCAATCCACTCAAACCCTGGCTCAGCAAAATCTTGAGTATACAAAGCTGGTTCAGAGCGGTAGAGATTATTTAGCTCTTGGAAAAACGTTTTCAACTGTTGATGCGGCTCATGCTGTAATAAGTGCCACTCCAAATCAGCCCAAACATTCCACTCACTCCACTGCCCAAACTCCATGCTCATAAACATGGTTTTCTTGCCTGGATGAGCGAACATATAGGAAAACAAACAACGCACATTAGCTAATTTCTGCCATGTATCCCCTGGCATTTTGCCAATCATATTGCTCTTGCCATGCACCACTTCATCGTGAGACAGAGCCAGCATGAAGTTCTCACTGTGGTTATACCACATGCTAAAAGTGATATTGTTTTGGTGGAACTGACGGAACCAGGGATCCATGCTGAAGTAGTCCAGCATATCGTGCATCCAACCCATATTCCACTTCAAGTTAAAACCCAATCCACCTGTATAGGTAGGCCAAGATACCATCGGCCAAGAAGTAGATTCTTCAGCAATTGAGAGAACGCCAGGGAAATAGCTGAAAATAGTGTGATTTACCTGACGCAGAAAATCTGCTGCTTCTAAATTTTCTCTGCCGCCGTACTGGTTAGGTAGCCATTCTCCTGGTTCGCGGCAATAGTCATTGTAGAGCATCGAGGCGACAGCATCGACACGAATCCCGTCAATGTGGTACTTGTCAAACCAAAACAGAGCGTTTGCTGCTAGAAAATTCTTGACTTCATGGCGATTGTAGTTGAACACCAAAGTTCCCCATTCTTTATGTTCGCCTTTACGGGGATCAGCGTGTTCATACAAGTGACTACCATCGAAGAAAGCTAAACCATGACCATCTTTGGGGAAGTGACCGGGAACCCAATCCACAATCACGCCAATGCCGTTTTCATGACATTTGTCAACAAAATACATGAAATCTTCGGCGCTACCAAAACGGGAAGTAGGGGCAAAGTACCCAGTTACTTGATAACCCCAAGAGCCATCAAAGGGGTGCTCTGCAATGGGTAGCAGTTCCAAATGGGTGTAGCCCAATTCTTTGACATAGGGAATCAGTCTATCTGCTAGTTCTCGGTAAGTAAGGAAGCGTGCACCCGGTTTAAGTTCTGAGACAGTAACTACAGGGGCGGTTTCACCATTGGGTAGTTTGGCTGGTTCTGAACTCGAAGCGTGCAACCAAGAGCCTAAATGTACTTCATAAACTGAGACAGGCTGCGTGAGTGGGTCGGTGTGACGCCGCTTGTCCATCCAATCTTGGTCACTCCACTTGTAGGAATTTAAATCAGTGACGATGGATGCTGTTTTGGGGCGGGGTTCCTGCTGAAAACCGTAGGGATCAGATTTTTCGTAAATGTGTCCTTCAAAATTTTTGATTTCATATTTGTAATGTTCCCCAACTCCGATTTCGGGAATAAATAATTCCCAAACTCCGGTAGGGCCTTTACGCATCTGGTGTTTGCGTCCATCCCAGAGGTTAAAATCTCCCAGTAATGAAACATTACGGGCATTGGGTGCCCAAACGGCAAAATAAACGCCTTTGATGCCGTCTATTTCTGTGGGGTGTGATCCCAGTTTCTCGTAAATCCGGTGATGATTGCCTTCACTAAACAAATGCAAGTCAAACTCTGTCAGGCGGGGAGAACGGAAAGCGTAAGGGTCATAGGTGACACGCTCATGTTCCCCTTCTTTGATCCGTAACTGGTAGTTTGCCAGTTCTGCTGTTTCAATCGTGCATTCAAAAAAGTGGGGATTATGCACTGTTTGCATTGGGTATTCCTGCCGTTGTTCAGGAAAGACTACCCATGCTGCACTTGCATTTGGTAGGTAGGCTCGCACAGCCCAGACAGTTTTGCCATTTTGTTCTATGGGGTGAGAACCTAGTATTTCAAAGGGATCGTGATGCTGATTCCAAACGATACGGTTAACCTGTTCAGGGGCGATCGTGGTCATGGACATGAAGCTACCTACATGAAATAACGTGATTAAATGTGCTTTTTTAATCAGAACTTACACAAAATTATGTAAAAATGACCCGCATAGACGCGGAATGGCTACTCTACAAGAACACCAAGGGCAAACCCACAGGGTAGAAATAGGAGTTTTAGAGAGTTTTTGCGTAAGTCCTATTAATATCTATATATATTCTTTACATTTATTTGCAATTTTGTCGCCACCGTTATCCTACCTCAGAATGAGTCTTGATTCCTTTCGGGGGAGTGGCTGATTGGGAAAGAAAATAACTTTTGACCCTTGACCCTTGATCCCTATCTCCTGCTTAAGTCATCAAAAATTGAAAAACGGGAAAACTTGACGCAGTGCCTTACGCAAACGCAGCAGGAAAAGAGTTTGTCGCAAATTAGAAGTTAGTTTTGGTGGTGGGGCCTTTTGCAGCTGCGCTTGTAATTCTGCATATTCGGCAGCAGTTAGGGATTTACCATCAATGGGTGATCGCGCTTCTGTAATAATCTGTGTCCGCAATATTTCTTCCGGCGTATCCTCTGGTGGCGGTAATGCCATTACCGCTGCTCCCCAATGGCTGTTCAACGCTATCAAGGTAAAAATACTTACTGTTAACACCAAAAATCTTATGGACTTTCTCATCACTCTTTGCATCTCCCTCTTCTAACACTCAGAGTTCGGTGATTCAGCCATCTAACCAATCTTCTAACATCTACAAAAGAAGACTTTTGGTTGTTACTCGATTTTGGGCAACAAAAAAAACTGTCAAAGATATACCGTAGGGGCATGGCCTCAGCCAGATTGTCCGTTTGTGGACAAGATTTTGGATGCCATACCCCTACTACACATTTCCCTAATAAAAATCTGGCAAGTCAATCAACATTACCAAGCCACTTATCCCAATATGGAATGGACTACAGCCAATGATCAAGAGCAATTGCCAGCGATCGCGATAAATTTTTTGCACTCTTGAAACTGAGCAGTTTACACCCACCGAAGTACCTTGCCTACATAGTGGCTGATATTTCTCGGACTCAACTTTTTTGATCTTGGAAAAAGGTTATGTCAGGCGAGAATTTACAGACGGACACCTGGTTACGGCAGAAACTATCCTCACCAGTGTCCTCTACTTGCTGTCTTACTTAAACTAACATTTCAGCAAGCTCCAAGCTCTCAGTCACCAACATAAAAAAATACTGGTATTTTCGCCTGACCCTAATTCATTTAAGTTGTTTAGTGAGCAGCGCCGTCACTAACCCATAGCGTGGGCGATGATAGCAAGAGTTTAGGGTGTTTTAGTAGGCGTAGCAAGGGGAGTAGTAGTAACGGCAGGGGTAGATCCGGTATCTGCTGGCTCACCGGGAGCACCTGGAGTGGTAGTAGTGCCAGCAGGTTCATTAGTGCCTTCACAGGCTCCGAGAATTGCAGCCAGACTTAACATTAAAGCAAAACCAAAGATTTTTGTTTTCATAACTCCTCTTTCACCAATTGTGGCTAGAAAAATTTTTCGCCTGTTGAATACGATACCGTATTTATTGCTTTTTTTTAAATGCTGTCAGATTACATACTCAAAAGCAATCCTTTCAGGTTATTTCATCCAGTAATCTGATTAGCTTCTCTTAACTCACGAGCAAGATAACTTAATTAGCGAACAGAAAGTAGTAAATTTACTCGTAAGGCGAGCGATCACATCAAGAATTTTTATTTTTTCTCAGAGGCTTGCACCTTTCACCCCGCATTGCCATACTTTAGATGCAATACATCTGTCAGATTGCTGCTCGCTGATTGCAAGCATTGCAATATCCAGAGGATGCAAACATTGGTGCGGCTATCTATCAGAACACATAAAAGGGTGTAGGGTGTTATGTGTGCTTATTGCACAAAAAGCAATTCTAACCTTAGCAAGAACAAACAATTAATCAAAAATACAGTATTTTCAATCTGAAAAAAGTTATGGTTGTTGCTCGTAAATCAGATGTTTCTGCAAAGGGTACTTGGTTCCAACGACATTTTACCCTTCCTTTAAGGAAACGACGCTTTGCGCGTCAGGGAGCAGCGGCGCGGAGCGCTTCTACAATCGCTGCTCAAGCTGCACCAGTCGTCTCTAAACAACGGCGTTCCTCGAAAAATTTATCCGTTTCTTCTACAAATGAGGCGGTTATACCCACAACGATGAAAGAGTTGGGCAGACAACAAGCTTCAAACCTCAACGGATCAAGTGCAACGCCCAAAAGTCTGAAAGAAGATTTTATTGGCGTTCCTGTAATGCCTGGTTCTAAATCAGCACCTTTATGGTTGCTGCGCTTGTACACTTTACATCGTTATTCGTCAGTTGTGGCGTTTTTATTTGTCGCTGCGACACTTGTGGTTTATGGCTGGACGGTATATTCTCAAGAGCTTTGGAGTCAGGCATACCGCAGAGTGCAAAACCTACAACGTCATGAGCGGCTGCTGACAACAACCAATGCAACGCTGACAAACAAAATGGCTGAGGAAGCAGAACGACCAACAGCAGGACTAGTCTCACCAACTCCTGAAGGGACAATTTTCTTGTCTCCAGTACCTCAAAGTCCTAATCCAGCATCGTCTCCCAAAACGCTAAATTCCGAAACGCAACAGCAAACCCTTTCGCCGTTGGGATACTAAGGTCAAAGGTCAAGGGTCAAGGGTCAAAGTTAATTACTCTGAACTTTTGACTTTTGACTCCATAAAGCAGTTTGCTACTGAGTAGGACAATGCAAAAGAATTTTCGGAATCCAACACTTACGAGGCGGCAGAAGCGTTCTAGACGAGGGTTGATGGGTAAACCTGCTTCTAATACCCAAGACAAAACACCCAATAATAAGTACCGGCTGTTCATTGCATGGGGCATATTAATAGCAGCAGGCTTGGGATTGGCAATCAATTTGTATTACTTGCAAATTGTACGTGGGCCAAAGTTAACCCAGAGGGCGCGAAACCAGCAAATGGTTAATTTGCGACCTTTCATGCCACGTCGGCCAGTGGTCGATCGCAGTAACAATATCTTGGCGATTGACCGTCCGATGTATACTTTGTACGCTCATCCCAAGCTGTTTAATAAGTCCAATGAAGAGATGGCAGAGCGACTTGCCCCAATCATCAATAAAGATGCTGCTAAATTGGTGAAAACCTTTCAAAGCAAAAAAAGCGGGATCACACTTGCTCCGCCGCTACCTGAAGAAATTATTGACCGCATCACCTCTTTGAACTTAAATGGCTTGGAGTTGATTCAAAAATACTCCCGCTTTTACCCACCAGATGATTTGATTGCTGACGTGGTGGGCTATGTAAATATAGATCGTCGCGGTCAGGCAGGTGTGGAGTATTCTCAAGAGAAGTTGTTAGAACGTTCTGTACAAACAGTGCGGCTAAGTCGATCGGGTAATGGGGCAATCATGCCGAATCATGCTCCTGAAGGCTTTTTGCATTTTGATGACTTGCGACTGCAACTCACTATCGATAGCCGTCTGCAACGGGCTACTCGCACTGCTCTAAAACAACAGATGGAGAAGTTTGGTGCAAAACGTGGGGCAGTAATTGTCATGGATGCGTCCGATGGTTCTCTACTAGCCCTGGTTTCTCAGCCCACATATAACCCTAATAAATACTCCACCTCTGATATCTCACTGTTCAAAAACTGGACGGTGGCGGATCTTTATGAACCGGGATCGACTTTCAAGCCTTTGAATGTGGCGATCGCACTAGAAAATGGTGTCATCAAACCAGATGATACTTTTAATGACCCCGGTTTCATTAAAGTGGCTGACCGCACGATCAAAAATGCTCTGAATAATAGTTATGGGCGAATCAACATTGCCCAAATTCTGCAACATTCCAGCAATATTGGCATGGTGCAAATTATCCAACGATTGCAGCCTTCAGCCTATTACAACTGGCTGGAACGCTTGGGGTTAGGACAAAAAGTTGATACAGATTTACCTTTTGAAGTCAGCGGTCGGCTTAAAAGTCAAGAGCAATTTATCGCCTCGCCCATTGAACCAGCTACTACTTCCTTCGGTCAAGGCTTGTCTTTAACACCGTTGCAACTAGTGCAATTACACGGAGCTTTAGCCAATGGCGGCAAATTAGTCACACCTCACGTCGTGCGAGGACTGATTGATAGCAAGGGGCAGATGCATTATTCGCCCAATCGCGCCACACCACGCCAAATTTTCTCAGCCACCACAGCTAACACGGTAGTAGAAATGATGGAAAGTGTGGTTACTGAAGGTTCAGGCAAGCCTTCACAAATTCCGGGATATCGCATTGCTGGTAAAACTGGGACAGCCCAAAAAGCTAGTCCCTCTGGAGGCTACATCAGTGGTGCTAGGATAACTAGCTTTGTAGCCATTTTACCCGTAGAATCTCCTCGCTATGTAGTGTTGGCATTAGTGGATGAGCCAAAAGGAGAAAATGCTTACGGTTCTACTGTCGCCGCACCAATTGTTAAGTCGGTGATGGAAGCACTGATTCCTATTGAACAGATTCCGCCGAGTCAGGCAAGGAGTGGGGAGTAGGGGCTGGGGGCTGGAGACTGGGGAAATAAAGAACCACTGTCTCTTGACTTTTGACCCTTGACTTCTGACCCTTGCTAAATTTAATCTTTGCTTTATAACCAGGGAAAGAGGTAGAGAAAGCTACGAGTATGGATATATAAATATTAGGGGTGGAACTAATTTCACACCTTTGCAAAGCTACCAAAGATTCCATGCAAAGTAATTTAGTTATGTTCCCCAATGCTGAGGCTGCGGGAAAGAGTACGCAAACACAGGAAAGAACGGCAACTAAGTACAACAGTGCTGAGCAGCAGTTTATAGAACTGCTGGCTACGGAGGATTTGGACAATAAACTGGATGTAGAAGTTGCGAAAGTCAATGAGTTTGAACGTGTACTCTCAATGGCAATTTGTGCTGCCTATCAAAATGGCTGCGGTGACGAACCAGCTCACCGTTTTCTTCAGCGAATACTTTATCGCATTAATCGGCTAAAGCTGTTTTGGTACGATGATTTGCAGCACTACACCAATGAGCGATCGCTTTACTTGCACTCATGTCGTGACCAAATTGAGGCAGCTTGGCAAGAGTGGGAACTTGCACAAATCGATGTGGCTGCACTACAACAATTGGATGTAAAACAAGGGCTAATTGAACGTGCATCTTTCGATTTAGATCCGCCTTTGTCAGATGATAGTCGCTATATCCGCGAGGAAATGACGGAAGCTGGCTATCGTCATTTGTTAGCGATCGCTTCTTTTGATGGTTTAGTCGAAGGTAGCCGTCTTTCCCGGATTTTGGGTGGTACTGCCAATGAGGTGCAATGTACGCTTGTACGCGTACTACTGGAAGAATACGGCAACGGTCGTTTATCTCGCAAGCACTCTACATTTTTTGCTCAAATGCTTGCTGAGTTTGGCATGAATACCGAACCAGAGGGATACTTTGATTTAGTACCTTGGGAAGTTATAGCTTGTGGTAATCATAACTTTCTGGTGACAGAGCGTAAGCGCCATTTTCTGCGTTACAGCGGGGGACTGACATATTTTGAGGTAGCTGGGCCAGCGGCTTACAGAAATTATTTAGCGGCGGCGCAACGATTGGGACTCTCAGAGGCAGCAATGGGTTACTGGGAACTACACATCAGAGAAGATGAACGCCACGGACGTTGGATGTTAGATGATGTGGCTTTGCCTTTAGTAGAAAGGTATCCTAACCAAGCATGGGAATTGGTACTTGGGTATGACCAAGAGAAACTAATGGGCGATCGCGCAGCTAAAGCTGTAGTGCGTTCAATACGTGAATCTGAATAAATCCCTATTTTCATGGGAGAAATGCAAAAAATTAGTAAGCAAAAATGGCAGGTTTCTTCTGGCATTTTTAATTTTGCATTTCTAATAATTCTATTGCTAATTCACCACCAATCTAATTTCTTTAGTAGTGACTTGCTTACTAAAGGAACGGTTTTTTATTGCTTTGATAGAGGTATTAAATAACCTCTTATTACATTGATCATAACATTACCGTTGAAGTACAGTCAAATGAAAGATATCTTTTTTTGCCCTGATGAATCTATTTTTTATTCCAACTGCTTAGAAAACCTTGTTTTGAGAAATTGTAAACAATCTGAATCTATTGTTGAGTTTGGTTCGGGAGATGGCAGTCCCGTGATTAATACATTATTGAGAAACAAGTTTGAGGGCGTAATCCGCGGATTTGAATTAAATACTTCTGCATGGAAAGTCGCAAATTCAACAATTGATGAATATAATCTTGGTAATAAATACGTAATCTATAATTCCTGTTTGTTTAAATCTTCTAAACCCAAAGCTAAGTATCTTGTAGCCAATCCGCCGTATCTTCCTGCACCAGATCAAGATATTTGTATGCCGCTATTATTTGGAGGCATAGATGGAGCAACAGTTACCAACAATCTTTTATCATTAGGTTACGAAAATGTTTTAGTTTTGGTGTCTAGCTTTTCTAATCCAAAAGGTACACTCAAACAAGCAAAAGAAAATGGTTATTGTGTGAGTAATTTTCTGATTTTACCTTTAGAATTTGGATACTATAGCTCTGAGCCAAAAGTCAAAAAACATATAGAAGGTTTACGGAAAAACAAAATGGCCTTTTATTCTGGTGATTATTACTTTTTGGCTGGTGTTTTATTTAAAAAGCAGCAAGAACCTGTCATTGATTTATCGAATGAATTAGCTCAAGTAATGACTAGTCTTTAAAAGTGCGATCGCTCTAACAGCACATCGTAATCCTTCTCGGATAAGTACTCTTCAACTCTGCTATGGTCTAGGAAAAGATTAAGGGGTAAATTTAAACCCTTCCCTTTTCCCTTTCCCCTTTAACCGAGAAATTTCAATTAATCCTTTTTCTGACCAATTCTGGAATTTGAGAAGGACGTTCAGCTACCGGAACATGTACTTCTTTTAAAGCAGCTAATTTACTTTGAGCTGTGCCAAAGTTAGAATCACGTCCGATAACCGTTGCCAAAGTCCCAGTCTGACGCCAACTTTTTCCTGGTGGTGCTTGTCTGCCAGCAATATAAGCAATTACTGGTTTATCAATTGCTTCAGCAATATACCGCGCCGCAGCTTCTTCACTACCTCCACCGGGTTGACCGACTAAAACGATCGCCTGCGTAGTTTCATCTTCATCGAGAATTTGCAGCCATTGCAGAAACGAGGAACCGACGATCGCATCACTACCAATACTGACACTAATTGACTGTCCTAAATTAGCTTTGGTCAATTCGTAGGCAACTTCGTAGGTGAGGGTGCTGCTACGGCTGACGATGCCTACTGGCCCAGGAGTGTAGAATTCACTAGGGTGAGTGCCTAAAAGAATTTTCCCTGGCACAATGATCCCAGGACTATTTGGCCCTATCACAAGAGTTTCACACGCCTCGGCTTTGCGAAGTAATTGCACCATATCCAAAGGCGGCACGCCAGCAGTGATAATAATTATCTGACCGATATTAGATGCGATCGCTTCCAATGCCGCATCTAATACTTGGAAAGGGTGTACACAAATAATCGTTGTGTCAATTGCTCCAAATTCTGCTATCACTTCCTCCACCAAGTCAAATACTGGCAGATCGTTAAGTTGCTGTCCACCACATCCGGGATTGACACCAGCTACCAAATTTGTGCCATAAGCTTTCATTTGAGCAATATGAGTTCCTGAGATGAATTCACAAAAGCCTTGAATCAGCACTTTACTGTCTGGTGTTAAGTTCATAAAAATTACCGTAAGTTTGACAACCTAGTACTTTTAATTTTTACTAAGATTACCTAGTTTCAGCGTCGTCAAGCTTAAAAATTCTTCCCTTGCGGTAAAAATTAATAATTTTTGAATTTTGAGAGAAGTCTAGGCGTCGGCTTCCAGGTAAACGCTCGATACCACAGCACTAGTGACTACTCAAGCGTCAAAGTAATTCGTAATTGATAATGACGCTCGTTTCTCCCTACCGCTATCGTTACCACTGTGCTCATGTAATTCGTAGTTACAATCAGTGCTTGCTCTGTACCCTTTGAATTACGTTAGTATAGCGGGGCGTAGCCCATTACGTAGCTTGCTTCTCGCGCCAGGCGCGAGTATTACGAATTACGGATCAGTAATTATTTCTTAGAAGCGGTTAACTTAGCCAAACGAACTGCTTTGTCTACTGCCTCATCTAAATTTTCTACCACTATCAGCGCATCAGTGTGGGTTTTTAGTTCTGCGAAATATTCTCTAGCGGCGTTGAATTCAGAGCCGGCAAGACGGACAACTAAGGGTAGAAAATTAGGTACTCGAAGGCTTTTACTGCCATTCGAGCTTACAGCCTGGGATTTGAGTTCGCTTTTGTCTTGCTGCACAAATTTAGCGATGACTTCAGTTACTTCTTCAGATTGAGGAATGCTACCTAAGAAGTTAATTAGTATCACTTGAATACTTTTGTCAGCGTTTAAGATTTTCAGACCAATGTCTAAGCGATCGCGAAAGGTCGTTGGTGCTGTATCTGTAAGGAAAGCATGACGTAGATTTAAACAAACACCAGGTTTACCACCAGCATTAGAGACTAAATCTAAGGTTGCCATTACCGAACCAGCGCCATTACCCAAAATACCGATTTTGCCGTGCATTTCTACACCATCCCAGTCGCCTAAAATGCCGTTAATCTCAGTACTGGTATGACGGCTGATGATGTTTGCCGCTACCTGAGCGAGATCTGGATGACGCTTGATTGCCCGTTCATTGACCCTAACTTTACCATTGAGAGCCATAACTTGATCAGCAGCATTAACTGCCAGGGGATTAATTTCCACTAAATCCAGGTCTTTCTGCACAAATAACTGATACATCTTTTCGACAACGCTGCTTACCGATTGCATTAGCGTTCCCTGCAAGCCCATTTTCAAAGCTAGTCGTCGCGCATAAAATGGAGAGAATTCTTGTTCAACGACAACATGCACCATTTTTTCCCCAGCCGATTCCCAATCAATATTGGCTTCTTTGCAACCTAAAAGTACTGGTCGGCAAACAGCAGTATCTAAAACCACTGCTAAGTAAAATTCCTGTTTGGCGTCGTATTGAGATTCTGCTAATAAAACTTCTGGTAACTCACCCCAAATCGGTAAATTAAAGATACTTTGTGCAGCGGCGATCGCATCAATTGTCGTTTCCGCAAATCTAACACCACCAGCTTTTGCCCGTTCAGCTCCATGTACTTGAGATTTTAGTACAATCGGAAAACGGATTTTTAAACGTTTTAAATCTGTGGGATGGTCGATTCTTTGGGAAGGCAATACCGGAATGCCTATCTTCCCAAACCATTCTTTAACTTGGTACTCTAATAAATCCATTGACGCACCTTGTATTGACACTTTCAAAGCTTTTGATTGGTGCTGTCTTTAATCTTTTGCAGCACCTTAATTGCAGAATTAAGTTTTGGGGAACTATAGGAATTTATTTTTCATCGATCAATTTTATCGAATTCGGCAGATGAGACAAATTAATTTCTATAACCAACCCATTTGTGCCAAGTCAACAAAACGTAATTAATCTCCTCAGTAAATCTCCCAGCATAGAAGATAACTAGCATTTCTGTCAAAAATCTCTGTATAAGTTATGAGTTAGGGGTCAGGAGTCTTTTTTGCTGCCTCCTCTCTAACAAGTAATATCTCTGAATGCAACTATACATGACATAGCATTGTCTCCTTCACCTTTAGATAATTCTATTACAACTGCTCTGCAACTAGAAGCTGAGGGTAGTAGCTACCATGAATTTAATTATCACTAAGTAATGCAGTTAAAATCCTCAAAAACTTTATTATTCCCATTTTTTATTTGTAATTTCTACTTTTGGACAGATTGTTTAATTTCACATCTAGTCAACCAAAAATGTAGCGGAGCGAACAATTATTACTGCTATTTTAATTTTTGGTTAAAAGACGGAATTTGTGTTAGAAAGTTGGTCGTTCTGATTCTCAGGCTGTGATTGGTTAAAACTGTGCATCTATATCAATTAACCCAAAAAGTTCATTTCCTCCCCTCAAAGATCAGAAAAACTATATAGAAGATCAGCACAAAGCTCTATGAAAGTAGCAGTCCAGCAGGAAGATTTACAACTTTTAGCCAAAACTTTGCAGGAACAATTGCTTGTAGAAGTCCCATTGGTTGAATTCTTCCAAGTTAAGTGTGGCGTCAATAAAGACGAGTTAATGATTTTAACGCAACATTCATCAGGTACGATAGTTGACTCTCAGACGATTTTTGCAGTACTTGAGGAAGTACTCCAGTCTCTAGCACCCCACAGAGAGCAACACGTGCAATGTTTCCTCAGAGTCTTTGGTGAAAAACTTCCTTATGCCAAACGTTTTTTAACGGTGCAGAGGGGGGAAGGGGAGGCAGAGGGGCAGGAGGGGAGCCAGCGCCGTGGGGGGGTTTCCCCCGTTGAGGTGACTGGCGTGAGCAGAGGCGCAAGGGGAGATAGGGAAGACAAGGAAGAAAATTCTACTTTGTCCTCCTTGTCCTTTCCATGCCCTTCATCTTCTCTGACTTTTGCTCCACCTATTGACGAGACTGAGGAAGAGGAACTATTTGACCCGTTTGTGGGTGCGCCGGATTTGTCAGCTTCTAAGCCAGCACGTCAAGTTAAACCTATTATGCTGGGTGCAGTGCTAGGATTTGTAGTCTTAGCTGGCGGTGCTTACTGTCTGACTCGTCCTTGTGTAATGTCTGAGTGTAAGCAAGTCCAAATTGCTGAGCAATTAAAAACCGAATCTCAGCAATTGACGCGCCGCGCCAAGTCGGAAAATGAATTGTTTGCAGTGCAACAGGGACTTCAAGCAGCCAGTGTAGCTTTGAAACCGATTCCCCGTTGGTCGCCCCATTATCAGCAAGCACAAGAACTACAAACAAATTTGTCAGGGCGGGTAGAAAAAATTAACCAGGTAGTCAAGGCTTTGCAGACTGCATCCATAGCAGCACAAAAAATTCAAACTCCTGCATATAGTCTGGAGGAATTACAAGCTAGACAACATTTATGGCGACAGGCGATCGCGCCACTAGAGGCTGTAAGTCCCAACAGTGAGCTCTATGCATTAGTGCAAGCGAAATTGCTGGATTACCGTGTCAAATTGCATACTGTAAATCAGCAGATGCTCATTGCAGAAAAATGGCTGAAAAAACTCACAGCAGCAAAAGCAGTAGCCAATGCAGCCGCTAACCGGGAAGCCACTGCTAAATCTTTGAATGACTGGCAAAAGATACAGTCTACTTGGCAGGTAGCAGTTAATGCCTTAAATGTGATTCCCCAGACTAGCCCTGGTTATCAAGAAGCACAAAAGCTGCTAGCAGATTATAAACCGAAACTCACAGCAGCACGCGATCGCACTACTCAAGAACAATTAGCTGCCAAAACCTACCAACAAGCTGTCAGCACTGCCAATCAAGCCAAAGCCTATGAACAACAAAATCAATGGCAAGCAGCGGCTACATACTGGGATCAGGCTTTGCAAACTGCTAAACAGATATCTCGTGATAGCTTTTACTACACTCAAACTCAGACTCTCATCGAACCTTATTCAGTTGCCCTCAAACAAGCACAAGAGAAACTACAAGTTACTAGTAATTTGCAACAAACTCGCACAGACCTAGATAAAACTTGTGTTAATGGAATTCAGATTTGCACCTTTAGCATAGACAACGAAGGAATTATTGTCCGGTTAACTCCTGAGTATGACCAAACAATCCAAAATAGCTTAGTAAATTCTTATTCTGAGAACTTAGCTACTTCTGTTGACCTTACCAATCACTTACAAACTTTACGGGAAGCGCTAGCCGTAATTAGTGAGAATGCTAACTTACCCTTGTTTCTCTATGATGCTCAAGATCAGATAGTTTATGTGCGGACACTGGAAGGGTAAAAAAGAGGGAAGGAGTGGGAAAGATGGCGAGTGAGTTAACCTCGTTGAAAACCCTTTGCTGGCTTTTGTTGCCCTTTACTCTTAGGCTTAGATTTATTCACTTCTCCTAAAGCTTCTTGAAATAAGTTATGCAGATGTATGGGGACACTAGCAATTTCTGGTAATTCCGGCTCGATGGGTTTGTGAAATTCTTGCAAAAGTGCGTCTAAGTTGGTTGCAAGGCGAAGGTCAGGACGTTGTAGAAATGTCTGCAACACCTTTTCTAACTGAGTTGGATACTGTTGCGCTAATCGATGCCAGATAAATGCATTAATACTTTTATCTTCGAGGTAGTAGCGAATTAGTTTTTCAGCACCTTCAATATTGTGCCAGTCTTCTGCTGATAAAATTGCTTGGATTTTACTGTATGTTGGTAAAAACATTTGTCCCCAACGAGGATGAGAAAGAGCTGTTACCTGTTCTGCTTTCTTGAGTTCGGCAGGTAAATCAACCTTTGGCATCACCATTTTACTATTGCCACTTTTGCTGTTAAACATTTGAGAAACTGTCTTGGAGTCAGCACCAAATTCTTCTGCCGCTGCTTTGATTTCCTCATCTCCAATGCCAGCGGCTTCTGCCACTTCAGCCAGGGATTTTGATGGATCAATTCCTGCATCTGCTAACTGTTTCTCAGTAATTAATTCTTGAAATTCAGCTATTTTTTTATTAAGCTGATAACCAGGTAATGTGATTTCATCAGCGCCAAAAAAGTCAACAAACTGTTGGTGGTATTTTACTACTGATTGCCAAGCTTCTTCTAGCAAGTCTGGAGCATCGCTGTAAAGATTACTTTTATAGTTATCTTTGAAATTGCCAATTGCTACAGCAAGTTTTGGTTTACCCAATTTACCCATCAGTGTGTAGGGGCCAGAAAACATCCAATAGCTATCGGTGACGGGAGAAATTCGAGTTAAAATGATTTCTCCTACTTTTAACCGAGATATTTCCTGTAGTGTTTTGGCATTGTTTGGCTTGACAATGTAATTTTTATCTGTGAGCCAGTTCGTTAACTCAAAGCCATCAGGTAGGGTGTTAGCTATAGCAAATAAGCCAATAAAACTACGATGCCAGCTGTTGATCAGGTTGCGATCGCTCTCTAATAAATTAGGATTGCTTTGTGTAAATAACTCTAGTGGTGACTGCTCATTGACTTTTCCTTCTGTGAGAAAACTGTCAATAATTAAGTCCTGCTGTGTGCTATCACCACTCCCACGACGTAACTGTTTCGCTGCATAGGTTTCTAGTGCTTGTGCCAGTTCCCCCTCTGCGTCTAGGACAAAATCTACTATGGCTTGTTTTAGTTCGTGCGATCGCTCTAGTATGACATCCACAAGTTAATCTCTTTGTTCAACAGTTGTAAATTATAGCTTTTAACAGAATTACAGCATCTAGCAATAGCTAGATTTGTACCAAAAAAATTACTTATTTTTCCTCAACAGACTCACCACTGCAAAGATTTAGATAACGAAGGTAATGACGATAATAAGCCGCAGAGGCAATTTTTGAGAATTTTAAACAGCAGACATACAGCAGATTTCAGGTAAATGAAGTACATAAATAAAACCCGAAACCCTGTAGAGACGTTACATCTACGGTCTCTAAACAGTTACATGTAACGTCTCTACACACATGTGGCATCAATCTTTGGTTTTAGTTTGCTCATTCTCTCAGCGTAAATCTTATGATCGCATTAGCTGCTGTATAATACATAAAATTACAGAACGAAATATTTATAATTAGTTATTAATACCCTTGCCTTTTTAGCTAATTAGCATTGCTACTAAACGCTATTGCACTTTTTCCGATTGTCATCAGTATTTATCATGAATCGGCGTCAGCTTAATATTTTTTTTATAATATTTTTTAATTACGTGTAATTACGGATATCTTTTTAAAGAAAGTATTGAACAATTATTAATTAATCTTGGGAACATACACCTAACTTTAAACACCAAAAACAGCAGCATAAATGTAATTAATGTTCTGTTGAAAACTTGGTGTAATCTTGTATTTTTCACCAGTTAAATTGCAGATTTAATCAATATTTATTCGCATAACATTCAGATTATGTGAATTTGTGTTGTAGCTAAAATTCATTGTCAAACTTGATTTTACTAAGGATTTAGTTATTATGATCAATAGTGCAAAATTTCAGGTTTTGACACAATTTAGTAGTAGCCTGATTCGTGAACCATACCTGATTTGGCTATTCATTAGGCGCGATTATTCCACCACGATTTTGCCTGCACTGCTGTTTATAATAGCCGCCTGGAAGAACAGCCAATCATCTCTTGGGGAGTTGTTTTTGGCATTAGAACGTGGCTTTATTTATTTTTTGTTGTTCATCTTATCATTTTGTATCGCTAACCAAATCATTGGCATAGATGAGGATCGGATTAATAAGCCTGATCGCCCACTTGTAACTGGAGCTGTTTCATATCATGGAGCTTTAGTTAGATTGGCTTGTAGCCAAATTGCATTCTCGTTGATCGGGCTGTGGCTTGGAGTTTTAGAATGGGCATTGCTATGGCAACTATTCACTTTTCTATATCACTTCGCTGGTTGGGATAAGAATTGGTTTACCAAAGGTCTTGTAATCGGAGTTGGTGCAGTTGCAGAACTTGCCGCAGCATGGGAAATAGTCACACCAATTACACCGATCGCTTGGCGCTGGATATTCATGATGGGAGTTTTCTGGACTACACTAGTCGCTGTTCAGGATTTTCGTGACATGGAAGGCGATCGCGCTATTGGTCGCAAGACATTGCCGATGGTGATTGGAGAAACAGCAAGCCGAGTGATACTAAGTGTGGGCTTTACATTTTTACCACTTGTAATTCATTTAGTACTGATGATGCCTGCGGGAAATACTTTGAATGTCTTGGCATGTGAACTTGGACTCACAGTACTCTGCTGGATTATTGCCGCTAGAATTATGCTTTATCGCAATCCCCAGGCAGATCATCATACCTATATGCTGTTAACCTACTGGTTTTGCCTTGTCTTAGCTAGCGCGATCGTAATTCTTTAAATTTCTTGCAGAATTCTCTAACAGTAGTGTTACGCAATTAAAGATTTAGATGAAACTCCCAAATACTCTCAAAACCTCTTCTTTTGTACAGAAACTCCAGTGGGTTTTTGATCCAGTAGGATATTTGGAAAGCGCAGTTCAGGAATATCCTGATATTTTCACTGCTGAGATCGTTGGTTTTGGGGATACTGTAGTATTCGTTAACAATCCCCAAGCAATCCAGAAACTTTTAAGTAGCGATCGCAAGAAATTTGCCGCCCTCGGTAAGGCAAACAGTGTTATGCATCCCTTAGTCGGTGACAATTCAATGCTCTTACTGAACGGCGAGCAACACAAACGACAACGGCAACTTGTGACACCCTCCTTTCATGGAGAGCGGATGCAAGTCTACGGGCAGCAAATCTGTAATTTGACTGAAAAAGTCTTGAGTCAGTTACCCAAAAATCAACCCTTCCTAGCTCGTGACATCACACAGGAGATATCCTTGCAAGTCATGTTACAAACCGTATTTGGTTTGTATGAAGGAGAACGTTATCAAAAACTCAAGCATTTATTTACAGTGTTGATGTCGGATGTCTTTCGGTCGCCACTCACGTCTAGCTTACTCTTGTTCTCCTTCTTGCAAAAAGATTTAGGAGTTTGGAGTCCTTGGGGAAAGTTTCTACATGATCGACGAATACTTGATGAACTGCTCTACGCAGATATTGCCGAACGCCGAGAGCATCCCGATTTAGAGCGTATCGATATCCTCTCGTTGCTGATGTTCGCTCAAGATGAAGCAGGTAACACAATGACGGATCAAGAGTTGCGCGATGAGTTGATGACTCTAATGCTTGCCGGAAATGAAACTACAGCTACAGCGATCGCATGGGCTTTGTATTGGATTCATCATTTGCCAGAAGTAGGTGAAAAACTGTTTCAGGAATTAGATACTCTGGGTGATTCAAAAGACCCTATGAGCATTTATCGGCTGCCTTATCTCACCGCTGTCTGTAATGAAACCTTGCGGATTCACCCCGTGGCTATGTTCACATTGCCCAGGGTAGTGCAAGAATCTGTTGAACTACTGGGATATTCGTTAGAACCTGGTACGGTAATGCAAGGTTGCATTTATCTCACTCATCACCGTGAAGATTTGTATCCACAGCCGAAGCAGTTTAAGCCAGAGCGCTTTCTAGAACGTCAATTTTCTCCTTATGAATTTCTGCCTTTTGGTGGCGGTGTCCGACGCTGTATTGGTGAGGCTTTAGCTGTCTTTGAAATGAAGCTAGTATTAGCAACTATCTTGTCAAACTATCAACTGAGGTTGGCAGATCAAAAACCAGAGCGACCCCAGCGCCGAGGTATGACGCTTGCACCTGGCAATGGCGTCAAAATGGTTATTACAGAACAGCGTGTGCGTCAAAATTCTTTAGTAAATATGAAAACTACATGCGTCCTCTAGCTTAGCTATTTGACTAGACTTCTGGCAAAATTCCTAATATTCAGAATACCAGAAGTCTACTGTCGCATCGGTATTTCAACTACAAACTCAGTTCCCCTTCCTAATGTGGAATCACAAGTTAAACTACCCTTGTGCTTATCCACAACAATCTGATAGCTAATTGACAACCCTAATCCTGTACCACTTCCTATCGACTTAGTGGTAAAAAATGGGTCAAAGATTTTCTGTTTCACTGCTTGTGTCATACCAGAACCGTTATCAGCAAATCGAATTATTACAGTATTTGAATCTGTTAATTCAGTAAAGATGTGAATTGTAGGATTATCAATTGTCGGTTGTTCATTGTCAGTTGTTTTTCCATTGACCGTTAACCACTGACTACTGACTTCTGAATTCTCCAAAGCATCGATCGCATTGCTTAGGATATTCATAAACACCTGATTAAGTTGACCAGCGTAGCAAGTAACTTCTGGCAGTTGTCCGTATTTTTTGATGACTTCAATTTCTGGATAATCGCTCTTTGCCTTGAGTCGGTGCTGCAAAATCATCAAGGTATTGTCGATACCCTCATGAATATCTACAGGTTTCATTTCCGATTCATCTAGACGAGAGAAGTTGCGTAAGCCCAAAACAATATTTCTGATGCGCGAACTGCCAAGCTTCATTGAAGCTAAAGTTTTTGGCAGGTCTTCTGCTAAAAAATCTATGTCTATTTCTACCGTTTTATCCTCAACTAGAGGTGAAGGACGAGGGTATTCCTGCTGATAAAGAGTAATTAAATCCAGCAAATCTTGGACATATTCACTAGCATGAGTAATATTGCCATGAATAAAGTTGATGGGATTATTAATTTCATGGGCAATTCCCGCCACCATCTGCCCTAATGAAGACATTTTTTCACTTTGAATCAATTGAGTTTGGGTACGTTGCAATTCCTCCAGGGCTTGCTGTAAACGATGATTTTTGTTGTTAAGTTCTTGCGTTCTTACCTCAACTTTTTCCTCTAGCGTATGGTTATATTCTTCTAAGTTTTCCTTAGCTTGTGTCAAATTTTTATAGAGGATGGCATTCTCTAGCGAGATTGCTGCTTGAGTAGTGAGGAGTTTGATAACTTCAACGCGATCGCTTGTAAATGCTCCTGTAGTTAGATTATTTTCTAGGTAAAGAATACCAATCAATTTCCCTTGATTGATAATAGGTATAGACAACAAGCTTTTAGGTGACTCTCGAATAATGTAGCTGTCGGTTGCCAAAGATGCGACAGCCATTGCATCGTCGATGACGAAAATTTCCCTAGTACGTTTAACGTAGTTAATTAAAGTAATAGGAACATCGTCGCTTGACTCTAAACTAATTGATGGAAACTCTGTATGAGTTGAATTTGAACTAATCACAGTAATGGTTAAATCTAAGTTATTACCTTTGCTCACAATCAGAGCGCATTTAGAGGCTCCTGCGTTCTCCATTACAACTTTCATTAAAGTAGAAAGCAGTCGTTCAAGCTCAATTTCTCCAGAGAGTGCTTGAGATGCTTTGATGAATGCTGCTAAATCCAGAGAGTCGGAAATGCTTGTTTTAGAACCAATAATAGTTTGTTGATTACTTAGAGTAGTAGATAAAGATAGGCTATTGAGAGAAGTACTTTGATCTCTGGAATGGAAGCTCAGGTTTTCTTGCTGGAGTATGGAAGCAAGTAACTGAGGATAACGTTTTGCCAAATCGTCAACTTTGGCTTTAGCACCCCAACGAACGTAGCTATAGTAGGCATCAATTAGATATGTTTGTGCAATCTTCTGTTTGCCCCACCCTAGATAGAATTTCCCAGCAAGTTCGTTCGCTAGAGCTTCTTCATTAATGTACTCATGTTCTTTAGCAAGGGAAATAGCGCGATCGTACAATTCCATTGCCTCTACATATTTACCAATGACCCGATATCGTTCTGCTTCCACTAAATAAAACTTGTGCAAATAATTCATTGGAGCGTGATTTGCCCAATGCTGCATCTTTTCCTGGCTA
This sequence comes from Nostoc sp. MG11, assembly GCF_014904695.1. Lineage (GTDB taxonomy): Bacteria > Cyanobacteriota > Cyanobacteriia > Cyanobacteriales > Nostocaceae > Komarekiella. The sequence goes on along the minus strand of NZ_JACXXN010000036.1, from coordinate 32,818 downwards.
ATAGCTACCTTTGTCAAGATTTGTTTTTGTTCAGCTTCATCGAAATTAAGGCACACAGCTAGCATAATTAGAGAATTGTAAAAATGGAAAAGAGGAACAACTAGTTGTCCTGTACCAGCATCTAAATACTTTTCTGCCAGAATAGCAATTTCAACTGCTTGAGGAAAATCCTGAAATAGGTAACAAAGATGTAGTTTGCTGAAATATAAATATAAAAGTCCGACTCTATCCTTGGCTTGAAGTTGAATTGGTAGCATTTTCTCCTCGTCGTAGGCTTCACCAATTAAACGACAGGGATATTCTACATTCCCTAGCAAATTCAAAACGCTCTGCCAATAAATAGTCAGCCAATTAAGCATTCTCTCTTGCTTGGTTTTAGCAATAGCATTGCTGTAGATTGTTAGCTCCTGTGTTAGCCCTGTCAATTCTCTACCGATGAAATATGAATAGTAAGAATAAGCCAAAAGAGAAAAGGCTGCAAATTCTAAATCTCCCGTTTCCAGTCCAGCCGAATAAGCTTCGTGTAAAGGCTTTAATGCTTCTCTGGTATGTTCCTTCCAAGGTCTGATATTGGCATTAAATGTCGTAAGTATTTTAGCTGTAACAGTTTTAGTGTGGAACTTAGATAAAAGACTTTCAGACAACTTGCCAAATTTATAACCAGTTTCAATATCTCCCATCACTCCGCAGAGTATTGATGCATAAACAACATATCCAAAAGCAGATAAGGGAGTATTGCCATGTTTAACAGATAAAATGATTTGTTTAAGGACAATCAGTGGTAAAAACTCAGGAGAAACTGCATAAGCAAAAATAGTTGCATTGCTTAGGATATGCATCACCGCCAGTGGTTGTGCTTGTGTCATCTCTGGCAGGCTAATCAAGTCTTCAATACGTTTGCCAGTTAGATTTGATGTGATTTCTACCATTGCTAGCTGAACATCAGACTGGCTAGGATTATCAGGGAAATCCACCTCCAACAACTTCAGAAAGGCTAGTGCAGTATTGACTGCTTTGAGTGCTTGGTTTTGCGCTCCATAGGCTTTAAGTTTGACTTCATAAACTTTCACTTTCTCCAATAGTGTTTTAGCTCGTGCTAACACTACCTCTATTAATTGCTCAGTTTGCTCAAAGTCGCCAGCTAAGTATGCCGCTTCTGCTGCTGTCTCATGTAAAGCTAGGGTTAGCTCATATTCACTCTCCCAACTATCACCACTTGTTAATAGTTCTATTCCAGTAGTTAAATACTTAATCGCAGCTGGATAAGCCGTTGATGCCAAAGCTTTACGTCCAGCAATCAAATTCATCGTAGCCAGTTCATCACGCTTATCCTGATTAGGAATGAATTCCACTGCAATATTGAACTGATTGACAAGCTCAAAAATATTTTCTTCTCGTTCTGCAACTGAGATACTACTTAACAGCATTAGCCCAATTTTTAAATGAATTGGCTTTTTTTGGTCATCAGGAACCAAGGAATAAGCAGCCTGCTGCACTCGATCATGTACAAATTTATATTTAGGTAGTTGTAAATTAGAACTTGGAAATTGTGTAGATTCTTTACTATTAACTAGTAAATGTTGATCATTAATATTTTCTGGAAATATTTTATAAACATCAGTCTGAGGTAAAATTAATCCCTCAAGTAATGCTTGCCATAAGTCTGACGCTGTATCTACTACAGATTTTTCATGTATAATGGCGAGAGCTTTTAAGTCAAAATGATTGCCAATGCAAGCAGCAAGTTTTAAAACTTTTTGAGTATTTATTGGCAATTTCTCTATTTGAATTGCCAGAAATTCCACTACATCATCTGTAAGGGCTAATGCCTTGATTTTTGTAATATCATACTGCCAATGCCCAATATCAAAGTTTAATGTAATTAGTTTCTCATCTAATAAAGACTTAAGAAATTGAATAGAAAAGAAAGGGTTGCCTTTAGTTTTGGCGAATACCATTTGGGTGAGAGAAACAGCAAATACTTCAGGGCAATGAAGGGTATCAGCAATCAGATGGTTTAAATCACCTTGATTTAAAGGTGATAGAGTGATAGTATTAATAGCTGCTCCAGCTTTTTCAATCTCCTGTAGTGTCAAATAAAGCGGATGCGCCTTTGAAACTTCATTATCCCGATACGCACCAACAACCAGGAAACCTCCCTTAGCTTCATCTAGTTTATCTATTTCATTTGCGAGAGAAGATGACGGGTTTTCACTCATTAATAGTTGAATTAATTTCAAAGAAGTTGTATCTGCCCATTGCAAGTCATCCAGAAAAATAACTAAGGGATGTCCTTTAGCGGTAAACAACTGGATAAATCTTTGGAACAACAAATTGAAACGATTTTGAGCAGCAATGCCAGAGAGTTCTGCAACTGGGGGTTGCTTGCCAATAATCTGTTCTAGTTCAGGAATTACATCGGTAATTACCTGAGTTTGTGTACCCAAGGCTGACAAAATCTTGACTTTCCACTGTTCAATTTGAGCATCAGTTTCCGATAGTATTTGTCCAATTAAGTCACGAAAAGCTTGTACCAATCCTGACAAAGGAATATCACGTTGGAACTGGTCAAATTTACCTTTGATAAAGTAACTACGCTGCCGCACAATGGGTTTGTGGATTTCATTGACTACCGCAGTTTTGCCAATACCAGAAAAACCTGCTACTAATATCATTTCTGTGACTCCGCTTGTCACACGTCCAAAAGCAGCAAGTAGGGTTTCTACTTCACGTTGGCGACCATAAAGTTTTTCGGGAATAACGAAACGGTCTGAGATATCCCGGTATCCCAACTCAAAGGGAGCAATATTTCCAGTTTCTTGCCACTGGTTTTGACACACTTCCAAGTCATGCTTTAATCCCAAGGCACTCTGATAGCGGTCTTCGGCATTTTTTGCCATCAGTTTGCTGATGATGTTGGATAAAATTGGGGGAATATTGGAGCTAATCAAGCTTGCTTTAAGTGGTTCTTTGGCAATGTGACAATAAACTAACTCCATCGGGTCAGTGGGGGTGAAGGGTAACTGTCCGGTGAGAAGTTCAAAGAAGGTGACACCAAGGGAATAAAAGTCGGTGCGGTAGTCTATACCTCGGTTCATCCTTCCGGTTTGTTCGGGAGAAATGTAAGCCAACGTTCCTTCTAAGACGTTGGGATTCGTGAGAGATTGAATTTCTCTTGGCAAGAGGGTGGCGATACTAAAGTCGATGAGCCTGATCTCACCTGTGGTAGGGTTAATTAGGATATTGGCAGGTTTAATATCTTTGTGAATGATGCGTAGGCGTAGCTCGCCGTAGGCATCGCAATGCAATTGCTCAAGGGTGGAAGCAACTTTAATGGCTATGTAGAAAAACTCACTCAAAGAAACAGGATTGCCTTCCTTTGCCTTATCTCCCAGTCGCCAGTCTTGAAGAGAGATACCGCCAAAGTCTTCCATCACTAGCGCATAGCCGTTGCGGTAGTTTTCTAAACTATAGGGTTTGACTATGCCAGGAAGGTCAAGGTTTTTGGTGATGGTGTATTGATTGCGGAACTGGGCGATTTCCACGAACGTAGGATATTCATTTCGCATCAGTTTGATGATGACCAATTTTTGGTCTTGTTCTCTGATGCCTCGATAAACTAAGGTTTTGCTGCCTGAGTAGATTTGCTCAGTAATGCGATAACCGGGAAGCACGTATAATGTATCGAATACTACTGACATCGCAGCTCATGCTCATAATTTGTGTTTATATCGCTTAGTATTCCCGTGAGAAGGCTGTCGTTATCATCAAATAGTAGATTTATTTTATTTAACTTGTATTTCAAAATGCATCTTTTTTAAGAAAAATCTCATATTAAATTGTGTAATTATAAAAATACTAATGCTAAAGTCAAACAATAATATTACTATTCACACTGCAAAAACTAAAGTTTTATCTTATATTCAATTACGTATCTTGATTTAGTATATTTGTAAATTACTTATTTTAGATAATTCCAAACAATAAAAAGCCTGCCGTTACCTTAGCTCAAAAGTAAATTGCGGCAGGTTTATTGTATTTGGAGTTGTTTACTAGACTAGAAACTCAGATTACCTCTACCCTAATAAGTCAGGTGTTTGGTTTTGAAATCTACCTAAATATGGTAGACTTACATATCAATTTCAAGTGTAGAAAAACTTTTCTTCTTACTTTATTAGCTCAAGAGAACATTGAAAATAGAGAGCGCAAAAGCTACTTAATTTTCTGTTTAATAAAAGTCACAACTTGAGCTAGCTGTTTCTTCAAACCATCAATTTCCCCTTGCATTTTGACAATTTTCTCACTTAGCGCATTTATTTCTGCGGAGGAAGCTGCTTCAGTATTAGAGGCTGCTGGTGTACTGTTTTCAGTACTAAAAGTTGCTGCTGTAACTCCATCACTAGAGGTTGCTACAGGGCCATTTCTAGCACCAACACCTGCCCCTACCAGAACTGGCTCTGGACGAGGCTGTTTAGCCTTTGTCATGGCTAACTTAATCGCGCCAATTAGTTGTTTCTGGTCAAAAGGCTTTCCTAGAAATTCAAAATATTCAAAGGGTTCTGTGATTTTCTCTGTTACCTCTTCCTTACGACCAGACATAATTACCAAAGGAATCTTTCGTAACTCAGGCTGGGCTTGAATTTGCTGGAAAACTTCCCAACCACTCATTTTTGGCAACAGAAAATCCAACATGATGAGGCTGAGTTTTTCCTGAAGGATGAAATTTAGTCCTTCCATCCCATCTTTTGCTTCCAGTACCTCGAAATTGCCTGGAGGCAGCATTTCTCGTACTTTTACCCTGACAACTGTAGTGTCATCGATAACTAAAATTTTGTTACTTGCCACGGCTGATTGCTCTAAACAGAAACTTTAAGTGTAAATAGCGGCTTTGCCGATTGACTTTGAGAATGCTCCCACTATATCCAAAATTTTTGTTGATTGGGGGACAGTATATTTCGGTATAAATCACATGACTAGAGGTATTTTGCAAAACTTTTGCCTATGTTCTTTGCAATTTGTGTCATGGTGATATTTAAGGCCTTAACTTTGCTCAAGAGCAGAAGAAACTCGCCTTACTTTATCTCTGCATCTTGTTTGGATGTCTATGACTTCGTCACAACCAGCCCAACTCAAGTCTGAAATTACAGCAATACCTAGCTGGTTACGTCGCCCTATTGGCAAAGCCAGCGAACTCTCCACGGTACAGCGTATTATTAAGCAGCGCCAAATTCATACGATTTGCGAAGAAGGACGCTGCCCTAACAGGGGGGAGTGCTACGCCCAAAAAACTGCTACCTTTTTACTAATGGGGCCTACCTGCACACGCTCTTGTGCTTTTTGTCAAGTTGATAAAGGTCATGCACCGATGCCTGTTGATCTAGAGGAACCACAAAAAGTGGCAGAGGCGGTGCAGCTTTTGGGATTGCGTTATGTAGTGCTGACTTCTGTAGCCCGTGATGACTTGCCCGATCAGGGAGCGGGTCACTTTGTGAAGACGATCGCCACTATCCGCCAGTTGAACCCAGAAACTCAAATTGAAGTACTGACCCCAGATTTTTGGGGTGGTACGGGATCTGGAGAGTCAGGTCAACACCAGCGAATAGTTATGATTGTCCAAGCCTTGCCAGCTTGTTTCAACCACAATATCGAGACAGTGCGACGGTTAACTGGGCCAGTGCGTCGAGGAGCAAAGTACGATCGCTCACTACGAGTGCTGGCTATGGTCAAAGAAATCGAGCCGAATATTCCCACCAAATCAGGTTTGATGCTGGGACATGGAGAAACACTAGATGAAGTGAGCGAAACAATGGCTGATTTGAGGGCTGTGGGGTGCGATCGCCTGACTATTGGTCAGTATATGCGTCCTTCCTTAGATCATCTGCCAGTCCAAAAATATTGGACTCCAGAGGAATTTGATCAGCTCGGCAGCTTAGCATGGAAAATGGGATTCAGCCACGTCCGTTCTGGGCCTCTGGTTCGCAGTTCCTACCACGCAGGAGATTAGGGATTGAGAACAAGGGGGACAAGGACGACAAGGAGAAATTATTACTCTGCTTTGTTTATGTTGTCTTTTCCCAGTCCCCAATCCCCAATTCCCCAAGCTACACAAATATTTTTAAAGAATTTGGGTAATGGGTACACCTGTTTGGTATTTCTTAAAAAGTCCTGACATTAAGGAGAACCGTTTATGACTGCTAAAAGTAAAGATTTACCAGTTGCTGATAGTGGAGCTAAACCTCCCTACGCCTTTCGCACAGGCTGGGCATTGTTCCTGTTAGCTATCAACTTTCTGGTAGCAGCGTACTATTTCCACATTATTCAATAGTTAGAAGTGGAATGGTGCTGCTCAAATCGTGCCTTTGAATAAACCTTTGGGACGAATGAGCAGCACCAAAATCATAATTAACAGTGCCACACCTTGTTTATACTGAGAACCCAGCCAAGGGGTGCTGATTTCCTGAACAATGCCGATGATAAAAGCTGCGGCGATCGCACCGTAAGGGTTGCCAATTCCTCCTAAAATCACGGAGGCAAACAATGGTAATATTAAGAACCATCCCATATTTGGGCGGACAGCTGTAATTAACCCATACATGCTCCCCCCCAAAGATGTGAGAGTGCCAGCAATTAGCCAAGTCCACAGAATTACTCTGTCGACATTAATACCAGATACCCTAGCTAAATCTAAATCGTCGGCAACAGCTCGCATCGCCTTACCAATTTTGGTATTTTGCAAGAGGTAGTGCAGCGCCAAAATTGCTAATACCGCTAAACCCAATACCAATAATTGATTTTGTGGTACTTTTAAGCCCAAGATATCAAGAGCAGTAGTTACAGGTACATCGTAATTTTGGTTTCTACCGCCCCAAATAAAAATAATTCCATTGCGAATAAATAAAGCCAGTCCTATGGAGATAATAATCAGCGTAGTGGAAGTAGCACGGATAGAGCGCATTCTTGACCATAGAAACTTTTCTGATAAAAGCATCGCCGATACTGTTCCCGTCGCCGCCAGTATCATCGACAGCCAAATATTGACTCCAAAGGTATTCACCAGCCAAGTAAGATAGGCTCCTAAAGTTAGAAAGTCACCATGAGCGAAGTTAGATAACCGTAAAATTCCATAGGTAAGAGTCAAGCCGACTGCTGCTAGAGCAATAATGCTTCCCACAGCAATTCCATTGACGATTAGTTGAGCGAATTGTGTATCCATAGTTTTAAGTTGCGATCAAAAAATTTTAAATGAGTAATTTCATACAAGAATTTTTAGACTGGCTGCTACATAAGTTATGGTTTATAAATATAAAAGAGTTGTCCGCTAATTTACATAGAATCCTGTTCGCATTTTTATGCGAAGCTAATTTGTTCACCGGTCTAGTTGACCATGCAGCAGTATTCAAGCTTACCAGAACAGAACTCACAGATAGATGCAACGCCAACACTTTTGAAAACAATTCAGCAACTTCGTGCCGAGTTGTGGCTGGAGAGCAGCTTGAACCAGTTGCAAAGTCGCCTTAATGATTGCCTGCTTTCTGCGTGTATCACTGTCCCACACGCAAGAGCAGCAGAAACAGAAATTTTCCAAACCGTGGTGAACGAGCTAAACAGTGCTGTGGATACCAGTAGAGTGGCGCTCACGCACTGTGCCGTAGGCATCGCTTTGTTTCAACCGCAAGAAACAGTTGGCACAGTTTGCTACATTTCTGGCTCCTCATCCCCAGCTTCACAATCTCCACTCTTAGAAGTTACGCCCAAAAAACGCAAAAAACTGCGGTTAAAGTTGCAAGAGGTCATAGAACTCAAAGATTTGCAGCAGCTTGAAAACAAACAACCACCAAGTGCTTGGCGGTTAGTCGATACTTTTGGCGAGGTTATGGGCTGGCTAATTATCGCCACAGCACCCCTCGTCGAGTCTGGTGACTCACTCATAGCATCACAAGCTCAACTCACCTCGCAATTGATGGCAAGGTCTGCTAAGCAGTGTGCTACAGCTTTGGCACAGCTTAAGCAAATATTATCTTGGCAGCAACGATACCAACAATTAGGTAGCTCTAATCAAGAACTAGAACGCACCAATCAACTCAAAAATCAATTTCTGGCAAATACCAGTCACGAAATTCGCACGCCGCTGAGTTCGATTATTGGGTTTACTCACTTACTCTTAGCTCAGGGGTACGATCCCACCAGAGAACGCCACCAAGAATATTTGACTATTATTCAGTCAAGTGGTAGACATCTGCTAGCTCTAATTAATGATATTTTGGATCTCTCTAAAATTGAAGCAAACCAGCTAGAAGTCCAGTGGGAAACCGTGGATGTGCCAGTGTTGTGTAGCAATGTTTTGGCGTTGGTTAAAGAGAAAGCCGCTAATAAGGGTTTGAAACTGCGCCTAGAACTAGATCCTAATGTCACAACTTTAGTAGCTGATGCTTTGCGACTCAAGCAAATGCTATTGAATTTACTTTTCAACGCTCTAAAGTTTACTAGTAATGGAAGTGTTGGCTTACAGGTCGCCCCTAAAGGTGAGTTTGTGCATTTTACGGTTTGGGATACTGGCATTGGCATCTCTCAAGCAGACCAAGCTCACCTGTTTCAACCCTATTTTCAAATTCTCAACGCTGTAGCTGATGGTATTGAAGGTACTGGATTGGGTTTAACAGTAACTCGGAAACTTGCGGAAATTCACGGAGGTTGCGTGGAAGTCGAATCTGAAGTTGACCGCGGTTCCTGTTTTACCCTCATACTTCCCCTCAAGCCTGTGGAAGTAAATGAAAGAGATAAGGGAGATGAGGAAGCAAGGGGAGCAACATCTTTTTTATTGCCTCAGACCGTTACGCCTAGTTCAAGGTTAGAGATTTTGCTAGTGGAAGATGACTTACCCAACGCTGAGTTGATGCAAATTTATTTAAGTAAGTTGGGATATGAGGTGACTTGGGTAAAGACTGCTGCCGAGATGTGGAAAACTCTAACACAGTTAAACCCAGTGGTGATTTTAATGGATGTCTACCTACCAGATGGAAACGGTCTTAAATTGGTGCAACAATTGCGAGAAAATCCCCAGTATTGCAATATTCCAATAATTGCCCAAACAGCACTGGCGATGAAAGGCGATCGCGAAACCTGTCTAGCTGCTGGAGTCAATGAATATACTTCCAAACCGATTGATTTACCACTTTTAGCAAATCTGATAGCTGAATATAGCAAACCAACAACTGCAACTGATGAGAGATAAGCAAGTCAGAGAGTGTAAAAGTGTGAGACAAGGGGAAATAGGTACTGACCCTTGACCTTTGACTTTCATCTCCTGACTGCTGACTACAATAGTATTGATTGGGTGCTATTGGGTTTTAGCAGGATTGGAACATGATGCTGACAGAAAAGTTGGAACAACTAAAAGTCTTATTTTTAGAAATGGAGCAGGCGTTGATCGCCTACTCAGGAGGCGTTGATAGTACTTTGGTTGCCAAAATTGCTTATGATGTGTTGGGCGATCGCGCTTTGGCTGTAACAGCTGTCTCTCCTTCGCTATTACCCGAAGAGTTGGAAGATGCCAAAATTCAAGCAGCAACGATTGGGATTACTCATAAAATCGTCCAGACTCACGAGATGGAAAATCCTAATTACACCTCTAACCCAGTCAACCGCTGTTATTTTTGCAAAAGTGAATTGCACGACACTCTCAAACCTTTAGCTTGGGAATTGGGTTATCCCTATGTAGTGGATGGGGTGAACGCTGATGATTTGCATGATTATCGCCCAGGAATTCAGGCGGCTAAGGAAAGAGGTGCGCGATCGCCTTTAGCAGAAGTAGGTGTTACTAAAGCAGAAGTCCGACAACTTTCGCAACAACTCGGTTTACCTTGGTGGGGTAAACCTGCTCAACCTTGTCTGAGTTCTCGCTTTCCTTACGGTGAAGAGATTACTGTAGCCAAGTTACAGCGAGTTGGTAGGGCAGAAATTTTCTTACGAAAACTGGGTTGGCAAAATTTGCGTGTGCGTTCGGAAGGCGATACAGCACGCATTGAATTACCACCAGAACAAATCAAAGAGTTTGTGTTGACTACGGATTTACAAACATTAGTTTCCACATTTCAGGATTTTGGATTTGTCTATGTCAGCCTAGATTTAGAAGGTTATCGTAGTGGTAAGTTAAATCAGGTCTTAAATCAGGAAGCCTTGGGCGTTAAACTATAGATTGCGATCGCTCAATTCTCGCTCTGAGTGAGCCTGAATTCTATCTGCTGTAGCACTGACCGCCACACATCATATCCCTCTTGAGAGAGATGCAATCCATCTGTGGTCAACTCTGGGCGCAAATTACCTTCAATATCCGTAAACCAACCATAAATATTTAAATAATTAGCTCCTTGTTGTTTGGCGACTAGCACAAGTTGTTCGTTGATGCGACGAATACGGCTATTAGAAATTGTTGACAGGCGAGTAGGTAAAATTGATTGGACAATTATCTGAGCTTTTGGGTGATTCTGCCGTAAGATGCGGATGATGCGGCGGTAATTACGTAAAATTACTTGATCACTAGCACCTTTGCGTAAATCATTAATTCCAGCCATGACATAAATTACGTCGGGTCGCGTTGCCGAAAATGCCCCCAATCTCTTTAAAATGCCACTAGAAGTATCTCCAGATATGCCCTGATTTAGCCACATTTTGCCCGTAGGCAGTTTTTCTAGGGGAAACCACATGCTTAAAGAATCACCAACTAAAATACTCAGGTGATTCGCACCTTGACCTTGGGCGATCGCTTTGGCTTCCAAAGCTAATAATCTTTTCCAGTCCTCATAAGTCAATTGGTGGTTTTTGGCTGACTCCCACAATGACTGCAAGCTATTATCATCTGCACGTTTATAAATCTGGCCTGTTTTCAGAGCTGCTAATCTTTGGTAGTAAAGTTGACTTCCAGATAAAAATGTGCTACTTGCTGCTGAGAAATTAGGGTTAAGTGATGCCTCCGTCTGATTACTGAATTCTGGAGAGGAGATATCAACACTGGGGGTGATTTTCTCACCTACTGTTGGCTGTACGTGTTCTAGCGATTGTAAAGCCTGGTTACTCAATTCTGGAGAAAAGAGGTTAACGCTAGGGATGACTTTCTCGTTTACTGTTGGCTGCGAACCCTGTTTTAAATCCCACAGGAATCTAGAATTGCTTGGCAGGATCATCGATAAATGTGGAAGAGTCGACGCTGGTATTGCCAATCCTGTTAACAAGCCTGCTGCCAACAGATAAGGTTCCCTCATCCTTCTACCTCTCCTCTACTCACTGCTTTTCCCTATGACAACATTTACTGGCTGGATTCAGGAAAATTTTACTTCGGTTAGATTATTATTCTTATTTACCCTGTGTAGTTCTGTAAAGTGGGTTAACGGGATTATATTGGGCAATTTACAATCTCTTCAAAGCAAATTTTTCTTGGTATTAAATTACAGCCTTCAACATTACTCTTACTGCTTGTTGTGTCACAAATTTTGCTAGTAGTGCAGAATTGGCGATTTGTGAGTAATTTTTGATTATCTAGCGGCAGATGTTTTTGTCTTTGATGTTGGTAATATGGTAAATGTTTACCTGATTTTATAAAGCCTAAAATCAGGTAGCTACGTGATCGCCTGGAGACTGCTAGACCGGGGGCGATCGCTTTTTAATATTCTCATATAAAATTAAACGATGCAATTGCATCAACAGTCAAGTATGGGATTAGTCAGATTAAAGGTTCGAGAACTAGCACAAGAAAAAGGTTGGACGTTGAAAGAGGTTTCTGACCGTTCTGGAGTAATTTACAGCACAGTTAGAAGCTATGCTCGTCGTTCTGGAATGACAACAGTTGATTTTACTGCTATCCATAAGTTAGCTCGTACCTTTGATGTGATGATTGAAGACTTAGTAGAAATTCTAGAGGAATAAACTAAATACTATTGAGGGTGTTGATATAATACGATGCTATGTTATCAATACGCAAGCATTATGTGTTTAAACACATTTAAATTAAGTTTTAAATATATAGAACAAGTTTATTAGAAATGCTAATATTTAGGCTAAGTCATTAGTGTTTCCCTATTATTCTGTGGCTAGAGCTAGTACAGCGATCGGTGTTAGTCCAATTATTAAGGAGATTGTGCAAAAACAGGCACATTCAACACGTTTAACCCTAAAAGAGGTTATTCTCATGGGTATGTTAGCGATTGAAAAGATGGATGATCAAAGTCGTCAAGAGCTAGCGGATCAAGTTCATCAAATGCAGGTAAATCGAGAGATTTAAGTTATTTGTCATTAGTCATTTGTCTTTTATTCTTACTAATGACTAATGGCTAAATCGATAGCGGCTTCCGACAACATAATCCTGATTAATTTCAAAAGATATCCATTGGCGTTGCAAAGTTTCAGCAACAAATCCGGTTGTGTTAGAACCTGCAAATGGGTCTAAAACTATATCACCTTCATCAGTTAAGAATTTGATGAAGAACTCGGCAAATCCTTGAGGGAAACGTGCTGGATGGGGTTTAACTCCTGCTGCTTTACATTGACGTAAATAAGCACTATTTGATTCAGTATTGGCAATTTGTAGTAAATTTGGCGGAATTGCACCCTGGTTATCTTTTTGAAACTTATCAGAAATATCATGTCCGCTAGGACGTATTTTAGCTTTATAGCCATTTTTGAGTAATTGTTTCATACTTTGGCTATATGGCTTTAAGACTTTTCTATTGTCTGCTTTAGGATTTGGTGTTTTAGCCAACCACCAAACTATATTTACTGAATCTTTCACCCGAATTCGCCTGATTGTCACCCACTCAGCAGGGGTTGGTAATCGAGCCGGATTGTAGTGGTAAAATTCTTGAGCAAGACAAAAACCTACTTCCTTGCATAATCTAACTAAAAGTTCGTATTGGTAGATACTCCGCACAGGATTACCAGGAAGATAAGCACCACCTAAATCTAAAATAAATGAGCCATTATCTGTCAATACTCTTTTAAATTCGTAGGCAAAAGGTAGAAACCATTCGATATATTTTTCAGCGCTTTCGTTACCGTATTCTTTTTTTCGAGTCAAAGCAAAAGGAGGCGAAGTCAGAATTAAATTAATACTATTATCAGCAATGAATTTAATAAGTTGAAGGCTATCACCTAAATATGCTGCTCCTTTTTGCTGGACATAATAAGGATGAAAAATTGTTTCTTTGTGTTGCGTTATTGGTTCTTGCAAAAGTTATCAAATTATTTTGACTTTATAGTTATAACTTGTTTTGATATTGTTTAGATATTTAATTTTAAAAATTATTATTTCAGCGCAAACTAACACAGAGAATGTATATTTACTTTCCATAACTCTGCGTTAGCATATAATCCTGAAGCATTTCGTGATCTGTTAGTGCAGAAGTTGGTATAACTGACTGAAACACTACCACTTCTTATATGAGAGAAATTTACCAGACATAATAATTTTAACGCGATCGCCTTTGGGATATTCTTCTTTTTCCACGTCTAAAGTAAAGTCAATAGCGCTCATAATTCCATCACCAAATTTCTCATGAATTACGGCTTTAATTGGTAGTCCATATACCTGAATAATTTCGTAGAACCGATAAATCAATGGGTCAGTTGGGACAATTGGGCCCAATCCTTTCACAGGGTATTCAATCAATTCTTGAATGTAACTTGCATCCAGTCCTAATGCTTCAACTAGTAACTTAGCCTCTTCCTCAGAAGCACTAGCTTGACGGTAGAATAAAGCGGCAATCCAGACTTCATCACGTCCGAGAATTTTTTCTAAATCAGCAAAGCTTAGTCCCTTGTTTTGTTTTGCAGCTAATAGTTTTTGAGTAATTTCGGGAATAGACACCTGATAACTCCTCCAAATCTGTAATAATTCTGATTTAATCGTCACTAAACTAAGCTTAAGGCGATCGCTCTTTTTTGCTAAGCTCGACTTTATTCAAATCCAAGAACATAATCCTTGAAATCTGGCAAAAGTTCTAGTTTTGTAGCAAAAACTTTACCCTACGTGATGAGTTTGAGTGAAATCGAAAAACACAAAAGCTAACTTGGATAAGGGTTTTAACGTATGCGATCGTTTACGCCATCGCAGAAAGCGAAAATGGATAAAGTCGAGCTAAGTAACAATAAGCTTTACTTTGCTTGCACTATTGTTTTGGCATAATAAATGTGCCAGCTGGCAAATACAACATTTTGCGGTCATTCTGCTCAATTGCCACTTCCTCAACTAGAGAAAGTAGCTGCTGATTCAATTCAGCAGAAGCATCACGTAAGTTAGCCTGGAAGAGGAAATCCATCAACACTTTACCTTCTTCCAAATTCTCTTCAAAGCAAGCAGAAACATCCAAATATTCGGGATAGCTTTCAAATTGATACGACAGACCGATATCGTCAATGATTTCACGTAACTTACTCGATTCCATCATTTGGGAAGACCCTTCTTGCCAGTATTGATCATTCCCAACGACCTCCGCATATTTCGTAATCAACTTAAATATCACTGCTTCTTCTGTGTCTAGAGTAATCAAAAGAACTCCTGCGTCTTTTAGCATATCAAGCGACTCAAGGATTAAGCGCCTCTCTTGACCAGGCATATGGTAGATTGAATGCGTGTAATGGATACAGTCAAATTTTTCATTTGTCTGAAAATCCTCAATAGTCATCGGATGCATCTCGAAATGCACTTTGCCAACATTAGCAGACTGCATCGTTGCTTCAAATATCTGCCGATGAATATGATTCGGTTCCACCACTACATACTTTAATGGTTGCCCCTCAGCCATATTTTGCTGAAGGAAGTGGATAAGTTGCTTATCGAACTCTCCAGGGCCAGGGCCAACACTTAACACTGAAACCTCTGTTTGCTTAGAAAGACTGCTTTGAAGATGCTTCTCAAGCATCTCTAGAGCTTTTTGTCGGTTAACTTGCCAATTTTTTAAAAAAATGGTGTATGAGGAAGCATAAGCCTCATACATCTGCTTCTGTGTATCACTTGATGTTGACATTGTAAATTTACTAAAAACTTTATTACAGGAAAAACTGGAAAAAGTATAACAGGATTGCAGTAAAGAATTTACGTAATGCTGCATTGCCTTTAGCTAAAGGAAGTCGCCTCCAGGACTGCGACTGCCTCAACACTGCGGTCTACGCATTACCGTCAAATATGGGGGAATTTCCGTACTTGATACTCCGCTGATTCCACAATTAGATGAGATTTTCCCACTGCTTGGACGAATTTATCTTCAATAGCCTGCAAATCGGCTTGGGGTATGGCTTTCCACTGTTCTCGCGTTGCCCAACGAATGATTAGGATAACTTCTTTGGAGTCGTCGGGAGTAATCCAAACTTCTTTGCCGAGAAATCCAGGATACTTGGCCAGCGCTGCTGTCCAAATTTCCGCATCCTTCTGAATAAAATTTTCCCGTAAATCGGGGGCAACATGAAACTTGAGAAGTTCTATAACCACGCCCTTTGATCCCTATGCTTGCCAATTTGCCAAAATAGAGCTGTAGGCTAGAATAACTACGCTTCCAGCATAGCTTGATTGCGTATATTCAGTAGCAAGGGTCGGTTGGTTTGAAACAAGAAGAGGAAGGGAGTATGGACAGCAACAACTGGTTGCAACAATTAATGATGGTAGGTCTTGGTACAACATCTATAGTTGCAGAAAAATTACGGCAAGTCAGCGATGACTTAGTTAAAGATGGTAAGCTCAATCCTGAACAAGCCAAGGCTGTAATTGATGATATTGCACAGCAGTTAAAGTCGGAGCAGGGAAACTGGGATGTCCAAATGCAACGACAAATGCGAAATATGATGCAGGATTTAGGGGTGGCTCGCCAGTCTGAAGTAGACGAACTGCGAGGTAGAATTGACCGTTTAGAGCGTCAAGTGCGCGATTTAGAAAATAAGCTTTGGCGTTAGAATGTCCTTTGTGATTTAAACTAAATGTGTTCTGTTGGTAATCCTTTTGCCAGACTGCCTAAGTAGGGAGAACTGATTTTGAAAGCAATTTTCCTCAGCGTGGTGTTCATGCTGGCATGTGTTGTGCTTTTGGTGTTGGCGCAAGTTGGCGGTAGACAGGATACTGCCATTGCTACCCAATTGACTCAAACACTACCAGCGCCTACGACTGTAACTGAAAACAATACTCTAATTGCGAGCAATACTATGTCTGATGCCAATGCCGTAACCACCCCTTCTGGATTAAAGTATGTTGAGTTAAAAGAGGGGACTGGGGCAACTCCTAAAACCGGACAAAAAGTTGTGGTGCATTACACTGGCACTCTAGAAGATGGTACTAAGTTTGATAGCTCACGCGATCGCGGTCAACCCTTCGACTTTAAAATCGGCGTCGGACAGGTAATTAAAGGTTGGGATGAAGGAGTTGGCACAATGAAAGTTGGTGGTCAACGTCAGTTAATCATCCCCCCTGAGTTAGGTTATGGCTCTCGCGGTGCTGGTGGCGTGATTCCACCTAACGCCACTCTACTGTTTGATGTGGAATTGTTGGACGTTAAGTAGGGATTGGCGGCTCTTAAGAGGGGTAAAGGGAAAAGGGATAGTTTTTTCCTTTCCCTAATGCCCTATGCTCAATCAAAGCAATAATTATTTTGTTTAGCTAAATTATTAAAGTTTGAGATTTTGAAACTTTGTAAACTGTGGATTGAATAGAAGTTTCACAGTACCAGTTGGCCCGTTGCGGTGTTTAGCTACGATTACTTCTGCAATTCCGCGATCGGGAGTATCTGGAGAGTAATATTCATCGCGGTACAACATGATTACTAAATCCGCATCTTGTTCAATACTTCCGCTTTCTCTCAAATCTGACAACATTGGCCGCTTATTGGTGCGTGCTTCTACCCCTCGGCTCAACTGAGATAAAGCAATAACTGGTACTGATAATTCGCGCGCTAAACCTTTAAGATTCCGCGTAATCTTTGATAATTCTTGGACGCGGTTATCACCTCCTCCTTCCATTAATTGCAAGTAATCTATAACAATTAATCCTAGTTCAGTTCCTTGTTCTGCTTGGAGTCGCCGCGCCTGACTACGCATTTGTGTAACTGTAATATTCGGCGTGTCGTCAATATAAATTGGCATTTCTGAAAGGATACCAATAGCACGGCTTAAAGGTTCCCACTGTGTTTGACTGAGGCGTCCACTCCGCAGATAACTACTTTCAATTTGCGCCTCGCTAGCTAATAAACGTTGCGTTAGTTGCTCTTTGGACATTTCCAAACTGAAAACAGCAACCGGTAATTTATAAGAAGCAGCGATGTTATGAGCAAGATTCAAACAAAAGGCCGTTTTTCCCATTGATGGCCTACCAGCGACAATAATCAAATCAGAACGCTGAAAGCCACTGGTCATGGCATCTAAATCATAAAATCCGCAGGGAATACCAGGTAAGGCAATACCTTGATTGCGATCTTCAATATCTTGGAAATTATTAATCAGGGTATCAGAAATGTGAACTAGACCTGATTGGGGACGTTCTTGAGTAACGCCGAAAACTTTCTGTTCTGCTTGATCGAGGACGATTGGTAACTCGGTTTCTGTCTCGTAACCGAGATGCACAATTTCATTACCAGCTTTGATTAACTGTCGCCGCAAGTATTTTTCCATCACCAACCCTGCTAAGGAGTCGATGTTAACTGCTGACACTGTGCGGTCTACCAAAGTTGCTAATTTATTTCTCCCACCAATGCGGGTAAGACTATCATGGTCAGTTAGCCAACTTGTAACCGCGAGTAAATCTGTGGGTTTCCCTTGAGCGTGGAGCCTCACAGCTGCTTGATAGATATCTTTATGAGCGCTGATGTAAAAAGCTTCGGGAAGGAGGCGATCGCTAACTCGACTAATTGCTTCTGGATCTAGTAAAATTCCCCCCAAAATCGCTTCTTCAGCCTCAATATTTTGGGGTGGTAAGCGATCGCTACCATCACCTTGAAAACGTAGTTCTTCAGCCATAATGAAACATTAGGAGTCAGGAGTAGAGACGCGATTATACTCTTACGAGAAGCGGTCTTCGAGCGTCTACGCATCTGTACAAGGATTCAGGAGACAAAAGCTATAAAAAATGGAGTTTAAACGTCATGATTTCTTTTTCGATTCTGCTTACAAGTGCCAGATTTTAAAACCCAACTCAAGGCACTCACCCAAAAAACATTCTGTCTCCTGTCTTTTGTCTTTTGTCTCCTTACTTTACCGTTAGCTAGCTACAACTTGAATATCGACTTGCGCCGTTACTTCAGAATGCAGCTTAATTTCGGCTTTATAAGTACCAAGGTGGTTAATATCAGGGATGGTAATACCACGCCGATCAATTTCTTGACTGGTAACTGCTTGAATTGCCTCTGCAACTTCTTGAGTGGTAACAGTACCAAAAATTGCTTCGTTTTCACCAACCTGCTTAGCAATTGTCAAGCTACCAACTTTTTCTAAAGCTTCTTTTTGTTCTAGAGCTTGTTGTCTGAGTTCTAATTGCCGTTGACGTTCTTGCTCACGACGGCGTTCTACTTGCTTGAGAATACCGGGAGTGGCATGGGTTGCCAATTTTTGGGGAATCAGATAATTACGAGCATAGCCGGGAGCTACGTCCACTAAGTCGCCAGATTTGCCCAGCTTGCTGATATCCTGATTTAAAACCAACTGCACGCGTTTCACCATCGTTTTCCGTTTTTCCTGTAAAATCTCATTAACTGGGGTTTCGGGCAGAATAGCTCATAAGAGTGTAGCTCTCTCCCAAGTAGCTTTGCCTATACCCTAAAGCTTACAGATCGTAGCGAAAGGTAGGGTGCGATCGCAACTATTAGCGTCAGAAAAATCACAAAGCGTGTTAACTCTTGACTAAAACCTGTCTTTCATTCCCCGGATCCGAGCAAAGGTTTGCACAGGATCAATGCTTTTAGCTGCTGATTGTAAAGACGGCTGCTCCCAACGTAAAAAGGGATTAGTGCGTTTCTCCACTCCCAACAGCGAGGGAATTGTCGCTTCTCCTCGACTACGGTAAGCCTTGACTTCATCGTAGCGCTTCTTGAGGTCGGCATTGTCGCCATCCACAGTCAGGGCAAATTGCAGATTTTTTAAGGTGTATTCGTGGGCGCACCAGATGCGGGTATCATCAGGTAGAGAGCGCAGTTTACTTAAAGAGTCTACCATTTGCGTCGGTGTCCCTTCAAATAAACGACCGCAACCACCAGAAAACAGGGTATCACCACAGAATAAATCCCCTACACCAGCTTGTTCTGGGGGAAAGTAATAAGCAATGTGAGCGCGAGTATGTCCGGGAACGAAGACTACTTCAGCTATTCGGTCTGCAAACTGAACGCGATCGCCTTGTTGCAAAAACATCTGTTGTCCAGGAATTCGCCCGCGATCCTCAGCTCCGCCATAAACTATCACTTTCGGGAAGTGTTGCATCAACTGTTTGTTACCACCCACATGATCGTTATGGTGGTGCGTATTGAAAATCGCTACCAAATCAGCTTTTAGTTCTGTCAATTTCCTTAATACTGGTTCCGCCTCCGCTGGATCGACAACAGCGGCAATATTTTGTTTGCTGTCGTGCAGTAAGAATATGTAGTTGTCTGAGAGTGCCTCAAGACGCATTACCTGCATTACCTCTGCCTCCCTCGCAAATAAATGTTTGGTATTGATTAATAATCTTATACATCAGTAAGTAACAGGGTTACTTGCACAAGCTACATCAACTATTTATACTTTCACTATTATAGCTGTAGTACTTCATAAATCATGATAGTATACAACCGTACTTCCACGGTAAATATACTGAATAACCACAAAATTTATCTAGATTTATCAGTGAATTTTCTATAGGAATAACCATTATTATAAAGTTAAATTTATCATATTGTTTTATATTTTAAAAATACAAAATAATTTCATGATCAAAATTAGATTTTCGATGTCGAGCATAATACTACTATATATTTAAAATTCCATTATTTGAATAAAATAAAAATGGATTAAAAAAATGCATTTTTTAGATAAGCCATTAATTGCAAATATATTTTTTAAAGTTTTAAGTATTTCTAAAATAGAAGAATATAAATATCCTTATATTTTCGGAAAAGCTAAATCTAAACTTAGCAATTTAATCAAAAATAATCTAGATGAAAAACTATATGATCTAGTTTTTGTAATTCACGATGCTAAAGGCTGGATACTCGAAGCAATATGCAGAGAAATTGCTACATATTTTCCAGGTAATTATTTTTTTGCATATTCTTTGACCGATCTACCTCAAGCTAAAGCATACTTTTTTGCTCACTACTCTTTTTTACCCATAGCTTTAAAGCAAAACCCGATTCTTTGGCAAAGCAAGCTACTCGTTTGGTATACACATCCAAAAGATATTGGTAGAAGTAATGAAGAACTTGTTTATACACTAAATCAAAGTACTAAAGTTATATGTACCTGTTCCCAATTTGTAGAGCTACTTCAAAACCAAGGAGTAAACAGTAAAAAAACAACATTTATTCTGGGTGGTGCTGACCCTGCAATCTTTCAACCTCATCAACGTTCCAATGGCGCTGTTGGTTTTTGTACAGCATATTATGCCAGAAAATCTCCAGAATTAATATTTAATATTATCAAATTAATGCCCCATAGAAAGTTTATTATTTTGGGGAGAAATTGGGATCAATACGAAAGATTTGAAGAACTAATTGCTTTACCAAACCTATCTTATATTCAAGCTCCCTATTCTGATTACCCTAAGTACTATGCTGAAATGGATGTTTTTGTTTCACCTGCAAAATTAGAAGGCGGCCCCATACCTTTAATTGAAGCGATGATGTGTAATATTGTACCTGTAGCCAGTAGAACAGGGTTTGCTCCTGATATTATTAATCATGAAGAAAATGGCTTTATCTTTGATATTGATAGTCCCTGTGAAGTGGTATGTAAATTAATTGATCAGGCGTTTAATATTCAAGCTAATATCAGTCAAACTGTTGAACATTTGAGTTGGAAAAACTTTTCTTTAGAAGTGCAAGAACTTTTAAAATAACTATTATATAAACTTATGAACTCAAAAAGAGGATTTATAACTATTCTGACAGGTCTTTACTCTTTTCAAGATTGCATTCACTTTTTAGCAGCAATTAGAAAGTTTCATCAAGAACCAATAATTATTCTAATTGACCAGGTTCCGATAATTCTCTATCCTTTACTCAAGGCTTTCAAAAACGTAACTTTAAAGCCAGCCCCAGCGAATGAAAATACTGTTTTAGCATCACGACAAGCAAAACTCGCTCTATATGAAGCTTCGGAGTTTGAGCAAACAATTTATCTAGATTCAGATATTTGCTTACTTTCTAATATCAATGATGTGTTTGAGTATTTAGATGAGTATGATTTTTTATTAACTGAGGATGTGCAACCTTATATTGTTAAAGCAACAAATTTATTGCGGGGAAAGCAACAAGAACTTTTACCTAATGTTTTACCAATACTGCAATCTGTAGGTTTACCTTTAAAAGAAGATAGTGTGCAGTATAACGGCGGTTTTATGGCTTTCCGTAAAACAGAGATAACTAAGGTATTTTTTGACAAATTTAAATACTATTTTGAGATTGTTAAAAATAACCAAGATAAATTACTTTTAAAAGATCAAGGTGCTTTTGCTTCTGCGATCGCATCTGTACATCCTAAGATGAAAATATTACCGCCTACTTACAATTATCTCAGTAAATGGCAAGAAGCTTATAATATTCAAGATGAAATTAAAGTACTTCACTGTACGTATCCTTACCGTCCTCAATATGCTAAAAATATTACTCGTTCTTTATACACAAGGGTTTTTGACAGATTCGCTAAAGTATTTTTGCCGAATCAAGTTACAAATCCTTGGCGCACTAAATAAAAACCAGTGAAAAAATAGTGAAAAAGATTTCAAAAATATCACTGTTGGTTTCAGACTTATCAAGTGCGGCTATTCTGCGTGCATACTTGATAGCAGCAGCCCTCAAAACATTAGGGCTGGAAGTTGAAATTATGGGGTTTTTATTTGGAAAAAACTTATATCGAAATTTACCGTCAGAGTTAAACGTTTATCATTTACCTGGCAAAAATTTTCCAGACTTTTTTGGTGAGATGAGGAAACTTTTACCAAAAATAAATGGAGATATAATTTATGCAATCAAACCACAAACAGCAAGTTTTGGAGTTGCACTACTCAAAAAACTATATAGCCAAAAACCAGTAATTTTAGATATAGATGATTGGGAACTTAGCTGGCATGGTGGGGATGACTGGCATTATCATCCTACACTCAAACAATTAGCTAGAGAATTATTCAAATCAGACGGCGCACTTAGGAATCCTTATCATCCTTTGTACGTTAAATGGATGGAAACTTTAGTAAATTGTGCTGATGCTGTGACTGTGCATACTACATTTTTGCAACAGCGTTTTGGCGGTACATTTGTTCCCAATGGTAAAGATATTTCCTTATTTGATCCTGCTCGATATGATGCTGAGTCTAGCAGAATTCGCTATGGTTTATCTGATTATCGTATTTTAATGTTTCCTGGTGCGCCAAGACCTTATAAAGGTTTAGAAGATGTTTTAATAGCGTTAGATAAAATTAATCAGCCAGACTTAAAATTGGTAATTGTGGGTGGCAGTCCTTATGATAATTATGATCAGCAACTTCAACAACAGTGGGGACGCTGGATTATCAAACTGCCAAAGTATCCAGCTGATGTTATGCCTGATTTAGTAGCGGCTGCTCACATTGTTGTTGTTCCCCAGCGAGATACTCTTGAAACTCGCGCTCAATTTCCCCTCAAGTTGACAGATGGGATGGCAATGGCTAAACCTGTATTATCAACTCGTGTTGGAGATATTCCCAAAATTTTAGACAATACTGGTTATTTAGTTGAGCCTGCTTGTCCTGAACAAATTGCTGAACAAATTCAAGCGATATTTCAAGATTTAGAATTAGCGAACCAGCTAGCTCTCAAGGCAAGAGAAAGATGTGTGAAGCACTATAGCATAGAGGCTATGGCTTCTACGCTTAAGTCAATAATTTCTCAATTATAAATATTAATGGAGGTGATTTATATGCAGAATTAATTAGATTAACTATTTTATCAAAGCTCCAAAAGCTATAGATTATAGGTAAATATGTGTTTTAACCAATTTATGAAAGTTATTTAGCTCTGTTTATTTGATGATTAGCTGATTAAGCAACTAATTGGTGAATAATATTAATTAATAAGTGAATAGTAAAAAATAGCCAATGTCTACCAGAAAACTACTACTAAGATTTGCTAAACCCTATCCAGGTTTGATTATATTGACAATATTGTTAGGATTTTCTGGAGCTTTATTTAATGGGGTAAGCACGGCTCTAATTGTGCCAGTAGTTTTAAGAATTGTGGGGCAGGAAGTAGATTTAAGTAATGCTCCTACTCTTCTCAAAACGATAATGTCTCCCTTTGATAATATTCCAGCGAATTACCGCACAGGAGTAATGGCTGGAGCTATTATATTCACAATTATTTTAAAAAACTTAGCGGCTTATGCCAGTGCTTTAGCATCGAGTTCTTTAACACGAGCGCTGACAGCAGATATGCGAGAAGCCGGACTAAGACTATTGCTAGAAATTGATATAGATTATTACGCTAAGACAAAAGTTGGTGATTTAATTAATCGACTTGGTGGTGAAATTGGTCGTGCAGCCGGCGCTGTAGGTAGTACAGTCAAGCTAGGTATTTTAGGGATTACTATTTTAGTTTTCGTTGGGTTGTTATTGTCAATTTCTTGGCAGTTGACGATTGCTTCAACGATTTTGCTTTCGTTAGTAACTTTAATCAATCAGTATGCTATTTATCGTTCTAAAAAGTTTGGTAAACAGCTCAGTGATATGTCTAAAGCATATTCAATTACTGTGCTGGAAACTCTGAACGGGGTTCGGTTAGTCAAAGCAACTGGAAATGAAGAAAAAGAATATCAACGAATTAAGAAATTAATCCGTGATCGCGAGAAAGCAGATTTTCAATCTCAGGTTAATTCAGGAGCGATCGCACCCCTCAGCGAAGTCATGGGGATTACAGCTTTACTGCTGATTGTACTTTTGAGTAAAATATTTTTTGCCGACCAAATTACTTCTCTTGCTCCTGTACTTCTAACATATTTATTCTTGCTGCTGCGAGTGCTGCCATTAATTTCTGAGTTAAATACTATTCGCAGCAACTTTGCAAGTACTGCTACTAGTGTGGATGTAGCTAGTGAATTTTTGAGCTTGGATGATAAGCCATTCATGGGCAACGGTAAGCTTCCCTACACGAAATTGCAAGAGGGAGTGCGATTTAATTCCCTTTCCTTTGCTTACCCCAGTCATGAAAAGTTGGTGCTCAAAGATGTGAATTTATACTTACCGCATGGCACAACCTTAGCTCTGGTAGGCGGTTCCGGTGCTGGTAAATCTACTTTGGCAGACCTTTTACCCAGATTTTACGACCCAACATCTGGCTCTATTACCATTGATGGCACTGATTTACGCGAGTTCGATGCTGTATCCCTGCGAAAACGAATGGGAATTGTCAGTCAAGATACCTTTCTGTTCAATGACTCGGTGGGAAATAACATTGCTTATGGACGACCAGAGGCTACCCAGGATGAAATTATCACAGCAGCAAAGCGGGCAAATGCCTATGAGTTTATCAGTAAATTACCCCAAGGTTTTGATACCTTGATTGGCGATCGCGGCGTCATGTTGTCTGGTGGACAAAGACAAAGATTAGCGATCGCTCGCGCCTTGCTACAAAATCCCGACATTCTCATCCTTGATGAAGCCACTAGTGCTTTAGATACCGTTTCCGAACGCTTAGTACAAGCTGCACTTGATGACCTCAGTCGCGATCGGACAACCTTAGTCATTGCTCACCGCCTTTCTACAGTCCAAAAAGCCGATCAAATTGCTGTATTAGATCAAGGACGTGTGGTAGAGGTGGGAAACCACGAAGAACTTTTGCAAAAAGGTGGTTACTACTCACGCTTATACTCAATGCAATTTGCTGAACGTCCAGAAGCTATTGTTAAACGTAATCAAAGCTTACTCCGCATTTCTCATGAAATTCGCACGCAGTTAAACTCAATGATTGGGTTTTTACGCTTATTGCTTGATGAGATGGTAGACAATTCTCAAGAGCGGCAAGAATTAATTGAAGAATCCTACAAATCAGCCTGGAGAATTCTTAATACCATTGATGTTTTTGACGATGTTGTTAATATGCAATTAAGAGGTAAATTCCTCTCAATTTCTGAGCAAAATCAGAACATTGCAACCACTCAATACGAAACATTTAATCATATTTCCGTTGAGTTTCGGACTTGTCTTAATCCTATACTTAGCTCTCTCCGCTCTCTAGCCGATAATTTGATATACACCCATAAAGAACAAAATAAGTTAGTTACGGAAACTTATGAATCTGCTATATATCTGCTCGATAACTTAGAAAAATTTGAGGATAGTATTACCACCTAAAATCATGAACAATGCTGCTTTAAAAAAACACTACGTTTTTTTTATTGGTGAAGAATTACCCCAGCAAGAAGCTCACTTAGTACAGTCCACAAATGCAGCTAACGCCGCCGCTAACTTGGGATATTCAACAGTTTTGGTATATCCTGACAAAGATTCGAGAGCTATTAACCCAGCTAATTTGTTTCGTCCTTTTCAACCTCAAAAAACTCCAACAGAACTGATTAGATATTATAACCTTCATGACAAATTGAAAGTTGCTCCCTTACCGATGCCTTGGCCGATTGATCATTTTAAAAGTAAATTTACTGATTCTAATACTATTGCCACTAAGTACTATTTACCATTTCATATACTTCCAACTACCAAACTTGTCCATAGTCGCAACTGGAATTTTGTGAAAGCTGCTATTAAAAATGGCGTTCCCGCAATTTATGAACACCATCACCACGAAGATAAGGAATTTGAGCCAGAAATTGTCAAAAGTCCGCTGTTTCAAATTGCTGTCACAGTTGTAGATACCATCCGCGAAACCATGATTAAAAATGGCATTCCACCAGAAAAAGTAATTAAGCTGCACAACGGTTTTAACCGCTTATTTATGCAGAGACAGCCAGAAAAAGCGGCAGAATGGCGCAAAAAACTACTGACGGAGCGATCGCATTTGGTAGTGTATGCAGGAGCGCTACAACAATTTAAAGGTATCGATGTATTAATTGATGTGGCTAGGCAAATGCCAAATGTGCAATTTGTCTGTGCAGGTGGTAAGTCCACAGAAATCGAATACTATCAGCAATTAGCAAAAGAAAAGCAAGTTTATAATATTACATTTTTAGGCTATGTTTTGCATAATGAGTTAGCATCTTTGCTACAAGCAGCCGATATTTTAGCTCATCCCCATTGTTCAGGAAAAGCAGCAACTTTTACATCTCCCCTAAAACTATTTGACTACTTCGCCTCTGGAACACCCATTGTAGCCACAAAAATTCCTTCATTAATTGAGTTTCAAGATACTAAAGCCATCGCTGCTTGGTGTGAGCCAGATAATCCTAGCAAATTCGCCGAATGTCTCAAGCGAGTTCTACAAACTCATCCCAAAAAAGTAGATGGTTATCCAGATAGTGTTGAGTTTGTCAAGCAATTCTCTTGGGAAAATAGAGCAGCAAAAATCCTCAGTTACGTTGATGAATCTCTACTTCCTCCACTTATTGCGTAATGGAAAATGAGGGAATAATTCTTGAATTTTGACCCTTGACAAATAACAAATGACAAATGACAAATAAATAGAATGAATATAAAAACTGTAGGTATGATTAGTAGCTATCGAGGTTTGGAAACTAGAGCCGATTGGCTGTGGCAACAAACCCCGAATCAATTTGGAACTTGGGGCAATATGCAAATGTTAGCACTAGCGCCAAAACCAGATTTTTTGATAATGTATCAGTTTGATTTTCCCAGAATATCGCCACATAAATCTTGGTTAGATAGCTTTCGTAAACCACAGCAAGCATCAGAATTAAATATCGATTCTCGATTACGTAATGTCAACAAAGAGCGAATTATTTATTTACTCAGAGAACCGCCTTTAGATGAAATTGTAGAAATAAACAATCATAATTATCAACAAGCCCAAAAGTATTGTGGTTACGTTTCTGGCCCTGATGATTTTGCTCCAACTCCCGATTATATGCCTGCTATTTGGTATCATTCAAATTCCTTTCAAGATTTAAATGAAATGCCATGTACCCAAAAAGTTTCTCCATGCAGTTGGATTACTTCTGGAATTAGCCGCACAGCTAACCACCGCCAGCGTTTAGAATTTTTGCAGTCCTTAGAATCAAGTGGAATTAAGTTTGATTTGTATGGGCGAAACTTACCTGTATGGGCAAAAACATTAGGAGAACTTAGTAACAAGTGGTATGGGATGGCTCCTTATTATTACAATCTATCAATTGAAAACTATGCTGATAATAATTGGTATGTAAGTGAGAAACTTTGGGATAGTTTGCTTGCTTGGTGTTTACCAATTTACTATGGTGGGCCGGCTGCTGATAAATTGTTGCCACCGGGTAGTTTTTTAAGATTGCCTAGTTTGGATGAAAAAGGCATTGCCTACATCAAAGAAGTTACTGCTACACCTGATGCTTGGTATGCTGCCAAGGATGCGATCGCAGAAGCACGTCAAATTATATTACACAAATTAAATCTGCTCAACTGGTTATCAAATTTTGTTACTCAACACTCATAAACTATGGATGGTATTTGTACGCTTGGCAATGATTATGTTTTTGATCAACTGATTGCTTTACTCAATAGTATTGATGTGATATTGGGCAAAGAAACCCCTGTTTGTATTTATCCTTTTGATGACCAAACACAGCGGATTGCTGATGAAATAGTTAAGCGCCCTAATGTATTTATTTACGATAATCAAGAATCAATCAACCGCTGGGATAAATTTATGCTAGAGGCTAGTCCTGCTAGTATGAACAAAAATAAGTACAGAATTTATGGCGGACATCGACGCTTTTGTGCATTCGATGGCCCCTTTGATAGATTTGTTTATT
Organism: Nostoc sp. MG11; assembly: GCF_014904695.1. Taxonomy (GTDB): domain Bacteria; phylum Cyanobacteriota; class Cyanobacteriia; order Cyanobacteriales; family Nostocaceae; genus Komarekiella. The sequence continues at coordinate 4,723 of NZ_JACXXN010000036.1, read as the reverse complement.
TGGATGCCGATACTCTAGTGATGAATTCACTAGATTTTATTTTTGAAAAATTAGATGAATACAACTGTATCGTCTATGATTTCCAGTTTAAATATCCAGATAAAGTTTATAACATCAATTCAGAGAAATTATTCCAAGTATTTGACGAATATCGAATAAAAAGTGAAATTTTTTGCTCAGGATTTTACGCTTCTAAAAAAGGATTATTTGACCAATCTAAACTAGAAGGATTGTTATCTCATCTGAGAGCAGGTGAGATAGAAATACTCTATCCCACAGGAGATCAGCCAGTTCTCAACTATATGTTTATGAGGTCTGGTATACCAGTTTATAATCTTGCTCATCACTTACCAAATAATCAAGTTACAGGCTGCTCCGTTACTTCTAAACATTTTGAAGAACAAGATAAAGTTCTTTATGATAAAGGTGCTCGATTAACTTATCTGCACTATATTGGTATTCCTCCTAATATCAATCAAGCAGTATGTGCTGGAGAAAATATAGAGTTTCCCTATCGAGATTTATTTCTCCATTATCGTTACTTGCATGAACCAGATAAACGCCCAATTTTTAACAATCCTCCTAAGCGTTATGACGCTCCACCACCGAGTTTACTTACAAGAGCTTTGCGAAAATTAAAGTTAATTAATCAAGGTTAATCCTATGAGTCGGGGAATTTACATAGTTGCCAATGACCGTGTTATTGATAATGCGATCGCTTTACTCAATAGCATTCGCCACTATGACCAAGAAGTGACCGTTTATCTTATCCCTTTTAATGACAATTATCACAAGGTAGCAGAGCAACTTGCCAGCTTACATAATGTGCAAGTTTTCCCAGACCTAGAACTTCTTGAGAACTTAACTAAACGCATAGGGGAAATTTTTGATCGAGATTTTCTCGCATTACCTAATAAAATGCGTAAGCTGGTGGCATGGTTTGGGCCTTTAGATGAGTTTATTTATATTGATACTGATATTGTCGTTTTTGAAAAAATCGCTGACAATTTAGACAAGCTTTCAGAAGTCGATTTTTTCTGTTGCGATTATCATTATGCCAATGATAAGATGCGAAATATTTTTTCCCCATTTGTGAAAGAACAGCAAATTTTTTCAGATGCTCAACTAGAAGACGTTTTCAATAGCGGCTTTTGGGCTTCTCGAAAGGGAGTTATTACACAGCAACAGATGGATGAAGCTTTACGCGAGTGTGCAATGCATCGTGAATATTTCGATTTTTCTGAAGGAGTTACAGACCAACCTATTCTGAATTACCTTGTTTTGAAGCTGATTGCTAAACGTGGCAATCTCGTCAAAATTCCTGGGGGCGGGCCTGGTAGTTGGGCCGGTTCGCAAAATTTTCAACAGCAAGATTACGCTCTCTATGACCGAGGACAACGACTAAAATATCTCCACTGGGCTGGTACGCGGATTAAAGTTGGTAGTCCCTATTGGCAACTGTGGGAACACTATCGTTACCTTCATGAAGGTAAATTTGCTTTCATTCCAAAGCTGACTCGCCGTTTATTTCCCTTTGTTTCTGCCCGTACTTAATATTAGGAGTATCCCAATGACCGATGGTATTTATATACTAGGTAATGATGTGGTCTATGACCAAGTAGTTGCATTGCTCAATAGTATAGAAGCTAATGCTGGTAGAAAAATACCTATTTGTATAATTCCATATAATGATCGGTTGCACAAGGTGCGAGAAGAGATTGCAGCTAGAGATAATGTCACCTTATTTGAAAACTCTGCTGCTATTACTTACTGGGATAACTTTGCAACTCATATATGGAAAAATTATCCAAGAGCACAAAAAACTTGGCGAGAGTGGGGTTTTTCTGATTTATATGAGTTACCGATGCACCGTAAATTTTGTGCATTTGATGGGCCATTTGATAAATTTATTTATTTTGATGCAGATACCTTATTAATGGGGCCTGTAGATTATGTATATGAAAAGTTAGATAGCTATGATTGGGTAGTAAATGATTTTCAGTATAAGTCTGACTTAAAGTACATTTTTGATGGTTCGCCAGAGCTTTTACAGCAAGTTTTCAATCAAGAAAAATTGCAGTCTCAGATATTCTGTGCTGGTTGGTTTGCATCTAAAAAACATATTTTTCCTCAAGATATGTTAGTAGATATCCTCAACAAATTAGAGGCTGGTGAAGCTGATGTAATGGCTTTAGTAGCACCTGACCAATCTTTATTTAACTACATGGTATTGAGAAGTAGAATTTCATACTATAATTTTGCTTACCATGACTCGGATAAAGCGACTGGTAATCACTGGAGTTCTAACTTTGATGTGGTAGATAACATCCTTTACGACCAAGAACGGCGGCTGACATATCTGCACTATATGAGTATAGGTGCATCAACATTTACTCAACTTTGCGCTGGTGAGAATGTCAACATTCCATATAGAGACGTGTTTTTGCATTATCGATATTTAACGTCGCCAGAACAAAGACCTCAAAGTTTTAGGTCTGAAAGTCCGCTAGTTCGTCTACAAAAGACTACCAGTAGTTTTATTCAGCAAAAAGTTAATAACATTAAGCTTAACTATCGCAATTTCAAGGATAGAATTACTCAATAAGATTCCCAAATAGAATGCTTGGAGTGTTCTAGCCTAGTTTATAATGCGTTGCTTAGTTTGCAAGGGTTCATCTATTTTTTCTCTAGTGCTCAATTGCTTTAACTTCAACTCGGTTACATTAACTGTGATTGATTTAAATTACAGGAATTTAGATCAACGCGACTTTTGGAAAATATTTAACTTTGCTTTTGGAAGCACTTGGCGGTTTTGAATGCCAACGTCTTTAGTAGACAGAATCAAGCGAACGGCGCGATCGCGCCATAAATAAGTATGAAGCCAGGTAAATAATACCAGCAAACGACTACGGTAGCCAGGAAGATACATTAAGTGAACTCCCAACCACATCAGCCAAGCTAAAAAGCCTGTAAACGCAAACGCGCCAATTTTTCCAACGCCTGAATAACAGCCAATGATCGCTAATCTTCCGTTGTTAAAATAGTTAAAGGGTTTTGGTAATTTACCTCGAAGCTGCCTTTTAATATTTTGTGCTACAGTAACACCCTGTTGTAGTGCCTCTGACGCAATCCCAGCTAAAGGTTTACCGTTTTTCTCCAAATATGCAAGATCCCCAATGGCATAAACATTGAGTTGCTCTAACAATTGCAGGGTGGGATGAACAATTAATTTTCCTTTGTTTGCTAAAGATATCTCCTCTGATATCGCGGGAGAGTTAGCTTCTAAACCTGCTGTCCAAATTACGGTTGCAGTTGGAATTATCTGGTTGTTTTGAAGATGCACAGATCCCAGAGTTACTTGGTTGACTCTTGTTTGCAAATAAACTTCCACTCCCAAATGACGTAATCGCTTGTAGGTATAAATTCCCAACTTCTCTGGGAGATCAGCCAATAAGCGATCGCCTGATTGTACAAGAATCAGCCTCACTTGCCTTAAATCTAATGTTGGATAATCCTGACGCAAATAGCCTCGAAGCATTTCAACAAAGGCCCCTACCATCTCAACACCTGTTGGGCCACCACCTACAATAGTAAACGTCAGCAGTTGTTGACGGCGTGATGAATCAGATTCCTGGATAGCTCTTTCAAAACAAGAGAAAATATGGTTACGTAATGCTATTGCCTCTTCTAATGTTCTCATTGAGAAGGCATATTCTGACGCTCCAGGAACTCCCAAAAACTGCGTTTGGCTTCCAGTTGCAAGCACGAGAAAGTCATAGCTGATTACACAATCATCTGTTTCAATGATCTGCGCTGAAAAATCAATTTGCTGAACCTCAGCCATCAAAAACTGAACTTTGGGTACTCGATTCTGCCGTCTCGTTTCCCTAGCATTCCGCAAGAAAGAGAATCGCCGTAAAATTGTGCGGATAGGGTAAGCAATGTACTCAGGTTCTAATTGACCTGTTGCAACTTGATACAGCAGCGGTATAAAGGTGTGATAGTTGTTGCGATCAATTAACAATACATCTGCACCAGAATCAGCTAAAGATTGAGCAGCTTGCAATCCACCGAATCCAGCGCCAACAATGACAACGCGGCTACTCTTCATCCATCCCCTCTTGATTTAGCTAGCGGGTCAATTTATACCAATTTAAAAAACCATGTAGAGACGTTGCATTGCAACGTCTCTACATGAATTGGATCGGTATTATTAATTATTTATCAGTAGACCTCCTACAAAAATAGAGGCTGAAACCATACAAAATCGTTCCAACCTCATTTTTATTATTCCCCGTGAACGTATCTAATGATCTCTTAATTCATCGGTGTTTATGGGTGTTTATCTGTCTTGAAAAGTTTTGCGCTCCTGTTACCCGGACGCGCAAACTTTTCGCTGTGGTTATTTTTTCGCTTATTCGCATTTTTGCAAGAAGTCTAGTTAACAGTGAGTATTTATGTTAATTCATCTTCTAACAAAGCGTCTTATCTCTAACAGGTTGTATGAAAAGTGGTCGGCTGTGATATTAGGCACTTATTGATCCCCCCTAGCCCACGCCAGTCGCTCCACTTGGGGAGACCCCATCGCATAATTGCGTCTCCCCTTCTCTACGAGACGCTACGCGAAGGGAGAAGACCGCGCTGGCTCCCCTTAAAAAGGCTACGGTGTACACACAAGTCTTTGAGAGTTGCCCCACAGGCTTTTGATCCCCCCAACCCCCCT
>NZ_JACXXN010000035.1 GCF_014904695.1 Nostoc sp. MG11 | reverse complement strand
CCTGTGGCTATCAGTGCTCCTGCAATCAACGGTTAATCTTTGAATAAGACGCGATGCATCGCGTCTCTACAACTAAAGGCGCTCTCCAGAAATGGGGGGCGCTTTTGTGTTTCTGTTTTTTATAAGATGTTTATCTAAATGGTAATTAAATATTGACTAGTCCTTCCCATACCTAAAAGCTAAAGGAAGATGCAACCAGGAGATTGGCTAAGATTTTGCCTGTTTATAAACCTTAATTTTCCCTGAATCTTAAGAAATTGAGAAAATTCTGGAATCAACCGCTATCAAATCATGTGGTTAATCTTGCACTCTTGCGATCGCTAGTAGCAACTGAAAAGCCTACTAGCGAAATTATTGAGATGGATTTTCCCTTAGCACTGCGTCAAATATTGAAGGCGCGAGTAGTCTGCTGGATATCGGTGCAACTTAGCGAATCCACATCAGAGTTTTCGGATATTGCAGTCTTGGAGTTGTTAGACGAGTCTAGCGCGGCTTTCATTTAAGATAGCGGGATTTGATTTCGGACTGAAAACGTTTCTTGTGTGCTCAGATGGTTCAAAAATTGAATCTCCCCAATTTTTAAAGCAATCAATATATTTCAAATAACCGACATATTCAATAGCGCCTAACCACCCTACTCTAAATTAAGTATTAAACTTTATTCACCCACTCATTTTCTTCTGGGTCTTTAAACAGTGAGGTACTGAGATAGCGTTCACCAAAGCTAGGCTGTATCATCACAATCAGGCGACCTGCATTCTCAGGTCGCTGTGCTACTTGAATAGCAGCGTATAAAGCAGCTCCAGAAGAAATGCCCGATAATAATCCTTCTTCTTTTGCTAATCGACGACTGTAGGCGATCGCCTGTTCATCTGTTACCTGAATCACCTCATCTATTAATTCCGCACGGTAAATTGCTGGAATAAACCCCGCGCCGATACCCTGAATTTTATGAGGCCCTGATTGACCACCAACTAGTACTGGACTGCTGCTTGGCTCAACTGCGATCGCTTGAAAACTAGGCTTACGCTGTTTAATAACTTCTGCAACTCCCGTAACAGTCCCACCAGTACCCACTCCCGCCACAAGGATATCTACTTTTCCCTCGGTGTCTTTCCAGATTTCTTCTGCTGTGGTTTGGGCGTGAACTTTGGGGTTAGCGGGGTTGCGGAACTGCTGCAACATATAGGCATTGGGCGTTTGAGCGACAATTTCCTCTGCACGAGCGATCGCTCCTCGCATCCCCTCTACACCTGGTGTTAACTCTAGTTGAGCGCCATAAGCTCTGAGCATGGCTCGTCGTTCTTGGCTCATCGTGTCAGGCATTGTTAGAATCAGATGGTACCCCTTGGCCGCTGCCACCATTGCCAGCGCAATTCCTGTATTACCAGAAGTTGGCTCCACTAAAGTAGTTTTTCCAGCGTAAATCAAGCCTGCTTCCTCTGCTGTTTCCACCATGCTTACCCCAATCCGGTCTTTGACAGAAGCCGCTGGGTTCATGCTTTCTAGCTTCACAACAATCTGAGCCACAGCTCCCGATGTTTGGGGAATCTTGTTTAATTGAACTAAAGGAGTCCGTCCGACTAACTCTGTAATATCTTTCGCTATACCCATATTCGGTACTCCTTTTTGACTAAATGTAATACATTGGACTCTGCTGAGCACGAGCCTCTCTTTCTTGGCACAAGTCCTGGAGCGTATGACGTCTCAAAACCTCAATCGCGGCAGCGTTGGCTTGATCCCAGATTTCATAAACCAAACACCTTTCGAGAGTAGGAGGTTCAGAGCTTTCTTTCTCTTTGCGCTCACCTTCGACTAAAGTGACAATCTCCAGTAAGGTAATTTGCCAAGGTTCACGAACTAAAACAAAACCTCCTTTAGAGCCGCGTTGACTCTGCACCACACCAGTACGCCGGAGGTTGGTCAAAATTTGTTCTAGATAGCGTTCGGGTATAGGTTGTTTGGCAGTGATCTCGCTCATGGTCAGAGGAACTTTTTTTCCGTGATGGCTTGCCAGTTCTAAAAGTGCCAGTAGCGCGTATTCAACCTTGGAAGACAGATCCAGGAGAGCGTAGTTTTGGCTATTCAAGTCTGTACTCAATATACTACGGTTAGTCAATTGATTTATCGCGTTTTGTGCTAAATTAATTTTTTTCAAAGTGTTGGATGTGATAGCATCCCACTATCCACAAATAAACTATAAATCTATCGTCTTACCGTAGATTATCTTACAAAATTCCCAATAATGGCCTAATCTTTTCGGAAATTATGTGAATTTCTTTTCAGAGCCTTGCCTAGCAATGATGATCTCAACTAGAAAGTATGCTACTAACTGATTTGCGGACTATTTTTGAACGTGACCCCGCAGCCCGTAATTGGCTGGAGGTATTGTTTTGCTATCCTGGACTCCAAGCTTTACTGTGCCATCGAACGGCACACTGGCTATATAAAATGGGAGTTCCCTTTATACCTCGGTTTATTTCACACATTAGTCGGTTTTTAACTGGAATTGAAATCCATCCTGGGGCGTTAATTGGTCAAGGAGTATTTATTGACCACGGTATGGGAGTAGTGATTGGTGAGACAGCAATCGTGGGTGATTATGCCCTGATATATCAAGGTGTTACCCTCGGCGGTACTGGTAAAGAAAGCGGCAAACGCCATCCAACTTTAGGCTCTCATGTGGTTGTGGGAGCAGGTGCGAAGGTATTGGGTAATATTCAAATTGGCGATCGCGTCCGTATCGGAGCAGGTTCGGTAGTGTTGCGAGATGTGCCCAGCAACACCACAGTAGTCGGGATTCCAGGACGGGTGACTCGTCAGAACAATTTGAGTAGCAATGTTCTGGATCATGATAAAGTCCGGGATGTGGAAGCTGAAGTGATTCGAGCTTTATTTGAAAGAGTCAAAGCTCTAGAAAAACAGTTCGAGCAGATGGAATCTCCAGCAATGTCTCTAACAAAAGTTGCTAATGGACATACCGACAAAGCTAAAAGCAGTAATTCTGATGGGATGATTGAAGATTTTCTGGATGGTGCGGGAATCTAGGCATTTTCAGGGGTGTAGCCGACTAATTACCAATTCGTAATGCGCTACACCCCACTGCGTACCCCTACGGAAAAGCTACGCGGAGGTCTCGTAGAGAAGATAATAGTTTGCCATAACCTGATATATATATACTACGGTTAATCTATCGAAAAACAGTTTTATATATTATGGTGTCTTTATACTCAAGCTTTGCTGACCCGCTTAGTAAGAATTCTAAGCAACTTTTTACCCGGCGGGCATTCTTGCCAGAACAGGAAAATAATCTTTGGAAAATTGAAGCGGGTTTTGTTCGGACTTTTACCTATCTAGAAGATGGTACAACCGTTGCGCTGGGATTGTGGGGCCCTGGAGATGTCATCGGTAAAGCTTTGTCAAAATTGGAACCACATCAGATGGAATGTCTGACTAAAGTTGAGGCGGTAATCTTACCTTTAGAGGAATGGCCACAACTAACAGAAACTCTACTTGCTCACATCCAGCAGGCTGAAGAATTGATGGTTATTCGTAGTTATAAAAAAGTGGATACCATGCTGATCAAGCTGTTGGCATGGTTATCGAATAAGTTTGGTTCGGAAGTTGAAAAGGGACGTTTAATAGATATGCGTCTGACTCATGAAGACCTTGCGGAAATGTTGGGTTCAACTCGTGTGACAATTACTCGTATTCTTGGGCAGTTTGAGCAGGAAGGCTTGATTGATCGTCTGTCTCTGCATCGAATCGTGCTGCGAGAAGAAGATATTTGGTACTATGAAATTTAAATTATTTCAACAATTATAGCCATCGTTACTTGTTTAGTTGTTACGCATTGAAGTTGCACTTTAGTTGGATGTATTGAACTAATTTATTCATAACAGCTATAAAGCGATCGCTAGGAGTAGAGATGTGCATGTGCGCGACATCGACGATAAACTTCGAGCAAACTTAAATCAATGAAACCAATACCTGTTGCTTCTATTCTGCGCGTATGCAAAAAACAACACAACAGCATTAAACACCACAGTATGCTCTTAGAATTTAGTTATTTATATTGATATGTAAAGTATCATATTTAACAATCTTATCTGACTGCGAACTTGTGAAGAGGAATTTGCTCACTATCGTCAATCATTTTTAGTAAAGCAAGGGTATGATTACCGCATTAAAGTGTTGGAAAAAAATTAGGCATGATTAAACATCATCTGTGTTAACTAATAGTAAAGACATAATTAAATACTAAATATACTCTTAATTTATAGTCAGGCTTTAGTTTTCAGATAGGGAATTTTAATGGCTGAAGCCCTAACTACGAACTCTCGTTTATTTGCACTGACTCACTTACTAGCTTTAATTGCGTTGAGCAGTGCGATCGCTAAATCTTATCTATCATTAAATACCTAAATAGCTAAGTAATTACCATTGATGTGGAACAATTCATCTTCAATGTAGCTCAATTACTTTGTTCCTAAATTTACCTTTGTGGTAGTTGCTAATTTCTGAAATAACTGCATACCTCTATCGCTGCGTGTTCCCTTCAAGAACTGTTTTACTGACTCAATATCAGCTTCAGTCTAACTTCCAAACCTCCTAATCTTTGATTTTGTTACTATGTATCAGAGACACGCACTATATGCGGTGATTGCTTAAAGGAATATCTTTGAACACATTTTCCAAGGAATTGAAAAAAAATTCTAGAATGTTTTAGTGGCACTAGTATCTGCTTAAACCAGAAAAAAATATGAATTGAGGTAATAATTTTAATGATTAGAGTCCGCAAATGGCAATCTGGCTTTGCTTTACTAGTTGGATTGGGAATAGTGATTAGTGCTGTTACGCATTTGGTAATAGCAGCTCCTAAACTAGCTCAATCTAAATTTACAGATATTCAAGGTAACTGGTCTCAATCATGTATCACACAACTGGCTAGCAAAGGTATTATCAGTGGTTATCCAGAAGGTACTTTCCGACCAAATTCCTCTGTGACTCGATCTGAGTTCGCAGCAATGGTTAACAAGGCTTTCCCCAACGCAAAAAAGACTCGTAACTCAGTTAAGTTTGTCGATGTTCCCTCGAATTACTGGGCCTACAATGCGATTGAAACAGCTACTCAAACAGGATTCTTGTCAGGCTATCCCGGTAAAGTATTCAATCCCAGCCAAAACATTTCTCGCGCTCAAGCTTTAGTAGCTTTAGCTAGTGGCTTAAATTACTCTCCAACTCAGTTTGCTACTACAACGCTAAATAATAACTTTACTGATGCAAAAACGATTCCTGGCTATGCCTATGCTGGAATAGCAGCAGCAACCGAAAAAAATCTTGTCGTCAATTATCCCGATGTTAAGTCCCTAAAACCCAATAAATTAGCTAGTCGAGCTGATGTGTCAGCTTTTTTATGTCAAGCTTTAGCAGGTGGCTCTGAGCAAGCTTCGGGCATTCCTGAACAGTATATTGCAGGTCGTACTAGCTCAAAATCTAAATACTATTACGTAGACGCCAAAGGGTCAGATACAGCTAAAGGCACACAGTCTTCACCTTGGCGTACCCTAAACAAAGCCTTCGCGTCTGTTCCTCCTGACCAGGGATATACTATTCAAATTGGAGCCGGGACTTTTGATGTAGGCAAAAAAGTTTCAGTACCATCAGGAGTAAACCTTGTCGGTTCAGGAGTTAATTCAACTACTCTCACCGGAGAATTGCGGTTGGTTGGAGTTAAAAACATAACCATTAGTCGCATGAAATTTGATGGTAAAAATCGTGCCTATGAATTGGGTATGTATATTCTAGATGCCAATAAATTGACAATTCACGATTTGGCATTTAATAGCTATGCCACTACAGCGATCGATATGGAGAGGGTATCTGGTAGCAATATCTACAACATTAGCATTACAGATAGTTCCTATAACAATCGGATCGCTGGTGGAGGTGGTAAGCAATCACACGCTTTTGGTATCGGAAACCTGACAAATGTTAATTTGCATGACATGAATATCGACACCAGAAAACGTGGTGGCGGAGGAATGAGAACAATTAGCGAGGATTGGGTAGGGAAACCCAGCGGTTCCAAGTTTAAAGAGGGGAACTTAAGAAATGTCAAATTTTATAACTTAGATATTAAAGTCGATAAATGGAACGCTTGGGGAAGCGGTTATACTCCACAAATGGCTTTGGAGCTTTGGCACGCAAACTGTTACAACTGCGAGATTTATAACTCTACCTTTAGCAGTACGCTATCATTAGCATCCCCTGCTAATAAACAGCCAACTAGCATCCACGCACATCATAATCTCTGGTATGGGCCAGATAATCCCTTCTACGCTTGCGAGGTATCTAGCAACAATATCGAATTTGACCATAACTATATTCGCGGAGGCGCTTATCCCCTTGCCTCATTTGGGATTAAATTTCAAAACTTGAATGTCCATCACAACATCTTTGAAAAAACAGGTGGGCCTACTGTAGTCGGCCATTTTAGGGAGAAAAGGGACAATTTCAAGTTTACTAACAACACAGTGTATGCTAAAAACTCAAAAGATCCCTTCTTCCGGCTTTTTAAAGGGGATGGTGATAATCAGGAGATTCGTAATAACATTTTCTATAACTCATCTGATGAAATCAACAATTCGTTGGGAGCGTCGGCTGGTGTAGCGAATAACATCTTTTTCAACATCAAACCAGCGGGATCTCAGGCGACGAAGCTTGACCCTAAATTCAAACTTTCAGGAGCTTTACCTTCACCATACTATATGCCTAATAGCGGCAGTAAAACAGTTAACTTCGGTGCTATCAAAACAGGTGATCCAGTGTGGATAGTAGGAAAGAAGACTAGCGGAAACGGTTAAAGTAGATATAGCAGTTTTCAATTGAATAAATCACAATTTAGAAAGCTGCTTAAAACTGGCTTTAACCTTAATCAGCATTAAATAGACTTCTTGCAAAAATCCGAATAAAACCAAAAATAACCACAGATAAATATCTGTGGTTATTTTTGGTTCGATTTAACAAATATTGACTTATGCAAGAAGTCCAATGTAATTAAGAATTCTCATCCAGGATTGTTCCTTCTATATTGGCGCCATCTAAATTGGCTCCACTCAAATTTGTCTGGTTCAAGTCGGCTTGGGTGAGGTTGGCTTGAGTCAAGTCTGCTATGGTTAGATCTGCTCCACTCAAATCGGCTCCATCTAAATTTGCAGCTTTCAAGTTTGTCTTTTGTAACTCCGCCTCGCTGAGGTTTGCTTGAATTAACTTGGCAACAGTCAAGTCAGCCTGACTCAAATTAGCTCCATCTAAAAATGCTCCATCTAGAATGGCTCCATCTAAGATGGCTCCACCTAAATTGCTGCCACTAAGGTTGGCATGGCTCAAATTTGCTCCGTTGAGATCTGCCTCAATCAAACTAGTTTGCGCTAAGTTAGCATGGCTCAGATTAGCTCCATCTAATGTGGCTCTATCTAAAATTGCTCCACTAAGGTTAGCTTCCCTTAAATTTGCTTCACTCAGGTTGACAGCAGTAAAGTCTCTTACGCCTGCTGCATAGTTTTTCAGGAGTTCATCTGCTTTCATATCTGTTATGTCTGTTTTGCTAGTGTCTGTCGCTGTGCTAATGAAACGTTTAGTTGAGGCAATCCAGACTACCCAGATAGGCAGAAAATCGCCAGCACCGCAACATCAGGATTAGTATCGTGACTCAACAACAGTGAATGCTGGACTATTAACTAACTTTAGCTATCCTAAACTACTAGCGCCACTATCTATAGTTAGTAATTAATTTCATCCTTATGAGAGATATTTAGAGATTTAAAAATAATCCTACGCCGATCGCGCGATCGTTCGCCGAACTTTATGCCAAATTAACCCAGCAACAATCAACCCTAAACCCACTTGCCAGATAGAAGATTCCACCCAGAAAGCTAAGAAAAGACAAGATAAAAGACCTATCCAAGCCACCCATACAGGATAGAGTCGCTCGGTTGAGGTGAGGCGTAAAGCTGCTAGATTAGTAACTGCGTAGTAAATTAAGACACTGAAGGCACTAAACGACCAAGTTGTTTTCACATTGCCTAAAAGTACTAGTAAGGCGATCGCTATTCCCACAAATATCACAGCCCAGTATGGCGTTGTCTGTTGTTGGTTAAGACGTGCCAAAAATCTTGGAGCATCCGAGCGACGTCCCATTGCGAGTAATACGCGGGATAAACCTAAAATTAAGTTCAGTAGCACACCCAACATCGCTGTCATCGCCCCAATAGCTAAGACAAAGGCAGCACCCGAACCAGCAACACTGCGGACTGCTACCTCTAGGGGAGCGGCTTTTGTCTGTTGAGTGGCATTACCTAAGACATCTGCTCCCACAGCCCCAATCCCAACTGCTGCTACTGTTATATAAAGCACCATTGTCAGCAGCAGACAGACAATCATAGCTTTAGGAATAGTTTCTCTTGGTGAACGTGCTTCTTCCCCCATTGTGGCAATGCGGCCATAACCTGTATAGGCGACAAACATCAAGGCACTAGCATGGAGTATCGCTCCTGGTGAACTTGTAAAAAATGGTGTCAAATTGTCCATCCCTACCTCAGCAGCCCGCGGTAGACAAACTAGGACAAAGAACCCCAAAGATAATAACGTTACCGAGACAATCACGGTATTAGCAACATTAGATCGTCGGATACCACTTAAAACAACCAGCGTGACGATTACTACAGATAAAAGGGCTATGGGAACAATCCAAGTGGAATTCCAACCTAAGACGTTAAGCAAGTAGCCGGCAAAACCTAAAGCGGCGGTTGCAGCCGAAGCAGTCTTTGCTACCAAAAACATCCAACCAGCTGTAAAACCCAAAGCGGGGGTGAGATACTTGTAACCATATTCATAAGTGCCACCACTGACAGGTTGATTAGCTGCCAACTGGGCGCTGTTGAGTCCATTACAAGTAGCGACAATTGCCCCTATTGCTACCGCCAGAATTACCGCAGGCCCAGCAATCCCCGCTGCAATTCCAATACTGACAAATACACCCGTACCAACAATCGAACCCAGTCCCATCAGAGTTGCACCAGCAACCCCTAACTCTCTTTTCAGTTGGGGCGGTGAGTTTGTAAAGGACATCTTTGATCTCCCTGTGCGAACTGCAAGAAGTGGCGTTCATTGCTGAGGATATCATTACAGAGATGTTGGTAGATAATAATTATTTTTAATTACAATAAACATATAGTGTATAAATTATATATTTATTTTATTAAGAGCAAATTTTAGTTCTTTGTGGCTTTGTATTATCGTTTCTAAGAAACGCTATGACGTAAAAAAGCTTTATAAAAGAAAAACCTATGGTTATCAATATTTCTACAGTCACTTTATCCCAGCCTGAAAACCTAAAGCTGCATATCTTGCTAGAACGTGACAATCAAAAAAAGGTAACAGCTTACGTATTAGAATTTCCTAGTTTTCAAGTTGAAGCTTCCACTGAGAAACAAGCTTTAGAAGAGTTGCAAAAACTGCTGTATGCTCATCTTGAAAATCTAGAAATAATACCTGTAGAAATTATATTGTCTCAAAGTAAAACAGAAAATCCATGGCTGAAGTTTGCAGGTGTGTTTCAGGATGACCCAGATTTTACAGAAATTGCTGAAAATATTATAGCAGAACGTAACATACACGACTAGAAAAGGAGATTAAAGGTCTGATTGAGAGAAATTAATGAGCCTTTATATACTTGATACAGATCATGTTTCGCTATTACTGCAAGGTAACAAAGCTGTTGTCTCTAAGGTTGCTTTGGCAGTTCCTAATTTATCTATAATAATTATTACAGTCCAGGAAATATTTAACGGATGGGTTGTTAAAATTAACGACCGTTCTGAATCTGAAAATTTAGTAAGACTTTATACGCAGTTGTGGACTACGCAGGAATTTTTTAAAGGGATTAGGATACTTAACTTTGATATTGCTGCTTGCAACTACTATGAGCAGTTGCTTACAGAAAATCAGCAACTCAATAAAAAAAGACTACAAAAAGATTTGCGAATAGCATCAATTGCACTTCAGTAAATGCTGTGATGGTGACTCGCAACCAGAAGGATTTTTCGCAAATTCCTGATTTAACATTGGAAGATTGGACGCAGTGAGTTTTTTGTGAAAGGCGATCGCACTCTGTTAGCAACTAGCACGCATTGCATTGCTTTATAATGAGCGTGGAAATTTCATTGCTTTAGATATGCAAGATATCGAAGCGGTACATATCAAGTCCGAGTTGATATGGCTGATTGTAACTCTGGACTTTGTTACTACGGTATTGACCTATTCGATCAGTAAAAACAGTTGATTATACAAACAAAAGGGCATACTGAAGAGATTGAGGGACAAGCGAGAGAGGGAAGTACTTTCCTCCTCCACCTCTCTCCAGTACCCTTTCCTCTTCGTTTACCGTCTGATATGGCGACTAGCTAACTGAATAGCATCAGCAATATCAACATCGCCATCTCCGTCTGCATCCAAGAAAGAATTTAGTACTGGATTTCCGCCACTTTGGGGATTCTGAGCATTCGCACCAGATTTCAAGAAATTCAGCACAACAGGCACAAGCAGAGGTAGCAATTGTTGAATAGTGCCAGCATTCAACCCCGTGCGCTGAGCGGCAAATTCAGCTACCTGTTGTTGTATGTTAGGAGAAAACAGCGAATTAACGGCTTGGGGGTTAGGAGAATTCCCAGCATATTGATTCACCAAAGTTTGCGCTGCTTCATTACCTTCTGTGGCTTGCTTTTGTTGTAAAGCAGAACGCACCTGACTACCTACAACTGACAAAACTGATTGGATAGTAGAGGAGTCTGCTCCTGTGCTATTGCTTAACTGATCTACAGTGTTGATGATACTTCCCAGTTGTCCCAAACTGCCTTGTTGATTGGGATTAGCGACGGCACCAAGAATTTGATCGAAAAGTCCCATAAGTTTTTCTTCCTGTATTGTTATTTGCCACGCGATTAATCGCAGTCTACAAAGGTTAAACAAAAAATTATGTCATATCCTGTTCACTTAATTCCCTCCAATTCCCACAGAATCATTTTTTGCAAGTGAAGAGGCATCTTTTATTTTGGGTTTTTTAAGTGATTATTGTCTCCCTCGCAGGACGGGAAAAACAAGTCAATACTTTAAAGTGATTTATTCAAAAAATTCAGATAGTTGAGAAAGCTCATTATCATCAATTTGGTGGCCCCAGTAAGAATAAGTCACCCCAGCAGAATGTATGGATATGGGGCTTCATGATGGTATCGCCTTTGTGAGTCACCCACTCAAGTTTGTTAAGTCCTAACTACGAAATATGAGTGTAAAAATGTTAAGAATTATCATTCAGTTTGCGAAAGCGAAGTTAAATACTTAGCAGTCCAGGAGCAAGAATATCTTATGACCAGGGATAACTTCAGTGTTCGCCCGATGAACAGGTCGGAAGTAGATTTGGCAATTACTTGGGCCGCAGCTGAAGGCTGGAATCCAGGAAACTATGATGCTCAATCTTTTTATCAAACTGACAAGAACGGTTTTTTATTGGGCGAGTTGAACGATGAGCCAGTAGGCTGTATTTCTGCTGTTGCTTATGATCAACACTTCGGTTTTCTGGGTTTTTACATTGTCAAACCGGAGTTTCGTGGGCAGGGGTTGGGTATGAAAATTTGGAAGACAGCAATGGCTTATCTAGCTACTGACCGTAACATCGGTTTAGATGGGGTAATAGCTCAACAAGATAATTACAAAAAGTCTGGTTTCCAAATTGCTTACAACCATATTCGTTATGAAGGGGTTGGCGGCGGTGTTATGCCTCCTGGTATCGTTGAACTGAGAACAGTACCTTTTGAGGAGTTACTGGCTTACGATCGCCAACTTTTTCCTTCTAGGCGTTCGCTGTTTCTGCGACATTGGATTGAGCAACCAGGAAGTGCTGCATTAGGCGTTCTCAAAGATGGGTATCTTGTTGGTTATGGAGTTATCCGGTCTGCCCATACAGGTTTTAGGATTGGGCCGTTGTTTGCCAATGATCAAAAGATTGCTAAAGCACTATTTCAAGCCTTGCTTGCACAAAATCCTGATGTTCCAGTATTTATTGATGTGCCAGATGCCAACTTACAAGCGATCGCTTTAGTTCAACATTATGGCTGGCAGCCAGTCTTTCAAACTGCTCGGATGTATACCAAAGGAATGCCTAGCTTACCTATTAATTGCGTGTTTGGTGTGACAAGTTTGGAACTCGGTTAGAAATATATAGAGCGATCGCAGAACTTCTCGGTTTACTGAATGTACTTCGTTTTACTCAGCACAAGCTACGCTAACAGCACTCATTACTCATCACCGCTTTGGTGACTTTAATACACTTCTGTGGGAAAGGCTACGCCAACGAGAACACAAAACTACATAATTCGGTAAAATTGGGTAAAGCAATTTTTGCGCTTGTTAAATAAAGGCATCAGCAAACCCATGCAGCTGAAACTCAGTGAGTCCCGACTTCCCTTTGCTCCCCTATTGTTAATCGCCCCGTTTTTCCTGTGGGGAACGGCAATGGTGGCGATGAAAGGAGTAATACCCCACACAACACCGCTATTCATGGCGGGAGTGCGTTTGCTACCAGCCGGAGTGTTAATTTTAATCGCAGCAGCATTGATGGGTAGATCCCAGCCCAAGGGTTGGTCAGCATGGCTGTGGATTACCTTATTTGCTTTGGTGGATGGGACGTTATTTCAAGGCTTTTTAGCAGAGGGATTAGTCAGAACTAGTGCTGGGTTAGGGTCTGTGATGATTGACTCGCAACCTTTGGCTGTCGCCTTGCTGTCGTTGTGGTTATTCCAGGAACGCATCGGTTTTTGGGGCTGGCTAGGCTTAGGATTGGGAGTTACAGGTATTAGTTTGATTGGCTTACCGGATGAGTTGATTTTAAATTTTCTTGACTCCGGTGCAAATATCACACTAGGTAGCTGGCAAGATTTATTTGCTAGTGGTGAGTGGTTGATGCTGTTAGCCGCGCTATCAATGGCTGTGGGAACGGTGATGATCCGATTTGTGTGTAAATATGCTGACCCGGTATCTGCTACGGGATGGCACATGATTTTAGGTGGATTACCATTATGGGGAATTTCATCAGTTGTTGAATCCCAACAGTGGGAGAATCTGGGAGCGTCTGAGTGGGTGGCTTTGGGTTACGCTACCATATTTGGCAGTGCGATCGCCTACGGGTTATTTTTCTACTTTGCCTCTAGTGGTAGTCTTACTAGTCTCAGTTCCCTAACTTTTCTCACACCGATTTTTGCTCTGCTTTTTGGTAATCTCTTCCTCTCAGAAGTTCTTAGCCCGTTGCAGTGGATAGGAGTAGGCTTGACTTTAATCAGCATCTATCTCATCAACCAACGCGATACCTTATCTGGACAAAATAACACGGTTACTGTCAACGAAAAAACTACTACACAGCAGCAACAGCTTTTAGAACCACCGGCTAATAAGCTAAACCCCGTAACCCTAACAGTGAGAGAATCTGAACCAGAAATCTTGCCTTAACCCACAAGAGATGAAGAGATGGGCAAAGGAGTAACTAATGACAACTGAATACTGACAAGATTTTTTGTGTCACGTTATAAGTTAACATTTAGACCACTGGACGTTATTGTTGTATCCATGACTTCAAAAGCACGTTCAGGCTGAAACTTCCAAAATTATGAGGCTGCGCCGTTCCTCAATCTTAATATTTACCTGTTTTTCTTGCTTAGTTTACCCACGGGCAAGTACAGCTACACTTAACCTAGCACCGAAAATCGTAGAACTTGCACAAGCTAGTTCCACAGTATCCGCTCGGCAAACTGTTCTCAAACCCGGTAGTAGAGGGTCTGAGGTGCAGGAATTGCAAACCCAATTAAAGGATTTAGGATACTACAATCGTGGGATTAATGGACGCTACAACGCCAGTACACGAATGGCTGTAGCTAAATTCCAGAAAGCAAAGGGTTTAAAAAGAATAGACGGTATTGCTGATGTGACGACTCGGCGGAGTCTGCAAGCAGCTTTGGTAGTAAAAAATCCAATTGTCACTTCTGCGATTATTGATTCTCCAATTTTTGCTGCTCCTATCTCTACTCCCCAACCAATTGCTAAGCCCAAGCCAACTCAGCGAGGCTTAGTTTGGTGGTTACTATTGGGACTTGGGTCTTTGGGGACTATTGGCGCAATACTTTATCTGATGAAATGGATGCGTCAGGTCAGATTAGCGCAAAATTTCAAAATTTTAGATACCAAAACTTCAAGCGAAGCTAACAAAGACTCAGTTACACCACCGTTACCATCAGAGACGACACCAAATCAGCATCAAGATAAATCTGTAACTAGTTCACAAACAACACCTCAGACAAAACTGCTGCTACCAGAAAAAACTTCTCGTCTTGCTAAAGTCAATATTGTTGACGAATTGATGAAAGACTTAGGTAGTCACGACCCAATAAAGCGGCGCAAAGCTATTTGGGATTTAGGTCAGCAGGGAGACTCACGAGCAATTCAGCCATTGATGGAACTGATGGTTGATACAGATTCTCAACAAACTAGCTTAGTTTTGGCAGCTTTGGCAGAAATTGGCGTCCGCACACTCAAACCGATGAATCGTGCTTTAGCAATTTCAATGCAAGATAAAAGTCCACAAGTACGGCAAAATGCGATTCGTGACCTGACTCGTATTTATGACATGGTGGGTCAAATGAGTCAGGTGTTGCGCCATGCTCTGGAAGATCCCGATGCCGAAGTGCGGGCAACAGCAAAGTATGCTTTGAATCAGATCAATCGAATACGTAAATTGTCTGAACACTTGCCTGAACAAAAGAGTTTACCAGAAGATTCACACCAAGATTCACGACAATAAGCTTAAAAATATTTCAACTGGATTTGAATATTGGTGTTTGGCCCTGCTACTAAAAATGCTGCTTCGCCGAACTTAGGCGCACTTGTACGAACTTCTGGGTTTCTGAAAAACCCAAAGCCTTCGATAGGCATACCAAGTCCATTACGATTGAGGGTACGGTCATTATTTTGATCGTGGATGACAGCAACAGCGTAGTTACCTGCTTTTAAGTTCTCAAAGTTAACTAGTAAGGGAGTGTCGGTAATCTTGGTACACTGCTTTTGTAAGACGCGATCGCGGTTATTGGGAAACCCTTGACTACTGGCAAAAATACTAACGCAGACTTGCCCTTGTTTGTTCTTCAATCCATCAATTTCCACGGCAAGTTTACCGTTAAAACTTGCCTTAGCACTCAATGACGATGCTACATTTCCCATAACTGCTAGCAGCAGTATACTAAATCTTAATTTTTTGAGCATAAAGTTTTCAGTGGTATCGCTTTTAATAGTGTCTAATCTGCACTAACTGTAAGTTTATTGACTTTATTTTCAAAAGGCAAATTTTTACAGCTTAAGATTACGTTAAATTTATTAACTATCTATAAATATGAATAATATAAAATATTGATCATAGACGACTCCCAGAAATATTGATGAAATATCACAACATCAACGAAGTCCTGGAAAATAATCAGGCTTGGGTTGCGGAAAAACTAGCTATAGACCCAACTTATTTTGAAAAGTTGAGCCGTGGACAAAAACCACCTTTTCTCTACATTGGGTGTTCTGATAGTCGTCTGCCCTTAACAAATTTTACCCGCACGGAACCCGGAGAATTTTTTGTACATCGTAATATCGCCAATCAAGTTTCTTTGACGGATATTAACTTTTTAGCTGTTTTAGAATACGCAATTCTCCATTTAGAAGTTGAACACATTATTATTTGTGGACACTATGATTGTGGTGGGATTAAGGCGGCGTTAGAAGGGAGAACAACCGGAATTATTGATAACTGGGTGAATCCAATTCGAGAACTTTATTTACAAAAACAAGACGAAATTGATATTTTACCAACCAGAAAAGAACGTCTGAATCGCTTAGCAGAAATCAATGTTTTGGCACAGGTTAAAAATCTGTACCAAACTTCTATTATGCGTAAAGCACTCCACGACCAAAAAGCACCTCTTGTTCACGGTTGGCTACTTGATATCGGCACTGGATTAATCAAAGACTTAAATATATCAACTGTAAAATGGCAATTGCCTTCATGTCCTTTGTTTACTAAAGAACCTTTAATTACTTTGGCTTGTTAAACCAAGGGATGGGGTTGCAGGTTGTCGCTGTGAAGAACCACTTGAGGCATTATCTGTGGCTGTTCAACAAATTACTCCAAAGCAAGTTTACATTTCAGTGGTTGAGTCTGAGGGGCTAGTTGATACTAATTTATAATTGAAGACAATTTTAAATTCAGTTTTCTCTGTGTCTTTGTGCCTCTGTGGTGATAAAAATTAATTACATTACCACTAAGACACTAAGACACTAAGTAAAAGCGTTGCTGAGTGAAAGTATGAATTAGTATCACGCAGAGACGCAGAGGCACAGAGAATAAGAGTATAACTCTACTGTTCATACTCTCTGCGGATGACTGTTTCTGCCAAAATGAAATTACTTTTTGTCTCTACTCCTGTTGGGCCTCTGGGTAGTGGTATGGGTGGCGGTGTGGAATTGAGTTTATATAACATCGCTCAAGAAATGATTCGGCGAGGACATCAACTGCAAATCGTCGCCCCCGCTGGTTCGACTTGGAATGATCTACCGTTGGTGCAAATTCCTGGTAATTTACAAATCATTGCTCAAAGCCAGGAACGCACAGCCTCTATTACTATGCCGGAAAATTCTGTGCTGGCGAATATGTGGGATTATGCTCGTCAGGTTCAAGGTGACTATGACTTGATTGTGAATTTTGCTTACGATTGGTTGCCATTTTATCTAACACCTTTTTTTGGCTGTGCGATCGCCCATTTAGTCAGCATGGGTTCATTGAGTAATGCCTTAGACCAAATTATCAAACAATTAGTCAAGCAGTTTCCCGGTACAATTGGTTTCCATACTCAAACGCAAGCTGCTACTTTTGCGCTTGAGCAGGAGTGTCCTTATTTAAGTAACGGTATTGATTTATCACTATATGATTTTTGCAGCGAACCAAAACAGCAGTTAGCTTGGGTAGGTAGAATTGCACCAGAAAAAGGTTTGGAGGATGCAGTAGCAGCGTCGCAAAGCACAAATATTCCTCTAAAGATTATGGGTAAAATCCAGGATGAATTGTACTGGCAAAAAATTTGTCAGAATTACCCAAATGCACCTTTAGAATATCTAGGGTTTTTATCAACAAATCAAATGCAGCAGGTAATGCGTGAATGTCGCGGATTATTAATGACACCTCATTGGGTAGAAGCATTTGGAAATGTGACAATTGAGAGCTTAGCTTGTGGTGTACCAGTAATTTCCTATCGTCGGGGTGGACCTGCGGAAATTGTCAAAGATGGCAAAACTGGCTTTTTGGTAGAACCTGATAGCGTTGCTGGTTTAATAAATGCGATCGCCCGCCTTGATCAAATCAACCGATACACCTGTCGTCAGCAAGCAGAGACAGAATTTTCTCTTCAAGCATTAGGCGATCGCTTTGAAAACTGGTTCTACAAAATTTTAGATATTAATTGACCAGAAAGTATGGTGCGATCGCTTAGGTAAGTTGGCTAATTCACCTACTTAATAAAAAGCCCAAGGCAGTATTATCAGTGGGTGTAAAAATAACTTTAGATACTGTTCAGAAAATAGTTAAACTCATACCCACTTACGATAGCAACGAGCTGTAAGGTAGTGAGGGTGAAAAACTTCTAAAAAGTTAGTTTGAATGGTACGGAAGAAAGTATCTACTACTTTAGGATCGTCATTGTGAAAGGGATACTCTTGCTTAAAACCTTTAAAGAAATACCAGTTTAGAATAATCTTACCTTCAGGTGCTAGAGCTTGATGGAAATCTAGCATCTGCTGGCTGGGGTCTAGCAAATGTTCTAAAACGTCAAAGGAAATGATTGTATCAAAAGTCTCTTTTGCAGGTATCTCATGACAAAAATATATTTTTTCGCTCAACCCCATCCGTTTGACTCGTGAATAAACAAAATCGTGATTAACAGGATTAATATCGCAATAGATTACTTGTTCAACTTGAGGACAAAGGGCAGCGCCAATTGTATGAGTCCCAATACCACCGCCAAAATCTAACACTCGACCTTGGGCATGATCGGAAATCAACCGTAATGTATTTCCAATATAGTCGTGACTTGTTAGATGCCACGCTCCCAGTTCAAATAAATAAGCTTCTCCTACTTTGTCACGATAAAAAGTACTTGCTTTTTCCCAGTCAAAATCTTTATGTCCTAACTCAGCCATCTGTTGCTGACCAGCCTCTAACTTTGTCTCTAGTGTTTCTGAATCTAATTGCAAAAACTCTTGTAGATGCTGCTTTAAATTAAACGAATCTTGCCAATAGTTATCTAAGACAGGCTGATTAAGGGAGGTCAGCATTAGTGGATCACCAAAATAAATCTGAACTCCCTTATGATACTATGCAAAGGATATTAGATTTTTCTCGAAAATAATGGTTTTTCCAAAGTATGTGTTTTCGCTGATAGAGATTTAGCAATATTGATTATATAGACGATACAGAATTTTATTTTTAGATAAAAAACTTTCTATAACTCAAACACTAACCTAATCACAAACCTATTCTTACACAAGAGCAGAAACTAACATGACCATTACTCTTTTTACTCCGAAAATCAGAAACTACCTTTGCCATATCGGCTCTTTTTGTCGAGCTTCACTGCTGGCTAGTATCTTAAGTGTGTTTCTATTATTTTTATCTGGCTGTCAGAGTCCAACACAAAAAGACAATGGAGTAATTCATCTGACCTTGTGGCAAGGAATTAATCCCCCTGCAAATCGGGATGTATTTCAAAAGCTGGTAGACCGATTTAATCGGACTCATCCTGATATTCAAATGGAATCTATTTATGCAGGTCAACTTGATCAACAGATGCCCAAAGTGTTAGCCGCAGTTGTTGGTAATGTTCCGCCAGATATCTTGTTCTTTAACCCACAGATTACAGGTCAGCTTGTGGAACTTGGGGCGATTCGCTCCCTGGAAGATTGGTTGGACAAATCGCCACTCAAGTCAGAAATTATTCAGAATTGCTTTGGCGAAATGCAGTTAGATGGACATATTTGGTCAGTCCCTTTATTTGCAGGTAATATGAGCCTTTTTTATAGACCGGATCTGTTTAAAGCAGCAGGAATTACCGAGTTGCCAAAGACCTGGAAAGAATTAAGATATGTTGCCAAAAAATTAACAATAGACCGTAATGGCGATCGCACTCCAGATCAGTATGGTCTATCAATGCCTTTTGGTAAAGGAGAATGGACAGTTTTCAGTTGGTTTCCTTTCTTATTAAGTAGTGGTGGAACAGTAGTAGAAA
Organism: Nostoc sp. MG11; assembly: GCF_014904695.1. Taxonomy (GTDB): domain Bacteria; phylum Cyanobacteriota; class Cyanobacteriia; order Cyanobacteriales; family Nostocaceae; genus Komarekiella. The sequence continues at coordinate 39,157 of NZ_JACXXN010000035.1, read as the reverse complement.
ATAACCATCCCAATTTGGTCAATCCAAAAGCGATCGCGGCCTTACAATTTTGGCAAGACTTAATTAAAGACGGCTCTACTAAATTCTCTGCACCAGAACGAGGATACGAAGAAGATGATTTTATTGCCGGTCGTGTTGCTATGCAGTTAACGGGGCCTTGGACATTCATTACGAAAAGTAAAGTTGATTATGATGTACTTCCTATTCCTAGTAATCTTCAAGCAGCAAGTGTGCTAGCTAGTGGCAATATGTTTGTGATGAAAACCACAGCTAAAAGAGAACAGGCAGCCTTGAAGTTTTTAGAATATGTTGTTAGTGAAGAATTCCAAACTGAATGGAGTATTGGCTCAGGTTTTTTACCCGTAAATTTGAAATCTGTCCAAAGTCAAGCTTATCAAGAATTCCTCAAGCAAAAACCTGTCCTGAAAGTCTTTCTTGATCAAATGTCTGTATCAGGTTCTCGACCGATTATACGCGGCTATAGTCGCTTGTCTGAAAGTTTGGGTCGAGCCATCGAAGCCACTATGTTAGGCGCATCTCCAGAAACAGCCTTGAAACAAGCCCAAACAAACCTTGAATTAATGTGGAATTAATACTCGTTCCGCTTGGATATATGTAATTTTTTTACTAATTTTTTATTCATGCAATCCAAAATATTACCACAGCCTCTCAAACCTGGTGACTTACTGCAAGTTATTGCCCCTAGTGGTGCTTTACGAGAATTGAAGGCATTTGAGCAGGGTTTAGAAATTTGGCGATCGCGCGGCTACCAAATCAAAATCATCCCAAAGATAGATGACAAATGGGGATATTTAGCAGGAACAGATGAAAACCGCCGTAACCAGTTAGCAGCAGCCTGGAAAGACCTAGATTGTCGCGGTATTCTCTGCGCTAGAGGTGGTTTCGGCAGCACCCGCATCTTAGAAAATTGGCATTGGCACTCAGGCGACTCTGCACTCCCAAAATGGTTAATTGGCTTTTCTGACATCACCGCCCTCTTGTGGAGCCTTTACAATGCAGGGTTTTCTAGCGTTCACGGCCCCGTGTTAACAACTCTCGCTGATGAACCAGATTGGTCAATTGAGCGATTATTTAATTGGGTAGAAGGGCGTCCTCTCGCCTCGCTTAAAGGTTGTGGTTGGGGTGGCGGTATTGCTACTGGGATTTTGCTACCAGGTAATCTCACGGTGGCGACTCATCTTTTAAGCACACTAATTCAACCCAATCTCGATGGTGTGATTTTGGCAATTGAAGATGTCACAGAAGCACCTTACCGCATCGACCGAATGCTGACTCAGTGGCGTTTAAGTGGTGCTTTATCAAAAGTCAGGGGGATTGCTTTGGGTGGTTTCAGTCGGTGTGAAGCACCGCCAAATGTGCCTAGCTTTAGTGTAGAAGAAGTTTTGCGCGATCGCTTAGGCGATTTAGAAATTCCTATTGTTTCTAACTTACCTTTTGGTCATGATGGGCCGAATGCAGTTTTACCAGTAGGCATAGAAGTAACTTTAGATGCAGATCAAGGAATATTGGATGTCATAACTCAATACCTTGACTAAATTGGTTTAACAGGAAATTACACTTTTCTAGGATTTCGTGTAATTCCTTCTATATAAACTTTATAAAAAGCTTGAACCCTACTTTCTCAAGCTAAAGCGCATAGGCATTCTGTCGGATGGATAAATCAAAAGGTTCTGCTGTAACTGTTGCACAGATGACCGGCCGTTGACTAACTCCCAGTCGAAGTAGCGCAGCAATAGTGCCAGCATCATCGTTGCTTCCAGCATTGACAGATGCTCTCCCAAGCAACGATGAGAACCTGAGCCAAAGTCTATCATTGGAAGTGAACTAATTTCCTTACTCTTGTCTAACCAACGCTCCGGCAGAAATTCTTCAGGATGAGGATAAATTTCTGGATCTCGTCCAGCAGCAAGCATTGACCAGAATACTTTTGTACCACGAGGAATAAGCTTACCCTCAATAACAATGTCGCGTTGGGCTTCCAATGAAGTCGAGCCGGAGGCGACTGAATAAAGGCGCAAAGTCTCCTTGACAATAGCGCGAAGGTAAGTCAGTTCCTTTAAGATTTCTGTATTAATGCCGCCTTGATGCCAAGCTTGATCAACCACAGCCTGTGCTTGCTGAAAAACCCGTTGATTTAAGGACAACTCTGCTACTGCAAAGGATAAAGTATGAGCTGTGGTGTCAGTACCAGCTATTAACAGTTCAATAACTTCTGCTATGAGTGTTTCCCGATTGTATTTGGGTTCTTTGGCAGCTATTTTCACTAACATTGATTCTTGGAACAAAGGACTTACCTGTGCTAGGTCGGTCTTATTTTGTTCTCTCATCTGTAAAGCTAAATCTACTCTGGGAGTAATAAACTCTTCTAAATATCGCCTTGCTGCCCAATAATCTCGTGAATTTTTAGTCGGCAGATATTTCATCCATCTCTTCTCGCCAGTCGCTACCCGTAGGAACCGATAGCCTACAGTAGCCATTGCCTCGTACACCTTGAGAACTTCGAGGGGTGGCCCTTCATGACTAGCGCTGTTTTTATCTACAGGAATCCCCAATACTAAACAGGAAATTACCCTCATCGTCAGTTCTACAAACAGAGGATCTACCTGAACTTCTTTTGGTGGAGCAGTTTCTTTAAGTCTCTCGATTACCTGTTCGCAAGCTTGGCTAATCATCTCAACATATTTGGAAAGACCGCTAGAACTAAATTCGAGGTTCCAAGCCTTGCGTCGCCACTGCCACTCATCTCCGTTTTGACCTAAAAGAATCGGCCCACTAATATCGTTCCAAGCTTTGCTCGTTCGCTGGGTTCTAACTAGGCTACCGTCTCTCATCCCATTTATGATAGTGTCTTCAATAACTTTTGGCTTACTCAAAACGAGAACTGGATAGCCAGTCCACAAAATATACATTGGCCCTAGCTGCTGGCTCCAATCAAACAATAATTGGAAGTATTTCTTCTGTTTTACTGCTGCTAATACTTGAGGGATATTTCCTAACAGCCAGTGTCTAGGAGGAGAGGGGAGCGAGTGTAGAGATTTGTAAGTGTTCTTTTGTTTCCACCAGCGCCAGCCAAGTATGACCGCTATGCAAGTAACGCCTGAGACGGTAACTAAATATGGAAATGAGTCAGAAAAAGCAATCTGAGCAGCAATCTTTTGGAACATGAATCCGCCTTCGTCCAACAAAAACTTCAGATTATACAGATACTAACGTATTGTTTCCAGATTCGTTTTATATGAAAGACTACCTCAAACTTCCGAGACTTTTATCTATATAGCGATGATTCGTATCATGATCAGACGACTCACATGATTTTTTACTCCTGAGAAATTCTCGTCTGGCGATGAGAGTTTCTTTTTAAGGTACACAAGCCAATTGCTGTTATAACTCCAAGAATTACTGCTGCAAATCCTTGTCCACTCCAATGCAGTACGTCAGTACGACTTGCTTCTGGAATCAAATCTTGTATGAGCGAAAGCAACCAAATCAAGATACTGATAAGTAAGAAAGAGATTGAAGGGAGAAAACTCCACCGCCAAACGCCTGCTGTGTATCGTCTTAATACCAACCATTGGCAAAGACCTAGCCAAATTCCCGAAATAATATATGCAATAGTAGACAAAAATCCAAAAATGAGAGTTGATTCAGCAGATAAAGTTTCATCTAACGATGAAGCAATAGATGAAATGTAATTGATCCAAGTTGTAGAAACGCTATTGGTAATCAGCCAACCTATGCTGGTAGCAAGTATCCACAGCCAACCTGATAAATATCCATAAATAATCAGCGCTTGGTCGGCGGCAAAAATCACTGCAAATACAACATTGCTGATAAATCTGACCAAAACGCTCGATGTTGGCTGTTGAGCTACTGTAGGCAAACTTTCTAGAATAATTTTTTCTAACGCTATGCTGGCAATGCCACCCACAACCCATCCAAGGATGCTCATCAAGGTAAACTGGATAAAGAACTTTCGTCTATGGGAGCGCGGAATCAAAAATTTTCCTGGGTTGGAATCGCTGTTAGTAGATGCAACTTGATAAGGACTGTTAGAGTCAGATTGCATATAAAGTTTAGTAAAGAAACTAATAGTACTTTTGCGGTGAACCTGCTGAAAAAGCGTAATCCCAGAATGATAAGCTAAACAGTGGCATAAAAAAGTGACTTAGGATGAAGTGATAAATGGGTGTTTCCTCAACGACTCCTCATCTCTTACGGGCTGCTCGTGGTGAAGTAGTAGATCGTCCCCCCGTATGGATGATGCGACAAGCGGGACGATATATGAAAGCTTATCGAGACTTACGGGAGAAGTATCCTTCATTTCGCGATCGCTCGGAAATCCCCGAAGTAGCGATTGAAGTTTCTTTGCAACCTTGGAGAGCTTTCCAGCCAGACGGAGTAATTTTATTTTCCGATATTGTTACACCCTTGCCCGGTTTGGGCATTGAAATGGACATTGCGGAAGGTAAAGGGCCAGTTATTTTCTCGCCCATCCGCACTCAAGAACAAATTGATCGCCTGCGTCCCTTAGAACCAGAAGCAGATCTACCATTTATCAAAACAATTTTGCAGGCGTTGCGCCAAGAAGTGGGCAACAAATCAACTGTGTTAGGCTTTGTGGGTGCGCCGTGGACGTTAGCGGCTTATGCGGTGGAAGGAAAAGGTTCTAAAACCTACTCCGTCATCAAAAACATGGCGTTCTCAGATCCAACAACACTGCATCAATTGTTAGCTAAATTAGCAGATGCGATCGCTGTTTACATGCGCTATCAAATTGACTGTGGTGCTCAAGTTGTGCAGATGTTTGATTCTTGGGCAGGGCAACTGAGTCCTCAAGATTATGACACCTTTGCTCTCCCTTATCAGCAAAGAGTTTTCCAACAAGTCAAGCAAACCCATCCCGATACACCTTTGATTCTGTTGGTTAGCGGTAGCGCGGGTGTGTTGGAAAGAATGGCAATATCTGGCGCTGATGTCGTCACCGTAGATTGGGCGGTGGATATGGCAGAAGCAAGAGCCAGATTAGGCAAGCACGTGAAAGTGCAAGGAAATCTTGACCCAGGAGTGTTATTTGGTTCCAAACAGTTTATCCGCGATCGCATCCTTGATACCGTTCGCAAAGCTGGCAATTGGGGTCACATTCTCAATCTTGGTCACGGTGTACTCCCAGAGACTCCAGAGGAAAATGTCGCTTTCTTCTTTGAAACGGCAAAGCAACTTGATGCGGCAGGAGTTGGAAGGTAAGAGGCAGGGGTCAAGGGTCAAGGGTCAAGAGTCAAGGGTCAAAGGTCAAGAGTTATTTTCTTCCCCTGCTTCCCCTGCCTCCCCTGCCTCCCCTGCTCCTCTGCTTTTCTGAATAATTTACAGTCAAGTTTTTATGAGAACTTTTACTGCGATCGTCGAACGCGACTCTGATACAAATCTATATGTCGGCTACGTTCCTGGTTTTCCTGGAGCGCATTCTCAAGGTGAAACCTGGGATGAGTTACACGAAAATCTACGTGAAGTAATTGAGATGCTACTAGAAGATGAAAATCTAGCTTTTGATACTGAATTCGTTGGTACACAGCAAATTGTAATTCGATAGAACATGAGCAATATTCCTGTTCTAAAGCCTCAGGAAGTTGTTCGGATTCTTGAGAATATTGGATTTGTGGAAGTGCGTCAGAAAGGTTCACATAAACAATTCCGTCATGAAGATGGACGAGGCACAACGGTTCCATTTCATAAAGGTCGAGACATATCACCAAGATTGCTACGACAAATCGCAAGTGATATTGATTTGACAGTCGAAGAAATGTTGGATGCCAGATGAAGTCTAACAACGCAGTGGAGCGAATGTACAGTGTCGTCGCGCTTCACTTGGGTTTAATCTTTTGCTGCTCACTTTTGCCTGCTTTGCACAGTACGAGTAATTTCTGTTGCGGAATATTTAACTTTATTTTTAACTCCTAACTTTTAAAACACCCACAATGAGCCAGAAACGGATTTTAGTCACCGGGGCAAGTGGCTGTATTGGTCACTATATCTCAGAAGCTTTAATTAAAAATACAAATCATGAGTTATTTCTATTAGTTAGAAATCCCAATAAGCTGCAAGTTGATATTCAAGCACGTCCAGGTATCACCGTCTTGCAAGGCGATATGCAGAAAATTAGCCATTTTACTGATTTGCTACAAACAATTGATATAGCAGTCCTTACAGCCACAGCTTGGGGTGGTGATGAGACATTTGATATTAATGTAACTAAAACTTTAGAGTTGCTGAACCTGCTCAATCCAGACCGCTGCGAACAAGTGATTTATTTTTCTACAGCTAGTGTTTTGGATTGCTACAATCAACCATTAAAAGAAGCAGGGGAAATTGGTACAGATTATATCCGTTCCAAATATCAATGCTTGCATGAAAAATCGAAGTTAGCGATCGCACCCAAAATTACCACTGTTTTTCCTACTTTAGTTTTAGGCGGCGATGCCAAAAAGCCTTATTCTCATGCTACATCTGGCATTCCAGAAGTTACGAAATATATTAATTTAATTCGCTTTTTGAAGGTAGACGGCAGCTTCCACTTTATTCACGGGCGAGACGTTGCCACTGTCGTGCAATATTTGATTGCTCATCCTCCCCATACAAATGAGCCACGTCAGTTTGTTTTAGGTCAAGCGCCGTTAACTGCTAATCAAGCAGTGAAAGAAGTTTGTGCTTATCTGGGCAAAAAAATTTACTTTCGCGTTCCCCTATCTTTAGGGTTAGCTAATTTGATTATTGCTGTGTTCCGCATTCAGATGGCTGCTTGGGATAGATTTTGCATGAATGATCGCCATTTCACTTATGAAAAAGCAATTAATCCTAGCAGTTTTAATTTACCAAATTACTGTGCAACTATGAGTGATGTTTTGAAAATTAGCGGTGTTAAAAGTGCTAAATAGTTTAGTTTATTAAAGGTAGTGGCTCTGTAGTGTTATTTAACTGCTCCTCATCATTATGTAATAGACTCATTACTTCATCCTTGTATTTCTGAAATATGGGATAACGCTTGACTTGAGGATCAGATTTGCTTGGCAATTGTATTTGCAATTCTTGCTTAATTGTGCCTGGTCGGGCGCTTAACACGTAGATGCGTTGAGATAGAAAAATTGCTTCCTCAACATCGTGAGTAATCATAAAAATTGTAGTGTTTGTGCTACGCCAAATTTCTAGTAGAAATTGCTGCATGACTTCTTTCGTCTGCACATCCAACGCACCAAAGGGTTCATCCATGAGCAAAATTTTGGGTCTTGATGCTAAAGCACGAGCGATCGCTACTCGTTGCTTCATCCCACCAGAAAGTTCCTGTGGTAGCGCTTTAGCAAATCCCGACAACCCAACTACTTCTAAATAATAAGCGGCTTGTTGTCGTCGCTTTAGTTTAGACACACCTTGCAGCTTTAAGCCAAATTCGACGTTTTCCATCACACTCATCCAGGGATAGAGAGTGTAGCTTTGAAATACCATACCGCGATCGCACCCTGGCCCTGTTACGCGCATTCCGTCAACCAAAATCTCCCCTGCTGTTGGAGTCTCTAACCCTGCAATTAACCGCAGCAATGTTGACTTACCAGAACCACTTTCTCCTACTGCACAGACAAACTCACCCTCTTCTATGTGCAAATTGATGTTTTTAAGTGCAGTCAACAAACCGCGTCTAGTTTTAAATTGTTTGTGGAGTTGATTAACTTCTAAATGCATAAAGCGTCTTTAAATTACGAATTACGAATTGCCTAATCTTTAGCCCACTTACAAGAAACGCGCAGTAACAACCGAAACAAAAGGTCAATTACTAAACCAATCAAGCCAATAACAATCAATCCAGCAAAAATTTCATCAGTTTTAAGATATCTTTGAGCAACACTAATCCTCCGACCTAAACCTTCTGTCGCCGCTACTAATTCCGAAACAATCACTAAGTTCCAAGATGCTGCCATGTTAACCCGACAAGCATCAATAATATTAGGCAGAATGAATGGGAAAATAACTTGCAGTAAAACTTGTTTTCTTTGACCTCCTAAAGTATAAGTAGTTTCTAATAAATGTTTAGGAACAAATTTGACTGCATCCATCACCATTAAGGTGTTAAAAAACAGAGTGCCGATAAAAATCAGCATTATTTTTGGAGTTTCTCCCAGCCCAAGATATAGAATTAGTAAAGGAATAAAAGCCGGGGCTGGCATATAGCGGACAATACCAATAATTGGTTCTAGCAATGCTCGGAAGCTCGCAAAAGTCCCCATTAAAGTACCTAAAGGGATGGAAACCATTGCCGCCAAAGAAAAACCAGCCACGACGCGAAACAAGCTAAAAGCAATATCTTTTTGTAAATCGCCACTTGCTAAAAGTCTTTGAAATGCACTCCAAACTTGACTGAGAGTAGGCAGAAATAAAGGCGGAATTAATTCAGTATTAGAAACAATCCACCAGACAAGTATAGGGACAGTAATTGACAAGAACATTAAAGTCCAAGCCAAGTTTTTAGGGATATCTTCAGCAATCCGCCAAAAAACGGTTTGTGGTAATATTTTATGAGGACGCTTAGAGTTTATTCCCTGTAAATCTTCAGCGTATTGGTTCATGATTTCTGTTTCGCGGCGTAGGCTTTGACAAAGCGATCGTCAAGGATTTGGTTAAGATTAGGTGCTTGTTTTGTCAAACCAGCTTCAACAAGAAATTTACTAATCTCCCCAGCAGCGTAACTCAAGGATTTCATGTCCTTACCGGGACTAAAAGCTTGCAAATTGTCTTCTAGCGAGAAGATTTTAGTACCTGCGTCGTATGCCTTATATTCTGAAACTGAGACGCCAGCGCGTTTCGCCATAATTTCGTAAGCTTTGTTTGGATTGGCTTTGATGAAATCTAAAGTAGCAAACCAAGTATTCACTAAAGCTTGTACATCTTGCGGACGTTCGTTAATAAGTCTGCGGTTGACAACTAAATGGTCGGGAATCGCACCAGGAAAGTCTTTAGAACTAAATAATTCTTTGCTACCAGAACGTGATAAAGCTTTTGTTGTAAAAGGTGCAAAAACTCCGACTGCATCAACTTGACCAGCCACAAAAGCGGCTGCTGCTGCACCGGTTTCTAGTGGTTGAAACTGAATATCAGCTTGAGTTAAACCTGCTTTTTTCAAACCCAGCAATAACAAAAAATGGTCAACTGTTCCTTCTTCAGCAGCAACTTTTTTACCTTTAAGGTCGGCAATGCGATTGATTCCTTCTCGGACAACAATTTTGTCGTTTCCAGTTGAATTATCGTTGACTAAAACAATTACTTGATCTGAACCTGCTGCAACTGAGCTAATCGTATCATTCAAGGTTTGGGTGTTGGCATTAAGTTGGCCTGCTCGCAGGGCATTAATAGAATCTAAATAGCCATCAAACCACTTCAAATCTACATTAACTTTGTTTGCTTCAAATAACTTTTGCTCTTGAGAAACTTGCCACGGAAACCAACCTGGCCAAGCACTAAAACCAACCTGAACTGGTGCAGTGTTAACTGAGGTAGTAGAATTGCTCTGCGTAGAATTTTGCTGGTTGGGAGTACAACTGATTGCGATAACAAGACTGAGTAAAAAGACTGTGAATAGAGATGATAATTTGCGAATATTCATTATATTTAACTCGGACTTACGCTTCGTTGTAAGGGACTTAAGTTGAGAATTTGCGTCTACGTTGTTATAAAGTTAAGTAAAATTGACTTTTGCAGGTAGAAGATATATTAATCGTGTTTGAGTTGTGAAAATTATTTTTCTTTGTAATGTTCGCGTAGCGTGCCGAAGGCATACCGCCAAGGACGCCAACAAAGAGAAGAGAACATTTCACGAATTATTTAGGAATGTTATGGAAATGGGAATATCCTAGCTAACCGCTTTCATAATAGGTTGGATGTTTAACAAATAGCGTGTCCAAATACTATTGGTTTATGGAGACAATGACCTATTTGTGAAGTAGGGAAATGCTACTAATTGCTAATGAATATGCACAACATTGGGGATTGCTGCTGTAGATGAAGAATTCTGGTGTGCCTTCAAAACTTGCGATCGCACCCAATTAAACCAAACTTCTAATCCCTCATCTGCTTTAGTAGAAACAGGAATAATCTCAACATCAGGATTCATCTGACGGACGTTTGCCTCAATACGACTAATATCAACATCTAGATAGGGAGCCAAATCTATTTTCGTAATCAGCAGACAATCTGCTTCTTGAAACATAATCGGGTATTTCAGTGGTTTATCTTCGCCTTCAGTAATACTTAGCAAAGCAACTTTGGCATGTTCTCCTACTTCAAATTCAGCAGGACAAACTAAATTACCAACATTCTCTACTAGCACTAAATCAAAGTCTGAAGGATTGTATTCCTGTTCCAGTTGGTGAATCCCGCCTGCTACCATTTTGGAATCTAAATGACAGGAACGACCTGTATTAATTGCAATCACAGGAACATTATATTTCCGCAGGCGTTCTGCATCTAAATTGGTTGTCATATCGCCTTCAATGACAGCAATTTTTAACTCATTAGTTAGAGCCGCAAGGGTGCGTTCTAGTAGTGCCGTTTTACCAGCACCAGGACTACTCATGATGTTGAAACAGGTAATTCCCCATTTATCAAAATGCGCTCGGTTGTGGTCAGCGCCTTGTTGATTGGCATGGAGCAAGTTAATTCCTAATACCGCGTCAAACGTTTGATGCATAAGCGTATTCAATCCTGTCAATTTTCAACTCTCTACCTGAGCGAATATCGTCCATTGGAGAATTACACTCAGGACAAGCGTACTGTAAACCAATTTGTGGTGAATATTCTTGTTGACAACGATGACAAAAGGCAATTAGTGGTGTTTCCTGAATTATCAGTTTTGCTTTTTCTAAAAAGGTGTTACGCGTTTGGACTTCAAAAGCAAATTGCAAGCTTACAGGTTCAACACAAGTGAACTTCCCAACAATTAAGTGAACTTGAGAAATTTCTGGTCGCTCAGGTTGGGATTCCCACCAATCTTTTACTGTTAAAATTAGTGCCTTTGTCATGTCAGCTTCGTGCAAAATTTACCTCCATTCCTCAACTAACTCTGGTTCTGCTGCGGGATGAATATATGCAGGTTTTTCTTTGCGTGGTAATTGACCTGAGACAACTAAATGCGCCATCGTATCACAAATTACTCGCGCCGCCATTAATGATGTCATATCACTAACGTCGTAAGGCGGTGAAACTTCTACAATTTCCAGTCCACAAACAGGTGCGTTTTGAACAATTTTGCCTAACAAATACAGAGCCTCACGTGGTAATAATCCACCGGGTTCCGGCCAGCCAGTTCCAGGGACAAATCCGGCATCAATGCAGTCAATATCGAAACTGACATAAACGCAATCTGTACCGTCTAATGCTCTTTCTAAAGCAAAGTTGACGGCTGCATCTAGCCCCATTTCAGTGATGTCTGTCACTGTTAAAATATTCGTAGCTCTTTCTCGACAAACTTTTACACCTTGACGTGGTACTTGCCAACCACCAATTCCTAATTGAACTAAGTTTTTTGCTGGTGCATTTTTGATATTTGTGGCATGAAACCAGGGACAAGTATGCATTCTTTCATCTAGGTCTGTTTCTTGAGTATCCACATGGCGATCAAAGTGAATAATACCCACTTTCTTATCGCCTAAATGACGGCAAATACCACGGACTGTGGGAAAGCCAATTGAATGATCACCTCCCATAATTATAGGGAATGCACCAGAACTAAAGATATGTGCAATACCTTTAGAAATCTGATCAAAGGACTTTTCATTGTTAGCTGGAATGGTAAAAATATCGCCGACATCGCATAGAGTAATCTGCTCGCGCAAGTCCACACCTAGTTCAAAGTTATAAGGGGTATATAATGCTGAGATTCGGCGGATTCCTTGGGGGCCAAAACGCGTTCCGGGTCGATAAGTAGTTCCAGAATCATGTGGTACACCAACGATCGCAACGTCGTATTCACCAACTTTCCGCACATCTTCTAAATAGGGTGCTTTTAAGAAAGTGTTAATCCCGGCAAAGTGGGGAAGCTCCCCGCGAGAAAATGTGGGAATCGAGCGATCGCGTATACTTTCTGCTGCTTCTAACCCATATTCTAGCCCTTTGGAAACTTCCTGCTGCCAGCCTGTTAGCGGTAAATGTGCTTCTTTTTCCAGCGCTCGACCCGCTTGCGTAGAAGGTGGTTGGAAAGGAGAATTGGAATCAGAAAAAGATTGTTCAGTCATGTTTCGGGAAGTTGAAATTTTTAAGATTTGCCAGGCAAAACTATAGCCCGGGTAAGCCATAACAGATAATATTCTGCTATGTACCTCCCGGGCTTTTTTCCCGCCGTGTGACCAGTTTTTTCTAAACTGGGTGCTTCTCTCGGACCAGTCATTTAACTACAAAAATGTTAAATCGGAACCCTAGAAGCTATTAATTTTTACCCAATTGCTAGTAGTTTTTTTGGTACTTAGTTTTTTATACTCAAGTTTATAAATATCAAAAGGTATTGAGATAAAAAGTATCATAAGTTACAAATACCTCAAAGTTTTTTCAAAAGGTTTTATCAAAAGTGACAATGTTGCTGTTATGAGAGCGCGATTCTCCTGGGGAGAGGCTGCGCCAACGCCTGATTTTTCAGAAAGTTATTCCAGCAGTCGTAATTGATACAAATGTTTATAAAATTTGATTATTTTTATGCCTGATTCCGTATTATAGGAAAGAATCAAAACTGGGCAACAGCACACGAAATTTTCTGGCATCTGATGCAAAAGTCTCGTAGTTTCTAGCCTTTTAGCCTGTTTTTGCACTTATGATATTAATGCGATTCTGACTTACAACCAAATGTTACGCATTCTTCTAATTGATGACAACCCAAACGATCGCCTTTTAGCAATTCGACAACTGGAACGAGAGTTTATTGACCTCCAAGTAGAACAAGTTGCTATGGCAGAAGAACTAGCTCAGGCCTTAGAAAGGGGGCAGTTTAACTTAGTTGTCACCGATTATCAATTGCGTTGGAGTAATGGTTTAGAAGTGCTACGGGCAATTAAAGCGCGTTATCCTGATTGTCCAGTGATTATGTTCACTAACAGTGGTACTCAGGAAATTGCAGTAGAGGCAATGAAGTCTGGATTGGATGACTATGTTGTTAAGTCACCCCAGCACCAAGTGCGCTTGAGTGCCGCAGTTCGCTCTGCCTTAGAACGAGTTGAAGCTCGCCAGAAAGCAGCGAATTTAGAAGCTCGTTTCCAAACTTTGCTTAATCGGTTAAATGTTGGGATTTATCGGGCAAGTTTGGATGGTGCTTTACTAGAGTGCAACCCAGCATTCCTGCGTCTTATTGGATTGGGAACACTGCCCCAAGAGCAGACGAGTCAGTTCAGAGAGCCTTATTTTCAAACAGAAGACCATCCTCATCTGATCAGCCAATTGCAACAAATTGGTGAGGTGCGCGATCGCGAGATGCAACTGCGACGAGCAGATGGTAGTTTAATTTGGGTGCGTATCAGTCAAACCTTCACACAAATGAATGGCAACGGCATCATTGACGGTTTGATAGAGGATATTAGCGATCGTAAACACGCAGAGTTAGAACGAGAGCAACTACTGATCCGTGAACAAGCTGCCAGGATGGAAGCTGAAATTGAAAAGCAAAATTATAGTTTACTGTCTGAAGCTAGCAGACTATTAGCATCTTCGCTCGATTACCACACAACTCTGACAAAGTTAGCCAACTTAGTCGTTCCCACTTTAGCTGATTGCTGTTTTATTGATGTTGTCGAAAGCAATCTTACAGTATTTGAGGAACCAATTATTGCTGCCGCAACCCCTGAAATAGAAGCACTAGCGCTTGTACTAAGACGGCTTTATTCCAATTCAATTGATGCTGATTTTGGCGTGCGAAATGTGCTTAGAACAGGTAAGCCGCAGTTAGTCAGTGATGCGTCAGATGCGTTTTTCTTGACAATGAGACAGGATGCAGAACCCTTGCGGCTGATGCGTCAGATCAACATTCAATCCTATATGATTGTGCCGCTAGTAGCTCGCGATGCCTACGGCGAGATACACCTACGCAAGTTAGGTACGATTACTTTTGTGACAAACCAACCGAACCGTCGCTACAGTAAAACCAATTTAGCAATGGCTAAAGCACTGGCTCAACGGGCAGCTATCACAATTGATAACGCTCGCCTTTACCAGCAAGCAATAGACGCGAATCGAATTAAAGATGAGTTTCTCGCTGTTCTATCTCACGAAATTAGAACTCCATTAAATCCCATCTTGGGTTGGGCAAAACTTCTACGTAGTAACAAGCTTGATCAAAAAAAGACTGCTTTTGCTCTTGAAACCATTGAACGTAATGCTCAGTTACAAACTAAACTCATTGAAGATCTACTAGATATTTCCCGCATCTTGCGAGGCAAGCTAAGCCTGAATGTTTGCCCTGTTGATTTAGCAAGCATTGTTAGAGCTGCGATGGAAACAGTGCGGTTGTCAGCTGAGGTCAAATCAATTCAAATTCACTCCAATCTCGATTCTACTGTTAGTCAAGTATTTGGGGATTCGGGGCGTTTGCAGCAAGTCGTCTGGAATTTGCTCTCCAACGCGATTAAGTTTACTCCAGAAGGCGGACAAGTTGAGGTTTATTTAGAGCCAGTTGGTTCCCAGGCTCAAATTCGGATTACAGACACAGGCAAAGGAATCAGCCGAGATTTTCTCCCCTATGTATTTGACACCTTCCGTCAAGCCGATAGCGCAACAACTAGAAAATTTGGCGGCTTGGGATTGGGACTAGCAATTGTCCGTTATCTAGTAGAAATGCATGGTGGAACTGTTTTTGCAGAAAGTTTAGGAGAAGGTCAAGGAGCAACCTTCATTGTAAATTTACCTATGATAGTTACCGATTCACTGGTAAGTAATGAAAAAAGTGATGCAACGACTGCCGAAACTTCAGCTTTTGATAGTCTTCAAATTTTAGCTGTGGATGATGATCCTGATTCTTTAGAGTTAGTTACCTTCATCCTTGAAGAGTGTGGAGCAACAGTCAGGGCTGTGTCATCAGCAGCAGAGGTATTAGCAGCCTTAGCACAGTCAAAATCAGATTTACTGGTAAGTGATATCGGGATGCCAGAAATGGATGGTTATATGCTGCTTAGACAAGTCAGGTCACTTCCTCCAGAACAAGGAGGGCAAATTCCAGCGATCGCTCTTACAGCTTATGCTGGAGAAGGAAACGAGCAGCAAGCAATTTCAGCAGGTTTTCAAGCGCATATTTCAAAGCCAATAGACCCAGCCCTGTTAATTGCAACGATTGCTAACTTAGTCCAAGAAGCTAAGGAGAAATAAGGCAGTAAGCGGAGTAGAGAAGAGGTATTTTTATTGAAATCGGCGGGAAACTTCAGAGAGTAACTGGCAGGAAGAGAGATAACCCTTCGACTAACGCTCCTACGGACGCTCGTTCCTCGCTAACTCACCGCCCGCCGACTTAGGACATAAACCTTAACACAATGACTTAATCCATTGCCATTCCTGGGTTAGTCCGTCTCTCAGTGAGACTTGCGGCTGATACCCCAGAATTGTCTGAGCTTTAGATACATCGGCAGCTGTGTGACGAGCGTCTCCCATCGCCTTTTCTATATGGTTTCTTTTGATTGGTTTCCCAACAATTTCCTCAATTATGTCCAAGACTTCTGCTAAAACTACCCTACTACCACCACCAATGTTAAAGATTTCTCCTACTGCTTGAGGTACAGTAGCCGCGGCTAAATTGGCGGCGATGACATCACTCACAAACGTAAACTCTCGTGTTTGCTGTCCATCGCCATAAATCGGAATTGCCTCATTTTGTAAAATAGATTTAAAAAATTTATTAAATGCCATATCTGGGCGCTGTCTGGGGCCATAAACTGTGAAATAGCGCAATGAAACACAAGGCACGCCAAAGTTTTTGTGATACTGTCCACACAGAAGCTCAGCCGCTAGCTTAGTAATGCCGTAAGGAGAAACTGGTTGGGGGCAAATTCCTTCGTGGGTCGGTAATGTTTCTGCGTCACCATACACACTTGACGAAGAGGCAAATACTAACCTTTGTAAATTTTTAGCATCCTTTGCTGCTTCTAGCAAAACTTGTGTAGCGTTAATATTGCGTTCGGTGTAATCTCGGAAAGATTGACCCCAACTCGCTCTTACACCTGCCTGTGCAGCTTGATGGTAAACTACATCAACATCTTTTAGAAGTGTCTGCCAATCTAAAAATTGCATATCTCCTTCGATTAATGTAAAGCCAGGTTGCCAGTGTAAGTGTGCAACATTCTTACGCTTTAACATTGGATCGTAGTAATCATTAAATTCATCAATCCCAAGAACTTCTTGCCCTTGTTCTAACAATGTTTCTATAAGTTGAGAACCGATAAACCCTGCGGCTCCAGTGACGATAACTTTAACCATGTTCCTGACTTTTTTGAGATTTTATTAAGCACAATACTAACAGGTTAATACTTGTCACCAATATCGTCATCACTTGACTATTGTTTTTGAGCGTTCATTTCAACTGTCAATAAACTCATAAAAATACTCATAAAAATACTCATAACATTATATTTTTGTTAAGAGAAAATTAAGTATATTTATTGAATGCTTACTATTAATCTGAATTACAAATGTACTAGTTTTCTAAGTTAAATATTTAAGAGTAAATACGGCATAAATTCAATAATCAAAGCAGGTTACTAGATACGAGCAATGAAACCCGCTTATATTGGTTTGTGCTTCTATGCTCAGTCAGAGGGGGCTTGCATAAGCATAAGAATTAGTGAAAAATTGATCCGCGAGCAGCTTGAGGCATTCTCGTTTTGCAAGGGACGTACGAGGAAATCAGTGAAAGTTTTAGTTGTCGGTAATGGTGGGCGCGAACACGCTCTGGCATGGAAACTATTGCAATCTAAGCAAGTTGAGCAGGTTGTCTGTGTGCCGGGGAATGGAGGCACAGCAAGCATGGAACGTTGTCAGAACTTGCCTCTAGCAGTGGATGATTTTGAAGGCATAAGCCAATACGCTTTGAACAATGGCATTTCTCTGGTAGTAGTTGGGCCAGAAGTGCCTTTAGCTAAGGGAATCACCGATTACCTCCAAAATAAAGGACTGATGGTATTTGGCCCAGCCAGAGCAGGAGCGCAAATTGAGGCGAGTAAAGCTTGGGCAAAAGCCTTAATGCACGAGGCGGGAATTCCAACGGCACAGGCTGCGGTTTTTACGGAGTTAGCAGCAGCAAAATCCTATGTGAGAACTCAGGGGATACCGATTGTTATTAAAGCTGATGGCTTGGCGGCTGGGAAGGGTGTAACGGTTGCCGAAACGATTGAGCAAGCCCAGAGTGCGATTGATACTATTTTTCAAGGGCAGTTTGGCAGTGCTGGTAAATTTGTTGTCATTGAAGAATGTTTGATTGGGCAAGAGGTATCAGTTTTAGCATTGACTGATGGGTTAACGATTCGGTCTTTGTTGCCAGCTCAAGATCATAAGCGAATTGGTGAGGGCGATACGGGTGAAAATACTGGCGGGATGGGAGCCTATGCTCCAGCACCCATTGCCACACCGGAGTTGATGGCACGCGTTCAAACAGAAGTATTAGATAAGGCGATCGCCACTTTCCGAGCCAAGGGCATTGATTACCGAGGCGTGCTGTATGCTGGGTTGATGATTGCACCCGATGGCCACTTTAAAGTTCTAGAATTTAACTGTCGTTTCGGCGATCCAGAAACTCAGGTGATTTTGCCACTATTAGCAACACCTCTAGAAGAATTGCTTTTGGCTTGTGTACAGCAGCGGTTAGGCGAATTGCCACCCATAGCTTGGAAAGAGGGGGCATGTGCCACTGTCGTAGCCGCATCAGGTGGTTATCCAAGCGAATACAAGAAAAGTCAGGTGATTACGGGCATTGCAGAGGCAGAGGCAGCAGGCGCAACTGTGTTTCATGCAGGTACGAAGTTGAACCAGCAGCAAGAAGTAGTAACCGATGGGGGAAGAGTGTTAAATGTGACTGGCATAGGAGAAAATTTTGAGCAAGCGATCGCTCAAGCATACGCCGGAATTAAACATATTCAGTTTGAGGGGATGTATTACCGTAGAGATATCGGTCATAGAGTGATGAGTGGGAAGCGCTGAAATAAGGTAAATTCGTTAAAACTACTTTAATAAGGATATCCCCCTGCACTTCCTCATTTCCCCATCTCCCTCTAACATGTTTATCAAAATAACTGTTAATTTTTTAGTTGTTGGGGTTTACAGCAAAAACTGCTAACAACTTTATTTAAGATGCTAGTTCTGTTAAAAACAATCCGAGAAGCGATCGCCAATTGGTGGTCAGAATTCACCCTCCAAACCAAGCTGTTGGCCGTCGCCACTTTGGTGGTTTCGTTGGTGATGAGTGGTCTTACTTTCTGGGCGGTGAATACAATTCAGCAGGATGCGCGTCTGAATGACACCCGTTTCGGTCGTGACTTAGGGCTACTGCTTGCTGCCAACGTTGCTCCCCTGATTGCTGACCACAATCTCACTGAGGTTGCCCAGTTTTCGCAACGCTTCTACAGCAGTACCTCTAGTGTGCGTTACATGCTCTACGCTGACGAAAGTGGGGAAATCTTCTTTGGGATTCCTTTCTGGGACGCGCAGGTAGAAAACTCCCTCACCATTGAGCGGCGAATCCAACTACCAGAAGATTACCCTGGTGATGGGGAAAAGCCGATGGTGCGGCAACACATGACTCCAGATGGGGCAGTCACCGATGTGTTTGTTCCTCTAATTGTTAATCAAAAATACTTAGGTGTATTAGCGATCGGCATTAATCCCAACCAGACCGCTGTCATCTCCACTAATTTCACCCGCGATGTTACCATTGCGGTTTTTATCACGATTTGGGTAATGGTGATTTTGGCAGGAGTGATTAACGCCTTAACCATCACTAAGCCAATTAAAGAACTGCTAGTAGGGGTAAAACAAATTGCTAGCGGGAATTTCAAGCAACGCATTGATTTACCTCTAGGGGGCGAATTAGGAGAGCTAATTTTAAGCTTTAATGACATGGCGGAGCGCTTAGAGAGTTATGACGAGCAAAATATTGAGGAAATTACGGCAGAAAAAGCCAAGCTAGAAACTCTGGTTTCAACGATCGCCGATGGTGCTGTGCTGATTGACAACAACATGCAGGTGATTTTAGTCAACCCTACAGCAGAGCGAATTTTTGGTTGGGAAGCCGCTGAAGTAGTAGGTAGTAATGTTTTGCATCACTTACCCTCAGCAGTCCAAATGGAAATTACCCGTCCCTTGTACGAAATGGCAGCAGGTGAGTGTGAAAGTGCTGAATTCCGTATTTGTCTCAATCAACCCACCAAGCGCACAATCCGTATTCTGTTGACTACAGTACTCAACCTGCAACGAGAAAGCATCAAAGGCATTGCTATTACTGTGCAAGATATTACCCGCGAGGTAGAACTCAACGAGGCAAAAAGTCAGTTTATTAGCAACGTTTCTCACGAATTGCGAACGCCTTTATTTAACATCAAAACCTACATAGAAACTCTGCACGACTACGGCGAAGAATTGGGTTTAGAAGAACGGCAAGAGTTCCTAGAAACTGTGAATCATGAAACCGATCGCCTAACTCGCCTAGTGAATGATGTTTTGGATTTGTCAAAACTCGAATCTGGTCGCAGTTACAGCTTCGATGGAGTGGATTTAGCGCAAGCGATCGAGCAAACACTGCGTACTTACCAACTCAATGCTAAGGATAAAGGTGTTGAACTAATTCAGGAAGTCGCTCCAAATTTGCCGCTAGTATTGGGTAACTATGATTTGTTGGTACAAGTATTTGGTAATCTGATCGGTAATGCCCTCAAATTCACCACGGCAGGTGGTAAAGTTGCAATCCGCGCCTACCAGCTAGATCCCAAACTCAACTCTTCTGGAACGCTACGCGAACACAATCAGTCTTCTCAAGTGCGGATTGAAATCTCCGATACTGGAATTGGCATCGCCACAGAAGACCAACACTCAATTTTTGAGCGCTTCTTTCGTGTAGAAAACCGAGTTCATACCCTAGAAGGCACTGGTTTGGGTTTATCGATTGTGAGAAATATCATCGACAGACATCGTAGTAAAGTCCATTTAGTGAGTGAAGTCGGTGTTGGCACTACTTTTTGGTTCGACTTAACTGTCTTTGATGAGGAAAAACCACTGAAGTTGGTTGATCTGACTATTGAAACACCCAAAATTGCGACAGCCTAAAGGCTATTTACTGTTTGGGTGTAGCCTCACCCAATTTAATTAAAAAGGCGATCGCAATACTGACAAATAGAATTAACGTCATACTCAAAGCTGAACCAAATCCCCAATTTTGAGTAGCTCCTAAAAACTGGTTATAAACTAGCCGCGCCGCCGTCATACTAGAAGCACCACCAAGTAATTCTGGGTCGATAAAATCCCCTAAGCCTGTGATAAATACAAGCATGGAACCAGCAGCAATTCCAGGCAAAATTTGGGGTACGGTCACTTGCCAAAAAGCCTGCAATGGATTTGCACCTAAATCCGCTGCTGCTTCTAGCAATCGCTTATCTAGCTTTTCAAGAGAAGCATATAAAATTAAAACCATGTAAGGTAATAAGCCGTAGCTCATACCAATTAATACGGCTGGAATTCGGTTAAGTAATTCCAAAGTCGGCAAGCCTAAATTAGTTAGCAAACTGT
Organism: Nostoc sp. MG11; assembly: GCF_014904695.1. GTDB lineage: Bacteria > Cyanobacteriota > Cyanobacteriia > Cyanobacteriales > Nostocaceae > Komarekiella. The sequence goes on along the minus strand of NZ_JACXXN010000035.1, from coordinate 18,367 downwards.
TTAATAAACCAGTAGGACGAAGAATTGTTATCCAAGCATAAGAACGCAGTAACGAAGAAGTCCACAAAGGTAAGACAAAGGCTATTATGAGCAAGTTTCGCCAACGCTTTGGTGCTATCTGAGCAATCCAATAGGCGACGGGAAAGCCCAAGATTAAACAAATTATGGTAGTACCAAACGCTAAAAAGAGCGATCGCCAAATTACTTGTAAGTAAAGAGGGTCAAGTATCCGTATGTAGTTTTTGAACCCACTGGGGTTGACTACATCCCCAGGTCGAATATCAGGCACTAAACTCAATTCAAAAATTATCAATGTTGGCAACACCAACAAAAGCAATAACCAAATTCCAGATGGTGCAAGTAATGTTAACGCCTCTACCCAGTTGACTTGGGGACGGGGCAACTTTGGGACTTCAGCAAGATTATCGGGGGAATCTAGTTGAGAATGATGAATTTGATTAGACACAATCCTAATTTATTATTTAGAAGTTACAAATTAATACTCTTGATCCTTGACCCTTGCCTTTTTAACTACTAGTTAATTCAGTCCAATAACGCTCATAAACCTCATTAAATTCTCCTAGAGGAGTAATACGTTCACACTTTTCTAAAAGTGAGTCTGGAGGAAATAAATTAATATTGTCTTTGATTTGCTTTGGCAATTGCTCAAATCCAGCGCGATTCGGCGTAGCAATGCTCAGACGTTGGCTAATTTGGGCTGCTACTTCTGGTTGCAGAATTAAGTTAATCCAAGCATAAGCTCCAGACGGATTAGGGGCTGTTTTAGGAATTACAATAGTGTCAGTCCATAGTGAAGAACCACTGCGAGGAATTACATATTTTAGTTTAGGATTTTCTTGAGAAATCCTCACTGCATCTGCTGAATAACACATTGCCAATAATAAATCTCCTGCCAGAATTTGATTTTGCCAAGCATCTGTGTCAAAAGCTGCGATCGCAGGCTTCAATACCTTCAATTTTTCATAAGCTTGTTTGATTTCTGTTTCATTTTGTGAGTTGTAAGAATAACCCAGCATCCGCAACACTGCACCCATTACCTCTCGAACATCATTGAGCAAGGTTATCCGCTTATTAAGTTGTTCCTGGTTTCGCCAAAGATACTCCCAATCTTCTGGTGGATTTTTAATGTTTTCGGAGTTGTAAAGTAAACCTGTTGTCCCCCAGTTAAAAGGGATACTGTAGCGATTATTGTGGTCATAACTAGGATTACTAAACCGTGGAAATAAATTCTCTAAACCAACTAAGCGATCGTGATTTATTTCTGTTAATAAACCTTTATCTACCATCTTCTGTACCATGTAATCAGATGGGTAGATAATGCTATAACTGCTACCACCTCCAGCTTGAAATTTAGCCAGCATAACATCATTGGAATCATACACATCTGCAAGCACTTTCATGCCAGTTTGAGCGCTAAAAGTTTTCAGTAATTCTTTGTCAGTATATTGCGTCCACGTATAGATATAAAGTTGATCACGTTGCTCAGAAATAGTAGAATTAGCTCGCACATCAGCTAGCCTCCAGCCACAACTAGTCAAAGAAAGGCTAGAAAGTGCTGCTAACTTTTTTAAGAATTGTCGTCTGTTTGTCATTTGTCAGGAGTCAAGGATCAAGGGTCAAGAGTCAAGGGTTATTCTTTTTCTGAGACATTACCAATAGATTTGAGATATGAATTTAATTTGGATCTAAGTTCATCAATGATTAATTTGAGTTTATCTACTTGTTCAACTGTTAATAAATTACGCATATAAGCTCGTCTTAACCGATGTTGAGTTTCGTTTAAAGAACCTCTTGCTCTTTTAATGAATCTTCTGTTGTCTTGATAACTGCCTCTACCAACACCTTCCGCTATATTTGCCCCAATACTATCTGCTGAACTACCATCTGTGTACCCATAGTATTTTTGGCAAATATATCCCATCCGTCAACTATTTTCCAAATTTCATCAGCTAATTTCTCTGCTAATTTATAAACTCGTAATTCTTGAAAATAACTACTAGACATCTATGGAGTATAAATCCTTAACCCTTAAATGTTGACCTTTGACTATTGACCAATATCTAAACAATCAGTTATCTAAATAATCAGTTGAATTTTGACCCTTGAACGCCACTTGCTTCAAGTCGGCAGAGCCGCCCAACGCAGTGGCTCCCCTTGACTTTTGACTATTGACCAATAGCTAAACAATCGGTTTCTGCCCACCAAGCGTAGATGGGTGTATCACGGTCTGGCAAACTTCCAAAAGTATTGGGTTGTAATACATTGATGCTGATGCCATTTATTAATTCCACAACGTAATTGATGTGAGTACCCAAATACATAACGTTGATTAACCGTCCTTCAAAGCAGTTAGCAGGCAAATTGGGTGGATAAAGCGAAAGCTGTATTTTTTCTGGGCGCAGGCTTACTACCACCGCTTGAGATAATTCAGTTGGTGTATCTTCAGCACGACTGATGACAATTGAGAGTCCCGTTTTCGTCAAAATTTGAATGTTGGAAGAGTCTACTGCAACGATTTCACCACTGAATAAATTAGTATCGCCAATAAAATCAGCGACAAAAGATGTGCAAGGACGCTCGTAAATTTGCTTAGGAGTACCTACTTGCTCAATTTTGCCTTGATTCATCACAGCAATGCGATCGCTCAACGAAAGCGCCTCCTCTTGGTCGTGTGTCACCATAACAAAGGTCAATCCCAGGTCTTTGTGTAAATTGGATAACTCAACCTGCATTTCTTTACGTAGTTTTAAATCTAACGCTCCTAATGGTTCATCCAGCAGTACGACGGCGGGACGATTAACCAGGGCCCTTGCCAAAGCTACCCGTTGCTGTTGACCACCAGAAAGTTGATTGGGAAAGCGCGATCGCAAACTTTCCATTTTCACGAGTTTTAAAGCTTCTTGAACTCTACTAGCAATTTCTGATTTGTGTAGTTTTTTTAGCCGTAGTCCAAAAGCGATGTTATCCCACACATTCAGATGGTTAAACAGAGCATAACTTTGAAATACAGTGTTGACGGGTCGTCGGTAAGGAGGCACATTAGTCATTGGCTGACCCTGTATCAAAACTTTACCGGCGTCAGCTTTTTCAAACCCAGCAATTAAACGTAGTGTAGTGGTCTTGCCACACCCAGAGGGGCCTAAAACACTAAAAAATTCACCCTGTCTGACATCCAAGTCTATTCCGTGTACCGCTGGTTCTTGGTTAAAAAACTTGAACACATTACGTAATTCAACATCTAGTGGTTGAAAGGTCGTTATCCCCCTTTGATTCTGCATGACAGGTTGAGCCATAATCTTCAGTAGAATGCAGTGATATTACGTGATTTTGATAATTGATGTAGCCTATTAAGCAAACTAAATTACCACACTTTGGTTTATTGTATCCGGCAAAAACAATTGCTCAAAAATATACTCGCCCTATTGTTACGCAATAAATACTGAGATAGTTAAAAACTTATATACAGTTAATACTGATGGCAATATCACTCTTTGTCTTGTACCAATTCTCTAGAAGGAAGACTACAGATATAAACCTGAAAACCCAAATTACATCTTCCTGTTGTCAATTACGTTTAGCGTAGCCCCAGAGTGAATTGGTTATTATGTCTTTATTCCCATCACTAGGCAATAAAAAAGATACACGTACAGTAGGACGTGGTTTTCAACCAATATTTTTAATCATATTTACCTTATTGATGATTGGTGGTATCGAAGCCCGTCTAGCATATTTGCAAATTGTTGAAGGCCCAAAACTTCGGCAACGAGCAGAGGCGAACCGGGTTCGATTGATTCTTAAACAACCCGAACGAGGCAATATTTTTGACCGTAATGGCAAACTGTTAGCCAGTACTCGCTATCCTAGCTCTGTATATTTGTGGCCAATGGCTCATACCAAGCCTTCCTGGTCAGTTGTAGGACCGCGTTTGCAGAAAATTCTTAACATCCCGCAAGAAGAGATGGAGAAGAAATTAGAAGAAGCAGGTGCTAACTCTTCTTCACTTATTCGGATTGCTCGTGATCTCAATGAGGCGCAAATCACAGCAGTGAAAGAATATAAAAACGAACTCAAAGATGTAGAAATTAATATAGATGCCGTACGCTATTACCCTCATGCTCAAGAATTAGCACATATATTGGGTTATACACGCGAACTGACCGCCGAACAGTTGACACAAAAGAAGCAGGAAGGTTATCGCCTGGGAGATGTAATTGGTCAGATGGGGGTAGAAAAAGCTTATGAAAAAATGCTCCGGGGCGAATGGGGCGGTCAGCAGGTGGAAGTGGATGGTGCTGGTCGGCCAATCCGGGTTTTGGGAGAGAAACAAGCAAAACCTGGCAATGACTTGCACTTGAACATAGACTTGGATGTGCAAAGAGCAGCAGAAAAAGCTTTGGGAAAATACCAAGGTGCGATCGTCGCACTTGACCCAAATAACGGTGCTATTTTAGCAATGGTGTCTTATCCTACCTTTGACCCAAATATTTTCTCCAAGCAAAAACTCTCCCAAAAAGATTGGGAAAGCGTACAAGGTAAAGACCATCCCTTGGTTAATCGTGCCCTGAGTGCCTTTCCACCCGCCAGTACCTTCAAAATTGTCACCACGACAGCCGGGCTAGAATCGGGTCAATTTTCTCCTGACACAGTACTACAGACCTTTGGTTCCCTGACTATTGGTGGAGTAACTTTTGGTGAATGGAACCACGCCGGATTTGGCCCATTGGGATTTCCAGGGGCGATGGCTATGAGTAGTGATACCTTCTTCTATCAAGTTGGTAAAAAAGTCGGTGGCCCAACTTTAATCGAATGGAGTCGCAAATATGGGTTTGGTCAAAAAACTGGTATTGAGTTTGTCAATGAAGAATTGAAAGGTTTAGTTCCAGATGAAATATGGAAACTGAAAGTTTTGAAGACACGCTGGACTGTAGGCGATACTATTAATATGTCAATTGGTCAAGGCGCTCTACAAGTAACGCCTTTACAAGCGGCAATTATGTTTTCTGTTCCAGCTAATGGTGGATATCGAGTTAAGCCACATTTGCTTAGAGAGCATAAAGCAAACATCTGGCGAGAACCTATGAATATGAGGCCAATAACTATCAAAGTTCTCCGCGATGGACTGCGGAAGGTAGTAACTGATGGTACAGGTAAACGCTTGAACGTGCCATCAATTGCCCCAGCATCAGGAAAGAGTGGGACTGCTGAAGCTGGTGCTGGTCGCCCAAATCATACTTGGTTTGGTGCTTATGCCCCCAGCAATAAGCCGGAAATTGTAGTTGTGGCGTTTGGTGAAAACTCCGGCGATCATGGTGGTACTGTTTGTGGGCCGATGGTCTTACAAGTGCTAGAAGCTTATTTTCAGCACAAGTATCCAGGCAAGTATGAAAAACCTCAATCTGAAGAATCAGCAGCTAAAATTCAGAATTCCGGGAATATTATTGGAGACTAGATCAAGGCTCAGTTCGCCTCATATCCAATAGACTTGGATCATCTAGACTAGTTTTTAGTTGAAACGTTGAAGAACATCATTCTTTCTGATTCTGTATCGAAGATTTTGAGTCATAATTTTAAGTATAGTTTTCTGCTTAATTATGCTGGAATAAATATTATCGTATATTTAGCATACTAAATATAAAATTGTAGTTTATCGTATTAATTTAAAATGATTAATTAACATCAGACTATCCTAATTATTTTGCTGCTAAATACTCGCCAATAATTTAGCAAAATTGTATATAAATAATATTAATTCTAAAATTATCTTTATCTTATGGCCCTATTGCAACCATCTCCACTGAGCATCAAAAAAAATACACGTACAGTCGGACGCAGCTTCCAGCCAACATTTTTAATTATATTTACCCTATTGATGGTGGCTGGAATCAGCACTCGTCTGGCATATTTGCAAATTATTGAAGGGACACATCATCGAAAGCGAGCAGAAGCGAACCGGATTCGGTTGATTCCTAAACACCCAGAACGCGGCAATATTTTTGATCGTAATGGCAAACTTTTAGCCAGTACTCGCTATCCTCGGTCTGTATACTTATGGCCGATGGCACATACTAAGCCCGCATGGTCGGTTGTGGGATCGCGTTTATCCCAAATTCTCGACATCTCCCAAGAAGAGATGGAAAAGAAGCTAGAAGATGCAGGTGCTAACTCTTCTTCACTCATTCGGATTGCTCGTGACTTAAACGAAGCACAAATCACGGCATTGAAGGAGTATGGAAACGAACTCCAAGATGTGGAAATTCATACCGAAGCTGTTCGCTATTATCCGCATGGCAAGGAATTGGCACATATACTAGGCTATACACGCGAATTGACCGCTGAGCAGTTAAAAGAAAAGCAAAAGGAAGGCTATCGATTGGGCGATGTGATTGGTCAGATGGCAATCGAAAAGGCTTATGAGAAAACGCTGCGGGGTGAATGGGGTGGTCAGCAAGTGGAAGTAGATGGTTCTGGTCGGCCGCTGCGAGTTTTGGGCGAGAAACAAGCAAAAGCCGGTAATGATTTGCACTTGACCATAAATTTAGATGTGCAAAAGGCAGCAGAAAAAGCTTTAGGCGATCGCAATGGTGCGATCGTGGCACTTGACCCTAAGAATGGTGCTGTTTTAGCAATGGTATCTCACCCTACCTTTGACCCAAATATTTTCTCCAAGCAGAAACTTACCCAAAAAGATTGGGAAACTGTACAAGGCGCAGACCATCCCTTGGTTAATCGTGCCCTCAGCGCCTTCCCACCCGCCAGTACCTTCAAAATTGTCACTGTGACTGCTGGGCTAGAATCGGGTAAATTTTCTCCTAAGACAGTCCTACAAACCTACGGTTCTCTAAACATTGGTGGAACTCGCTTTGGGGAATGGAATCACACCGGATTTGGGCCGTTAGGTTTTGTTGGGGCATTACAGTGGAGCAGCGATACCTTCTTCTATCAAATTGGTAGGGGAGTTGGTGGCCCAACTTTGATTGAATGGACTCGCAAGTATGGATTTGGCAAAAAAACTGGACTTGAGTTTGTCAACGAAGAATCAAAAGGCTTGGTTCCAGATGAGATATGGAAACAGAAAGTTTGGAAGATGCCTTGGACTGTAGGTGACAGCATTAATATGTCTATTGGTCAAGGTGCTTTACAAACCACACCTTTGCAAGTTGCGATCATGTTTGCTGTGCCAGCGAATGGCGGTTATCGAGTCCAGCCGCACTTACTCAAGGACAATGAAGAAGCAAGAAGCTGGCGAGAATCTTTAAATATGAAACCGACTACTATAAATGTCCTCCGCGAGGGGCTGCGGAAAGTCGTGGCTGAAGGTACAGGTAAGGTTTTGAACCAGCCAACAATTCCCCCTGTGGCTGGTAAAAGTGGTACTGCTGAAGCATGGAAGGGTCGTGTTAAGCAAAATCACGCTTGGTTTGGTGCTTATGCACCCGCTGAAAAGCCAGAAATTCTCATCGTGGCATTTGCCGAACATTCCGGCGGTGGCGGTGGTAGCGTTGCTGCCCCAATGATCTTACAAATTATGGAAGACTATTTCCAGCGAAAGTATCCAGGCAAGTTTCAAAAACCAGAGATTGAGAACCCAATAAATAGCCGTCGCAACTAAGGATAAGGGGAAGGGAGAAGGTTGCTCTGAAACCCAATATTCGGGGCTGATTCTTCCCCTATTCCCTATTGTAGATTTTCTCCTAACTCCCTCAACCTTGCAGCTAAACGTTCTGCGCGTTGATGTTCGGCTTCTGCGCGTTGATGTTCGGCTTCTGCGCATTGATGTTCGGCTTCTGCACGTTGGCTTTCGGTTTCTGCGCGTTGGTGTGCTGCCTCCTCTGGTAAGAAAACTAAATTTTCTTCGCGATCATAAAATCGCAACCAAGTTGCAGTTTCTCGGTCTATTGTTCCTTCCCAAGTTCCCAACCAAAATCCTAATGTTTCGCACCACAAGTAACCTTGCTCATTAGCAACTAAAGGCTGATAGCGAAAATTTACATCTAATCGCCATCCTTGTAAAGAATTGGGATCAAAAGGGTCAAAAACGAAATAGTCTCTAGTTTTAAAAACTTTTTCATAAAGATTTTTTTTCTCCCCCATATCCACATTTCTTGTTGAGGGGGACATTAATTCGACAATTACATCAGGATAGCGTCCGTCCTCATCCCACACAACCCAACCTTGACGAGAACGATTTCCTTCGACGTTGAGAGCTACAAAAAAATCCGGCCCCCTGAAATCCCGATTTCGCACCTGAGTACGACTATAGTAAACAAACATATTACCACCGACGAAGTAATCATTGCGGTCTGACCAAGCTTGTTGTAACGACCGAATTAAAACGTTCATGGCAATACGGTGGCGGTTACTTTCCAATGGTTCTCCGTCATCAAATATTAAATCTGTCGGTGGCAAAGGAGGTTCCCAGTCTGGGACAGGAGGCGTTGGGAAACTCTGGTTTTGAGTAATATTAGTTGACATCGCATAACCTCCCAACTTGAGATTTATTGAGATTTGTCTTAATTCTTGGCAATATATTCATTATTTTCTAACAAAAAATCTCCAAAAGGGTGCAGTGACACGAAGCTGAAACACCTCCGGCGTAACAAACAAAGTCAGATGATTCCATTAGACTGTGCGATCGCTTTTATTGTGGTATCTGAGCGGGTTTCAAATTTCTGGCTTTGTAGAACGTTTCTAAGCTGTTGCGATCGCCCACATAACGCCAGTGCCAAGGCTCATAACTCACACCCTGAGCGTTGTCTTTAGGAAATGACATCTCAAAGCTGAAGCGTGCTGCATTCGCTTGTAGCCACTGATAGGCTTTGGTATTGTCAAAATTGACTTGGAGATTAGTTGCTGGTACTGCTCCATCTCCAATGTCCACAGCATAACCTGTGTGATGTTCGCTATGACCAGGAGGAGCACTGAGGGCTGCTCTTTGAGCTGGGGTTTGATTTCGCTGAGCGCTAACATTAAAAAATAACTGTTCCTGCTCTTTCACCGAACGAAAGCCAGAAATTGGCGCTAGAATTACACCTGCACTCCGCGCCGCTTGTGCCATCGCCTGAAACTTTTCAGCAGCAGCTTTTCGCATTTTGATCCACCCATTGGCGTTAATCGTTACTAATTCCGACTCAGGTGCTTCCGGGTATGTTAAATGTCCCAACAGAGCATCGCCACCATTACCTTGGGGATTGACAGAATTACTAAATTCTGGTTTGGGTGCTGGTGAAGTTTGAGAATCAGCGGTTTTTTTGGGTGCAGTGACGAAAAACAAAAAACCACTAATCAAAGCTAGCACGACAAATCCCACTACTCCCCCAATCAGCAAAACCTGGGTGCGTACACGTACCTTAGTTCCTAAATCAGGAGTATCGCGTAAAGCCGCTGGAATATCATCACCAGGCTCACCTGATGAGCTTTGCGGTTTTCCAGAAAACCCAACTTTATTCAAAGGTCAACTCCTGCTTTTGATTTATAACAGATTGTAGACTGGACAGAAATAAACATATTGGGTAACATTTTACATCTGTATTCCTAGGCGTAATCTTGACAAATCTCCTAGAACTATACGTCAAGCTGGTGGGATTAGTCCTAGTAGGATTTATTTTGGGACGTAAATTACCTAACACAGTGCCCAATCTTTTGGGGCAAACACTTTTCTGGGTGGGAGTACCTATAAGCATAGTAGCTTTTTTACGCCAAGCTGACTTATCGGCGCAAATTTGGATTGCACCTGCGATCGCCTATTTAGCTATTTTACTAGGGGCATTTTTAGCTTGGTTGGGAATTAAAGTGCAAGCCTATTTCACAAATACCATTCCCCAACAATCAACTCAGGGTAGTTTAATCCTGGCAGCAATGGTAGGTAACACAGGTTATCTAGGCTTTCCCATCACTTTAGCAATAGCTGGACAAGAGTACTTTGCCTGGGCATTATTCTACGATTTACTGGGGTCACTCTTCGGAGCTTATGCCTTGGGTGTGGCGCTTGCATCTCATTTTGGCAGCAGCGTCAGCAATTATTGGCAAATTGCTAAAGCAATCTTAATTAATCCTGCTTTATGGAGTTTCGGCTTAGGCTTACTGTTTCGACAGGTAAAAATCCCCCCAGTAGTGGAATTCTGCCTAGAAAAACTTGCCTGGAGTACTGTTGCTTTGTCTCTGGTGTTAATTGGAATGCGACTCTCGCGGCTCAATTCTTGGCATAGCCTACCACAGGCAGGGATAAGCTTAGTAATCAAAATGCTGCTAGTTCCCTTGATTTTAGGAAGCACTTTACCATTTTTTGGTGTAACTGGTTCCGCCGCACAGGTGATTGTGTTACAAATGGCAATGCCTCCAGCCTTCGCCACCCTAGTAATTGCCGAAACCTTCAATCTTGATTGCGATTTCGCTGTGACTGCCTTAGCAGGCGGAGGTATTGTATTACTGCTGACTCTCCCAGTTTGGCTGTGGCTGTTTTGATTTAGTTATTTGTCATTGGTCATTTGATCCTCTACCCTCGCTTCTCCTCCTCCCCGTTCAGCATGGCTGACTTATCTTGGCTGCAAGTTCTGCGGGATTCATATACTCGTAGTGTTCAAAAGGTTGATGAATCCAAGGGTTGTCGGATAGGTAATCTACGTAGTAATCAGGTGTTATAACTGAACAGGCTTTATACCAAAGTACCGCGGTGCGAATTTCTTCAATTAGGAAATCGCTATTTTGCTTGAGCCAAGGTATAGTTTGCTGGAGTGTGATCCCAGAGTCTACCAAGTCATCCACAAGGAGAATGCGCGAACCTAACTTCTCGGTAGTCATTGTCAAGTGATGCGAGAAGATTAAATTACTTCTTTCCTGCTTGCCAGGGCCACTGTAAGATGATGCTGCTAAAATTGCCAGCGGTTGCTGGTATATACGAGACAGAATATCTCCAACTCGCAGTCCTCCTCTAGCAAGACAGATAATCTGGTTGAATTCCCAACCGGATTGATAAATCTGAATAGCCAGTTGTTCGATTTTTTGGTGATAATCTGACCAAGAAACGTAAATGTCTGGCATAAGGTTGAAGGAAGTGATTAATCGCTAGTAAGGCAAACGCAAGCTTTTTATTTTAGTATGATCGCAAGATATTATGAACGATTCAACCGCTGATGGCGATGCCCAACGAACTCTTGAAAGTGAAAAATTGCCTTTTAAAACAAAACTGGCTTATGGTGCAGGGGATTTAGGTCCAGCGATTACTGCAAATATCTCCATCTTTTTTCTGCTAGTTTTCTTTACCAATGTTGCTGGTATTCCGGCGGGTTTAGCTGGCAGTATTTTGATGATTGGTAAAATCTGGGATGCGGTAAACGATCCAATGGTTGGGTTACTGACTGATAAAACAAAATCTCGTCGTTGGGGTCGTCGTCTTCCTTGGCTGTTGTATGGAGCAATTCCCTTTGGAATTTTCTTTTTCTTGCAGTGGATTGTACCGCAATTTAGTGCTGAACAGAGTAATAACATTTGGCCGTTATTCTGGTATTACGTAGCAATTGGGTTGATATCTCAGGTTTTTTACACCGTTGTAAATTTGCCTTATACGGCAATGACTCCAGAACTAACTCAGGATTATGACGAACGTACTAGCCTCAACAGCTTTCGCTTTACGTTTTCCATTGGTGGCAGCATTCTATCGCTGATTTTATCGAAAATTGTTTTTTCTCAGATTGCCGATCGCCAGCAACAATATATAGTTTTAGCAGCAATTTGCACTGTAATTTCTATATTGTCGTTGTATTGGTGCGTTTTTGGAACACGCGATCGCATTTTAGCTTTTGAAGCAAAACGCATTCAACTTGAAGAACCGCCATCTATTCCCATCGGCGAACAGCTAAAAATCGTCTTCAAAAATCGACCTTTTCTATTTGTTATCGGTATATATCTTTTTTCTTGGTTAGGCGTGCAGATAACAGCCAGCATTATTCCTTACTTTGCAGTCAACTGTATGCGCCTCCAAGAATCAGACGTACCTACAGTTATGATTGCAGTCCAAGGAACCGCCTTAGTTATGCTATTTGTCTGGGGTGCATTGAGCAAAAAAGTGGGGAAAAAAGTTGTTTATTTTATGGGAATGAGTTTATGGATAATAGCAGCAGCCGGACTGTTTTTTTTGCAGCCTGGTCAAATAGGTTTGATGTATTTAATGGCTGTGATGGCAGGTTTTGGAGTTTCCACAGCTTATCTAGTTCCCTGGTCGATGATTCCAGATGTAATTGAATTAGATGAACTCCAAACCGGACAACGCCGAGAAGGGATTTTTTACGGCTTCATGGTTTTGCTGCAAAAATTTGGTTTAGCTTTCGGGCTATTTATAGTAGGTAATGCTTTGCAAGTATATGGTTTTAAAGAATCTGTACCAGGACAAAGCACACTACCCATACAACCTGATTCTGCACTATTAGCTATTCGCATAGCCATTGGGCCTTTGCCTACTATTTGTTTAATTTGTGGCTTATTTTTAACGTATTTCTACCCTATTACTCGCGAGATGCACGCGGAAATCATGCTAAAACTCAAAGAACGGCAGGAAATGAAGGGGAGATGACTGGATGTGCGAGGGTAGGAAAAGCAGGACAAATGACAACTGAACTTTTGACCCTTAACTCTTAAACAAATGACTTTTTACCAGGCTTATACGTTACCTGGGTTAGTGAAGATATTACCCAGACCAATAGCAGATAATATAGGAAACCCGAGAGGATTCCCAGACTTGGTTGTAAACACGAGGGCTAATCGTTAAAGTGTCTGGAAATCCTCGCAAGCTCAGCTTAACACCCTTCAAGAACTTAACGGTTGGTGTTTCACCTGCACCTCTACCAAAAGTATGAAGTAAATATTACGAAATAATGTGATTAAAAACACATCACGCTTATTGGACTTTTATTACAAGCTTTTGTAGGCTCGTAAAAATAGCAAGTAACGCGATGTGCAACTTTATTGTTATGCTGTTCGTGTTAGCAAATCTCTTTATGAAGAGACAGTTTGATTAGGTTGAGAAGATGACTTGCTACTAAAGAACTTCCAGATTCTTTGAATAGCTATTATTAGAACACCAATTACAATGATTCCCGCTACCACTGGTAAAGCGATCGCTAATACAGACAGTACAATAGCGATAACCAGTTCAGTGGTTGAAAAAACTGGATTAGTTAATCCACCTGAGACACCCGTAGACCCAAGCCGCAAGATGTTCATTAATCCCTTAGTTAACCCGGCGGTTCCACCACCTGCAACTAAAGCTAACGTCCATTGCGCCAGTGGATTCATCTCAGGAGCAAGAGATGCTGTTACAATCGTCCCAGCAATAATTGCCGCAGGCGTGGAAACAATATCCAGCAGATGATCCAACCAAGGAACGTAATAACCGCTGATTTCAAGCAAACAAGCGATCGCAAATACAATTAAAGCTTGAGGTGTTTCTACCCAATCAAAGTCAGTGGGCAAATCTAAATGTCCAACAACTGAAGCTACACTTAGTGCCAGCAGTGGTACAAAAACTCTAAAGCCAGCCGCCGCGCTTAAACTGATACCCAGTAATAATTCGATAAATGTATTGAGATTGAATAAAGTATTGAAATCAATAGTAGGACTCAAGTTATCCTCCTAATGGTTTTTCGATTTTTGAGCTGATGGGAGCGACAACTCTAAGCTTTGATCACAGGATAAGAGACTGTGCAGAAATATTTCATCCTACTATATGGGTATTGACAACGCTTTATCTGGTGAGAGTCGTGCATTAACTTTATTACCGTCAATGCCATCTCCTTTCCTACTGATACCCTGCTGCTTGTAATGAAAACAATCTGGCATAGCGCCCTTTAACCTGCAACAATTCCTCGTGAGTTCCCTGTTCCACAACTTTCCCATCTTCTATAACCACAATTTTATCGGCCATACGTACCGTCGAAAAACGATGGGAAATCAAGAATACCATCTGACTTTGAGTAAGGCTGCGAAAATGATTAAAAATATCAAACTCAGCTTGGGCATCCATTGCCGATGTTGGTTCATCCAACACCAAAATATCAGCTTGAGTTCGCATAAAAGCACGTGCCAGAGCAATTTTCTGCCACTGTCCTCCAGAGAGTTCCTGTCCTCCCTTGAACCAACGGCCAAGCTGGGTTTGGAAGCTTTGGGGCAATTGTTGAATAAAAGGTTGCGCCATGCCTTTTTGGGCAGCAATTTGCCAACGCGTTTTGTCTTCTAGGTACTCTACATCACCCACGCCAATATTTTCCCCTACAGTAAACTGGTAGCGAACAAAGTTTTGGAAAATTACACCAATGCGACGCCGTAGCACATCTACATCCCATTCCTGCAAATCCAAACCTTCTAGTAAGATACGTCCAGAATCAGGGGTATAAAGTCGAGTAAGTAATTTGATTAAAGTAGTTTTACCAGAACCGTTTTCACCGACAATTGCAAGTTTCTCTCCGGGTTTCAATTGTAGCGAGATGTTTGTCAAAGCAGGCTTTGAACTTCCTGGATAACTAAACGATACATTCTCGAAGCGGATACCATCTTGAGGATTTAAACCTTTGATAGCTTTCCCCCAAGATTTTGGGACTTTTTCTTCTAAAAAGTTGTATAGATTTGATAAATATAGGTTGTCTTCATACACCCCTCCAATATTCGTGAGGATACCAGAGAAAGTAGACTGTCCTTGACGGAATACAATTAGATACATTGTCATATCTCCCAAGGAAACCCTACCCACCGCTGTTTCCAGGACAATCCAAGCGTATGCCATGTAAAAAGCGGCAGTACTCACTAAACTTAGAAGATATCCCCACAGTCCGCGTCGCAGAGTTAGATCTCGGTCTTCGCCGTAGAGTTGATGAAAAAGGTTGCGATAACGTCCTAGTAGCATCTGACCCAACTGGTAAAGTTTGACTTCTGTAACGAAGTCTTCTCTCGCCAGTAGATTTTCTAAGTAATGCTGTTGGCGGGTTTCTGGCGTACGCCAACTAAACAGGCGAAAGGCTTCTCCAGCAAACTTCGTTTCTGCAATGAATGCAGGCATAGCTGCCAAAATCAGCGCCACTACTGCCCAAAGTGAGAATTTAACTAGTAAAACGCCATAGGTAACAAGAGAAACAGCACTTTGCACTAGCCCAAAAGTGCGGTTTATTAGGGAAAGAGGACGAACTGATGCTTCTCGCCGTGCATTGCTCAATTTATCATAGAATTCTGAGTCTTCAAATTGCCACAGATCGAGTGTCAGTGCCTTTTCCAGAATAAGTACATTCACTCGCTGACCAAGTAACGCTCGTAACAACGACTGACAAACACTGATTCCTCTTTGACTACCTGCTAGTAAAACTACAGCGAATGCTTCTAATCCCACGTATAACAGAGGGTGAGAACTATTGATAAGACTATTGTTCTGTGTATTACCCTGTGAAATAAAAACTACTGCATCAACAATTAATTTACTGATGTAGGCGATCGCAGCTGGTAAAAGACCAGCCACTAAAGTTAAAGTAGCCAGAATAATGGTGAGTGAGTGGCTAGTAGTCCATACCAAGCTTACAGCCCTTCCACTGTAGCGAAAAACCATCAGTGATTGGTGTAACGCATTTCGTTTCACTCTAGGCATTTTTTAGTTTCCATTGGACTGTAGACTTTGACCAGTTATCTAAACAACAGCCGTGCTGGGTGTGCTGCAATTCGATTCTTAACCGGCTTGATCGCGCGGCCCGTTGCTTTCTCACTATCCAGTTTTCCAAGTCTTTGACCAATGTCATTTTTTAGGCGTGCTTATTTTGGTTCAATACTAGTATAAACCTACTACCAAAAGGCTTTACCGTATAAGTCTGAGCCGCCTGTAACTTTCCTTTTTTACTGTCACCCGATGCTTTCAGTAAAGCAACCAACCAAAAAGATTTTTGAATGAATGGTTCACCTAGTACTGTTACTATAAATTGCACCCAACCGAGAACCACCATAATCTAGATGAAATTCAGGAAATTGGTAAAGCGATCGCACACTTTACACTCACCTACCGACGACAATAGCACCTACTGATACAGCTACATTCGGAAATGCAACTGGATAAATTATCCCAACCGTTAGTGTAAACTTTGATCTATATTCCCCATCTTGGGGGTCTTGAAACATCACAAGCTGTCTTCTTTTGAGGTTAACTACCCAGATTCAGGAATGTTGACCTCTGCATAGATTTTAGTTTTCGTTTCTAAGTCCTTGTCTAAACTGGAATCTGAATATTCAATCAGCCAAAAAATATTTTCAGGATAAGGGTGATGTTTTAGGTATTCACGCCCTAATCATTGCACAATAGCAATGTCAGGCTCAGGCTCAGAGTTGTTAGAGAGCGTAATTGGCTTATCTAGACGAATAATTGCGCGCGATCGCCTAACAATTTAATTAGATATTCCCCTGCTTCACTACTGAAATAAGCGTGAGGTTCCCCTTCCGGTGATATTTCGACAATTTCCCCCTTGAGTAGTTTCACACGCCGATCATCCAAGATACCTGCTGCAATCATGCGGTGATACTCGTCTATTGTCCATTTAGCAGTAGTTAGGGTCATAGCGATCGCTAGTCTTCGCTCTTGTTATTCACATCCTAGCCTAACCAAAATTAGCCCTTCATCTAAAAGATAGAGAATAGAAAAGAAGCTATTGGGATCACTCGTTTATTTCACGCGACATAGTGTTAAAGCTCTTACTTCTTACGTAAACTCTCAATTTGGGTAGATTTAGCTTCACCATAGATCATCTCTCTAGCCCAATGTTCGCAGTTATAGCTCAGTTTGTTCCAAAGTTTATCTTTTGCATTAAGAATTTTCTCTCTTGATTCGTGGATACGAGCTTCAATTTGGCTATCTATAACTGATTCTGCACGTTCTTTAAATATCCAATCCGATGTGTAGCAAGCAAAATGAACATACCCAATTCCCACATCCACAATTCTACCTTCTGGTTTTACTGTCTCACCTGTAAAAAAGTGTGCAACCCTATAACCATTGGGGGTAGCTCTCACAACACCATAATGATCGTAATCTCTAGCTTCCTGATCTTTACATGGGTATGTAACTAAATCATTTGGACGTATCATCTGACCATTGTTATCAAATATGTCAGGTTCTCTATCTAAAAGTATGATTAGTTGCGAAAGTCTTGCTAACTGAGTATCTATGATTTCCAATAAAGTAGCAGACCACTTTGAGTTATAGTCATTTACATAATTTTTGCTCTCTTTATATTTATTTATCACCCAGGCTTGATGCTTTTGTAGTCTGCAAACTGCTTGGAAGTGTAATTCTGTACTAATTTTAACAAAAGCGCTATCAAAGTCTATCTCTAAAATCTCAGAAATAGCTTGACAAGTTTTAATAATAGTTTGATCTCTTGTATGCTTTGATATTTGACTAATTGCATTCTTCACAGTGTCGCCGTCATACAAACGATCCTGTACTTCGGCGAACAATCGAAGAATTTTAGAAGGATTTGGGTGCATTGAGATTGATCTTGGAATTTGATCTCTCTGGTTCCTGTTTTTCTGTCTTCTCATTGAGCTTTTTTTCAATGTGATGTTCAAATGCCGTTAAAGCTATTTTCGACGAAGAGAGAGCAATATTTGATGCAATTTTTTCACCATTAATGCCGCTAGACATATAATTTTTGTTCCTTATTTATAGATATTTTTAAACCTTTCAATTAACTTTAATCGATTTTTGATTACAGATACACCTGTATAATTACGTGAAATTAAAAGTTTTCTTGACTCATTCGAGATTTTAGAATTTTACGGATCGCTATTATTTAAAGTGGAATTTTCATACTCAAATCCAACCACTTCGACTGAGTAATCGGTGCACTACTAGAAATATAGTCCACTCCCGTCTCTGCTACAGCACGAATCGTGTCCAAAGTCACATTCCCTGATGCTTCAATTTTAACGTGGCTATCCTGCTGACGAATCAACTGTACCGCCTGATGCATCATTTCCAAAGGCATATTGTCCAACATAATAATGTTGGCTTTGTACTGTAAAGCTTCTTTCACCTGCTCTAGATTTTCAGTCTCTACTTCTATTGTCAGAGGATAAGGTATCCGAGAACGAATGCGAGTAATTGCTTCTCCGATTCCTCCAGCCGCCGCAATATGATTGTCCTTAATCATCACCGCATCATCCAACCCCATGCGGTGATTAATCGCCCCACCCAAAGCAGTCGCGTATTTTTCCAAAAGCCTCAGTCCTGGAGTTGTTTTGCGCGTATCGACTAACTGAGCAGATAAATCGGCAATTTGCTTTACGTATATATTAGTGAGGGTTGCAATCCCACTCAACCGCATAGCCA
>NZ_JACXXN010000034.1 GCF_014904695.1 Nostoc sp. MG11 | reverse complement strand
ACCTGCACGCCGATTGCAGTTGAACGTATCTGAAGAAGAATTAGCTCGTCGTCGTACCAACTGGCAAGCACCTGCACCGCGTTACACTAAAGGTGTATTGGCCAAATATGCCAAGTTGGTATCTTCTAGCAGCCTCGGTGCTGTAACCGATTTAGATTTGTTTCCGAGTTAGTTCAGCAAAGGAAACCCATCCTTGCAATCAGCTGTAGAGGTGCAATATTTTGCATCTCTACACAGGTTTATAATTGATATTTTTTCCTCTTTAACTTGATAGTATCAAGCTTTGTCTATTGGCTTCTCCAGTTCAAAGTAATTATCGAGAGGCGATCGCTACTGGGTAAGATAGAAACACCAAGTAGTTTTTGATAACGCATCTACATAACAACTATTGTTTTTATGAGCCAATACTCGTTTCACGACGAAATCACTTTAGCCGAACAAGCAGAAGAATTGGGAAGAAAGGCACTGAATCTAGGACTGATTCCTTCTTTTGTTGTTCATCACTTCCCAGATAGCTGGCAATTCTATATCCCTAATGAAAAGATTTCAGGTTCTTTGACACCAGAACAAGCGTATCTGAAATTGAAAAAATTAATTGAATCTTCTTCATCCAAAGCTTAGATGAAGCTGGCTATCCCCCCAGATATATGTAGATTCTTCTCAATGTCAGGGGAAAGGGTAAACGAGAAAGGTTAAATGGATTGAAGAACCCTTTAACCTTTTCCCAAAAGGCTAATAGCTAAAATCTACTTCAGTAGACTCAGCAAATGTTTTAGTCCATTAAGCGTGGAGTTGAGCTATTAGCCTGGAACTTCAGTTCTGGGCGGGATAACGGTCAGCGCGATATCTTTGACATTACATATAAAAATGTGAGTAACGACAAAGGTGCAGAATGTGGGTTATAGATAGTACTCTAAGAATTAGAAATAGCTTTTTTAGGAACGAAACCCAACGTTTGCAGGTCTTTGTTGGGTTTCACTGCGTTCAACCCAACCTACAATTATTCTTAACTGAACCGTATTGGGTTATAGATAGTACTCTAAGAATTAGAAATAGCTTTTTTAGTAACATTTTTTGAGGGAAGACTCCATGACTATTTGGGTAAATGAGCAAATTGATCCATCTGGGATGATTCATGCCTGTATTGCCTGTTGTAATGAGTCTCAAGCCAAAGATTGTCATGACTCCTTTCAGGAAAACTTGACTGAAATGCAAAAGGCAGCAGGTTGGGTAGCGCGATTGCGGACAGTCGAGTCTTGGGATGAAGTTCCGGTGAATTCTTTAAAACTCAATTAATTGCGTACTATCGAAACTAAGTAAAGAACTAAAATTTTTTCTAGCAGACACAATTACTTTTGTCTTTTCGGCTTACTTTTGGGTGTAACTCTAACACGCTTTGCCTTACCAGACACCATTTAGGACAGCTTATTTGAAAGTTATGCCATTTTTGGCTTTGACCGCAAATTTGCTGAGATAGTGGTTATGTTTTGAGATTTTGAACGCCTAAATTTCAAGAGCGATCGCCTTCGGCGGGCGGTTACGCCATCGCAACAAATATCATCAGAACAGATTAATAAAATATAAAAATTAGATTAAAATTCCCAAATTATTAACAACTGCTTCAAAGAAAAATAAACTATTTATAGAAAGAAGATGATTTTTCTGAACTTTTAAGAGATATCATCGATACCGAGGCTCAAATTAAAAAACTTGCAAAAACCGAATAAATGTAGTGAACTATCCCAAAGTTTACGCTTCGGAGCAAGGCTGTCCCATTAATTTGGTTGGCAATATGGGACAAGCGGTTCAGATTTCAATTCATGCCCCTAGCCAGTATATCTGTGCCAACTGCGAACGGATATTACCAGACTGGAAAGAGCAACCCTTTTTATGGGTAGTGATTGTCCTACAGCAATCACAATATCAACTAGTGGAAAGTACGGCAGAGATAGAGACAGAAAAAGAGCGCTTACGAGAAAAATTTATGAGATTTGGCTGTGATTTGGCATTTAATTTGCGCGATCGCGGTTACTTAACAGACCTAATCGACCCCCGTACTGGCTATCCTTTAATGTCCCACCCTGGAGCAATTCCCCACAACGACACAGCAGTTGTCAAAGCCTTACTCAACTATCCAGTAATTAAAAATAAATGCTATGTGCTAGTGCATCCTAATTGGGGTACAGCAGTTTATCCCAGCATCTTAATATCAGAAGCTCCCCCAATCCTAATTGAATGGGTTACTAAAGACGTAGCACCTATGCATGGGTGGAATGAGATTGGTTGATAGTCATTTGTCATTGGTCATCTCTTACAAAGTTGAGCCAGTTGCTTGGGCGGGTTAAGCGACTTGTGCGTTAGCGTAGCGGTAGCGACGCAGGAGCGTCACTGGCGTCTGAGCCAAGGAAGCCTTGGCTCAGACTTTGCGCTTGGTCATTTGTTAAGAGTCAAGGATCAAGGGTCAAAAATTAAGAGACAGGGAGATACTATTTATTCTCCTCCTTGTCCTCCACTCAGGACTCAGCACAGGCTAAACGCCCCGCTAGCGCTAACAGCACTCATTACTCATTACTCAGCACTCAGCACTCAAGACTCAGCACTTTGTCCCCCACTCGTCATGTATGCTAAAAAATGGGTATGCAAAGACGCATAGCAAGCACTTATGTCTCTAGAAAACTTACTTCAGGAAGCTAGGACAATCGAAGCTTTTAACGGTGCGCCTTGCTATTTTCCGTTAATGAGTGGACGCTATGAAGTCAAGCCAGGGATGATGCCTTTTGGCTCCTGCTTGAGCAATGGTGAGGCTGACCAGCAGGTATTTCAAATTGATGATAATTTTAGCCACTATCGACAGGCTAAGCTGTTAGCCCGTGCAGAACGGTTGAGTAAGTACTACCAAACCTGCAACTATTCTAAGGCTGTGGCAGGAGCGATCGCTTGTTTAATAATTAATCGCCTCATCCAAGAATATCAAAACCACTTTTGCTGCCAAAAGTCAACAGATAATACTTGGATATTCCACAGCCGACTCACCAAAGAAACCCTGTACCTAGATGCAGACTGGGAGTTACAGCAAGTCCAGGGTAGCGCAGTTTTCCCACCTTATGCCTCTACCCTTGATGCTCTAGCAGCACAGATGCAGGAAGATTTGACAGTTATTTGCCGTGCTGTCAATGGTAGCAACTGGCTGAGTGCAGTTCATCTTTGCTATCCCAACCACTGGTCAGCCGAGGCAAAAATTGGCAAAGACTTTGCTACAATCCATGCACCTGTCGCAGGTATGGAAAAAATCAATCGCAGAGCAGATGCGATCGCTAATACGATGATTGATCACAAACCGATGGTGCGCTTTGCTTGGGGTTTGGGTACTGACACTCGTCTTAACCACCATCCTCAAGCGCCGTCTGGGATGTCACTCAGCCAGTGGCGGGGTAGAAACTTTGATCCGCAGCAACCCAGGCTCTACCTGCGAATTGAGCGACAGGTAATTTGGGGACTACCGGAGTATGAAGCAGCGCTGTTTACTATTCGTACTTATTTTAGAGATTGTGGCGTGGTCAAAAAAGACTTAGTGTTAAGGTCTAAGCTTCATGCTGCAATTGAGTCTATGACACCGGAATCACTGGTTTATAAAGGATTAGCAGAGAGCAAAGCCAGTATTTTGGAGTGGCTAGACGCTTTGTCAAGCTGATACGTCCAGATCCCCGACTTCTTTGAGAAGTCGGGGATCTAACTACATCAACTATTCTTCGGTTCACGCAACTTCTGTGAACCAATTGGCCCTAGAATTTGGTTGAGGCTACGCAGTTGTTCGGCTGTACCCATGCAGATCAGTCTATCTCCCGGCATTAAAACCGTCTCGCCAGTGGGGCCACCGATGAGATTGCCATCAACGCGACGAATTGCTAGAACTAATGCCCCAGTTTGCGATCGCAATCTGGCTTTTTGTAAAGTTTGACCGACAAAGGGACAGAAAGCCGGGTCGAGTAAAAATTCTTCCATATACAACTGGCGATCTGCACCTGTGAGAATCCCATCCACAAAATCTAAAACTTGGGGTCTAAGTGCCGCAGCAGCCATCCGCTTCCCGCCAGTAATATAGGGAGAGATCACTTCATCTGCACCACCGCGTTGTAATTTTTGTAAAGCTTCTTCGGTACTTGCGCGTGCGATCGCCCGAATTTCTGGATTCAGTGTTTTAGCTGATAAAACTGTATATAAATTTTCTGCATCTGAAGGCAGGGCTGCAACAATACAAATCGCCCGTTCAATGCCGACTTTCAAAAGTGTGTCATCTAGCGTAGCATCACCTTGGTATGCTGTATAACCTTCGTTCTGCGCCCTTTGCACAGATTCTATTTCGGAATCAATCACTACAAAAGATACGCCTTCTGACCGAAATTCCTTGGCAATTTGACGACCAGTCCGACTAAATCCGCAAATAATGTAGTGTTGTGTCAAGGATTCCATTAATCGCTTTTGTTGCCGTAGCCGAATTCCTTCTTGAAAATAGCCTTCTATTATGGCTTCGGTAAATCTATTGACAATGTAACCGATATTGACCACACCCAACAAAATCAAAGCAATTGTAAACAATCGTCCTCGACTACCGAGTGGCTGTGTCTCCCCATATCCTACCGTAGCTAAGGTGATGACTGTCATATAAGCCGCGTCTTGCCATGACCAGCCTTCAACTAACCAATACCACAAAGTCCCAATCAGGAAAACACCACCGAGGGCGATCGCCCCAGCCATTAACTCTTTTTGAATACGTTGGTATTTTTGCTCAAGTGTTGAGTACAAAATTTTTCACCACTACCACACGTTTGAGGATACTAAGCGTTAGCCTAATAGGAAGTATACTTGCGCCAAATAAAAAGTAATTTTTAAAGATTTCTAGGAAACTAGTAAATAACTATATGATGAAAAACTCTTAGGAGGAGCGGTAGTGAGCCTACAAACTCTAGTTGAACAAGCCACAATCCCCCCAGACTCAGGTGTAGCATCTAGTCCCTTTGATGCAGATAGCTTTAATGAAGCTGTAATGTCCACTTATGCCCGGTTTCCTTTAGCCCTAGAACGGGGTGCTGGTTGCCGGGTTTGGGATACACAGGGGCGGGAATATCTGGACTTTGTGGCTGGAATTGCCACTTGTACCTTGGGACACGCCCACCCAGCTATGGTAGAAGCGGTGACTCGCCAAATCCAAAAGCTGCACCATGTCTCTAATTTGTACTACATTCCTGAGCAAGGTGAATTGGCAAAATGGATTATTCAACATTCTTGTGCCGATCGCGTATTTTTCTGCAACTCTGGGGCTGAGGCTAACGAAGCAGCAATCAAACTGGCGCGGAAATATGCCCACACAGTTCTAGAAATTGAAAAACCGATTATTTTAACCGCCAATGCCAGTTTCCACGGGCGGACTTTGGCAACAATTACCGCAACGGGACAACCGAAGTATCAAAAATATTTTGATCCATTAGTGCCTGGTTTCCACTACGTAAATTACAACGATATTAACGCTGTGGAAGTAGCGATTAGCGAGTTGGATGAAGGCGATTACCGTGTGGCGGCGATTTTAATAGAACCATTGCAGGGAGAAGGTGGGGTACGTCCAGGGGATGTTGCCTATTTTAAAAAGCTGCGGCAGATTTGTGATGAAATCGGCATTTTGCTAATTTTTGATGAAGTGCAAGTTGGCATGGGGCGCAGTGGTAAATTATGGGGTTATGAACATCTTGGCGTTGAACCGGATATTTTCACCAGTGCCAAAGGCTTGGGTGGCGGTATCCCCATCGGTGCAATGATGAGCAAAAAATTCTGTGATATTTTCCAACCAGGAGAACACGCCAGCACCTTTGGCGGAAATCCATTTGTGTGTGGAGTAGCGCTTAGTGTCTGTCAGACAATAGAGCGGGAGAATATTTTGCAGAATGTGGAAGAACGAGGTGAACAGTTGCGATCTGGATTAAAAGCGATCGCCGCCAAATATCCTCATCAAATTGCTGAAGTTCGGGGTTGGGGTTTGATCAATGGTCTGGAGTTGCAAGCATCCACTCAGCTAACCGCAGCTGATATCGTCAAAGCCGCCATAGACGAGGGCGTATTGCTCGTACCAGCAGGGCCAAAAGTTGTCCGGTTCGTACCTCCGCTGATTGTGACAGATGCAGAAGTCAATACCGCACTGCAAGCTGTTGACAAGGCATTCACGACCGTTACAGCCTAAACATTGACACTCCCTTTCGCTCAATAATTTAGGGGCTTTAAACCGCTTGGGCGAGATGGATAGAAAGAGGGTAAAGGGTAAAGGGTAAAGATTGTTCTTTTTCCCCTTTAACCCTTAACCCTTCCCCTTCATTAGACCTCTTGCATAAATGCTTAAATTGTCATGTTGAGCGTTCGCCCTGGTCTCGCACAGAAGCGAAACATAGGAGTGAGATTCCTTTCTCCAATACGTTCTGGTCAGAATGACACTAATAATTTTCGGACTTTTGCAAAAGGTCTATTGTTAATAGGACTTGTATCTAGGATAAATTCAACACAATTTGTCAGAAATACACTCATTAACCTGAGATATAAGTCAATATTTGCTGCTTACTTTACAATACCTTCGCCAATTTACGAGGGTGAGTTGATGTATCAACTCCCTTTTCTCTGAAGCTTGGCAAAAACAATAAGTCCTAAAAATTCCTTCCAGGTTTCCCGCAAGGTTTTTTTAACGTATTGCCCGCAGTATAAAGGGTTTGAGAGTCCAAGCTATCTTATAAGCTAAACGCTTATGTATGGGTTATTTTGCCAGTTTTGCCAAAATTTTTGTAGGCTCTTATTTTGGCAAAGGTATTGACTTTAATAAGCTATTTTTAAACCCCCAAATTAATTCGAGGGCTTTTTATGTTGAGATTTTAATTTTTAATTTGGATTTTCTTGAGGATGTTACTAACGTGTTTCAACTTCTAGGTACAACTTCAATCATCTTGCCAGTATTCATGATCTAGCAGGTCGATAATTCTATCTCTGAGTAAAAACTCGTTTTTTTCTAGCTCAAGCTCAAAATATACCCATTCCTGATCAGGAATGTATTTACAAAGAGTATAGATTGGCTGCTGACGGTTAACAAGTCCCTTTTGAGCAAGTTGACGTGCTTCTTCCTTGATAACCTCGATGTCGTATTTAACTGCAATATCCATAGCTCGTTACCTCGCTTTTTATCAAGGCATTAAGAGTCAAGATAATAAATTTTTTGGCTCTACCTTTAACTTATCAAAAAACTTGAAGTAAATTGTGAAGAATCAAAACATAAATGTTTGCTGCAACCCAGATGGTTCAGTTAGACACTTTTTCAGATCTCAAGAACACCCCCTATAGAGGTATTTTCACAAACTAAGAAGGATGGCGTAACAAGTTGTAAACAAAAAAATATGCAGATGCTCTCTGGATGACTTGCTAAAAGGTAAGCTAGGCTAAAGAATACATGATAAAGAATGAAGAAAAGTGAAGAATAAAATTTTTCCTTCTTACTTCAACCTTCATCATCTGATTTTACCCATTTTTCTATATTCGCTTGAGGACTTCTACTTTGGTCTTGAATCTTGATAAAGTTCGTCAATATTTTCCTGCCTTAGCTGGTAAATGGACTTTTTTTGATAATGCTGGCGGGTCACAAACCTTAAAGAAAGTAGTAGATAGGATTAGTGAATTTCTGTTGACATCTGATGTCCAGTTGGGTGCTTCTTATGCAATTTCTCAGCTAGCAGGAGAACGCTTGGCATTAGCAACAAGGGGAATGGCTACTTTCATTAATGCTAAGTCTTCCAGAGAAGTGGTCATGGGGCCATCAACTACAATGATGTTGAAAGTTCTGTCGATGTGTTTGAGTCAAACCTTCGCACATGGAGATGAGATTATTATTACTAATTGTGACCATGAAGCCAATATTGGGGCTTGGGTTGCTCTAGAAAAACAAGGAATAAAGATTAAAATCTGGCAAATCTCTCCAGATACTTTGGAATTGCATTTAGAAGATTTAGAACCATTAATGAGTCAACGCACAAAACTGGTAGCATTAACTCATGCCTCTAATATTTTGGGAACTATCAACCCTATTAAAGAAATTGCTGCATTTGTACATGAACGAGGGGCAATGATTTGTGTAGATGGAGTTGCTTATGCACCACACAGATTAGTTGATGTCCAAGATTTAGATGTAGATTTCTATGCTTTGAGTTTTTATAAAGTTTACGGGTCACATCATGCTTTGCTTTATGGCAAAGAAGAACATTTATTAAAAATGCCTGGTCTGAATCATTATTTTATTGATCAGACAGATATTCCTTATAAATTTCAATTAGGTAATGTCAATTTTGAATTAAGTTATGGAATGTTAGGTTTATGTGATTATTTGAGTGAATTAGCACAAATACACTATGGCAATCAAACTACACCTGATTTGAGAAGTCAAATGGTGCAGGCTTTTGATTTAATCAGTATGCATGAAGAAAAGATAGGCGATCGCTTACTAGACTACCTCAACAGCAAGTCTAATGTACGTGTGGTTGGCCAATTAAAGGCCAACCACAAATCTCGTGTACCTACTATATCTTTTGTAGTAGATGGAATTGATAGCTCAACCATCCCTGTAAAAATTGATTCACATTACATAGGAATTCGCTACGGAGACTTTTATGCTAAACGGTTAATTGAATACTTGGGGTTAGCTTCGCAAAGTGGAATAGTACGCGTGAGTATGGTACATTACAACACGCTTGAGGAAGTTGACTGCCTAATTGAGGCTTTTGAGCAGGTACTATAACTTTAGTGTATTTAAATTGCACATTTTTTTGTTAAGGCTGTCATTAGTCCTTTGTCAAAAGTCGAGATGACTACTTGGGCGATTGGTGCTGTATCAAAACCCATGTCTCGCAGACGGAGATTTCGAGACAAACGGCTGGTAGATTCATCATCTGCTGGATTTGCCATAATTAGGAGGCGATCACGCATATTAACTGACGATATCTTTGTAAATATTCGTTTTTTAAGTCTAATGGGCTGAACCAAGGCGTAGCTTGGCTTTTGCGTAGGAGTACACTCCACTACGTTCGGTCAGAATCACACTAATAATTTTCGGACTTTTGCAAGAGGTCTAATCCACAATCTGAATTTTTAATATAGTTATAGCAGTCAACCCACCCGCTGAAGCTGCCAAAGCTACTATATCGAAGGCAGCATTAGCAAATTGAGGTGGATGATTGCTGGCATTTTCTGCCATTTTTGCCATGATTTTTCGGCTGTGATTATTTAGCCAAACTTCTTAGTTAAAAGTAGGTTTGATAATACATATTGTACAATATATATGAGTATTTTCAGTATTTTCCTGTTGAGTTAGAGAGTTAATTTTCTTGCTCTAGAATCTGTTTTGCCTGTAAAAGTTGGTGTTTATGTTCTTCAAGGAGAGTGGGGTATTTCAGATTTAGTTCTTGTAATTTTGTGCAGATAATATCAGCGACTACCAAGCGTGTAAACCATTTGCGATCGGCAGGAACGATATACCAGGGCGCGCACTCAGTACTAGTATTATTAAAAACTTCTTCATAAGCATTCATATAATCATCCCAAAAAGCTCGCTCTTTGACATCGCTAGCTGAAAACTTCCAATGTTTCTCAGGTGATTCAATCCGCTGAAAAAAGCGTTTTTTCTGCTCAGATTTAGAAATATTGAGAAAAAACTTCAGGATGACAACACCATTATTTACCAAATATTTTTCAAAGTTGTTAATTTCTTCAAAACGCTGCTTCCAGATCAGATTTCCGTTAGGTATTTGGGGTAGTTGTTGTTTTTTTAGAATTTCTGGATGGACACGAACTACTAGTACTTCTTCATAGTATGAGCGGTTGAATATCCCAATTCGACCTCGTTCTGGCAAAGCTTTCATTGAACGCCACAGATAGTCATGATCTAATTCTTCCGAACTAGGTTCTTTAAAACTATACACCTGACATCCTTGGGGATTTACACCAGACATCACATGTTTAATTGTGCTATCTTTACCAGCAGCATCCATTGCCTGAAAAATAATTAATAAAGCATAAGTATTTTGAGCATAAAGAATATTTTGGTAATTTGCTAATCTAATAACATCTGCCTGCAATTTGGTTGCAGCATCAGTTTTTTCATGAAATTGAGTTTTATAAGCTGGGTCATAATCTTTTGGCAGAGAAATCTTTGAACCTGGTGGAACAATAAAAGCATCATGATTCATGTAAGATAGCTCCAATATTGTGCTTGTACCCAGTTATATTTTGCATTTTAAGTATTACATACATATTCTTTTTGCTAATCAATATCAAAAACAGCGCTTACCCAGATAGATTTATCGCTTATATGACTTTCGCCCCTTGGGAATAGGGCGCATCGCCTCACGACCCAAGATAAACATCCCCGCAACACCCAAGCTGACAAACCAAATATATTGATACCAGTATTGCCGAATTTGTTCTACCGTACTGAGTTCTGGATGTAATGTGTTCAAGTAAAGCAACAGCACCAATATCATTAGCGCCCCAAAACCAACAAAGCTTAGACCAACAAGAATTCTTGCAGGTCGCAGATCAAAATCGCTAATATTGTTTAGCTCAATTGTTGCCAGTTTCTTTAAGGAGTCATCTGCTAAAGATGAGGCTGTTTGGAATCTTTTACTCAGCTTAGATGGTAAGATTGGCGCTAGAGTTGCTACGGTTGGGCGACGCAGTAAAGCCTCAGTATCTCGCAGTAGTTCCAGTGGCTTACGCGTGGTAGCTGGTTGAGCAAATTCAACATTGTCTGTAGCAGTTGGGGCAGTGGCTTTGCCTTCAAAATCCATAGCATGATAAAGAACCAGGATATAAATAGCCTAGCGAATTCGAGACACAACGTGTCATTTTTTTACAAATTTAGCAATATTAGATCATAAAAAATAGGATTATGAATAACAATATTTCCAACTTCTTTAAGAAGTCGGGAATCTAAGGAAATAACTCTAGTGTTACTCATCCATCTCCTTCAATGTAGCTAATGCTGACGGAGACAAGCGACTGAGATAACGGAATATCCAGTATTTAAAGATAGTATTTAAAATTACAGGAAATGTAGCAATAAATAAAAATATTGCGTTTCTACTAGCTGGTAAACCTAAATGTTTTGCCAATGTTTCAAGAATAACATCCCACCCATGTGGCGAGTGAAATCCTACAAAGATATCTGTAAACAAAATAATTAAAAACGCCTTGGCACTGTCACTCAGACCATAGACAATATTATCTAGAAATAATTTCACAGTTACAATTTCTCTTTTGCTCGAAGAAATTATCACAGCAAACGTAATCAGTGAGAGCAAATCAGCAAAAACATTGCTAATAGCGCTATTACTTTTAAAACGAAATTCCTCGGCTATCTCAAGTGCTTTGTTTTTGACAGTTTCTTTAATTACCTCTGAAGAGAGTGGTGGCGCTTGATTAAGTAGATACTGAAATCTCAATTGTTCTTCAAAACTCTTTAATTTTTGGAGAGCTTCTACTTCCATATCAGAATTTAGAAAAATCTGAATTTCATTATCACCTCTAATCCGATCTAATATAGGAGTTATTAAAAACTGTTTAGATAATTGCTGAGTTAAAAGTGGCACAATAACTAGAAGTATCAAAAATCTCACAGCAGTTTTTGTCCGATTCGTAGAAATCCGGTAATTTCTGATAAAATCTTCTTCTGCCTGTGGTGCAAGATCTGCTTTAATTTTATTAATTGTTCTGCCAATAGACCTCGGTAAAGCTCCTGTTTTTTGAGTGAAAGGTGGAACTGGAACTTTAACGCTATTAATTTCAGATGATTCTGGCTGGTTGTTGACTTTAGTCTGTTTAATTTTTAGTGGTTGTGAAGGTGGTATGACTGGGCTGTTGCTAATTATTTCGTCTTTGATATTATACTTTTCTACGACTTCATCAATAAATTTTAAATTTTCTAATAAAGTAGAATTAGAGATATTTATGATTCCACGGCTTAGCCTAAATTCTGCAAGTTTTACCTTGATAATAGTTAACTTTTTATTCAGGTATCCTTGCCAATAAGACATTACATTTTCAGTATAATTTGCTGATTTGGGAGATATTTTTTTGTTATTAAAATGCTGTATTTCGATGTTTCTGATGCTTTGAGCTGCTTGGTAAGCCTCTAAGAGCGCTCTTTCTGGTGTATTCAAATACCATTGTTTTAGCGATCGCAAGTTTTCTTTGAGCTTTTGGCTAAGCAATTCTGTATTCCTTTTAAAAAATGAAGGTTTCATTTCAGATATTATTATGTATATTAATTATTGTAATTTAGTATAAATCAAGAAAAAGTAATAGCTAATTAAGAAATGCTTAGAGGATATTTTATTTACTTAAATGATCAATTTAATTTACAATACAGTGGTTGTGTAACTCATAGGGTCAATTATCGGGAACAAATACTTAGAAAGTATTGTCACTTTTTCTCAAGTATCCGTAATATAACTGATGTTTTTTCTAACAAGCCGCGCATTCATGATGGGACTAAAGTTATTTGGTCAAGGGTTGACAGGAATTACAATAGCTTCACTGACTGTGTTGACCACAACTGCAACCATCGGTCAACCTAGCTATGCAGGAGGCACAACCTTCTACTGTGGAAAGAGCAAAGGCATACCAATCACATTTGCTCGGACTCAGGATGGGAGGAACGTACCAATGATTAGATGGGTTTCTCAGGAATACTTCTCACGCGAGTGGACAGTTGAACGCCGTTGTCAAGAGGTATCTCGCAGATTTCAAAGAAGCTATGACAACGGTACTTTAAAGTACATCAGAACTGGGATACTGAGAGGGGAATCTGTAGTATGCGCTGCTATTAATCAAAACGCTGCTTGTACAGATAGCACTTTGTTATTCACTCTCAGGCGTGGTAGTAATGCCAGAGATACTGTGCGAAGGCTATTGAATCGCCGTGGATTAGTAGCTGGAAATGTACTCAATGAAAGTAGTGAGGAAGCGCTGAATATCGAATTTGATGCGTACCTTAACAACGCCACAGTTGAATCAAGTAGTGAGTCCAATCAAGATTCAGGTAATACTCCTTGATGCGATCGCACCGCAATTTTGTATTATCTGGAAACTCAGATGAATTGGCGTAAACTGACACTGGTTGTGTATATTGGCAGCTTATCTATGGCACTGTCAGCATCGACACCAGTTGTCAGTGTTTCTGCTCCATGTACAAGCCATGATTGCAAGGTTTTGCAATCAGGACAATACCAACAAGCGCAATCTATCACCGTCAAAGTTTTGTCAGCAGATTTCTTAGGCTCAGGAATTTTGCTGCAAAAAAAAGGTTCTGTTTACACAGTATTGACCAATGCTCATGTGTTACAAGCAGGCGACGCCCCGTATCGCATTCAAACACCAGATGGTAGCATCCATGCAGCTAATTTATCCAAAAATTTGAACTTTGGGAAAAATGATTTAGCTTTATTACAATTCCAAAGTACTGGCACAATATATGCTGTGGCATTCCTCGGTTCTCCCTCAGCAGTGGGAGATGAGGTATTTGTTGCAGGGTTTCGGGCTACTGAAGAAGAATCTCAAGAAAAAGTCTTTGCATTTGCTAAAGGTAAGGTTTCGTTAGTGCTACCCAAACCTTTAGAAGGAGGCTATCAAGTGGGGTACACCAATAATCTCGAAAAGGGCATGAGTGGTGGCCCATTGTTGAATCGTCGCGGTGAGGTTGTGGGTGTGAATGGGATGCAGGCTTATCCTCTGTGGGATGCTCCTTCTGTGTTTCAGGATGGCATGGAAGCAGATGAACGGTTGCATCAGATGATTATTCGTTTGAGTTGGGCTGTGCCAATTCCGACATCTGCACTAGAGGTGGACATTCGAGTTAAAAGCTCAAAGTTTTGAGTTCAAAGCTTAATGAATGGAAGTTGCAGTTTAAATGTGACTTATACTAATTATCAAAAAACAGTTAAGTAGGTAGACGTAATTAAATATAAGATAAAGCTTTTGTTCGTAGTCAGCGATTTATCGCTCTATATAAGGTTTTCAAGGGATAAATCCCTTACTACTAGCTTTGATTTAATTAAGCCCTTCTACTTATACATTATTCTTCCTTGTCTTTTTTACTGTTCCACCTGCTTTCTTGAGGGTGACGGCTGATGCTAAGCAAACCATAAAAAGTGTGGACTGAGATGGAGCTATTTACTTGTAAAGTCGATTAATACCTATTAAAAATAAAATCATGAAATTTAATTATGCACTTGTACCAGCAATCATTGGAGTATCAATTACCCTGGTGCAACCGCAAATTGTCGTAGCACTTTCCTCATCTGAGGTGGCGAAAGTTGCCAAAGCAATCACGGTGCTGATTGAGAATCAAAACGGTTCTGGGACTGGGATAATTATTCAGCAACAGGGCGAGACTTATACTGTTCTGACAGCTAAGCATGTGATCGAAACTCAAGCCAAATATGAAATCGTCACCCCAGATGGTCAGCGTTATCCACTCGATTACAATACTGTGAAAAAGCTGCCAGAAGTAGACTTAGCCGTTATAGAGTTTACCAGCAACCAAAGTTACACTGTTGCCAAGATAGGCAACTCAGATGACTCGGCAGAAGGGACAACAGCCTATGTAGCTGGTTTTCCTCAAGTAACGGCAGCAATTTCCAGCACAATTTACAATTTTACCGATGGGCGAATTACTGCTAACGCCTCAAAACCTCTGCGTGATGGCTATGCTTTGGTCTACAACAATAATACGTTACCGGGGATGAGTGGCGGCCCGGTGTTGAATGACAGAGGTCAACTGGTGGGAATTCATGGTAGAGCAGATGAAGCGGATATCGAAACCTCTAAAATCAATTCCACAGTTGCTTATGTCAAATCAGGTTTTAATTTGGGGATTCCGATCAATACCTTTTTGAGACTTTCATCTCAAGCTGGGGTAGATGTGGGCGTTAGTCCTCCTACTGCACCCGTAGCAACAGCACCGAAACCAGACGACTTCTATATTCAAGGTGGGGACAAGTATGATCAGGGAGATTTTAAAGGTGCGATCGCTAACTACACTACAGCAATTCGCCTTAATCCCAACTATCTCAATGCTTACAATAATCGAGGTCTTGCCCGCTATAACTTAGGAGACTACCAGGGGGCAATTGACGACTATAACCAAGCTTTGAAGATTAATCCCAAAGATGCTGACCCTTACAATAACCGGGGTCTGGCTCGCTCTACCTTGGGAGACAAGAAAGGAGCTGTTGATGATTATACCTTAGCTCTGAAGATTAATCCTAAGTTTGTTTTTGCTTACAATAATCGGGGAATTGCCCATAATAGCCTGGATGACAGCAACAGAGCGATCGCTGATTTCAACCAAGCTTTGAAGATTAATCCCAACTACGCCGAAGCCTACGCTGGCCGGGGTATTTCCTATTATCAGTTAGGAGATAAGAACAGAGCGATCGCTAATTTCACCGAAGCTTTGCGAATTAATTCCAACTTGGCCCCACCCTATGCCGGACGCGGAATTGCCCGCTTTGATTTGGGAGACAAGAAAGGAGCAATTACTGATTTTAATCAAGCTTTGCGGATTAATCCCAACTTTGCCCCAGCTTATACTGGTCGAGGAATTGCCCGTTTTCAGCTGGGAGATAAACAAGGAGCAATTACTGATTTACAAAAAGCTGCTAACCTCTTTCTAGAACAAGGCAAAACAGATGATTACCAACAACTATTGGAGTTAATTAAAAAGCTTAAGAAGTCTGGCATCTCTTTAGTTGGTAGAATTAGGCGGTAATTTAGAATACCAGGAACTTTATCACAAGATTCCCCTAATTCTCTATGACTAATCAACTATTAATAGCAGCTACTTTCATCGGTTTTCTTGCCTTAATTATCTTCGTAGGAATTTACTCTGCAAGCCATAAGCAAAACACAACTGCTGATTACTTACTAGCGAGTCGAGGGGTACATCCCTGGTTAACAGCACTATCAGCAATGTCAACAGGTCAGAGTGGCTTATTATTTTTGGGTCAAGTTGGTTTTGCCTACAAGATCGGAATCTCTGCTATTTGGTTAGTTATTGGCTGGGCGATTGGAGACTATATTGCTTGGTGGTTTTTTTTCAAGCGGTTAAGACAAATTTCTGAGGAAAACTCGTCTAATACTGTCTCTGCCTTTTTAGCTCAAAATACTTCAGGCGATCGCTGGATTTCTATTGTCTCAGCTATGATTATTATTGCTTTTCTTGGTTCCTATGCTGCATCACAACTTGTCGCCGGCAGCAAAGCGCTTAATGTAGTGTTCGGTTGGGATTACTACTGGGGAATTGTACTTGGGGCGATCATGGTTGTCATTTACTGTTTTTCTGGAGGTGTCCGTGCCGAAATCTGGACAGATGCAGTACAAGGGATCATCATGATTGGTTCATTGCTGCTACTATTAACTGTTGCAGTTGTCAACTCTGGGGGATTAGGAGAAATTTGGACAAAACTGGCAGCCATTGATGCACAACTCGTTAATTTGAGTCCCACAAATCTCCCTCTGGGATTCTTGCCCTTTTTATTTGGTTGGATAGTCGCTGGGTTTGGTGTAGTCGGTCAACCTCACATCTTGACACGAGCAATGGCGATTGACTCGGCTGAAAATGTAAATCATGCTCTCAATATCAAAACCATTTGTGGTCTGGTTAATTCTTTTTCTGCTATTGGTATTGGCTTGACAGCGCGAGTAGTTTTACCAGAATTGATGACTGGGGGCGATCCAGAGTTGGCTTTACCCTACTTAGCACAAGAGTTTTTACCTGCTGTCTTTGTGGGATTGATGCTAGCAGGAGTATTTGCTGCTACAATGTCCACCGCAGATTCTCAAATTCTCTGTTGTTCAGCAGCAATAACGCAAGATATTTTTCCTCAGTTTGCTAACTCTTACAAACTAGCAAAGCTAGGAACTCTGACTGTGGCAATGATAGTTTTAAGTATTGCCTTAGCAGGTGATAATAATGTATTCCTATTAGTTACATTTTCTTGGTCAGCTTTGGCTTCGGGTTTGGGGCCATTATTAATATTACGTGTCTGGCAATTGCCTGTAAAGACATCTGTAGCCCTGTTAATGATGAGCGTTGGCATTGCAGCAGCTATTTCTTGGAGTCTAGTATTCAAGTTGTCTAATATTGTTTACGAAGTGCTTCCGGGAATGGCTGCGGGTATCCTTGTCTATTTAATCGCTCAATTTTTTACCAACAAGAAGTTAGGAGTTAAGAGCAAGTAGCCAGAATGGAGAGTGTACAATTAGCTCCTAACTCTTTGTCAATACTTTCCCTTCTAAGCACTTCTTTAGGACTTATGCACTGAAGCCTGAAACCTAGATCCCCCCTAGCCCACGCCAGTCGCTCCACTTGGGGAGACCCCATCGCATGATTGCGTCTCCCCAACTCTTGGAGACGCTACGCGAAGGGAGAAGACCGCGCTGGCTCCCCTTAAAAAGGGGGGAACTTCTAAAGCCCCCTTTTTAAGGGGGTTGGGGGATCTGAGTGCGTAAGTCCTGTTCTGATCTCTCGTGTGGTCTGGGAAAAGGTGAGCCAGTGCGGTGAGTCCAGTCCTGTACCCCGTAGGGATACCGCTCAGCGATCGGTCATTTGCTCCAGCTTTTCGGGGTATCTAGCTCCTTGCACCGTGATCTTTGAGGTCGCATCATCAATGTTACGCAGATCGTCGGGCGTGAGTTTGACTGAGACTGCCCCGATGTTTTCGTCCAAGCGATGCAACTTCGTGGTACCCGGAATTGGCATAGGTTGTGATCCCAGCACAAAGGAGCGGCGCAGCCCCAGCGAGATCGAGGTTGGAGGGGACGCGCAGAACGAAGCGTTCATCGACGACGATGCTATCGGAAAAGAAGTCCTTCTGGGCTGCGATGCGATCGCTATCAGTACGACCCGATGCATTATCTGCTTGCTACGGTTGAACTGCCGATTGTCAGCCAAATTCTGGAAGCATCCAAGGCGCAACCGTACCTTAGCCTTCGCCTCGATCTTGACCCCACCCTCGTTGGCTCAGTGATGGTCGAGGCAGGGCATCCCTGATCGCGCAGCCGTGTTGATGTGAAAGCGATTGACGTAAGTCCGTTGGATGCAAATCTGTTGGACGCTGTGGTGCGGCTCGTCAGGCTTCTAGATTCCCCAAAAACTAGCGCTATTTGGAAAAGCCTGCGTCATTCGCTACAGTAATTTGTGTTACCCAAAATGAGGAATAACTGCGTTGCGTCCTAATTTCTCTGATGTAGCCAAAATCTTCTTTAGTCCTGAAACTATTTTTCCCTTCTTAATTGGCACGATATTCTTATCAGTATTGAGCAATGCAGTTACGCAAATATTGTTTAGCTGGTTGGGCACTTCGGTAAAAGCATCGATAGGAATAGCCCTAGGGGCTGTGTGTATCTTTTCGCTGTCAGTGTGGTTGTTTGCGATTGGGTTATCACGGTTGCGCCAAAAAACAGAAGTCAAGTTAGATAAGGTATCACCTGCTAAACGACGGGGATTAATTTTGCTTGTCAGCCGTCCTGAACCTTGTCGCAAGGCAATTAATTATCATACGCCAGTATTAGAGTGTGTTTGGCTAATTTGCTCTCAAGAGACGTTAGCTGTTGCTCAAAATTTACAACAGGAGTTTGCCCAGTTGAAAATACCAGCACCGATTGTTGTGAATGATATCTACGATCCTCTAGACTTTTATCAGTGTGTCAAAAAGATTTACAAAAATTTGTCGGATGGTTGGAATATTTCTGATGTAATAGCAGACTATACAGGCATGACTGCACACGGTTCTGTGGGTATGGTGTTAGCCAGTTTAGGAGGGCAATATTCACTACAATATACGCCAGCAGAAATAGATAAAACTACGCAAAAACCAACGGGGCGATCGCTCTCTCCAATTGAAATCGCTTTGTATACTGTACAAGATGCTAACACCACTACACGGAACTCGTAATTAAGAAAGTTAAATTTAATCTAGGTTTCTAGGCTTGTATCTATAGCCTGATTTTGGAGAATTGGTATAACTAGTAAAAACTAAGTACTTTTATAATCCTGTTATCCTCATAACTACCCACGCAGAGAGCAACCCAAAGCGATCGCTATGCTTCAGTATCCGAATCTCGAACAAGCGCTAAAATATCACTTCGGTTACGACCAATTCCGCCCCGGACAGCGGCAAATTATCGAAGATGCGCTACAAAACCGGGATCTACTGATTGTAATGCCAACCGGTGGGGGAAAATCTCTGTGTTTTCAGTTACCCGCATTGCTGAAAAAAGGTTTAACGGTGGTGGTATCGCCGCTGATTGCTTTAATGCAAGACCAAGTGGAAGCACTGCGAAATAATAACATTTCTGCCACATTTCTCAACAGCAGTCTGAACCCTTATAAAGTGCGATCGCGTGAAGAAGCCATCTTAAACGGTAAAGTTAAGTTACTATACGTCGCCCCAGAACGTCTACTGAGTGAAAGATTTTTGCCATTTCTAGATTTAGTCAAGGAAAAAATTGGGATTGCGGCTTTTGCTATTGATGAAGCGCACTGCGTCTCTGAGTGGGGACACGACTTTCGCCCAGAATACCGCCAGATGAAATCTCTGCGGAAACGCTACCCCAATATCCCGACTCTCGCCCTCACAGCCACAGCAACAGATCGCGTCCGTACTGATATCATTCAACAATTAGGGCTAAAGCAACCCAGTATCCACATTGCCAGCTTTAACCGCCAAAATCTTTACTACGAGGTTCGTTCTAAAACTAAGTCTGCTTACGCTGAATTATTGGAACTTATCCGGGAAAACGAAGGTTCAGCAATTATTTATTGCTTGACGCGCAAAAAAGTTGATGAACTCACCTTTAAACTGCAAAATGATCAGATTTCTGCTTTGTCTTATCATGCTGGCTTAGGTGATGAAGAACGCAGCAACAATCAAACTCGATTTATTCGGGATGATGTGCGCGTTATGGTGGCAACAATTGCCTTTGGAATGGGAATTAATAAACCAGATGTGCGGTTAGTAATTCACTTTGATTTACCACGTAATCTGGAAAGTTATTATCAAGAATCAGGTAGGGCGGGAAGAGATAGCGAACCTTCACGTTGTACACTTTTTTTCAGTTTTAGTGATATTAAAACTATTGAATGGAGTATTAACCAAAAAACTGATCCTCAAGAACAGTTGATTTCCAAACAACAACTGCGTCAAGTAATTGACTATGCTGAAGGTACTGTTTGCCGACGCACAATTCAGTTAGGTTATTTTGGAGAACGTTTTCCAGGAAATTGCGGTAACTGTGATAATTGTCGTTATCCTAAACCATTGCAAGACTGGACAATTGAAGCCATGAAGTTTTTATCTTGTGTGGCGCGTTGTAAAGAAAGATTTGGAATGCTGCATATTATTGATGTGTTGCGGGGAGGGAAAAACCAGAAAATTACCCAAAATGAACATGATAAACTTTCTACTTATGGTATTGGTAAAGATAAAACTGTAGATGAGTGGCGAATGTTGGGGCGATCGCTTTTACATCAAGGCTTACTAGAACAAACTAGCGATGGTTACTCAGTTTTGAAACTGAACGCCCTCAGTTGGGAAGTTATGCGGCGACAGCGTACAGTTTCTCTAGCTGTTCCAGTGGCTCAAAAGATTACTTGGGAAGAGGGAAGTGAAAAAGCCGCAGAGGCAGAAGTATTATTGCAAAGATTGCGATCGCTCCGCAAACAACTCGCTGATGAACAATCCGTACCACCTTACGTGATCTTTCATGATTCAACCCTAAAATTAATGACGCAGGTACAACCTAAAACAATCACCGAGTTCGGTAAACTTTCTGGTGTAGGTAGTCACAAACTAGCCCAGTATGGTGATAAGTTCCTCGCAGAAATTAAAGCTTACCGCCAAGAACAAGGTTCACAGGAACAAGTTAAATCTACACCTTTTTTAGGCTTACCTTCCGACACAGAGTTATTTACCTTACAGTTGTATCAACAAGGTTTGAGTGTTGCTGAAATTGCCCAAAAACGCAACATCCGCGCCACTACAATTATTCGTCATCTGGCAGATTTAATTGAAAAAGATCAACCTATAGATTTAAATCAGTTAGTACCTCTGGAACGTCAGAAAAACATTTGGCAAGTTTTAGAAGCGGTAGGTGATATTTCTCTGACTCCAATTCGAGAGCAACTTGGCGAAAGCTACAGTTATGATGAAATTCGTTTAGTGCGGGGAAAGTGGCGACGTGAAAATCGTAAGTGAGAATTTACTTATTACGAGTAAGTTCTAACAAATTCTTTTCCCTTGTTTTCACCATGCTGATACGCTGTACGTAAACCATCTTTGGTGGCGTTAGTAAAGTCTACGCCAAGTTCTTTTAAATCTACATCTGGTCTGATAATATGAATCGGTACATCTTTCCAGGAAGTTGGAACCAAAGCAGTTTGAAATAAATCTCGATATAAATCACCTGGTTCAGTCGCCACTGCAATAACTTCACTACATCCTAATTGAGCTAGTTCCACAGCCGGACATGAGCAAACATAGGAAGCATCTATATATGGTTTTTTATCTACCCAAGCAGGAATATCCCATGCATGCAACATTCGTGTGGATGCATAAGCAACTTCGTCAAAGTTATTTGCATTTAGTTGTAGAGTCTCTTCAGAAGCAGCAGTATCAAATAAATGAGTCTTAAGATGCTTATCCACCCATGTCCGTTCGCCTCGTGCAGCACAAATCAATAATTGCCGTCCCAACCGCCTCGCTTTATTTCCTTGTGTTTCTTCAGCACCTTCTGGCGTAACAACCTTGCTAGCTGCAATAATTAAGCGCGGTGTATCAGGTAAGAATAGGTGCGCGCGTAACATTGGAGCATATTCTTTAATGCTCTGAAGAACCGTTTGGCTCATGTTACTACCTGATTGTTCTGAGAATTTTATTGCTTGATACCAGTACTCAATACCAACCTCACATGCTTTATCAATAGCTGCACAAGCAGTTATTAAAGTAGAAGATGATGCCCCAGCATAAGCATTAGCACGGTTATTTAGCGACTCAAAAGCGCTTAATACACCATGAACAAATACGCCTTTAAAACTACCTGATGCACAAGCAATACCAAGTGATTTCATAATAGTCCAAATAATCTTATTTACCTACTCAGGACTTTCAACTTAGGACTCAGAACAGGCTAAAAGCACCGCTACCGCGCTTCAGCAATACTGAAACTAATTGTCGTCAAATCTCATCTTGACTCCATGTTTAGGAGCCAACGTAATACCTCTGCGCTGTAGCTTTTCTGGTCGATTCTCAACCAACGCTAGTTGATAGCGTGACACAATAGTTGCCAAAACGAGCTTCATTTCAAAGCTCGCCAAAGCATTACCGACACAGCGACGCACACCACCGCCAAATGGCATAAATTCATAAGGAGAAAATTGACGCTTTAGAAAGCGTTCAGGTTGAAAATGCCGATGCTGTGGGTATAAATCTTCACGTTGATGCAAAAGATAAATGCAGCCAATCATTACTGTCCCAGGCTTTAAATGATGTTCCAGTAGTTCAGTCGGTTCCTGCACTATTCTGGGGAAAGTAATCATAGCTACAGGAGAAATTCGTAAGGTTTCATTGCAGACAGCAGTGAGATAAGGTAGCTGGACAATGCTCATAGGATTAGAAAAATCGCCAAGGGTATTTAGTTCTTGGAGCATTTTTTCACGTACTTCTGGTAAACGATGAATCCAATACAAACCCCAAGCCATTGCTGATGCTGTGGTTTCATTTCCAGCTAATAGCAATGTCATCATTTCATCACGCAACTGTTGGTCGGTCATCGATTCACCTTGTTCATCCTTGGCTGACATTAATAACGAAAGGATATCAATGCGGTTTAAATTGTTTTGCAGCCGACGCTCTGCAATTTCTGCGTAGAGTAATTTATCAATTTGCTGCCTGAGACGCAGAAAATTTCCCCAAGGACTCCAAACACCTAAATCTTTTTGCAGAAAGGAGAAATAGATGGAGGCAGAAGTAAAGGAAGATTGAAACGCATCTGTTATCAATATCAGCAAGTGCTTGAGTTTTTGATAACGTTCGCCTTCAGATAAACCGAAGACAGATTGTAATATGACTTCCAGGGAAATCTGCTGCGTAGCAGTTCTTGCTAGGAAAGACTGATTTTGTGGTAACTGACTAAAGATTTTTTCCGTGAGGCTACAAATGAGATTACCATAAGCCTTCATGCGATCGCCGTGAAAAGGGGGTATCAATATTTGCCGTCGCTGTTTATGGCGTTCTCCCTCCAGCATGATAACTGAAGAGTTCCCTATGATCGTTTCTAAAAATCTGTTAGGCTCACCAAGGGCAGTAAACTTCTTTCTGTCATTGGTTAAAATTTCTTGCAGTGCTTTGGGATGATGTACAAATACGGCTGTATCTCCAAAACCTATAATCTCAGCCGTGAATAGGTCAGGATATTTCTGGGCAGCACTTTCCATATATCCTATAGGGTCAGCAACCCAATGAAGTTTTTAGAAAAATGAAGGGGTTTGGAGAGTATTGGGTAGTTGCATGTGATTTTTTATCCTAATAATTCTTCTAAAAATCCGCGATATTGAGGGTAATGCAATCAGCAAAGAATGATGTTTAGCCCTGCTTTATTTATACAAATGAAGCTTAGTAAATAGATTCTTGAGAAAACATTTATCCTCAGCCTCAGACATAATCAAAGATTGATCGATGTCTGGTAACAAGCTGCATTGATAAGGTATC
Source organism: Nostoc sp. MG11 (assembly GCF_014904695.1). Taxonomy (GTDB): domain Bacteria; phylum Cyanobacteriota; class Cyanobacteriia; order Cyanobacteriales; family Nostocaceae; genus Komarekiella. The sequence continues at coordinate 37,195 of NZ_JACXXN010000034.1, read as the reverse complement.
CAATAGCTATCCCTACAATCGCACCAAACACAGGGAACAGCCAGATAATCGCAGGAGTGAAAATGTTAATTAGTTCAGTCCCGAATACCGGGGACAAATACCATATAGCAGTTTGGGCTATAGCTGTTGTCACGGATCGAAATATGACATCTGGGCGGTTTTGCCATAATAACCATTGCAGTAGATTCATGATTGTGGCAAAGATTATAGATGTCATATACGATGCAATCAGACCATGCTGCGAGTTTTGTAAAGGGTTAAGATTAAACAAAAAACTTACCATAACTATTGCTGCCATTCCAGCAGATAAGTTAATTCCTGGAATGATCATAGTTAAAACAATCTACCAGAAAGCACGAGGGCGCGACCTAAAATGGGTCAGTCGGGTTTGGGTGATTACCAGAGCTAGATTTGATGCCATGATTAGTAATAAAAGCATAGATTTAGCCTTCGACTAATTTACCTTGTAATCAGCGTAGATTGCCAATGCACAAGTTGCCAACCCTGTTTTCGTTTCGCCCAAATATTCACAAATATATTGTCTATAAAACTGATTTCGCTTTTGATAAGAGCAGTAATCAAAATCCTACCTGTTACAACAACAGTGTCACCGTAAACACGCAGTAAAACGTTCTCACGCTCAATTTGTTGATACCGAACGTTACCTGATTTTAGGAAGGTAACATAACTTAGTTTAGTATCAGCGATCGCATTCGAGTGCAGATCCTCCCCTAGCAGTCGTTCTAAAGTAGCGGTATCATTATTGAGCATTGCTTGGTAGCGTAGTTCTTCTAGTCGCTCCACTTCTTGTATAGGCTGAGTTAGTGTCAAAATTTCAGCAGATTTCATCAAGACTCCTGTCTGTATTTTGTTTTTGTTAGCTTATTGAAATGTCTTAGATTGTTGATGGGGTATTGGGTGAAGTAGTTTTTTGGCGTTACTGAGTAGAAATATGAATTTATCCCACGCAGAGTTGCAGAGAGTAAGAGTTGAGAAGAGTTGATTTTTGAATTTCATATCCTCATTCAGCAACGCCGTTTTTTTGATTAAAAAAAGTTGGCAATTATCCTTCTAACAAAATTGCAAAGATAACAATTATTAGAAAACTTAAAGCTGTCAAAGTTTCAAGCATTGCTACAACTCGAATTTTAGCGGTGCGATACCATTGCTGATTAAGAGCAACAAACGCAAACTTGCACACTACCAAACTGAAAGCTAAAGCTGTAACTGGAGATAACCAAGCAAACCAGTAGAGAGCGAAAATAATTAGAGTAGCGATCGCGTGATAAATTACCCCTGGAATTACAGAACTAGTTTTCGGTTTTCGCAGCTTAACTGTAAAAATGGAACTAGAGAAGAAAAGAGTATTGAGTACCCACAATGCCATCACATTGATAGAGATTGTGCCAGTCGTTGCAGCATAAGCAAAAGGAGCCGCAAGACAAACAGCCGCAAAGGTAATTAACTCATTAAAAACTGATTTTTGCTCTCTTTGGAGAACGGAGAAAGCATCAACAAAGAAAGCAGCGATCGCACCAGCATAAATCCATATTAATACTGAATTTTCAGAGAACTCCTAGTAAGAAACGCCATCTGCTTTTCATTTAAAACCTCACCTGAGAAAATAGTTCAAAACACAGTGAATAATGTGAAGGCGTTTTGTCAGTACCAGTGTTTGCGTACTTTAATCTCGTTAGCACCAGGGTAACTTTACCTTGCTCGATAGCGTAGCGGTAGCGAGTCTTCTCCCTTGGCGCTAGCCTCTCCCTTTGAGAGCTACGGTGTACACACATCTCTGTACAAAACCAAAATCGTAGTAGATCCTCCTAAATCCCCCTTAAAAAGGGGGACTTTGAGAGGTTTTTGCTCCCCTTTTTAAGGGGGGTTGGGGGGATCAAAAGCCTGTGGGGCAACTCTAAAAGACTTGTGTGTACACCGTAGCCCTTTGAGAGAAGGGGAGACGCTAAGAGCGAACGAGCGTCAGGGCTTTGCCTTCTACCTTCTTCAATAAAGTCAAATGTTCTACCCTGCTTGCTTCAGAAGCAGTTGGCTTAAGGATAAAGTTGAACTCGGTTGTATAGAAGGGTTTGTCTAGATTGTGCGCGAATAGTTCTTCTGGACTGCCGTGCTTTTGCAACTTGACGATCGCAGACTTCACCGAGAAAGTTGTATCCGAATCAATGTGAGGGTCTCCATCTATAAATATCTGCGTGATCAGCGGAGAGTAGCCTGCCGCACTCAGCTTAAAGTGAATATGTGCAGCTCGCCAAGTATGCCGCCCTAAAAGCCTTAGAACTTCACCAGATGGCCCGCTAGCTGGGACATTGTATCCCTGTGGTACAACAGTTTCAAACTCATACTTGCCATCTGCCTTAGTTCTGAAACGACCTCGAAAGTTACCTTGCGGCTGAGATGGATCTTGAAGGTCATAGAATCCTTTGGAATTCGGTTGCCAGACTTCAATGAGCGCATCATGAATCGGCTGGCCGTTCAAATCTAGAACACATCCTGACAACAAAAGCCTATCACCTTTCTCGTCTACTCCGAGGCGATCGCCTATCTGGCGTTCTGGTGCATCTGGTACGTACAAGGGGCCTTCTAGATTGCTTTCTGTGGCTGTGCCTCGCTCTATGTCGTGCAACAACTCCACTAGTTCTGAGATTCCTAGTAGATCTGTCAGCATGTGGATCTCTCCGTTGGGAATCTCTTGTGTGTAATGACTCGCCCGATTGAGGAAATCACGCCCTAGCTGCAACTCTGGCTCGGTCAGATTTACCTCCCGCACAAAGGCGTGCAGATGTGTAACAAGGCTTGTGTAAATCTCATAAAGTCGCGGGTGCGACTGGCCTGCATCACCGTGATTAATTACTGCCTGAGTGATGTTGTCGAGAGTAATGTTCGTCATAAGTTAATTCCTGTGAATTGCGTTAGAACTTTGTGGTAGCTAAAATGATGTAGCCTAAGTCTTGCTGATATTGTTGAAACACTTGGCGTATTGCTAACACTCGCGATCGCATTTGTGGTTGTGTGGCAATGTTCCAAAAAATTTTGAGGGTGCTATTAACGCCTTCGTCTGCAATCAAAGATGGTAAATGCAATAGACGCATTGCCCCTGTTTGGCTATTCTGAATGTGTAGACCTGCGGTTTCTAGAGTAGCTTTCCAGTCTTCAATAGATAGAGGTGTGGCATTCACTCGGTTTACAGAAGACAAGACACGATGCAGTTCTATTTCATGGTTGCGTGCTAGCAATTCATGGGTAAGGAATTGACCACCGGGTTTGAGACACTGGTAGACTCCCCGCAAGATTTTGGCTTTGCCAGCCGGAGATTGCATCGTCAATCTCTGAGTTAGCACAAGAGATAGTCACAGTTGTATCTAAGCAAAAGTTACCAGAAGCTTTGACCTCCCTGTTAAGGCGATCTCTAATCGAAAAAAGCGCTGAACGATTCTCGCTACAACCTGTGGTGATGGAATATTTCACAGAAAGATTGGTAGAGCAAGCTTGTGAAGAAATAAAGAAGTGGGCTTAGGAAACGGAGAACTCATGGTGTCTTCCTTTACACACGTCCTCCAAAATTACGCTCTCATGCAAGCCACTGCTAAAGACTACGTGCGCGAAACGCAAAAGCGGCTGATTGTGCAACCATTAATTGAGTGTCTGCTAGCACAGTTAAGCAGTCAGCCAATTGTAGAACGGCAATTGAAACAATTGCTTGAACATCAGCGTTTATTACATCCTCAACAACCAGGGTATGTAGGCGGCAATATTCTCAATCTATTGGGATATTTGCAAGTAGATTTGCGGGGGTATGACTTCTCCAATATATGTGTATGGCAAGCAGATTTGCGGCGGCTGAATCTGGCTGGAGTCAATTTTCAGAACGCTAATCTGGTTAAGTCGGTTTTCGCTCAAACTCTAACTGGTGTAGTAGCGATTGCTTTTAGCCCAGATGGCAAACTCTTAGCGACGGGTGAGGTAGAGTTCGTTTGTGGCAAGTAGCAGATGGTAAACAACTTCTAACATTTGAGGGACATACAGGTTGGGTTTGGGCAGTCAGTTTCAGTCCAGATGGTCAAACTCTGGCAAGTGGTAGTCACGATCAAAGTATTCGGCTATGGGATGTCGCTTCTGGTAAGTGTCTGCAAGTTTTCCATGGCCATACCAGTGCAGTACGTTCAGTCAGCTTCAATCCCGATGGTCAAACTCTGGCAAGCGGTAGTCATGACTCTTCTATTCAGTTATGGGATGTAGTTTCTGGTAACTGCTTGCAAGTTTTGCAAGGTCACACGAGTGCGACCTGGGCAAACACTTTCAGTCCAGATGGTCAGACTTTGGCCAGTTGCAGCCATGATTCCTTAATATGGTTGTGGAATGTGCAGAATGGTAAGTGCTTTCAAGTTTTATCCGGTCATACGGATTGGGTACGCTCAATCAGTTTCAGTCCAGATGGTCAGATTCTAGCTAGCGGCAGTAATGACTCTTCAATACGATTGTGGGATATGCGGGATGGTCAATGCCTTCAAGTTTTATCTGGTCATACGGATTGGGTACGCTCAGTCAGTTTCAGTCCAGATGGTCAAATCTTAGCCACTGGCAGTTTTGACTCCTCTGTGCGATTGTGGAATGTGCGAGACGGCCAGTGTTTAAAAGTATTACATGGTCATAGCAGTGGGATCTGCTCAGTCAGCTTTAGTCCAGATGGTCAAATCTTAGCCAGCGGCAGTGATGATCGCACTATCAGGTTATGGAATGTCTCGGATGGTCACTGCTTAAAAGTGTTACACGGTCACACCAGTGGGGTTTACTCCGTAAGCTTAAGCCAAACCATGCCTGGAGGTCTGGATAGTTGTACTTTAGCTAGTGGCAGTCACGATCAAACTGTGCGTCTGTGGGATGCACATAGCGGTCAATGTCTCAAAGTATTACACGGTCACACAAACAAGGTCTGGTCTGTCAATTTCAGTCCGGCTGGTCTGATTCTAGCTAGCGGTAGCCAAGATGAAACGATTAAGCTTTGGGATGTCAGTATGGGGAAATGCGTCAACACGCTCAGAGCCGAGCGGCTCTACGAGGACATGAATATTACTGGTGTTATGGGTCTAACTGAAGCTCAAAAGACTATACTGAAAGCTTTAGGGGCGATTGAAATTAAATCTTTTGGCAAAGAGTAATATAATCGGCGATTTATTGAGATGGGATTGAATTTTAGCTAGTAGATTTGGTATATCCAACCATTGTTGAGTCTCGATTAAGAGAATATTAAATCAGTTAACTAGATCTCTTGCACGAATATCTGAAAATAAGAATTTTAAGGTTCACGCAGAGGCGCAGAGGCGCAGAGAGTAACGAGAAATTTATCTATTTGGAGTTCATAATTTGATTCATGCAAGAGGTCTACTGTTTACTGTTAAATAGTCAGCAGCAGGCTTGCATAGCTTCCAGCACCTAGAGCAAAAGCCCAAAAGCGACTTTCTCGTTCTTCTGGTAGTTCTTCCTTAAGTACATTCAAGACAACACCTCCGGCTAAAAAAGCAAAGAGAACTGCAACCGCTGCTTTATGGATTTCCGTTCCACTACCAATTACCCAACCGACAATAATTGCTGCGGCTAATAGCCAACACCCAATCTGATCGTAGATTCCTTTATGGTTTTCGCGCAAACCGTAGTCGTTGACTACAAAATGTAGCGCCATTGCGAAGAAGAAGAGAAACAAACTCTGAATACCCGGTTCTTCCCGATGTACTAGCAAGTAGCCAATCAAAGCGTTATAAACAGCAAAAGAAGCAATGTGTAGCCAGAAAACGCCAGAAGAGGTTACATCTCCCTTACCTGCTTTTTGATTGCGCTGACGCGATACCATAGCAACTCGCTCTAGTCCATAAAATATTGTCATACCGAAGAGTGCAACTAGGTAAACGTGATGCTCCAGAAAGACAAGCCCAAAGTCTAGGCTGTCTTCAACTGTTTTCTGTGCTTCACTTAATTCTGGCAAAATGTGGACAAACACATAAGCAACAGATACTCCACTGCCAAAGGAAAGCCACCGATTACGCGGGATAGTTCCGAGAAAGTGCAGTTTACCGGCGAATAGATGGATGATGGCTAAAGCGATCGCACAAAATGCAGATAATAGGAAAATACCATTAGGCACTGATAGCTCCGTAACTCTAAACATAATTTCTACTACTTTGGTTGAAAGGTATGATAACTATCTAGCTATCTCAACCACTAAATTTTATTTAATTTGTTACTGTCTAGGTTTTTAGGGTTCTCACGAGTCACTGTGCGATCGCTCTTAGCGACTAATGCCCACACTAGGTAAAATTAGGCTAATAGTTGCTAATAAAAATTTATTTAATTTTAAATTAAATTTATGCTAATTTTAACTAAAAGATTAATTAGCTATTTTAAATTTACTTATCCCAAGATTAGTTTTTTCAACTTAGTTATTATGGGCATTGCTGAATTGACGGATGAATCTGCATGTAGAGAGGTTCTGTTAGAACCTCTCTAAAAGGACTTTGATATTATGTAAAATCATTTTCATATATGGGATTAACTACGCCAAACAATTTGTTATCTAGCATTTATTTTATTGCAGATATCTAGGCAGTCAAGTAAGTGAAATTCTAGCTGCAAAACAATTTTAAGCCTAAGAAACAGAAATTCTTCACATAGGATTTTTTAAATGGTTCAAGTTAACTTTAATGTTTGGGGTAACGGTTCTATCAACCGTTCGGGGCGCATTAATTCTGATGCGCCGACCTATATTGTTATTCATGGTTATCAAAGCACTGGTGGCAACGCAGGTAATAACTATAAACCTGCCAACTGGATGGGAAACATAGCCCAAACCATTCGACAGCGTGAGTCCAATGCTAATATCATTTTGCTAGATTGGGAGGAAGGAGCTAGTTCCTCATGGTATCCCACTTCTGCCGGCAGAACACGCAATGTCGGTGATCAACTAGCTACATACTTAATAAATAATGGCGTAGATCCCACTTACACTAACCTGATCGGGCATAGCCTGGGAGCGCACATTGCTGGATTCGCTGGCTCTGCCTACCGTGAATCTACTGGGCGTTCTATTGCTCAAATAGTAGGACTAGATCCCGCAGGGCCAGGGTTTGAAGGCAAAGCAGCAAGCGATCGCCTAGATCCAAGTGATGGTACTCGCATTGTATCTTTACATACTAGTGAAACTCTGGGCTATGATGATCGATTGGCTACCCTAGATATCTACGTCAATTGGAACGACTTATTCCAGCCTGGACAGTGGAATTTTGCTGGCAATCATGGCTATGCCCACACCCTCTATACAGAATTAGTCCAAGGCAATAGCTTTACCCAGTCTAACGGCATTCTTCTGAACTTGAACACAGTAGTCAATGCTGAATTTACTGGGCAGAACGATGCCAGAACTAAAAACAATAAGGGTATTGTTGCTTTAAATCTTTTGGGTACTGCTAACAACGACACCCAGGCGGGTGGTGCAGCCAATGATACCATTCGTGGTAATGCAGGGAATGACTACATTACAGGTGGCGATGGTAACGATTTACTCTTTGGGGATAGTGGTAGCGATATTCTCTATGGTGGACGTGGTAATGATTCTGTCTTCGGGAGTACTGGTAGCGATCGCCTGTTTGGAGATGAAGGTAATGACGTACTGACAGGAGCAGATACAGCAACAAGAGGTGTTGGTGAAATTGACCGCTTAACTGGCGGCACTGGGAGCGATCGCTTTGTACTAGGTACTACTATAGGTGTCTTCTATAGTGATAGCAATACTAGTATTTCCGGCCTAGACGATTATGCTCTAATTACTGATTTCAATACTTTGGAAGACACGTTTCAATTGTTTGGCTCTAACTCTAGTTATAGCTTGGGAGCAGTGCCAACTGGTTTGGCTACAGGTACAGCCTTATTCCTGAATGAAATTAGTCTTGAACTAATTGCTATCATTCAAGGCTCTACCAACCTCAGCCTGAGTGCTAGCTATTTCGTAACTGTCTAAAACAGATATTAGAACAACCTTGGGAGAAAAGGAGCATGGGGGCTTTTGCCCACAAGAAGAGAAGTTGCAAGGAGGAGCCAGCGCTGCGGGAGGGTCTCCCTCCGGGCAAACTTCTGGGACAAGGTTTGTACCTTTCCTCCTGACCCCTGCCTCTTATCAATCAGGTTACAGCGGACGAGTTTTGGTTCCTGAGTTTTGTATTGGTTGTTACATTAGCATAGTCAAGCCTATATAACCCCATGATTCCTATTAGTGATAACCTTCGTAATCGCAGTCAGCCAATTATTAATTACTGGCTGATTGGGATTAACATTGCCATATTTTTATGGGAACTCAAATTAGAACTAAGTGGGGAATTAGGCTATTTTGTCAACAGTTGGGGTGTGATTCCAGCTCAGATTAATGGGGCAATTACAAATGCGATTTTCTTTAACTCTGCTGCTTGGATAGTTGTAATTTGGCGTTTGTTTTCGCTACCTTTGGCGATGTTTTTACATGGTAGCTTTAGCCAAATATTAGGAAATCTGCTATTTTTGTGGGTTTTTGGCAAGACTGTAGAAAATATTCTCGGACATGGACGCTATCTAGGATTTTATCTGATTGCTGGCAGCCTCACAGGCGTAGTGCAAATTATAGCTGAGCCGAGTTTGACAGTACCATTGATTGGAGCGAATGGCGCGATCGCAGCTATATTAGGAGCATACATCATGAAGTTTCCTAAAGCGAAAATTGACACAATTTTGCCGTTAATAATTGTTTATATACCTATCGAACTACCAGCTTTTGTATATATTTTTTGGTGGTTTTTGCAACAAATGTTTTATGGCATTGGTAGTTTAAATATTCCTCCTGTTGGTGTGAATCAAACTAGTATGTTTCACTGGACACAGGTTTTAGGACTATTGATTGGTGCGGCTTTCATGCGACTGAAGAGATAATTTAAATCAGTACGTTCGCTTCGTTGCTAAAGAGCCTAGGAATAAATTCTCAAGCTCATAGCTAAAGTCCTCTCAAGAGGACTAAAATATGAGATTTTAAGCTATGTCGATAGCTAAATGCGGTAAAATTTACACCAACAAGAGGACGGGTAGAAATTCGACTCTCACTTGTATCCTTGAACCTCCATTCCTCTGACTTATGCAAATTTTAGTGGTAGACGATGAACCAGATATTCGAGACTTAGTGACTTTCATTTTGCAAGACTACGGTGTGGAAGTAACCGCCGTGTCATCAGCACAAGAGGCATTAGAAGCACTGTCTCAATCCATACCAGATGTTCTAGTTAGTGATATTGGAATGCCACGGACAGATGGTTATATGCTGATGCGTGAAGTCAGAAAGCGATCGCCTCAGCAGGGAGGACAAGTACCAGCGATCGCTCTGACAGCCTATGCAGGCGAAATTAATCAGCAGCAAGCACTAGCAGCGGGGTTTCAAATGCATATTCCCAAACCAGTAGATCCGGATGCATTGGTTAAGGCGATCGTTAGTTTGATTAACCCAAGTTAATGTAGGTAAACGTTCGCTAGGCTTTCCACCACTAATACTTGCATTTAAAGTAAGAGAAGGGTGCAAAAGTAAGGACTATCCCATTTTTTCTTTTAATTGAAAGTTTTAAAAGAATGCAGAAGACTATCTAAACTTCTCAAAACTTAATTGCTCTTGAGTTAAGTTTTATAAGTCTTTCCCTTCCCTATTATCCCTACTAATTGCAAAGTCAAAACTACTGCGTTACTCAGTCAGTAAGCTTTGCAAACTTAGTCACGGTAACGTTCACAGTCGTAACAGTAACGGCATTTGTACCTTTTGTCTCTGTCTTTATCTCTGTCTCTGTCTCTATCTCTATCTCTGTCGCCATCTCTGCCGTTTTGTCCCCCAGATAGAATCTCTTGTTCTTCTCTGGATAGCTCCCTGAACAACTCGGATGTAATGGTTTGAAGTGACATAATTGTTAGCCTCACTTGTATGTACATAGGTGTTTGATACCTATGGTTTTACTTATAAACATGTTTTTTAGAGATTTAACTATCCCAAAGTTATATATTAAAACATTCAATTTCTAGCTTTTGGCTGACATAATTTTTGTTACTTCACAAATTAACTAAGCAAATATTTTATTTTCAATAATTGCAGTAAATAAAGAATAACAGCATATACAAGGGTAAACAGCCGAGTTATGGATGATCCCCTGCTAGTAGTACTAATCACAATAGTTTGTAATCAAACCAGGCGCTCCTGTTTTGAAAACAATCACATGTAGAGATGTTACATGTAACGTCTCTACAGGGTTTCTGTATTTATCACACATCAATCAAGTGAGAACTGCTGTGAAGATTTTTGAAGTAAAAAAAAATGCTTCACATACCTGGTTTAATTAATAACTGAGAACGGAACCAGTAACCGTATATTCTCCCTTCAAAGGCTGCTAATAAAGTTCGGAAGTTTGACGCTTCTAGTTTTCTGTGAGACTAATGTCTATCACAGTCCAGGAGAGATGATTAGCCTTTTCGCTAATTAGCAGAAGCAGCAAAGCGATCGCACTCCAAACCCTAAGTTTCAGTCGTACAGAACTTAGGTGAAATGGTATTAGATGATCTCTGTAATTCACTTCGCTGATCAAATGTTTAGGAAAGTTATGAAAAAGGTTCTTCTCGCTTTGATTTTGGCAATATTCGCTATTGTGGCGACATTGTTAGTGCCAAGCAACGCTTATGCTCAATCTACCCAAGTACCTGAGTTAACTCAGCCAACCCAATCAGTTAGATCACCCCGGGCCAAGTTTGTTCGCAAAGATGTTTACTCTCGCAGTGGACAAAAAGATCTTCAGTCGCTAAAAATTGCACTCAAAAAGATCCGAGAATCGGGTTGCACAGATCCCGTTAGTTGTTATTACCAAGGTGCAATTCATGGGGTTCCCATTCCTGCGGATTTTACAGAGCAAAATTCTCTGTGTCCAATTTATACGAATGCATCATCTTTAGATCCAAAAACCCAAGCACAAATCAAAAAGTTACTAGAGTATTGGCAGAAGTGTCCCCATGAAGCGGGTACTGGAGTTCACTTTCTCCCTTGGCATCGACTCTACCTTTATCACTTTGAACAAGTTGTTCGCAACCTTTCTGGTAATCCGAATTTTGCTATTCCCTACTGGGATTACACTAACAGTAAGTCTGCAAAATACAAATCAATGCCAGAAGCATTTAGACTTCCTACTGACCAAACAACCAACGGTCTTTACGAAGAATTGAGGCTCACAAGCCTAAATGCAGGTCAACCAATTGAGCCATCAACACAACAAGGTCTGATTGATGGCAAACGGACGGCATACCAAAATATTCTATATAGTGTGTTTAATAGCCAGATTGAACAATCACCTCACAATGTCATGCATGGCTACATAGGTGGTAGTTTTCCCAAAGACAAGTTTAATCCAATTTGGCAGGGCCCTTCTCCTTATGATGAAGGTGTGGGACTGATGGGAGATGTTCCGACTGCTGGATTTGACCCAATCTTTTGGCTACATCACGCTAGTATTGACCGTTACTGGCAATCTTGGACATTAGCAAAGGGTGCTAGTTCTCAAGTGACACCTCAAGAGCTAGCAGCAGTAGAATTTCCCTATGCCTTTTTTGATGGCAAAGGGGAGCTAGTTGAATATAAAACTCCTGAAGAAGTCGTTAAGGCAGTTTATAACCTTAATTACACCTATGATAAATATGATCAAATCTTAGTGCGTCCGCGATCGCTTGCAAGTATTCAACAACCAAGAGTACGTCAGCAAGAAACTGTTGCTACTAAGGAAGTTAAAGCTCAATTAACTGATGAACCAATAACAGTAGTTGTTCCATTATCTACTCGCGGGGGTGAGCGCTCTTTGCTGGCTACTCCAGAAAATGGCTATGTGCTGGAAATTGATGTGTCTTTCCAAGGAAAGCCGAGAGGAACTTATGATGTTTATGTCAACTTGCCCAATACAGCGGCGGCGGCTGACAAAGATGTTTATTTTGCTGGTACTATCAGTTTCTTTGAATTACCAAGTCAAAAAAGAGTAACAAAAACTCTTCTGTTTGACATCACTGACCAACTAGCTGAACAAGTAGACAGACGCGAACAACAGTCAGAACCAGATTTAAAAGTGAGTTTTCTCCCCAAAAATGGTGAGCGGGGAGAAGAAGTTTTTGTCGAGAAGGTTTCACTTCGTAAGCTATGAGGATATTTAGTTTATGATGTCAAGTAAATGTCCGATTTATTTAAGAAGTCGGACATTTATTTATTCCCTAACTGTTATGAAGTTAACTACTGAACCAACAATATTCACCCTTCTCCTATCCACTCCTATTGACTTCAATCCAACTTTTATTTCTACAAAAATAAGTTATGTGCTTGATGTTCAAGTGTCATTCCAAGGAAGACCAACAGAAACTTATAGTGTTTATATAAATCTACCTAATATCACAACTGCTAATAAAGCTGCTTATTATGCTGGTGTGATGAGTTTCTTTGAGTTACCAAGCAAAGAAAGAGTGACAAAAACTCTTCTGTTTGATATTACCGACAAACTAATTGAGCAGGTAAAAAACCACGAACAGCCGTTAAAAATCTCTAAATTAACATTGACTTTCGTTAAAGAAAACGGTTTTTCTTCACAAGAGGACATTGTTGTCGAAGGTGTCTCACTTCACAAGTATGATCATAATTCGTAATTCGTAATACTCGCCTCCGGCGAGAAGCAAGCTACGTAATTCGCTCTGGGGCTACGCCCTGCTAAGTAGATAGGTATAATTATATAAATAAAACCCGAAACCCTGTAGAGACGTTACATCTACGGTCTCTACATGTGATTCTGTAACATAAAAAAATCCTAGTTCGTAGTGAGCGATTCATTGCTCAAAACAAGGATTATCAGGACTAAAGTCCTGACTATAAACTTTAAGCTACTTACGCTAACAGCACTCTTCAGTGAAGCTCAAGACTGGTTGCGTCCGATGAGATTAGCGATCGCTGTAGCTAACTCAAGTGGATCAGCAGGTTTACGGACATGTTTTTGAAATCCGGCTGCAATTGCTTGATTGTAGTCAATTTCTCCAGCATAGGCAGTCAAAGCGATCGCCGGAATTTGCCCACCTTGCTCTTTTGACCATGTTCTGATCTCGCGCAGCAACATATAGCCATCCATTATCGGCATCCCAATATCGCTTAACAAGATATCTGGCTTTAACTGGACTAGTGCTTCTAGTGCTTCAGTTGCCGATTCTACAGGTGTTACAGTCGCCCCAAACTGTTCTAGCGCAAAGCTAAAGAAATCTCGCACATCAGGCTGATCGTCCACAAGCAAGATTCGTACTCCAGAAAGTAATGAGTCTTGATTATCGGCTTCCGACACAGAAGATTCAGCACTCACCACTTGGGACTCAGAATTTTTGAGCACCGGTAGCTTAACTGTAAATGTTGCTCCCTGTCCTTCGCCGGCACTCTCTACCTCAACAGTACCACCGTGCAGTTCCACCAGATTACGCACAATTGCTAGTCCTAGTCCCAGTCCGCCAAATATCCTAGTTGTCTTGGCGTCAGCTTGACGGAAGTATTCAAAGACGTGAGGCAAAAATTCTGGGTTGATACCCTTGCCTGTATCAGTTACTTTGATTTGAGCGTTGAAGTCAACTTGTTCTAGCCGGATTTCTACCCGTCCGCCTGAGGGTGTAAATTTCACAGCGTTAGAGACTAGATTCCAGATTACCTGTTGCAAGCGATCGCCATCACCCATAACTTGTCCAACATCATTGCTCAGCAACATTTGAATTTCGATAGACTTGGCTTCTGCTGCTAAGCGCACTGTTTCTAAGGCGGCGGCGATGGTTGCATGCAAATCCACTGCATAGATGTTGAGGCTAAGCTTACCTCGTAAAATCCGCGAAACATCAAGCAAGTCTTCAATGAGTTGAGTTTGTAAGTTAGCATTACGCTCAATTGTTTCCAAAGCGCGAGTTACAGTTGCTTCGTCAAACTTGCGGGTTCGCAATAACTTTGCCCATCCCAGAATGGGATTTAAGGGAGTTCTTAATTCATGGGAAAGAACAGCGAGAAATTCATCTTTAATCCGGTTGGCTGTTTCGGCTTGGTTTCGCGCCCTCTGTTCTGCTTCGTAAAGTTGAGCGCGGGCGATCGCCTGGGCGCACTGTTGCCCTAAAGTCCACATAAATCCCCGGTCTTCTTCACTAAATGCTTGTGCAGTGTCAAAGTTTAATCCCAATGCCCCTATTGCTTTGCCGTCTTGCATTAAAGGAATACAAGCATAAGCAAAATGTCCAGTTTTAGGAGGAATATCCGCTAAATTAGGATATTTCTCAATCCAAGCTTCTCGATTGTCTATAAAGATTGGCTCACCAGTTCGTACTGTTTCCGCTGAGGGGATAGAAGCAGTCAAAGGAAAATTGTCAAAAGCATCTATAGTTGATTGCTGATAGCCGATTGCTTGTACAATTTTTAGGGAAGTATCTTCAGTGAGTAACAGAACCGAACCAGCTTTAGCACCCAAGGCAGCAATTCCTTGGTTCATTACCACATCAGCTACCTGCTGGGGAGTTAGGGCTTCTGAAAGGGCAGCGGTAATTGTTTGTAAAAGCACCGTCCGATTGACAGCTCGCTCAGCTGCTTGTTTTGCATGCTGAGTTTCTTGGTAGAGTCTGGCGTTATCAATTGCTGTGGCTGCCCGACGGGCAACATCTTCTGCTAAAGCCAAGTCTGCTGCTTCGTAGTAACGACCTGATTCAGCTGTGAAAAAAGCGATCGCGCCAAATAATTGCCCACGGGAACGCAGAGGTATCACCATTAGGGAACGAATACCTAAGCTTCGCATCAATTGCAGATGTTCTGCGTTTTGAGCCATCTGGATAAAAGCAGAGTCGGGAAATTGGGCATAAAAGACGGATTCCCCCTGCCGCAGTCTGTATACAAGAAATTGTTGGGCCCCGTTTTTGGATGAATAATCCCGTTGTATTTCCTCTAAAATCTGGCGTTTTGCGGGGTCGGCTGTTACTAGCGCCATCTGTTTATTTGACCAATCTTCCCGGAAAATATCTACAATACACAAGTCCGCTAAAGTCGGAACTGCTAGGTTAGCCACGTTGGTCAGCGTGACTTCATAATCTAATGAAGAAGCTAATAGAGTGCTAGCCTCGACTAAAAAGTTTTGTGCAGCCTCAGCCTTTAGGCGATCGCGTTGCGCGGCTTGCCGTTCGCTAATATCTTCGACTACACCTAATGCATACTTTGGCTGTCCGTCAGCATCCCAAACTATTGATGAAGTTAGGTTTACCCAAATTAGAGAACCATCTTTGCGAATATAGCGCTTCTCTAAAGAATAACCACTAATTTCCCCTGCCAATACTCGCTGAGCATTTGCCAAATCAGGCTCTATGTCATCAGGATGAGTAATTTCTTGGAAGGTCATTTGGGTTAACTCTTCACTGCTATACCCGGTAATGTCGCACATCGCAGGATTCACCTGGAGGTATCTTCCATCCAAGTCCACCAAGTTAATACCGACAACTGCCTGATTAAACATGGTTCGGAACTTTTCTTCGCTGTCGCGCAGGGCAACTTCTGTTTGTTTTGCTGCTGTCATGTCTGCCAGAATAATCCCAATTCCTACCGTTTCACCCAATGCGTTATGGACAGGGTAATAGTTGCCCAGCCAGTAGCTATTCCTTTTGGGTTGTTCCCGTGTTTCACCGCTGATTTCCACATTTAGCAGAGGTTCTCCTGTATCCAGTACTTGTTGTAACAGCGACTCAATCTCAGCCGCCATTTCTGGTAATACTTCTCCGAATTTGCGTCCCAAATGTTCTTCTATGCTCAAACCGTTAATATCAGCCAACACCTTATTTATCCTGATATATCGCAGTTCTCTATCCAAAAAGCATACAGCGACAGGAGCACCTGCCAGCAGGGCATCCAGAAGAGACAATGATTCAGCGTAATGCAGCAAAGCCTCGTGGATGTCTTGATAAAGTCGGGCATTTTCAAATGCCAAAGCAGCGCGACAGGCAATATCGGTTGCTAAAGCTAGGTCACATTGCTCGTAGTGACGATCTAATTCAGCGCTGACAAACGTAATGCTGCCGAGTACTCTCTGGCGTGCCACTAACGGCACAATCATCGCAGACTTGATTCCCATCTGCCGCACAATTTGCAAATGTTCATTATTCTGAGTATTTCCAGCTAGTAGTGAGTCAGATACTTCTGTGATTAATTCTGGTTGCCCAGTTTGCAGTACTCTAGCAATGGTACTTGTACCCTTGGAGTCTGGCACATATTGCTGAAGTTGACGCGCCCACTCTGCTTTTGAAGAATCTGCATGAGCAACAGCTAGGCGGTGAACAGAACCATCTTCATCGATAATATCTATACAACACCAATCAGCCAGTTGAGGAACCAAGATTTTAGCAATCTGTTCTAAGGTTTCCTCATAATCTAAAGAAGTAGAAAGTGTAGTACTAGTTTGAGCAATACAACGGAGTGCGTCCTCAGCTTGCTTGCGTTCTGTAATATCGAGAACAAAGAAAGCTCCTCTATCTGAAGTCTCCTCAAAATGGCTACCACCTATCAGAATTGGGACACGTGAGCCATCTTTACGAATATATTCCTTCTCGAAGGGGGTGCAAAACAAGCTATTTTGAAATTGAGTCAGTGCTTGCTCATCGAGTAGCTGGTATTCCGTCGGCGTCAAATCTTGCCAGTTAAGTCTTCCAGCCAGTAATTCTTCACGGGTATAACCCACCATGTTCAGTAAAGCATCGTTGGCCTCTGTAATTCTACCGCCACTATCCCAGAAACCAATACCAATCATGTTTGACTCAACTACACTACGAAACTTTGCTTCGCTTTCGCGTAATGCTTGCTCAGCTTGCTTCAGTTGAGTAATCTCAATTCCAGTTACGCCTACTCCCAGCACTTGCCCATCTGCTAAACACACCGGATGATAACTGACAAGACTACAACGATGCACCCCAGGCGGATATGTTTCACCACTCACTTCCTGGTTAAGTAATGGTTCTTTTGTTTGCATCACCTGACGTAAGATTGGCTCTAGTTGCTCTACCCATTGTGGCAATACCTCGCCTAAAGTACGACCAATGTGTTGACTTTGTGGTGTACCGTTCATGGCTGCCAGCGCTTCATTAGCATAAACGTAGCGAAGTTCAGTATCAAGAAAAGTCAGCGCCACTGGTGAACTAGCGAGCCAAGCATCGAACAACGCCAGGGATTCGTCTTTATGCTGATTGGCTTCTTGGAGTTTTTGCTGCAACTTGGCGTTTTCTAATTCTGCTTGCTTGCGCTCAGTTATATTCACAGCCGCACAACTAACGCCCTCAATGCTACTATTCTCTTCACTCTTGAGCGGTTCAACTATTAAATCATAGTAACGATCTTCTTCACCCACTGTCAGAGAAACCTCTTCACGGGCGGAAGTACCTGTTTCGATTACTCTCTGCTTAATTGCAGCTAGTTGCTTTGCTTGTGAGACACAAAATAATTCATAGTCAGATTTACCTAACATTTCCTCAGCTGCTTCGACACCTTGAGGATTATGAATCCACTGGTATCGCAAATTTTGATCTTGCTGGAAGACCACGATATCTGAACTGCTTAACGCTAATCGAAATCGTTCCTCACTCGCTCTAAGCTTTTCTAAATTTCCTTCAGCATGTCGTTTGGCAGTCATTAGAGCTTCACAGAGAATACTGAAGAGAAATCCCTGCGATCCAAATAAACCGATTTGCACTAAACTCGATAGGTCAAAACTCAGTTCATACCTTGGCAAAAGGAAAAAGTAATTGCCCAGTAGAGCAGACAAGACGGTTGCTAACAGCCCTGACTTCAAACCACCATACCAAGCACTCACCACTACAGCGCTAAAAAATAGCAAGAATGGACTTTCACTTATGCCTAACCACGGGTCTAGCATCAGCGTTAACACAAATGGAAGTGCAACAATTAATACAACTACACCATAACGCAATAACTGAGAATGATGAATATAGGGCATGAAATCGTTTTAGAAGATCCAATACTTGTAGCCGAAACTCTATATACCCTAAGCTAGTTTGCAAATTTTAGTAATTTATCTCTGGATAGATATTTATTTAGTTTAAAAAAACCTTTTGCTAGAAGCTGAATCTTCATTAATCTGGTATGTAAAATGAAAATTTAGCTTGATATTTTAAGATTTATGACACTCTATTACTAATGGTAAATACCAAATGTGAAAGCAATATTATGAGCAACTTTATAACAGTAATTATAAGCTAAAATCTAGACAAAAAGAAAGATAAGTGAATTTAGTGGCTCTGCACTCAACTAGAGCTACTGGGATAAAAATCTCTGGCAGTAAGTTCAATACACCACTAATTTTCATGACTCCAGCGGCAATGTCTCAAGAGCATAACGAATCATTCCACGTTCAAGAAATAACCGGACTTAAACCGAAACACTTTGCTGACTTAGTGAGAGCTGCACAATTGATTTTTGATCCCACAGCGGGAGTCTCAGGAAGAAATATAGCAGTTGACTGGGATGAATTTGGAATCCCTCATGATGTGACAGACAATCTCAAGTCACTTGGTGAGCAATACCAATATGCATCTCCTCATGTTCCTGTTGACATTATTTGGAGTAAATTAACTCCAGAAACTCGTATTTGGTTCGTCGAAAATAAAGACAGGTTGTGGCAGTTTGAGGAAGTTTTCCCAGCACTTGACGAAGACTAAAAAGTTGAAATCTTAACATAAATACAGAGTATTTATAGGGTACAACATCAGTTGTGCTCTATCTTCATATTATATCAAGTCTGTTTCATTATTTATGAAGAGGGGAAAAGCTTAAAGGGGAAATGATGCCACCCACAAGGAGTGGGGTTTCAACCTGCCTTACAAGGATTTTTTCGCCCACGTTAGCGCAGAGGAACGAAGTGCGAAGCGAGGCTTTTACCTCTCCTCCTGCCTCTTATCCCCAGCTACGGTGTACACACAAGTCTTTTAGAGTTGCCCCACAGGCTTTTGATCCCCCCAACCCCCCTTCAAAAGGGGGGCAAAAACCTCTCAAAGTCCCCCTTTTGAAGGGGGATTTAGGAGGATATACAAAGATTTTGGTTTTGTACAGAGATGTGTGTACACCGTAGCTTATCCCCAGAGGGGGCCCCGCCTGCCCCTTCTGGGTAAAAAAAATATCTATGTGATGCTGTTCGCATACCTCTACGTAGAAGCAAGCTACGCAAATAGAAGTTTGTAGCAATTTGCAGAATGCAGAAGGCTTCCTTTGGTCAGAACTTCGGGAGCATCTCGTAAAGCGTTACAATTAATATCACCAAATACAGGAAATACAAAATATTGGCGCTCAAAAGATGATGTGATGTTATGCAAGCTATAAACCCCTGTTGATTGGTGCTATGGTTAAATCTCATTTAAACTTACCTCATGTCATCCTCTAGATATTTTGAATTTAAACTCTAGGTAGATTGCGCGATCGCATTAGCTTAAGTGCATAGTTAAAATAATTAAAAAAACTCATATCGATGAATCAAAGTATAAGTATTACTGCCGTTTTAGAGGAACCCACTCATCAAGATACTGCTATTGCCAAGCTATTTAAGCAACTAATTATTCTATTCTTAGAAATGCTTTTGGCATTACCTCTGGGTTTACTCTTGGCAAAGTTTTATACTGGCGGGATTGTCTGGATATTTGGTGGGATTGCTGCCGGTACATTAGTTCTTCAAGGATGTCGGCTATTCTATCAATATTCCCCCAAACCTAACCGTACTGCCAGAAAAGTGGGAATGGCATTTGTAGGGTTAACTGTCGGTTCCAGTATCCACGGAAATCTAACCAGTGTTGCTTCTGGTATTCCGATTTTTATTTTTCTGACTTTGTTTTTGTTACTGTGTGGCGGCTGCATTGGCTACATTTACTCTCGCATGAGCCAAACCAATTTATTAACAGCAATGCTAGCTACAGTTCCCGGTGGTGTAGGAATTATGGCAGCTATTGCCGCCGATTACAATCGCAATGTTCCTTTAGTAGCTTTAGTTCAGGCGATTCGTGTCACAACCGTAGTTTTGACAATTCCCTTTATTGCCAGAACATCAGTTGGTAATTACTGGAATCCGCAAACCCTGCCTGTGAAAAGTGCTTTACTTAATCTCGATCTATCTCAACTAGAATTACTGTTATTAGTATTATTAGTTACTGGATTAGTAGTTTATCTTGCTATTTTATTTAAAATTCCTGCTGGCGATTTTTTTGGGGCATTGTTGATTGGTATAGGATTTAATTCTTTGCTCAATTGCCTGCCTTTTGTAGGAGATATTCACTTTAATCCACCACCAGTAATCAACTTATTAGGTCAAATGCTTTTAGGGATTACTGTTGGTGAGTATTGGGGAGACAAACCCACTTTTGGAAAACAGACTCTAGGTTACGCTTTGATGTCTGTTGCGATGACCCTCGCTGCCGGAGCGATCGCTGCTATACTTGCTATGCAATTAACCTCTTGGGACTGGTTGACTTGTCTGTTGGTTACAGCACCAGGAGGATCAGCCGAAATGATCTTAGTTTCCCTGGCATTGAATCATAATGTTGAAATTGTCACAACTGGTCATTTAGTGCGACTCATCGCCATTAATAGTTCTTTACCACTTTGGCTGTTTTTGTTTCGCCGTTTTGATGGTCAATCAGAACTAGCTTAGAGTATCAAATCATTAAACTTTCTGATTCTTGCTCTCCTTCTGTAGTAAAAAAGAAATACCTGTTACCTGCAACCGAGAAACCAACTCATTCATTTCTTGGTAGCCTTCTTTATACTCAATGCATAAAATGCTCAAAATGCGTTGAAAAATAATAAAGCTAATCGTACTAGATAAGCACTCCGCAAACCAACAAGTTTATCAACCCCATCATAATTATGGGGTATGAGGTAACAAATATGATTCATCACATTTCTATTTCTGCTCAAAACCCTCAGCACGTTGCCCAGGTTCTAGCTGAAATATTGAATGGGCAAGCTTTTCCTTTCTTTCCTCACCCAGGTAGTTACATGGTTTTCCCTCTCGACGAACATGGGACGGGAATTGAAGTTTATCCGTTGAAAACTCAGCTAATACCTGGTGAAGGAGATGATCAGTGTATGTTTGCAGAAGCGGCTACCTCTTCTGGGTTTACAGCTACTCATGCAGCAATCTCTGTCTCTTCTACTCAAGAAAAAATCGAGCAGATTGCAAAACGGGAAGGCTGGAGAGTCTTACGTTGTAACCGCGAATCTTTCTTCGATGTCATCGAGTTATGGTTAGAAAACAAAGTCATGCTAGAACTGCTTACACCAGAAATGGCAGCGCAATATTTAGCGGTTACGCAGCCAGAAAATTTGCAGAAAATGTTTCATAATTCGTAATGGGCTACGCTAAAGTAATTCGTAAAAGAAACAGGCTTGAAAATCTGGTGTTGCTGATTCAGGGGATGAAATTTGATGTATTGAAATCTCAAACTCCTTATCCTCTCTTCCGAAGTTCTGATGCCTGTCTTGAAAAGTTTCCTACGGTGGGGCTGCGCCAACGGTGGAAGCCGCCGCTCAGACTTCTCTCTGTGTCTCTGTGCCTCTGCGTGAGATAAATCATCCCGTAAATATACAACACAGCTAGGATTTGCGCTTGGGAATTGACCCTTCAATTCCCTCAACATACCAATCCATCGCTAGTTGTCCTTGATCATCTAACACCTTGCCTTTTGGTACTCGCACTACTCCCTTTTGGTCTGTTACTGGGCCATCAAAAGGATGAGCAGCACCCTGAATAAACTCATCGCGCTTCGTGTTCACTAATTGTTGCACATCAGCCGGAATCGCTTTATTCATTGGAGAAATATCTACCATCCCTTCACCAATGCCATCCCAAACCGCTTGTGATTGCCATGTGCCACTCATCACAGCCAAAGCTTTATCTGTATAAAATTTGCCCCATTTATTGATTGCAGATGTCAGGTGTGCTTTTTGACCAAACTTACTCATATCGGTGTTGTAACCAAAAGCATAAATACCTTTTTCCTCAGCTAGTTGCACAACGACACCTGAGTTAGTATGCTGCGTCATGACATCCGCGCCTAAATTGATCAAAGCTTGAGCTGCTTCCCTTTCTTTAGCTGAATCATACCAACTTTGTATCCAAGATACTCTAACTTTTGCTTGGGGATTTGTTGCCCGCAGTCCTTGGGCGAATGCACCTATGCCTCTAATCACCTCTGGAATGGGGTAGGCTCCGATAAAACCAA
Organism: Nostoc sp. MG11; assembly: GCF_014904695.1. GTDB lineage: Bacteria > Cyanobacteriota > Cyanobacteriia > Cyanobacteriales > Nostocaceae > Komarekiella. The sequence goes on along the minus strand of NZ_JACXXN010000034.1, from coordinate 14,854 downwards.
CTACATTAGATTTTGTCATTTTCCCAGCAATCATGCCAGTTAGGTACCGCGGTTCTTCAAAGCGTCCTGAATAAGTGCCAACATTGGCAATGCGTTTGTATCCGGCACAGTGTTCAAAGACCACATTGGGAAAATCTTTGGCGACTTTAATTGTAGGGTTCATGTAGCCAAAGGAAGTTGTGAAAATCAACTTGTTGCCATCTAATGCCAGTTGGCGAATCACTCTCTCGGCATCAGCACCCTCGTTGACATTTTCGACAAAGGTAGTTTTTACCTTATCCTGAAGATTGGCTTCCATTTCCCTGCGCCCCAAATCATGGGCATAAGTCCAACCAAAATCTCTCACAGACCCTACATAAAGGAATCCTACCTTTAAGAGTTCATTTCCTACCACAGGCGACGCTGAGGGAGATACATCACTCTGTAAATTGGAATTTCTACCCTGAATACAGCTGGCTAAGGCAAAACTAGATCCTGCTAAAGTGGCATACTTTAGAAAATTCCGACGATCCATATTTATTAATTTGGTTTAGTTGCTGGAAAAGATTTTTTTGAGTCTAAGTAGCGAGAAATACAGTATTAACTTAATTTTAACTTTTGATTTTTGCCGTTAATTTACATGTAAAAGAAAGCAAATAATGGTTGATATTATACAAAATCACAATATTTTTTAATAAAACGTATATTAAAATACAGGTTTTTACTTAACAATTATTCCTACAACGAGATAGAGTTTTCTGGAGGTTACTTAATGAATTTATTTGAGCTTTTAGCAGGGGAAGACAATCATCCAGCCTTAGTCACACCTAATGGAGCATCACTGAGCTATAAACAATTGCGTGGAAATGTTATTGAATTAGTATCTCAACTTAACAGCTTTGGGTTAAAAGGAGGCGATGGCTTCTCTACGAGAGGCTTCGTCAACGCCAACACCAAAGGCGATCGCATTGCCATTGCTATGGCTAACGGTTCACCGATGGCAATTACCTTTATTGCTGCTTCCTTGTGTGGCACTGCTGCACCCCTAAATCCCAAATATAAGCAAGAAGAATTTGCCTTTTATTACGAAGATACCCAGGCAAAAGCGCTGATTACTCTGTCTGAGGAACCAGAAGCGGCGGTGTCTGCCACCACATCTGACATGATGCTAATCAATGCCAAAGTCAACCCTGACGGCACATTAAGCTTTGAATTAGTCAAAGCAGGCTCAGCACAAAAAGAATCTCTCAATCCTGTAGCCCCGAATGCCGATGATGTAGCAATGATTCTGCATACCAGTGGGACTACTAGTCGCCCTAAGCGTGTCCCCATTCGGCATCGGAACCTGATCGCCTCAGCCAACAACATTATCGGTGCTTACTCCCTAACGGCATCTGACACTACACTTTGTTTAATGCCACTGTTTCACATACACGGACTGGTGGGGTGTTTGCTGGCAACCTTGGCATCTGGCGGTACACTAGTTTGTCCCAATGGTTTCAATGCCTTAGAATTTTGGAAACTTGTAGCAACCTTCAAACCTACCTGGTACTCCGCTGCGCCCACCATGCACCAGACAATCTTGGCACGCGCTAGCCGCAACACAGAAATTGTCAAAGCCAACCCCTTCCGCTTCATTCGCTCAAGTAGTGCTTCTCTACCCCCGATTATCATCGAACAGCTGGAAGCAACCTTGAATGCTCCTGTGCTGGAATCTTACAGTATGACCGAAGCATCTCACTTAATGACAACTAACCCCCTACCGCCGAAAGTGCGGAAACCCGGAACTGTTGGCTATGGCTTTGGTGTAGAAGTCGGCATCATGGACTCTGATGGCAATCTGCTCTCGCAAGGAAGCTTAGGCGAGGTAGTAATTAAAGCACCCAATGTTATTGACGGCTACGAAAACAACCCAGAAGCTAATGCCGTTGCTTTTGTCAACGGTTGGTTCCGCACGGGCGATCAAGGCACACTGGATGAAGATGGCTATCTCCGCTTAACTGGACGTATTAAAGAGTTGATTAACCGAGGTGGGGAAAAAATTTCTCCCTTAGAGGTGGATGATGTCTTGCTACGCCATCCTAAGGTTGTTGAAGCTCTGGCCTTTGCCGTCCCCCACAAAACTTTAGGAGAAGATATCCACGCCGCTGTAGTTCTCAAAGCAGAAGCCAGCAAAGAAGAACTTTTAGCACACTGCTCAACTATGTTGGCAGATTTCAAAGTCCCCAAGCAAATTCATATTCTGGGTCAACTACCTCGTGGAGCCACTGGTAAATTGCAACGGCTAGCTATGGCAAAATTACTTAACATCGGACAGTAATAAAAGAGGAGTGATAAGACTTGATAGCATTTACACCTCACCTATCACTCCTTAGAACTCGCGCATTGATAAGCTGTTACGCATTCTTCAATTACAGCAAGTTACTATTTTGCTTATCTCTAACTAAAGAGACGGATTATTATTAAATAACTGGGTGTTGCTCTATACATTTATACATTTTTTTGAGTGATTGAACAAGAAGGAAGAAGGAAAAATAAGTACGGAGATTCCAACCCCGCCAGAATAAATGCTGAACAATAAGGAAGAACTCTGGAGTCAGGAGTCATATCGTGTCCGGCGAAAGACTTATCATTAAGACCGTAAGGGAGCAGTGCTTCGACTGCGCTCAGCAACCGGAGCAGGGAGCAGGGGGAAAGAGGATTTTCCGATTTTTGCACAGATGCGGGAATTATAACTAATTAAGCGGACATGATATCAGAAGGATCATCCTTCTTCCGTCTTCTCTCTGACTTCTGACTTCGTTAAATTAACTGAACCATATAGAGTTTTACTAAGTAAAACTGTCCCTGTCGCTCGCTTACTAGTGTAGGTTAATAAAGTGTAAAATATTACATAAAATTTAATTGTATTCATAAACACATACAAAGTTAACTAAACTCTACCCCTTCAGTAGTAGTAGCTTGATTCCTGTGGTGGAAGTTGCACAAAATATTAATAGTTATTGTGATGACTAATAGCAATAAAGAACATAAATACTAAATTATCGAGGCTTAATAAATTTTGGTTAAACAACAGAAGCATCATTCAAAAGTAAAGAGCAATTTTAGAGGATGTTTGTAAAGTCACAAGATAAGATAAAAATGTCATTCTGTAGACGCTTCTACTGTGAGACAGCGCTACGAGAGGGTTTCCCTCCGCAGATGACTGTGTTCGCCTTACAGCCCTTTGGGCATCCTACGGGGAAGCAAGCTACAAAGCAGCATCTCGTAGAAAAGAATCTAGGTTTTTGACCACATACATCAGATGTTTCATTCCGCTACGCTGCATACCCTACGGTCAGTATAGCTACAACATGACAGATAAAGACCCTTTTAAAACATCCCCTTAGTAAAGATTAATTTACCTATATACAAACTGTTGTCAGACTTAGTTTAATTCTTCACGCAACAGCCAGATTGTTTGATGACTCTGATTGGCTATAGCTTTATCATTTGGCAACAGCAAGCTGTAAAATATTTGTCAAGGAGGTGTGTCAAAGTAAAAATTATCAATGCGTTACTATCAATTATTTCAATGAATTCTAGTTTAAACCCTGATGTTTGTTATCGAGATTACTGGCCTATCTGTATTGTAGGACGACAGTAATTTTCAAAAAGCCTGAAAAAATATACCGTTCTAGAGCTTAGTTAAATATAAATTCCACTTGGCAAAGGTTAATTTTGTCACTCAGCAGCTTGCTAAATGTTGTACTTTAATCCAATACTACGGTTACTGTTGGCGAATGTATAGGTAAAATCCCACAAGCAAAAGTGTTCTTAAAGATGAATCTGCTGTCAGGTGAGCAGTAACCGCTAACAGAAGTAACCATTCGGTAATAATTCAATGCAAATGCGGCTGTTAACTCTGATTTACCAACAGTATTTTTATACAATTGACTTTTTTGCCCAACTTTTGCAAGCAAGTAGCGGGAAGTTACAGTGGACATAGAACTATTTCTTCAACGTACAGAAGCATTGCATAAGCGTTTAGCAGATTTATACCAAACTGCTACAGTATTACCTTGGATTCCACCAGACTTGTTACCGCAAGCTTTTAAGGAACTTTATAGCACCTCAAAGGTAGTGCAGTTAGCGGTAGAAGAACTGTATCAGCAAAACGAGGAACTAGTACAAACACGAAATTTGCTAGAAGTAGAACGCCAACGCTACCAAGATTTATTCGAGTTTGCACCAGAGGGTTATTTAGTAACTAATACAGAAGGCATAATTCAAGAAGCTAACCTAGCTGCCGCAACGTTACTTAATGTTTCCAAACATTTTCTTGTGAGCAAACCAATACTTAAGTTCGTCGTTTTAGAAGAACGTCACTACGTTCGGAGTCAAATCATTGAGCTATGCCAATCGGACAAAGTTAAAGAAGTAATAGTACGCTTGCAGCAACGTCATGGCGAGTATTTTAATGCAGCTTTGACAGTGGCAGTTGTCCGTAATCAGTGGGCCAAGCCAATCTCTCTAAGCTGGACGTTACGTAAGATTAATGAGTGCCGACGGGCAGAATCAACTTTAGTTAACAATGACAGTGACCTCATCGGCGATCGCTCTGTGCAAAAATATTCCAAAGGAGAAAATATTCCCGTCAACCCGTTAGAAATTTTGTATGTTTGTCATGGTTGGGTCAAATTAAGTACCTTCTGTGACACAAACGAAGAAATAGTAATCGGGTTGGCAACAGCAGGAATGGTTTTTGGCTCTAGTATGACCTCTCTAAATATTTACCAAGCAACAGCCCTCTGTGATGTCGAGTTAGTGTCAATTCATGTAGCAGAGATAGCTGCTCAACCAATGCTAAGCCATGTCCTTTTGCCAAAAATAAATCAGCGGTTACAGCAAACAGAATCTTTTTTAGTGATTGCTGGAAGGCGACGGGTACAAGAGCGTTTGCACCATCTATTGCAACTTTTAAAACAGGAAGTTGGTGAATCTGTGTCGGAGGGAACTCGCTTCAGTGTTCGCTTCACTCATGAAGATATTGCTAATGCCTGCTGCACTACCAGAGTAACAATTACCCGATTAATGGGTAAATTACAACAACAAGGTATAATCAGTTTCGACTCAACAAAACATATAATTTTGAAAGATACTATTAGTAAACTAAAGTAAAATAAATTAATTATTCTAAGTTGTATATTTATCTATTGAACTTATATTTTGGATAGCAATTTTGTTCAAAAAACATAATGCATGGCTAGGATTACAATACCCATAGCTGTACAATCGCTATCATGGCATTCAGGGCGGTTATGCAGACACTTGACGGCACAACATCATTAGGCTATATCTTAGCGCTAGACTTGGGTACGACAGGCAACCGTGCCTTTGTGTTTAACGCAGACTGCAAGATTGTCGGACAGGCATACAAAGAACTGACACAGTATTACCCTCAGCCTGGATGGCTAGAGCATGACCCCCTAGAAATCTGGCAGGATACCTGCTGGGTGATGCAAACCGCAATTGAGAATGCCCAGATTCCACCATCGGCAATTGCGGCGCTGGGGCTGACGGTGCAGCGAGAAACATGCTTGATTTGGAACAAAACTACAGGCAAACCATTGCATCGGGCGATTGTCTGGCAAGATCGGCGTACTGCTCCCCTTTGCCATCAGTTACAAGAGCAAGGCTATGCTCAAGAGATTTACGATCGCACCGGATTAGTTATCGATGCCTATTTTTCTGCTACTAAGCTCAGGTGGCTGCTAGACCATTTTACAGACGTTGACCTCAAAAACGTCTTAGCCGGCACTATTGATAGTTGGGTGCTGTGGAACCTTACAGGTGGAATCCATGCTACCGACCACAGCAATGCTAGCCGTACAATGCTGATGAATCTCCACAGTTGTGAGTGGGATCAGAGATTACTCGAAATATTCCAAATTCCGGCTCATATCCTGCCTCAAATTCAGCCCAGCTTGGGAGTATTTGGAGTTACCGATGCCGCAATACTTGGCGCAGAAATTCCCATTGCTGCCATTTTAGGAGATCAGCAAGCATCTTTGTTTGGTCATGGCTGCGATCGCCCCGGTTTGATGAAATGCACCTATGGTACTGGTAGCTTTTTGGTAGCTCACACTGGCTCTAAACCAGTGCGATCCCAACATCAATTAATTTCCACAGTGGCATGGACGCAAGCAAACCAAAGCGGGATGGATGTAGGCTATGCCTTAGAAGGCAGTATGTTTACTACTGGCGCTTGTATCCAATGGTTGCGTGATGGCATCAAGCTGATTACAACTGCTGCTGAAACCGAAACAATGGCAAATCAGGTTACGGATAATGGTGGAGTATACTTCGTGCCTGCATTTAGCGGGCTAGGCGCACCCCACTGGGATATGAGCGCGAGAGGAGCCTTTTTCGGCATTACCGCCAGTGTACAACCACAGCATCTAGTCCGCGCCGTCTTGGAAGCGATCGCCTATCAAGTTCTAGAAGTCGTACAGGCAATTAATGCATCTAGCAGTACTCCAATGGGGCGATTAATTGTAGATGGTGGTGCTTGTGAGAACAATTTCTTGATGCAGTTCCAGGCTGATGTCTTAGGCATCCCAGTTGAACGTCCAATAATGCGCGATACCACCGTTCAAGGTGCAGCATTTGCAGCAGGCCTAGTTATAGGATTTTGGCATAGCTATGAAGCATTAGTGCGCCAGCGGCAGATTGAATGTGTATTTGAGCCAAGAAGCAAGAGCGTGTCTAACTTCGCTACTTGGCAAAAGGCAGTTAACCGCACTCTGGCTTGGACGGATAAAATGGAATGATTTTTTGTTCAGTATTCTCTTAATTAAGATTGATATTGAACGTCTGGGATAGATTAACGAGCTAGAATTGCAAGTAGCGATCGCTCACTCAGATTGTCAACTCAAAGCACTTAAACCTAGCAGCTAATTATCTCCACAACCCGTTATTGATTGTATTCTCAGTAAGCCTTAGTAGTTTGCTTGCGTGAACTTGGTGGGGTAAAGGGATGCATGTGTTTTATCTTTTTCCCTTTAACCTTTCCCCAACCCTCATCCAGCAATTTTGGGTTGGCAGACTACTAGTTTTTTGTCAGTATTTTCTGGAGTTAGTTTACTTTTAATTAAATCTTTTTACTTTCAAGTTCACAATTGGCACATATCTCAAAAATTTTGCAGAAAATGTAATATTCTCAAATCAAACAGGAGCCAGGCTTGTGATTGATGAGGTCAAAACAGCTGAACTTTGTAACAGATGCTTGCTTTATAGACGCCGGAGACATCAGTATTTCCAGATTTTGTCTATACAGCCGCGAATTGATTTGACCTTCGCTAGAGATATTTTTACTTTGTCAAAATTTTAAAAGCAAACAAATCAAAAACCTTTTAAATAAAAAGATTTTAATAAGAGGCAAAAAATGAATCTTAATAAAATTCATAAAGATATTATCTTAATAGTCGATGATACTCCCAGTAATTTAGAAGTATTATTCCATTTTCTAGAGCATTCAAACTTTAAAGTTATGGTGGCTGAAAATGGAAAAAGCGCAATTGAAATAGCAGAATATGCTTTTCCAGATCTAATTTTGTTGGATGTATTAATGCCAGGAATTGATGGTTTTGAAACTTGCCAACGCTTGAAAGCCAATCTAGCCACTAAAGATATTCCTATAATCTTCATGACTGCTTTTAGTGAGAAAGTGGATAAAGTCAAAGGGTTGAATCTTGGCGCAGTAGATTATATTACCAAACCCTTAGAATATGACGAGGTTTTAGCTAGAGTAAACATCCATCTACGTTTGCGAAACCTCACAAAAAAACTCACAGAACAAAATGAGCGTTTAGAGGTAGAAATATTTGAACGTAAGCGAGTAGAGGAGGAATTACGCCGGCATTCAGCTGCATTAGCTGAGTGGAATAATCGCTATCAAGCATTAATTCAGGCGAGTGGTCAGATTCTCTATGACTGGAACCTACATACCAACGATATTAAATATGGCGGTAACGTTGAAGAAATATTAGGTTACTCTATGGCTGAGATGTCAGGAGGTTTGAAGCGTTGTTTAGAGTTAATTCATCCTGAAGAGAGAAATTTATTTAACCAACAGATTAAGCATGCTTTATCCACAAAAGAGCGATTGCATCTGGAATTTCGTGTATGTCGCAAAGATGGTACTTACATTACAGTTGAAGATAATGGGTATTTATTTTTAGACTGCACAGGTAAAGTTGCTCGCATGGCAGGCTTTATAATTGATATTAGCGAACGGCAAGCCGCGTTACAGGAACGCAAACAAGCACAAGCTGAAAGAGAGCAAGCTTTTGTAGCACTCCAGCAAAGTGAAGCCCGTTTTCGCCGTTTGGTAGAATCGAATATCATTGGCATTACTTTGACAGATTTGCGTGGCAACATTACAGAAGCTAATGATGCCTTTCTTCACATGCTAGGATATGACCGAGAAGCATTACTTTCAGGCAAACTGCGTTGGCAAGATATGACGCCGCCAGAATATTACAGTTTAGATGAAAGAGCGATCGCAGAATTAATCTGTGCTGGAGTTTCTACTCCTTTCGAGAAAGAATACATTCGCCAAGATGGTAGCCGTGTTCCAGTGGTAGTTGGTCGTGCGCTTGTAGAAAAGTCTCAACAGACCACTGTCGGTTTTGTTCTTGATATTAGCGATCGCAAGCAAGCAGAACAGAAAATTCGTGAACAAGCCGCTTTATTAGACATTACCACAGATGCAATTCTCGTCCAAGATTTAGACAATCAAATTCAATTTTGGAATAAAGGAGCCGAACATCTCTACGAATGGATGTCAGAAGAAGTATTAAATAATAATGCCAATCGGCTTCTGTATAAAAAACGAAATTTAGCGCAACTTAAAAACATTCAGAAAATACTAGCTGAAGATGGTTCGTGGGAAGGTGAATTACATCAAGTTACCAAACAAGGCAAAGAAATTATCGTTGCCAGTCGTTGGACATTAGTACGCGATAATGAAGCACAACCCAAATCTATCTTAATTGTCAACTCTGACATTACAGAGAAAAAACAACTCGAAGCGCAGTTTCTTCGGGCCCAGCGCATGGAAAGTCTTGGCACTCTAGCAAGTGGTATCGCTCACGATCTCAACAATACACTGACACCAATGATGATGACAGTGCAACTCATAGAAGCAAAACTTTCAGATCAAAAAAGTCAGCAATGGCTAACAATTTTGGAAACAAACATTAAACGTGCGGCAGATTTAGTTAAACAAGTGCTGTGGTTTTCACGAGGGGCTGAAGGCAACTTTAAAACTTTAGAGGTGCGTATTTTAATTTCAGAAATTGGAAAAATTCTTAAACAAACATTTTCTAGAGCTATTGAAATCCGCATCGATATTCCTAAACAAAATCAGTGGAATATCTCCGGCGATGCTACTCAGCTGCACCAAGTACTAATGAACCTCTGCATTAATGCTCGTGATGCCATGCCTGATGGCGGTATCTTGAAGATTTCCGCCAAGACTTTCTGGGTTGACAACAACTATGCCCGGATGAATCTTGATGCTAAGGTGGGTTCCTACGTGATGATTACCGTCGCCGATACAGGCACAGGAATTCCTAGAGAAATAATAGATAGAATTTTTGAGCCATTTTTCACTACAAAAGAAGTGGGAAAAGGTACAGGGCTAGGTCTTTCAACAGTACTTGGCATCATTAAAAGCCACGGCGGTTTTGTAAATGTAGTTAGTCGAGTGGGAAGCACAGAGTTTCAAGTGTGTTTACCCATCACCGAGACAATTGAGACAGCTAACAAATTAGCTGGAAATCACGAATTACTTGCAGGAAACGGGGAAGTTATTCTAGTTATTGATGATGAAGATTCAATTCGTGAAATTACTAAAACTTGTTTAGAAAAAAATGCTTACAAAGTTTTAGTAGCTTGTGATGGTATTGAAGCGATCGCACTGTATACACAACATCAACAAGAAATTAGTGTTGTGGTGATTGATATGATGATGCCATCTATGGATGGGCCAACAGCTATCAATGTGTTAAAAAAAATTAACCCAAACATCAAGATTATTGGTGTCAGCGGGCTAACCTCCAACCATGAAATGATTAAAATTCTTGGTAATAATGTTAAAACTTTTTTGTCCAAACCCTACACATCAAATGATTTATTGAGAAATTTACAGTTAGTTCTTAATACAAAGTAGGAGTCAAAATAATTAATAATTCATAATTTAAAGATGCTCTCTACGAGACGCTGCGCTATCAGTGTGAGCTTCTGAACTCTCCACGTTCTTTGAGACTACCTTATTAAAAATGAGCGTGAGGGCTAGGAATTAATGATTAATTATTCGGTCAAGGGTCAAGTATCGTTAATTATTCTTACTCCCTGCAAGATAATAAGTAAAAGTGATAAAATGTTCTAATGGCTGCTCTAATCCTCGCTATTGATGAACAAACCATTGGATGAAACGCTGTCAATCAAAACAGCTGAACGTATAAACAGCAAGGCTAGTACCCCGTTTGAGAATGCTTACAAAGCAGCATTAGTAACGGAGGGATCAAGGTATGTTCAGGGATTTTTAGCTTTTGCTGGTAAGCCATACAGACCAATTGAACATAGTTGGATTGAGCTAGGCAAAGACTCCGAACTAATCATAGTCGATCCCACACTACCGCACCTAAACAAAAATCCTCAAGAACTTTGGTATTTTTCAGCACAAAGCCTGAGCGCAAAAAAACTGAAAGCAGTAATCGAAGAATCAAAAGAAGATTATCCAGAAGACGATCCCCTACCAATCTATGGTGATCCACCTTATGAATATTACGGTGACGTAATGCTGGGTGGTCAAGACTATTCAGCAGCATATCAAGCCGCAGAAGCTAAGTGCAAAGAAATCAACCAACTAAACCCTGAGAGGAACTAACCAAAGTGAATTAAATAATTCGTAATTACGAATTACGAATTATTTAATACGATTTACCATCACTACCAAAGTATTCCCGATAGCCACAGATTTTGTCACCACGCACATCAAAAGAAACGGCTACCCGATTTTTATAAGGCTGTCCGAATAAAAGTCCTTCATCTCGAAACTCAAAAACAGCCGTTGTTTCATTGCTAGTAACTCGGTCAAGAGAATTCAACTTCAACCCTGGATTAAAGGACTCAGAAACATAGTAGAAAAACTCCCTAGCTCGTTCTTTTCCTATATTTAACCCGTGAAATTTACCCATTGGAAACCAAAGGGTAAAATCTTCTGTGAGCATATTTAACAATGCTTCCCATTCCCCTGTAGCCATACCATGTGTCAGATACTCAAATGCCTGCTGAGCAACTTTCAAAGTATTTTCTGACTCTTGTGTCATTTTGATTGCCTTTTAATATCTAAGCTTTTATACAATTTAGGATTTTAGGTTGTAAAGTTACTACCATTAGTTAGTTTCAAAAATTCAATTTGTAGCTAAAATCTAACAACTACTTTGCCACAATTTTGCCCACTCAGGAGGTATTCTACAGCAGCAGGAATGGATTCTATACCGTTAAACTGGGTTGAGTCAACGGCAACTTTGAGTTTATCAGAATAGAAGAGGTTAATCAGGCGATCGCGTGCTTTTATCATATATTCTTGATAATGAGGCATGAGAAAGCCTCTAACAGAAGCAGCTTTCCAAAATAGCTGGTGATAAATGCGAGGTTGGGTAACTTGTTCTAAGTTCTTCGCATATTCAGAAATGAAACCCACTACTATTAAACGTCCCCGCATAGCCAAGTTGTCAACGCAAGTATCGAAAACCTGTTTACCCACACACTCAAAAACTAGATTAATTCCATTGGGGTATTCTTGCTTGAGGACTTGATTGAGATTTTCTGTACGATAATTGATAATGCGATCGCAACCTAATTCTTTGAGTAACTCCGCCTTCGCCTCAGAACTACAAGTACCAATAACATGATTACCTGCTAATTTTGCCAATTGCACCGCAATATGACCAGTTCCCCCTGCTGCTGCTGTCACTAAAACCACTTCATTACTTTTCATCTCCCCCACTTGTTCCAATGCAACCAAAGCTGATACACCTGTAGGCATTAGTGTGAGCAACTCTGGTGTTGCTTGGCGCACCTTCACCGCTAAGTTTGCATCGATAACCTGATATTCTCGATAACCACCGCCACGCGCCGTAGTTATTACAGCATCACCAATTTGAAAATCTTTGACATCTTCACCCATAGCGATAACTTCTCCCACCGCTTCCACACCCAAATCAAAGGGAGGAATCAAGTTAACATAGGGAACATCACCACGACAAAGTAAAGTGTCAAAGCCACCATTAATCCCAGCAAATTTGTTTTGAATTAAAACTTGACTAGCAGCAGGTTTAGGAATAGGAACCTCAACAACTTCAACAGCAGATTTAAAATCTTTGTTAAGTTGCTTTGCTATTAACTTTCTGTAAGTTTCTGCATTCATTTCCAAATATTATGTTTACCTTGCTTTTGGGAACTATTGGTTTTTAACCCGCGGAGGCGGGTTTTGATTGTGTAGCCGCGACTTCTAGTCGCCAGGTAAAGCGAGAAATGAGATTTTTCAGACATTCTCTAAGCTTATAAGGCTTTATCCCACTCTAACTGATGAGCCAAACCATACTTGATAAAATCTTCTTCTCTCGCTTTATCGCTTTTACCAAAAACACCTAAACTGTAAGGATTATCTTGCATACGTTGTGCAACTTGCTCTTGTTCAAACTGTATTACTTCCTCTCTAGGCTTATCCGGTTTAAAAAAGTCTACAACCAAAACAGTTCTGTCATAATCGGTATAATTATGCGGACAGTGTGGATAGCTGTGATCTAAAACCATGAATTTTCCTTCATACCAGTAAAGCTGCTCATGGCATATTTTCATAGCCACATCCCCCTCTGGCACAATTAATCCTAAATAGCCCCGATTCATGTGAGGATTATTGTTCACATGCAACTTGATATCTAAACCTGGGCGGAATGTACCAAAATACACATTTCTGATGATACCATCATTACTAAAGTTGACTTTTTCTATCACCTTAGCCAAATTTGAGAAATATTTATCTCTCAATGTCAGTGCTTTTTTAGATGCATCATCTGATTCATAATCAGGATATTGTATTTGATGCAATTGGATATATTTTTCAATGAATAACCCTTGAAATAAAATACCAAAAGCACTGTATTTTGCATTTCCCTTAGTTTTAATCGTTTTACTTTTAGGCCCCAAAACCTCGTAAGTGAATTTTAATTCCTCATCAGATGCATGATGAATAAAGTGCGTAAACTCATCTTTAATCATTTGCCAGTTATTTTGGAAGCTTTCAAGAAAAGAAAATTCTTGTGGATTCAGATGATACTCATTAAAACTTTCCATTGTCTTTTCTCCTGAAGAAAAATGTTGAGTTGTCAAGAAACAACTAATAAAAATAGCCAAAAATATGTTATTTTTAGTCAAACCAAATATTAAAATATATCTGTTTAATAAAACATATAAATACATTTCCCATATTTGTCAAAGATACTCACAGAAAATTAATTTTATTTATTCCTGCATAGTAAAGATACACGCTATTAGATAAATTATGATATCTAACGAGGTTCCTACGTGGTGAGGTATACCAAAAACCTTAATTGACAAACTTAGCTTATCGTCTCTCCTGTATGTACCTTATCCACCAGAGAAACACTATATAATATCTTGTATGTATAAAAAAAAGCAGTTATATTCATTGGTTTCAGAAAATGATGTTATTCTGATTGGTTTAAACTTTTTAGAGTAAGTTCAGATAAGCATGTAAGATTTTATATCAGCATTCAAATTTTATGGAAAATAAATTTATTAATTAAAAATTTTTGAGTAAATAAAAACTCTTGTTTACTTTTGAGCCATAATAACTAAAATAGTTGCTATTATATACATCCTATCATGATATAAACTAGTCTGAACTTCAAACATCTTGACAATCCAGTAAATCCAGTATTTGCCAACCATGAAACTTTTCACCCTCGTCAGTATCTTTAGCTATGTGCGATCGCCCGTCAGAAGCACAGATTAATTATTGGCAACAAATTATTGATAAACTGCTAAAACAGAATCTCATTACTCATCGTCGTCAATTAGATGAATTGCGGATTTGGCAAGGTTCTGATTTTAATGTTGACAGTGAGTTAAGTAATTACATAGAACAAGAGCGATCGCCTTTAGTTAAACTGTTATCTCTCCACCGTCCCTTAAGGTCTTTAGTCGCTCAACGTCACAGTTATCAAAAAGGAACTTTACGTTATTTTGAACGGCATTATTTAGATAACTCCCAAGATTTGAGTCAGTTAAGTTGCAGTAGTGTGGATGCAGATGGTTTTGTGGGGTATTGGGTAGGTAAAGAAATTCCTAATTCTGTTCCTCCCACAACTAACGATGGTAAACCATTAGTCATTTTGAGTGCAGCTAACTTAGATATTTTGCGAATTCGTACCCTGGAATTTGTGGCTTTAAATAACATCAAAAAAACAGCTAAAGAATTACAAACTGATGGGGTAGCGAGAAAAGAGGTAAATTATCGTTTACAAGAAGCGAAGAATTTTTAGATGAAACCCTCAATCAGTCATTTAGTGTAGGAGTAAATCAGCTTAGATACAAACATCATTTCCGAACTAATTAAGAACCCCAGAGGAGTGATATTTTCCAAAATTCAATTAGGAATCCTCTAGTTATTTAAATTATCAGGAGTTGGTGCGATCGCACCCATTGGTGTCAACTTAACGTGAAAGCCTAGTCTGATAAGCATTTCAAAGTTTTTCGATGTACCACCGAGACTTGAGATCCCCCCTAACCCACGCCA
>NZ_JACXXN010000033.1 GCF_014904695.1 Nostoc sp. MG11 | reverse complement strand
ATAACTCAATAGTTTTGCGCGTACCAGATGGCAATAGTTTGCTGTTGGTAGGCGGTGATATCAATATGGATGGGGGACGATTAAATGCTTTTGGTGGGCGAGTCGAGTTAGGAGGATTGGGTGAATCTGGTACTGTAGCGCTGGGTGTAGATGGTGATGATCTCAGCTTGAGATTTCCTGAGAATGTTGCACTAGCTTCGGTATCCCTCACCAATAGTTCAGGTGTATTTGTAACTGGGGCTGGTGGCGGTAATATTGCAGTCAATGCCAGAAATCTAGAGCTTTTAGGAGGAACTATCCTAAGTGCTGGTATTGGGCAAGGTTTGGGGACACCTGAAACTGTTGCAGGAAATATTACGCTTAATGCTACCGGAGAAATCAAAATTGCTGATGGGAGTGTAGTTTTTAATAATGTGCGCGTGGGATCACAAGGCAATGGGGGTAACATTACCATCGATTCTGGTTCTTTTTCATTACAAGATGGCGCTAGACTTTCTGCCGAAACTCGTGGACAAGGGAATGCTGGGAATGTGACAGTAAGTGCAAAAGATGCTGTTTCCCTGGCAAATGCTTACATCTTTAGCACGGTGGAAGCAGGGGGTATCGGTAAAGGTGGCAATATCGACATCAAGGCTACAACCCTGTCACTGATTGATGGTGCTCAAGTGCTAACCAGTACTCGTGAAGCATTTACTACCCAGCCAGCAGGACGAGGGGATGCAGGGAATGTCAATATTCATGTTACTGGCACTGTTGACATTGCTGGTAGGGAAAATAGTTTTATTAGTGGTATTGGCAGCTTTGTGGCAAATGGGACAGTTGGCAATGGGGGTAACATTACCATTGATTCTGGTTCTTTCTCTTTACGAGATGGTGCTACACTTTCTGCCTCAACCCGTGGACAAGGGAATGCAGGAAATGTGGCAGTGAGTGCAAAAGATACTGTTTTCCTAGTCAACGGTGATATCTTTAGCACGGTGGGTGCAGGGGTTGTAGGAAAAGGTGGCAATATTGACATCAATGCTGCAACACTATCACTAATTGATGGCGCTCAACTGCAAACTAGTACTCGTGGTGCATTGGGGGATGCGGGGAGTATCAATATTAATGCTACTGGCACTGTTGACATTGCTGGGGGGGAAAATGGTTTAAGTTCGATTTTCAGTTCTGTGGCAAATGGGACAGTAGGCAATGGGGGTAATATTACCATCAATTCTAGTTCTTTCTCGTTACGAGATGGCGCTACACTTTCTGCCTCAACATTTGGACAAGGGAGTGCGGGGAATGTGACAGTGAGTGCAAAAGATACTGTTGTCCTAGCAAACGGTGATATCTTCAGCACGGTGGCAGAAGGAAGTGTAGGTAAAGGTGGCAATATCGATATCAATGCTACCACCCTGTCACTAATTGATGGCGCTCAAGTGCTAACTAGTACTCGTGAAGCATTTGCTACCCAGCTAGCAGGACGAGGGGATGCAGGGAATGTCAATATTCATGTTACTGGCACTGTTGACATTGCTGGTGGAAAAAACGGTTTTTTTAGTGCAATTACAAGCAGGGTAGAAACAGGGACAGTAGGCAATGGGGGTAATATTACCATCGATTCTAGTTCTTTCTCGTTACGAAATGGCGCTAGACTTTCTGCCGAAACTCTTGGACAAGGGAATGCTGGTGCAATCAAAATTAATGCTGCTGATTTCGTCACCATTTCTGATAACAGTTCAAACTTTAATAGTGGCTTGTATGTTAACTCTCAAAGTACAACGGGTACTGCTGGAGATATTATCGTCACCTCACCTAGAGTTACCCTAGATAACAGTGGCAGACTAAACGCCGAATCTGCATCGGGTAATGGTGGCAATATTAACTTACAAACTAATTTACTACTTCTGCGTCGTGGCGCTGAAATTACCACCACCGCAGGCACAGCACAAGCTGGTGGTGGTAATGGTGGCAACATTAATATTGATGCCCCGTCAGGCTTCATCGTTGCCGTGCCTGTTGAAAATAGCGACATCACTGCTAATGCTTTTACAGGCACAGGTGGGAGAGTGGATATCAAAGCCTTTGGCATTTATGGCATTCAGCCCCGTGAAAGTCAAACTTTATTCAGTGACATCACTGTTAGTTCAGAATTTGGTACACAAGGCACTGTGGAACTGAACACACCTGAGATTGATCCCAACAGTGGCTTGCTAGAGTTGCCAACAATACCAGTTGATACTGAAATTGCACAAGGCTGTTACAGTCCTGGTTATGCTCAAAGCCGATTTATAATCACTGGACGCGGCGGTTTACCAGCCAACCCTAAAGATATTCTCACTCCTGATATAGCCAAAATAGATTGGGTGTCTCTTAAACCCAGCAATAACAAACGTTTCCAACCACCTGTCACCACTAAACCAACTGCCCCCACTTCCAAACGTATTGTTGAGGCCACAGGTGCAGTGCTAAACGCTAAAGGACAAATAGTCCTCAGCGCTAATTCATCTACCGTTAGTCCTCATAACTCCAGACAGAACCCGATTCAGTGTAATGGTCGCTAAAGTTACTCCAACTTTTACAACATTCTGCTATTTTTTGGCATCATCTCATCGGTGGCTGAATGGCTTAGGTTGGTGTTAGTTACAGGGTGATATTTAGAATTAAATGAAACTTTTAAAGCATTTTTTAATAGCACTATTGACTGCATTACTGTGCATATCTTTGCCGTATTTTGTTGACTCATCTAATTATTTAACAGCAGCGTTTGCAAAATTATCCCCTTTTCCTGCGATCGCCAATGCGCGTAGCTCAAAATCTACAATCCTATCTCGCGGCTTAATTTAGATAGTAAGCAAGCATTATCTAAATCTAGTATTTTGATCTGTGACATTTTTCTTTCTCCTTAATAAAATTGTTTGGTTGAGATTAACTTTGACTTAATTAACCTCAACTCAAATATATGAGCTATTCTCAACGATTTTAAGAGGTAAAAGTTTTTTTTGATGCATAAATGAGAGTGTTTTGATTCCAAAATTGCTTTACATTTATAAATAGGGATATTGTCAAATTTGGTAGGAGTAAATCTCAATTTTCACTGCATATTTACCAGTGCCTGCAATTTTAAACTGAAGCTATATTTTTAGTCGCATATGGTACTTGATGCCCTGTCACGGCACAACAGCCGAAAAAGCCTGATTTTTCACCGTTCATCTAATCTTGTAAAGTTTTGTAACGAGATGTGGAATTCCCGGAGTTTTGATTCAGAGAAGTAACAGAGGTTCTCAGGAAATATCCAGATTAATTTCTATCTGGGCATTGCAAGTTATACCAGGAGGAATTGCTGTGGACAAGCAAGGTCTATACTTAACAACTTTTCAGCGTAAGCTTTTGCTCAAGAGTCTAGAAACAGATTTACGTCCAGAATACCGCCGTCGGATTGAAATTATGTTGTTGGCAGATGTAGGCCAATCTCAGACTCAAATTTGTGAAGCGTTAGGATGCGCTCAGGAGACGGCACGACACTGGATGACGATCGCCCAAACAGGTCAAGCTCACCATTGGAGCGATCGCCCGATGGGTCGTCCTAAAGCTGTGAATAAGCAATATCTCGCTCGTTTGTATGAACTAGTAAGCCATAGTCCGCGTGAATATGGCTATGCATTTGAACGTTGGACAGGACAATGGTTAAGCAAGCATCTGACAAAAGAGATGGGAATTAAAGTTAGTGCTTGCCACATTAACCGCTTGCTCAAAGAAATAGGACTTTCGACTCGACAAACACGCCAAACTACCGAGAAAGAAACTGATAACACAAAGAATTCTCGGATTACTATTAGCAACCTGCTACCAAATCCAGAACCTGATTTTCAGTGGTCATTGAATTTCGCTAAGACAAGCAACTAATTCTGCCGTTAAACTCCCAACAAATCAAGCCATCAAACAACGCATCGCTGAAGTTAAAGCTGCGGCATCATCAGAAAAGTCTTTTGGGTTTAGTGTGTCTTTGCATCCGATTTTAGCGGATACGGAAGAGAAAGCATGGGAAAAAGCGCGATATATTCTCTCGCGGGTGAAAGAAAACCGTGCTAAAGCAGGGATTCAACTTCTATCTGGTGCTTCAGCTAGACAGCAAGCTGTTGGTTCCAGGCGGTTGCTGGATTTTGCCCAAGATAGTGAAATCCCAAATTTTCAGGCTTTATTTAATTGACATAAAAAAAGACAGGCTTATTGCCTGTCATACAAGTAATCATTTAGCAGAGAATTTAGAAATTCATCTCAGCAGCTTGAACTTTCTCAACCTGCTTTTTCTTCAGCACCAGCATAACTTGAGCCAACATCACAAGAGCGATGAACGCAATCATCCATTGGACTCTAGATGCATCTTGCAATACGATTTCTGCATCTTGTTGACCAAATCCACCCACGTTCGGGTTGCTGGTCAAAGCATCACCAGACTTGACTGCTTGTCCTTCAGAAACAATCAGTTCTGGGCCTAGGGGAATCGTCTCCTTGACAACTTCACCAGATTCACTTTGGATGCTCACAACATATTTGACGTTACCGTCTCCGTCTTCCTCTTTGGCAATTTTGCTAATTGTGCCAGTAGCGGAAGCGTTGTAAACTGTGTTGTTGCTCTTTTCGCCAGTGGGGTAAACTTGTCCGCGTCCTCTGTTACCACCTACGTGAACCGAATATTTACCGAAGTGGATGTTTTTATCGGTTGCGGGGTTGGGAGAAAGAACTGGGAAGACAATTTCCTGATACTGTTCACCAGGTAAGGGGCCGACGATGATAACGTTATCTTTCTCTTCGCTGTAGGGTTGGAAGAATGTGTCACCGACTTCTTCTTTAAGTTCCTCAGAAATCCGGTCTTCAGGAGCAATCTTAAAGCCTTCGGGTAGCATCAGTACAGCACCGACATTCAAGCCGACTTTAGAACCATCAGCACCAACCTGCTGCAAGCTAGTATCGTAAGGAATTTTCACCACAGCTTTAAATACAGTGTCAGGTAGTACCGATTGGGGAACTTCCACATCTGTAGGCTTAGCTGCTAGGTGACAGTTGGCGCAAACAATCCGCCCGGTTGGTTCGCGGGGGGTTTCAGGATAGGTTTGCTGTGCCCAAAAAGGATAGGCAGCAGCAGCTTGGGGAAGGGCTAGATCGCTGGTGAAGTAAAATGTCACGGTAGCGATCGCTATGAGCAATGTTTTAACAATCGCTCTAGCACTGCGAGTTAACCTCGCTGTTATGAAAGCATTTCTCATCTCTATAAGGACAACGATTGAATTAGTCATTGGTCATTAGTCATTAGTCATTAGTCATTAAGCCCTGAACAAAGGACAAATGACTAAGGACATAAGGACAAAATTATTAACCCCACCAAGGTTCTTCGCCGGTGCGGAAGTCGGTTTCAGTCCAAGGGGTTAAGACGATTTTGTCGTCGTTTACGTTGGTATGGGCCAAAGCTAAAGACAGCGGTGCTGGGCCCCGGACAACCTTACCAGTTTCGTCGTACTGAGAACCATGACAAGGACACTTAAATTTGTTCTCGGCAACGTTCCAGGGGACGACACAACCTAAGTGGGTACAGATGGCATTAATGCCATAATCTTTGATCGCCTCTTTGCTGTCTACCACAATATAGGTGGGGTCGCCCTTTAGTCCTTGGACTAGGTTGCGATCGCCTGCATTACGGTTTTCTAGAAATTTAGTAACGCTGACATCATTACCAAGCTCGTCTTTTGCCGTTGTACCACCACCAGCACCACCAGTAGCGGGTGGAATAAAGTACTTGACAACGGGATACAATGCACCCAGAGCCACTCCAGTGACAGTCCCAAAAGTGAGCAGATTCATGAATTGACGACGCCCCATATCGGGCACGTCTGCTGATTCAGAAAATTGAGCCATAATCTACGCGCTCTTTATGTATTTTGCTAAGCATTTTGACAGGAGTACTAGTACTTGAGCAACTCTTGTCTAAGTCGAAATGCTAACGCCCACAACGATGCCATACTTCTGTGTTCCAAGATATATCTAGCATCTTTTCTGTTAGCATTACATTTCTTTATATCCCTATCATACTTGAGTTACGGAACTTAACATCATAACTAAATGTAAAATCTAATTGAGAAAAGCTATGACAGGACAGGAATTACGCCAAATTTTGCTTGATAAGTGGGGATATTCTTACGATGTGCAGTTGCGGCGGACACAGGGGAAAATATTTCTGCAAATAATGTGGAAATACTTAGAGCAGGCTTCTTTTCCGTTAACTGAGGCAGAGTACCAAGAGCATCTTGATAGTATCGCCAATTATCTTCACGCTTTGGGTGGGACAACACAAGTACAAACATTTATCATTGAAACACGCGATCGCCCCCGACTCGGCAAAGCTGTTAGCATTCCTCTAGATTTAGGCGAGCGTTCTTCAGAATGGATATTATGACTTGCTTTTTCTATTTTTAAATATTTGATTATACACTAAATTCAGCAGTCAAAAGCTGATAACTTCTCAGCCTACTAAATGTAGTCAAACAATACATAAATATTACTAAAACTTCCTATAAAACTCTTTTGCCCAAAGTTACATCTCTATCTGGCTGGATTAACGCAACTTCCCCATCATCTAAAACTACACCTAAGACTAAAACTTCCGAGATGAAATCAGCGATTTGACGGGGTGGTAAATTGGTAATAGCTAATATTAATCTATTGATTAAATCCTCTTGCTGATAAAGTCTGGTAATTTGGGCACTAGATTTTTTGATACCCAAATCACCAAAGTCGATCCACAATTTATAAGCTGGTATTCTAGCTTTGGGGAACTCGTCTACTTTGATGACTTTGCCAACACGAATCTCAATTTTTTCAAAGTCATCATAGCTAATTTGTGCCATTTACTTCAGAATTGACATTTTTATTTTGAATTGGATCTTATAGATGGCTAGACGCCTAAAAGGTAGGTTCTCGCATGGTAGCGACTGTTATTTACCTGTGAGCTTAACTAGCCCAACGCCACCAAAGTAAAGCCCAAGTACTGCTCCCGCCAGAAGACTTTGGGTTAGGGGGTCAGTAGAAGGTGTAAGGATAGCTCCTAAAACTACTGCTCCCATAATCACGTAGCGCCAACCAGCAAGCATTTTTTTAGAAGAGACAATTCCTAAATTACCGAGTAACAATTGGATAATGGGAATTTGAAATGCTAAGCCAGTACTGAATAACAAAAGCAGCACAAATTCAAAATATTTGTCAATCGACCATAGTTGTTCTACTACATCTGCTCCATAGCTAATGAAGAATTTCAAAGCTGCGGGGATAAGGAGTAAATAGGCAAATACTAACCCACCTGCAAACAGCACACTCGACCCCAAAACTACAGGCCCTAGCAAGCGACGTTCGCGGCGAGTCAATCCTGGGAGGACAAACTGGATAATTTGGTAAAGAATAAAGGGACTGGAAAGTACCAAACCTGTGTATGCTGCAACTTTGAAGGAGACAAAGAAATATTCTCCGGGAGCAAGCTGGAGAAATTTTACTCCTTGGGCTGGGACTTCCAATAGCTGGACAATCGGTTTGACGGCAAAAAAACAGCCGATGATACCCACTGCTACCGCAATCAGCGAATAGAAAATCCGCTGTCGCAACTCTTCTAGGTGGTCGAAAAGGGACATCTCGACTTCATCAGGTAACTCATCGAAAGGATCGGTCTCTGAGTTGCCGTATCCTTCTTGGTCGATATCGGGAGTGTCTGAAGCAGGCGTGTGCGGGGGTTGCTGTACAGTATCTACATCTTGTGAAGGCGTCATGAGTCAGCTAGTAGGCAACATTTGTTAACTATTTTATCCGGGGCAGCAGCTATCAAAATATGTTTTTGGCTGCTTGGGGATTTTTGTCCGGTTTTTTGGCGTTGCATCTGTATAAGTTAAGTAGGAAGTCATCTTTTAGCTAATGCCTACCCTACAAATAGGGTGGAACCGATAATTTGCAAATTACGTCTCTCAAGTAAGCAGTATTTAGTAAATTGATACAAAATCTTTGACATACAAAGCTCAGTTTTTAAACTCCGGTTCATCTAAGGTGGTATTTGCTATGGCGCAATCGGAAATTGTGATCTGAGGTTTTGTATGAATAGGAAAATTTACATTGGATTGATGGCATTACCTGTTTATTTATACAATGCCTGTTTAAGCTTTGCTAGTAGTGACGTGCCAATATTCAACTCTAAGGTTCCCATAACAACTGCTGTAATTGCCGTTAGCACAAATCCTCGGTTAAAAATAGTACCGTGGCAAATATCAGCTAGAGACGACCAAACAGAAGATTGTCTTCGTGCAGGCATCTGTAAAGATTGATGGGGAATGATTTTCAGTTACACGTGAATAGTACTCTTCTCTGGCTAATTTAGTGAATGCGCTTTTTGCACTTAAACTAGTACATTTTTATTTTTACATAGAATACTATATCTATCGGTAAGACTCTTATTTGATTTTGGGAAAATCTGTAAATCTAAAGTTTTAAATGCTCGATAATTAAGGAGACGGTCGTAAATGCTGTTGGGCGATCGCTTGTAGTCATCGGCCAATAGCTTAAAATCGGTGCGAAATGCGATCGCCTGTCATAACGCACATTAATACTTGCAACAAAACTTGTGTGACAGTCATAGCCCTCTGTGTGCTAATTGCCAGCAGTTGTATGATGACGGTGCTTATTTTGAGTCGTAGTTAAGATAAAGGAGTAAAAAACTCTCACTCACCACGAGCAATGACCTCAACCCTGCTGAAATTTCCTCGTCTCAATGCTCCAAACCTAAGGCAGTTGCCTAATGGTTTGACAATCATCGCGGAGCAGATGCCAGTTGAAGCCGTTAATCTGAGCTTGTGGGTTAAAGCTGGCTCGGCTGTTGAATCAGATACTATTAACGGTATGGCTCACTTTTTAGAGCACATGATTTTTAAGGGAACCGAGCGACTGACTAGCGGCGAGTTTGAACGGCGAATTGAAGAACGGGGTGCTGTTACCAATGCCGCTACTAGCCAAGATTATACTCATTACTATATAACCACTGCTCCTAAAGATTTTGCTGAACTGGCTCCACTACAAATAGACGTAGTATTTAATCCCAGTATTCCTGATGATGCCTTTGAACGTGAGCGATTAGTAGTCTTAGAAGAAATTAGACGTTCAGATGATAATCCCCGCCGCCGCACGTTTCGACGGGCAATGGAGACAGCGTTTGATTTATTACCCTATCGCCGTCCAGTATTGGGGCCAGAAGAAGTAATTACCCAACTTCAACCCCAGCAAATGCGAGATTTTCACGCTAGTTGGTATCAACCCCAATCAATTACTGCTGTGGCTGTGGGGAATTTACCTGAAGAAGAATTAATTGAAATTGTGGCTAAGGGATTTGCACAAATTAATCAGAGTCAAGAGTCAAGAATCAACAGTCAAGAGGTAAGCATTAGTCCTGAACCTGCTTTTACAGAAATTGTCCATCGAGAGTTTATTGATGAAAGTCTCCAACAAGCAAGGATAGTCATGGTTTGGAGGGTTCCAGGTTTGGCTCACCTAGATCAAACTTATGGATTGGATGTTTTGGCAGGAATTTTAGGACAAGGACGGACATCGAGATTAGTATATGATTTGCGGGAAGAACAAGGATTAGTGTCTTCCATCGCAGTGAGCAATATGAGCAATCTACTGCAAGGAACGTTTTATATTTCGGCTAAGTGTGCAGTGGAAAATTTACAAGCTGTGGAAGATGCGATCGCTCAACACATCCGCAAGTTACAAACAGAGTTAGTTACAGAATCCGAAATCGCTCGCGTCCGGCGGCGAGCCGCTAACAGGTTTATTTTTGGCAATGAAACACCAAGCGATCGCGCTGGGTTGTATGGTTACTATCAGTCTATGGTGGGAGATTTAGAACCAGCGTTTAACTACCCAGCTAATATTCACGCCCAGAACGCTCCTGAATTGTTATTTGCAGCTAACCAGTATCTTGCTCCAGATGCTTATGGTGTAGTTGTTCTCAAGCCGTTTTAGTAGTCAAAAATAAATTGATTATTGGGCAAATGACAAATGACAAATGACAAAATTATATGATGTGGACTGAAATTGACGCCCAGATTAGCCAGGTAACTGGTGAAAAATTTCAGAGTCAGCAACGGCGATCGGTTAGTGGTGGGTGTATTAACCAAGGTTATGCTGTCTCGAATGGTAAGCTAAACTACTTTGTCAAACTCAACCAAGCATCTCAAGTTGCCATGTTTGAAGCTGAGGCGCTGGGTTTGGAAGATATGTTAGCAACAGCTAGTATTCGCGTCCCAAAACCAGTTTGTTGGGGGATGGCTGATAATTCTAGCTACATCGTGTTGGAATGGTTGGAACTTGGTGGTAACAGCAATTCTAGCGAAGAGATGGGACGCAAATTGGCGGTGATGCATAAAGCTAGTAGCAGTCAAGGTTTTGGTTGGAAAATTAACAATACTATAGGTTCCACTCCCCAAATCAATACTTGGACAGCAGACTGGGCGGAATTTTATGCTAACCATCGGCTCTCGTATCAATTTCAGTTAGCAAGACGACGAGGGGGAAATTTTCCTCAACAAGAAAAGCTACTAGCAGCTATCCCAGAATTGTTAGCACACCAAGTGCAACCTTCCTTGGTACATGGCGATTTATGGGGTGGGAATGCTGGGTGTACTGTATCGGGAGAACCGATAATTTTTGATCCTGCAACTTATTTTGGCGATCGCGAAGTTGATATCGCCATGACAGAATTATTTAGTGGTTTTTCCGCCGGGTTTTACCAAGGTTATAACGAGGTGTTTCCTTTAGATGCAGATTATGAAAAGAGAAAAACACTCTACAATCTGTATCACATTTTGAATCACTTCAATTTATTTGGCGGCGGTTATGCTTCCCAAGCGAATCGGATGATTGACCAGATTTTACAGTGAATAATTGTTAGTTGTTATACCCCTGCAATTAGTCAAAATAATCAGCAGAATTAGCTGAAACAGCACTAAGCTGATATTCGGGAATTGGCTGTTTTGTAATCATAGAATAAATAACATCTGGGTCAAGGTCGGCTCCTGAATCCCATTGAATTGTTCCATATTCAAAGTTTACTTCGACTGTGGCAAAGTATTCTTTATCTTGCAAAGGCGCAAATACTCCTGTAAATTGGACAATTTTACTAATATCAATAACTCCTTTTACATCATCCTCAAAACGGATGTACAGTTGATAGTTTTGTCTCGGTTCAACTGCAATAATATCTTTAAGCATGATTTACTCCTTTATTTCTATATCGTACAACTGGCAGAGGGTGAGGAGTTTTTGTTTGAGGCGATCGCGCAGATTCTCCGGTAGAATCACAACACAATCTGGCGCGTACTGCATAACTTCGCGGCTAAACCAAAAGGTACTCGGCATTGAAAACCAAAGTATGATGAAGGGTGAATAAGTTACGAGTAGAGGTTATTAGAGGTAAATTTATATGCGGCCAGATAATCTGCTGTCGAGAATTTCCATCGATCCAAAGATATGTTTTGGTAAACCTTGTATTCGTGGACATCGTATTTGGGTATCCTTGATACTTGACTATTTAGCAGGAGGAGAAACGATAGAGGAAATTCTTGAAGCTTATCCCAGTATAGAAAGAGAAGATGTACTTGCTTGTATTGCTTATGGTGCAGAAATGGCGCGGGATGTTTTTGTAGAACTTCCTTTAACTGAAAAAAAGTAAACAAATCGGTGAATTTAAAGCTTGATGAGAATATTGATATTCGTGTTGTGAGTTTGTTGCGTTTAGCAGGACACGATGTGGCAACAGTACCAGGGCAAGGTTTGAGTTCCGCACCTGATGAAGAAGTAATTGATGTTTGTCGTTGTGAGGATAGATGCCTAGTTACTTGCGATCGCGGCTTTGGAAATCGTCTGAGATATAATCCTTCTGACTATGCAGGAATTGTTATTGTCCGTTTACCTTCCCGTCCTAATTTTACATTTTGGCAAGAAGCGGTAAAAATGCTGATTCAAGGATTAGATGCAGCAGAAGTTACTGGTAAATTATGGATTATTCACAGTGGAACAATTCAAGAATATCAACCGATTGAGCCAGATGTATGATTAAGGGCAGGCAAGATGCTTACCCCACAAAATTTAACTCTTGGTTTCGATATCGTACAACTGGCACAGGGTGAGGAGTTTTTGTTTGAGGCGATCGCGCAGACTCTCAGGTGATACAATCACGCAATCTTCCCAATACCGTGATAATTCTCGAATCAGCCAGAAATCATTGACAACTCGCCGCACTACTTGACGCACATCTCCAATGATTTCATCTTTGATATCATCTTCTTTAGGTTGATAGGCTTTCACCAAGCCACCACGAAATTGCAAGTACACTTCTAGGTAATCTAGTTCTCCGTGCCAATTCCCACTAGCAGGTATAGTTGCCATTGATTCAATCCGGTCTAAACGCAAACAGCGATTGTGCCATAGTTCCGGTAGATCAGGAATATCGTTTTCTACATCTTGAGTTTCTTCACACCAAATCAGCAAGTAAAAGCGTTTCTCAAAAAAACGAACCTCAGCATAGCGAACTGTATAGGCTAGTTCATTACCTTGAGAATTTTGATAGACAAGGTAGAAAGGTTGTTGTCTTTTAATTAAGTCTTCAATCTGAATTCGCCATATAGGAGCAGGTTGGCTCAGCTGCTTCATCAGCGATTGACGCAAGGGAGCTTCAAGATTACTACGTTCTAATAAAAGTGTAAGTATAGTTTGAGCTTCCCCTATCTGGCCTGCATCACTCAGGGCTTTGATCGCTTTTTGCAAGGCGTTAACTTGATTTGAGTCGAGCGTAAAAGGCTTTCCGACCTCTACTGATTGTTGTGCGATCGCCACTATTAAGCCCGAAATACTTGGTTCTTTACCCCAAGTGATATTGAGTTGGCGAGCGATCGCTTCTAGTTGTTCCTTAGTTCCTGGTGGAATTGACAGTGTAATCGTTTCTTTTTTTCTTGGCATCTGTAACTTGTAATTACACTATTGACACAAATGGTATTTGCAGTTATTTTATATGTATACCAAGTTAATCAGTAATTTCAATACCAAAAAAACACAATGTTACTCGCTAGGCAGATACGAAAAAAGCCAGAGCTATATCCTGGCTTGCAACCCCTGATAGGGATTCATGAAGTTATGTTAATGCCTCAGTTTAATAAACGCCGCACTCAAGGTCAGCAGCACGAGTATAGACTGGATTTTGACTGCTGATTGCAGCTAGTGAGATCAACGGCAATGACCGATGATCATTTGCTCTCCAGAATTTCCCTTGACTCCAATATTTGTTTCGATAAACCTTGTATTAGAGGTCATCGTATAAACCATGAACGAACAAACATTACTAGAAAGAATTACATTTAACCCTCAAATCTTTGGCGGTAAACCGATTATTCGAGGCCGTCGCCTAGCTGTTGAACATATTTTAGGAATGTTAGCAGTAGGAGATACTATTGAAACTTTGCTAGAAGCTTATCCCTGGTTAGAACGGGAAGATATACAAGCCTGTTTAGTCTATGCACGAAGGTTAGTTGGTCATGAACGAGTTGAACCTTTATTCATAGAGTCCCCAAGGTGAAGATACTACTAGATACTTGCATTAATGCTAGGGTGCGTAACGATTTACAAACAACTGGGTATGATGTAGTTTGGTCTGGAGATTGGCCAAAAGATCCAGGTGACGAGGAAATTTTAGCAACCGCCTATCGTGAAGGTAGGATTTTAGTCACCCTTGATAAAGATTTTGGAGAGTTAGCAATTCTGCGGGGAAATCCTCACTGTGGTATCTTGCGCTTAGTTAATCTCTCAACCAAAGAACAATCAATAGTTTGTTTGCGGGTACTTCAGCTTTACGGAAACGAATTATTCTCTGGTGCAATTGTAACTGCTGAATTAGATAGAGTCAGAATTCGCCCACCTGAAAATAGGGCTTGAAAATTCATTCAATAAAAACTCGTACTAGTGGCACAAGAAATTAAGACAGACTATGGTGATTGTTGACCACTTAGCGAGACTGAGTTTGGTATTAAATTTATATCTTTCAATATGATTAAGCGCAGTCGGCTTTTAAATGTTCCTCCCAAAACTTTGGAGGAGATTTATTTCAGTGAAATTCGCCCCCAGCTTTATGAAAACCATGCACATCGTCATCAAACTGGTGTGAGAACGGGTACAACCCTTGCAGAACACCTCGATTCGGCGTGTCAGTTCATTTTGACAGTCAGCCGAATAGCAGAAGTCCCAGAAGATAAAAGACCTTTGCTACTAGCTGCAACGGCTGTTCATGACCTCAATAAACTAGAAGGTTCCCAAGGACGCAATGTTAAAACCCTGGCTAGAAATCAGGAATTTTTACGAGAACAACTTGAAAAGGCTTGTGTACTTAGCTTTGTTGTCTCAGAAGATGATTTGGAGTTAGTCAGAAAGCTAATTGAGCGCCATTCAGGTCATAACGTCAGCGATGGAGCAAGATTTTTACCAGAAGACCCAAATATTGAACGTTGGGCGGCGATGCTTACAGCTGCGGACTTGTTTGATTTAGGAATTCCAGATGCACAACGTTTTCGGAAACTGGAAAAAGAATTAACCGTTGCTTTTGGGCGAAGATGTAACCTCTTTAGAATCCGCATCTCTGAAGACAAAGGCTATATTACAGCCCTATTGCTGGGTGCTTGCGAAGAGGTTTTGCAAAAGTATGGGTTAAATCCTTTAGCAATTTTCCCTGATGGCGAACTTTTTGAAGGGGAAGCTTTAGCAAATGTAGATTTGACAAAAGAAATAGCTGCTGTTTGGCAAACTAAAATTGACCAAGTTTTTGGTAATAATATCGAAAGACTTGTCAGAGCTACCAAGGATGGTATTAAGGTTTCTCATCAAGCTATCCAACAAAATATTGAGGAAGTATTGGAAAATGTTGAGGCTCTTTTAGAAAGGAAAAAAGCTGGTTATAAATCAGACAAGATTGCTAAAGATGTAGCTAAATGGGGTGAAGCGGCTGGTGCAGATGCACTAATAAAAGCGGCTGAACTTCAGTTATTACCTGTAAGTAATGCGGAAGAATTTGCTATATCTGAAGGTTTAAAGGCAGCTTACCTCAGTTATAGAGAAGTCGGATTAAGTCCTAAAGAAGTTTGGGATAAAATCGCCCATCATACGGGTATATCTGAACTTCAGCGTACTGCAATTGAGCCGTTTAATGGTCAATATGGGCGACCTTTATTTGCTGCTAAGGCTGCTGTTAAAGGAATTGAGGGTATTAAAGAAGCTCTACAAGAATCTTTCCAACTAAGAAAGGAAAGTACACAAATATCTGAAGAAACAGAAGTATCTGAAGAAATGATTGCAGCCGTTAGCCGAATGGTAAATTTACCTTTTGCTATTCGGTTAAATGGAGTTAATGATTTAAATGCTTATGTAGAAGCAAATCCCAGACAAAGATGCTCTTTAGGTTCTACTTCTACAGATATAGATGAGCTAATTTCAGATAATATGCCTCCTGGTACAAAGGTACAAGCTTTTTCTAATCGCTTACCGGGAGGTATTAGTGCAGAACCGAAAAGACAAGCAGATTCAATTGCAGCTTTAGCTTACCAATTAATGGCAGTTGGGGCGAACTTTCCTGCTATAAAAAAACAAGACCCGCTTTATTTGCACTTAGCATTACCTAAAGGTTCTGCTCCAGAACTATTGAGAATTTGGCGTGGACTTTTAAAACAACTTGCAGCAACAAATGCTGAAGGTGGTACTGTCACCATTGATGAATTGAAATTATATAAAGATAATCAGCTTGAATTTAAAGCTAACAAAGTAGTTGGTTTAGCATTGCCAAAGCGTCCTGATTTTGTTCATACATCTGTCATTATTCCTTTACTTTGGGGAGATGTTAATAATTCTTTAGCTTTACTAAAATCACTGAGACTTGCTTTAGAAATTTCATTGTCTTTAGATATTGGCTTTCCTTTTACCTTGAGTAGCAATCTAGAAGTTGAGTTATCTAGTAATGTTTACGGACGAATAGAGGGAATTCCTTCTGCACTGCAAACTTTATTGGGAAATGGACAATATCAACAGCGCCAAGATGCAGAAAAAATTCTTGAGAGACTGCAATGTATTAGCAACCTAGCAACATCTGTTGCAAGTATTCAGAAAGCTGATGATTGTTTGTATGATTTGGCTCGTGCTTGTGTCAGACCAATTGAACTTTATTATGTCTTGCTACGTTGGACTCTGCGGGAACAAGATGAACCAAACTTGAGTGTTATTTGGAGTCGCATTTGTGAACCGTTAAATACTTTGTTGGAGAGCTTTATGCCTGATGAAAACTTACTCTTAACTAAATATCTTAAAGAAGCTGCTCAAGTTGCAGCAGAGGGAAAAATTTGGGGAAGTTCTTTTAAACGAACTGCTCAAGCAGAACCGTTTACAGCTTTTATTGCTGCTATTCGTTCTCAAAAGCCTTATTTGGGATTAGATGTAATTTTTGCTGCTTTAATACAGCAATATCATACTCGCTTAGACCGTATCCGTGAGCATGGCGTAGGTGCAACAAAGTATGAACAGGTCAAGCGTTATTACGAGCTATTACGAAAACTATATGAGGAGGTTTATTCGGCACGTCCTGAAAAGTTTTTATCTGATCAAAAAACTTTAGAAGCTGCTTATTTATTCTTCCTTGAAGAAGCACGTAAACAACTCAAAAGTCAATCTGAAGATGATTCTGTCGAAACAACTACAACTGTTTAAATAATTAGGAGTTTTTCATCATGTCCATTTCAAAACTTTCCTCGGTACTAGCAACAAGTTATGAAAATTTCCCCAAAGGACGTTTTATTACTTTAGTTGTTTTAAGAACAACTCATTCTGAAACTATCTTTCGCACAGAAGGTTCAGGTGAACCAATGTGTAGCGAATTTGTCCAGGCTGGTTTAGAGGGTGAAAATCAAAAAACTATAATTCAACGCTTGGTAATGACTAAGCGTAAACAAGTAGCACCAGAAAGACGCTACGGACGAGAACATTTAAGAGCGCATGAGCTTTTATACACTAACCCTAAAGATGGCTCTCTTTGTTCTTTAAATACTAATGCACCTTGTGAAATGTGTGTAGATTGTTTCCTCTACGGCTTCGCTGCTGGTGGTGGCGCTCAAAAAAGCCGCATTTGGACTGAAGATGCTTTTAGTATTTTACCTGCTAGTGATGTCGTAGGCGATCGCACCATAAACGCCATCTACGAAACTGGTACAATGCGCGATGAAAAAGGTAACGCCTCAACAGCTTTAAATACCAGCGAATATATCAAACCAGGAGTTCATTTTCTGGATGTCGTCACCCTAAAAGATGTAACTGCGGATGAACTACGCTATATCATCGGTAACATTCTGTTCACAAGTCGTTATGGTGCAGTTTCCAGTCGTGTTGGACGCATGGAAAACCAAATATTAGGCGTATTTGGTAGTATTACCGAACTTCCTAGTTCTCTGGAACTTGTACAAGCTACTTATGATGTATTAGGTAAACCTTTGGAACACCCTTTGAATATTAATCAATTAATTACAGCAAGCAAACAAGTAATTGCTAATTGGAAAAATAAGAGAGGGGTTTCTGTGCAGCTATCTGAGGAAGAATTAGCAAATTTAGTGACTGATGTAGAAACTAATTGGTCAGAAGCTGAACGTGATAATTTTCTCAAGCGTTTAAGCCAATCTTATGAATCCTTTCGTCAGGTTGCACCTGATAAGAAAAAGGCTAAAGCGAAAGGCAAAAATACACTAGTTGAAGTAGAGATTTAGGTTATGTCAACAATTCCTTTTCAGCAGGCAAAACTTGTTGAATTATACTGTCTTGAACCAGTCTTTTTTGCCTCTAGGGAGTTGTCTGATACCTATTATACTGAGGGGGTAATTGGGAATTATGCTCTTACCTATGCTTTAGGTTGGGTAAATTCCCCCTATCGCCTCCAAGGTCAGGCTACAGGACGACCAACCTACAAAGAAGATTTGCAACCAATAGCACAAGCTGGTTATATCTTACCAGCTTCACCAGTAGGTAGAGTGACATTTAGATTTGAACGTTTCAATGCTCTTTCTGATTCTTACTGGTATGCAATGACTAATAACCGTGTTGCTACCGCGCGGGAAGATTTACCATTACAACGCCAAGGCAAAAAACCAAGTTCATTTAGACCAAGTAATTTTCCGCAAACCGGAAGACTGCGGATGATTGAACGCAGAAATAAATTTCAAACTTTGGTATTTGGAAATTACCAATTACCAAATTATATTCGCCTTGGTAAATTCATGAGTAAAGTCAAAGTGAATGTGCTGAATGAATTTCCTGTGACTTTACTACCAGAAAGTGAATATCAAAGTCAACATTATCTAAATGCTGCTGATTTACCACAGCAAATAGAGGCTTTAGCATTCGATTTAATTTCTATTCCTCCTGCACCCATCATTAAAAATCTTCGTTTTCGGGGTGCTGCTTGGCAAGTTGGGGAAATGGTTGTACCAGCAGGGTTACATTTTTGCGGTAGAGAAAGTAACAATGAGTAATCAAAGATTAGTTATCAGATTAGAACCGCGTAGTATTTCAGCTTGTGCATCTTTGCCAGATGAACTATCTTTTATGGGGAATGCACTTCAGCATCAAGTAGATGTATTTGAACAATCTAAGGATGCAGATATTATCCTTGATTTAGCACCAACTGGCACAGGTAAAACCAACGCAGGATTAACAGTATTAAAACATCAGCCAAATAAAAGTGCTGTTTACATTGCTCCAACTAATGCTTTGATTGAACAGCAAACAGAAGCTGCAAAAAAGTTTGTTAAGGAGGCTAATTTACCTCATGTAGTCAAATCAGCTTCTGCTAAAGATATTAAAAGCTGGTCTAACGATAAAGTAGGCAGTCGTTCAGGGGAAAAGCTGTATAATGTATTACGGAATCCGGCTACAGTTTTTCCTGATGTTGGGGCTAATACGCCCATCATTTTAGTCACAAATCCTGATATCTTTTACTATGCAACTTTCTTTGCATATAACAACTTAGATAGAGGTAATATCGCCAGTAGTTTTTACACCAAATTTTCGACAGTCATTTTTGATGAATTTCATCTCTACGATGCTAAACAGCTAGTAGGAATGCTGTTTTATCTCGCTTATTCTCAAGTTTTTCGCTTTTTTGAGAACGGACGTAAAGTAGTATTGCTGACAGCAACACCAGAACCAGCTTGTGAATTAGCATTGCAGAATTTAAAACAGGCTGGTGTTAAAATAGCAAGAATTGATGGAGAAGTAGGTAATTCTAATCTTTTACCATCACAAACAGCAGTTAATCTGGAATTAAGACCAAAACCAGATAGTAAGGAAGAGTGGTTAGCAGAGTTAGCAGCAGAAGTTATACAACGTTTTCGAGAAAGACCTGATGAAAATGGTGCTGTAATTCTTGACTCTCTTGATAATATTAATTGTCTATCAACTTTCTTAAGACAGCAAGGACTTGGTGATGACATCGGACGCATTACAGGCCCTGCGCCAAAAAAAGATAGACAAAGGGCTATGCAGTGTCAAATCATTTTGGCTACTAGCACTGTAGATGTAGGATTTAACTTTGAAAGACATCCTGAACCGAAACGGCAAAATTTAGATTGGTTGATTTTTTCAGCACGCGATCGCGCCGCATTTTGGCAGAGAATTGGTAGAGTAGGGCGTGTTTTGGGTAAATCTGAAACTAATATTGATTCAGAAGCTATTGCTTACTTACCTGCTGATGCTTGGGAAGAAGGTTTAACCTCTTTAGATACTACTGGAGGACGTACAGCGCTAAAAAACTTACTTGAAACACTTCCCTGTTTAGATAAGCCTTTTTTAAAAGCTTACTGGCGTTCAGAAGCATTTCTAGAAATTGCCCGTCCCTTGTTGGAATTGGAAGAAATGCTTGAAGGTTTAGCTGAAGAAAAATTGATTTTGGAGTTATTCAATACTCTAAAATCTATTTTTGAAGGCAACAGAACTTGGGATGATTATCGCTATAGAATGAAACTTTTACGAGGTGCTGAAACTATTGCGAAAAAAACTTCCAAAGATATCAAAAAAGATTGGAAGTATATCAAAGGTGGTCAAGCGTTTGTCAGAACCTTTATCAAGGCTAAATTCCCTGAAGATTGGGATGACTTACAAGCTGGACGTACAACTTTAGACGAATACGTAGATTTATTTAAAGAAGATGAAGATGCACTAACTGAGTTAAAAGAATTTGCTGAAGTTTTTAGTACCAGTTATGCACCGTTATTTAATTTTCGCTCTACTCTATTTGAAAGTCTTTCCATTCGTGATCCTCATGGTTTTATTCTAGATGAATCGGAGGAAACAAAACTAGATTCTTTTCACCTATTACGCTATTGTGAATTTGTCCAAAATGGTGATTATATTGAAGTCACTAGTCGCGCTACTGAAACTTATCAATTGAGTTTTGAATTACGCTACACTGATAACTGGCAGGAATTTATCAGTACAGAACTGAACAAACTAACATCTTTTAAAAATTGTCAAATTATCCGCACTGCTGGAGGGGCAATACGACCCACACCCCTAATACAAGCTTTGAGTAGGCATCTTTTACCAGGAATAATTATTTGCCCAAGAACAAATGCTGCTGTTATTTTCCAATTAAACAAGCAAGGAATTGTTTCTTATCCAATAACCATTGTTTGTAATGATATGGAGAAAGAATATAGATTTTTTTCAGGCTTGTCAGGAATTTTAACAATGGCAATGAAATTTAAACAGCTACGTCTTCCAGATGATGAAGTCTTTATTGCGGGATAAGTAATTAAATTCTCGCACCATTGGTGCGAGAATTTGTAGAACATCAATTTATAAGTATATTTCTCTCACATCCACTGTGAAACACTATCAACAACAAACCAACGCTTTCCCCAGCGATTACCTAAATAACTTGTGGGGAGAAATCCAAGCTTGTCCTTACTTTGCTATCAATAACCTCAACCGCGATTTTGTCGCCACTAAAGGATTTTCTGTAGTATTTCAACGTTCTGGATTACCGCAAGTAGAGCAACAATTCCCCTACTTCAAGCCTTACTTAGATTTAGCTCTCCAGCCGAATTGTAATGCATTTTACCTCAATCCTTTGCAGCTAAAAGAAGGCTCCCGCGTTGATCCACATATTGATCGCTCTTTGCGTTCCTACTGCAAAACTATTGAGCCGCCTGCGGTTGTCAGCGTTCTTTATGTGCGCGTACCAGCAGATATGGAGGGGGGAGAACTGGTATTGCGATCGCATAAACGTCAACTTGGACAAATTAAACCCCAATTCAATACTTTAGTTTATTTCCAAGGTGATTTAACTCATTCTGTCAACGCTGTCAAAACTCCAGGAAATCGCTTGAGTTTAGTTTGTGAACAGTATAGTTTGAGTGAAGCTGAACTCCAGGAAATTCCAGAGTTTATTGTCGAGTCAAGAGTCACTCAGTCTACAACCAAAAAGAGAAAGTATGCCTCATAGCTTAGTGTTGAATTTGCTTCCTCAATCGCTTATTCCACCACAGTTTCTCACTGGTAGACATCTGCACGCTCTATTTTTAACCCTTGTTAGCTCTGTAGATAAAGAACTAGGCGATCGCTTGCATGATTCTACCGCAGATAAAGCCTTCACCCTCTCTCCTCTACAAACCAATTCCCCCCTTTTTAAGGGGGGTAAGGGGGGATCTAAATTGCAATGGGAATATCAACAACCCATCCCCACCGGGACACCTTGTTGGTGGCGCATCTCTTTATTAGACGATAGTTTATTTGGCAAACTTACTCAACTGTGGTTAAATCTTAATCCCAGTCACCCTTGGCATCTTGGCCCGGCTGATTTATATATTACTAGCATTCAAGGCACACCCCAATCTATTCAACCTTGGGCAAATGCTAACACCTACGCTCAATTATACGAGGAAGCTAGCGAGAGCCATCGCACTATTCACTTTAACTTCTGTACACCCACCGCCTTCCGTCAAGGGCAGTATGATACTACTCTCCCTACCAGGGAATCTGTCTTTAACTCTCTGCTTTCACGATGGAACAAATACAGCGGTATCGAATTTTCACATATTGCTATTGAGTCAATTTTTCCATCTTTTATCAACATTCATACAGAAATATTAGCTGACTCCCGCAGTAAATTTATTGGCATTCTTGGAGAAGTTAGCTATCGGGTTTTAGGAGAAATTGAACCGATACAAATCAAGCAAATTAATGCCTTATCTGACTTTGCTTTGTATGCGGGAATTGGCCGTAAAACACCAATGGGTATGGGCATGGCACGCCGTCTGTATTATCCGTAACTTTAACAAAGATATACATTTATGAATGAAATCGAATATATTCCTATTGCGGTATTAAACCAATATGCCTATTGTCCGCATCGGTGCTGGCGGATGTTTTGTGCAGGCGAATTTAGCGATAATCAATACACAATTGAAGGTACAACTTTACATGATCGCGTCCATACTACAGGCGATGGACAGCGAGGAGAAACTTGGCAAATTCGGGCGATTTGGTTGAAATCTGAGCAATACAAACTAATCGGAAAATCTGACTTAATTGAAGCGGAATCTGGTGAGGTTTATCCAGTGGAATACAAACGAGGACGTAAAGGCGAATGGGATAACGATGAGTTGCAAGTCTGCGCTCAAGCTTTATGTTTGGAAGAGATGACAGGGCAAAGTATTCCTACTGGATATATCTATTATGCTCACTCTCATCAACGTCAATTAGTAGAGATTAATGCAGAGTTACGGCAAAGTGCGATCGCTACAATTCAATCTGTAACAAATATCCTCGAAACAGGGATAATACCAAAACCAGTTTACAGCAAACGCTGCCAAGGATGCAGTCTTTATTCGCAATGTTTACCCAAAGCAACTGATAAAGTCAAAAGTTATCAAGAAGTAAATTAAATCATTCCCTGACGAATCATATTCGCCAAACAAACTATTACTAGGAAAAATCAAAAATGGGAACAGTTTACATAACACAAGCCGATGCCTTTATCGGCAAAGTTGACGAACGCCTCACCGTCAAAGCTGATAAAACAACTATTTTAGATGTCCCCTTAATTAAAATAGAGGGAATTGTAGTACTAGGTCGGGCTACTGTTTCTCCCGCCGTCCTTGATGAACTTTTAAAACGCCACATTTGTTTAACTTTTCTTACACAAAATGGAAAATATTTAGGACGTTTAGAACCAGAAGTTACCAAAAATATATTTGTTCGTAAAGCCCAATGGCAAGCAATAGGAGAATCACAACCAGCGATACATTTAGTTAGAGGTTTTGTACGGGGTAAATTGAAAAATTACCGTCACGCCTTACTTCGCACTCAGCGAGAATATCCTCATCTTTCTCTGAGTAATAATATCACTCGACTCGAACACGCGATCGCACCTATAGACAAGACTAGCAGTATTGATTCCCTCAGAGGCTTAGAAGGAGCTGGTAGTGCAGCTTATTTTGGTTGTTTTAACCAGCTAATCAAAACTTCAGAATTTCAATTTGAAGCCAGACGCCGCCGTCCACCAACCGACCCTATTAATGCTCTTTTGAGTTTTGGGTATTCATTGCTACGTCACGATGTGCAAAGTGCGGTAAATATTGTTGGTTTTGATCCTTATTTAGGATACTTACACGTTGAGCGTTACGGTAGACCATCCCTAGCCTTGGACTTAATGGAAGAATTTCGCCCTTTAATAGTGGATGCTGTAGTGCTGTCACTGATTAACAAGCGATCGCTCACCTTAGCCGATTTTACCACCGAACCCCTCAGTGGTGCTGTGTCTTTAACCAAAGAAGGACTGCATGCATTTCTTCGCGCCTACGAACAAAAGAAACAATCGGATTTTAAACATCCAGTCATGGGACACAAATGCACCTACCAAGAAGCCTTTGAAATTCAAGCGAGGTTATTAGGTAAGTATCTGATGAATGAAATTGATAAATATCCGCCCTTAGTTCTCAAGTAATTTGTCATTAATTATTTGCTCCATTTACAAATTGGATAATATAGACGTTTCAATTGTTCTTAGTTCTCAAGTAATTTGTCATTAATTATTTGCTCCCCTTGCTTCCCCCCACTTCCCCATCCCTCTCTTCCATGTATATTGTTGTCAGCTACGACATTCCAGAAGACAAGCGTCGTACAAAAATCCATTCTGTTCTCAAGTCTTATGGTCAGTGGATGCAACTGAGTGTGTTTGAGTGCGATTTGACTTCTACCCAGTATGCTAAACTGCGATCGCGCTTAGCCAAATTGATTAAACCCGACACTGACAGCGTGCGTTTTTACTTTCTTTGTGGCTGTTGTCAGGGGAAAATCGAACGTATTGGCGGAGAACAGCCACGGGACGAAACAATTTTCTTTGCTGAGTCCCCTGCTGGCTAGATTCCTGTATGACAAATGCGCGGAAGGGT
This sequence comes from Nostoc sp. MG11, assembly GCF_014904695.1. Taxonomy (GTDB): domain Bacteria; phylum Cyanobacteriota; class Cyanobacteriia; order Cyanobacteriales; family Nostocaceae; genus Komarekiella. The sequence continues at coordinate 36,608 of NZ_JACXXN010000033.1, read as the reverse complement.
AGGTGTACAAATTCCATAGCCTAAAAAAATCCTTCTATCTCAATTCCAGCAAGGATTTCAGCCCACTATTAACCTATTCCTCATCCGCGCAATCCCTGAAATGCTTATAAAAATAATGTTTCAGCCTTCACATTTTTCCCGCTCTCTTCCCAAGCAACTTTTCTAATGCTATGATTGCTCTTGAATCGCGCAACCGCACCTTGAAAACTAAATATAGCTTGGCTTTGAGGCTCCAGCCGTTCCAATTAATCAAAATCCCTATTAGGGATTGAAACATATTAATAGGAGTTCAATCAAGGAAATCTGATGTTCCGTTCCAATTAATCAAAATCCCTATTAGGGATTGAAACGCCAGTGGTGTTGCAGTTGGGGCAAACAACCAAAGGTTCCAATTAATCAAAATCCCTATTAGGGATTGAAACTCTCTCTTTGTATGGGACTTGGCTAAATTTAGAGTTCCAATTAATCAAAATCCCTATTAGGGATTGAAACCATTAATGGCAGCGATCGTCCCAAATCCTAAATGTTCCAATTAATCAAAATCCCTATTAGGGATTGAAACAAGTTTGGAGACCCTTACAGAACAACAGTCTGGGTTCCAATTAATCAAAATCCCTATTAGGGATTGAAACTCATAAGTAGAACTGATACTGGTCTACACAAAACACACAAGTTCCAATTAATCAAAATCCCTATTAGGGATTGAAACCGATCATGTGAAATCATCAAACTGTCCAAGCAAAGTTCCAATTAATCAAAATCCCTATTAGGGATTGAAACTTGTATTCTTAATTCCATATTTTTGCAAAGATAGTTCCAATTAATCAAAATCCCTATTAGGGATTGAAACAGCTTCACAGACCTGACGAGTCTTACCCCAGATGGTTCCAATTAATCAAAATCCCTATTAGGGATTGAAACATGGAACCCTGATAAATGGGAAAAAGCTGTTTCTAGTCAGGTTCCAATTAATCAAAATCCCTATTAGGGATTGAAACCTCAGTTTAATTCTTCCCCCCTTAGTAGCTTTTCTCTCGTTCCAATTAATCAAAATCCCTATTAGGGATTGAAACAACCGTACCAAAAACGGGAAAAGTACTTTCATCCCCCGTTCCAATTAATCAAAATCCCTATTAGGGATTGAAACACCCACTTTGGTACTGTCACCAGTGACACTTTGGGTTCCAATTAATCAAAATCCCTATTAGGGATTGAACTGAATGCAGCATTTTTGACAACACTACTATCTAGGTTCCAATTAATCAAAATCCCTATTAGGGATTGAAACTTCAAGGTGGCAGCGTGATATTGGCGGATGGCACGGTTCCAATTAATCAAAATCCCTATTAGGGATTGAAACCTGCAATTAATTCATCCGTCCCAATGGGCTTCTCTGTTGGGTTCCAATTAATCAAAATCCCTATTAGGGATTGAAACTTACCTGTTCGCTTCCCGACTTTATGTCGTCGTCGCCGCAGTTCCAATTAATCAAAATCCCGGCGTTGCAGAATAGAAATATGAATTAGTGCGATCGCTATGAAATGTCCAAGATGTAGATCAACTCATATTCACAAAAATGGCAAACAGCGAGGTAAACAAAATTACATTTGTGTAAAATGTAGCCGTCAGTTTATTGATTTCTATGAACCGAAAGGTTACTCACAAGAAATTAAGCGCGAATGTTTAGAGATGTACGTAAATGGTTCTGGCTTTCGTACAATAGAACGGGTGAAAAAAGTGCATCATACGACTGTCATCAATTGGGTAAAAGAGCTTGGTAATACTTTACCTGATACACCCGAACAGGATGAAATACCAGAGATTACCCAAATTGATGAGTTGGAAACATTTATTGGTAAAAAAAAACAAAATTTGGTTGTGGACAGCAGTGAATAAGCACATTCCCGGTGTTATGGCTTGGATTTTGGGGAATCGCAGTTCCGACACTTTTAAGCTTTTGTGGCAGACTGTAAGCTGTTGGCATTCTTATCTTTATGTTACAGATGGTTACCCAGTTTATCCTTGTTTTATTAGCGACGAAGACCATCTTGTTAGTAAAACCTATATGACTAGGGTTGAAGGAGAAAACAGTCATTTTCGTCATTATCTTGCTCGACTACATCGTAAAACTTTCTGTTGCTCCAAGACAGAACAAATGCTGAAATTTTCTATTCGATTGCTAATACATTATCTTAAGTATGGTTCACTGCCAGTCAAGATGTGTACCACTCGTATGGTTGCAGCGCTCGCCTGATTCATATCTTGATTCAGCAACGCCAAAATCCCTATTAGGGATTGAAACTTGGATCGAATCTTTCTACGCGCTTTGGCTACCATGTTCCAATTAATCAAAATCCCTATTAGGGATTGAAACAAAAAGATTGGAGAAGATTACTGTTTTCATGATGAGTTCCAATTAATCAAAATCCCTATTAGGGATTGAAACCATCGAATAATCCGGCATCATATCTAACCCCTTTAGTTCCAATTAATCAAAATCCCTATTAGGGATTGAAACATTTGTTTGAGAAAATACACCAATCGCAAAATTAGTTCCAATTAATCAAAATCCCTATTAGGGATTGAAACAATATCTGGAATTCCATCATCATCTGTATCTGGAGTTCCAATTAATCAAAATCCCTATTAGGGATTGAAACATTTAAAAATTTCTTTAAATCAAGGATTGCTAAAGTTCCAATTAATCAAAATCCCTATTAGGGATTGAAACCCCTTGCCCTCCCAGGGCAAACGCATCTAAATTACTCTTGATCACAACGAAGGTTAAGAAACAACGAAAAAATCAGGATTTCGCGTTTGATTATTTTTTAAGCCCCAAAGCGATGTCTGCGACGGGCTGCGCCTACGCCTAAATTTTTAGCAATAAGCAAGACTTAATGACATTAGTTTTAACTCTATTGAGAATATACTTTATTTATTGACATGATGCGGCCGCCCTGCTTGTTCTCCCTTCCATACTTCTAATATATAGCACCGTTCCAATTAATCAAAATCCCTATTAGGGATTGAAACAAGCAACACGCCAGCTACGAGAAGCAATAAAAGACTGTTCCAATTAATCAAAATCCCTATTAGGGATTGAAACGTCTACTTTAACTTCATCGGCGATCTGAAACTCGAGTTCCAATTAATCAAAATCCCTATTAGGGATTGAAACACCTGCTGGTAAATCAATTGGTATAGATAGAGTAGTTCCAATTAATCAAAATCCCTATTAGGGATTGAAACGGTTTAGCTGTTGTGCTTGTTGCTCTCTTGCTTGGTTCCAATTAATCAAAATCCCTATTAGGGATTGAAACGCCTCATCCAAGCAATAGCGCCGCTCGTGATAAAGTTCCAATTAATCAAAATCCCTATTAGGGATTGAAACGTTGTAATTTTGGGCATCAAAATTATCTGAAACATGTTCCAATTAATCAAAATTCCTATTAGGGATTGAAACAGAGCCATACGAGCAGGAAGGCGAAGCTAAAGAAATGTTCCAATTAATCAAAATCCCTATTAGGGATTGAAACTTGTAACTTGGGTAGGAGGATTACCATTTGATAGAGTTCCAATTAATCAAAATCCCTATTAGGGATTGAAACAAATGGTTTTTCCTGGCATGTTGGGTTATCCAGATGTTCCAATTAATCAAAATCCCTATTAGGGATTGAAACGTGCAAAAACGATAGTAGACAGGGTAACGGGGGAGTTCCAATTAATCAAAATCCCTATTAGGGATTGAAACATCATCTACCAACCAAAACAAGGAAAAGTAAAAAAGTTCCAATTAATCAAAATCCCTATTAGGGATTGAAACCAGGAAGAAAGAAAGGGAGCGGCAGCAAGTACAACGAAGAGTTCCAATTAATCAAAATCCCTATTAGGGATTGAAACATGGCATTCGTGACCACATCATTACCAATGTTTCCACTCCAAGTTCCAATTAATCAAAATCCTATTAGGGATTAAAACAATTAACTTAAGGCTCCTATTGGGGTAGGGGCTTTACTTACTTTATCAAATTTTATCCTATGGATATTACTATTATCTACCCAAGCTACTTTCGCATATTTGAATGCAGATCTGGGCGTTGGTTTATCAAAAATCTTGAAACCTTCGTAGCAACCAGCACAATAAATCATGAAGATATTAATACACTTTATGGCGTTACTGAAGGACAAGTAGTAATTGAATTGTTCCGAATTAATGGAGGCAAGTCAGGATATTACCTAGCAAACATTCGGGATAAAAAATACTATTACTGCGTTGACCATGGTGGGGTAAAAAAAAAATTGCTTGAGTTGGGCATTGGTCGAGTAGATCCATTGGAAAACACACATGGCTAAAGTTCCAATTAATCAAAATCCGTATTAGAGATTGAAACAATCTTTGGGGCTAAAATCAGATTTATGGATGCAAGAGTGTAGGATAGGCGCGAAATATAGATGGATACCGTAATTACACCAGAAAAAATCGAGTTGCCTCCTGGCGCTGTCTTGAAACTCCTGGGAAACTGGCAAGACTACCAAAGACTGCTCTTGCAGTTGGGCGATCGCACCGTACCTCGTGTTAAATATCGGCCAGGAGAGATTTTATTAATGGCTCCTTTGCTTGAACATTGGAAAAAGACAAGTTTACTTGCACTGATAGTAATAACCTTACTTGACCATTTAAACCGCTTGTACGACTCATTTACACCCATCACCATGAGCATGAGCGAAGCCAGCAGTGTTGAACCTGACTATTGTTTTTACATTGAAAATTGGCCGCAAGTTCAAGGCAAGAACCGCATTGACTGGCAAAACGACCCTCCGCCTGATTTGGCAATTGAAGTAGATGTTACTAGTTATACAGATATAAATGATTATTTACCTTATCGAGTGCCAGAGGTTTGGCTGCTAAAAAATAACCAGTTATTAATTTATAGATTGCAAGGCGAAAATTATGTAGTTACAGAAAGTAGCTACTTTCCTAACGTTTCAAAAATTGTACAGCAGTGTCTCCAAATCGCAAATGAGCAGACAATAAGTGAGGCGATTAGGTGGTTGAGAAACTTTTTAGCAAGCTGAATAAGAGCGATCGCCTTGGAGATGAGGGTATGATGATGTAGCGTTTTTACCAGAATCCATGGCCGACACAATAGTAGCAGTCAACACCATCCCTATGTACCATAATCTGGGTTACGCTTGAGAAATGAACTACGAAACAGCTCGCAAAATCCTCATTGACCAGACGATCGCAACTGAGGAAAACCCAGATGCTCTGTTAACGCGTATGAAGCAGGGAAAACCCCCAGTACCCGGTCAGATCACCTCAATTTTGTTGGCATTAAAAGTGGTGTTTGAAGCCCTCAAAGATGCCCCCAGTCTAGACCGAGAACTGGCTTTGACCCTTTATCAGTTAGGCATTAAGCCTCAACAGCTATTTGCCGCCGGGCGCAAAGCTGGGATTGATTGGCCGCCACTGTTAAAGGAAGACTTGCTGAGAATTTCCTTGGCATCTGAAAGTATCTTTTCTGGTACGTGGCAAACCCTAGCTCCTGTGGGGTTGGGGAGGCTTTAGGAAGTATGAAAGATGAAATTTCCAAATTTTCAGGTTTCATCCTTCATTGTTTATCGGATTAACGAGTTTGCAGTTCTGCTTGCAACTTGTCCAAATCAGTTTTGAGCAAAATCGTCATTTGACCTGTGAAAGCTTTTCGTGCTTTGGGTTGGGCAATTTCCACCCAGTAGACGTAGCGATCGCCTACTCGCAATTCTCCCTGTAAAGCTTCTCTGATGGGAGTTTTGGCATGACGTGCTGAGTTAACTGTACTCTGGTTGGGATATTGGTACACGACTTGAGCGCGATCGTAGTCTTGATAAATATCCAAACTATAAATCACCCGCAAAGATTCTTGGAGCCGAGCAACTGACATGCCGTTAATGGCATCATACATAGTAATACGCTCAGTGCGGATTCTGCCACGGTCTTGGGTAAATGCCACTTTACCGGGAGGCAATACCGATGCGAGAAAAGTGAATCTCTGAGCGGCTGTATCACTCTTTTGGACAAACAATCGTTCACCAATGCCAGGACGAAGCGTAGGATGTGCTTTAATCCACGTACTCACTTCCTCTGTACTTTGGCCTGGTAAAGCATTAGCTTTGGAATCAACAAGCATTCCCACGCACAGCCAGGGAACTAAAGAAAAAGGCAAAATCAAAAAGTTAAGCAGAGATTTTTTGAGCATTTTCCGATTCGGGATTTACATAACAACTCCCCATCAGGGAGTAACCATAGTTTTCCCGTTTTTCAAGAAGATTACTTCAAGCGTCAAACATCACTCGCTACCCTTCTCCTATGGAAGACGCTACGCGTAGCTTGGCTTTTGCGTAGGGGTACGGAAACGCAAAGAGCGAACAAGCCTGGGAACTCTGATCGCCTTGTTTTTTCCATGAAGTACTATAGAGATGAATATCTCAGAGGCTACGAACATGGCTTCGGTTTCAAATGGGCAAGCCGTTATCATTCGTACAGAGCGCGGACTGACCATCGCAAGTACCCGCACCACAATTTACGATGTTATGGATCATCTTGCGGCAGGATGGACACCGAAGTTAATCCTGAATTGGCTCCCGTTGACAGAAGATCAACTTAATGTAGTACTGTCGTACATTGATAACAATCGTACTGAGGTAGAAGCAGAGTATCAAACTGTTTTGCAAACTAGAGAAGAAATTCGTCAATATTGGGATGCCCGAAATCGTGAACGCCTGGCATCCATTGAAAAACTACCCCCGAAACCAGGACAGGAAGCGGTTCATGCTAAACTTCAAGCTTGGAAATCGAAGCTTGGGTTAGCACATGATCGTTCTAGTTGATCATAATCTGAGAGGTTACATTGTTCTGCTACAAGGAACTCTGTCTTCTGAAGGCTGGTTTGATCTACTGCCTATTAGTTTTGTGATGTTTGAAGAGGTTGATTTAGCAGTTGATGCTAGTGACCGTTTAATCTGGCGGTTTGCTCAAGAAAACCGAATGCTCTTGCTGACTGCCAATCGGAACGCAAAAGGGAAAGATTCGCTAGAACTAACAATCCGTGAGGAAGGCATCTCTACATCACTGCCTGTAATCACAATTGGTAGTTTAGACCGACTCATTGAACTAGAGTATCGAGAGCAATGCAGTGCTTGTCTCGTTGATATCATACTTTACATTGACAATTACTTGGGAGTAGGTAGGCTTTTCATTCCATGAGGCTATTGGTTCTAATTGTTTGGCTAGAGCCAGATCATCTGCTGTACCCTGCAAACAACTAAGGAATCATCGCTACCTTAATTACTTTACGCGCCTTCATGTCATAAAATACCTGTTCTAAATCCTTTAACGATCGCTGTTCGCTCATGAGTAATTCAAAGGGAATTTTGCGACTGGCTATCAGTGAAAGTGCTGCTCGCACATACTCCGGTGTGTTATGAAACACCCCTTTTAGCGTAATTTCACTGTAGTGTAGCTGTTCTGTGTTGACGGTAATCGTGGTATCTCGTGGACATCCACCGAATAAATTCACAGTTGCACCAGGACGAGCGCAGGCGATCGCAGTTTCCCAAACGCTTGGTACGCCAGTAGCTTCAATCACTACATCTGCACCCCATCCCTGTGTGAGTTCTTTCACGACACCGGGAATATCTGAGCTTTGATGATAATTAAAGGTCTGGGCTGCACCTAGCTTCTTACCAATTTCTAGCCTCTGGTCGTTACCTCCCCACAGTAAAACCTCAGCTTTCCTACTCAACGCCGCCACAAACATCAGCCCGATCGCCCCATCTCCCAAGACGACTACTTTATCTTTGGCTTTGACGTTGGAACGTGCTACCCCATGCAACACACAAGCTAAAGGTTCGGTCATAGCTGCCAATTCCCAAGGCAACTCATCGGGAACCTGCAACAAATTATGCTGCACTATAGTTGCAGGAATTTTCAAGTATTTAGCAAAAGTTCCATTATTCCATGTCAAATTCGGACATAACGAATACTCTTGACGTTGACAAAAAAAGCAATTCATGCACGGAGCAGAATTATTAGCAACGACGCGATCGCCCACTTGCCAATCTGTGACACCAGCACCCACTGCTACAATTTTTCCAGCAGCTTCATGACCAAACAGCGTTGGTGGTTTCAGCATCTTCGCATGACCACCACGACGCCAGACTTTCAAATCGGTGCCGCAAGTTGTTGCAGCTCCTACTTTAATTACCACCTCGCCAGTCGCCGGAGTAGGGTCAGCAACTTCTTCTAGACGTAAATCTTCTTGCCCATAAAGCAACGCTGCTAACAAAGCTTTTAACCTATCAACTAGATCCACCTGATTTTACCAGTTGGAGTTAATTGATAGGCTAAAATTAAATCGCTTTTGGATTCTAAAAAGTAGGTAATTAAATTAAGTTGTAATTTATCCTACAATTTTGAAATCCTAAGAATTTACCGCTGGCTGCGGCAGCACGCCCGTGCTTCGGGTTTCCACATTAGGATTAGGCAGACGAGTCACAGTTAACAGCGGTACTTCTTGTCTGCACGACTGGCAAAACCAATACAGTTCACCATGACGAACATGACGCAGGAGGGAACCACCGCAACACGGGCAGCTGTTGGCTCTCATACTCATACCAATGTCCTCCTTAAAAAAAGTTGTTTTAGATGGATAAAAAAAGTTGTTGATTAAAACTGAATTTTGGCTGCATGAATGCGGCCATTCGATTTTATGCGGTCTTTGATAATTTGTCTGTAGACAGCTTCATAACCGTTAACCATTTGGCTAACACTAAAATTGTTTTCTACATATTCTCGACAGGTTTGGCGGTTTAATTCCAAAGCTAGTGGAATCATGTCCGCTATTTCTTCATAGCTTTGACAGACAAAACCTGTTTCGCCATGAGTAATTACTTCCGGTACAGAACCTAAATTCATGGCAATCACTGGTGTACCAGTTGCCATTGATTCAGTCATGACTAAACCAAAAGGTTCTTGCCAAGTAATTGGAAAAAGAGTTATTGCAGCATTGCCCAGAAGTTCAGTTTTTTCGGCGTGGTTGATTTCGCCTAAATATTCAATTTGCTGACCATCAATATGGGGGGCAATCTCTTGTTCAAAAAACCTAGAGTCTACTACATCAACTTTTCCTGCCATCTTCAAGCGCCAACCAGTCTGCTTAGCAATGGCGATCGCATGTTGTGGGCCCTTTTCTGGTGAAAAGCGTCCCAAAAATGCTAAATATGGTTGTTCTTCCGCTTCGGCGACAAACTTGTAATCTTCGAGATCAATCCCGTTATAAACCGTAGCAACATAGTTGAGATTAAGTTGACGCTGCGCGTTACTAATGCTGACGTATGGTTGTTTTTGGTAGTAGCTAAAGGCGTTACGGTTATCTTTTGTAAAATTGCCATGCAGAGTATGCACAGTCGGGGTTGTTGTTACTAAACTCGCTAAAGGTAATGCCGAAATCCCTACATGAGAATGGATAATATCGAATTGGGTAGCCTGTTGGTAAACTTGGCTTAGTTCTAGCATTTCGTATACTTCATACTCTTTGACACTGGGGTCTAAGCGCAATGGACGCGGACAAACTGCTTCTAAACGAGCCAGAGTTTGAGAATCGCCAGAGGCAAACAAAGTTACCTCATGACCACGACGAACTAGTTCATCGGTTAAGCGACTTACTACCAATTCAATTCCTCCATAACTAGGAGGGGGAACTCTTTCCCATAAGGGGGCAACTTGAGCGATTTTCATAAGTGGTTTTGATTTAGTCGGTGAAATTGTCCTCAATAGTAATGAATTACATTTTATGAGGCAGAGCATTTGTACTTACTCTTCTGACATTTAAATTAACCTAATTGATTGCTAAAAGCGCAATATTCGGTTAACCGTACCGCCAATTCGCCACCGACAAATTCAGACTTGTGAGCAATACTTAACTACACTTCTAAGCTACAGCTGATCATTTACTAACTTCATCTATCTTGGGGATCATAACTTTCTGAAAGATTTTGTAGCAAAACTTACAAAATTGCATATTTTGTAGCTGAAAATACTAAATAATTAGATGGGATCAATTCAACAAAGCCTCTTTTAGGCGAAATAGGAAAATGAAGAAAGGAATTATTAATGTTAAATAAACGTGCATAATTTACATAATTCTTAATTCAAATTCAACTCAATACTGTTAAATAACTAATGAAAATCGCTACTTGGAACGTCAACTCGATTCGCATTCGCCTAGAACAGGTGATCGATTGGTTAAGTAAAAATCCCGTTGATGTCCTCTGCTTACAAGAAATCAAGGTTCTAGATGCCGAATTTCCGCGATCGCCTTTTGAGCAATTAGGTTATCATCTTTACTTATCGGGACAAAAATCTTATAACGGCGTAGCCCTAATTAGCCGCCAACCGCTCGTAGATGTAAGTAATGGGTTCACAGCGTTTCTGCCAGAACTACAGCCCGAATGGGATGAGCAAAAACGGGTGATTACAGGCGTAATTGATGAGATTCGGATTGTGAATTTATATGTTCCCAATGGCGCAGCCGTAGGAACTGAGAAATACGAATACAAACTGCGCTGGTTGAAAGTGCTGCGAGAGTATTTGCAGTTGCTCTTGCTATCACAACCTGCTATTTGTGTATGCGGCGACTTCAACATCGCTTTGGAAGCCAAAGATATTCACGAGCAAGTTAGTACAAACAATCACATTATGGCGTCCGAACTAGAGCGCCAAGCTTTACGGGATATTCTTACCCTAGGATTTGCCGATGTCTTTCGTAAATTCACAACAGAAGGTGGACACTATAGTTGGTGGGACTATCGCGCTGCGGCCTTTCGTCGCAACTTAGGTTGGCGGATTGACCACCACTATCTTACACCTGTGCTTTACGAGCGGGCCAAAAGTTGCATTATTGATGTCGCACCCAGAAAATTAACCCAACCCAGCGACCATGTGCCGGTAATTGTTGAATTTTAGATATGACCAAACAATTCGCAATTACGAATTGTGAAAACAACAATTTCAGTCAGCTTTAGCTGAGTTTTGGTATGAGCCGCAGAATTAATTCTGAGGCGGACGTGTAGGAAATGCGAAGTAATTATCAAATGTGTAATACCAATTTAAAAAAAGAATCTGACAGATAGACCATGTAGAGACGTTGCAATGCAACGTCTCTACTGTGGGCATGGATTTCAGCCTATAAAAATAGACTAAAACCTTGCCTCAGTCTTCTGTAGAAGACTTTCGCTATGCAGCCCAGGAATGAATTTCCAGGCTTGAACTTGCACAAGGCTAAGATGTCCCTTGAACAAGCTATTGACCTGTTAAACCCATAAAACTAACCTGATTACGCTATCCCCTGCATCTACAAAGATGTGGGGGATAGTTTTTGGAGTATTAAGATGGATAAAGTGTGACTTAATTCGCCTGCGTTGGCGTGAGGATATCTTGAGCATGATTACTAAGTATAAAAATATGCTCATCTTTCATGTTCAAGAATTGATAAATTGAGCATAGACCAAGTATTTCGAGAACTATAAAAGCTGAAAGTATTGAATTTAGGTATTTATATGTTTCTGGTAACTGGAGCAACAGGAGGAATTGGTCGCAGAGTTGTGCGACTCCTACGTCAACGAGAGCAATCCGTGCGGTCATTTGTCCGCCTCACCTCGCGCTACAGCGAGTTAGAACATCGGGGTGCAGAAATCTTTATCGGTGATTTACGCCTGGAAAAAGATATCCAAAAAGCTAGTCAAGGCGTTCGGTGTATTATCAGCGCTCACGGTTCTGATGGCGATGCTTTATCTTTGGACTACCGCGCCAATATTGAACTCATTGACCAAGCAAAAGTTAATGCAGTAGAGCACTTTGTCTTTATTTCTGTATTGGGAGCTGACCGAGGATATGAAGATGCTCCGACATTCAAAGCCAAACGAGCGGTAGAGCAATACTTGGAAGGTAGTGGCTTAAATTACACTATTTTACGCCCAGCTGGATTAGCATCAAACTTGTTGCCATTAGCGGAACGGTTTCGCGAAACTGAATTGTATTTACTCATTGGCGATCGCAAAAACCGGACTTCAATTGTTAGTACCGACGATTTAGCAAGGATAGTAGTAGACTCTGTAACAGCTGAAGGCGCTCGTAACCAGATTTTACCCGTCGGAGGCCCGGAGATTTTATTACGAGAAGATATTCCCCAAATTTTTGGTCGGATCTTCAACAAAGAACCAGTAGTAATTAACTCGCCATTATTTGTGATTGATGGGTTACGGAGTGCATTGGGTCTATTTAATCCTCAAGGACAAACAGCTTTGGGAACCTATCGGACATTGCTCGCAAATGAATTTTTCTGTACAAAAGAAGAAATTGCCAATTTAGAGGCGATTTTCAACTTTCAATTGGAGACTTTAGAAAGTTTTTTGCGTCGCTATCTAGCAGTTTAGGGACTGGGACTCTTAAGAAGGGGAAAAGGGGAAAAGGAAAAACTATCCTTTTCCCCCTTACCCAATACCCAATCCCCAATCCCCAATAATTTAAAATCCAAAATCCAAAATCTAAAATTCTATGAGATCTCCCATAGCTACAAATGCTGCTCAAGCACGTCAAACAAAAGAGCGCTTCGCCAAACCAGAAGAACAACTAACTTTTGAATTGGGGAAGGCTGTACAGGAATTACCACCCTTATATACGAGATTATTGGCGGGGACAATTAGCGTCATCGTTTTTGGGGCGATCGCCTGGGCGCACTTCTCGAAAGTCGATGAAGTAGCGACAGCACCAGGGGAATTAATTGCTTCCACACAGGTAAGACCTGTGACATCCTTGGGCGGGGGGTCAATTGTTGCTGTCAGAGTGCAAGAAGGCGATCGCGTCACCAAAGGTCAAATCTTAGTTCAAAAAGATCCAGACTTACAAAAAACCGATGTAACCCGCCTCGCTCAATCTACTAAATTGATTCAGGACGACTTGCAACGTTTAGATGCAGAACGCACTGGCGGCAAAATTGCTGGTACAAAACTGCAAGATGAACTTTTAAACTCTCGCCTGCAAGACTACCAAGCGCGTCAAGCAGGGGCGGAAGCCGAAGCAAATCGTCAACTGGCACTCATCGATCAGGCGAAAGTCCGGTTGACCCGATTGCAAGACAACTTAGTCAACGCCAAAAGCAGTGTCGGTAACGCCAAGACCAATCTGGCTAATGTTGAAAGTATCCGCGTCAAAATTGAAAGTGTCTTGGCGATCGCTCAATCAAGAGAAGAAAATTTACGCACCTTAATTTCTCCTGGCGCTGTCCCAAGAGTCGATTACCTCGAAGCACAAGAAAGATTAGTTCGTGCAAAGACAGATATCACCAAAGCCCAAGATGAAGTAGTCAACGCCCAAAATAGAATAACAGAGGCTCAAGACAAAGTTACATCCCTAGAAAAAGATATTGCTGCTCAAATCCAAGAAATTCGCCAAGCTGAACAAGCCTATCAAACCGCACGCAATCAAGCCCAGCGCGTAGCATCAGAACGCCAAAGTGAAATTTTGACGCTAATGAACAAGCGCAAAGAAGAATTGACCACCGTTCAAGGTGAACTAGAGCAGGCGAGAAAGCAACAAGCTTTAGAAACAATCGAGGCTCCCTTTGACGGTACGATTTACAGAGTCAAAGCGACTAAAGGCCCAGTACAATCGGGTGAAGAATTGCTCTCAATTTTACCCGAAGGTGAAGAAATGCTGTTAGAGGTGAAAGTCCTTAACCGTGATATTGGGTTTATACGTCAGGGAATGAAGGCAAAAGTAAAAATGGCAACTTTCCCCTTCCAGGAATTTGGTACTATTGCAGGCGAAGTCGTGCAAGTTAGTCCGAATTCAATTGTTGATAAAGAATTAGGCTTAGTTTTTCCCACAAGAATTAAACTCAACAAACATTCAGTTAACGTACAGGGTAAAAATGTAGAATTTACACCAGGTATGGCAGCAAGCGGTGAAATTGTCACACGTAAAAAGTCGATTTTGACATTCATCACCGAGCCTGTAACGCGGCGGTTTAACGAGGCATTTTCAGTGCGATAGGTTTGAACTGGGCATTAGGCATTGGGGAAAGGGAAAGGGGTAAAGGGGAAAGGTAAAAATCATCCCTTTACCCTTCTTAAGAGTCCCCAATCCCCAGTTCAACTAAAACCCAACAATTTTCTATACGCCTCTATTCGTCGTTGGATTATCTGTAGTAGGTTGCCAAAATCAGGATTATTGCCATTGTTATTATCATTATTGCCATCGGGAATGTTGGTATTGGTGCTTAGAACCTGGTCATAGTATTGGAATTGCAACCATGATTCTGAATTAACCAACATGTCATTATTTTCAAGTTGATAAATGGTATTAAAATTATTGGCTGGTGTCAGATAATTTTCCGTCTGTGTAATTGTCTGACTTACCAAAAAATTAGCATTGAAACTATCAAAACTAGAAGTTGAAGCTGGTGTCAGATAATTTTCTGTCTGTGTAATTGTCTGATTCACCAAAGAATTAACATCGAAACTATCAAAACTAGAAGTTGAAGCTTGTGTACTATTTCCTGCCGTTTCTGTGACGATTTGACGTACTTGAGCATCAGTCAGATTGGGGTTAGCACTGAGCATCAGCGCAACTACACCAGCAACATGGGGAGTTGCCATAGATGTACCGCTATATCTGCCATACTGATTTCCTGGCACTGAGGAGTAAATACCAATGCCTGGAGCTGTAACATAAGTAATTTCATTGCTGCCAGATCGATTCGAGAAATCAGCTATTGTGTTATTGCGATCAACTGCGCCGACTGCAATACCCGACTTGTTTGCATAACGAGCAGGATAGTCTGGTAATGATTCGCCATCATTACCTGCTGCCATAACAACAATCACTCCTTTGCTGCTAGCATATTCAACGGCTGACTTGAGAGTGCGGTTAGAATAATTGCTGCCTAGGCTGAGGTTAATGACATCAGCTCCATTGTCTACAGCGTAGTAGATGCCATTAGCTACAGAAGTAGAGGAACCAGAGCCAGATTCATTCAAAACTTTGACTGGCATAATCTTGGCATCATAAGCAATGCCAGTGACACCATAGTTATTATTCTCTCCTGCGATCGTGCCAGAAATATGAGTACCATGACCATTATTGTCTTGGATGTTGTTATTGTTGTTGGCAAAGTTCCAACCGTAAACATCATCAATATAGCCATTGCCATCATCATCAATACTGTTTCCAGCTATTTCCTTGGTATTCGTCCAGATGTTATTTTTTAGATCCTCATGGTTGTAGTCAACCCCAGTATCTACAACAGCGACAACAACACCTTTACCTGTGTACCCTTGTGCCCAAACTTCTGGAGTTTTCACAAGATCTGCTCCCCAATTATTGCCACCAAGGTCAGGAACATCAGCAAAAGTATTTCTACCAGCAGCTTGAGCCACGGCTGCTGCTCCATTAATTAAGCCATAGCCATAGGTAGAGTTATAATTCCCAGTACTAGAAGCAGTAGTAGTAACATTTTCTGAACCACTACTATTGAGCGATCGCACATTAGTATCATCTGCTTCTAAACTATTGATAGCTGAGTTGAAGCTACTACGTCCGCTGAGACTCAAGCCGTAGTCATCCTTACTATTGAAGCTATCTACTGAGGAAATAGGAGTAAAATTTAGCCCTTGATTCGACAACAAATTTTTACTAATATCATCAATGGGCATAAGTATTTTCTCCTCAAAGATAGCAATCTTTTTTTGACAAATTAATCTGTTAAAACCTTCGCCGAAAAAAGGTTTTAATACATGAAAAATCTTCTATTGCCAATAATTACTATGAAAAATGAGAATAAAATGCTAATTTTATTACAAAAAAACACTATGAAAAGTGTGATTCTTATTAAGAGTTGATTTATAGGCGAAATACCTCGTCCTCTTGTGGGCGTTGTCGTCAAGCCACTCCCCGCATATGGCACAGGGAATAATTACCAATGTCCCATTCCTCACGCCTAAAGACCATGCGAAAAAGTGGGCGTAGTTTTTTATTCCACAAAGGAAAATATTTTCTCAAGATTAGACCTCTTGCAAAAGTCAGAAAACTATTAGTGTCATTCTGACCAGAACGTAGTGGAGTGTACCCCTACGCAAAAGCCAAGCTACGCCTTAGTTCCGCAGCAAAGAATCTCCGAGATGTTTCGCTCGGCTCAACATGACAATTTAAGCATTTATGCAAGAGGTCTATTGTTACTGATGCTTCAGAAGCGTTCTAAAACTACTACCTCATCTCATAGTTTAAAACGATGCTTGAAGCTCACTACAATCAGTTGACTTTTGCCAGGAATTATGAGGTTCAATATTGGATACATTAGCAGTGAGAACTACCTCTCCCTTAGCATTTATTTCCCACCCTGTAGCTTCGACGATGGTTTCTGGGTTGGGCTTAGTGGGATTTTGCGTAACAGGTGTATTAGATAAAGTTTTGCTAATGTCAAGAGTAATCCAATCTGCTAAAACAGCATCAGCGCTGAGGGGTTCCGTAGGACTAGAAGGCACGCCACCGCGGCCAGTGATGGTAAAACTGTTTTGATTTCGGCCTGTACCAGCTTTACAAACTTGGGCTACTTTTGGCTCAACTGGTTGGGTTGGCAATTTGGTTAATCCCTCATTAGGGTCGATACCGGGGGTGTTGATATTTACCACACCGTTTAAAGTAGGGTTTGTTTGGGAAATTGCCGTGATGTCGTTAGTTTGTAGTTGTCGTGGGTCTAGTTTTGCTGGCTCGTTGGTTTGCAGGCGTCTGGCTAAGTCTTCTCGACTACGTGGTTCTATACCAAAGACACCATAAGCTGCGATTTCGACCTTGCCACCAGAACCCATAAAAGCATTAGCGCTGATGTCGCTATTTTCATCAGGAACAGCAACGATGAAGCCATTAGGGGTATCTATAGTGATATTGCCACCATTCCCACCACCAGCAGCCTCAGTACCCGCCGTAGTAGAGATTTGACTATTATTACGTAACAGTAACAAGTCTTGTAATTTCAGTGTAATATTGCCACCATTCCCTGATTTTGTATCAGCCAGCAGTTTTCCTTCATCTAGACGGATTTCGCGAGCTGCAATATCCAGGTTGCCTGCATTCCCTGAACCCAAGGCGGCTACAGTTACTTCAGCCTTATCCCGCACAATCAATTGCCTTGTGGTAAGTAAAATAGAACCTGCATCTCCGCTACCTCTACTTTGAGCAAATAAACCACTGGGAAACTTACCAATTGGTGATGTTCCGCTCACTTCAACAAAGTTAGAGGCATTTATAGTTAAAGTCCCACCCTTGCCCTGACTATTGCTACCAGTACCAGCTGATACTACTGCTCCATCTTGAACAATCAATGCAGAAGTGTTAATTGTCAAAGCACCTGCATTTCCGGTAGTTCGAGTTTGAGTAAATAAGCCGCTAGGATTCTCTGTAGAAGAAGCAGAATTTCCACTCACTTTTACAAAATCTAAGGCGGTTACTGTCAATGTTCCCCCGTTACCTTTACCCCGAAAAGCAGTAGTTGATACATTTCCTCCATTTTCAATAATTAACTTTCTAGTTTCAATAGTCAAAGGGCCTGCCGTACCTTCATCATCAGTCCGAGTCAACAAAGCACTAGGAGAACCATCTGCATGAGTTCCGATCACTTGAATAGAGTCAGTTGCCCTTACTGTTAAACTACCACCAGATCCCGTACCCTCACGAGCAAAAGCTTTTATTTGCGAGCCGTCTTTTAGAGTTAACTGCTCTACCTGGATAGATATTCCTCTACCGTTTTGATTACCTTTATTGTCTGCTTGAATTAGTGAAGCATTAGTGAGCGTAATATGCTTGCCTTGGAGCTGGATATAACCACCGCTATTGCCATCGGTCAAAACAACAGCTAGATTGCTGAGTAATACATCTGCTGGCACTACATCATTAGGAAAGCTTAAGAGTTGGTTGTTGCTATCTAAGTTCAGCCCGATTGTTCCTGTTCCCAGTATTCCTCCTACAGCAATCTGACCACCTGGTGCTTTTAGAGTTCTACGATTCAGATCATTTTTATCGTTGCCACTAAGGGTGACGTTGCCACCCACCAACGCCAAAGTTTTACCTTCTGGAACCTCTAGTGCTCCCTGCTGATAAATCTCTCCCGCAGTTCTTCCAAATTGCAGTCCAATTGGTACACTCATTTTCAGCAAGGGTGGTGTTTGGGGATCCGTAGCACTAAAAACTGTGCCATCAGTAAACTTGATCCCGCTTGCTGTACTGGACAAAAACGAACCACCTACATTGAGTGTGGCATTTGGCCCAAAGATAATTCCGTTAGGATTAATCAAAAATAAATTGGCATTAGACCCAGTAGAAGTTTCAAGCTTGCCTAGAATATCGGAGCGGTTACTACCCGTTACCCTAACTAGAATATTCTGAATATTACCGGGACTCAAAAAAAGAGCAGATCTTCCTTCTCTAACGTTGAATTCCTGAAAACTGTGGAAAAGATTGTTGTCGCGAGTTGCCCCACCCGTCAGAGCTTCGTTAGGATTACCAAGGTAGTTTTCAATAACCTGAGAGTTTTCAGTTCCTAAGTTGTTATCTGGAGTAATGAGACTCTGGGCAAAGGCAGAATTTGCAAAAGGAGAGACGATGCTAAAGGCTAATGCCCCAGCAGTTATTAAAGGACTTGCTAAAACCAATTGCCAATAGCAACCTTTGCCACTTTGAGTCATTTATTTCTTATATAAGGTTGGATGTATCTGGAGACTGACTGGGGTTAGATGTATTTGGAGACTGACTGGGGTTAGATGTATCTGGAGACTGACTGGGGTTAGATGTATCTGGAGACTGGCTAGGGACTTTTTTGGGGACAGTAAGTGGTTGTATTTTAGGTAGTAAAGGTCGTGGATCAGGTGGATCGTGGATTGCAAAAGCAATCATTACTCCACTCTTCACCAAAGTACTTGCTAGCCCTGATCTATAAATCATCTGTAAATTTACCTCTTTCACAAAACAGCAATTGAGTCAAACATTGGGAAATGAATTGCTCTGAAGATTAATGAAAACCAAAAAGCAGCTTAGTAATCTAGAAATTTTTCTGACGGAAATTTAGTGTCTCCTTTTATATCTACGTCTTTTATGTAAGTTTTATGCAATAGCCAAACATTTGTTACACAACTTTATACTCTTGTAAGTTAAACATCTTAACTGCGTATAGACTACTAAGATTAATTTATTAGACGTATCCAGTACAAGAAGCAGCTGCTATCTCAATCTGGCAACCTGACTATTTTGAACAGGAAACTGTTAGTTTAACCGTATATTTGGGAACAAAGTATACATTACCTGCACAAGTATTGCCAGTCAAGTAGATGATAGTGAAGTGAGATGGTAATATCTGCAAACCTAGCGATCGCAGATTAGTTAGAGCTAATGGCATTGCTGAATTGAAGTATGAAATTTCAAAACTTAACATCTTAAACTTTTACTCTCTGCGCCTCTGTCTTGAAAAGTTTCCTGGGTCGGGCTAACCCTCCTTCTCCTGACGGAGACCGGAGGCGAACAGAACTTTTCGCTGCGTCTCTGGGTGTTAGCATTCGCGGAGCGTCTCGTAGAGAAGCGGGGCGTAGCCCGGTAAATTCATACCTGGATTCAACAACGCCGAGCTAATGCATCTTCAGGTTGGATGTTCAATGGATTTGGCAGATTACTTACACCGAACTGTTCTTTAGTGGGCTGTTAAGCTTCATAAGTAATCCACAATGGCGAAATTTCTACTGGATTGTACTTCCATAGCCAGTTTTCACGCAGGAGGTTAGGAAAATTCCGGTTACTGAATGTGAATGGCAAACTACACCGCTTTTGAAGGTAGAGGGTGAGGCTGTGGCGGTTGTGCAAGTAATTTTGGATAGTTTATCCCCCTTGCTCTACAGGATGACGCTAACTGTACAAGCGACTAAACTGTGGATAATGTCTAGCAATTGTTGCTTTTAGCACTACTTACATAAATTTAATTGCATTGTTAAACATCCTACTAAAATCTAATCCTGTTATATCAAATGGTAGTTATGTCAGCGTATCAAGGTAGTTCTGGGGAAACCGCCGATTTGATGATTGGTGTTCGTAACCAAGAAAACCATGACTTACAACCAAATTCTGCTCCTGTGGGTGCTCTTGCCACAAGGCAAGGAACTATTTCTACGTTTCTTGCTCCTCTAACTCAGGATACTTTTAAACAGGTTGTTAAGGATGTCGAGCAAAAATTACAGATTGTCCATCAAACCCTGTCAATGCTTGATTATCAGGGGTTTGAAACAATTCTGCAAGAAATGTTGCATTCAATTACCTTGAAAACCGGGGAATTACTGGGGGCAGATCGCACGACAATATTTTTATTAGATGAAGAAAAAAAAGAACTCTGGTCAATAGTAGCGGAGGCAGAGGGTGATCGCTCTTTAGAAATTCGCATCCCAGCAGATAAAGGCATTGGTGGTGAAGTTGCCACTTTCAAGCAAGTTATCAATATTCCTTTTGATTTTTATAACGATCCGCGATCGCATTTTGCCCAGGAACAAGAAAAAAGAACTGGCTATCGCACTTACACCATGCTGGCTTTGCCACTGTTGAATGAACATGGGCAATTAGTTGCAGTGGTGCAATTACTAAATAAATTAAACTCTGTTAATAATCCAGATGCTCCACTTGCAGAGCGCATTGATACCAAAGGCTTTACAAGTGCTGACGAACAATTATTTCAAGAATTTGCTCCTTCAATTCGACTGATTTTAGAGTCGTCGCGCTCTTTTTATGTAGCAACCCAAAAACAAAGAGCGGTGGCGGCGCTGATGAAAGCGATTAAGTCGCTCTCTCAAAGCAGTCTTGATTTAGAAGATACTCTAAAACGGGTGATGGATGAAGCGAAGGAACTGATGAACGCCGATCGCAGTACCCTATGGTTAATAGACCGCGATCGTCATCAATTATGGACGAAAATCACCCAAGACGATGGCTCAACAAAAGAGTTGCGAATACCTGTAGGTAAAGGCTTTGCTGGCATAGTAGCTGCTTCTGGCAAAAAGCTGAATATTCCCTTTGATTTATATGAGCATCCTGATTCTGAGACAGCCAAACAAATTGACCAGCAAAATGGCTATCGCACCTGTAGTTTACTGTGTATGCCAGTGTTTAACGCCGATCAAGAATTAATTGGTGTTACCCAGCTAGTAAATAAAAAGAAATCAGGGGATTTTCCGCTTTATAATCCAGCGTATTGGCCCAAGGCTCCCGAATGCTTCCAAGCTAGCTTTGACCGCAACGATGAAGAGTTCATGGAAGCTTTTAATATTCAAGCGGGTGTGGCATTACAAAATGCTCAGTTATTTGCCACAGTCAAACAACAAGAACAAATGCAGCGGGACATTCTGCGTAGTCTTTCCAATGGAGTGGTTTCTACTGATAAAGCCGGGTTAATTATCGCTGCAAATGAAAGTGCCAAACGTTTGCTGGGGCTGGAATTAGAAGACCGTTTAGAAGGTAAATTAGTTAATGATGTGATTGGCATCAAAGAAAGCGACTTTAGCAAGTGGTGTCAGGATGCTTTACATGGAACAGACTTAAAAAGTCGTCAGCAATATTACCCCGATCGCACACTCCTGACCACTGGTACAGAACAGCACAGTATTAATTTATCGATTAACACAATTGCTGATGCTAGCGATCAACAGCAAGTCCGTGGGGCGCTGGTTGTGATGGAAGATATCAGTGATGAAAAGCGCCTCAAAAGTACAATGTACCGCTATATGACCCAGGAATTAGCGGAAGAATTGCTGAAATTGGATGATGCTAAATTAGGAGGCGATCGCAAAGAAGTTTCAATTTTATTTTCTGATATTCGTGGTTACACTACTTTGACAGAAAACTTGGAAGCAGAAGAAGTGGTGAGTATGCTCAATGAATATTTTGAATCAATGGTAGAGGCAGTTTTTAAACATAAAGGTACTCTTGATAAATACATCGGTGATGCGATCATGGCTGTGTTTGGTTCTCCTTTACCATTAGAAGAACACGCTTGGATGGCAGTGCAAACATCTCTAGAAATGCGCCATCGCCTACAAGATTTTAATCAACGTCGTTATATAGCTAATAAACCAAGGATTAATATCGGTATTGGCATCAATTCTGATACCGTGATCAGTGGCAATATTGGCTCTAGTAAGCGGATGGAATTTACCGCCATTGGTGATGGTGTTAATCTTGGCTCCCGACTAGAAAGTGTTAGTAAACAATATGGTTGCGACATTATTATTAGCGATAACACTTATCAACCTTGCCAAGATGATATTTGGGCGAGGGAACTAGATTACATTCGCGTCAAGGGTAGAAATGAGCCAGTGGCCATATACGAATTGGTAAGTTTGCGTTCTGAGCCAATTAGTAGCGAAAAATTGCAAGTGATTGAGCATTATCACAAAGGACGCGAGTATTATCTAAATCGCCAGTTTACCTTTGCTAAAGCCGAGTTTGCCAAAGTTTTGTCAGCTGATAAGAATGACAAAGCTGCTATGTTACATCTGCGACGTTGTCAGCATTGGTTGCAATCACCCCCATCAGATGCAGATTGGGATGAGGGCGTCTGGACATTTCATGAGAAATAAGCTCTGTAGTTATTATTGTTTTCAGAAATATTTGAGACATAAATGTTTCAATTTTTTGTTAATATTTAACTCTAACGGCTTTCATTTGGATACAGCGGTAGAGGCATAAAGCTAGCTTTGCGCCTCTATAAAAGATACACTCTTGCAATAATTTCAGGACTTACGCACTCAGATCCCCCAACCCCCTTAAAAAGGGGGCTTTAGAAGTTCCCCCCTTAAAAAGGGGAGCCAGCGCGGTCTTCTCCCAAGGGGAGACGCCAAAGGCGATGGGGTCTCCCCAAGTGAAGCGACTGGCGTGGGCTAGGGGGGATCTAGGTTTCAGGCTTCAGTGCGTAAGTTCTAAATTTGTTGTAGCGCTGGGTGTCTTACCTGCCTTGAACAAGAAGGAAGAAGGATGATCCTTCGTCCCTCTGACTTCGTGAAAATGCTGCAAGATGTGAGACTTTAATAATATGGAAGTTTAAGGCTGGATTAACTACAGGTTCTTAAGCAGGAATATTATACAAAATACAGAGGTGTAGACTGGAAAAGTAGTAATAAACAACTGATAATTTATAAAATTTTAGGGACATAAATAGTTTATTTCTATGGAATATAAAGTTTTAACATTTAGCTGAAGAACTTTCTTATTGTCTACAATTTAAGGAATAATTAAGCAATAATACTACTTAGCGCTTAGACCTAATTTAGTCAAGTTCCCAAAATTAAGAGGAGCATAGATATGGAAAGGAAACAAAGAATTGAAATTACAGATTTGCTTGAACAAGCAGTTGAGAATGCAGTAGCAAGACGGAACGAAGCTTTACATTTAGAAGATACTTTGCCAACTTTATCTGATGATGAAGCAGCAAACATTGTAGGTGGTTCGACTCTGGTTGCTCAGCCTATTTCTGTTTACACACCACCTAAACGGCCAGTTAAGCCGCCGATTACAGTTGGGATAATTGCCACTAATCCGCCAGTAGCTTAGTTTACAGCCTTCAAGTTAAAAAAGTACTCTTTGTTGGAGGCTCTACTGATGGAAAATATTGGTACTAATAAGACCACACTTTGCCCAAGTGCTAGACCAGAAATGGCGGATAGTGTTGTTTTTGGTTTAATCAGTGGGACGGTGACAGAACCCCGTGTAGCTTATCTTAAGCAGCCGACACTTGTGACAGATGAACTGATGGCAAAAGTTAGCCCAGTTACACCCGCTGAAGTTTTTCGGACGGCAGCACCCTGCGCGGCTAAAGGTTGCCAGCATTTTGATGGTAGAGACTGTCGCCTAGCAATGCACATTGTCGAGAAATTGCCCACAGTAGCAGCGGAACTGCCTCCCTGTTCCATACGCCGAGATTGTCGTTGGTGGCAACAAGAAGGCAGGGCAGCCTGTATGCGTTGTCCACAAGTTATCACTGATAACTACAATGCGTCTGAATTAATGCATGAAATAGCAATACCTAAAGCTAGTTCATTAACTTAAATGAGTAATTTTTATTTTTCAGTCCAAAATTATACTTGGACTGATTTTTTACAGGTTTTTCTAAATTGAAGAAATTTATTTTAATGTAATATTTCTCAAGCAAAATTCAAAGATATTAGGATTTAGCCAAAAATAACAGCGATCGCTTTTGAGGTGGCAATTACTTTGTAAAGGATAATTGATATTTGTTGTCAAACTAACTGGTAAGGCTACACACTAAAAGTACAACACAGGCAATTATTTTATGACTGCTATTTCTAGTTCTAGCTTTCAATTAAAGCGGCCAATTTGGCAAACCGCCATCATGCTGACTTTGGGCTTTTGGCTCAGTGCCAGTGTAGTTTTAGATTGGGTAATTATGCCTAGTCTTTATCTTTCTGGAATGATGAATCAAGCTGGTTTTACTACAGCAGGCTATGTGATTTTTTGGAATTTTAATCGCATGGAATTATTATCTGCTGCTGTGGTATTAACTGGGGCGCTGGCTTTAAGCAAAACTCAATCTCACTGGCGTCTTGGCGGTATTGTTTTATCTGCGTTGCTGCTAACTATAGCTCTGCTTGACACCTATTTCTTAACTCCGCAAATGTGCGCCATAGGAGTTCAACTCAATCTATTTGAAGCCGCTGCTGCAATTCCATCGACAATGAATTTACTGCATGGTGGTTATTGGCTATTAGAAATAGTCAAGCTATTAGCTGGTGGCACACTTTTAAGCTGGTGCTGGCGACAGCAATTTTAAAGGTTAAATCTTACATAGAAATCACAAAGACGCTAAGAAATACTTGGCGTCTTTTTGCTGTATGGCTTATCTAAATGCACAATCTAAAGGATTTAGTTAGGGCGTTTGCTCAGAATCCGAGGAAGCTTCATTGTTAAAAAACAGCAAGCGTGCAGCGAGGATAGCGAACCCGACAGCAGCGATCGCTTTCAATAAGCGTGTGGGTAATAATTCTGCTACTGCTCCCCCTGCTAATGCTCCCAAAAGGCTTGTTAATAGTAATGCGCCTGCTGCACCGAAGAATACAGCGCGCGGAGATTGACAACGCCCGGAAAGCGCGATCGCCGCTAACTGACTTTTGTCACCTAACTCTGATAAAAAAACTGTAATAAAGCTCAATCCTAAAAGATGCCAGTCCATATTGATTAAGGGGGAGTGGGGAATGGAGAGAAAGTAGGGGATAAACAGAGCAGAGGGGCAGGGCAAGAAAATACCTTTTGACTCTTGACTCTTGACAAATGACTATCCGTGAAACACGTCCCAAAATAGCATTAGAGAAATCACCAGCAACATCACTCCTGCCGATTTTTCTACAATTTTCGGGCTGAGTCGGCTAGCTATCCAACTACCTAAAAGTACACTTAATAGACTAGTGGTTATCAGTGCAGCCGCAGATCCCATAAATACTATCCACGGTGAATGAGATTCTGCACTCATTAACAGAGTGGATAGCTGAGTCTTATCTCCGATTTCTGCTAGAAAAATGGTGATGAAGGTTGTACCAAAAATTACCACTGCTGATTGCTGCTTTTGAGGACTATCGGCAACTACAGGCTGAACTGGCTCAATTAGCGTCGCAGTAGTTAATTTAGAATCGATGCTGTCTTCCAGTTCTAGCTCGATCTCAGTTTGAGATATGCCAGAAAAGCCCAAAGGTGCAGAATCAAGTTTCACAGGCAGTAATTTTCTTCCTAGGTTACTTTCATATTCTTATCATATTCTCAGATTCTTGTAATAAATTGCAACCCCACAAAGTAGGAAGAGAGTGAGAAACGAAATCACAGCCCAACAGATTGGTCAAAGCGGAGCATTTCTAAACTGCGATCGCCATATACTCCCTCTATTTGCTGGCGACAGCAGTCAATGGCAAAATCGTTGAGTTCTTCTGGCTCAATCCCATACATATCTTGAAATATTTTTGGATCTACGCGGCAGAAACGAGGACGATTAGTATAGATGCGACATTCTCGTGTGGTACGGTCTAAATTAACGCACCATCCTCCTTCACCTACCATGCTGAGGTATAGTTCCAGTTCTGCTGGTGAAAGATACTGATCTAAGTCTGGACGCTCTGCTGGGTCAAGATTACAGCAGGCTCCACATTGTTTTACACATTGCCAAGTTGCCATTTGTTTGGGATTGGGGATTGGGTATTGAGAATTGGGTAAAGGGAAAGGGGTAAGGGGGTAAGGGGGCAAAGGAAAAACCATCCTTTTCCCCTTGTTAAGAGTTGTTAGTCCCTCTATTTTACGTTTTTATGTTTTTTCTTATACTTTTGTGAAGTAAATTAAATGCGACTGGCGCTCGCCGGATATGATCGAAGGCGGGTTTTGCAACTGAGCTATTGAATTTTTTAAGGCTATTGAGAGGAAAAGAGAAAAAATGGACGCTTTATTTAACACCTTCACCAGTATCAATTGGGAAGTTATTTTCCAATTACTATCTGTGGCTCTAATTATAATTGCTGGGCCAGTGGTAATCTTTGTGCTGGCATTTCGCAACGGAAATCTATAAGAGTGCTGAGTGCTGAGTAGTGAGTGCTTAGTAGAAAGAAGTGTAAAGGAGCCAGTGTGTTGCAGGAGAGAAGTCTGAGCGACGGCTTCCTCCGATTAAGAATTTCGGGGTTCCCTCGATTGTGGCAACTGGCGTTGCTGAACTGAAGAAAATTGTTGAAGTTAAAACTCATAACTCATAACTCATAACTCAGCACTCAGGACTGATAATGCTTTAAGGGCAGCTTGGATAATACTGTCATACTGTGGTTGAGATAAATCAACTTCTTTGGCATTCTCACGATTAGTACCTAGTAAACCAATAATATATCCTGGCTGCATAACTAAGACTTTGCCTTCAGGATTTTTAATTCTTAATTCTGTTCCCAAACCATTTTTATAAAAACCACAAGTATACTGACGCTGGTGATATTCAAAGGTGGTACTTGATGGGGTACGTGGCGAGGTAAAAACTTGGTGAGACTGTGTGAGTCTTACACCTATTAACTCTAGCTCGATGGTGGTGTTGCCGTTAAAGTGGTTTTCTCGTAGTTTGTATGCAACATCCACTCGTAGTGGTAGAGGGAAATAGTCGCGCCAACGCCAGGCGATCGCCTTGATTTTATACTGTTGATTATCAATATTTTGGATGAGTGTTAGTTTAATGTGACCCTTGCCAATGGTTTGTTGCTCAACTACTTGAACATTAGGTGTCCAAAATATCGGATCAGGGTTGTCCATACCGCAAGGGTGTAGGGCATTAAGCTGTTGATAAAACTGCTGATTTATTTCATTAAGATTGAGTTGAGCATCAATTTTGAGTAGAGGTTTAAGGTGCTGGGGTTCAAGACACTGGTTAGCAAACTCACTCAAACGCGATCGCAACGCCTGTAAATTCTGCGCCTTTAGAGAAAATCCGCCGGCTGCTTTGTGTCCGCCAAATTTGCCAAGTAAATCATGACAATGTTCCAAAGCTTCAAACACATGAAACTCTGGAATTCCTCTTGCTGAACCGCGTATGTGTTCCTCGTCCTCATAAGTACCGATGAACACCGGGACGCCGTAGCGTTCTAGCAAGCGGGAGGCGACAATTCCAATAACACCATGATGCCAGTTGGGTTGAACAATAAATAACACACGATCTTGTTGTAGAGAGGTAAAAAATTCTGTCTCTACATAAGCGATCGCTTCTTGTTCAATTTGCTCACACATTTGCTGACGACTGGTGTTTGTTTGTTCGCATTGCATTGCGAGTTCCAGCGCTACCCCCATATCATCTGTAATCAACAGTTCAATCACTGTCTGGGGATTACCAATCCTACCAATAGCATTAATTCGCGGCCCTAGGCGAAACCCAATATCCTCTGGCTTCAACGATTTGGGATTTGGGATTTGGGATTTTGGCAGATAGGAACCATTAGTTATTTCTCCCCCTCTCCCCCTCTCCCCCTCTCCCCGCGCCTGCACCCCAGCTACCTGAATTAAAGCCTGTATTCCAGGTAATTGAGATTTCGGTAAATGCTGTAAACCGCGTTTCACCCAGCGGCGATTCACACCAGTTAAGGGAGCTAAATCTGCGATCGTTCCCAATGTAAACAGTGCTAACATTGGCTGAATCAAACCTTGCATCTGACCGAGATGTTGTGCTAAAGACACAGCTAGGATATAAGCAACACCAACGCCAGCAACACCGCGATATGGTGAAGATTCTGCTATCAATTTGGGGTTGAGGATAGCATTAGCTGGTGGTAATTGTTGGGGAATATCGTGGTGATCGGTGATAATAACCGCAAGACCCAGTTCTCTAGCTCTGGCAATAGGTTCAAATGCTGAAATGCCATTATCTACAGTGAGAATCAGCCATACACCTTCGCTGTGAAATTCTTCAACAATGCGTTTATTAATGCCATAGCCTTCATGCATCCGACTGGGGATAGCGTAATCTACTTGTGCGCCTAAAGCGCGGAGACTACGCAATAATAAAGCAGTGCTAGTCATGCCATCAGCATCGTAATCACCGCAAATGGCGATTTTTTTTTGACAAGCGATCGCCTCTTGCAATAACTCCAAACTAATCGCCAAATCTGGGAATTCTTCTAGTGGTGAAGGCAAGATTAAAGACTCTGGATCTAAAAATGTTTCTACTTGTTTTGGTGTTTCAATACCGCGATTAATCAACAGCTGACTGATTGTGGGTGAGATATTTGTCGCAACCGCCAGCTTTTGGGCTAATTCCGTTTGCTGTGGGGAAATCTGCCAGCGCTGATCAGGCAAGCGTCTGTGGCGTTTTGGGGGTTCGGATGAAGGTCTATCAGGCATTTAGCTATTAGCTGTCAGCTATCAGGTATTAGCTTACAGTCAAAAGGGTGAAGTATGGCTTCACCCTTCTGGTTACTTATACCCAAAAGTCAAAAAACTCTACCAGCTGTTTACTTTATAAGATGAGTTCAAAATGTTCAACTATCGGAAATGGATCGTAAAAATGATGCAGAAGTTGTTTCCATTCCTGATATTCAGGAGATCCTCTAAATCCGACTGTGTGCGCCTCTAAAGTTTCCCATCTCACCAACAATAAATATTTGCCTCTAACTTCAAGACATTTATGGAGTTCATGGGATATATAACCATGCATCGACGAAATCAGATCTGAGGCTTGTTGGAAAGCGCTTTCAAAATCTTGCTCTGTAGTATTTTTTACGCTGAGCATTACTGCTTCCAAAATCATAATGTGGGTTTTAAAATACGTTTACGCGACCATCGTTGAGTATGTAGAGAGAGCGATCGCCTGGGTAACTATTACCAGGACGGATTTCTAGACGTAATGTACCAAAGTTTAGTTTAGAAACAACTGCTTGGAGTGGCAACCCTGTTTCATCCCAGAATACAAGAGAGACATTTGGTTGTGTACCGTCTTCTTGCTCCAATTGTAATTTCTGCCGAGGTTGCAAGGGAATTGCAGCGGTTCCTTGCAGTTTCTCTAGTTTTACTAAGCCAGATGTGGTATTTACCACTTCCAAGCGGACACGTTGACCAGGTATAAACTGAACTGGGCGTGAACCGCACTTAGAAGCGCAGGTTCCAGCCAATGTAGCGCTGGGGTTGTCTATTAATGCAAGGCTGAGAACTGTTGCTATTAAGGTAACTGGTACTAGCTTCAACATGAAATAACAATTAAAAGTCTGTAAATTTTAATACCTAATTACAGAATTATACACACTTATTTGTGGATTACGTATGTCAAATTATTTACTTAAAACTTGCCAAAGCGCTCAAAATAATTCCGTATCATCGTTACAGTGTTTTTAGTCAATAAGAATATTTAATCTAGCGAATCACAAGGAATACTGAAAACAAAGTTTTAAAGCAGGTCTATTGTCTAGCCGAGCCTGATTTTTTGATTCCAGGTTGCTGAGGTTGAGTTGGAGCATTTGGTTGGCGACTAGTGCGAAAAGTCACATTCACGCCTTCATTCGATTGTTCTAGCACTAAAAGAGGTGTAGGTTTAGCCTTTTGATCCCAATGCATGGAAGCAATCCGACCTTGAATTGTCGGTTGCCAAGTATCTTCATCTTCTATTGGACTCAGGTAAGTTTCAATGCAGTCAATAATTTGGCTAATAGTTGCAGAAGTCGCTTGCGTCGGTAACTTCATTAACCGGATTTGGATGCGAAACAGTACTCGCTTAGCAGGGTTCGTTGGGCTACCAGTTTCATACTCTACATCAAAAGTTTCATCGACCTGTCGTCCAGTACTATTAGCAATTCCTAATGTTCCTTGTTGAGCTTGATTTGGACGCAGAGCTTGAGAAATTTTATCTTTGACCTTGATCTTAACTTGATTAAGGATTGCAAAATGAAACACCTCCTCTGACATCCGCATTCGCAGATAATCTAGGTTAAAGTCCCGTGAGTTGACCAAATCGGGATTAGTTTCCATTTTGCGAATTGTTTCTAGCGCCAGCTTAAACTTTTTATCTAGTTCTCGCACGCGGAATTTTTCAAACCTGATTTTTTTCTCCAGCTGATTCATCTGGAGTTTGCTATACACAATCAAAGCAATCACCGCTAAAGCCAACCCTCCAGAGGTTATCACTAAAAAAGGTGGTGTTTGAGGATCGCTTGTTGGCACTTCCTGAAATGCCTTTTTAGTCTTTGACCCTGGGGATTGGGCAAGAAACATCGAAGTGAGCATAGTTGACAAACTGAAAAACTTGACTCCTGATTTTTAGGATGCCCAAATCTTGAATACCATCTTGCTGTACCATTAATATTTTTTACAGCTTTTCTCAAACTGCATATGTCCAGACACTTGAGCGTCCCTGCTGGGGGTTCAACAAACCTAAGACCCTTGTCTGAGATTTCATCTACTTGCTTGAGCAATATTCGTCTTGTTGCCACAGATATGGATGGCACTCTAACTAAACGAGGAAAATTTACTGCTACACTCTTGCAAGCGCTGGAGGATTTAGCTGCATCTGGCATCCAAGTGCTAATTGTCACGGGACGTTCAGCCGGTTGGGTAAGTGGATTGAGTAGCTTGATGCCGATTGCAGGGGCTATGGCAGAAAATGGCGGTTTATTCTTTCCATCCAAGAACCAGAAACCACTAACCTTAACACCTATTCCCGATTTAGCTGAACATCGCCAGCATTTGGCTACAGCTTTTAAGCAATTACAAACCAAATTTCCCCAAATTCAGGAATCTGCTGACAATTGCTTTCGCATTACTGACTGGACTTTTGATGTAGCTGCTTTGAGTTTTAGTGAACTACAAACCCTGGATAATCTTTGTCAGCAGATGGGTTGGGGATTCACCTACAGCAATGTGCAGTGCCATATTAAACCCCAAGGGCAAGATAAGGCTCTGGGCTTGTTGCAGGTATTGCGTGAATACTTGCTGGAGTATTCGCCAGAACAAATTGTCACCGTTGGCGATAGCCCCAATGATGAAAGCTTGTTTAATCAGAGTTATTTTCCGGTTTCTGTGGGCGTGGCAAATGTGCTGGAATATGTCAATAAATTGCAATATCAGCCTGCTTATGTAACTACATCTGCCGAAGGAGAAGGATTTTGTGAATTATCTAGTTATCTTCTAAAAAGCTTGGAAATACCCAGAAGTTAGGGAGCGCTAAACTTGCTCTAGAATAGTTTAGTAGCGAGGTTTCGCTAAGGTATAGGCTTAAAATTGTCGTTTCTGTTACTGCTGATTAACTGATTAATAATGCGATCGCCATATTTCTTTTTTACCACCGACCATAGCAATTACGTCGTTTACAGCTGCGTAGGCATAGCCCGCAGCTGGCATCACCAAAGATAGTTTTTTTATAGGAACATATACAATAGTAGCTTTGTCAACAAATATTGGTAGACCAAGCTCTAAATTTTCGGTCTTATTTGGGTTCAAACACAGTATTCTTTCCAGATTTCTGTAACCATTTTTACCTAAATTACAGTTCATTGCACAAATGTATTAGCTTGTACTTATCAAACCGGGTTTTGCAACTTATTAAATAATATCCAGGTCAGTTTATGTAACATCCATGACATTTCATTTGATACTCAATACCCTAGAATCTGTTTTCATGAAGGGCTAATCCTAGAATCTCTAGCTGGAGTCAGAGCAAAACCGCAATTTTGTCTGCAAAAGTACATCTCAAGGTACTGTGTAGTTTCAAAACCAAACATTTATATTCAAGATATGACATTGCTCTTTTGGGTGTCAGCAATTAATAAGTTAAAGAAATACCATTTTTATAATTTCTTTGTTATTTTGTATTTAGTGGGACAGTTATTCATAATTTGGTGGGTTTAAATATCAATTAGTTAAACCATTTACCTGTTCCAAAACTCCATGTTAATTATTTGTTTTGTGCTTGTTTCATATATATAAGCACAAAACAAATGACAGAAATATGTTGCCCAGTAACATCTCAAATTGGCGAATAGTTTATCAACACAAGGAAAACCTTGCTTACAACAATGATCAAAACAAATAATCGGCGTATTGTTTTCCCTGCTTTTATTAATGCTGTAGGAGAAAACCAGAAAGTAGGGGCTAAAAACAAGTTTGCTCAGCCTAAATTAGATTTACTGCAACCATTACGTATATGGCTTGACAAACTCGAAATTCCGAATCCTAAATTAGCTAAGTTTATTGCTAAACTGATTCCTGCTCAGTGTCCCTTTGAGCGTGATGTGATGCTGTTTGGTCGCAAAATTGGACATATTCCCCCCATGTGCAAGCTCAATCCCCTTTATGATCAACTTGTAGGCTTGCGTTTTCGCGCTTTGTGTTATTTAGTAGATCAGTGTGGAGAAGATATTCAGTCCTACTGCTGAAAATAACCAAAGTAAACATGGCATGGAAATTAAAATTGAGCATCAACCCAGTCAAGAGCGTCTTAATCAATTAGGTGTGTCCAAATGGGCAATTTGGAAAAAGGAAATATCAAAGTTTCCTTGGACGTATGATTCTCAAGAAACTTGTTACTTTTTAGAAGGTGATGTAACTGTTACTCCTGATGGTGGACAGCCAGTGCAGATGGGTAAAAGCGATTTAGTAACTTTTCCTGCTGGTATGTCCTGTGTATGGGAAATAACAAGTGACGTGAAAAAACATTATTACTTTGATTAATCAAAAGTAGAGATGTGCTGGTTCCGAAGCATTTTTATCTGCTTTGTTTTCTAAAACCCAAACATCTCATAACTCAGTTCAGATTTTGATTGTAGGGAGGTTCGCAACGAGAGTCGTAGGATAAAGTGGCATTAGTAAACTACTTGTATCCGTATATTACAAAACTCGTTGCAACTTCATCCCCTAAATAATATTTGGCAGAAATTTATTACTAATTATTGCTAAATTGATGGCTAACAGCCCAAAGTATAATTGTAGGATTTTGTGGCTTCATCTTTGTCGTAATTCTTGCTGCCTGGATATTCATTAAAATTGCTATTGAAATTAAGGTTAATAGATTTTATCTGATTGTTAACAAAAGTGATAGATAAATCATTTTTAATAAACTGAAAAAATAATCGCCGGAAACTTTTTAAAATATATCTGTCGATACTTTCATTACCATTATTTTTTTTGGTAGAATGAATGCTAAAAATAGCGCTTGCTCATTTGAGAAGTTTGATTTAATACATAATGTCACGCCAAAAATGGTGTGATGAAAAGACTATTGTAGAGCAAGAATCTACCTTAACCCAATCAAAATTTGGCAGAAATAACGATATTTCATAGTGATTAACTCCATGTGAAAGATAGAGAGTTCATAATTGTACTAGTGGGGAATTAATCATAGAAGATGTGATCTATCAAGCAAAGGTTGTTTCCTACCGCAATTTTAATGAGGAAAATTATAAAAAATGTTACTTCATTTAAGTACTTGGCAGGAAGTCGAAGCTTATCTACAGCAGTCTCAGGGTATTATTTTACCTATTGGTTCCACTGAGCAACATGGGCCAACGGGATTAATTGGCACTGATGCGATTTGTGCAGAAGCGATCGCCCGTGGTGTCGGTGATGCAACCCAGGCGATCGTTGGCCCTACAATCAATGTGGGGATGGCACTGCACCACACCGCCTTTCCTGGGACAATCAGTCTGCGTCCCAGTACTTTGATTCGGGTAGTTCAAGAGTATGTAACTTGTTTAGCTAAAGCTGGTTTTACCAAGTTCTACTTTATCAACGGACACGGCGGCAATATTGCTACTCTCAAAGCTGCTTTCTCGGAAACTTACGCCCACTTAGAAGATTTGCAGATTGCGAATGCCCAACGGGTGCAATGTCAAGTGGCTAACTGGTTTATGTGCGGTTCTGTTTATAAGCTTGCTAAAGAATTATATGGCAACCAAGAAGGCTCTCATGCCACCCCAAGTGAAGTAGCGCTCACCCAATACGTTTATCCAGAGGCGATTAAGCAAGCACCCCTCTCACCAGAAGTTGGAACTGGACACAGAATTTATGGTGCTGCTAACTTTCGAGCGCATTACCCAGATGGACGCATGGGATCAAATCCTAGCTTGGCTACACCGGAACATGGGAAGCAATTCTATGACTTGGCGGTGAAGGAGCTTAGCAATGATTATTTGGAATTTGTGAACGCAGATTAAAGAAAGGCAAGAGCTACTTAGTTTTTTCGCTTGTCGGGCGCACCATCACGGGTACTAGAGTTTTGACTAAACCCGTAATCGCAACTATCACAGTAGCAATTCCCCCAATCGATAATGAAGTCAAAATTGCCATTGCAAGGATGATTTCAGTAGGACTGTACCCGTCTCGCATCCAGGTAGATGGTTTCTCTAGCGATGTTGACGAGACGGGGATCAATTGGGAAGTTTGAGTAGTTTGATTGGAGTTGACTGGAGTTGTTAAGGCAGTTTTCACGGCTTGAACCTCTTTTAAATGTTTCTATGCAAATGATATTTCTGCGTTGAAGAGAGGAGATTCCCTAAAGATGTAGACAAAGTAGAGATAAAGTAGAAATTAAGTAGAATCGAGAAGAAATCTCACAAGCCGTCTATGCAATGGGCTGATTTTCTAGCACAAGAAGCTGCTACTCATAGCTTATCTCCAGAGCAAACGGCAGCTTTTGTAGAGCGTTTGAAGACTGAAAACTCAGGTAAGAGTGAGGCAAAAGTTGCCAGCGAGTTGAACATCGGCGCTGCTGCTTTCAAAAAACGGATGACTGAGGTTTATGACAAATTCGCCCAGAGTTATCCTGAGTTAGCCAATTCTGAAAGGCGGGGTAAGCTAGAAAAGTTACGGGCTTGCCTGACAAGGAAATATAATGGCGGGCAAGATGCCCACCCCACAATTAAAGAAATTCATCAAAATATTCCCCCTGCTGTCCCATTTGAAAAATTTGTGGGACGTGAGGCGGAACTACAAAACCTGCACCAGCAATTACAAACATTTCAGGAAGTTGCCATTGTAGCTGTGGCGGGTATGGGTGGAGTAGGCAAAACTGAACTCGCTACCCAATACGCCAAACAGCATTTGCAGAATTATCAAGGTGGGGTTTGCTGGTTATCAGCACAGGGAATAGATGTGGGAATTCAGATTCTCAGATTTGCTGAATTGAAATTTAAACTCATTGCACCGGACAACTGGGAATTAGCAGATAGGCTGAAGTACTGCTGGCAAAATTGGCAACAAGGTGAAGTACTGCTGGTGTTTGATGATGTCACTGACTACAAAAAACAGGTTCAGCGTTATCTACCCCCAGAATCACTCCGGTTTAAAATCTTGCTGACAACGCGCCAGGGATTTGATAGAACTTTGTCACAATTACCTTTGGGTGTTCTCAAACCATTGGCGGCGATGAAATTATTAAAATCGCTGGTTGACAGAGAACGACTGCAACAGGAGGCTTGGGTTGCGAGAAGAATTTGTAAATTCTTGGGATATTTGCCTTTGGCATTAGAGTTAGTGGGGCGATATCTGGATAAAATGCCAGATTTGTCTTTGGAGACACTGCTGAAGCGGCTGGAGAAAAAGCGACTGGAACACGAAGCAGTCGCCAAGGCTAACCCATTGATGCGTTATGAATATGGCGTGGCTGAAGCTTTTGCATTGAGTTGGGAACAGTTGGATGAAAATGCACAAGAATTAGGCTGTTGGCTGAGTTTGTTTGCTTTGGCTGATATTCCGTTATTTGTTGAGCGGATAGAAGATGATGATGAACAAGAACTCTGCGAGAAAGCTATAGCTGAATTGTGTAAACTGCATTTATTAAAATCTCAGGCTAAAGGAATATATCGTCTATATCCACTGATTCGGCAATTTTTGCAAATGAAGTTGGATGAGTCAAGTGAGGTGGATGAAGTAAAAACCGCTTTTGCAGCAACAATGTTACAGCAGTTTCGAGGTAAATGAGGTACAGTAAATATTAGTGCATCGAGAATGACAATGAAAGCGTACTCCATCGATTTGCGTTCAAAAATAGTAGA
>NZ_JACXXN010000032.1 GCF_014904695.1 Nostoc sp. MG11 | reverse complement strand
CCTGACTTAAATCTAAAAAAAACCAGGTAGCAACGATTCATCGCTTAGTGTCTTAAGGTTATTCAATACCTCAACCGCAGTATGAGGACGATAAATAAAAACTTGACGCTGTTTTCTATCAATTAACCAACCAAGTTGCGTTCTATTATCAATATACTCTTGCATCTTGTCTTGCAAAATTCGCAAGTTATCACTCTCAGAACGCAATTCAATCACAAATTCAGGGCAAATCAGTGCAAATTTTTTTCGTAGTTCTAGTGGTATTGCTTCCCAGCGTGTAAGTTTTATCCACGCGGGATCGGGAGAACGCACCGCACCATTAGGTAAAGTAAACCCACCACTAGAACCAAGTCCCACACCTGTACCATCTTGTTTTGTCCACACCCACAACTGTCTAATTAAGTTAAAGTTGCGCTCATCAGTTTCGGAACCAGTAGGGGGCATAATCACTAATTCTTTGGCAGCATTGCGTTCGATGCGAAAATCACGGTTTAACTGACAAAATTCGTAAAATTGGTCGTCAGTTAGTGCGATGTCTTCGACAAGCCGCTTTGCGTCTACGCAGGTTGCATTTGCAAGACTATTGGTACAATTTCTGTAGCTACAGGTAAATTTGTGCTCATAGTTGCTCTTTGAATACTTCACCTATCTTCAAAATATCTCTTTATAAAAATTTT
Organism: Nostoc sp. MG11; assembly: GCF_014904695.1. GTDB lineage: Bacteria > Cyanobacteriota > Cyanobacteriia > Cyanobacteriales > Nostocaceae > Komarekiella. The sequence continues at coordinate 65,869 of NZ_JACXXN010000032.1, read as the reverse complement.
AGGGGTGATTTCTTAACCACCCCTTTATTCCCCTCATATTAGAATTTAATTCCAGCACCCTTTACGGGAAGTATATTTACTCTGAAATATTAACTAAACTCTCAACCTGAGCATTAGCTAAGGTTGGTGCTGTAAAAATACGCGAGTACAAACTTGATGGTTGCTGGTGAGCAACAACTGGTAGAACTTGGCGAGCATGAGTAGCTAATTCTACTGCCTTCACATCATAAGTCTGCATTGCCAACTTGGGATAAAACCCGATACCGATAATTGGAAGCAGCAGACAAGCGGTAATAAAAAGTTCACGAGGTTTAACATCAGATATCACAGCATCTAGATGTAACTCTTCACTTTGGTTGCCGTAGAAAACTTGGCGGAGCATCGATAGTAAATAAATCGGTGTCAGAATCACGCCAACCGCTGACAGCAGTACGACTACAACTTTGAAACTGGAACTGTAAACATCACTGGTGGCGATACCGAGAAATACCATCAATTCACCAACAAAGCCGCTCATTCCTGGTAAAGCCAGAGAAGCCATTGAACCAATGGTAAACAGAGCAAAGGTTTTGGGCATTACTTTAGCCATGCCGCCCATTTTATCCATCATTAAGGTGTGGGTGCGTTCGTAAGTCACCCCGGATAGGAAGAACAAGCTAGCAGCAATCAAGCCGTGGGAAACCATCTGTAGCACTGCACCGCTGATGCCAAGTTCTGTATAAGAAGCAATCCCAATTAGCACAAACCCCATGTGGGCAATTGAAGAGTATGCCAAGCGGCGTTTGAGATTGGTTTGAGCAAAGGCACAGCAAGCGCCATAGACTATATTCACTACACCCAAAATTGCTAACACTGGAGCAAAGTAAACATGGGCATTAGGCAGCATCTCAACATTGATGCGGATGAGACCATAACCGCCCATTTTTAACAATACACCAGCCAAAATCATTGAACCTGGTGCTGATGCTTCACCATGAGCATCAGGTAGCCAAGTGTGTAAGGGAAAAATCGGCAGTTTCACGCCGAAGGCAATCAAGAAACCTGCATAAACTAACAATTCAAAGGCTTTGGGATATTGCTTCATTCCCAGAGTTGCCATGTCGAAGGTGACAGTATCTCCAGAGAATGCCATTGCAAAACCTGCTACCAAGATAAATATTGATGCAGCGGCGGTGTAAAGAATGAACTTGGTTGCTGCATAGCGGCGGTTTTGTCCTCCCCAGATGGAAATCAGCAGGTAAACCGGCACTAACTCGATTTCCCACATTAGGAAGAACAACAGCATATCCTGGGCAACAAATACGCCAAGCTGGGCGCTGTACATCACCAGCATCAAGCCATAAAATAATCGCGGCTTGGTGGTAACTTTCCAAGCCGCGAAGATTGCGAGTGTGTTAATTAAGCCTGTTAGGAGTATTAGGGGCATCGACAAACCATCAACCCCTACCGCCCAATGCAAACCCAACTGCGGAACCCAAGGATAGTTTTCTACAAGTTGGAATGTTGAACTGTGGAAGTCGTATTTATACCAAAAGGTATAAATCATTAACGCAAAGTCGGCGATCGCTACTCCCAAACCGTACCACCGCACAGTTCTGCCCTCTTTATCTGGGATTAGGGGGATGGCTAAGGCAGCCACCAAGGGCAAGAATATTATGGCTGTTAGCCAGGGAAGTTCAATATCATTCATCACTGCTGACAATCGGTTTAGAATTTCGCTTTTGATTGCATTATATTAAGGAGTTTTTAGTTTTGTAAACGATATTTCTCCTTAGAAGATTAAAATTGGATGTAGATAGTAATAAATACTCATTGCTATCTCTTGGCAATCTATTCTAAATGTAAACTTTTGCTAAGTCAACAAAAAACGGTGACTAATGCCACCGCCTCAAGATATGACTGCTTTTTCAGATGCAGACAACTGCTAAATAAGACTTGAAACTACACTTTTAAACGATACGATTGACAATTGTCCATACTTCCCCATCTGAGCGAACATAAGGAACTGATATGGTTTTGAACCCGGTAATGAAAGGCTTGTAATATACCTGCCAATACATTGGACTTAGATAATCGGCGCAAGCTTTCAGAAGACGGATTTCTGTGGATAGTTCTCCCGCAAGTTGATTAACGCGTTGAGCATGAACCTGAGCTACTCTTTTGGCCTCATCTAATTGCTGCTGTTGAGTAAGTTGTTTTGATTCAATTTGGCAACATGCTAATTCAGCTTGTTTATGATGTAGCTGCACTTCCAACGCGGCGATCGCATCATCTATGCCTTTAAGTTCAGCAGATAATTGAGGATTTTCTCTAGCATGGCGACGGTACGCCTCAACTGTGGCTAGGGGTGAATCATTCTCGCCAGATATTGCATTATTAATATTGAGTGCTGCACGTTCTTGCTGGAGAACTTGAATTTGAAAGTTAAGTGCTGCTATTTCTGCCTGAATTTGCTGCATAATTCTTGTTTATCCTTCGTGAAAGCTGCTTGCACCTTGGGTATCTAGAGAAAGCGATCGCACAACAGCTGTAATTCCTGCTTCTTGCCAAGTGGTTAACATCGCCATTTCTACAGCCTGTGACTGTGTTGTATCTGCCAAAGCTAATAGTGTCGGCCCCGCACCGCTAATTACCATGCCATAAGCACCAGCAGCCACAGCTGCTATGTTGACAACATCGTAACCAGGAATCAAGGCTTTGCGATAAGGTTGATGTAACTTATCTTGCAAAGCCGTCCTTAACCATTCTGCCTTACCAGTTTCTAAGCCGCGCAATAACAACCCTAGATGCGCCGTATTGAAAATCGCATCTGCACGACTCACCTCAGTTGGTAGAACGCGCCGCGCTGTTGAAGTAGAAAGTTCAAAATCAGGAATAGCCAGCACAGGCACAATATCCCCATGCCAGGGAATCTCGCAGATTTCCCAACCTGTGCTGCTGGTTGCAGCCAGACGACATCCCCCCAACAAAGCTGGAACTACATTATCAGGATGTCCTTCCATTGCGATCGCTAATTCCATCACCTGCAATTGACTCAGAGGCGCACCCGCAAGTTGATTAGCACCAACCAATCCCCCAACAATTGCTGTCGCCGAACTACCTAAACCCCGCGCCAGCGGAACACCCAGCCGAATCTCCATTTTCACTGATGGCGGCGTTTGCTCTATATATTGATATAACTTCAAAAATGCTTGATAGAGAAGATTGCTCTCATCAGTTTGTACCCGTTCTGCTTCCGCACCTGTGACATGAATAGTTAACGCACCCTCTTGTAGGCGAGTGAACTTAAACTCGTTGTACAGCGTTAAAGCTGCACCGATGCAGTCAAAACCAGGCCCCAAATTAGCAGTTGTGGCAGGAACGGTAACAGTGACACTAGAAACAACAGACATCTGCAAATACTCACTAATTAATCAACCAGCATCTCATGTAAAGGGTTGATTTGGATGAGTTTTTGCTCGGTTTTGAGGATACTTTGATCACACCATCTTTTAATTTATAGAAACGCTCGGTAAGCTTAAAACTCAGTCCTTCGACAAGCTCAGAAATCATCCCTGGAGGGCTGAAATATAGGATATCATGTGATAAAATTCATTATAAATGTTTGACTGTTAAATTCACTGTTTTAGCGACTTTTCTTCGTAACTCTAATTAGAAAACGTAAAGCTTCATTTACTGCTTGAGCATTGGGAAACATTTCTACGACATCTGCTTCTAAATGAACTGTCAAACCTTTAGAGTTTTTACTATCATCCTCAAGTTTTACCATACCGTTACTTTCCAAAACTTGATATGACTGAGGTTTAGTTTCAGGTATAAGATTTTGGGAAGATAAATCATTTAGTTTGTTAGCAAGGGATTCCCAACTAGCTGCTTTCCGCTTAAAGTAATCCTTTGCTTCACGTAATGTTTTAAACTGTTGCTTTAGAATATCAACCGTATAAATATCCTTTTGATACATCTGGGTTTGTTTATTAAGGTCTTCCTCAACCATATCAACCACCTCATTAATAAGTCGGTCATGATTTTTGGAAAATTGAGCCGCAGCACCCAAAATACGGGAGGTGGCTTTGATCTGTACCTCAGTTTCCTGTTTAAGTCTATAGGCAATATTACGAATTTGCTCCCCTAACTTACCTTGACTTTGAGTTCCTATGGTTGATGCTGATTTTTTGCTCATAAAGATGCTTATTTACTCTGAAAGTATCTCTTTAATAGCAAGCCAGATGCGCTTAAACTTTTGTACCAGACCTACAGGATTACCTGTTGTTTCTTCTTCCACTGAATCCACCAGGAATTGAATTCGATCCATACGCTCTGCTACAACGTAGAGGTTATTTATTGCTTCATCTTTACTTGCAAGGGATTCGCGCAGTATAACAACCATCTCAGCAATTTCCCGTTTTAGCCTTTCGTTCTCAGCTTTACGACGAGTTTCCCATCCTTTAATACCAGCCTTGGAACGTCGCTCAAATCTAAGTTGTGTTTGTGCCTCATTATATAGAGTTAAATAGTTATCTCGCTCAGACTTTATTTCTTCATATTGGGCAAGTAATTCAGCCGCTCTGGCTTTTTCTTTATTGTAACGATGTAGAGCCTGCTGATAATTTTTTTGCTCATCAAGATATATTTGGTAATTGTGTACTGCACGTTCTCTTAACTCATTGACCTCAACTTGATAAATTTGCACATTTTGCTGAATTTGAGTTAGTTGGGATGCAGCTTCATGATTTTCTTTTGCACGTTGTTGCCATTCATCACGTTGAGCAATTAATTCAGTTGCTTTCGCTTTTGCTTCATTGTAACGATTTAGAGCCTGCTGATAATTTTCTTTTTCATCAACATAGATTAAATAATTGTGTGCTGCACGTTTTTCTAACTCGTTAACCTTAACTTTGTAAGTTTGGATATCTTGCTGAATTTGAGTCAGTTGAGATACTGCATCTTGATTTTCTTTTGCACGTTGTTGCCATTCATCACGTTGGGCAACTAATTCAGTTGCTCTCGTTTTTTCTCCGTTGTAGAGGCATAAAGCCTGCTGATAATTTTTTTGTTCATTAAGATATATCTGGTAATTGTGTGCCGCACGTTCTCTTAACTCATTAACCTCAACTTGGTAAGTTTGGATATCTTGCTGAACTTGAGTCAGTTGAGATGCTGCATCCTGATTTTCTTTTGCACATTGTTCCCATTGAAGCGCTTTGGCACGAGCATTTGTCCATAACTGTTTAAGCTCATGATAAGAAAGTGGTTCTTTCGCAGGTGGGTGAGGATTATTGACAGGGCGATTTTTGCGACGATCCTTGTCTGCGTCTCGCATAGCCATAATAAATGTTATAAATATTACTTTAATTCCTATGTTAATACAATCTTTTGATGTGTAAAAGCGATCACCTCACCATTAGGAGCGATCGCTTTTTTCCCTTAACTGTCTAAAAAGTTCCCAAAACGGACGTTCCCTCCGCCTCTGAGATTTGTGGAACTAAAGATCTATTGGCATAGATCTGGGGTTTTGTTTGTGAGACTATGGCATAAGACTGGCGAACACGAGCATTGACTGCAACAGTCTTGACGTCGTACATCTGCATAGCCATCTTGGGATAGAAACCAATACCAATAATCATCAGCAGAAAACAGGCAGCGATAAATACTTCACGCGGTCTAGCATCGTTGTAGACTGCCTCCTCTGGCACAAGGCAGTCTGTACCAAAACAAACTGTTCCCTCACCCTCTTGATTTTCTAAGCCTACATTATTAATGTCGCATACGAGCGCTGCACCCTTACCATAAAATACCTGTCGCAGCATGGAAAGGAGATAGATAGGTGTAATGATGACTCCAACTGCGGCGAGAAAAACCGTCACAGTGCAGAAAGCTGAACTGTAAACGTCACTGGTTGTCAAACCAACGAATACCGAAAGTTCGCCAGCAAAGCCGCTCATACCAGGAAGGGCTAAGGATGCCATCGCTCCGATTGTAAACAGGGCGAATACTTTGGGCATGGCTTGACCAATACCGCCCATATCTTTCATTATCATTGTGTGGGTGCGATCGTAAGTAACACCTGCCAAGAAGAACAGCACTGAGGCGATCAAACCATGCGAGATCATCTGCAACATCGCGCCGTTGATTCCTAAATCAGTGAAGGACGCAATCCCAAGCAGTACAAACCCCATGTGAGATATCGACGAATAAGCTAAACGCCGTTTCATGTTGGTCTGAGCAAAGGAGTTTAATGCACCATAAATAATATTGACAACACCCAGAATGGCTAGAACCGGCGCAAAGTAAATGTGTGCATCGGGTAGCAGTTCAAGATTTAGACGAATCAGTCCGTATCCTCCCATCTTCAATAACACACCAGCTAGAATCATTGACACAGGAGAGGATGCTTCGCCATGAGCATCAGGCAACCAGGTATGCATGGGGAAAACAGCAAGCTTGACGCCAAATGCAATCAACAATCCTGCATAAAGTAGCAGTTGTAGACCCAGGGGATATTCCTTCATGCCGAGTGCGGTTATATCAAATGTCATATTACCGCCGCCATATAGCCCCATTGCCAAGGCTGCCACCAAAATAAATATAGAAGCCGCTGCTGTATACAGCAAGAATTTTGTAGCTGCATAGCGACGTCTCTGCCCACCCCAAATGCAGACTAGTAGGTATACGGGAATTAGCTCTACTTCCCACATAATGAAAAATAGCAGCAAGTCTTTGGCGACGAATACCCCTATCTGTGCGGAATACAGCACAAGCATTAGGAAATAGAAGAGGCGGGGGCGGTGATCAACTTGCCATGCTGAAAAAATCGAGAGCGTGGTGACAAATCCTGCTAAAAGCACAAGCGGTACTGAAAGTCCATCGACCGATAATGACCAGTTCAGACCTAACTGAGGTATCCAAGCATAATTCTCCACGAGTTGAAAACTAGCACTGCTCGCATCGTAATACTTCCAAAAGGTGTAGCACATCAAGGCAAAGTCTGTAATACCTACACCCAGTGCATACCATCGCACGCGCTTGCCGTCTTTATCAGGCAGCACAGGAATCAGCAGCGAAGCAACGAGTGGCAGCAAAACGATCGCCGTAAGCCAAGGAAATCGATCCGCTATCATGTCAATAAGAAAAAATACTTATTTGTGAATGAAGTTATTCTACTAAACTTTGTAACAATTTCTTCATAAATATTTTCCCTAGGTATGCATAGATAGAATTCTGTTCTTTGATTTACTGACTTGGTGATGAACAGTCCAACACCTGTTATGAATCTAAATATTGAAGTTTTTCTTCTACGTCGTACACCCAATTCTTAAACAAGAAAATGTATTGAATGTGGTGTGTAACGTTATTGTTATGCTGTTTGAGTTCGCCTTAATCTTGTAGAGAAGCGTTTTTGCAGAGTAGGTAGTACTAAACAAAAATGCGATCGCTAGCGTTAATACCTGATTTGCATCAATGCAATTTTGATCTTATCTTTACAGAATTAAGAATACTAAATTACTTCACCACTAACGCACGGTAACAGCTTGTAATTGTTGTACATGAGCTTTAAAAACAAACCAGGTTGGTCTACCATTACCTTGCTGATCACAAGGAAGTGGCTTCTCAAATGTTACTTCCCAGTAATCTCTGAGGCGCTCACCATTACCGTTAGGACTCATTTCCTGGCTATTATTACTACTTAGAATAGACGAGACAAAAAATTTTTCACCTGATCTAACGGCGCACTTTTGATCTGCCTGTGTTATGTTACGTGCTTGTAGATACCAGCTTTCTTCCCGCTTGAAAGTCGTACCTCTAGCAGCCGTAACCCTTAAAATGCGTATTATAGGAGTAGTTTGAGAAGACACAGTATTGGGAATCATTACACCCAACACTCCACATGCCAAACTCAGACACAAAAGTAATTTCTTGGAATGCAACTTAGTGTTACCAATACTCATGTTAGATTCTCTTAGTATTAAGTATGACTTTCAGCCATAATTACACATTGTCACATGAATCTCGACTCTAAGTAAATCAGGCATCATGAATAGTTGCCGAATTGACGCCATCCGAGCTAAGCGTTTTTACTCTAGAAGCAATCTGCAAGGAATAAGAAACAGAGTTGCGATCGCGCTAAGCTGGATTAAAGTCGCAATTTATTGCACTATTTCGATATGAAAATCTCTGATTCTGTTAATTTTTAATTTTCACTGTTTGAGAACCCGGAATGCTAGACCAAATTTTTGATTACCTGCACTTTCATTTCAGCGTTGAAGCCTCTATAGTCCTGCTCATCCTGATATTTTTAGAGGCAGTACTATCCGCTGATAATGCGATCGCCCTCGCTGCGATCGCCCAAGGACTGGAGGACAAAAAACTTGAGCGTCAGGCACTCAACTTTGGTTTGGTCGTCGCATATATTCTGCGAATCTCCCTGATTCTAACTGCAACTTGGGTGCAAAAATTCTGGCAATTTGAATTTTTGGGAGCTGCATACTTGCTGTGGCTGGTATTCCAACACTTTAGCTCTCAAGAAACTGAGGACGATCATCATCACGGCCCCCGCTTCAACTCACTATGGCAAGCGATCCCCGTGATTGCATTTACAGATTTAGCATTTTCTTTGGATAGCGTGACAACTGCGATCGCTGTTTCTCAAGAAAGGTGGCTGGTATTGACAGGTGCAACAATCGGTATTATTACACTGAGATTTATGGCGGGATTATTTATCCGTTGGCTAGATGAATTTGAAAACCTAGAGGATGCAGGCTATGTAACTGTAGCTTTGGTAGGCCTGCGGCTGTTATTGAAAGTGGTGAATGATGCTTTAGTCCCACCAGAATGGTTTATGATTACCGCGATCGGACTCATCTTAGCCTGGGGATTTACGAAGCGTACTGTCATCGAATTGCCCCAAGAAGAACCTGAAAAAACTGAAGTATCGAAGTGAGAAGAGAGTGGGGGAGTCAATAGAATAAATTTTCTTGTCTCCTCTCCCTATCTCCTCTTATTGCTTCCTTCTCTTAACTACTCGTGCAACCAAGGGGTCAAGTGCGGTTGCCAACTGACTAATTCTTCATCTTTAAACCACAGAGCAATTTCTCGCTGTGCGGTTTCTTGAGCATCAGAACCGTGGATTAAGTTGCGACCAATATTAAGGCCAAAATCGCCCCGAATTGTTCCTGGTTCTGCTGTCAGGGGATTCGTCGCACCAATAATCTTTCTGGCAGAAGCAACGACGCCATCTCCTTCCCATACCATCGCTACGACTGGGCTAGAAGTGATAAATTCGACTAAACCACCAAAAAAAGGTCTTTCGCGGTGAACATCATAGTGCTGTTCAGCTAATTCCCGGCTGACTTTCAGAAACTTCAAGCCAACGAGGGTAAAGCCTTTAGTTTCAAAACGACGGATAATTTCACCCACTAATCCACGCTGTACACCGTCAGGCTTAATTGCTAAGAATGTGCGTTCCAAAGCTAACTCCCAAAACTTAATAAATTTTTTATCTAGTCAATTGTCAGGTATTTAACGCATTATTTTGTCAACAGTCCAAAGTCAAAAGATTTTTAACTCTTGACTATTGACTGTTGACTCCTGACTCTTGACCAATCAGAGTTTATCTCAGAAATTATCTTTAGGTGCATATCCGTTCGCAAATGAATGCGCTAAATTGTTAATTCGTGGGTGAAACACAGAGGTCAGGAAGAAATGGGTGTTGAGTCAACTGCTACATCTGACGAGGTGGTAAAAGTACCGTCCAATGGACACAAATCTGAAGTGAAAAATCACAAGCAAAAAAAGCTGTTACCACCTAGTACTACCACAGGAGATGTACCTCGCTTCTGGAAAATAGAGGATAGCGAAGCCCTGTACCGCATTGAAGGTTGGGGACAGCCTTATTTTTCGATTAACGCTGCTGGTCATGTCACTGTTTCCCCCAAAGGCGATCGCGGGGGTTCTCTGGACTTGTTTGAATTAGTCAATTCTTTGAAGCAGCGTAGTTTAGGACTTCCCATCTTGATTCGATTTTCCGATATTTTGGAAAATCGAATTGAGCGGTTGAACGCTTGTTTTGCTAAAGCGATCGCCCGCTACAACTACCCTGGCGTCTATCGTGGCGTGTTTCCCGTCAAGTGTAACCAAGAGCGGCACTTGATTGAAGATTTAGTAAAATTTGGCAAGCCACATCAATTTGGTCTAGAAGCTGGTTCTAAGCCAGAATTAATGATTGCTCTGGCTACCTTGGATACACCAGGAGCATTGCTAGTTTGCAATGGCTACAAAGACCAGGAATACATCGAAACGGCAATGTTAGCCCAAAGGCTAGGGCAAACACCGATTATCGTTTTAGAACAGATTGAAGAGGTCGATCTGGTAATTGCCGCTAACCGCCAATTAGGTATTAAGCCGATTTTGGGAGTTCGCGCTAAACTCAGTACCCAAGGCATGGGACGTTGGGGAACTTCTAGCGGCGATCGCGCTAAATTTGGTCTGACAATGCCTGAAGTAATGGAGGCGGTTGACAAGTTACGCGAAGCTGATTTGCTCGATTCTTTGCAGTTGATGCACTTCCACATTGGCTCACAAATCTCTGCCATTAATGTGATTAAAGATGCCATCCAAGAAGCTAGCCGCATCTACGTAGAATTGGCGATGCTGGGGGCAGATATGAAATACCTCGATGTTGGTGGTGGCTTGGGTGTAGATTACGACGGTTCCCAAACCAATTTTTACACCTCGAAAAATTACAACATGCAGAACTATGCCAACGATATTGTGGCAGAGTTAAAGGATACCTGTGCTGAGCGGCAAATTACCGTACCAACACTGATTAGCGAAAGTGGGCGAGCGATCGCCTCCCATCAGTCGGTATTAATTTTTGACGTTCTCAGTACCAGTGATGTCCCCCTGAATGCACCAGAACCACCGCAAGAGGGAGAATCCCCAATCATTAATTACCTTTGGGAAACCTACCAATCAATTAACATCGAGAATTACCAGGAGTTCTACCACGACGCTACTCAATTCAAAGAAGAAGCTATCAGCCGCTTCAATTTAGGAATTTTACGCCTCAAAGAACGAGCCAAAGCCGAGCGACTCTACTGGGCTTGTTGTCAAAAAATTCTTGACATCACTAGACAGCAAGAATACGTACCCGATGAATTGGAAGACCTAGAAAAAATCATGGCTTCCATATACTACGTTAATATGTCTGTGTTTCAATCAGCACCGGATTGCTGGGCGATCGACCAGTTATTTCCAATCCTGCCCATACACCGCCTAGATGAAGAACCAACGCGGCGGGGCATTTTAGCAGACCTGACCTGTGATAGTGATGGTAAAATCGACCGCTTTATTGACCTGCGTGATGTCAAATCGGTTTTAGAACTGCACCCCTATAAGCCCGGAGAACCCTATTATCTAGGAATGTTCTTGAATGGAGCTTATCAAGAAATCATGGGCAATTTACACAACCTTTTTGGTGATACCAACGCAGTTCATATCCAGTTGACCCCCAAAGGCTACCAGATTGAACACGTTGTCAAAGGTGACACCATGAGCGAAGTAGTGAGCTACGTGCAGTATGACTCCGAAGATATGGTGGAAAATATCCGCCAGCGTTGCGAGAAAGCTTTGGAAGAAAAACGCATTACTCTAGCGGAATCTCAGCGATTACTGCAAACCTACGAGCAGAGTCTACGACGATATACGTATCTAAATAGCTAATGGTCAAGAGTCAAAAAGTCAAGAGTCAAAAATTCAAAATATTTACTCTTGACCCTTGACTCTTAACTAATTTGTATTTGTCCCCAGTAATTCCGCGATCGCTTGTCGCTCAACTGGTGTCTGGGATGGTGGTGTCTGACGAGCATCGGTAATCAGCCAGTCTAAAGCAGCAGCTTGGACATCGATCGCAGCGCCAGTTTTATCTACGCAATAACGCCCAAACACTAACTTATCAACTAAGCGGACTCCTGGCCCCAGGCGTGACCATTCAAAAATAACGCTGTTTTCTACTGTTGCACCGCTGCATATCCAGCAATTGGGGCCAATCATGGCTGGGCCCACAATTTTAGCTCCGTCTTCTATTCTGGTCATACCACCGATATACACTGGGCCTGTGATATCCACTTTGTCCCAATTTACGGCAACATTTAAACCAGTGTAGATTCCAGGAGCGACTTCATGACCTGGAATTTGTACGTTTTTGATTTCGCGCAGTAGCACACCACGAATCGCTCGCCAGTAGTCTGGTACTTTACCAATATCTACCCATTCAAAGTCCATAGGGATGGCGTAAAATGGGGCTTTGATTTCCACTAGTTTGGGAAATAATTGGCTACCGATGTCGTACTCTATTCCAGAGGGAATGTAATTAAACACCTCTGGCTCAAAGATATAAATACCCGTATTGATGTTAGTACTCAGAGCTTCTTCGGTTGAAGGTTTTTCTTGGAAAGCTTTGACACGACTATCTTCATCGGTGACGACCACACCGTAACTAGACACTTCTTCTTGTGGGACAGATTTTGTAATGATAGTGGCGATTGAGCCTTTGGATTTATGCCACTTTACCGCCGCAGTCAAATCCAGATCAATCAAAGCATCGCCGCACAACACCACAAAGGTATCATCAAAAAATGGAGAGAAATCTTGGATGCGGCGCATCCCTCCAGCAGAACCGACTGCTTCACCCACCAGTTTACCGTCGTCATCAATTTTCCCTTCAAAAGAATAGGCAATCTGTACACCAAACCGCTGCCCATCACGAAAATAGTTTTCTATTTCTTCAGCCAAGTGACTAACATTGACCATAATTTGGTCAAAACCGTGTTGGCGTAACAGTTCTAGTAGAAATTCCATCACTGGCTTTTGCAGGATAGGAATCATCGGTTTGGGAGTTGTATAGGTAATCGGACGAACGCGAGTACCCTTGCCCGCCGCGAGAATCATCGCTTTCATAAAAGTTTATTCCTCAACCACAAGCCAGTTTACTTTCATCGAGTGATACTTAATCATCAGTTTTTATTTCTGCTCTAAGTTATCCCTAAACACAGGAATAACGGGAATTTGCTGGTTATTGCAACCATTCGATATGGCTAGATGACAAGCGATCAGTTATCTTTTCAATTTACCCGGATTTTGGGGCTGAAGCAAAAATCTGTAAATTATCTGTAGAGCTGCTTTTGACTTACTTAGTTCATCGGTCGCTCGAAGGACTTGTAGGTGTTAGCTGTATCTGCAAGTAAGCGAATTTTAATCTCATGGTAAAAATCCTCTTGAAATAGCTCTACTTTGGATTGAGCCGAAAGTAGTAGTAGTGCCCAAAAAACACTAACTAGGTGACTGTGTTTTGATTCATGGCCAGAACCATTGTGGTAGGACTGCTTTGTCTTTGACCACAACTCTACAAGTTGTTCTAGATTTAACCAATTTTGTTCTAAATGTAACTCTCTTGCTGAAAGAGATAACACCTGTTCTAGTTCCCCAGCTACTTCCGTCAGATTTTCTTGGTGAGCTAACTCTAGTGCTTCCCGCATCGTTTGGACACTAGGCTGACGTTTGGGTCGAACAGGTTTACTGGCTTTCTGTACAAGTTTTAGCTGGTTCGCCATGATCTGCAATTGCTCAATTAACTCTTGCAGAGTGACACGGCGTTTTGGTGGTGGCATTGCTGCTGGGCGACGACGTAATTGTCGTTCTAATGGCAGACGATGAGCCTTATCTAATATCCCGTCTTCACTTTCTAAGATTGCATCATCTGCTACACCTTCTTGGGCATCTGCTCCTGAAGACAATTGCATCAAGGTGTTTGCTTTGAATAAAACTAGCATTGATGCTGATAAAAAAGCCTGTCCAGATTGAGACAAGTCGGCTTCATAGCCCCTTTCTGTTGCTTCTGGTGCCATTAGTTCTAAATAATGGTCAATCACCTCGATTACTTGGACATCCCAGGGATCAATTTCTCCCCGTTCAGCTTGCTCAATCAGTAATGTAATTGTTTCTAATAGCTCGGAAGCATCCATCAACCAGTTCTAAGTTAAGTAATAAGATTCAAAGACGATAAATTCAACTGTAAATTTTTTGAGCGTGTGCTCATATATTCTGCACATTCGCTTGTGCTTGCTTCTATTAAGGGATTGCCAGATGGCGATCGCATAAATTTCAACAAATGAATTTCCACTTTATACGGAAAATAAATTAGTGTTGTACTCAGACAACCACATAGTATTACAAAGTTCAAAATTAAAAGAAAGAATTTTGGCTTTTTTGCCTTTAATTTCTGGACTTCTGTCTCAATTTTCGGGCGGGTCATGAGCAATAGTGACAGTTGATACAAAATTATCGGATTTGCCGCTCTTGATAGCATCGAAAGTACCTTTGATAGTACCGGCAATTGGCACAGCAACCAATGTCCCCAAAAACCCAGCAATCTCGAACCCCATCAAAATAGCTACAAAAATCCAGATTGGATTTAGTCCGATAAAGTTACCCAGTAACTTGGGAGCTAACAGGTTGTCTTTGAGTTGCTGCATCAGAACTGCCACCAAGGCCACTTGAACTGCTAACCACCAATTTTGTAATAGCACCAAAATTGTCACTAAACCAATGCCTAAAGTTGCCCCGATAAAAGGAATAAGTTCGGAAAGACCTATGAGTATGGCAAATAACAGAGCAAACGGTACTCTCATAACCAAGAAAATTGGGGTGAGAGTAACCATCATAAATAGCCCCAGCAACAACTGGCTGAGGAAAAAGTTCTGGAAATTTAGCTGCAAGGATCTGCTCAAGGGGACGCTAATATTAGACGGCAAAAGGTTGATTAGACCATACCACACGCGATCGCCATACAGAAGCATATAAAACGCCAGCACTACCACTAATACTATGTTCAGTAATCCTGATAGCAGCGTCCCCGCAAATCCTACAGCACCAGAAGCTAGCTGTTGTACCAAATTCTGAATATTGGCATTGATTTGATTGCTCATAACCGTCAAATCAAGGGGCAAACGTCTTTGCTTTGCGAATTTTTCAAACTGTTCGAGATTTGCTTGACTGGCGGTTAACCAATCAGGAATATTATTTAACAGTTGGATGGTTTGATCAATCACCAACGGCACTAATGTGACACCCAGAATGATCAAAAGGGTTAAAGTTGCCAGTAAAACAATAATCACCGCCTGAGTGCGAGTAATTAAAGCGCGTTCAAAGAATTTGACGAGGTAATTTAGTAGAAAAGCCAGAATCGCCGCAGCGCTCAGAATGGTGATGGGATGCTGGAAATAGCGAAAAAGTACAGACAGCAGCCAGATATTAAGAGCAATAACCGGGCCGCTCAGACCATAGATTAACAAACGTTGAAGGGAGGCCGAACGGCGCATCTGATGCAACCTATTTTAGATATTCCTTGACAGAGTTTGTAAAACTGGTGTTGGGGCTGGTCATGATCATAGATATTTTATCAAAGACGTGTATAAGAGTATCTGCTCACAAGGAAGCAAATCACGATGGACAAAACCATAGCTGACCTTCGTAAAGACTACACCTTAGAAGGTTTGAGCAAAACTGAAATTGATCCTAATCCTTTTATACAATTTAAAAAATGGTTCGATCAGGCACTAGCGGCGCAACTCCCGGAACCCAATGCTATGACTATTGCCACCGCTACACCAGAAGGTACACCTTCAGCCAGAATGGTGCTACTAAAAGATTTTGATGAACGGGGCTTTGTCTTTTTCACTAATTACAACAGTCATAAAGGGCAAGAACTAGCAGAAAATCCCCAAGCAGCTTTAGTTTTTTGGTGGGCAGAACTGGAACGCCAGGTCCGAATTTCTGGCTATGTAGAGAAAGTTTCCGAAACCGAATCGGATCAGTATTTTCATAGCCGCCCTGCCAATAGTCGCCTGGGTGCGTGGGTATCTAATCAAAGCGAGGTGATCAAAAGCCGAAAAGTTTTAGAGCAACGTTTGCAGGAATTTCAGAGCAAATATGAAAATCAAGAAATTCCCCGACCATCTCATTGGGGAGGTTTACGAGTGATCCCCTCAGAAATTGAGTTTTGGCAAGGACGCTCTAGCCGCCTGCACGATCGCCTGCTCTATACTCGCTTGGATAATAACAGTTGGAAAATTGAACGGTTATCACCCTGAGTGGTGCTGAGTTTTAACTTTAATGGAGAATGCACCAGCATGGCTAAAAGAAGTAATCCACGCTGGGAAGTTAAGTAGTCTATTGTTCCTGTGCAGCTGCGGCTTTTGGTGCAAACTGAATCCTGGGGTCTGGCATGAAACTGTATCTTAAATACAATCCTCCCCCGATAAACAGGATAATCAACAACGTACCAATACCAAGGGGACTAGGAAGCCAGAAGACTGTTTCTATGTGGTTTAGCTCACCAGGCTGAAGTTTCCACACCAGTTGCTTGCCATTTTTTTCTGGCTCAATAGCAGTTTCAGTTTTTTGAATGTTCCTAGCTCCCCAAGGGGTTTTCAAGCTAAATTCCAAATCCAGAATTGAACCAGCATTAGCCAAAACGTTACCTTTGTTGGAAATTAGCGAGAGCGATCGCAAATCCAAATCATAAATCAGCCGATTTCGTACTACAAGTAAAAAAAAGTTCTGCTCCAAAAGTAAGTTTGATTCAATTTTTGGCAATTCTGAGTCAGATTCGTTCTGCACAGACTCAGGAGGTTGATTAACACGGGAGTTAAAAAATTCGTTGAATTTCTCTTGCAATTCCTCACCATTACTGAAGGGAATTGTCACAGTAATTTCTTCTTTGGAAAGCCGCCGGATTTTGCCTTCCATTTTACGGGCGCGACGCTCTATGCTATTTAACCATTCGTAGACATAATCGCTACTAAAACTGGTTAGCCGCTCTCCCAACTTAATATGCTGTACCAGTTCGCCACTATTTGAGTTGTCAAAGTTAACCCCTACGTCGTACTGGACACACCCAGACAACAGCAGAGATATTAACAGCACCAGAGACCAAATAGGTTTTGGGATTTTTACTCCGTCTCTTTTCCCAGTTTTAAGAACGAGCAGATTTTGAATCGAGACGCGATTAATTGTATTTTTAGGAATCAGTTTTGTGAACAAATCCCATTTTGCTAGTACAAAACTAAATGGTTTAATTAACCACACGAAAATCTTTTCTAGAGTAGAAAAATTCAACATTATCAATCTCCCCAAAAGTCAAACATCTTAACTAATCTTGACTTCTATCTCTGGGCGACGCAATACGTTTTAGTTAGCTTGTTAATCCCCCAATCTTGGAAGAATTGAGGGGAAATGAAACGGCTCTACGTTTTAATGGAGTCGCCGCGGGTAAAGAGAAGTGTCCTAATCTTGGTGTTAGACAGGGGTTCCTGAAAAACTCAACCAAACTAAATACGAAATGGTTAAACCAATGACAATCAGCGCCACCCAGATAAAGCGATTATCTCTGGTATTGACCTGACTGAGATCAATGAATTCTGGCTCAGCAGGTTTCCGCGGCTGAGAAGATTTGATAGGTTTGCCAGCTGCACGGATTTTGAGGTCATTGTCAGGGAGTGTGCCTAAATCAGGAATTTCGGTCATCCACTCGCTCGGTCTTACCAACTTTGGTGCTTTTAAGATGTAAAGCAACCGCCGCGCTTGTTTGCTGGTTTCTGAATAAGGATGGCGTTTAAGTCTCTCGCAAAGAGCGATCGCATCATCGTTACGCCCGGCTGCTTCATAAGCTGTCACCAACCAAATTTCTACTTCACCGCCAAGGCGAGAATTGCGAGCCAATAAGGCACTTGCCTTTTCTAAATTTTCCACGGCTTCGCGGTATTGCCCACTTTCAAAGGCAATTTTGCCACTCTGGTAGCGAGTTTTGGCAATTTCTAAACTTTCTGCATTCACGTTCTACACACAAATCAGCACTGCTTTTATTTTGCCAATGCCAGCAATCTTTTTGGAATCTTTTTAGAAGCTGGCAATATTGACGTTGATAAACTTTTAAAATTTTAACCAAGTAGTTGCAGCTATTTTCTAAGTCTTTGGTGTTAATTATGGCAATTTATCAAATGCAGGTGAGCAAAATATGCTGAAAATCAAGCATTCGCAACTAAATTTATTGGGAGCAAGCATAAGTTTAGCAGTTATGAGCGCAATTGCCCCAGCTTTTGCCCAGCCTGTAATCGTGATTGATGGCGCTTCTGGAGTCAGCCGATCGCCTGCTGTTGGTTCATTTATTTATGGTAGTCCGATTCCCACTCCTATGCCTGTAGATCCAGCAACGGGGCTAATGCCCAGACGCATTAATCACCCCGATTTCTACCCCCGCTTAAGGCAGAATGTGGACAATTCCACGCTGATTAATCCAACTTTGACTAATCCGACAATTCGAGACTCAACGCTAGTTAATCCCGTGATTATAAATAATTCCTGGCGTCGGACGCCATTTAATCGGGGGCGATCGCGCGTTATCATCACTTATCCCCGATAGGGAAGCAGATGGGTGGAGAGCAGGGGAGCAGACGAGATATACTCTATGATGCAACAATGAGTCTTTGATACTCATTAATCCACCTTTGAACTCCGTTAACGAGTCGTTGATACTCGTGAACAAACATAAAAACTCCACTCTTTTGCCCCTCTGCCCCTTTGCCCCCCTAAAAGGTAAATTGGGAACCGAGAATCATAGTACCAATCCCAACGTCAGTAAAGATTTCTAGTAGCAGGGCGTGGGGAATACGTCCATCAATGATGTGGGCTGCACGTACTCCTTGAGCAAGCGATCGCACACAACAATTGACTTTTGGAATCATCCCACCGCTGACTACGCCATTGGCAATCAGATCGCGGGCTTCACGAATATCTACTTTCGCAATCAAGGTAGAGGAGTCTTTGTAATCTTTTAAAATACCCCTAGTGTCAGTCAATAAAATCAACTTCTCAGCCCCTAACGCTGCTGCTATTTCGCCAGCCACAGTATCGGCGTTAATGTTGTAAGCTTGTCCCGACTCGTCGGCGGCTACACTCGACACTACTGGAATATAGCCATTGCTAGCTAAAGTCTCCAAAACCTTGATATTTACATTGCTGACTTCCCCTACAAAGCCGATGCCTTCTTGACCTTGGGGACGGGCTGTAAATAGATTACCGTCTTTGCCGCAAAGTCCTACTGCTAAGCCTCCAGCTTGGTTAATTAGAGAGACAATTTCTTTATTGACTCGACCGACTAAAACCATTTCCACCACATCCATTGTGGGGGCATCTGTGACACGTAGACCATTCTTAAATTGCGCTTCGATTCCCAATTTATCTAACCAACTGTTAATTTCTGGGCCACCACCGTGTACTAGAATTGGGCGCAAACCGACGCAGGATAAAAATACAATGTCGCGGATGACTTGATCTTTGAGTGTGCTATCTTTCATCGCCGCGCCACCATATTTCACAACAACAGTGCGACCGGCGAATTGTTGAATGTAAGGTAGTGCTTCGCTTAACACTTGCACACGAGTTGCTTCAGCTTGCCTGATGTACTCAGTATCGTTGACCGTCATGAGGAGCCGCCGTTAAGAGTTAAAACCTATTCCAGTCAGTGTAGAAGACTTTGGAACCTGTAACAATCTCTAATGTTCAGAATAACTGTTACTAAATAAATCACTATTCCCCCATTACCCGACACAACAAACAAGCGATCGCTGCTTCAAACCTCTAAAATTGAAATCATTCGGGTCTAAGCCACCCATAACGTCCCCATTGCAGGCTGAAAGCTAGGGAATGAGAATGACCACGCTGCTAATCCAAACTGAAAGCACACCTTTAAAAGTCAATTTTCCCGCGCTTGTGCAGATGACAAATGAGCAATTCTACGAATTTTGCCAAGCCAATGAAGATTTGCAAATTGAGCGTACTGCCAATGGGGAAGTCATCATTATCTCCGCAGCTTTTTCAGATACGGGCAACCGTAACTTTTATATTGCTGCACAGCTTGGGAATTGGACAGAACAAGATGGCACTGGCATAGGCTTTGACTCTGGTACAGGTTTTACGCTACCCAATGGAGCTATGGGTTCCCCTGATGCATCTTGGATTGAACTGGAGCGCTGGAACGCCTTAACAGATTCACAGAAAGCTTCATTTGCACCAGTTTGTCCTAGCTTTGTGATTGAGTTACGCTCCTCCAGTGATCGCCTGATAAAATTACAAGACAAAATGCAGGAGTACATCGATAACGGTGCATCACTAGGCTGGTTAATTGATCGGCAGAATCGAAAAGTCTACATTTACTGTCTTAATCAAGAACTTGAAATTTTGGAAAATCCCGAAGTAGTTACTGGCAATCCAGAATTACCAGGGTTTATCTTACGGATGGCTAAAATTTGGTAACTTGAGTCTTCTCAATGAGAAACTTGTGTTTTGAGAACACTAGGAATTGCCCCAAGTACTCGCTTGGCAATTTCTTCAGGTGTTTCTCCCTCTTGCACGGTGATGTGCAAATCGGCTTGGGAGTAAAGTGGTGTTCGTTGTTCAAGGAGCGATCGCAATTTACCCTTGGGATCAGCGTCTTGCAAGAGTGGTCTTGTGGTATCCTCAGCTAAACGGCTGTAAAGTAGATCAAGTGGGACATCTAGCCACACGATCAAACCGTGGTGCAAGTAACCCCAGTTTTCTCGCCGCAACACGATACCTCCGCCAGTTGCTATAGTCAACTTTGTATAAGCACAGATTTGTGCCAGCACGTCGCTTTCTAACTGGCGAAACCCGGCTTCACCTTCTTGGGCAAATAACTGATTGATGGATTTACCTGCTGCTTTGACAATGACATCATCTGTATCCACAAATCCATAACCTAGATGTTTTGCCAGTAAACGTCCTACCGTCGTCTTACCAGCGCCCATCATGCCAATTAAGTACAGATTAACTCCTTGTAATAAGCTGCTCACTCTACTTTACGTCTCCGCATTCAGGTAACTTTCTTGAATATGGTTTTTCAGTTGTGCTGCAAAAATTGTATTGCTCATCAATAAATAGCTCTCTTTATCTTCACTTAATTTAAAATCTTCTTCAATTAAGTGTTCGATTATATACTCTTTTAATACTGGGGTTTGGGTAAAACTGGATACTTCCTGTTCAATTAGCGTAGTTGGAGCCTTCTCGATAAGCGTAGGCGTTGGCGGAGCCTCTCGTAGAGAAGCTTTGTCGATTAGACATCGCTTTTGTAATAATTCCATAGCCTCCAAGATTAATCTTTGCGATAATCTTTTGGAAAACCCTGATATAATTTCTTTCTGTAACTCCCGTACTGAGACAAGATCTTGATTGAGAGCAATCCAGTACATAATTTGCTTTTCTAACTCAGACAACCGACTAAACTGTTGGTCTAAAATTGCCCGAATCTCTCCAAAAACGACAGTACCCTGTTGGATAAACTCATATATATTGCCACCAAATAATTCTTGAATAGTAGTAGCAATTAACTTAAGAAATAATGGGTTGCCTGCATACCAGTAGTTCAATACTCTACATTCTTCTTCTTTTAAGCTGGTAAATCCTTTAGCTTTGAGGATGAGGATATTTTCTACCTGACTTAAACCAGTTAATTTCAAAGAGCGAACAGGTAATTTTTCTCCTTCTATTGCTTGAAATTCGGGGGGTTTTTCCCGACTTGTTAACACTAGGCTGCTTTGATGTTGTGAGTCTCCCAGTCTTTTAATTAATTCCCCATAACCCTCATAACCTTGACGATATTGAATCTGAGGAACGAGTGAGAAGGTATTTTTTATACTTGAATTATCGGCTGATACTGTAGGATATTCTCGTGTCTCATTGTCATAGCTATTACACAAAATAGAGTCAATATGATCTAAAACAATCAGACAACGAGAGGAGCGCAAACAATCAATCAGTTGCGAAATTCTACTGTCCAAAGTTTCTGTACTTTTTGTCTCTGGTAAGGATAAAACTTCCATGAGTTGATTTAAGATCATCTCTAGTGGTGGCGCAAGACGTAGCGATCGCCAGATGACATACTCAAACTTATCTTTAATTTCGTCTGCCAGTTTTACTGAAAAAGCAGTTTTCCCAATTCCCCCCATACCCAAAAGTAGCACCAACCGACAACGCTCTTGAACAATCCATTTTTGAACTGTTGTTAGTTCTGTTGTTCTTCCGTGGAATGCACTAACATCAATAGCTTCACCCCAATCTTGTATCTGAACTGATGTAATTCCTGAATCAGTGTCTTTTTCTTTGGAATTTTTTACTGGAGTGATTGCTGGTTGTATTTGCAACCAACCTTTTTTATACCCAGCTTTTTCTAGTAAATAAGTCACGCGACTCCAGTTTTTTACTTTGACTGAGTAGCCTGATTGGGCACTCAGCATTTCTTCTATGTATTTATATACTCCGTTAGAAAGATAAACTCTAACAGTACTGCTACTACGACTTTGATAAACAATTTTAGCAATTTCGGCAGGACTACAACCACAAAGTAAACCTCTGAGGAATTTTTTTTCAACAGGTGTCAAGGCTTTTCCCTTTGCAGATGCCAAATCTACGTATAACTTTTCTAACTCCCAATTATTTTTCGCTTCGATAAATTCATCTTCTATTTGATTTGAATCAAGCGTTGCCATTACCGTTTATTTATGTATTTAAAGTAACTAAGGCAATATATTAACGATTCTTCTATAAAACCAGAATAAATAAACGATAAATTTATAACGAATTTAGTAACTATCGTTAGGTGACTTGGCGTTGTTGCTTAGGTATCTTTAGGCTTAACGGAAATTTAACAAAGCTTGTTGGAAACTTTATCCAAACAATTTCTGTCTACACAAACAACCAAGACTCTATGTCTGGTAGGGCAATTTTAGGTTTAAAAAATACTGTGTTTTTAGTGGCACAGTGTGCAACTTCTAAAAGTTTAGTAATAACAGGCCCTAATCAACAAAATGTTTCCGATAAAGGTGTAAATAATGACTAAATTTCCGACATTGTACAAGCAATATTTGCCTATTTGATGGTTTAGGCACAAAAACTACTGCATATTCCACCTGAGTAAGCCCAAATCAATAAATGTAGTATGAATGAGGTGGCAAACCATGACTCGAATTCGTGACGTTGTACAGAGAGCTTTAGCAACTGGCTATTTGACTGTGGAAGCAGAAAATCAACTAAGACAACTGTTGACTACTCGCTATGACTTGGAAGATTTTAATGCTTTCATGACTTTGCAGGAAGCTGCGATGACTGGTAAGGTCAAGCAAGAATCCAGAGAGCGTTGTGGTATCAAATAGACATTCATCGACGGGAGCGTTGATCTCCATCCTCTGAATCGTCATCATCAAAAAATTTCCAATC
The DNA here is from genome assembly GCF_014904695.1 of Nostoc sp. MG11. Lineage (GTDB taxonomy): Bacteria > Cyanobacteriota > Cyanobacteriia > Cyanobacteriales > Nostocaceae > Komarekiella. Next base: position 42,526 of record NZ_JACXXN010000032.1, on the reverse strand, counting down.
ATCATCATCGGCATCCGCTTGATTCGCAGCTGGTGGTTGATAAGGGGGGATGATTACTCGGTAATCGGCATCGTAAATTGATTCAGTTTTTCCCGCAGCAGTATTTTTTGGCTCCCGGTAGCTGTAGGAGTAAACCGAACCAGACTGAGAGCTGCTTTTAGGTTCTGGTTGTTGACGTTCGTAGGTTTGAGAGTCTTGAACCTGTTGAGTTTTAGCACTTGGGGTAGGCTGTTGTTCGGGCTTTTCATCAAAGTTCCAATCATCATCTCCGCTACTATTTGTCTCCCAATCATCAAATTCATCACTGGTAGGGTATTTTGTTTTACTAGCTGGTGGTGGGGGACTGGCAGGGGAGGGTGTAGGTTCTTCTCTACGAGTTGCTTTTGCACGTGATGAAGTTGCTGTTGATTTATAAGAGCTTTGGCGTTGCCCTCCGACAAAATAATTGGATAATTTAAACAAAGTAGCGATCGCTATAGATGTGAAAGCACCAGTGGCAGTACTAAATAAAATCCACATCGCTAGTGGTAAGGGTTGAGTTCGCATACCCAAAAATACTAGCGATAGGGCAGGTGACCAATTTTGGACTAACAATAACGTTAGTCCCCCTAGTATAGCCACCAACAGAATTAAACGAATTACAGCCATAGGATTAGGAAAGGATAAAGGATAAAGAATAAAGTAATGAAGGCTAAAGGCTGAATACTGAAATTTTCTACTTCATACTTCATCCTTCACACTACATACTTCATACTTTAACGACGACCTTGCCACCGCTGAATTGGGATACAGTCAATATCGAGTTGATCTAAAGCACGGGCGACTACAAAATCAACTAAATCCTCAATGGTTTGGGGATTGTGATACCAAGCGGGAATAGCAGGGACAACTCTGACTCCGGCTTCTGCCAAAGTTGTTAAGTTACGCAGATGAATCAGGCTAAAAGGAGTTTCACGGGGGACGATGACTAGCTTTCGTCCTTCTTTGAGTTGGACATCTGCGGCCCGTTCGAGTAAGTCGGAACTTAAGCCAACTGCTAGCTTTGCCACTGTACTCATACTACATGGCATGACAATCATCCCTAGAGTGGAAAAAGAACCACTAGCGATATTAGCTCCGACATCACTCCAAGGATGACAGCGTAGTTTACCTAAAAGTGCAACTCCGGCTTGCTCTCGCCAAAATTGCTCTTGTGCAGTGGGTTCTGGTGGCATACGGATATCCTGCTCCGATTGCCAAACCATGTAAGTTGATTTAGAAGCAACTAGTTCAATCCTGTACTCCGCTTCTAATAGAAACTTGATAGCACGAACAGCGTAAATCAGACCAGATGCGCCTGATACACCTAAAATTAGCGGTTTAGTGTTATTTAACACGAATGTATTAGTTGATTTTACTCATCCTCACCATAAGGGTCTATGTCATCAGATTCAATGTCATTGGGTAAGTAGAGATCTGAAGGATCATCATTGGAACCACCTAGAGATGAACCTTTAGCTACACCATCGCTACCGACAGTTACCAAATCAATTTGCTGACGGTAATAATCGACACTTTTAACTTGTACAGCAACGCGATCGCCTAATCTATAGGAAGCGCGATTTTTGCGACCAAACAGTGCTTGTTGTCTGGCACGATATTCATACCAATCGTCTTTAAGTGAACTGACGTGTACTAGTCCTTCAACCCTCAAAGGCACACCAGGATTACCGCTGGACTCAATTTCTGTTGCTGGTACTTCAATTTCTACAAAGAAACCGTAGGATTGAACACCAGTAATCACGCCTTGAAAGACTTGACCGATGCGCTGTTTCATCAGTTGGGCTTTTTGCAGTCCTGCTAAATCAGCTTCGGCTTCTTGGACTTCTTTTTCCCGGTCGTTGATTTGGACAATTACCCTAGTCAAATCGCTTTGAAGTTCTTGTTGCAATTCTGGGGGTAAAACGTTCCAGTTGATTTCCTGATGACAAGAGGAGTGGCGAAGATTCACACGTTCTTTGACACGGGTATTACGGCGATCGCGCCCATGTTCAAGTAGCGAATAAAACACTCTCTGCATCAGCAAATCTGGGTAACGCCGTAAGGGTGCGCTAAAGTGGGTATATTGCGGTAGCGCCAGACCAAAGTGAGATCCTTTGGTGGTGGTATACACAGCTGGCTTGAGTGTGTCTTGCAACAAGTAAGTTAGAACTTGCTCAGAAGGAGATTCTGCAAAAGCTCTGGTCAACTGTTGATAATCGAGGGGTTGGATATCTACTTCTGGATCTAGTGACAGTTCCACGCCTAAATTGATTGCCAATTTCAGCATTTCTTGGACATCTTCGGTATCCGGTGAGCCTTGGACTCGCCAGATAGCGGGAATACCTAGGGCGCTTAAGTGGTTTGCTACTAGTTGATTAACTAGTAGTACGAACTCCGTTAATAGTGATCGCACAGGTAAATCATTCACTACCACGGCTCCCAGAATTCCCTCATCATAGTAGGGATTTTGGCTGGGTGGAAGATTTAACTGTAGGCTCCCACGAGCTAACCGTGACTGTTTTACTGCTTTTTGCAAAGTTTGCAGGTCTTGCAGTGTCTCGATCACCTCTGCGGATTTCTCTTTAGGTTGACCCGCTAGAATTGCTTGAGCTTGTTCTGTAGTTAATGCTGTGTCTACTTTAATGACGCTGGATTGAATTTCCCACTCCACTACTTGTCCTGATAGTGGGTCAATGGTAATTAAAAAAGAGATGGTTAGGCGATCGCTTCCAGGTACTAAAGAACAGCGTTCTGCTACGGTGTCTGGCAGCATTGGCAGCATTAACTCTCCCAGATAAACTGACTTTCCTCGCTTAAATGCTTCTCTATCTAGGGGTTCGTCGGGTTGAACATAGTGGGAAACATCACTGGTATGAACGCCCAAAAGCCAATTTCCGGATGAGGTTCTTTCCAAGCTGAAAGCATTTTCCATAACCTTAGAGTCACCATTCACCCCTGCGATGGTTAGGGTAAACAAATTACGTAAATCCAGACGATTTTTCAGGTCTGCTTTTAGCAATCTTTTGGGTAACTTTGCTGCTGCTTCGAGCACATTATCCGGGAAATTACGGGAAAGGTCATGTTTACATGTTACTAAATCTATATCAGCAGCGGCTTCAGCATCGCTGCCGAGGATTTGGACTACCCGGCCCAATGGGGGATATTGTGCCAATGGGTAACGCAGGACTTCTACGTGAGCAAGGTGGTCGATCGCTTCTTCTAATTTCGCACCATTGGCCTGGATTTTGAGTTCAAACAACAGTCGATCATCTAAGGGTACAGCCCGGAAACCGCTTTCTACCTGCTTGATCCGTGCTAGTAAAGTGTGGTTGGAGCGTTCTAAAATTAGCTTGACTTCTCCTTCGGGAGAGCGGCGGCGACTACCTTCTTTGAGAACTCTTACCAAAACGCGATCGCCATTCCAAGCATTACTCAAATGACTTTCGCGGATGTAAATATCTTCGGCTCCTTCCACATCTTGAATAGCGAAGCAAAAGCCTTTACTCGAACAACGAAGTTTTGCTTCAATTATTCCTTCTTCTGTAACACGGCGGTACTTGCCTCGTTCTTTTACTAAAATACCGATTTTTTCCAGAACATCCAAGGCAATGTGAAGTTTTTGTAAACTGTCTTCATCCTCGCAACCAAGTTTCTTTTCTAAAACTTTACGAGCTACCAATTTATCATCGGTGAAATTGGCAAGGAGTGTAGCGATTGAAAATTCCATGCAGTGAACCGACCTTTGGTCAAAACATCATTTTTTGATAAAACTTGCATGCGGGGGTTTCCCTCCGCCTTTGCAAAGTATCCGTTGTTTCATCTGGTTCTTTCCTGTATGCCCTCACGGCTTACAGACACTAACTGGAAACGAATTGCCCTGCGGCAAGGCTCCCGAAGTTCCAAGAGAAGGAAGCCGACCCTTGGACTTCTCACTGCACGACGCTCTCAGAGTTCGCCTGCGTTTAAGTCCCCCCATCTAACCAAACTTAGAAAGTACGCCTGATTAAAATTTCGCCCTACTAGGTAATTATGCAACGGTTTTTTGAGAAGCTGGGTTTAGAGAATCCATGCTTTCCAAAAGCGTTATGCAGGGGAGCCACTGCGGTCTTGGGGTCTCCCCAAGTGGAGCAAGTGGCGTGGAAACCACAGGTGTTTGATTGTCTAGACTGAAGGTAATCTTACGCCATTAGACTCTGATGTTTAACTAGGAGAAACTGCCGGTAAACCCAATTTTCCCATACGTAGAATCGGTAACAATTAGGTAAGCAGTCCAATAAGCAGTGAGGGCGAACCTTATCTTCATTATTGTCGATTTAGAGCGCACTTCCAGAAAATAGTTCTGGATAGCGAGTTGGGTAATTAGTATAGCATTATCAGCAAGACTACCCAGGTATGTCAGCACTAGCTAAAAATTTCTTTAAAAAAGAGCTACTGCTACAATTGGGACACAGGACAAGACACGAATAGCACCTTGATGAGCTAATGCTCATCACCTGCAAGGAAACTGGCGACACAAAAAAAGCTAAAAGCTTTTTGCTAAATCCTTTTATATCCACAAGGTAGTTAGTGGATGTATTAAAAAGCTTCTAAGTATCCACTTAGAATAAAGTTAGTCATCTCTTACCAGAGTTTTAAATAAAGCAAAGCTTCGTTTAAAATTTGGGTTTGAGAGGATGTCACAAAGCAGTGATACCTAGCTAAGGCACACAGATAGCATCAACCCCGTAATTAAACAGAGTTAGATTGGTGGCAGTATTATGTTGGCTCAATTCCAGAGCTTGTATCCCAACGGCAGTCTTATTTCTGAATTAGTGCAAATTTTTCAAGGAAAATATATTGTCCGGGCAAGTGTACAAATTGAAGGTGTAACCCGCGCTACTGGTATGGCAGCGGCAGAAACAGTAGAAGCAGCAGAAGACCAAGCCATAACCAGAGCGCTAACAGTTTTAGGTATCAAGAATGCGCCACAGGAATCAGTAACTTCCTTAAATCCAATCTCGCAGGCGCAACTTAACCCTTCCCCAAGCACAAAACGCGAATTGAATGATGTCTACTCCTTTGCTGCAAAAGATGGGGATTTTGCCAGTAGTCCTTGGCCAGTGAGTAGTGACAAAGAAATATCTATACCATCCTCTAGCGGACAGAAAATTAAATCAACTGCAATAGCAACAGATAGCTTAGACGCGCCAGCAGTTTCTCCTGTGGTGCAACTGACACCTGACACGCGAAGCGCAGCTAAAAGCGATACCTATAGCCAGGAATTAGACCAACAGTTTTCTGTGACTGCTAACCGAGAATCCCAATTCGATACCCCAGTCGAAAACTTGGAAATGATCTCTGGTAATCAACTGGAAATTCAATCCTTGCTAAGTACTTCTGCTAGTAATGTCACACCATTTACGCCGCGCAGTTATAGCCCTCCAGAGGATGTAGTTCCCCAAACGGGGACAGGTAGGAAAAAAAAGAAGGCTGAACCCGTGGATTTGTCTGATGTAATTGCTAAAACAGATGTCGAACTTCAGCGTTTGGGGTGGACACCAGAACAAGGACGAGAGCATTTAATTAAAACCTATGGTAAGCGAGGACGCACTTTGCTGACTGAAGAGGAACTGCATGGATTCCTCAAATACCTCCAATCTCAGCCTGACCCGATAGCGGGATTTTAATTTGTCTTTTGTCCTTTCTTACAAAATTCTGAGCGGAGGAAGCCTTTTTACGTTCGCGCAGCGTGTCGCAGACAGACGCTGCGCGAACCGCTCAGACTTTACGCTTTGTCATTGGTGAAGGTTAATGACAAAAGACGTTGACTATTGAAACACTAACCAAGCTATGGAACCTGTGAATTTCTCTGAAGTACTTGCTCAAATTGATGTCGAACTTCAGCGTTATGCAGCGCTTAGGCTTGAAAGTAGAGTGGGGACAGAAATATTTTACTGAAACTTATAACAGTAAGCGATCGCGCATTTGGCTAACAGAAGCAGAATTGCTAGATTTCCTGAAATACTTGGAATCTCAGCCAGACCAAGTAGCAGGGTTGTAATTAGTCAATAGTCAGGAGTCCAGGGGGAATGAACTACTGACTACTGACTATTGACTATTAGCTGACAACTGCGACTGCTGGGCGGCTACCAGCAGCGTGACGGTCAATCACTTGGTCAATTAAGCCATATTCCTTGGCTTCCTCTGGCGACATGAAGAAGTCACGTTCAGTATCTTCAGCAATACGCTCAATTGGTTGACCAGTGTGTTCTGCTAAATAGTCGTTTAGTCGCCGCTTGTGGTAAAGAATTTCCCGCGCCTGAATTTCAATATCAGTCGCTTGTCCTTGAGCACCACCTAAAGGCTGATGAATCATAATCCGCGAATGAGGTAGACTCATCCGCTTACCCTTAGCACCAGCACTGAGGAGAAAAGCGCCCATACTCGCCGCTAATCCGGTGCAAATGGTACAAACTTCAGGGCGGATGTGCTTCATCGTGTCAAAAATGCCCATACCAGCCGTCACTGAACCACCGGGAGAATTGATGTACATGTAAATATCTTTCTCCGGGTCTTCAGCATCCAAATACAGCAGTTGGGCAACAATCAAGTTAGCGATATTGTTATCAACTTGTTGTCCTAAAAAGATGATGCGCTCACGCAACAGCCGTGAGTAGATATCGAAGGCGCGTTCACCTCGACCCGATTGTTCAATAACGATAGGAATCATGGAAATAACGTAGCTATATTAAGTACATTTTATCGATGACAGCCTTAAACTGGAGTGCATTTCTCCGGTTTTTGGACAGATACAATCATGGACTTACTGTAGAAATTGGTCAAGGACGATCGCTTACAGTAGGTTCCATAAGAATAGACCATAGTAAGGTGAGCATTCAATGCTCAACCTTACAAGCTCTCTCAGTCCCCCATCTTGTTTAATTTTTAAGGGCACTTTTCAGCCACGAAAGCAGTCTACAAAGAATATCCACATTTGCAGAGGAGCAAATCAAAAAAACCTCCAATGTCAGTAATCTCACATCTCGGCGTTTGCTGCACAACTTTAGCAATGTGGTTACTAAACCGATAACTGAATACAAATTGCTGGTGAAATTCTGCCAAATATTTGTAATATTTTCAACATTTTTTCGGTATTTTCCTAAGCAATTATCCGATTATTTTTGTAGAATTTCGATAAATCAACATCACGAGGTGTATTTAGAATAACCAGTTGCATTTGAAATGCTATCCCTTTAGAGGAGACGTGCCATGCGGGAAAAATTTCTACAAGCCGCTATCATCACCTTCTTACTCCACCTGATAGCAGGACTTAGCCCAAATACTAGAATTCAAACACAAACAGCATCACCTGTGCCGGAAGTGTCAACACCTATCGTTAGCTTGCTGTTGCGCCCTTTCCAGTAAAAATATTTTACAAATTGCACAGATTTAAGTAATAATTTTAAGCATTTTGTACCTCTGTGGCAGTTTACTGCTCAAGAGTTAAATCACTCTTGGGGGTTATTGGCTATATATAACAGGCACATAAAGCTAACACTCCTAGGAACAAGGTAGACTGAGCAAAGAAGGCAACTACTTTGCATTTGATCATGACTAATCGCCTTGCTGAAGCTAAGAGCCTTTACCTCCGCAAACACGCCGAAAACCCGATTGATTGGTGGTCTTGGTGTGACGAAGCACTTGCAACTGCAAGAGGGCAAAATAAACCGATTTTTCTCTCCATTGGCTACTCTAGTTGCCACTGGTGTACTGTGATGGAAGGCGAGGCTTTTTCCGATCCAGCTATTGCCGAGTACATGAATGCCAACTTCCTTCCCATTAAAGTAGACAGGGAAGAAAGACCTGACCTCGATAGCATCTATATGCAGGCTTTGCAGATGATGAGTGGTCAAGGGGGTTGGCCTTTGAATGTCTTTCTTTCCCCAGAAGATTTAGTGCCGTTTTACGCTGGTACTTACTTTCCTTTGGAGCCGCGCTATGGTCGTCCTGGCTTTTTGCAAGTGTTGCAAGCGCTTCGCCGTTATTACGATACAGAAAAAGAGGACTTACAGCAACGCAAAGCCTTAATTATTGAGTCGCTGCTCACGTCTGCGGTATTGCAAGACGGCGCTACAAAAGAGCTAGAAGACGATGAATTACTCTGGCAAGGTTGGGAAACTAGCACAAGCATAATTACTCCTAGGCAAGACGGCAATAGCTTCCCGATGATTCCTTGTGCGGAATTAGTGTTGCGGGGAACTCGGTTCTTGTTTCCTGGCTCGGTGTGGGAACAGAAATCCCGGTATGATGGCAAGCATATTTTTACCCAGCGAGGGTTAGACTTAGCACTGGGCGGGATTTATGACCATGTGGGCGGTGGTTTTCATCGCTACACTGTTGACCCTACTTGGACTGTGCCTCACTTTGAAAAGATGCTCTACGACAATGGACAGATTGTTGAGTATCTCGCAAATTTGTGGAGTGCAGAAATACAAGAACCAGCTTTTGAACGAGCGGTTGCTGGTACTGTGCAATGGCTAAAGCGGGAAATGACTGCGCCTGAAGGTTACTTCTATGCAGCTCAAGATGCTGACAGCTTCATTAACCCCACCGCAGTAGAACCAGAGGAAGGAGCTTTTTACGTTTGGAGTTACAGCGAATTAGAACAACTGTTAACACCTGATGAACTAACGGAATTACAACAGCAGTTTACAGTGACCCCTAACGGCAACTTTGAAGGACAGAATGTTTTGCAAAGGCGTCATCAAGGGCAATTGAGTGCAACGCTAGAAACTGCACTGAGCAAGCTGTTTACTGCTCGTTATGGTGTTGTACCTGATTCACTGGAGACTTTTCCGCCTGCACGCAATAATCAAGAGGCAAAAACTCACAATTGGCCAGGTCGTATTCCCTCGGTGACAGATACAAAGATGATTGTCGCTTGGAATAGCTTGATGATTTCTGGGTTAGCAAGAGCTGCTGGGGTATTTAAACAATCGTTATACCTAGAATTAGCAACGCAAGCAGCGAATTTCATCCTGAACCATCAGTTTGTAGATGGGCGTTTCCATCGACTCAACTATCAAGGTGAACCATCAGTTTTAGCGCAATCTGAAGACTACGCTTTGTTTATCAAAGCATTGCTGGATTTATATCAGGTTTCATTGACACGAGATGAAAAACAATTGAGCCATCAGGACTCTTTGTGGTTAGAAAAGGCGATCGCTATCCAAGATGAATTCGACGAGTTTCTCTGGAGTGTGGAATTAGGTGGCTATAATAACACATCAAGTGATTCTAGTCAAGATTTAATTGTGCGTGAGCGGAGTTACGCAGACAATGCTACACCATCAGCCAACGGAATAGCGATCGCTAACCTTGTCCGTCTCGCATTACTCACCGATAATTTAGATTATTTGGATTTAGCCGAGCAGGGCTTAAAAGCTTTTAGGAGTGTGATGAATCGTGCTCCTCAAGCTTGTCCCAGCTTGTTTACAGCTTTAGATTGGTATCGTAACTCTAACTTGATTCGCAGCACAACAGAGCAAATCAACTCTCTTATTTCCAAGTACTTACCAACGGCTGTGTTCATCGTAACATCTGATTTACCAGAGGGGAGCGTTGGGTTAGTTTGCCAAGGTTTGAAGTGCCTTGCACCAGCAGAAAGTATAGAGCAGTTGTGGCAGCAAGTCCAGCAGAGTCAGACTAGGGCGTAACGAGACGGGAGATAAGGGGGACTGATGGACGAATCCGGCAAGTTAACCGCTATTGTGTTAGCAGGTGGTAAGAGTTCTCGCATGGGTCAGGATAAAGCCCTGATTTCCATTCAAGGAGTGCCTTTGTTGCAAATAGTTTATGGCATTGCTCAAAGCTGTGCCGATACTGTTTATGTAGTCACTCCTTGGCCAGAACGCTATCAAGACTTACTTGGTTCTAGTTGCCAATTTATCCAAGAAGTGGCTTTGCCCCCAGCGGATGAAGAGGTGGGAATACAGGACATCTCCCCTTCTGCCCATACCCACGGGCCATTAGTTGGGTTTGCCCAAGGACTGGCGCAAGTAAAAACAAATTGGGTGCTACTGTTAGCTTGCGACTTGCCGAAGTTGCGGGTTGAAGTTTTGCAAGATTGGGCAACTAGACTTGATAAGGTAGGGGATGAAGCGATCGCAGCTTTGGCTCATCATCCTAAAGGCTGGGAACCTCTGTGTGGTTTTTATCGCCGTCGCTGTTTGCCACAACTCTTAGAGTTTATCAACCAAGGGGGGCGATCGTTTCAGCAATGGCTTGAGCAAAATCCTGTAGAAGTTTTGCCCTTACCAGAACCAGAAATGTTGTTTAACTGTAATACACCAGAAGACTTGGCTTTTGACAATTACCATAGGCTGGATTGAAGCATTTGAGGCATTACCTTAAGGTTTAATTAAATTATGTATCGCCGTTGGATTCTATCAGCTTTAGCAATTTTGTTAAGTGTAGTTTTAGCTGCTTGCACTACTGCAAATACTCAACAGCCACAAGCAAAAGTGGCAAATATTACTGAAACAACTAACACGAACTTTCAGCAATTACCAAAAGGATCAGCAAAAAGAATTGTTGCTCTTTCTTCACTATCGGCTGATATTATTTCTCAACTTGATAAAACCAAAATTGTAGGAATTACTGGCAGTAAATTATTTAATAATGCTCCACAATTTCAAGATATTCCTCGCGTTAGCGAAGGTCAAAGCCCTCCAAATTTAGAAAAAATTGTGGCGCTGAAACCAGATTTAGTTATTGGGGCTGAAGGTTTTTCTAACGTACCAATTCAAAAACTCCAGCAGTTAGGAATTCCGACCTTTCTCACCAAGGTAAATAACTGGGAATCTCTAGAACAACTTACCAAAACACTGGCTCAGTCAATTGATGCTAATCCTCAGCCTTTATTAAATCGTTATAAAAATTTTTTACCAGAAGAACCAACTCAGACTTCTGCTTTAGTGCTGGTTAGCCGTCAACCAATTCTAGCGCCGAATAAAAATAGTTGGGCAGGGGATTTACTTGCAAAATTCCAGGCGAAAAATCTGGCAGCAGAATTACAAGGAAAAAGCCCTATTAGTGGGTATGTGACGCTTTCGGCGGAGAAAGTTCTAGAAGCAAATCCAGAGGTAATAATTTTAGTGAATCCTCCACAAGGAAACTCAGAAGCAGCGCTTTTGGATTCCTTGAAAAAAGAAGCTTTTTGGCAACAACTGCAAGCGACTAAAAACAACCGAGTCTATGTGTTTGATTATTTCGGTTTGGTAAATCCAGGTAGTATAGATGCAATCGAAAAGGCTTGTCAGCAGCTTAAACAAGCTTTGTCAAAGGTATAATCTTAATTGAAAATTCCTTAATCTTTTGCAGAACCAATCGTTTTTCTAGCAACAGAAATATTTTTTCTATCTTTGGGAGAAGCAGGAATGAGGCTGCGGAAATAAAGTCCGCCGACGGTGAATAAAAATACTACATATCCCACTGCTTGCACAATATAGAGATTCTCCCTATAGCCAAACAAAGCTTTGAAAATAATGCCAGGAAACTGTTCGTCAGGCAAAATTTTGGAAGTATTCCAAACCATTGGGCCTAGAATGCAAGAGTGAATTCTGGTAAAGCGTTCGTAGTAAAAACAAAGGTCTTCTGAAGCGCGACTGCTGAGAGCAACGCTAGCAACAGCTTCATCAAATCGTTGCAGCGCTGTCACTACTAAACCAGCGACAATCAACACTAATAAAACGCCCATTGCTTGGAAAAACAAGCGAATATTAATTTTAATACCCCATTTAAATAAAAGCACACCTATTGCTACTGCTACTACAAGACCGCTAAGAGCGCCAATAGTAGGCATTAATCCTTGCTGAAAACTACCAGCAATAAACAGAACAGTTTCAAAACCTTCACGTAAAACGGCAACAAAAATTAAACTAAAAATACCCCATCCAGCGTTAGCGTTTTGTGCCAAGGTGTTGGTAACAGATCCTTCAACACTAGCTTTCATGAATCTGGCTTGTTTGGTCATCCAGATTAGCATCCAGCTGAGCATAATAATCGCCAACACACTAAATATACCTTCCAGTGCTGGCTCAATAACTCCCGTGTATTGCGGATAAGCTTTGCCTAGTGCTTGAGTTACCCAACCAAATAGCACACCGATAAATGCACTAACAATAATGCCAACGCCGACACCAGCATATACCCAAGAATTGAGTCGGGATTGTTTGGCTTTTTTCAGCAAAGCTAGCACAATGCCAACAACAAGGGCAGCTTCTACTCCTTCCCGGAGTGTAATCACAAAAGTAGGTAAGGCTGTACTAAAATTCATCTTTTGTCCTTTGTCTTCTCTTGAAAAGTTTTGATCCGATAGCGCAGCGTCTCGTAGAGAGGAACGAGCGTCGGAAACCTCGGCTCAAACTTTTCGCTTTGTCCTTAGTCGTCATTAGTCCCTAGCCAATAATTAATGACTAGGGACTAGTGACTATTAGCTATTAGCTAAAATCGCGTAACATCTTTTTCAATTCGAGATTATGCATCTCTTCTTGTCCAATCATGCCCCGCGCGAATTCTTCCAGATAAATACTGGCGTTGGTGACAGTTTCAAGCAGGTTTTTATACAGATCCAATGCCTTCTTTTCATGAGATAAGCTTTCTGCCAAGATATCCTTGACTGTGTGCTTATAAGTCTCTTCCATTTGGGCGATTTTCAGTGAAGGATGCCCATCTAAACCTGTAAGAATTTCTCCTACTTGTTGGGCATGAAGTAAAGACTCACTCGCCTGTGCTTTAAAAAAACCTACAATTGGAATGCGGTTGGGACCAGTCACCATCAGAGAATAATGTGTATAGCGCACTACTCCCGCTAGTTCAAATTCCATAATCGCGTTCAGCAGGTCAATGGTTTTTTTCTGGTCAAGCTCTTGCATTAGTTGTTAATTCAATTTACGAATGGAGCGTCATGAGCAATTAAGTTAAGAGTTAGGTGTTATACTCCGCCTAGGTGTTAAGAATATAGGCGTTATTCTCACTTTTAACTCCTAACTATTTCCTCACTTATCACTCATTTTAAACTTCTTATTCTGAGCTTCCCATTAAGTTGGGCTGCTATTGTTTAGCTTGGGTAGTGGAGTCGATTACTTTTTGAGAGTTTTGCTCAATGGTTTTCACTAGCTTGGTAACATCATTAGGAGTCTTGACTGCTTTAGCTGGTGGAATAGCAGAGGGCCAAACTTTTATTAGTTCAACCATACTGACCTCGATCGCTTTGTGTGCTTCGGGATTTTGTTGAGCTACTTGGCTAGAAATCCCTTTGTATAATTCATCAGCGTAGAGAACAAAGCCACGCGAATCTTGATATTCAATTGGTGCGGTCACTTTGCCATCTGCGATCGCTGCACCATATTCTGAGTTGGCTGCATCTAACAACCCATTAATTGTCTGTAACACAAATCCCGGTTTCGAGCGTTGATCTGCTGGTAAAGCTGCGATCGCTCCGTCAACTGCTTGCATCGAAGAGGTAAAATCAGTTTTTACTTTGGCATCCTTGGGCTTGGATTTTACTAAATCTTGTAAACTTACCAAAGTTGTCTTAAATTCTTTGACTTTGCGATCGCTTAGTTGATCTTCTACATCAACATAAATCTCCTCAACTGGATGCCCGATATGAGGTTCTGCTTGTTTTGGCTGATTCTGATCTAGCAATTCTTGTGCTACAAAAAGATGCCCTTTCATTAATCCCAATTTAGTCATGTAGTCAACATCTTTTGCTTCACCCGTAAGTACTACTTCCTGAATAGTAACCTGGTCTTTTATTTGGTCGAATTGCTCTTGAGTAATGACTTTTTTTGTAACTAAATCTTCTGAATTAGCGTAGGGACGATTCGCCTGAATTTTGTTCGATAAAGCTGGGATACCTAGCTTGGCTTCAAACTTATCCAACTCTGACAAGATAGCAGTATTAATGTTAACTTTCGCTTTGCCACCATGACCGCTGTGATTGTTCTGACTTACTGCCTCTGTAGCCTGGGGGTTGGAATTAGCGGCTGGTGCAGATGGATTTTCTGCTGTAGGCGTACTGTTACAAGCACTTAAGCTAATTATTGCCGCAGTTGCAACAGTTAAACAGATATAGCGAAATTTTATCATTTTTACTCCTAGGGATACTTAAAAGGTAATAATTAAAACCTTTTAAACTACTATCAGCAGTTAGGTTTGACGCTGCGTCATAGATTTTACTGTTGCATATAATGAGAGTTTTTATCAACTAGTTGATAAAAACTTTGTTAGAATTTAATAACTTTTTCAATTGACAAAGAAGTAGTCAACTAAAGCATCTGTCGCATCATGAGTTGTGCAAACAGCCCTGGTTGATTTGCTAGCTCAGAGAAACTACCCTGCTGCACTACTTTGCCACCTTCGAGTACGTAAATTCGGTCAGCGTTGTGGATGGTACTGAGACGATGAGCGATCGCTACCCTAGTCACCTTTAACTGCGCTAAACTTTGACTGACAATTGCCTGCGTTCTATTATCTAAAGCGCTAGTCGCCTCATCGAGCAGCAAAATCCGGGGTTTCAACACCAATGCCCTGGTAATTAACAGCCGCTGTCGTTGTCCACCAGAAAGATTGCTACCTCCTTCACTGACGATTGTATGCATCTGCATTGGCATCGCCGCAATATCATCCGCAAAACCTGCCATCTGGGCTGCTTCCCAAGCTTCGTTCATGGTAATCAGCGCACTGCTGGAAATATTCTCGAAAATAGAGGCTGACATCAAGCGACTATTTTGCAGTACTACACCCAATTGGCGGCGCACAGCATGGACATCCAAAGAAGCTAAGTTTTGTCCGTCGTAGTAAATCGTCCCAGATTTGGGGAATTCAAACCCCAAAAGTAACCTTAATAAAGTTGATTTACCGCTGCCAGAAGGCCCAACAATGGCAATAAATTCTCCTGGCTCAGCATGGATACTGACATCATCCAACGACAAGGGGCCATCGTCACGATAGCGAAAAGTTAAACGGTCTACAACTAATCTGCCCGATAGCCTACCTGGATCTGCCTGAGCAGAATTAATTTCTGGTTCAGCTTGTAAAATTGGTTCAGCTCGTTGCCACAAGGGTAAGACTTGCAAAACTTCCACAACTATGCTGCTTAAGCTAGTAGCTCCGTTAATAAACGTGCCAAAAGCAACGTTGAACGCTAAGAAAGTGCCAGTAGATAAACCACCTCCTCCAGAAGTTTGGGATTGCCCAATTAAGCTAGTAGCAAACCAAAAGAGGGCGGCAGTTGTTAATATAGGTAATACTTGATTGATTACTGCAAGGCTGTCTTCAATGCCTTGGGTACTTAGCATTAATTTCAGTTGATGTGTATACTGTTTACCCCAGTAGGCAAAGGCGCGGGCTTCAGCTTTGGCAACTCGGAGCTTGGCAACTCCATTGATCAATTGCACCATCACGCCAAAAATTTGTCCTTGTAGCTCTAGTAAAGGGCGAACTTTACGGACAATAAGAATACCAGAGATGATAGTGACGGCAATATTTACCAGTGCCACCACACAAGCTATCAAAGCTAAAGAAACATTGTAGTAAAATAATAATCCCAGATTCAGTAACGAGAACAAACTAGAAAAAATTGTTTTTAACACTGTATTACCCAGTCTCTGGTGAATTTGAGTAACCGCTGTAACTCTAGAATTCAAGTCACCAACTGAGAACTGGCGAAGAAAAGAAGTCTTCAGATTTAACAATCGATCCCACACTGCCGCTTGGATAGAGGAATCGGTAAAAGTTTCTAGCCTGATAATCGCAAGCGCTTGGGCTAGTTGAAACAGCATTCCGCCAAAAGCGGCAGCTATTAGACCAAAAGTAATTTGGTTCAGCAACCCCCGATTAGCATCTGGGATAGCTTTGTCGATTAAGATAGCTGTAGCTTGAGGCGACAGCATTCCCAATAGGGTAAAGATAATTCCCGTCAAGAAAACTACAATCAGCTCTTTGTAATGTCCCTGGAGTGCAAACCGAAGTAAGTCCAGACTTTTGATCTGTTTATTGGGTAAAGGTCGATAGAATACGTAGGCAGTTGAAGCTAACATCTCTGCTGTGCGTTCATCTACAGGGATGCGGGTCTGTTTCCCAGGAGCATAGATTTCGTAACGAGTATCAGACACTGGTAACAGTGCCACTGGTAGCTTGTCCTCAAGCATGTATGCTAGCATCGGGTCGCAATCCTTTTGCCACCAGTTGTGCCGCAACTTAATCCGCCGGACTCGGATACGCGAAGCACGAGCGATGGCCTCTACAGGATCTTGCACTCGTTTAAGATCTTCCGACGCCGCTGGGGGACGAATCTCGATTCCTAAAGCTTTACCTACAGTACCAGCAGCGATTAGTAAGGCTTGATCTGGGTGAGAGGAACTAGTACTGGGCTTGGCTGACCCTAGATCTGGCAATACAGATGCCAGTTCTGCCAATGTCTCCTTCATCACCTGGCGTTCAAGATGTTCCCTGGCTTGAAATCTGAGTAATTCTGCATCCATCTCCCGCTGTTGGAGCAGAGCAATGTAGTGGAGGAAATAGGTTTGTAATTGGGACAAACCGCCTAACAAGGAATCTATATCTTGAATCTCTAGGCTGTTAGAGCTTTTCAACTCAACTGTGTCATCTGCTTGCAACCATATATTTGCATTTATAGGCAACATTCCAGAGACAGGAGTTAAAGGCAGTTCTGCAAACCCCATCCAGTTAGCACGCCCTTTGAGGATTTGCACCCATAATATATAGTTGTGATGCGGCTGGAAGATTTGGTTTTTGACTAAGGAAAAGTAGCAGATTCCTTCAGGTGATATTGATGCTGTTGACCTCGTGGTGCCAGCACCAACTCCTGTACCAAGTTGACAAATCCAACCCTCGATTAAAGCCACTGCCTCTGTATTAGCATCAGCGAAAAACTGAGCAAAGTCTGTTCTTGATACTTTGATCAGTTCTGTCTCCTCGATCGCCACCGCTAAAATCTGGTGCTGCTTGCCCTCTAAATTTGGTGCAGTGGCAAACATCGCTTGTCCCGCTGTACTACTAAATAAGTAGTGGCGAGTTGCTTCTGGGATGTGATCATTGAATGCAAATAGCGCCAATTCACCAGATTTCACTACCCAAATTGTCTCTAAGTCATCTAGCAATAATGACTCATTACATTGAAAACAATACTGTTGCCCTGAGAGATTTAACGAGGATGAGGAAGACAAAGAAGTATTTTCTTCCCCTGCCTCCCCTGCCCCCCCTGCCCCTCCACTCCCCTGCCCCTGTGCCCCTGTGCCCCCCTGCTCCCCATCGCCCTCGCTACGAATTAATTGTAAATACGGCCCCTCAACCTGCTGTAGTTCTTCATGGGTTCCCCGTTGGGCTATCTTGCCGCGATCAAGAACAATAATTTGGTCACAATCTCGGATGGTTGAGAGTCGATGTGCCACGATGATACAAGTGCAACCGCGCAGGCGCAGATTCCGAGTGACGTTCTTTTCTGTCTCGGCATCAAGGGCGCTGGTGGCTTCATCCATGATCAGTATCATCGGATTATTCACTAAAGCACGAGCAATTTCCAGCCGTTGCCGTTGACCACCGCTCAAATTGGTGGCATCCTCTAAGAGTTCGGCATTGTAGCCTCCTGGCAGAGAGAGGATAACATCGTGGACTACTGCGTCTTGACAAGCTCGGACTAGATGACTGTCGGGTATAGTGGTATCCCAAAGTGTCAAGTTGTCTCTGACGCTGCCAGCAAACAACAAAATCTCTTGCTCGACGGCAGATATAGAATTGGCTAGCACCTGGCGAGAAATTTGCTCTCTGGGTTTGCCGTCGAACCAGATTTCTCCTTGCCAAGGTTCGTACAGCCCACACAAAAGTTTGGCAACGGTAGACTTCCCAGAACCACTTCCACCTACTAAAGCCACTCGCTGCCCAGGCTTGAGCGAGAGATTAAAGTTTTCAATCAGCGGCGGGGCAATTCGGCTATAGCCAAATGTCACATTGCGTAATTCAATATAACCCCGTAGTTTTGGTAGATGGGAAGGGGGGCGAAGAGGCAAAGGGGAAAGACTGACTACAACTTCCTCTCTGCTCCCCTGCTCCCCCTGCTCCCCCTGCCTCCCCTGCCCCTGCGCTCCCCTACCTCTTCCCCGCTCCAACTGCCGATCAATGGGGTTACGCAAGACATCATCGAGGCGAGTCAGATTACCTTCCATCTCTTGGAGGTCACTACCTAAGTTGACGAGATTACTTACCGGTTCAAGAAACATTTGCATCATGCCTTGAAAGGCTACTAGCATCCCGATACTCATAGCTCCATCTATCACTCGCAAACCGCCTATAGCTAAAAGGAGCATGGAGGCGATCGCTGATAAAAAGGTTGGTAAAATGCCTAGTACTTGGTTTGTTGTCTGCAACTCCTGCTGCGTGTTGATGGCTTTGGCATAGTAACCCGCCCACCGGGAAAAGAAATCTGACTCTAACCCTGATGCCTTTATTGTCTCTATACTCTGAAGACCAGAAATCTCTACGCCGCTGACTTTTCCGTGTTCTTGCATGAGTTTAATATTGGCGTCTGTGCGCCGCCCTCTCACCCACTGCAAGGCAGCCAGGTTCACAGCCACAAAGGCGATCGCAATTAAGGTTAGTACCACATCATATTGCAGCATCACTATTACATAAAGAAATACTGACGCTGCGGCAATCACCGTGGTAGCTAACTGACCCGAAAGTATATCAGCTATACTGTCGTTGAGTTGCATACGGCTACTGATCTCCCCAGCAAACCGCTGATCATAAAAACTCATGGGTAAGCGTAAAATGTGCCAGAGAAAATTACTCTTCATGCTTACGGACAACTTGATTTTCAGCTGACGCAAAAACTGCAACTGTAACAGCGTCAAAAATCCATTTAGTCCGGCTGTGAAAATCATCCCCAATATTAGCGGACGCAACCACTCATCTTTTCTCTGAATTAATATATTGTCTACAAACACCTGGGAGAATACAGGTATCGCCAATTCGGGAATTACTAATAAAAATCCTGCCAGCACGCAGTAAAGCACTGCGCCAACAGAGCCTTGCAGCCGTGACCACAAAGCTCGGATAGTGCTGGGTTTACGTCCCCCTCGCTGAAAGTTTGGCCCAGGTTCTAGAGCTAGCACGACACCCGTGTAAGCGCCGCTGAATTCATCTAGGGAAACAGTGCGCCGTCCGGTAGCGGGATCATTGAGAAAAAGTTGCCGTTTGCCCAATCCCTCTACGACTAGGAAATGGTTAAAGTTCCAAAATACGATGTAGGGAGATTTTAGCTCCCACAAGCCAGCTAAGTTTGTCTTAAAGCTCTTAGCAGTTAGCCCATAGTTTCTTGCAGCTTTAATGATATTTAAAGCGCTCACCCCATCCCGCGATACGCCACACGCTTGCCGAAGTTCCGTCAGCGGCACAATGCGACCGTAGTAACTTAGAATAATTCCCAAAGCAGCAGCACCACATTCTACTGCCTCCATTTGTAGCAGAGTAGGAGTATGACACCGCTTACTTTTACGCCTTAGTCGGCTTTGTAAATTCCGCCATAACATCATAGAGAGCAAGGTGAGAGAGTGAGATCATCGTGAAGATAGAGGGGCAGGGGGAGGCAGGGGAGGCAGGGGAGGCAGGGGGAGCAAAGGAAATATATTTTGCAATGCAACAATGAGCTTTTGATACTCGTGAATGGAGCTACGAACTCCGTTAATGAACCTTTGATACTCGTGGACGAGTCTTTGATACTCGTGAGCAAGCCTTTGATACTCGTGAACAAGCCTTGGATACTCGTGGACGAGTCTTTTACACTCGCCTCCCCTGCTCCCCCTGCCCCCCCTGCTCCTCCGCCCCCCTGCCCCTCCCCTCCCTGCCCCTAATAAATCCCACTCCAGGATCTTAAGAGCGGGATGACGAAAGTAATCGGGGCGCGTTCTTCCACGGTGACTTGTACCTGGGTAGTGGTTCCAGAAGTTACTTTCAGTTGTGGCCCTTGGGAAGAAGACCATTTGTAGCCGCTGAAGTTGGAAGTGTCTGGTTGCATTCGGGCAGTAACTTGGATTTGCGGCCCTTGGGACATTAAACTTTGCACGACTTCGGCATTGCCCACGACATTTAATGCACCTTCTTTAGTCACGGGAAAAGCTGAAACATCGGTGACTAAACCAACAATGCCACCAAAGCGTTCTCTTTGTACTGTGGAAGGCGTGATTTGTAATTTCATTCCCGGTTGAATTTTTTTGCCATCACCAACGGGAAAAAATGCCACGCTCATCGGTTGAGTTGATCGCTTTTGTGCGGAGATAGATCCTAACGGGGTTCCCTGGACAACAATCTGTCCTGGAGTTGCAGAGATTTCTATAATCCGTCCGTTGAAATTGCTCTTTATCTGGGTGCTATTCATCAATTGCAGTGCCAATTGAGTAATATTTCGCTGGACTTCCTGAATTTCTTTTTTCCGATTATTTGCTGCTTCTAAGTCTTGTTGCGCTAAAGTAGCTTGTTTGCTATCTAGTTCCTTCAACTGCGCTTGCAAATTTTTGATTGAGTTCAGGTTCTCTAGGTATTGTTGTTGTGCTTCTGCTTCTTTGACATCCAGTTGCTTAAGCTGTGATTCTGTTTCATTAACTTGTGTCACAGAATTTAAGTAGTCTTGCTCTGCCTGTAGGAGTGTATCACCAGCAATTGCTCCTTGCTGCAACAGCTGCTGGCGGTTGTCCAATCTCTTTTTGATGGTAGGTAGCAGTTTTTGAAGGGCTTGCAAGCGTTGTGTTTGGTTATCGCGATCGCGTTTAATCGAGTCCAGCCCTTTTTCCTTTAAAATCGGCGTTAGCTTCTTTACTGCCTCAAGGCTTTGCTGCAAAGTTTGGCGTTGTTGTTGCATTGCCTGTTTGTCTGCATCCTGCCGCTGTAGTTGTACTGATCTGCTATTGCGATCCTGTGCTTGTAGTTCTGCTAGTTGGCCGCGTACTAGCTGTAGCTGCTTTAAAAGTTCGCCTTGGTCTAACGTCGCCAGCACATCTCCTCTCCTGACAAAGTCGCCAACACGGACGTTTACTGTTCGCAACTTACCTGCGATCGGTGACTGGAACGACACCAGCAGACTGGGATAGACTATTATTCCTTGACTCGTTACCGTAATTGGAATTTGACCTAGAACACTCCAAGTTAGCCCAGCTGCCACCAACGAACCAGCAGCAACTAAAGGTAGCCACTTTTTCGCGCTGACTACCTGCATAATTTGATCTAGTTCTTCAGGAGAAGAAGCACGCTCTAAAGCTTCTTCCCGGAATAGATTGTTTGTTTGTCTAACCACCGAACACCATCCCAGTTTGAATGGGATTAAAAGGGAATTGGATATTGAGTTGACAATAGAAAATTTTCATAACCCAAAATTTCCAAAGACTGCCCCAATTTCTAGTACTCAATTGGATACTATTGTTCATATACAAAAATCAACCCACCATCTGATGAGAGGTCGGAAGCTAACAAGATAAAAACTTTTTATTTTTGAATTCCGCGTAGACGAGGAGTAGCTCCTGTCAGAATCACGATTTTGTTAATTTTTTAGGGAAACATTGACGGATGGGTAAGAAGCAAGGGATAATCAGCAAAAGTCTCTTACCCTTTGACTTTATCGCTTTTATCCAGCTTGCATCCGTCAATGTTTGTGTGATGTTGTAATGGATTGTGATGCCAGGGATTGTAATGGCACTATGTTACTAAGACGTTTGTGTACTTATTCATAAAGACTGCTTTTCGTCTTTTATCAGTTGTTAGCAGCAACAGATAATCGACTACTAGTTAATAACGGTCTTAACGAAATAACGTACAACTTACACGCTTATTAGCTTAGTGCTATTTTGATTTGTAGTAACAATACAAATCATGATATAGAAATTTTTGGCAACACAAACTGCTGTAGTGACTTTTGGTTGAGGTGATAATCAATACAAGGAGTACTATAAAAGTAACCTAGTACCCACCATAACCAATAGAACTAATTATTTAAAGTATGCGCGATCGTTGCTTTGATCGATATCTACATTGGCTTTAGCATCTCCATTGAATGCTACGGCAATAGAAGTGCCATTAGCTACTCTTGAATATTTACCGCCAGAAACCTTAGACTTAACGTCGATGTCGATATCTATTTTTTTGGCTTTGAAATCTCCGCGTCTTCCTCCTACAATTCCACTGATTTCTTCATCAGCTAACTCTGTCATAACTACGAGTGTTTCTTGCTCAAGTGTTGCAACTGACATAAAAATTCCTTCCTTGTACAAAATGATTTTTGGGTAGTGAAATCTTTCTTTTACTTAACCAGTAATTGCTAATACCACAAGTCATAAGATACTTAAAATATCTAGTATCTGCCAACTTTTTATTAGCCTTGTCGTTAGAAAACACTAAACTAATGCATCTAACAATATTTAATTATTGGTTAATTTTTTAATTTCACTATGTTTAAATAGTACGTTTATTTGAAAGAGATTTATATAAAGAGATAGTAAAGTTAGGAGTAAAATTTTTAAAGATTGGTATTTTTAAAAGTTACAAACTATGGATAAAAATTCAAGGTAATAAAAGTAGGAAAGGTGGGGAAAATAGGATGATTATATAAACTGTTTAAACCATATCATTGCTATGAAATCTTAATAAGTAAATAGTTAAATAATCAAAAAGCAGTTCTACTAATGAATGTGCTAGTTATACCAAATCATTCGTAATAAATAAGATCCCCGACTTATTTTATAAGTCGGGGATCTATGCTTTGAGTTAGATGCAATAACTGTAAGTTTAAGTTGAGTTGTCGTGAATGCCATTTTAAGCATTTATGCAAGAGATATAATGGGGTGTTAGAGGAAATGGGATGCAGAACTGGAGTTGTACCAGGTATCATTTGAGCGACAACGAAGATGAATTTGTAGTACTCTCTTCGACCAAGAAATTTTTATCAAAACTGCAACCTTTTCAGTCTGATATTTTCATGCTAGCTGGTACTTCAAATGCTCTTACCTCTTTCGATGTAAACTTGCACAAGTTCTCCCACATCTTCCTACATCTATACATCCCTCTCTTCTTGCTTCGCTTCTATTTAGTTAGGAAGTCAGAATTCCATCAACGTAGTTCAATACTTCTTGCGTTTGTTCTATTGTTTCACCCAAAACCTTCTTTGTTTTTGTTTTAACTGTTCTTTTTTTTCCCTTAGATTCGTCCAGAATGGATTGCTCATAGATAAACGGAGTTTCAGATATGTCTGAGCCAGACAAGCTAAAACTAACTCCTCCCACTATTCCCTTTAATTCACCCTCTATCAGTTCCTCAACAAGAACTTTTTTGTTAGAGGTGAATTTGAAATCAACTCTGTTGATATTAGCCATAACTTACTCCAGAAATATATAGACAGTTTTTGTCTGAGATATATTCACCAATAACAGGTTATTTAATAGCTTGTCAACAGTTTAGATTAAAGATCCTACTTAGCCTACTTATCTTACTTTTCCCACTTTTCTAACTTATAACTTTTCATACTTTGTTTCACTGCGCTCAACATGACGATTTAAGCATTTATGCAATAAATTTAATCTCAATTCAAGCTTTAAGCTTTGAGCACAAATCAATTTTTTGTGAACAGAGAAGTCACATAAAAAGAGTCAGAAGTCAAAGATATATCTGACTTCTGACTCTTGTACCAAAGAAATAATGAGGAGTGTATAATTGGGGTTACATTAGGTATTGGCTGAGCGACAACAAAGATGAATTTGTAGTATTCTCTTCTGTCAACAAACTTTCATAAAAATTACAACCTTTGCGGGCTAATATCTTCATGCTAGTTGGTTTCTTGCGTTTATTTACCTCTCAAGAAACACCTTGAGTTGTTTTATGAAGTTGGTTCGCTCAAATTCACTTCATGTCTTAGAAATTACACCTCTTACACTTTATTTCGTTGGGTTCGGTAGCTCAATTACTTTAGAGCATTATTGACGAGGTGCAGTAACCCCTCCTATGCCACTAGCAAGTCCGAATAAGGTATTATCAAGAATGAAGCCAACACTTCCAAGTAAATCCTCTAAAAATCCTCCCACTACTCCCTCTAATTCCTCTTCATTAATTTCCTCGACAATAGCTTCTTGATTGTTGAGTTGTGTCAAATTCTTCTCGTTAGTCATAAGTTTCTCCAGAAATTACGTATGCATTTTGTACCTGAACATGTATTCATGGATAACAGTTTATTTAATAGCTTGTCAACAGTTTATACCAAAGATCCTACTTTTCCTACTAAACATACTTTTCCTACTCTACAGTTCCAAACTACAAATTTTAAATATTTTATGAGTACATATTAAAACTGTGATAATAGTAGTATTAAGTTCGCTAAAGATACTCAATACTTCTTAAGTTGTGATGACTTAAGTGCGTTGCCAAATTTATTGGCTAAAGATTACAACGGGCAATACAGTTTAGATAAGATTAATAGCGATCGCATCTTGATGGGAAGCAATAAGGCTTTATACGCTAAGTTTTTATAGTAATAACTACTACTTATCAAGGTACAGAAATTAAATAAAAATACTTGATTACCGAGAATATTTCCTACTTTTCCCACTAAAACCTACTTTTCCCACCTCAGATGTCACACTAAAATTTTTTACGTTTGCAGATAATGGAGTAGAAGCGTTTAATTCTTGATCACAGCCTCATGTGATAATTTCCCAAGAGCAATACAAAGAGCGTTAGAGGATGTCTGATAAGTCAAAAATGTCATGCTGTAACTTGGCTTCTCGCAGGGTATAGAGTCAAATTTGAATGTATTGTATTAATACAAATTTATTTTTTCTGTTTTACAGTAATTATTCGGTTGTATATTATTACTAGACCAAAGCACATAAGTAAATCTACTAGATATTTAACTTTTATAACCGTGGAAGATCCTCTGCAAGGTATAGAAAAAATTTTGCAAGATAAGCCTTTCGGTTCTATTCACCGATTTGTGCTCCATCAAGCGTGGTTGGGCAAGACTTACAGTGAAATGGCACAGGCATCAGGCTATGGCAACGACTACATAAAGGAGGTTGGCTCTCAGTTGTGGCAAGACCTTTCCGCCACACTTGGAAAGAGAGTAACGAAAAAAAATCTGCATATAGTCTTGAGGAAATACCTGCAAAAGGGGATAGTTAAGCAGGAGAGAACGCTGGAACAGGAGTTCTGTAAAAAATCTAGCTTAGAAAAAGTTTTTCCAGACTTGCTTTCAGTAAGCAACATAGATTTTCCCAGCGGCCCTTTACCCCTGGATTCTCCTCTTTACATCGCTCGCCCCCCACTGGAAGAACTTGTTTGTAACGAGATTTTTCATCCTGGTTGCTTAATCCGGATCAAAGCACCTGGGAAGATGGGGAAGAGTTCGCTGCTTAACCGGATGATTGCTCATGCGAAAGAGCAGGGTTATCAAATTGTCTATTTAGACTTTCGGGAAGCTGACGAAGACGTTTTTGCTTCGCTTGATAAATTTTTGCGTTGGTTCTGTGCTTATGTCAGCAAGCAGTTGAATCTCTTTCCCAGTTTGGATGATTTTTGGGATATGGAAATGGGCAGCAAGGTCAGCTGCAAAATTTATTTCGAGGCGTATCTATTACAGTACATTGATAGTAGCCCTGTAGTTTTGGCTTTGAATGAACTCCATCGGGTTTTTGAACATTCTAATATTGCCCAAGACTTCCTGCCAATGTTGCGATTTTGGCACGAACAAGCAAAGCAGGATCAGACTTGGCAAAAACTGCGGTTAGTCGTGGTTCATACAACAGAAGTTTATGTTCCGCTCAAGCTCAATCAATCTCCTTTTAATGTAGGGATAACAGTTACCTTGCCACCGTTTACGCTCAAGCAAGTACAGGATTTAGCGTTGTGTTACGGACTGGATTGGGCAGACGAGGAAGGGGAAAAACGCCTTGCACCTCTACAAGTAATGGTAGGAGGACATCCCTATCTGGTGAACCTTGCACTTTATTATCTATTTCAGGGAGAGATGACGCTAGAGGTGTTATTACAAACTGCATCTACACCAGGTGGTATTTACAGTCAGCATCTTAGAGAACTGCTGGCTCTACTTCAAGAAGAACCAGAATTAATTTCAGCAATGCAACAGGTGATAGCAACAAATGTAACAGTAGAGTTAGACGCGATCGCTGCTTATAAATTAGAAAGCATGGGTTTGGTTCAACTAAATGGCAATCAAGCCTGCGCTAGCTGTGAATTATATCGTCTTTATTTTAGCCAGCAGATGGGATTGTAACACCTGTCAAAAAATAAACCTCTTGCAAAAGTCGATGTTATACAAATAAAACTATAGACAAATTATCTGTGTTTAATCGAAGTTTTGATTACCAAAAGTTAGCGCTCAGACTTGTCTCTGTGTTTATGTATACTTCCTTTTTAAATTATTAGCATTTTTGCAAGAAGTTTAATATTGATTAATGCTGTTAAATAAATACTATCTTTCGTATTTATACAAAGTACAAATTCTCAATTTAAAACAAAATGAATAATTATCGATATCAAGTTGGTGGCACACTCACTAGTGATGCTCCTAGCTATGTTGAGCGACGTGCAGATGTGGAACTCTACGAAGCTTTAAAGCAAGGTGAATTTTGCTATATCCTCAGTTGTAGGCAAATGGGCAAATCCTCTCTGATGGTAAAAACAAAGCATCGCTTGCAACAAGAAGGCTTTAAATGTGCCATAGTTGATATGACTAATATTGGTTGTGAAAATATAACTCCAGAGCAATGGTACAAAGGAATTGTAAGCGATTTATGGTTGAGTTTTAAACTGCTAAGAAAAGTTAATTTAAAATCTTGGTGGCAGGAACAAAATGATATTTCTTTAATTCAGAAAGTTAGTCGATTTATTTCGGAAATACTTTTAGCTCAGTTTCCCAACGAAAGACTATTCATTTTTATTGATGAAATTGATAGTATTCTTAACCTTGATTTTTCTATCGATGACTTTTTTAGCTTGATTAGATTCTTTTATAATCAACGAGCGATCGCTCCAGAATATCATCGAATAACATTTGTAATTTTAGGCGTTGCTACACCATCAGACTTAATTTTATATCAAAATCATACTACCCCGTTTAATATTGGTAAAGCTATAGAAGTAGATGGTTTCACGTTTGAAGAAGCTGAACCACTAGCCAAAGGATTGGGGATGATTGCCGTTCATCCCCAAAAAGTTTTGAAAGAAATATTGGCTTGGACACAAGGACAACCATTTCTTACGCAAAAGCTGTGTCGGCTGCTTGTAAGTTTATCTGAAGCTGATGCGAGCAGAAAGCTAACAATTCCCCCTGGTACGGAAGCATTTTGGATAGAAAATGTGGTGCGATCGCGCATGATAGACAAGTGGGAATCACAAGATGAACCAGAGCATTTGCGGACAATTCGCGATCGCATCCTTAGAAATGAACAATCTACCGCTCGATCGTTGGGAACTTATCAACAAATCCTCCAAGGATTTGAAGTGCCAGTTGACGATAGTCGAGAACAAGTAGAACTATTGCTATCTGGCTTAGTGATTAAAAAGCAAGGTTTTCTAAAAGTCAAAAACCGAATTTATCAAGAAGTTTTTAATCAAGAATGGGTTGAAAAAAAATTAGCTTACTTGCGCCCCTACTACCAAACTTTCAATGCATGGGTAGCCTCAAAGCAGAAGGATGAATCTCGTCTATTGCGTGGACAAGCCTTGATTGATGCCCAAACTTGGGCCAATGGCAAAAGCTTAAACAACTTAGATTATCAATTTTTAGCTGCTAGTGAAGAATTAGATCGGCGAGAAATGCAGCAAGCATTGGAGTCCGAACGTGCTAAAGAAGTTGAAGCACGACTTGCAGAACAGCAAAAAAGGCTGGCTCAACAGAAAAAATATACAAGAATAGTGGCACTCCTGCTTCTTGGCATGACTATCAAGCTTGTGATTTCTATAGTGTGGGGAGTGTCGCTTTTACAAAAGATTGAGATTTTGGAATCGCAAATGAAATGCACTCAGATCCAGTATCAAAGCAAGATAACGACTGCAAAAT
Organism: Nostoc sp. MG11; assembly: GCF_014904695.1. Taxonomy (GTDB): domain Bacteria; phylum Cyanobacteriota; class Cyanobacteriia; order Cyanobacteriales; family Nostocaceae; genus Komarekiella. Next base: position 14,388 of record NZ_JACXXN010000032.1, on the reverse strand, counting down.
CTGAGTGGGATGGATGCTAAGAATTTTTAGAGTTGTTGTTAGCAACTACTTCAAATTGGCCCATGCAACCGTTTTCAGCGATCGCATCTTGGTGAGGATGAAACATATACTTACCCGGATAGCGAAAAGCAAATTCTAAGATGTGTCTCTCAGCTATACCCATCGTAATTACATCAGTTTTTTCGCTAGCAGTCATGCTCATCCCATAGCGATAAACATCAAAGAAGTTGGCGTGCAAATGAAACGTTACTGCTGGATCATATTCAATGATGTTGAGGACATACAGCCGAATCAACTGACCTTGATAAATCCGAACAGGATGATTCATGTAGTAATGCGGCAGACCGTTGAAGGCATAATAATCATTATGGCTATCATCATTCACGTCATAACCAGCCATGACTAGTACTATCTCATCAGCTGGGGGACGGGGAGTCGGTGGATCGATGATAAACATTCCGTACAGCCCCTTGGCAATGTGACGGGTGACTGGTTCAATATGGCAGTGGTACAAGTGAACGCCGTAGGGTTCGGCATCAAATTCGTAAATTGTGGCCTTGTTGTTGCTGACTGGGCGAACACCGTCCATTTCGGCTGGATGAACGCCGTGAAAATGTAGAGAGTGAGAATGTCCTGCCCGATTAAGAAACAATATTCGTACGCGATCGCCTTGTTTTGCCCGTAGCGTTGGCCCTGGTATGCGACCGTTTAAATCCCAGATATTGTAAGATACAGCACTATTAAGTTTAATTATCGAAGTACCAGCAATTAATTCAAATTCTCGGATGGTGCGCCCGTTTTCTTGTTTAAGTGTCCCATAATCAAAATTTCTTAGCATCGTCATGGGGCTTGCAACGCCTTCTGATATGCTCATGTCCATTGGCGGTACTTTGACTATTGACTTACTTTGTGAATTATTTAGCACTTGCCACAGTGCAGCTGCACCAATCATACCAGTGCTTGCTAAGCCCAGCTTCAGTAATTGACGGCGGCTCCAAAGTTTTTCCTTACCTAGAGCGAAGTTGTTGGGCATAACATGCAATTACGGTTAGTGCAAAAAAGTTGCAAAATATTTGCAATTACCTCTGTGTATATTATAAGGAGCCAGAACTATTGTCAATCATTCTCAAATACTTCAAACCCGCTACTTAAGGAGTATGACAACCTCGGATCTGGACGAAAGCAAGACATTAATTTTTAATTTTTAATTTTGAATTGTTTGTTAGGGCGTCCACCGATTTAAACTAAGTCTTTGAAATGCATCTGCAAGGTATAAAGCGTGTCAAGAATTGTTCTCAAGTCAAAAAGCGTATCGCTAATTCTAATAGGGCTTCTAAGCTTTTATCTGATCGTTGGAGCATCTGCACCAGCTTATGCAATGCACATTATGGAAGGCTATTTACCGGGAAGTTGGGCGCTTTTTTGGTGGGTAGTGGCATTACCATTTTTTGTTTTAGGATTGCGATCGCTAACTCGCATTACCCAGACCAATCCAGAACTAAAATTACTCTTGGCTTTGGCGGGAGCTTTTACTTTTGTGTTGTCGGCGTTAAAACTGCCTTCAGTCACAGGTAGTTGCTCTCATCCCACAGGTACAGGATTAGGCGCAGTCCTATTTGGTCCTTTAGCGATGTCGGTGCTAGGTAGTTTAGTTCTGCTGTTTCAAGCCTTGCTTCTAGCGCATGGTGGTTTGACAACATTAGGGGCAAATGCTTTTTCGATGGCGATCGCTGGGCCATTTGCCGCTTACTGGATATATCATCTGATGATGAGACTAACTGGTAAGCAAAAAATCGCCATATTTTTAGCAGCCGCTTTAGCAGATTTACTTACTTACCTCATTACTTCGGTGCAACTCGCCTTGGCTTTCCCTTCGCCTGTAGGTGGGTTTATTGCTTCATTTATCAAGTTTGCTGGGATTTTTGCAATTACCCAAATCCCTCTAGCAATTAGTGAAGGTTTGCTGACTGTGCTGGTGTGGAACTGGCTACAATCCTACACTCCTCAAGAATTGGAACTTTTGAAATTAATCAAACGGGAACCTCAACACAATGAATCAGTCTAAAAAGGGATTGAGTAACTGGCTATTGGTATTGGCAGTGATAACTTTAGCAGTCGTGCCCTTAATATTTGTGCGTGGGGCAGAATTTACTGGTTCGGATGGCGAAGCTGAAAAAGCAATTAGTGAAGTACAACCCGGATATCAACCCTGGTTTAAGCCACTGTTTGAACCACCTAGTGGTGAAGTGGAAAGTTTATTATTTACCTCTCAAGCTGCTTTAGGTGCTGGAGTTATTGGTTATGTGATTGGATTATACAAGGGGCGTTCCCAGCAGCAAAGGAAGAAGGAATGACTCTGCAAATAGATACGCTAGCTTATACTAATCGGTTGCGGTGGTTAGCGCCTGAGCAGAAATTGCTCTTTGCGATCGCTCTGCTAATCATCACTGCTTTTACTCATCCTCTAGCTCAAATTTTGATTGCAATCTGGATTAGTACTTGGACAATCATCTATGCAGGAATTCCTGCTAAAACTTATCTAAAATTAGTCTACATTGCTACTCTTTTCTGGTTAACAAGTTTACCAGCTTTAATAATTAATGGCATAGATATTGCTCATCTGCATTTAGTACAACAAGACTCAGTAATTGGGCTGACTGTAGGTTCTTATTATGTATATATCAGCGTTCACGGAATTGAACAGGGATTGACAATTTTAACACGAGCGATCGCTTCTCTTTCTTGCTTATACTTCATCATACTAACTATCCCCTTTACCGAACTTCTACAAATTCTACGTCGCGTCGGTTTACCTGTACTTTTAACAGACCTGTTATTACTGATGTACCGTTTTATTTTCGTTCTATTAAATACAGCCGCAGAGTTGTGGACTGCTCAACAAGCTCGTGGTGGCTACCGCACTTTTAATATTGCGATGAAAAGTCTAGCTCTATTAATTAGTCAGTTACTCAAGCGCACTCTAGAAAACTACCGTCAAGTCTCCTTGAGTTTGGCATCACGAGGCTTTAATGGAGAATTTCAGGTTTGGCATCCTCATCGCTATCATTTATCCAAGCGGTATGCAATAGAAGCAATTATCGGATGTGCAGTATTAATAGCAGTGGATTGGTATAATGCAGCAATCTTTACTCGCATTTGAGCAGGTACATTACACTTATCCCGGTGCAAAGCAATCAGCGTTGAATGGTTTAACTCTGAAAATTCCTGCTAATAAAAGATGTGCATTAATCGGTCAAAATGGTTGTGGTAAAACCACACTTTTTTTATTAGCTAATGGTCTATATAAACCACATAAAGGTAGTGTGAGATGGCAAGATAAGCCTCTACAATACGACCGTCAATCTTTGATGAAATTACGTCAACAAGTCGGGCTAGTTTTTCAAGATCCAGAGCAACAATTAGTAGCCTCTACTGTTGAAGAAGATATTTCTTATGGCTTGTGTAATTTAGGATTGCCTACAGGAGAAATTAAGCAGCGAGTTGAGCAAGCCTTAGTTGAATTTGGACTGACTGAACTAGCAGAAAGACCTGTACATCATCTCAGCTTAGGACAAAAAAAGCGAGTCTCTATAGCTGATGTGATGGTGCTAAGACCGCAACTGCTATTACTAGATGAACCAACGGCGTATTTAGATAGGTTACATACTCGTAACTTAATGGCAACCTTGAAAAATATTCATGCAGCTGGCACAACAATATTAATGGCAACCCATGACCTTGATTTAGTTTATCGCTGGGCAGACTGGGTTTTGGTTATGGATCGGGGACAACTTGTGATTGAGGGGAAACCGCAGGATGTTTTTACTCAACGTGGTGTTCTTGAAGATTTACAGCTAGGAGTACCGTTGATATATGAGATGTTATTTACTGAAGGAGTAGCTGAAGAAGGGCCAGTTTTAGAACGGTTGCGGCAGAGAATATTGAGTCTGTTCCGTTACTTTTGAGTCGAAAGTCCAAAATACTCAATTTAATTAAGTGTAGGCAAATTTTAAAGTAATTACTGAAATATCAATTTTTTTTATTTTTTGAATTTTCTAGCGCTGAATGCTCAATCAAAAAATATGATGAATAAAAATTTATTTTAAAAAAGACAAATATCTTATTTGACGCAGATTTTATTGTCTATCTATCTTAAGTAACACTATAGAAATCCCCCAGTAGGGCATTGCAAAAGGAGGTAAAATCTTGTTTGTTATTAATTTGATACCGTAGTTATATTACTTAGACCAATTTGCTATGAGGATGTACTTAATATTTATTTAACGAACCGCCAAGTACGCCAAGTACGCCAAGATGGAAGAGTAATCATGAAGTGCAAGTTTACAGAGAATTGGTATTATTTTGCCTAAATAAACATATTAAATACGTGACGAATTATGCATATACCTGATGGGTTTGTTTCTCCACCAGTGGCAGCGGCTACTGGTTTGTTGAGTGCGGCAGCGCTTTTCATTTCTTTTGGGCGATCGCAACAGGCCTTTGGTGTCCGTCGTGCTCCCATACTGGGTCTAACCACTGCCTTTATTTTTGCCGCTCAGATGATCAATTTTCCTGTAGCAGGAGGTACTAGTGGTCATTTATTAGGAGGAACTTTAGCCGCGATCGTTTTGGGCAGTCCTTGGGCGGGGACGTTATGTATTGCTACGGTTTTAATTATTCAAGCTGTGCTGTTTGCCGATGGTGGGATTACAGCTTTAGGGGCGAATATTTTAAACATGGCAGTAATTGGTGTTTGGGTTGGCTGGGGATTAACTCAAACTTTACAACGGCTGTTTGGGGGTTCTAAAGGACGTTTACCCTTGGCTGCTGGTATAGCAGCTGGTGTGAGTGTAGTGGCAGCAGCTTTAGCTTGTGCCATTGAGTTAGTTCTATCTGGAACTGCACCCGTAGCCATAGTTTTACCAGCAATGACTGGTGTGCATATTCTAATTGGCATTGGCGAAGGGTTGATTACTGGGGGTGTGCTAACTTACCTATCCACAGCACGACCAGATTTGCTACCAGGAGAACAGCAAGAGTTTCGCGGATGGTCAGTGCCCATTGTCAGCATTTTTCTGATTGCAGGTGTGCTGTCACTGTTTGCCTCAGCATGGCCTGATGGTTTAGAGAGAGTTGCAGAGAATTTAGGCTTCATCGACTTAGCTGAGCAAATGCGGGTAACTGTGCCGACACCACTAGCTGACTATGGTATTGAAGGTTTGGGGCCTATTGGCACTAGTATTGCTGGACTTGTGGGAGCTGCGGTTTGCTTTGCTGTCGCCTTTGGAATTGCCAAAGTTGTGAAACCGAATAATGCTTAAACTTTCTTTGCCGTTAAGGTTGCAACTATCTCTGGTGATTGTGGTGGGGGCAGCTTTGTTAAAGTATCATGCTTGGTCTAGCTTGTGCGTATATGGGGCGATCGCTCTTTTATGGGTTGTATTATTACGCGTACCAATTCGCCGCATGGGCGGATTACTCGGTACAGAATTGATTTTCCTGTCATTACTGGCGTTGCCCTTGGGATGGGAACGAGCCAGTTTTTTGCTGGTACGTTCCCTCATTTGTCTAATCACCATGAATAGTTTTTTGTTGACCTTACCGCCGCATAGTTTCGGCATCGCTCTCAAAAGCTTACCAGTACCAGCACCTTTAAAGGAAAACTTGCTATTAACTGGGCAATATATGGAAATTTTGCTCTCAGAAGTGACGCGAATGCAGCGCAGCGCTCAATTACGGGGTTTGAATGGAACTGCGGGATGGCTGCGTTACGCCAGTGCTGCCATGATTGGAGCCTTGTATCTCCGTACATTAGATAGAGCAGAGCGAGTCTACGCGGCGATGGTAACTCGTGGTTACAATGGACAACTGCCCATAGATTCCAGCTTCAGACCAAAAGAGCGTCTTATATTGCTAGTAGCCTGGACGATCGCTGCTTGTTTGACCTTAACTTCTTACAGAATTTAGCCCAGTTGTGAATTTTGAGTTGTGAATCTTGAAATCTTTGACATCTAATCCCCAAACTCCAATCGGTAACTCCCACCATGCTGTGGTCGAAGTTCAAAACTTGGGATATGCCTATTCCCAGCAAGAACCAGTATTACAAGAAATTTCTTTTACCTTGAATAGAGGCGATCGCGTCGCATTAATGGGAGCTACTGGTTCTGGAAAAAGCACCTTGCTGGAAAACCTGATTGGCTTAAAACAACCACGAACTGGCAAAATTTGGATTAATGGCATCCCAGTAGAACCTACAACTCTGCCTCAAGTGCGTCGTCAAATTGGCTTTAGTTTCCAAGATGCCAACGACCAACTATTTATGCCAACCATCTTAGAAGATGTAACCTTTGGGCCACGCAACTATGGCGTACCACCAGCCGTGGCAACTGATCGGGCCCGGCAGTTATTAGCTGATTTTGGTTTAGAAGCCTACGCCAACCGTTCCGCTCACGAACTTTCTGGTGGACAAAGACGCCTTGCTGCTTTAGCTGCAATTTTATCCCTAGAACCAACAATTCTAATTTTGGATGAGCCGACCAACGGTCTTGATCCATCATGGCGGCGTCACCTGGCGCAAGTATTGTTAAAGTTGCCTGTGCAGGTAATGTTAATTGCCTCCCATGACTTAAATTGGTTGGGCAGAGTGACTCAGCGTGCTTTAGTACTATCTGCTGGTCACATTCAAATAGACGGCAACATTCAGTCACTTTTGCAAGACGGGGATACTTTAGATCAGTTGGGTTTGCCAGTAGATTGGTGATTTTGCCAGAGTGAAGAAGGAGATATATTTTAGAATGCAACAACGAGTCTTTGATACTCGTGAATGAGTCTTTGATACTCGTGAATGAGTCTTTGATACTCGTGAATGAGTTTTTGATATTCGTGAATGAGTCTTTGATACTCGTGAATAAGTCTTTGATACTCGTGAATGAGTCTTTTTTATCGCAGATCATGCCCCTCCGCCCCGGTTGCTGAGTTTCGACTACGCTCAACTGCCGCGCAGTCGAAGCACTGCCCCTCCGCTCCCTACCTCAAATACTACTTTTGCTCGTAATATTGAATACTACTAATTAAGTATAAGTGCTATTAAAGTGTTAACATCTGTGTCGCTTAAACGTGCTGTTATTGCTCCTGTTAGTCTGAGCATCGCATTGTTGGTTACTAGTTGCAGTGATAATAAAACCTCTCAGTGTCAGCGGCTAATTAAGCTTGTGAATGCAGGAACTTCTCTGATTGATGGAAATAAGGGAAAGCAGGTTGTAACCAGTGTGCAACTGTCCAAGGATTTAGAGTATATTACTAAATCGATTAAGGAACTGAACTTAAAAGATCCTAAGCTGAAAGAATTTCAAAGCGGTTTTGTGAAAGTTTTTGGAACTCTCTATCAAGCGATCGCCAAGGCGGCTAAAGCTCTGAACGCAGCTAAAACAGCCGAAGCCTCAATATCTGGTAGAGAAAAAATCCAAAAGTCTAGAGCCGAAATTGACTCAGCACTGACAACAGCAGCTACAACTGTTGGTAAGCGATCGGATGCGTTAGTGAGAGATCTGAATAAATATTGTAGCCAGCCAGAATAATCCATCTAGAAAATCGGTTCATAAGGAAATAAACCTTTCCCTTTTACCCAGCCAAGTTTTCTTGGCAGACTACTAGAACACCGATTCAGTATTTTAAGATAGGGGCGAGAAAAACTGATTATTTCGTAGAGACGTTGCATTGCAACGTCTCTACAGTCAATGATAATTGGTCGTTTTACTGAAAAGAAATCGGGTTTTCGCAATTACTGAATCGATGCTCTAGCGCAAGATCTCAGATAGCGGAACTTCATCACCTATCCAGAGATATTAGTAACTTTTATCACTACTTTTCTAGAAATATTCCTGACGCGCACCAAATTTGTTTGTCAAAAGAAATATTGGTGCAAGTCAAATGAAATACCAGGAGTGATATGAGTTTACTGATAGCGGGTGTGCTAACAACAGCGTCAATATCTGCGCTCAATTTACCAGAACAGCCTGCAATTCAGTCAGATAAGCTGGTGCAGCAGTCAGCGCAAGAACATTTGCCTCAAGTCGTTCTGCCTGCTGAAATTACACCACCCGAATTAATACAAATAGATGGAATCCCAACTTCCCCATCAGCTATAAAAACTAAGTACAAAAATATACTAGAAAAAAGTAGAAAAAAAATTCCATTCCAAAGTTCTCATAACTTACCTGAATCCGAAAATTCTCAACCTGTAATAGAAGTTGCACAGAATCAAGAAAACATAAAAGAATTCTCTTCTCCACAACCTATAAGTTCAAACTCAGACAACCAGATGTCTGAAATTATATCGGTGTCGCAACTTGAAGATGTGCAACCCTCTGACTGGGCTTTTGCTGCTTTGCAGTCTCTAGTAGAGCGCTATGGCTGCATTGCTGGATATCCTGATGGCACTTATCTAGGCAACCGTACCATCAGCCGTTATGAATTTGCTGCTGGTTTAAATGCTTGCGTGGAGAGGATTAACGAAGTTATTGCTAACAATAAAATTAATACTGTTAATAATGAAGATTTAGTTCAACTGCAAAGGTTGCAAGCCGAATTTCAGGAAGAGTTAAAGCAATTACAAGAGCGTTTAGAGACTGTTCAAGAACGGACAAGTGAATTGCAAACTAGTCAGTTTTCTACAACTACTCGACTATTTGGTCAAGCCATTTTTAGCGTGCAGGGAACTAATAGCACTGATGTAGATTTATTTCCTAGAGATGGAGTACCTGAACGCAAAGCAGAAACGAATCTGACTTTCAACAATAGCGTGCAACTAACGTTAGCAACTTCGTTTACAGGGCGAGATTTATTGCTAACAGGCTTATCTGCGGGTAATTTGGGTTCTACTGCATCGTTAGTATCTACTAATATGGGGCGGTTGGGTTTTGAGTCAAATACAGATAACAATTTAGTTATTAGTGACTTGTCTTATAGATTTCCCCTCTCAAATAACTTGGGAGTTGTTGTAGGTACAGCGGGAGTCAACCCAGTTAACACTTTTCGCGGTATTAGTCCTTTAGAAGGTTCTGGCGACGGCGCAATTTCTCTATTTGGTCAGCGTAACCCGATTTTAGGCATTGGCAACGGTACAGGTGGTATAGGTTTTGACTGGCAAATTAGCGATCGCATCAGTCTACAGGGCGTTTATAGTGCAGAAATTCCCAATTTTCCAGGCAATATCAACCAAGCCGGTCTATTTGGTGGTAGATGGACTGCTGGCGCTCAGCTAAGTTTAGCTGCCACCAATGATATTGATGTCGGAGTGCATTATCTTTACTCCCACTCCCCTGATGGCTTACTAGGAACTGGTATCGGCGATAATCAGTTGCTTTCGCCTTTTGCAGATGCTACAGCTTTCGATACTCAAGCTATTGGCGCTAGCGTTGCTTGGCGGATCAACCCTAATTTGCAGTTGGGTGGTTGGGGTGGTTTTTCTTCTTCCCAAGCAGTCAACCTTTCTGGAAGTGTGGAAACCACAAATTGGCTGGTATTCGCTGCTTTTCCCAATTTGCTACGTCCTGGCAATTTAGGGGGTGTTCTCGTAGGACAACCTCCCAAAATTACTTCCAGTACTTTACCTGAAGGATTTAATTTTCCCAACTTTTCTGATGGCGGGACAGCAGGTGGACGCAGTGACACATCAATTCACGTAGAGCTGTTTTACCGCGCTCAGTTGAATGACAACATTGCCTTGACTCCAGGCGTATTCGTTATATTCAATCCTGATCACAACGCTGCTAATGAGCCTTTAATAGTCGGAGCGCTGAGAGCAACCTTCCGGTTTTAATTTTATACTGATGTAAATGTAATAAAATACGCTGATTTTGCATCTCTGTAATCAGTGTTGAATACTAGCGTCACGCAGTCTGAGCAAGGAAAAATTGTCTATCAACTCATGCGTGTTTTTTTTATAGGTGATAAAAGGAGCAAATTTTCCATGAAATTAAATTCATCAATTAAGCTAAGTTGTGCAGTTGTTAACAGCAGCAGTTTAGTGGCAGTCATCATCGGTTTAAGTGGAGCAAGCGCTTCTGCTCAAATCACAATTCAAAGTACTGGTACATTGTCAGGAACTATTCAACTTCCTAGCATTAATCCCAATTTCAATGGCAGCATTACACGTGTAGATACTGATAACACAGGAACATACTCACGGAACATAGGTTCTAGGAGTAATCCCAATTACGTTCCTGTGTACAAATCAGATTATGTAGCGGTAAGAACACGCTCAGATGGGAGTCTACATTACTACGTTGACTTTAAAGGCATTCCTGTTGTCTCTTTCAATGGTGTTGTCACTTCACCAGTTCTCTTAGGTGGTGAATTGACGCCTTATAAATATCAGGGAAGATTAGCAGGAACTACATTTCAAGGAGTAGTTCAAGATGAATTTAATCTCACAAAAGCTTTATACACTGGGACTGTCACTGATCCAAAAACTGGAAACCAGTATCAAGGTACTTTTGAAGTGAGTGGATACGGAGTACGATATAGCGATCGCAATGGTGGCGCAAGTCCTACAGTCTTTGATTTCAAGTCTGATATCCCAGGTTCACCAAAGGTCACTTCCTTGAACATGACTAACTCCCCCTTAGCGAGATTGACAATCAAAGTACCTACAACTGCAACTCTCATAACTCCCACACCAGTAATTAGTGGTGGTAGTACACCTACTCCCACACCAGTAATTGGCGGTGGTAGCATACCCACGCCTGCACCAGTAATTAGCAGTGTTAATACACCCACACCTTTACCTGTAGTTAGTAATGATAGTGCGATCGCCGAAACTGTGCCGCAGACATTAGTTTCACCAACCCTTACAGCGTATACATCTGAGTCTAATTCTCCATCGCCTGCTGCTACACCCAATATCGAGTTTAGTAGCGGTAATTCTGCTGGAGTTAATCAGGTGGTTGTCAACCCATCAACGCTTGCTTCAGATGTTTGTTCACAAGATTCTGGAAATAGCTGTATAAAACCCTCTTTACCCAAGCAAGCGATCGGCCCTCGCAGCCGAGTGCTGTTGCGTTAGTCATGTAGCATTATTAGTTGGTAAGGGGTTGCACAATTATTCCAAACTGAAGGCAAAAGCTTTGTATGGTTCTGGAACTTAAGCAGGACACAATGAAACTAATATCATAGCTAGGATAAGGGCAACATCCAGTTAGGGAATTCCACCCGAAGTTATCAGCAGCGGTTTTGCGGCTCAGACTTCCTTTTTGTGGTAGATTTTACCCTAATGATTTTCTGGCTATACTAGTGGCTTAAGCCGATTGATTGATAAATGTCAGCCCCCAGCATAAAACACCCAAAAACTCTATGTTTCCGACATATATCAGTGTGCATTTGCTATTTAACTGGCACAAAATCTAGTTTAGAGTTTGAGCAAATAAATTTTCTAGAAGCCACAAAAACTTTATTAGTTAATCACTGATCACACAAATATTACAGAGCAAAATTAGATAAATCACACATATTCAGAGTAAGTAACTATGAAAGAAGAATTGCTAACTAGAGTTTTGCAAGTCTTACGAATTAATATGAGTTGGATGACTTGGAATTTATTTTTGGCTTTTATACCTTTAGCTTTAAGTGTGTGGCTATTTCGCATCAGGCGCAATCGTTCTTGGCTGTGGTGGCTAGGATTCTTAGTATTCTATGCTTTCTTACCGAATGCGCCATATTTATTGACTGATGTAATTCACTTGATAGATGATATCCGCACAATTCAATCGGTGTGGATGATTACCCTAGTACTTATCCCTGTTTATTTGGTAGTAATTCTGTCTGGATTTGAAGCTTACGTTATATCCTTAGTTAATTGGGGTTACTATTTACACCGTATTGGCAAGAGCCAATGGATTTTATGGGTTGAATTAATTACCCATTTTCTATGTGCTGTGGGTGTTTATTGGGGGCGGTTTTTGCGTTTCAACAGTTGGGATTTTATTACTCAACCCGATGCTGTGTTGACTAGAGGTGTGGAGGAAATTCTTGGTAAACAGCCATTAGTAATTATCGCTATTACTTTTGTGATACTTGTTGGGCTTTACTGGATTATGAAAAGAGTAACTTTGGGTTTTGTTAGACAACCACAAAGTAGTTATGCTATCAAGACACAACAAGCAAATTCTAATACTCCGAATGCTGGATAATTAAGGGGAATGGGGACTGAGAGGTGTAGCTCATTGCAAATTGCGTAAAGCCTGCGGCATAGATTCGCTTAGAACGTAGCGGGGCGTAGCTCATTGCGAGTTGGTTTGACTCTTGACCCTTGGCTCCGATCTTCCATTTATCCACCTAAAGAATAGTACATACAGTAGGTAATTTCTTATCAAAAGAAAGATGAAACTAAACTCTTTTTGAGGTGAAATAAACATAAATCAAACACTTGGACGGAAATCGCTACCATTTGAGAATAACGTTGTCCTATCAGGCCTTTGATATTGTGGGTCTTGTTTGATTTAGCTAGTCACTTTGATAGGAGAAATATGATATGCAATTAATTTCTAGAGAGGAGATAAAGACACTACTAGAACAGCCAAAAGGAAATTGTGTTTCAATTTATATGCCAACGCACCCAGCCGGGCAGGAAGTGCGACAAGACCCAATTCGGCTTAAGAATTTGGTTAAAGAGGCAGAGGATCGCTTAATTGATGCAGGTTTAGAACAGAAAGAAGCGATCGCACTGTTGCAAAAAGCCACTGAACTTGATACCCAAGATTTTTGGGAGCAAAGGGGAGAGCAAGGACTAGCGATTTTTATTTCTCAAGATATTTTTCGCTACTATACTATGCCACTCAATTTTCAAGAGTTGGTAGTGGTGACAGACAGATTTCACATCAAACCTTTACTACCGATTTTAAACGGCGATGGTCGTTTTTACCTGCTGGCTTTGAGTCAACAAGATGTTAGGTTTTTTGAGGCAACACGCCATAGCATCAACGAGGTGGAGATAAAAAATCTACCTAAAAGTCTAGATGAAGCTCTCCAAATAGACGAGACTGCCAAAGAGGGTCAGTTCCGTAGCAGAATGTCCAGAGGAGGAACCTCCAATTCTTCTTCACAACCGGGTGAGTTTCATGGCCAGGGAAGTTCTGACAAGGATAAGCACCAAGAAAGCATCCTAGAATTTTTTCACATCATTGATGGCGCATTGCACCAAAAACTGCGAGAGCAAAAAGCGCCTTTGGTACTGGCTGGGGTTGAGTATCTCTTACCTCTATATAGACAGGCAAATACTTACCAGCATTTAATGGAAGAAGGTGTCACTGGTAATCCAGAAATTCTCAGTGCTCAAGAGTTACATCAAGAAGCTTGGCCCATTGTCGAGGCTGATTTCCAAAAGTCACAACAAGATGTTTTAGAGCGTTTTCATGAACTGTTTGGCGGTGATACTGGCAAAGCCACCAACAACCTCAAAGAAATTATCCCAGCGGCTTACTACCAACGAGTAGATTCATTGTTGGTTGCAGTTGCTCAACAGCAATGGGGTTTGTTCGATCCAAGTTCGGAAACGGTTTATTTACATGAGGATAAAGAAACCGGTGATGAGGATTTGTTAGATTTTGTTGCTGCTCACACCTTACTAAATGGTGGTGCGGTCTACGCTGTTCCACCAGAACAAATACCATATAGCACAGCAGTTGCAGCGATTTTCCGATATTAAACATGCTGACGGTGTTGTATAAAGTTAACTGTACTATATACAACACCAACAATGAAGGCTATTCGTTTCTTTATTAGTCAATCTCTAATCGGTTTAGCTCTTTTGATTGCTGCGGCTAGATTCAGCCAGCCTGCTATAGCAGAAACAATAACTGGACAATCGGGCAATGTGCGGGCAGAAATATCTTACGATCAGCCACAGGAATATCAGTATAAAAATGTACTGTTAAAAATTATTCGAGCAGGTAATACTGTTTTCGAGCAAAAGCTACCCCAAGAAAATGAATATGATAGACCTGTGGGGGGATCATTTGAAGAACAAGAAAACAAGTTACCAGTGCTAGACTTGGACGGTAACAAAGAACCAGAAGTAGTTGCCGATTTCTATACAGGTGGAGCACACTGTTGTACTTATTCATTAATTTACCGCTACAACAGCCAATCCAAGCAGTACCAGAAGATTCGTCACGAATGGGGTAATGGTGGCTATAGACTTAGGGATTTAGATCAGGATGGTTTACCAGAGTTTGAAAGTCGAAACGATCGCTTTGCTTATGCTTTTACAGCCTATGCTGCTTCTGGTTATCCCTTACAAATTTGGCAGTATCGCCAAGGCAAGATGATTGATGTTACCCGCCGCTATCCTAAATTAATCTACAATCACACCTCTGAGTTATGGCAAACTTT
>NZ_JACXXN010000031.1 GCF_014904695.1 Nostoc sp. MG11 | reverse complement strand
CTGTGATAGTAATTTACACTACTTTACAAAAGTTAATCAAGCTTTTAAGGTTTGTAAAGCTGATAGCATGTATTAGGTTTACTTATGAATGGGATTGAGATCGCACGTAGTAACAGTAGCTCCACGGTATTAGAGCCAAATTGAAAGCAAAGCCTAGCAAATTGTGAGATATTTCAGGGCGTGATCGCTAAACTCATTAGCATTCACGCTGAATCTACAGTTGGCACAATTTATTTACTAACCACGTCAACTTTCCCACTGTGCTAAGTCTGTTGCAATTTATCTAATGCAACGGATGCTCAGGGAATGAATGACTAACCAATTCACCAATCTTTTAATAAGCTTCAATGCCTGTAGACTATATGGTGAGAGGATTCCATTACAAGACACTACTCAAGTGTTTTTTCCCGCTCCTGGTTTTGATATCGTTCGTCATAGTATTGCTAGTTGATAATTTTACGCCTGCGATCGCGCAGTTACCCCGTCAGGAAATTCGCGGGGTTTGGATGACCAACAATGATTTTGACACTCTCAAAGATCGCGACAAAGTTCAGGATGCCGTGAGCCAACTGCGGCGGCTAAATTTCAATACTATTTATTCTGTGGTGTGGAATTCTGGCTATGCGATGTATCCCAGCGCTGTGGCACAACGTGCAGGTATCCAACCATTTGTATTGCGAGGTGCAGATGGACATGATATTCTCGCAGACTTGATTACCCAAGCTCATCGTCAGGGATTACTCGTAATTCCCTGGTTTGAGTTTGGTTTCATGGCTCCCCCAACATCAGAACTAGCGTTAAATCATCCAGATTGGTTCACGCAAAAGCCAGATGGTAGCCAAACTTCAATTAGCGCTGCGGGTGAAGTGATGTGGCTCAATCCTTTTCATCCAGAAGTACAGCAGTTTATCAGCAATCTCGTGCTGGAAATCGTCAGCCAATATGACGCTGATGGTATTCAGTTTGATGATCACATGAGTTTGCCCTACGAATTTGGCTACGATCAATACACGGTTAATTTATACACCCAAGAAACCAAAAATAATCCTCCCACCAATCCTCAAGACCAAGCATGGATGCGCTGGCGGGCAGATAAAATCACGGCGTTTATGGTAAAACTCAATCAGGCTGTGAAAGCCGTAAAACCCCAAGCAATCTTCTCCATTTCTCCTAATTACTACGACTTTGCTTACAAATTTCAACTGCAAGACTGGCTTGCTTGGATGCGGCTCAATATTGTAGATGAGCTAATTGTGCAAATTTATCGTCCCAATCTCCAAAGTTTTATCGCTAAAATTTCTCGCCCAGAAATTAAAGAAGCTCAGAAAATGATTCCAACTGGAGTTGGAATTATGGCAGGGTTACAAAATAATCGAGTTCCCATGCAACAAATTAAGTCCCAAGTGCGGGCAGCCCAAGAACGTGGTTTGGGCATAGCCTTCTTCTACTACAAAAGCCTTTGGGATGATGCCCCAGAACCTTTACCTGCTCGTCAGTCTGCATTTCAAAGCTTCTTCCCTGCTCCCGCGTTCCGCTCTGCAATGGAATAAGTTTTCGGGATATGTGCGTAGACAAGAGGCTATTCCTGTGCTCCAGCTTTTTGCAAACTCCGTACTACGTTCCTATATCCATTAAATTCGGCAATCATCAAAGCAGTATAACCTCCTCGGTTTTTCAAATTCATACCTGCCCCAGCTTGGAGTAGTATCTGCACAGCCTCACTATAACCAGCTGAGGCAGCCCACATCAACGCTGTCGCCCCCGCTGAGTCCTGAAAATTCACATCTGCACCCTTTGTCAGCAGTAATTTTATTACTTCTGTGTAGTTACCTGTCGCTGCTTTGATTAAAGCAGTTTTGCCGTCATCTCCTGGAGTGTTAGGGTTAGCACCATACTCTAGCAGCAGCTTAACTGTTTTGGCGTGACCCTGCGCTACCGCCAGCGTCAAAGGTATCTCACCGAGGTTTTTTTCATTAATATTCCCTCCAGAACGCAGCAGTGCCTCAACAATTTGGCTGTGTCCCTGTAACGCTGCTACGAGCAGTGGTGTATCACCCAGGCGGTTTCTAATTTGCACATCCGCACCTCGGTTAAGTAGCGCTTGCACCATGTTAACGTAGCCTTCTACAACGGCAATGTGTAGGGCAGTCTCACCGTCTTGGTCTTGGAGATTAATCTCGGCATCTCGATCTAGTAAAGCATTTGCGATCGCACTATGTCCCGCGGCGGCAGCGGCAAACAACGCAGTTCCACCACTGGAGTTTCTCATATTCACGTCAGCCCCAACTTCTAGCAGTGCTTGTACAACCTCTAAATGTCCCAAGTCTGCTGCTACCATTAAGGGCGTCTCACCCTCTTCATCTTGAATATTAACGTCTGCACCAGTTTGGAGTATTGCTTGAAGTACTTCTATATTTCCCTGCTTAACTGCTAGTTTTAAAGCAGTATCATCATCTTTATCTGCGATATTCACTTGAGCACCAGCAGCCAATAATACTCTCACCACATCGACATAACCTTTGAGTACTGCTGCCATCAAAGCTGTGCTGCCATCTTCATTAGTAGCATTCACCTCAGCACCTCTGGAGACTAAAAGCTGCACAATGTCAAGCTGTTTAGCACTAACTGCTAACATCAAAGCAGTCAAACCATAGAGTTTTCTGGGCAAGTTAATATTTGCCCCAGCGTCCAGCAGCGATCGCACAATTTCGGTGTAACCTAAATTGGCAGCAAACATTAACGCTGTAGTACCATTGCGATCGCACGCGTCTACTTTAGTACCAGCAGTTAGTAATGCACACAGCCGCTTGATATCACCACTTTTAGCAGCGTTCAACAGCAAAGTATCGTTGTTTTCAGTCATGGATGAAATCTCGCACAAGCGAGTTTTGTTCGTCTACCCTCAAAATTTAGTCTGAGATTGTTTATCCACTTTTGCAAGAGGGATGAAACAAAATAGCAGGGGAGCAGAGGGGCAGTGCTTCGACTTCGCTCAGCAACCGGGGCAGGGGAAGCGGGGGGGAGCAAGATTTTGCTTATTCTCTTTTACTGTGTGCAACTTTAAGCACAGAAAATAGAGTTATGCTAATTTTTATGAAGATTTAATACTTGGGCAAGGATACGATGAGTTTGGAACTTTCTCCATCGGTTAAATATGGGTTGAACTTCTTTCACCCAGTGATGATGTGGGTGCTATTGGCGCTCTCATTTTATGCTGCCTACTTGGGGCTACAAGTACAGCGTACCAGAAATGCTCAGGGTGAAGAAAAGAAAGAACTGATCAAAGGTAGATATACCGTTAAACACTACCAAATCGGGTCTATACTTTTAGCTTTTATGGTGGCAGGTGCGATCGGTGGTATGGCTGTAACTTACATCAATAATGGTAAGTTGTTTGTGGGGCCTCACCTGCTAGCAGGGCTAGGCATGACAGGTCTGATTGCATTTTCTGCTTCCCTGTCTCCTTATATGCAAAAAGGGGCAAATTGGGCACGTGCAACTCATATTCTGCTGAATTTTGTACTTTTAGGGCTTTTCGTTTGGCAGGCTATATCTGGCGTGCAAATTGTCCAAAAACTTCTCACTCAGGCGTAGTAAGTAATTAAGAGTCAAAAGTCAAAAGTCAAAAGTTTTTTGACTCTTGACTCTTGTAGAGACGCCATTAATCGCGTCTCTACTCTTAACCGTTGACTCACCGCTTTTTGTTGGAATTAACAGAAAAAGGTATTCCCAAGAAGTTATGAAAATCTTCCTGAACTTTGCGAGTTAAGCGGCGGGAGACTTGGCGGACTATTTGATTAAGTAAGCGATCGCCTGTAGATTGAATTAAAGACTTGGGTAATCGCTGAATAAACCTGGGAAAGTGAAGATCTACTACCAAATCCAATTCCCATTCAACTCGTGTAACCTGACTATCACTGGTGTAAACATCATCTACCACGTTTTCTATTAACTGTAGCGCTGCCCGGTAGTCTACGTCATAACCAGGGGGTTGGTAGTCAGGAACAGGAATTGTACGGATGCGGTAAATACCCTCTTCTGGAGGTAATAATTCTAAACCAATTTTCGGTTCTACTTCATAACCAAAAGAAGCAAAACGACCAATTACTAAAGCGTAGCCGTTTTTTCCCAGTGGTTGCACCTTCATAGGTTCAGCGCAGCGTGAAAACCATGAGGCGTGAGCATTAAGATACTCGGCCACCTGATGTGCTGGAGCAGGCATTTCCATAAAATCTTGATAACGACCGTAAAATTTTGTTAGCGTCGCTACATTTGCTTCTGTTAATGCATTCTCAACTTCTGGTTGGCTAGATACCACAGGTAAAACTGCTTTTGTTATTTCTAAAGATTGATATTCGCCGTTTGTCGAAAGCATAAATGCAGTAATGTATATATTTATTTTGGCGTTTGTCTATATTAATAATTCCCAGCTTACTTGGATCGTTTCGCACTAATATCCCATTTTGACGGAAACCTCAATAATCTGCCATCAACTCCATAGAATTACTAAAATTAAAGAACTGAACAAGCACACATTAGTTTCCCAGGATAGCGTTGATCATGAAAGCATTTGTAGCAGGAGCAACAGGTGAAACAGGTCGCCGGATTGTGCAACAGCTAATAGCACGGAATATTCCCGTTCGAGCCTTGGTAAGGGATACGGAGAAAGCTAGAGGTATTCTACCTCTAGAGACAGAATTAGTGATAGGTGACGTGTTACAACCAGAAAGTCTGACTGCTGCTTTGGGAGACAGTACAGTCCTGCTGTGTGCTACTGGCGCACAACCTAGCTTTGACCCCACTGGCCCCTACAAGGTAGATTTTGAAGGTACTAAAAATTTAGTAGATGCTGCTAAGGCAAAAGGAATTAAGCATTTTGTGTTTGTTTCTTCTTTGTGTACTTCTCAATTGTTCCATCCGCTGAACTTGTTTTGGCTGATTCTGGTCTGGAAAAAGCAAGCTGAGGAGTACATCCAGAAAAGTGGTCTTACATATACGATTGTGCGACCTGGTAGGTTGAAGAATGAAGATAACTCCAATCCCATTGTGATGCAGAGTGCTGATACATTGTTCGACGGTAGTATTCCTAGGGAAAAAGTCGCTCAAGTTTGCGTTGAGGCGCTATTTGAACCAGCCGCAGGTAATAAAATTGTTGAGGTTGTTGCTAAACCAGATGCTACCTCTAAGAGTTTTGGGGAGCTATTTGCTAACGTCGCCTGATTAAATAAGCTAATGCGCTTACAAATTGCGCTTATTTTCGTGGTTGGCAGTCCAGAGTCAAGGACACCGAAATTCTGATCGCCCGAAGTTGGGATGTCTTTGACAAGCCTTCTGGTGGGCATCTACGCTCGACGCCAATACGCTACGGTGGGCTGCGCCAACCTCGGTTGAGTGGTTTGAATTTTGAGCGTTGGTGATCGCTTGCCAAAACTAAAACGGAGAAATTTGTTGATTAGTGCTGGAGGTTTAGTATGACACTGCAAATAGACCTAAATTTGCCCGAAGAAGTTTGGCAACGTTTGCAAACAGCGAAAGCAATTGTCAATCAAAGTGTTAACTCAATAACTAACTCAGCACAGCAAGTTGGTGAATCCTTAAAGGAAACTGCAACTACAACGAGCGACAGAGCAATTAATACAGTTACAACAACCTTAGAACAAAGTTGGCAAACAACTGAGCAAATTAAGAATACAACATCGGGAGCAGTTACAACTGCGTCAGCGAAGCTCGCCGAAGGCATCGCTTCTTCTGCGAGTGATTGGCTAACACAACATCCTGGATTTTTTAAGTTAGTTCAAATACTAGCTTGGGCGGCTAATCACCCAATTATTAGTTTATTAATCCTGCTTTTCGGACTGTCTTTACTTTGGAGCATTATCAAGGCAATTGTACGTTTGATTGAAACAGCTAGTTGGTCGATCCTCCAAGTACCATTAAAATTAATTCAGGCATTTATTAAATTTAGCTTTCTCTCTTTAAATAAAGTTGGCAATTTTGCTGTTCAAAGAATTAAAGATAATAAAAAAACTGATAATATTCTAGCTTTACTACCTGTTAATTCTCTAACAATTTACAAAGATAAACAGCAACGCTTAGCAGAAATTTCTAATCGCTTAGAGGCTATTCAAAAAGAACAAAATGAGCTTTTACAAGAAGCAGCAAACTTGATTGCTTCAGATGCGATTGATGTAATTCCAGAAATTAAACCGCTAAAAACCTTTGAATCACATCTTGGCTGAGTTCATCAGTTGAACCAGAGGCGACAATCCCACCTTTTTGCATAGCGTAATAGTAATCAGCCTGACGGACAAAGTGCAAGTGTTGCTCTACCAATAAAACAGAAATACCTGTGGTTTCGATGATGCGACGGACTGCGGCTTCAATTTCTAGGATAATGGAGGGTTGAATACCTTCGGTAGGTTCATCCAGTACGAGTAATTGGGGTTGTCCCATTAAAGCACGTGCGATCGCCAGTTGTTGCTGCTGTCCACCACTCAAATCACCACCCATCCGCGAAAGCATAGTTTTTAGTACAGGAAATAAGCTAAAAACTTCCTCTGGAATTTCTGCTTTTTTTACTTGCTTCCTTCTAGCTTCTAACCCCAACAACAGATTTTCTTTTACAGTCAAACGCGGTATAATTTCTCGACCTTGGGGAACATAACCAATTCCCATTTTTGCCCTTTTGTCTGGAGATTTGGAGTTAATTAATTCCCCAGCAAGGTTAATTGTACCGCTACGGGGTTTGAGTAACCCTATAATTGTTTTGAGCATGGTTGTTTTACCTACGCCATTGCGTCCAATTAAACACACCATTTGCCCAGAGGGTACATTTAAATCTACATCACGTAGAATGTGGCTTTCACCGTAGTAAACGTTAAGGTTAGAGATTTTTAGCATCTTATATCCACTCAAATCGGCGCTTTAGATCGTTGCAATGGCTAGGTGGTAAAATTCCATCATGCTGAAGTCTGCCGACTACAATCCCCGGTGCAATACCAATTTCGGCAGCAAACCGCTCAATGCCTACTTTGGTGCGTTGTTGACCTGATGTCAGAAATCGCTTGAACATTCCAGTCAATGCCACCACTGTTTTCAACATGGATTCAATTATGACGATTTATTCATGTTGTTGTCCCAGATATACTTCAATAACGCGGGAGTCATTTTGAACTTCCTCAAAACTGCCTTCGCACAGCACCGAACCTTCATGCAGTACTGTGACTTTGCGGGCAATTTGACGCACAAATTCCATATCATGTTCAATTACTAAAATTGAATGACTTTGTGCTAATGCTAAAAGTAATTCACCAATATTATAGGTTTCTTCATCGGTTAAACCGGCAACTGGTTCATCAACAAGTAATAAGTCAGGAGACTGTGCTACTAACATCCCAATTTCTAAACGTTGCTTTTCTCCGTGGGACAATAAAGTTGCTGGAATGTCCGCTTTCAGAGTTAAACCGATAGTTTCCAATAACCCTTTAATACTATTTTTTTCAGCAGCATCAGGACGCCCAAACAAAGTAGAAAAGGCATTTTTATTGCGGTTACTAGTAATTTCTAGATTTTCACGAGGTGTTAAGTTCAGGTAAATTCGAGGTGTTTGAAACTTGCGCCCGATTCCTAACCGCGCAATTTGATGTTCAGGTAAAGAACGCAAGTTTTTCCCTTTGAATAAGACTCGCCCAACGGTTGGTTGGACTTTACCTGTAATTACATCAAGAAACGTTGTTTTTCCAGCACCATTGGGGCCAATTACTACCCGCAATTCACCTAAATCCATGCTAAAGTTCAGCTGGTTTAGTGCTTTAAAGCCGTCAAAACTGACGGTTACGTTTTCAGTTTCCAATATTTTGGCGTTCATGTTGCACTTGGGCGTCTTCTTCCAAAGTAGGATATGTAGCAATTTGTTGACGACGGTTGAAAAGAGGAATATTTTGACTACGCAACCATCCCACTAGGCCATCAGGAAGCACTGTGACGACTATCAAAAATAGTGCGCCTTGGAAAAATAACCAGATTTCGGCAAATTGTTCACTTAAAAAAGCGCGAGCATAATTTACTAACAAAGCTCCAACAATTGCCCCAATTAAAGTAGCACGTCCTCCTACCGCCACCCAAATTACCATTTCAATCGAAAAAGCAATATCCATTGCTCTGGGTGATACAGAACCACTTTGGAGAGTGTAAAATGCTCCTGCTATGCCTGCGATCGCACCTGAAACTGCAAACACTACTACTTTAAAATCTGTAGGGTCATAGCCAGAAAATCTGACCCGACTTTCATCATCACGAATAGCTATTAATAATCTACCAAAGCGTCCACTTGTCAACCAGCGACAAATTCCGTACGTGGCTGCGAGAAGTACCACCGTCAGAATGTAGAACACAAATTGGGTTTTTGCATCACTAACCGTTGCACCAAACAAAGTTGTGAAATCTATCAGTCCATTCGTACCATTGAAAAGTTGCTGTTGACCATTAAAGAAATTGAAAAATACAATAGTTGCGGCTTGAGTCAAGATAGAAAAATAAACTCCCTTCAGCCGATTACGAAATACTAAATATCCCAATATTCCCGCTAATAACCCTGGAATTAATACCACAGCAGCTATTGTCAAAGGAAAAGAATAAAAAGGTTGCCAAAACCAGGGAAGTTGCGTTACCCCATAAAGACTCATGAAATCAGGCAACTCACCAGTCGGGACTTGCAGCTTTAGGTACATAGCGATCGCATATCCACCCAAACCAAAGAAAATTCCATGTCCCAAACTCAATAAACCAGTATAACCCCAAATCAGATCAATCCCCAAAGCCACAATCGCCAGAGATAGAAATCGCCCCAGCAAATTCAAACGAAACTCCGAAAGCACCGCTGGCATAATTAATATTAGGATGAGTGCGATCGCAACCACCACCCCCACCTCAATTAGTAACCTTCCTCCCTTCCTTCTCATTCTCTGCGCCTCCGCGTCTCTGCGTGACATTTAAACATCAACAGTACGGCCCTTTTGCGGAAAAATTCCCCCAGGCTTCCACTGTAAAAACACAATAATTAGCGCAAATACCATCACCTTCGCCATACTTGTCGTAGCAAAAAAACTAAATAAATCTGCCAAAGGTTTAACAGGACTTAACAACAAAGCCAGAGTACCAGAACCAATTAAAAAATTAGCTGTACCAATTCCCAACGCTGCCACAATAGTACCCGCCAAGTTGCCCACACCGCCGACGACAACAACCATAAAAGTATCGATAATATAATTCTGTCCCGTATTTGGGCCCACAGAACCGAGCAAACTGATAGCACATCCAGCCACACCAGCTAAACCTGAACCCAGTGCAAAAGTCATAGCATCAACTTTTTGAGTTGGGATACCCAAACAAGCACTCATACTCCGATTTTGTGTGACAGCCCGAATCCTTAAACCCCAGTTAGAACGTTGCAAAAATAAGTAAATTCCTGCCACACAAATTATTGTCAAAGTAATAATAAATAGCCTAGCAAATGGCAATTGCACACCAGCCAACGATATCCCAGCTTGTAACCAAGTAGGAGCTGTTACATCCACATTTTGAGCGCCAAACCAAGGTTGAGTTACTGCTTGCTGATAAGTTTGGCTCAATAAATTGCCAGTTGCTATTGTCACCCCCAGCGATAATAACAATATCACCGCCACAATCCAGTTACGAACTCTACCCAAATTCGTACGGGAATTTAAAACCCATAAACCTCCAAAAAACAGCAGAGAAAAAAGTCCAATACCAATTACCAAGACCCAATTCACGCTGCGAACAAACTGCTGAAAAATCAAACTTACGCCCCAAGTTGCTAATAGAGTTTCTAAAGGGCGTCCATAGAGATAACGAATCACACCTCTTTCTAGAATTAGTCCCACAGCAGCCGTGAAAATAAAAGCGATAATTAACGCTAAAAATATATAACCTTCAAACCACAATCCACCTAATTGTTTACATAAATTTTGGACAACAAATGTTGCATAAGCACCAAACATCATCAATTCACCATGAGCCATATTGATGACACCCATCAATCCAAATATAATGGCTAGTCCCAACGCGGCAATTAATAATACAGCGCCAATACTAACACCATTAAATACAGCTTCTAAAAAACCTGTTAACACTTTTTACCTCAATAGATATCAGCTTGTTGTTAGTAAATAGTCAATAGTCAACGTACTTTCCTTAGTGTCTTCGTGCCTTAGTGATGATTTACTTTTGAAACACAAAGACACAAAGGTAAAAAGTCCTTGGTTTAAACTTTTTTGTATTTACCACCCTTAGCCGGGTCAGACCAATCACAAGCAAATCCTTTAGTTTCCTTCACATACTGATTCCAGGGAACTGGTTCAACTGGTGCAGGAGTAGCATAGACAATATCAAACAAACCATCGTCTCTTACTTGACCAATCCGCACAATTTTGGATATGTGATTATTGGCGTTCATTGTCACTTTGCCTTCAGGAGCATCGATAGTTTGACCATAAGCCGCAGCACGCACTTTAGCTAAATCAGTAGTGTCGGCTTTTTCTACTGCTTGCTTCCACAAATAAACTGCAATATATGCTGCTTCCATTGGGTCATTTGTTACCCGATTTGCACCATATTCTTTCTTAAAAGCTGCGACAAACTTCTTGTTAGCAGGTGTGTCTACTGTCTGAAAGTAATTCCAAGCAGCGTAATGACCTTTGAGATACTCTACACCAATTGCTTTAACTTCTTCTTCAGCAATACTTACTGACATAGAAGGATATTTTTCTGGTGTCAATCCAGCCCCTTTCAATTGTTTGAAAAAAGCGACATTACTATCACCATTTAGAGTATTGTAAATTACGCCGCCATTAGGCAAATTTTGCTTAATTTTAGTGATAATAGATGTAACTTCTGTGTTACCTAATGGTAAATAATCCTCACCAACTGTTGTTCCACCGAGAGCTTCTAGTTGAGATTTAACTATTGTATTAGCAGTACGTGGGAAAACGTAGTCAGAGCCAACTAAAAAGAACTGTTTGCCTTTATTTTTTAACAGCCAGTCAACAGATGGTTCGATTTGTTGATTTGGGGCTGCACCTGTGTAAAAAATGTTTTTAGAACACTCTTGACCTTCGTACTGCACGGGATACCAGAGCATGTGGTTTTTGCTCTCAAATACTGGCTTAACATTCTTGCGACTAGCAGAAGTCCAACAACCAAAGATTACAGCAGTTTTATCTTGATCAATTAGCTTGGTTGCTTTTTCCCTAAAGGTATCCCAGTTAGAAGCACCATCTTCAACAATTGCTGTAATTTGTTTACCTAAAACACCACCAGCAGCGTTAATTTCTTTAATGGCTAGTTTTTCAGCATCTACGACGCTTTTTTCACTAATAGACATTGTGCCACTCAGAGAGTGCAAAATACCAACTTTGATCGTGTTACCACTAGTAGCAGCAACAGGAGAAGCAACTGGATTCTCTGTTGCAGTTGGGGAGTTATTCGCGCAAGCCTTCAGAAAAATGCTGCTACCAAAAGTTACAGAGCCGTAAATCAAAAAATTACGTCGATTAAATCGTTTACTCATCTTTTTATCAATTCTCTTCTCAATGAATCAGCTAGCTAATAGCAAGCTGACAATTTAAACCTTTAAACTGTGATATTAGTGCGTTATTTGACAATTAAAAAGTTATTTTTGATACAATTTGTTCTGTTTTGTTAACCCGAAATTAACCAGGTTAAGAAGAATTAATATTTGTAAAATTATTACTAGCGGTGAGGAGATAGCTGAGCAATAATTTCATCTTCCTTGGCGATCGCAAAGTTAGCAAAGTGCCTTGCTAAGGGCGGTACAATCACTAGGGGGTTGCTAAACCCAGAGAAAACATGAATACCATCAAATCCGGGTATAGCACCAATTAAAGGTAGTTTATCGCTACTAAATGCCACCAAACAATGATGCCAGATGCCTGGTAAGTTTCCCAAGGCTGGTAATACTTGAGTAATGCTTTTTCGCAGCCATTTTTCACTTGCTTCTGAGTTTACCTTGGCATGAGGATTTGTGAGAACACGGCTAATTTGACCTAAGCGCAAGCTACCATCTTGAAACTGAATTGCACCAGCATCTAAAATCGGTGGTACTGGTTCATTATCTGATTGATTCCACAATTCATCAACTTGAGTAGATTCAGCTTCTAATTTAAACCGTTGCAGATTAGCTGGCATAATTAAAGTGCGTAACCTCAAATCAACAGGTGGTGTTTCGATAATTTCTGCATGAGTAAAATACAGCTTGATTGAAATACCAGCTGATTTTAATAGTTGTCGGCTGAGTCCACCCGCACAAATGACCACGTTAGCGCTGTGGTAAGTTGTATTAGTTGTTTTTACACTATGTTGCACTATTTGCAATACTTGGGTAATCTGCATATCACCCCCAGCACGCAGAAAAGCTTGGATGTAAGCTTGTGCTGTTTTTCCGGGGTGGATATGACCATGTTTGACAGTTAAAGCTCCAGAAATCGCCTCTCGGTTCAGTAGTGGTTCCAACTCACAAGCTTCTTGTACACTGAGTAAGCGAGGTGGAATGGCGAAATCCGCGTAAGATGCAGCAGTTACTTCTGGGTCACTATCGGCTGTAATAGTTAGTAATAAGTCTAATTGGCGAAATTGGATATCAGCGTCTAACTCTTGAGACAGGATGTGGTAAAGTGCGATCGCCTCTTCGCACAATTGCCGAGTTAGGGGTGTAGTACCTGACCAATAAGCAAGTCCACCATAACTATAACGAGTTGCGTTGTGTGGTGTTTCGTATTGCTCTAATAAAAGTACAGTAAAACCCGTTTTGACTAATTCATACGCGAGTGCAGCACCCGTAATTCCACCGCCAACTACAATCCAGTCGTAGGTTTTCATCTAAATATGTTGCGTGTAAACGACTTAAAAATATTCTCTTGCAAGGCTGAGGGGATAAATAGGTGATTGTTCTTTGTAGCAATCCAGATAAGCAATACGGGATATTGGTGATTACTCAACCTCTTACAAAAGTCTATTTTTTAGAAATTAAACCACAGATAAACACAGATGAATTATCTGTGTTCATCTGTGGTTCCTTATTTTTGCTTATACCGATTCAATTAATGATTGCAACAAATCCTTTGGTAGAGACGTTGCATTGCAACGTCTCTACATGGTCTATCTGTCACATTCTTTTTTTAAATTGGTATTATTCGCATTTTGTAATAAGTCTACTGACAAGTCCTACAATTATCTCAAAACTTGGTACTCAGCGATAAATCAGAGCAGTGACTTACGCTGTAGATACCCGAAGGGCTTGTCGGAGACATCTGTACTTTGCTAACTAACTACGAAGCATTTTGTAACTCAGCTGTGCGGACTGAAAGTTGCTGTGTCTGATTACCTCGTTGCACCTTCACCTGCAAAGTTTGACCGAGGCGACTGTCTTCAACAATATTTTGCAATTGTTCAGCAGTGGTGATTGGTTTACCATCAATTTGAACAATTACATCGCCACGTCGGACACCCGCAGTTGCCGCTGGGGAGTTGGGTATAACTCGCATTACCAAAACACCGTTAACTTCTGGTATTTGGATAGGAGAATTAGGATCAGTGTTATTTTGCTTGGCTAGCTGGGGTGTCAAAGTTAGCATTTGCACACCTAAATAGGGGTGAGCAACTTTACCGTCGCGTTGCAGTTGAGCTGCGATCACTTTAGCTTTATCTATAGGAATAGCAAACCCAATACCCATCGCATCAGGGCGAATTGCTGTATTGATCCCAATCACTTCACCCCGACCATTCAACAGTGGCCCGCCAGAGTTACCAGGATTAATTGCTGCATCGGTTTGAATAAACTCTAGACGTTTATCACTAATACCAACTTGAGCACTAGAACGTTTGAGGGTGCTAACAATTCCCAAAGTAACGGTGTTATCAAATCCTAAAGGATTACCAACTGCGATCGCCCAGTCTCCTACCTGTACATTATTAGAAGAACCCAAAGGCGCAACTGGTAAATCGTTACCAGCGTTAATCTTAACTACCGCTAAATCTGTGACTTCATCAATTCCTTGAACCTTTCCTTCAAAGGTGCGACCATCTTTGAGGCGGACTGTCACCTTATCAGCTTTATCGACCACATGAGCATTGGTCAAAACTAACCCGCTTTTATCAATAATGAAACCAGAGCCTAAACCGCGCAATTGCTCAGAAGGCATCTGTTGAGGTAAACCTTCACCAAAAAACCGACGGAAAAACGGGTCTTCAAAAAATGGATCGACACGCCGAGTAATTGTACGTTCTGTATCTATCCGTACAACTGCTGTACCAACGCGATTTACTGCTGCTGTCACAAAGCTACTGCTACCAATAGCAGCATTTGCTGGTGATTCTCGCTGAGCAATGAGTTCTGGCGCATCACCAGCAGTATTCGTGGGCGCGGGTTCTGCTTGAGAAGGTAATACTTGGAGGCTGCTAACCGTTAATATAACTCCTAGCGCGATCGCTAACACATGAGTACAGAATTGGCGTACAGACCAGGGTAGTTTGGAAATTCGCATAATCACAACCTAATTTAGAAGCGTAATGTTGTTGAGTCGTGACAAATCTTTCTACAGTTATTTTTACAAAATTGACGTTTACTCTCTGCTTCCAGTTTCGTCTACTTTGCTCAACATTGGAGTTGAGGCGTAGTGCGACTTACCTGTAATCAAATTAATGGAATTTTTAGCCCAAAAGCTATTATGGAGATTCACCCTTTAGAGGTACGGATCTTACCCATTGATTAAGAATTGGGGAAAAGTCAAAAGAAGCAGGGGGCAGGGGGAAAGACAACAGACGGAGCTTGTACTCCGCACCAATCCAAGCGTTCTGGAAGGACAGGGCTTCATTCATACCCATGTTCCGCTTCTAGAAGACCGATTCAGTATTCAAGATAGGGGCGAGAAAAACCGATTATTTCGTAGAGACGTCGCAATGCAACGTCTCTACAGTCAACGATAATTGGTCGTTTTACCGAAAAGAAATCAGGTTTTTGCGATTACTGAATCGATGCTCTAGGGGAAGGGCTTGCTCCCCCCGCAAGATCGCTCCCTTCCCCTCTGCCTCTTCGGTGAAAGAGAAGAACCATCCTCTTACCTTTTAACCTTTCCCCCTTTTCCCAGTGCCTAGTTAGGCTAGGATCTTAGTACTACCAGCACTTTGACAACCCATGAACGTATCAAACCGATTAGGTCAAGAATCCTTGCCTATATCCCAGCAAGCAGAAGACTCTCACAGTCACAATACAGACCACAAGCATACAGCTCATACTCCTGAAGATACATCGGTTCATCCTCATGTCCATAGTGAAGAGTCGTTACGGAGAATTGTCAATCGGTTATCGCGTATAGAAGGACATGTTCGCGGCATTAAGACAATGGTGCAGCAAAGTAGCCCTTGTCCTGATGTTTTGTTGCAAATTGCCGCAGTCCGGGGCGCACTAGATCGGGTAGCACGAATAGTTCTAGATGAACATTTAACTGAGTGTATTGCCAGAGCCGCTAAGGAGGGCAATATGGAAGTTGAAATTGAACAGTTAAAAGCTGCTTTAGATCGGTTTTTGCCTTAAGTAGACTAAAAGACCATTACACAGTGAATTGAACAACAAGATCACAAGATTCCCGAATTCTTAGAAAAGTTGGGAATCTGAGCCGATTATGATTTCAGAAAATTATCAATTTCATTATTGTTTAATTAGTAATGTAGACAAACCACTAATTCTTTTTCTGCATGGCTTCATGGGTAGCATGAATGAATTTGATGAAGCCATAAAATTACTATCTAATGATGAATTTTCTTATTTGATAATTGACCTTCCCGGACATGGCAAAACTCAAGTTTTGGGTGGTGAGGAGTACTACACCATCGAAAACACTGCTGATGCTTTAATCAACTTGCTGGACGATTTAATAATTGCCAAATGCTTTTTAGTTGGTTATTCAATGGGTGGGAGATTGGGCTTATACCTAACCCTGCACTTTCCAGAACGTTTTTATAAAGTAGTATTAGAGTCAGCTTCCCCAGGTTTACCAACAAAAGCAGAAAGATTAGAACGAATTAAACGTGATATGCAAATAGGGAGGAAATTAATCAGAAACATTAACAAAATTGATACTGCTTTTCTAGCAAATTGGTACAATCAGTCAATTTTTGGTTCTATAAAAAACCATCCACAATATGACCGCATGATAGAAAGTCGGTTGCAAAATCATCCACTAGAATTAGATAAATCCCTGCGCTTCATGGGTACTGGATGCCAACCTTCTTTGTGGGCAAAGCTTAAAGAAAACACAATTCCCATGCTTTTGCTTACTGGTGAATATGATGAGAAATTTATAGATATCAATATAAAAATGACTAAAGTATGTGAATTTTCTCAGCTAGAAATAATTGATAATGCTGGGCATAACATTCACTTTGAAAATACCTTAGCATTTGTGCAAAATGTCAAAAACTTTTTTACGCAGTAAGTTAACTATGATTAAGTTCACTGCTTCTTTGGCTGCTTCTCTACTTGCTTGCTCGAAGGAGTTGGAGATGGGGTTAACTTCTGTGATGCTGGTTGCTTAGCTGCGTTTAATTCCTCTTGCAGCATTTTCTGATAAACCTTTGGCAAAGAGCTACTGATGGAATTAGTTTCAATGCCATATCCTAAACTTGTCCAAGTAGGAGATAGTCGCCGCAAAACATCATTTAACTTTCCCTGACGCAGTAGTTGAGAAATATCAGTTCCCCAAACTTGTGAATCACTTAACCAACGGTAAACCACTCTATCTTGATACTCTGGTTGAAAACTATAAGCAGTCCAAAACATTAATTGCATCGGGTTTGGGTGATAACGAGGCGCTATGTGATACCAGGTAGTGTTGATGATTTGATATCTACCAGCAGCAGTGGAACAGTTACCCGTGTTAGGACCTGTGACAATGGTGACGCATATTTCAGGATGTCGGCTGAGGTCGTTAATTTGTTGTCCACCATACAACAGCGAATAGGGACGGCTGCTATTGGCTTCACTTGCTGAGATGGTTCGCATCAAAGCGCGGATATAAGGGTCGCCCCCTTTCATAACCAAAGGTGGCTGTTTAACTTCAAAGACGGGATCGGAAGGCGATCGCAGTTCACCATAGATGTACCACTGTAACAAACACACCAAGCCGAGAAGTGCGGCTATTGGGCCAATCAGTTTTTCAACGCCTTTGAATTTAAAACCTTTCAGAGTTGACTCCTTCCTATTCGCTCTCTGTAGTTAACAACAACTATTGACGCACTTATTCTGGCAAAGTTCACCATCATAAGTGCTGCGATCGCCCCAAGCCACCAAATAGCTAGGTATAGCAGGGGACAGGGAATAGAGAACACAGAACAGGCTTGAAAGTCTCTTAGCATCAGGATTTTATGATCAGGATGATGTCCTAAACTACCTGGCAACAGCTGTATTGATAACTCCTAACTCTAGCCCTGTCAAGGTGTAGCATTTAACATTTAATGTTCTTTATGCCTTTATGCTTACCGAAGTGCAGATTTCTCATCACCTTGACAGAACTAGTCCTACTTCTTAACTCAGTACTGATTAGACTGCACAATTCAACTCGCCAGCTTTTTGGGTAAAGCGGCGATTCTCCCGATAATCCACGGGACAATCTATCACCGCAGGCACATCTTGCGCGAGGGCTTCTTTGAGTATGGGAATCAAATCATCAGCAGATTCAACTCGGTAGCCTTTTAAACCCATGCTTTCGGCTAATTTGACAAAATCGGGATTGCCAAAATGCACAAAAGATGAGTTTCCTTTACCAAATTGATTTTCTTGCTTCCACTCGATTAACCCATAGCCACCATCATTGAAAATTAAGGTAACAAAAGGAGTACCGACACGCAAAGCAGTTTCTAATTCCTGGCAATTCATCATAAAACCGCCATCGCCGGTAGCCGCTACGACTTTGCGGTTGGGATGAACAAGTTTTGCTGCTAAAGCGCCTGGAATAGCAATACCCATTGCCGCGAAACCATTAGAAATAATGCAAGTATTAGGACTATGACAGTGATAATGACGAGCAATCCACATTTTATGTGCGCCAACATCAGAGATGACGATATCGTCTGGGCCCATTACTTGCCGCAAGTCATAAATTAACTTTTGTGGTTTAATGGGAAACCCCTCATCATAGGCGTGTTCTTCATAGTCAGCACGAATATCTTCCCTTAAGCTGATCGCAAAAGGATTAGCTTTTCCGTGGCGGTCTGCTAATTTTAAGATTTCGTAGAGGGAATCAGAAATATCTCCTACTACTTCCGCATGGGGAATATAACTACTATCAATTTCCGCTGGACTTACTCCAATATGCACAATGGGAATTTCACCATCGGGATTCCATTTTTTGGGAGAAAACTCTATCAAATCATAACCAATAGCAATTACTAAATCTGTGTTGTCAAAGCCACAAGTAATGAAATCTCTTTGCTGTAATCCCACTGACCACAAGGCTAAGTGATGAGTGTAGGGGATTACGCCTTTGCCCATGAAAGTATTAGCAACAGGAATATTCATGGTAGTGGCAAATTGCGTCACAGCATCGCTGGCGTGAGAGCGAATTGCTCCATTTCCCACTAAGATTAAAGGATTAATTGCTTGGGAAATTGCCGCTGCTGCTGCTCGAATACTTGCAAAAGAAGCATACGTTTTTTCGCTATTATCTTTATGTAAAGGTTTGCCTTCTACAGGCATGGCAGCAATATTTTCTGGCAAATCGATGTGAACTGCACCAGGTTTTTCGCTTTGCGATCGCTTAAAGGCTTTCCGCACAACTTCTGGTGTAATACTCGGTCGCACAATCTGCTTATTCCATTTGGTAACAGGAGCAAACATTGCCACCAAATCCAAATATTGATGAGATTCGATGTGCATTCTATCTGTTCCCACTTGACCAGTAATCGCCACTAAAGGCGCACCATCGAGGTTAGCATCTGCTACCCCGGTCATCAAGTTGGTTGCCCCTGGCCCAAGCGTAGAAAGGCACACGCCAGCTTTTCCTGTCAGGCGTCCGTAGACATCCGCCATAAAAGCCGCACCCTGTTCGTGACGGGTAGTAATAAATTGAATGGAAGAATGTTTCAATGCTTCCAAAACATGCAGGTTTTCTTCGCCAGGAAGTCCAAAAACGTATTGCACCCCTTCATTTTCCAAACACTGCACTAACAGTTCAGCCGTATTCATTTGATTTCCTCACTAGCGATGAACAAGATTTTAGTCATTAGTCAAATGACAAAGGACTAATGACAAAATCACTTCACCCAAACAGTTTTAACGTTGACAAACTCATGTATACCCTGGATACTCAGTTCTCTGCCATACCCAGAACGCTTAGTACCACCAAAGGGCAATCGCGGATCGGATTTAACCATACCGTTGATAAATACCGCACCTGCTTCAATTTCCTCAACTAAGCGATCGCGTTCTTGCTCATTTGTTGTCCAAGCACTTGCACCTAAACCAAAGGGCGTATCATTGGCGAGTTGAATGGCAGCATCGAGATCTGGAACCCGGAATAACAATGCTACCGGACCAAAGAATTCTTCTTTGGCAATTGAACTGTCGTGGGGGATATCTTTGATAATTGTTGGTGGATAAAAGTTCCCCGAACGATCTGATAAAGGATGTCCACCTGTGAGGACTTTACCACCGCTATCAATAGCAGCTTGCACTTGCTGGTTTAAATCCTGGAGGATACCGGGGGTTGCTAATGGGCCTAAATCAGTGTCTAGTTGCATGGGATCGCCAACTTTCAGCGCCTCGAATTTTTCTAAAAGTAATTTTTCAAATTTGTCAGCGATCGCTTCTGCTACAATAAATCGTTTCGCTGCAATACATGATTGCCCATTATTTAACATCCGCGCTGTAGTAGCTGTGACAACTGCTGTCTCTAAATCAGCACTTGCTAACACAATAAATGGATCACTTCCTCCCAGTTCCAGGACGGTTTTTTTGATTTGTTTTCCCGCAGCAGCGGCGAGAGATGCGCCGGCGGGTTCGCTTCCAGTCAAGGTAGCAGCTTTCACCCGCTCATCAGCCATTAAATCGGCAACTTTGGCAGCACCTATCAATAGAGTTTGAAATGCACCCTTGGGAAAACCTGCTCGTTGGATAATATCTTCAATTGCCAAAGCGCACTGCGGCACATTGGAAGCGTGTTTGAGCAAGCCGACATTTCCCGCCATTAAGGCAGGTGCAGCAAACCGGAAAACTTGCCAAAAAGGGAAATTCCACGGCATAACCGCGAGAATTGCGCCCAATGGTTGGTAACGGACAAAGCTATGGCTAGCATCGGTTTTGACAGCAACATCAGCCAAAAAACTCGGTGCGTTTTCGGCATAGTAGCGGCAAACGGCGGCGCATTTTTCTACTTCTGTGATCGCTGCTTTGAAGGGTTTGCCCATTTCTAGAGTCATCACTTTAGCAAATTCTGCTTTCTCTTGCTCTAGAATGTCCGCAGCTTTTTGCAACCAGTGCGATCGCTTAGAAAAACTAGTTTGGCGATACTCCTCAAAAGCCTGAAGTGCCAAATCGAGTTTAGCGGCAATTTCTGCATCATTAAGTGGCTCAAAGGTTTTGAGCGTCTCCCCAGTGGCGGGATTAATGGTGGCGATAGCCATTACCTAACCTCCCGTTAAAAAATAGCTTCAGGTAAACTTCATAGTGTTACACATACTATATGTGTGGAAGCTACCATCTAAATTTTAGTCTTTTAGCCAAGAATTGGTAGCTTAATATTACAATTTTGCAATTAACTTAGAAACAAAATATACAGAATAACCGTGTATTTATCGTTAAACAAATTTAAGCAAAAAAAACCTATATGACAGACTATACAAGCAACCCATGATAAGCAAAACACATATTCTACATTGAACTTTTGTAGACAAAATCAGATGATAAACCAGCGATTTTCCAAAGTGAAAAATCACCTCCTTTCGACAATTCAAATTATTTCACTCCCCCACTCCCCTACTCTTCCACTCAGAACTCAGCACTAAGTTTGGGTTTGGTCAATGACTTGCGGGAAAATGTGATGTTCCTGGCATTTCTGTATCTTGATTAATGACAAATGACTCTTGGCGCATTTTCGTCTGATAAACTTTCACTAATCGATCAATACCTTTGAAACGATGATCCCCCATTTCCTGAAAGCATGAAGGTTGCGAAAGCATTTTATAAGTAGCTTCGCTAATTACGCATTCACCAGGGGAACAGACTGCTTCCATCCGAGCAGCGAGATTAATCGTAGCGCCTAATGCCGTATAGTCTACTCTCTGCGAACTACCAACATCTCCCACCACAGCCTTACCACTATTTATAGCAATGCGTAGTTGTAGCGGTTCGTGCCAAAAACCATTGGCATTGAGACGTGCTAGACGGGTGAGCATTCCCTTAGCCGCAGCAGTTGCGCGATCGGCGTGATCTGGTTGCGGCTCTGGAGCGCCAAAGAATGCCATAATACAATCTCCGATATATTTATCCAAAGTGCCGCCATAGCCGAACACTTCTTGTAGCATCTCTTCAAATAAATTATTTAATAATTGAGCGATCGCAGTTGGTGTTAACTTTTCAGAAATTGCCGTAAAGCCGACTAAATCTGCAAATAAAATGCTGATTTCGCTCTCTGCGGGAGCTAAACGACCACCTGGTAAACCGCCTACAGATATTAACTGCTGTACCACAGATGGAGAATGATAGCGTTCTAGTCGGTGACGAATCACCTCTTCAGTTCTGAGTTTCTCTACCAACAGCCAACGTTGCACACTAGAAGCTACAAGGTTTGCCAAGGCCGAAAAAAAGCTGAGTTCTTCCTCGCCTTCATTTGCCCAATGATAAGAAGAAAGATGAGCATCGGCATAAAGAACGCCTACAACTTTATTTTCATCCCATAAAGGCACTGCCATCGCGCTGCGAATGCCTTTAACCAAAATACTGTGTTCACTAGAAAACCGTTCATCCTTATGGGTATCAGCCGTTTGAATGACAACTTTTTCCTCAAATACCTTTTGACAAATACTACGACTAATCCAACTGCCATCAGCTGCAAGATGTTTTTGTTGGAAAATATTTCTAGTAGCAGCATTGACTAACTCCAACTGACCGCAACCACTGACATCAATTAATAATGCTAAACGGTCAATACTATCAAGGTAACGAAAAACGACTTGTTGCACCTGAGAGAAAATCTCTTCTATAGATGCCGCAGCACAGAGATTTTTAGCTATATCTACTAAGTCTTTAAGACGGGCAATGGTTTTGTCCTTATTGCTGATATTGCCATCTTTGCTATCAGCTTCAATCCATTGCTGTTGTAGTTGTTCGACATTGCGAAAGATTGTTCGCTGCTCATTATTTTCCGCAGCTAGCACATACTCAGGCGTCAACTTTACCGCAGGAGTGGCAAGTAACACTGCTAGGCTAACATTGCCCAACCAGATAACATCGCCATGATGTAACTCTTGAGGACAGCGAATAAGACATTGATTCACTTGCGTCCCGTTTTTGCTACCCAGATCCTCAATTGTCCATACACCGACAGCTGTTCTAACAAGCCGTGCATGATTGCGGGAAACTCCGACAAAAGGTAAGTATAAGTTACATTCTGGCAACCGACCAATTGTGAATACATCTTGATCTACTGTAACCGTTGTCTCGGTATCTCCTTCTCGTAGGCATAGCGTGAGTTCAGTCATGAGTATGATATGTCTATCCTGGAGGCTGGGGGCGCAAGCAAGTTTAATTTTAGGTATACGCCAAGGGCTAACCCTTCACCTTTTCTTTATGACACTGTTGACGGCATTACGACAACTGTATGTAGTAAATATCACTTAGAAACTATCTTTAGATATAAAAGAACAATAGCAGGCGATCGCCACAAACAAGAACTTGTGCAGCCAGAACAATCCTCACTGCTCTCTCAGAAAATAATTGGCATAAATGCCGAAACGGCAAAACTCTATCTTAAACTACAGAAATTTTTTGCCAAACTAATCAAAATCATCATTATTTCAGTCGATCAAAAGGGACTTATGTGTTCTTCACAATAGACTCATGAATTCTTCATAACTTATTGCTCATAATTATCTCTGAGTAAATAATATAAAGGCAGCATTCACGTTCTGCACAGTTAAACATTGGTTTAAACGTATGTTAATAGAAATTAGTAATTGATAAACATCCAATTACTAAACACAAAGATTACATGAAAACTTATGAATAAACGCCAAAAATTCCATAAAGTCTCTTTTCATTTGCGGATTTTTATTATCAGCATAATATTAGTACTATTCGCTACACTTTATCCCTTTAATTTTTCAATTCCAGATAGTTTTTCCCTGAGAAAACTTTTTGCCAGTTTTAACAATACCAGTTATTTTCAAGACCAAGTAAATAATATTTTGCTATTTATACCTATAGGTTTCAGTCTCACCAGCCTTTTGCAGAGACTCAGGTTGAAAATAGTTGTACAAGTTTTCATAGCTACCTTGGTGAGCGTTGGCTTATCACTAACAGTTGAGTTCTTGCAAGTATTCCTACCTTCTAGAACGCCAACTCCAGCGGATATTATAAATAATGGAATTGGTGGGCTGTTAGGTTTTATTTGCTTTTATCTATGGAATCATCAGAGTTTTGTTAACACAGTAGCGCATATAGAAAATAGTCAGTCTAGCCGTTCCAACAAACAAATATTAGCCTGTTTTTTAGGATATATATTTCTGGTATTTTTGATTTCGCTGTTTTGGCAGAGTACGACACATTTGAGTAATTGGGATGTCAATTATCCGCTAACAATTGGCAACGAGCGCACAGGAGATAAACCTTGGCAAGGATATGTATCTGAAGTTTATATGACTGACAGAGCTATATCAAGAAATGAAGTATCACAAGGGTTAGCTGACTCAAGTTACTTTGATAAACTTGGTACTTCTTTGTTAGCTTCTTATCGATTAAATGGTAAATGTTGCTATAAAGAACAGACTGGACAACTGCCAGAACTATTGTGGCAAGGACAGCCTTCAGATATTCAGGAAGGTAAAGGGGCTTTTCTAAGTTCTAGTCACTGGCTACAAACAGCTACTCCTGTTACCTCTCTCAGCAAAAGAATCAGTAAAACATCTGAATTTACGCTCAGCACTACCGTTGCTACTGCCAATAAAGACCAGTTAGGCCCTGCTCGTATTGTCTCGGTCTCTGGTAATTCTCAGCGTCGTAATTGGACACTGGCACAGCACGGGAACAACCTAGATTTTCGAATACGAACGCCAATTACTGGAGAAAATGGGTCAGAGTTACAACTGAATATACCTAATGTTTTTGTAGACACTAACCCTCATCACATAGTCATTACTTATGTCAGAGCGACTATTCAAGTTTATGTAGATAATTTACAGAATTATTACTCTTTTAACTTACTGGATTTAATTCCTAAAAAGCAGAAAGTTTTTTACTATGCACTAACTTTTATACCTCTAGGAGTAGGCTTAGCCATAATAATTCTAATAGCGAAAGCAAAGTTGATGTTTTCTAAGTTATTAGTTTATGGCGGGATTTTAATACCTTCTGTGATGTTGGAAGGTATTCTAGTAAGTGAAAGCGGCAAGCATCTGAGCTTTAAAAATATGTTATTAGGAATATTATTTACAGCTGGAACTATGCTGATTTTGAGTGTGCGGGCAGCCCAATTAAAAAGGAGAAATTAACAATTTTTGATTTTCTGCCCCACTTCTCAATTCGGCGGTAATTCTAAAGGAAGTATAC
Organism: Nostoc sp. MG11; assembly: GCF_014904695.1. Lineage (GTDB taxonomy): Bacteria > Cyanobacteriota > Cyanobacteriia > Cyanobacteriales > Nostocaceae > Komarekiella. The sequence continues at coordinate 43,067 of NZ_JACXXN010000031.1, read as the reverse complement.
CCAATAATCCTTTACGAAAATCTGTTAAAAGTTGCCTTGCAGCTCGCTCTACATCACCTTTATAACGATGCTCTGCTAAGGCGTGCAAATAGACATCTCCAGTGTCGGATATAGAATCGAGTTGGTAACGCGACTGTAATGGTTTTTTCGGTAATAAATCAGTAGCTACAGCTTCTAGATAGTTCAGTAAATCTACTAATGCCGCTGCTACTAACTGATTATCGTAAGATGCTTCACCGATATCATCACATATCGCTAATTTCAAAGCTGCTTCTTGGTCTTCCATCCTTGCAGGAATAACACCAGGAGCATCTAGCAATTCCAAATGCTCGGATATTCGCACCCAGCGCAGTTGACGAGTTACCCCAGGACGGGCTGCACTTTCCACCACCCGTTTTCCTAACAGACGATTAATCAAAGCTGATTTACCAACATTGGGAAAACCAATTACCACAGCGCGGACTGGACGCGGCAACATGCCGCGATCGCATCTTCTTTGATTAAGTGCTACCCCAGCGGCTTGCGCTGCCTGCATTATTTCTGCTATACCTTTACCATGTTGAGCGTTGGTAAAATAGGCGAATTCTCCTTGACGCTTGAACCAATCTATCCAAAGCGATCGCACTTGCGGCGGAATCATATCTACCCGGTTGATTACCAATACCCGCGCCTTACTCCCCACCCACTCACTTATTTGCGGATGGTGTGTCGCCAAAGGAATCCGGGCGTCTCGTACCTCTAAAACCACATCTACCCGTTTGAGCTGTTCTTTGAGGTTCTTTTCAGCTTTAGCAATGTGACCTGGATACCATTGAATCAGATTTAATTTATAGTTTTGAGTTATAGCCATTTGTCATTTGTCATTTGTCATTTGTCATTTGTCATTAGTAAAGACTAATAACTTTGGGCTTGATGTAAGATTAGACGATTACCATCAGGGTCATAAGCATAAATTTCTCTGCCGTGGGAAGCAATAGAAATATTTCCTGGTGGGGGATAGCCTAAAGTTGTCAGGTGAGCGATCGCATCTTCCAAGTTACTCACCTCTAAACATAAACTTATCTTACTTTTGGTAATACCTCCAAATTCAGATTCGTGTATTTTTTTGGGTTTAAAAATACCTAATCGCAAACTAGCTAGATGAAACTCAGCATAAATATTCGGAATTAGGGATACTGGTTCTTGCCCTAATAACTTGGTATAGAAACTTACTAAATTCTCAAAATTAATCACTGCTATAGTGGCGATCGCGTCAGTATATCGGAAACCCATACTTACCACCTTTCCATATATCTCGCCACAATAGCATGATAGATCTTTTCAGGCGTTACACAAGAGATGAAATTGAGGTATTGAAATTTAAAACTCCTCATCCTCTCTACGCTTCTGTCTTGAAAAGTTTCCTAGGTTGGGAAACTCCGAAGTTTTGATCGCTATGCGGGTCTTACTGCCCAACCGTTCTTTCAGAACGGTTGCCTTGTGTCCTTTGGACACAAGGCAGAGGCGCAAAGCCTTGCGCCCAAGGGCAGTGATAAAGACCATCGCCGGACGCCGGCGCTCAGACTTCTCTCCGCCTACAGAACTTTTCGCTGCGCCTCTGCGTGAAATCAATCATCCCTTAAGTATGCAACGCTTCTTCTTAGCTACTTTGCTGTAGCTGGTTGATGTTGCAGATCCCGCACAGGATCACCCAAAGAGCGCACATTTGCAGCAAACTCTAACAAAATACCATTAGGATCAAAGAAATAGATTGAGGAAATAAATGTATTTTCGTCAACTTCTGGAGAATAGCCAGAGGGAACATCTGCATGGTGTAAAACAGGAGTCGTTTGTACACCTTTAGCAATAAGTTTTTCTCTATACTCCTCAACTTTTTCCAGTGGAACGTTAAACGCCAAATGATTTAATGAACCATGTGCGGTGGTTGCATTACCAGTTTGAAAGGCATCAAGTCCCACAGACGCAATACCAGGTGCAGCTTGCGGTGCTGAGGGGAACCAGAAAAAAGCCAAAGCATCCCCATTACCAATGTCAAAAAAGAAATGCTGTCCACCATCTGGTAAAGTAATAGTTTTGATCAACTTCAAGCCCAATATATTGGTATAAAAATTTATAGTTTGTGCCATGTCTTTACATACCAAAGCAATATGGTTGATTCCCTTGATTTGAAAATCTGTCATATTAATTACCTGTTTCTCAGATTTACTTTTACCTATGTTTCTTTAAGCAGCATTTATCCTATCCCAACCAGTGTAAACATTAAACCGTTCTCCGCGCAGAAATCCAATTAAGGTAATTCCGAATTCTTTAGCTACAGACACCGCCAAACTGCTGGGAGCAGAAACAGAACAGACAATCGGAACTCCAGCAGTTGTAGACTTTTGCAAAATCTCAAAACTAGAGCGTCCGCTAACCATAACAATATGATTATTTAGAGGCAATTCGTCACTGAGCAATGCCAAACCAATCAATTTATCCAAAGCATTGTGACGCCCAACATCCTCCCGCAAGTTTAACAGTTGTCCTTGAGCATCAAAGGTAGCCGCAGCGTGTAAACCCCCTGTAGCAGTGAAAATACCTTGAGCAGCGCGGAGTTTGTCCGGTAGGCTGTAAATAATTTCCGGCATAACCTTTAAACCTGCGGGAATCACTGGACAACCCCGCATACGTAAAGCCTCAAGGCTAGCTTTACCGCAAACTCCGCAAGCGCTGGAAGTGTAAAAGTGACGCTCTAAGGGTTGTAAATCTGGAATTAAGCCATCTCTGAGTTCCACATTCACGATGTTGTACCGCTGCTCACCATCAACTGAGTCATCCACACAGTAGCTCATGCGTTGGATATCTTTTCTAGAGTTAATCACACCCTCACTGTAGAGAAAACCAGCAGCCAGTTCAAAATCTGCCCCCGGTGTCCGCATGGTGACAGCTACCGTTTTTTGAAGAGGGAGAAGGCGAATCTCTAGGGGTTCTTCGGTGGTGAGATGGTCTAAACGAGGTCGTGCCTGTCCTTTTTCTACCACCCAGACTGTAGCTTTAGTCTTACTTCCTGGAGGCTTAGTCATTTAGCTTTTTCCAGGTATACATCAGCATTTTAATCACAAACTCCTGAAAGCGATCGCCTACTTTCAAATTCTAGACATCATCAACTTTTATAAATTTTCTGGGTCAATATTTAATTCTCGCAATTTTGCTGCTAGGCGTTCAGCACGTTGTGTTGCTTGTTCAGCGAATTCTTCAGGTGTAGGAATTAGCTGTCCTTCTGCGGTGAAATAGCGCAATTGATTTTCATGAACGCCTAAGTACAAACTTAGCTGCTGACTCCACAATAATCCTTGTGGGTTAGGTTCTATAGGTTGATAAGTACCACCTAATAAGATAAACCCAGCAAATTCTAGATTCTTGGGGTCAAACCAGAAATATTCAGGAGTGCGAAAGATATCTTGGTAAATTTGTTTTTTTAAGCCTTTGTCTGTCGCTGCGGTTGAATTTGAAAGCAGTTCTATAATCAAATTCGGATATTTACCGTATTCTTCCCAAACAACCCAACTATCACGGGGTCTGCGTTCAGTATCCAACACGACAAAGAAATCTGGGCCGCGAAAGTCTTCGGATTTACGTTGGCGTGGACTGTAATAAATGCTAAGATTCCCGGCAGCAAAAAAGTTGTTATGGTCTCGCCACCACCAATCAAGGCATTTTATCAATAGCAGCATTTGCTGCAAATGTAGGTATGTTTCCAATGGTGGTTCGTTACTTTCTAAATCCCCTGGTGGAAATATTACATCTTTTGGTGGTTCAAAATCTTTGGCAACAGACATGGCTGCAAGTTTTGGGGTGATATTAAGTTGAGCGTAGCAGTGAGAAAGCGGTAATATTAAGTTTGTTTTTCCAAGCGTACTACTGCGTTATAATCGGGAACTCCTTCCAAAGATCGCTTACTTTTATCTAATAGCACATTCCCTTCTGGCCAATGTACTTGCAAGTTGCCTGATTGAATCGGTGCGATGTAAACTTGCCCATGCAACTCGCCTAAATCATTTTTGAGAATGATGCGATCGCCATCTTTTAATCCCAACTTTACCGCATCTTCTGCATTTATTAACACCGCCTCGCGCACTGCCCCAGTTATTGCATCTTTGCGTTCTTGCACCATACTATTAAACTGCTTACCCCGGCGCGTTGCTACTAAAAAACAGCCTTCTGGTAATTCAATTTGTGGTGGCAATAATATCCCAAAGTGCGCCTTTCCATCTGGTGTGGGAAAATTCCAACCAAAGCACAAATGTGAGCCACCATACTGAAATTGATCTCCCGCCTGCTGCAAGTGTTGAATACCAGCGTATTGTGGGACAATTTGAGCAATCTCTTGGCGTATTGCAGCAGTATCAGCAAAAGTCAGCTTGTCTGCCAAATCTGGTCGCACCCGCCTTGCCAACTCTATAAACACCTCCCATTCTGGACGCGCTTCCCCAATGCGTGGCCCCGAAATTTCTGGGCTAAAAATTACTCGGCGTTCGGTGTTAGTTTCCGTCACTCCCCCAGGTATCTCGTAGCGAGTAGTGGCAGGTAAAAGTACCACCGTGTCAGCTGGTTCCACTAACATCTGACTGGAGAGAACAATATCCATATGCACTCGTAGCGGTATTTGTTTTAGCGCACCTTCTACATAATCGGGTTCTGGTAACACTTCTAAAAAATTCCCCCCGACGGAGAACAACATATCTAATTTTCCCCGATGTGCTGCATCAATCATTTCTGGAGCTATTAAACCTTTACTTGCTGGCACTTCAAAACCCCAACGCTGACTTAAGTGTGCAGCATTCTCTGGAGTGATGGACTTACCACCAGGAAAAACAGTGGCGTAACATCCCATCTCTGCACCACCCTGCACCCCAGAATGACCACGAATCGGCATCAAACCACAGCCTTCCCGACCGACAAAACCTTTAGTCAGAGCAAGATTGATAATACTCCGCACATTATCTTCACCACATTCATGCTGAGTAATGCCCATACTCCAAACAAATACAGCTTTGTTGGCGTCCCCAACCATTTTGGCAAAAGCATACATTTCATCGCGGGATGCTCCCGAAAGCCGCTCTAACTCTTCCCAAGATTGGCTTTCTAATGAAGCTTTGAGTTCTGCAAACCCAGCTGTGTGTAAGTCAATAAATGACTGGTCTACCCAACCGTTGGCGAATATATGCTTAATTGTGCCATTTAAAAATGCTATATCCCCGCCCATGTTCACCAAAAAGAAGTCTTCGGCAAACTTAGTACCGAAAAGGGCACTTTCTGGAATCGAAGGAACCCAGTAGCGTTCCATACCTGGCTCGCGGTAAGTATTAATTACCACAATTTTGGTGCCAGCTTTCTTGGCGTAGTGGAGATACTTGACTGTGACAGGCTGATTGTTAGCAACATTAGAGCCAATGAAAACTAATAAATCAGTACCAATCCAGTCTTTATAAGAACAGGTGGTAGCCGCCGCACCGAGAGCAGCTTTTAGCCCCGCTGTACTGGGAGAATGGCAGATACGGGCGGCGTTATCAATATTATTACTTCCCATTGCCCGCACAGCTTTTTGAGTGGCGTAGTAAGTTTCGTTAACAGTGCCGCGACTGGTAACGTAGAAACTGATGCGGTTTGGTGTGATAGCGCGGATGCGACTAGCAATTACTTCTAGCGCCTCATCCCAGCTAACGCGGCGAAAGCCTTTTTCCCCACGTTGACGCATCATCGGGTAGGGAAGCCGTCCTAAGTCTCGTAATTGGGCGCTTTTTTGCTTTTGTAACTGAGAAACATCTTCTAGCAGTGCAGAGTCAAAAGCTGGCATAGTATTCATCCGCAACAACCGCAGCCGGACATTGCAGAGATGGATGCCATCTAATGTCCAATCTTTCATTCCGGTTGTTCCGAGAGCGCAACCATCACAAACACCTTTGTCCAGGATGTTCCACGCATAAGGCAACTGGTCACGAGATAGCCAAATGGCTCGAAAGACTTCCCAGTAATTGTTAGGGTACTGCTCGCCAATGCCGAAGGGCTTCCAACTTGCCCAGTTTGAAGGTGTCCAACGCTTTTTGGGTTTAGGCAACATAAGTTAGGGATGAAGAAAGTATTTGCTGAGTGTAAAACTAGTGTGCCACTGAAATAACCTTGATGTCGTTTTACCTTTTTAATCTTCACTTTGTTGCAATCAAGTTGGTGAATAAAAATATCAGGAATACTGAAGTTGCACTATTTCTTTTTGCCTATATCTATTTAGGCATGTGTATATATTTTATTTATTGTTTTGCCTATAAATATTCAGTAAACCTTAACATTAAATGATGAAAATTCAGTAAATTTATTTCTTGACATTATATCTTTAGATAGATGTATAAATCCACTCTAGAGACAGAGTGGTTTAGATAATTTTTGAAGTTATTCTATAAAAAATTCAAGCACAAGTAGCAAAACTAACACTACAAGATAGCTCAGAGTTTTTTCTAAGAAAGCTAAAACGTTTAGAATTTTCAATTTTTTACTTACTTTATTAACACCATGACTAACAAAAACGATTACCAAAGCTATAACCGCGAAGTTCAACAGGATTCATATAAAGACGCTAACGGAAATATTCACACTAACGTGAAAAAAACAGAAGAAACTGTTAACAATGTTCCTGTGGGGTCTAGCTCTAATTCCTACAGAAATGGTTATGTTGACGCTCAGGAAAATTTAGCGGCTCGTGATAACAGTAACGCTGCTAGTGGTTTGCTAGTTGGATTACTTCTGGCTTCGCTAGTGGGTTTGGTTGGTGGTGTTCTTTTCTTTCTAAATCAACGTAACGACACCTCAGTCCCAGTTACATCTCCAATAGTGGTTCCTCAAAAACCAGAAGCCAAACAACCTCCTGAAAAAGAAACCACTATCATCGAAAAAACTAGGGATGTCCTTGTTCCAGTTCCACAACAGCAAGCGCCAGCACCTCAAGCTCCAGCAGCACCTCCTCAGCAAGACATCAACATTTCAATTCCTAATCCTGCGCCAACACAAGTTAATCAGCAACCAGCGCCTTCAATACCTGAAGCTCCTAAACAGTCTGAAAACCAGAGTAATAGTACTTCCACTCAAGAGAAAAACAATAATACTAGCATCTCTACTCCTGCTCAAGATAAATCAAATCAGACTGATGCAATACCCGGTAGCAATTCAGAGAAAACTGGCGCTAATAGTACAAACAATTCCGCTCAATAACAGTTAGAAAAAAGCAGACAACTCTAAATTTTAATTAGTATCCCTCTCCAAATAACGGAGAGGATTTTTTTATATTCAAAACTTCTATTTTGGGCGTTGCTGAATCCAGGTATGAATTTACCTCACGCAGAGACGCAGCGAAAAGTTCTGTAGGCGGGTTTCCCGCCGTAGGAAACTTTTCAAGACAGAGGCGCAGAGAGTAAGAGTTTAAGATGTTAAGTTTTTAAATTTCATACTTCAATTCAGCAATGCCCTATTTTGTTGTACCCATTAAATTAAGTTGATTTTGGCGTCTTGATTAGACATAGTTTGAAAATAGAGTTTGGATAAATAAAAGCTGCGATCGCTAGTCAAAATCAAACCTAATGCTCCTAATGTTTACGTCCGAATATATACTTATAACAACACCGTATAGTATCCTATAACAAGGGTATTATACTGAAAATAACACTATCATCGCCAGTTAAACCGCAGTTATCTTATTGTAGGTAGTTTACGTATACAAAAAGCAAATTTATAAAGTTGTTCGTACCAATGATTAACACTAGGAAGATTTAAATGACCAGCAATCCAGGCGGTATTTCACAATCCAATACAGGTCAAATGTCTGGCGGAATGCAAGCAGCTATCGGTAATAATAACCAGCAGAATATGCAAGCTCAGACTGTACCTGCACAAAAAACACTTTCTCAAGAAGATGTACTCAGATTGCTAGGGGAAATTCAGCAGATTCTTCAAGGGTCTACTTTACCTGAAGATATTAAGCAAAAAGCCAGCAATCGATTAGGAGCTGCAGTTGATGAGGTTCAGCAGAAAGAGCCTGACAAGCAATTGGCTGCGGGGAACCTGAAACGAATGACAGAAACCCTTGAAGATGCAAGTAAAACTCTCAATGCAGGTCAAGGACTTGTAGAAAAAGTTCAACCTATTTTAGGTCAACTATTGGGTTGGTTAAATGTTGCAAAATCTTTCTTTGGACTTTAGCAGAGTTACCCTGTGAGCCAATTACCATCGCCTGACTCCAACAATTCACCACCAAAATCTGAGCCTAGTATCCGGCAAAATACTGAAGATTCAACGGTAGACGGCGGAATGCAAGCTGCTATTGGTAATGATAATAATCAGAATCAAACACATAGCAGTTCAAATGGCAACGTTGTCAACGTTCATCTTGGCTTAAATCCTCATATAAAAGCACCAATTCAAGACAGATTACCATCGTTGCGGATGTCTCGCAGAGCTTTTATCCCTACAGCTATCGGTACATCGGTGGGACTAACTGCTGGTTGGTTTGCTAGTAAAAATCACCCACGTATTACTTGGAAAATGGTTAGCCGTTTGGGTGAAGATACCAAGAACTTGATACTTTGGAAAGCTCCAGGAATGATCCGCGATCGCATCAAGGTTATGACAGATGGTAACTTTACTATTGACCTAGTTAGCACTGGAGATACAGAAGAAATACTCAAAGATGTTAGCAATGGAAAGATAGAATGTGGCTACAGTGGGGTCTACTACAACAGTGAAAGATTCAGAGTTCTCTTTTTTGGTTGTGCCATCCCTTTTGGCCTAAATCCTCAAGAACAAAATGCTTGGCTTTATTACAAAGATAAGCCTGACGATGACTTGACTTTTATGCAAAAAATCTATCCAAGATTAGACTTAAATGTGATTCCCTTTCCAGCAGGAGCTATAGGGGCACAAATGGGAGGATGGTTTAACAAAGAAATCAACTCAATAGAAGATTTCAATGCCATAACCATGCGTATTCCTGGACTAGGAGGAGATGTGTTACGAGAATTGCGTGTCAAAACAGAGAAAGACTTAGGTTTCAGAATTGCGATTAATCAAATTGCAGATAAAGTCAGAGACAAAACACTTGATGCTGCTGAGTGGATTGGACCATATGATGATTTTCAATTGGGACTACATAATGTATTTAAATATTACTACTATCCAGGTTGGTGGGAACCAGGTACGACCTATGATATACAGGTTAATACAGATGCCTGGAAAGACTTACCGAAAAAATATCAAGAAATATTTAAAGCTGTTTGTCTTGAAACTCATATAAAAATATTAGCTGAATACGATCAGAAAAATAGTGAAAAATTACAAGAACTAAAGTCACTGGGCATTAAACTAAAACCATTTAAGAGGGAAATTTTGATAAGAGCCAAAGAAGAAACAGATAAACTATTGAAATACTATGCTAAAAAAGATCCATTATTTGGAGAAGTTTATAAGGAATGGTTAACGTTTAAAGATGGTATAAAAAAATGGTCGGATTTAAATAGAGAGTATTTATAGAAATGTTATCTAAATTGTGAAAATTATTTGATTACTGTATTGCGTCTACCCAGTTCGATTAATTTTGTAGATATACAATCGCCATCATACCCGCGAAGTCATTGTCAGGAGCGATCGGACTTAAATAAAAAATTAGCTAAGACTGCGATCATCATCAAAATGCTACCTTAAAGACAAGGTCATTTGCTCAAGTTTTAAGGAAAGCGCTATGACGACAACGCTATCTGCGCCTAATTCTATCGAATCCTTGCTAGGTAAAGAAGCACAAGACTTGCTCACTTACAAGGCAAAAGTTTCTCAGGATTTACTACATTTGCCGGGGCCAGACTTTGTGGAGCGAGTTTGGACAATTAGCGATCGCAATCCTCAAGTATTGCGTAATCTCCAGCAACTTTACTCTACTGGTCGTTTAGCTAATACTGGCTATCTGTCAATTTTACCAGTAGACCAAGGCATTGAACACTCAGCAGGTGCATCTTTTGCACCCAATCCGATTTACTTTGACCCAGAAAATATTGTCAAGCTGGCGATCGCAGCGGAGTGTAATGCTGTAGCCACTACTTTGGGAGTATTGGGTAGTGTATCACGCAAATATGCCCACAAAATCCCCTTTATCGTCAAAATAAATCACAACGAACTGTTGACTTTCCCCAATCAATTTGACCAAGTATTGTTTGCTGATGTCGAACAAGCTTGGAATTTGGGTGCAGCAGCAGTGGGTGCGACAATTTACTTTGGTTCAGACCAATCTACCAGACAAATTCAAGAAGTCAGCAAAGCTTTTAAACGCGCTCATGAACTTGGTTTAGTAACTATTCTCTGGTGCTATCTGCGTAACAACGCTTTCAAACAAGATAAAGATTATCACATTGCCGCTGACCTCACCGGACAAGCGAATCATTTGGGTGTGACGATTGAAGCTGATATCATCAAACAAAAGTTACCCGAATGCAATAATGGTTACGGTGCAGTCGCTAAAGCCACTGGAAAGAGTTACGGCAAAACCGACGAACGGGTTTACACAGAATTGACAACCGACCACCCAATTGATTTAACTCGTTACCAGGTACTCAATTGCTACTCTGGACGTGCAGGACTAATTAATTCTGGTGGGGCGACTGGTAAAAATGACTTCGCAGAAGCAGTTCGTACCGCTGTGATTAACAAACGAGCTGGTGGTACAGGCTTGATTTCTGGGCGCAAAACTTTCCAGCGTCCGTTTGAAGAAGGGGTGAAACTATTTCACGCCATTCAAGATGTTTATTTATCACCCGATGTGACCATAGCTTAAAAACTTCAAAATCAAAATCCGTCACAGTATTTTTGTAGTTAGGGGGCAGAGGCGCAGGGGGAGAATAATAACTCTTGACTCTTGACCCTTAACTAACAAACTTGTTGGCAAATAGGCAGAGAATAGACGTTAAACCAAGCAAGTTGGGATAAGAAGATGCTAAAGTTTGAGCGTATTCTCAAGCAAGACTAATTGTTGAGAGCGATGAACGGACTGAACCGTGAAACCTTTGAAGCCTTACTACCAAAGTTTACCGCTATCTATGAACAGACCATCATTGAGTGTAAGAAATCACGTCAAAAAACCAAGTTAGCCGGAAGAAAAGCTCGCTTATAAACGCCCCAAGAGAAGCTATTTTACATCTTGTTCTACTTCAAATGATATTCCACCTTTGATTTAGCTGGGGTGTTATTTAAACTTGACCTCAGGAGACATATTTATGTTCAAGCAAAACTTTAATATGCATGTTTTTTGGTGGATTTTGGTTTCCCTAGTCAATATTTTACTTTTAGATATTTTTTACCAAACAATATATTTGACTGACATTTCAACGGCAATTTTTAGTGTCAGTAATATACTAGTAGCGATTTTAGTCCGTAATGAACTGATTTTGCATTTATTGTATCGTTTGGCAGTATGGACTTCGGTAAAGATTGTTTATGGCAAATACTATCTTAATAGTGGCGTTCATTATATCGGTGGCGTTCACACCTCATGTGCTACTTGGGGTTTTTTGTGGCTAATTGTTGATGTATTGCAGCAGTTGGGAAACCCAAGCGATCCTCTATCAATGGCTACATCCAGCGATCCCATATCAATCGCTACATCCAGTATACTTTTAACACTTTTATTTATTATTATCCTCACCGCTATTCCCCCATTACGCCATAAGTTCCATGACACGTTTGAAATAAGCCATCGCTATCTGGGATGGTCTTGTTTGGGTATTCTCGTCTTGCATCAAATTAGATTTCAATTTATCATCGCTCTCAACCAAACTTATCCTCTAGAAACTTTATTAACTAATCCAGTTTTACTGATGCTCGCGCTGATGATTTTCAGTATATTTTTGCCTTGGATAAGCGTGCAGTGTTTTGATAATTTTACGATGCATTGTCCTTCTGTTGGGGTTTTAGTTGTAACTCTTCCAGGAAGGGCTGATGTAGGGACGTTTGCTCGAATTAGTCTAGATGGTATTGAATGGCATTCCTTTTCTGTTGCAGGAACGAGTTTCAGCGAACAAACAGCCGAATCAGAAATTCATTTAATAATCGGCGCGGTAGGCGACTGGACTAAAAATTTGATTCGGCAAGTTGAAAAAGGAAATTTGCCCAAACGACTATGGGTTCGTCGAGTCAAGCCTCCTGGTTTTATGTTCTCAATTAACGCTTATTCACGGGTAGTTGTAATCGCAACTGGAGCAGGAATTGCACCAGTCATACCTCATGTGATAGAAAATAATCATAAACTTTGTATTGTGTGGATCGGTAACGACCACGAACAAACTTACGGCGAAAGGCTTTGGTCTTTGCTTGACTCTCATCCTCGTTGCAATATTTTCGATACAGGAATGCATGGTAGACCAAATGTAGAGCAGCTAGCTATTCAAGCCGTTCGAGATTTTAGAGCGCAAGCTGTGTTTTGTGTATCCAACAAAGTAGTTACTAAAAAGGTGATCGAGACTTGTTTGGGGAAAGGTATTCCAGCTTATGGAGCTACCTGGGATTCTTGATATGCCCAAAAGCGAGTTTGTTACTTAAGGAATGAAATTACGTTCTGTTACATAGTGGAAGCTGGTTTTCTAAATACCCTAAATAGTCTAAATAGTATGCGCGAAAACTAACTAAAATTTAAAGCAATTGCGAACTGATAATTTTCTGCCATTTGTTTCATGAAATTAATTAAAACAGCTTCAGGAAAAATTATCCTTTCGATTCTAGTCCTTAGCTGTCTGGCTGTTATTGGAATTAGGCTGAGACGCAACTTTTCGCAAATTCTTAGTGTACAAGCTTTTGTTAACGGTGAAATCATTTTTGTGCGGGCATCCATCCCAGGCGAGCTAGAGTTGAAAAGCGAGAAACTTAAGTTGAGCAACCAACTTGAAAAAGGTACACAAATCGGCACAATTAAATCTACTGTCGAAAATCCACGAGTATCAGTCCTCATAATTGAGAAGCAGCAATTAAAAACTCGCCTACAGGATATTCAACAGCAAATCTCTGGGGTAAAACAGCAAATTCAAAATCGAACTAAATTAATGAACTTATTTGAACAACAAACAGTTATCCAGAAAACGCTTCAACTCAAATACGCCCGTCAACAGAAAAAACAATATGAATGGGAAATAGCTCGATCACGAGCCACAGAAAAAGTAGCGATTGCCGATGCTCAGCGCTTTGCTGGCTTAGCTAAGAAAGGAGCAGTGACCATCTCCAGAGCCGAAAACGAAATCGCAAGAGCACAGCAAGCATCTGCTGTAATCAAGGAAGCTCAGTCAAAAATTGAGCAAGCCAATCTCAGCGTAGAAGCAACGAAAGCTGGACTTCAGCTAGAAGGAACTCGCACCTCAAGCTATCCTGAAACGCGCGTTCTTGAACTTGATGTAGAGTTAACAGATCTAAAGCAACAAGAAAAAAATCTCTCTAAAGAACTCCAGAGTATTCAGTCACAGCTATCCATTACTAGTAAAGAATTGCAGGCTCAACAAAACGTCTTAGTTATAGCACCAACAACAGGCGTGATCTGGTCAATTGATTCTAAGCCACAGGAAATAGTCGAAGCTAATAAATCGATTATTCAATTACTCAACTGTCAGAATCTTTGGATAGATGCATTTATAAATGAGACTGAAGCATCGAAACTTGTCGTTGGACAAGAAGCCCAAATCAACCTTAATAACTCAAGTAATGTTCAATGGAAAGGACGAGTAGAAACAATCAGAGCAGGTACAGGTCGTTTTGAAGTTGGGCAATATGTTGTAGAACCACCACCAGAAATTACCCGCCGTCAACTACCAGTACGGGTAGCGACAGTACGAATCAAAGTTGATTGGCAGAAAACCCCTAGTTCTGGCTTTTGTCTGGCAGGGAGGAGTGTAAACGTTCGCTTTCTAGAGTCAAAGTCTTCCCCTTTTTAGCAATTAGGAAAAGGTTAATGGGTAAAGGGATAAGAAGTAGATTTAAGCCTTTCCTCTTTAACCGGAAGGTATTGGAATGGGAGCAGGCGATCGCTAATATCTTAAATAAATATACTGAAGTATTAAGCAAAATAAGAGACTGACAAAATAGCTCTATTGCATAAATACAAAATATACTAATCTTGCGTGATATTGCGTTATTTCCTGATTCCCCTAACCTCACTTTTTATATACATGTAACTAGCCTAGGGGAAGACGTTATCTCCATGAGAGTTTTTTACGATTTAAACGTTTGCGAAAAGATTCAGGAGTAAGTTTTTCCAATGTTGGAAATCCAGAGAAAATTTAATCAATTAAGTCACAAAATTACGATAGCTGTGCTAGCTGGATTGATCTGGCTGGTTAGCTTACCTGTGGCTTCAGTTCAAGCAGATGGTTATTATTCGGAAAAAACGCACAAGCTAGAAGTAATTAAGCCTTTTTATGCCACCAAAGAGCGTAAAATAGCACAAACTGAGCCTTTCAAGCCTTATTATGCTACTCGCGATCGCCAGAAAGTAAAAGCCAACGTCCAAGAAACTACTGATGATATCAAAAGGGAAAAGCGAGCAACAGAAGTGATTCCTCAAGACTTGGGAAGTGGAAGCAGCAAATAAAATCCCATAGATATGCTCAAACGCTTGAGGGTGGTCAGATCCCCGACTTCTTGGAGAAGTCGGGGATCTGACTACTAATTAAAGAGTTTTAAAAAGGCAAATCTCGGTAGAGATTCTGGGATATCCTAATATAAGTGAAAGATTTGCCAAAAAAAGTAAGAATGAAGCTGGCAGCAAGAGTAAGTAAGGTAACACCTTCTTTGACCTTAGCGATCGCAGCCAAGGCTAAGGCACTGAAGGCAGACGGCATAGATGTTTGCAGTTTTAGCGCTGGAGAACCAGATTTTGACACCCCAGCGCATATCAAAGCCGCAGCAGCGAAAGCTTTGGATGAAGGCAAAACCAAGTATGGCCCCGCCGCCGGAGAACCAAAGTTAAGGGATGCGATCGCCCACAAGCTTAAAACTGATAACGGTCTTGATTACAAGTCAGAGAATGTCATCGTCACTAACGGCGGTAAACATTCTCTATACAACTTGATGGTGGCACTCATTGATCCAGGTGATGAAGTAATCATCCCTGCTCCTTACTGGCTTAGTTATCCCGAAATGGTAACTTTAGTAGGTGGGATACCAGTAATTGTCGCTACAGATGCAACAACGGGTTATAAAATTACCCCCGAACAACTCCGCAAGGCAATCACGCCTAAAACAAAGCTATTTATCCTCAACTCTCCATCCAATCCCACAGGGATGGTTTATACGCCAGATGAAATCAAAGCACTGGCTAAGGTAATAGTTGATGCAGATATCTTTGTTGTCTCTGACGAGATTTACGAAAAGATTCTCTACGACGGTGCAGAACATATCAGCATCGGTTCTCTTGGTAAGGAAATTTTTGACCGCACCTTGATTAGTAATGGGTTTGCCAAAGCTTACTCAATGACAGGATGGCGTATCGGCTATTTAGCCGGGCCAACCGAGATTATTAAAGCCGCGAGTACCATCCAAGGACATAGTACATCTAACGTGTGTACATTTGCCCAATATGGGGCGATCGCTGCTTTGGAAGGTTCCCAAGACTGTGTAGAAGAAATGCGCCAAGCTTTCGCCAAACGCCGACAGGTAATGTTAGACAGACTTAACACCATTCCCGGATTGAGTACTGCAAAACCAGACGGCGCTTTTTATCTATTTCCCGACATCAGCAAAACTGGTCTAAAATCCTTGGAATTTTGTGACGCTTTACTAGAAAAACACCAAGTTGCAGTCATTCCCGGAATCGCCTTTGGTGCTGATCACAATATTCGCCTTTCCTACGCCACGGATATGGCAACAATTGAAAAGGGGATGGATCGGTTAGAGAAATTTGTCAAGTCGCGTATTTAGTTAGTTGTCACTTGTGAGGAGAATTTACCAACTCTCGAACTCTACCTTTTCTACTCAGAACTGGTGGAGTTCATTTTCCAAACTGAAGTTCCGAGTTCTGATATTATTTAGTTCCAACACCATCAAGCTGAATTTTGCATCAAAGGGTATGGTTGAATCAAAATCTGTGCCGGAATCCCCAATTGTTGATGCAAACCCCGAATCATCTCCAAGGTTAGCGCCTGCTTGTGATGCAAAATGTCGGCAATTTCTGCTTTACTGCCAATAACAGGCTCTAATTCATCTACAGACAACCCACGGAATTCGAGATAATATAAGACTGCTTCAATAGGATCTGGTGCTTCGATTGGTAATGCCTTTGCTCGTATGCTTCCACAAGCGTAGTTAAAACTTCCAAGCGGTCAAACTCTGGTGTATTTAGTTCCGCATCAAATAATCTTTCAATTTCATCAAGCGCAGCACGATAATCAGCTTCAGTGCGGATCGGACGGGTTTCAAGCATAGATATTACTGCCTCAAATGCTTGTTGCATCTACGTTATCGTATTCTTTATGCGTTCCAAGAAAACGAATAAAAATAATTCCAATATCATAACGAACATGAACAATTAAGCTATAATAGTTACCTTTGATATTGAAAACAACACGGTTATTAGCAAGAATACTGGCATTGCGATAGGTACTTTTGATATTTGCCGGACTATCCCATTCTGCACGAGATGCTTCATCAAACCAAGCCTTTAATGGCTGTTCAGCATCGGGATATACTTCCTAAAACTTTCGTAATGTGCTGCGGGCAATGATTCGCATCATGAGATTATAATTACAACGATTACAGCACTGAGGGTATGACAATTATGCTTTTAAGGCTTGCAGCATAAGGATTATACAAGGGTGCATTATTCTAACTTTAGTGGAGAATAGATTCAGCATTCTTGTACAATCCTTGTCTCCCTTGTCCTCCACTCCCCTAAACCAACCCCATCTCTTGCAACCCCTGACGTAGCCTCTTCGCTTCTTCGGGGTTGTATCTTTCGTGAAGGGCGATCGCTTTTTTAAAGACTGTTAAACTATCTTGGTGATTGCCAGCTTTGAGCAACACTACACCTAAATTTTGATACGCTTCAGCATAATTAGGGTTTAACTTGATTGCTGCTTGGTAAGAGGCGATCGCATCAGTCAACAATCCCATTGCTTTGAATATCATCCCCATATTGTAATGACCAACAACAAAAGTAGGGTCAATCTTCAAAGTTGTGGCGTAAGCAGTTTTTGCACCGTTTAAATCTCCAGCGGCTTTGAGTAAGTTTCCCAGATTGTTGTATGCTCCTAATTTGAGCATCGGATAAATTGGCAACTTAATCGCGGCTTGATAGTGAGAAATAGCCTGTGGGAAATTTCGCAAACGACTGTGAGCAATGCCTAAATGATAGTGGAGTTCGTATAAAATATCGTAGTTTTCTTCACTAGCCGCAACTCCTCGTTTCAGCAACTCCATACCTTGGCTAATTTTCCCAGTTTCCACATACAGCGCCCCCAACTTACTGCAAACATAAGGGTCATCAGGATGAGTAGCCAGAAACCCTTCCATCGCTGCTGCGGCTTTGGCGTATTTGTTGTTTTGAGCGATCGCGTTTTTTTGATATCCTGTGTGTAAAATTGCCACCCCTGGTAAATAACCTACCTGCCAATTGGGGTCTTTCATTAACATTGCGGATACGCTGTCATCCACCAAGGCATGATAAGGGCGTTCAAAGCAAATATCTGGGTGATTGCGAAATAGTCGGGAAACTAGAGAATAGGGAGATTGTTCTGCACCAACTTCTTGGCGGACGAGGTTGATTAGCAAATATTCATCTCTGGCGATCGCCTCTTTCAGCTGCGGTACAATTCCTGATGTCATAACCTCATCAGCATCCAATACTAAAACCCAGTCACCTGTAACGTATTTAAGCGCTGCATTCCGAGCAGCACTGAAGTTATTGCACCATTGAAAGTGGTGGACTTTTGCACCGAATTGTTTGGCAATATAGGGAGTGCGATCAATTGAGCCTGTATCTACAACTACCATTTCATCTACTACTTTTCTCACACTGCTTAGGCATTTAGACAGTGTTGCTGCTTCATTTTTGACAATCATGCACAGACTCAGACTCATAATAATTCGTAATTCGTAATTCGTAATTAATATACAGAGATAAATGCTGAATACAGGCGGTTTTGGGCGTTACTGAATTGGCGTATGAATTTTATTTTGTCATGCTGAGTGTCGCTACGCGAAACGTTCGCGTAGCTTGCTTAAGCGGAGGGGTAAGCTTCACTTCTCTGCGAGAGGCTCCACCAACGTTGCATACCCTACGGGAACGCTGCGCGAACAGAAGACAATTCATAATCTTGATTCAGCAATGCCCAGTTTTGACTACGTTATCTGGTTTTACAAAACATACATACTTTCCCGATTTGATATCATAAGCTAATCATCACCCCCTTTATGTAATTCAAGTTTACAACTCGTTTATACCAGTATCTTTGCTTCTACTTAGTACTTTAGTTATGTGCAAAAATCAAGATTAAGAATCAGTGAGTGAGTAATTCTAGCGGAAAGGGTAAATGTAATGCAGGGTCAAACCGTGGGTGGACGTTACCAAATTCTCACTCAACTAGGACAAGGGGGATTTGGCAAGACTTTCTTAGCTCAAGACATGCAACGACCTGGAAATCCGCATTGTGTTGTTAAGCATTTTAAACCACTCTCTACCGATCCATACACTTTAGAGCAAGCCAAACGTTTATTTGACCTAGAAGCAGCCACCCTAGAAACATTGGGAAAGTGTGATCAAATTCCCCAACTGTTAGCTCACTTTGAAGACAATCAAGAATTTTATTTAGTTCAAGAATTTATTGTAGGTCACGACCTCAGTCAAGAAATACCTCCTATAGGCAACCTCCTAACTGAAGCGGAGGTAATTCAACTTTTAAAAGACATTTTGGAAGTTCTCGCAGTTGTTCATCGACACAATGTAATTCACCGAGATCTCAAACCTGCCAATATTCGGCGAAGAAAATCAGATAACAAAATAGTGTTAATTGATTTTGGAGCAGTCAAACAAATCAGCACCCAGATAGCTAATTCTCAAGGCAAAGCAAGTGTTACCGTTGTGATTGGCACTCACGGTTATATGCCAAGTGAACAAGCCAATCAAGTCCCAAACTTGAGTAGCGATATCTATGCAGTGGGAATTATTGCTATCCAAGCCTTGACTGGAATTAATCCTGCTGTTGATGGTGGGCAAAGATTACCCAGAAACCCCGATACAGGAGAAATTGATTGGCGAAACCAAGCACAAGTTAGCCCGGAGCTTGCAGGAATTATTGATAAGATGGTGCGTTATGACTTCCGTCAACGTTATTCTACAGCAGAGTCGGTATTGCAAGTTTTAAATACGCTCGAACAAATACCAGTTACTACAATCGAGCAAAAATCTTTATCATTCGCAGCACCGAGAAAACTTTTGTTCGCACTAGGAATAATCGCAGCAGTTGCTACAGCTATTGTATTTTTATCCCAATTAATCGCCCCAGCATCAAAGTTTTTGACTTATGAAAATTCTAGTTATGGAATCAAGATAAACTATCCTGAGAATTGGGCAAGACAAGATGTAGCAAACCCTGTGACTGGAGAATTAGTTACATTCTTATCACCTAAACAAAGTGACGCTGATAAGTTCCAAGAAAAGCTAACTATTAGTACAGAACCACTTTCTACCACATTAGATGAATCTAGAGAGTTATTTATACAGGAAATTAAGAATAGTTTGTCAGGAGCTAATATTTTGGATACGAGTGAAACAACTATGGCAAATAAAAGAGCTAATAAATTAGTTTTTACTGGAAAAAGTGGAGAGAATATTTTAAAAAATCTGCAAGTTTGGACTTTACAAGGCGATCAAGCATACGTCATCACCTATACAGCAGCAATAGATGATTATGATAAGTTTGTGCAAACAGCAGAAACAATGATTAAATCATTTGAAATTAATTAATTATGCAAAAATTAGGGTAATTTTAGATTTTACAGCAGATTTCAGGTAAATGAAGTACATAAATAAAACCTGAAACCCTGTAGAAACGTTACATGTAACGTCTCTACGTGTGATTTATGAAAATGCCAACTGCTGTAGATTTTAGATTTTGAATTGAATAATCTAATACCAATTTCAAAAAACAATATGACAGATAGACCATGTAGAGACGTTGCATTGCAACGTCTCTACCAAAGGATTTGTTGCAATCATTAATTGAATCGGTATAAAATCCGTTTTGGAAAGTTCTGAGCGGAGCGTAAAATTGCAAATTCAAAATTGAATGAGCAGGGGAGTGGGGGAGCAGTGACTCACTCACGAGTATTAAAGATTCATTCACGAGTATTAAAGACTCATCCACGAATATCAAAGACTCGTCCACGAGTATTAAAGACTCATCCACGAGTATTAAAGACTAAACTTATGGCATAATATTAAAGCTTTTTCCTTAAATCTCACCTCAGCAAAGGAAAATCGAGAAATACGAGGTTGAGGTAGTGTTAAAGCTTTTTAATTAACTCCAGTACTTTTTGGTAATCTTCTGTTTTTCCTTGTTCTTGAAAGAGGTTAGCTGCTTTTTGTAAATCTGCGATCGCCCATTGCTTATCTCCCAAGGCAGCGCGGACAATTCCCTTGCTGTAGTAGGCTTGAGCATAGTTGGGATTAATCTTTAGGGCTTGATTGTAATCAGAAATTGCCCCTTCCAAATCTTCCAACTTAGAACGGGCAATTCCCCGGCTGTAGTAGACATTAGCATAATTGGGATTAATCTTCAGGGCTTGATTGTAATCAGAAATTGCCCCTTCCAAATCTCCCAAAGCAGTGCGGGCAATTCCCCGATTGTTGTAGGCTAAGGCATAGTTGGGATTAATCTTCAGGGCTTGGTTATAATCGGCAATTGCTCCCTGTTTGTCTCCTGAAGTAGAGCGGGTATTTCCCCGGTTAATGTAGGCTTGGATATAGTTAGGATCAATGTTGAGGGCTTGGCTGTAATCAGCGATCGCTCCTTGCAAGTCCCCCAAGTTAGAGCGGGCATTTCCCCGATTGTTGTAGGCTAAAGTATCTTTGACATTGAGGCGAATTGCTTCCGTTAAAGCTGCGATCGCTCCTTTATAGTCTTTTAACAAGGAACGAGCAACGCCCTGAATACGTATGGCATCTGCTTTGTTTCCTTGTGCAGCAAATAATTCTGTAGCTTTCTGTAAATTCTCAACAGCCTTTTGGTTGTCTCCAGACTTGCTGCGGGTCAACCCTAGCCTGTAGTAGGCTTGAGCTAAGTTGGGATTAATATTTATCGCTCTAGTGTAATCAGCGATCGCTCCTTGATAGTCCCCTTTGTCATACTTGTCCTCAGCCTGAATAAAAAAGTCATCAGCTTTCGGTGCTGTGGCTGTTGGTGTGCTAGGAGGAGTGACGCCCACATCTGTTTTAGCGCTAGCTGACAGTCTCAAAAAAGTATTAATGGGAACGCCCAAATTAAAACCTGTTTTGATAATGATATTGGGATTTTGGTCGGAAATTTGAAAGTTTTCCATAGTATCCCCCATACCATGAATTCCGATCACTTCGCCTTTTTCATTCAACACCGGGCCGCCACTCATCCCCGGTAACGTATCATTGCTGTAGACTAAAGCGTAGCCATCACGCAGGGGTTTTGAGGCATTAGCGGTAATTTGCCCCGCGACAAAATTATAAATCGAGTTGGAAATTACTGCGGTTGCTTTAGGGAAACCTGCTACATAGGCTGTAGCGCCTTCTATGGCTTCATCTGAGTTACCGATTTTGGCAACAGCGTAACTTTGGTTGCTGGTAAACTGCACAATCGCTAAGTCAACTTCTGGCAGCTTTTTCACAGTTTTGTAGTCGAGTGGATAGCGCTGACTATCTGGGGTGATAATTTCATATTTATCTTCAGTTTCTACGACATGCTTAGCTGTCAAAACAGTGTAAGTGTCGCCCTCTCGCTGAATAATTACCCCAGTCCCAGAACCGCTTGGATTGTCAATTAGTACAGTAATTGCTTTGGCAACCTGACTTACCTCAGTTGAGGATAGGGCGATCGCTATTTGGGGTTGTACAAAAGCGATTGATACTCCCATCAGTGCTGATGCCAGTGCGTAATCAAATTTCATAATTTAATTCCCAATAGGCATTAATTTAACTTTGCGAGTAAATAGGTTTACTTTACTTTACTTTTGCACCATACCCAACTTACTGTTAAAGCTTGTTGGTAATCATCTGTTTTTGTTTGTTCTAGATTAAGGTTAGCTGTTTTTCGAAAATTCGCGATGCCTCTGTATATCTCCCAATTCAGAGCGAGCAATTCCCCAGTGTACTAGGTGTGGGTGTCGTAGGGCTAAAGGCAACCCCAAACAGCCAACTATCTTTGTTTACCAGTTGGTTGAAGGTGAATATCAAGTTAGTCAGTTTAGACAAGGTGATCGCTTAATATCACCAATATTCCCAGATTTAAACTTGACTGCTGACCAGATTTTAACGTGGGAAGATGACGCAGGCGATCGCTGTGCCAACGTCTGCGACTAAAGACCTGAAAAGTTTCCAGGGCGTGGTAAACCCTCCTTCTTCTTGCGAAAATAGGTGAATTCCGCAGTCGATTAAGCGAGTATGATAACTAAAATAAATTATTAGACGTAATGTTGGAGAGATTTCAATAAAAAAATATGCTCAAGCATTATGGAAAGTAACGTACAGACTCAACTCCAGATACAGAAGTGACATCAATCGTTCATTCCAAGCTGGCAGATAAAGATTTATCTCCATTTAAATTATTTCGTCGTTAAGTGCAGCAGAATACCGCACTTAACGCTTATAGTGACCACAAAAGAACTGTGTTCGTAAATCTGCTTTTGTTTTTAAGTGGTTAGACCCCCTATTTGCCAGCTGTATCCTCCAAGAAGTCGGGGATCTTGTTGTTCCTTAAATGATTAACTGCTGATAGTCTTGCGCTCAATCACAGTTGGTGCGGTAGAACCGTTGCTTTGTGCCTGTGGGTCTTTCGGTGTACCATGCAGTCGGGGATCGGGCTGGGGTGGGTTCGGTTCTGGCCCCACTGGTTGGGGATTTGCAACATATTGGAATTCACCTTTACCATCCATTGAAGGCCCTTTCGCCCAGCGCCCTTCGGCACTTTCCTCACCCTCGGAATTATTCCAGAACTGATAGGCAAACTCGTTCTTCCCATATTCATAGGCGACACGGGGAACAACTGTGTCCTCAAATCCTTCACTTTTGAGATCTTCAATTGCCGCTAGCCACTGGTTTTGATGCATAGTGTCGCGGGCGATCATGAAACTGAGGTGATCTTTCACTCCTGGATCGTCTGTCATTTCATACAACCGTACAGCCTGCATCAGACCTTGAGATTCGGCATGAAGATTAGAACGAAAGTCTGCCAATAGATTACCACTAGCGACGATGAAACGACCGTTCCACGGGAACCCAACGCTATCGGCTGGCATAGCACCCAAACCGGAAACAATGGCGTGTTGCGGGTTCATAGCTGCTGCCATAATTACATCCCGTGGGTTACTACCACCCATCACTGCACCCACAACCGCATCTTTTGCACCGTCTTCTTGATATTTGATCGGTGCTTTATCCAGCAGATGGGCGATCATCGTGGCCAGCATTTCGACGTGACCGATTTCTTCAGTACCAATATCGAGCAACATATCCCGGTATTTGGCAGGGCCTCGACAGTTCCAGCCCTGAAACAGGTATTGCATCATCACCGTCATTTCACCAAAGCTGCCGCCGATGAGTTCTTGCATTTTCTTTGCGTAAACTGGATCTGGCTTTTCCGGGGGCGTAAAATACTGTAGTCTTTTATTGTGATAAAACATTTGAATTCCTCGTTAATGGCAGATAGTGCTGACACAACATCAAACTGTTGCCAAACTTTTATCTGATATTTGTGTAGCCTCTACTTATCTAGGAAACTAATCAAATGTTTTATCTTCATCAGCCTCTAGTCAGATAAAAAAAATACTTTTAAATAAGTATTTTGACTGAGCTTTATTTGTTTCTAGTTCTGTCTAGGAATGAATTTCAGAAGGCTTTATTTTCTTTTAAGAATATAACCAGGCTCTAGTCTAGTAACAAGTTAAAAGTAACTCTTGCGATTGCTTCACGTTTTGGGCGATTCTCTGCCAAACTTATAGCGGTTATCGTATCCTATAGGTTCGCCCTTAGCGTTTTTAAAGAGTAGCCGCTACACCTTTTGAATCCAATACGTATTAGTAGCGCACATATGTACGCCACTAAAAACGGATATACATCCTTGGCGGCTGAAGATTTCACATAGCTACAAATCAGCTTTCATCTCGCCCGTGGACTTGAGCCGGTGGACTAGTTGCCTCAACTGCGGTGAATGGTTCCAAAATTTTGTAAGTGTGGGTCGATCCTTTTGGTACTACCCAGGAACTCCCAGGTTCTAGTAAAATCGTTTGCCCTTCAATATGCAACTCTGCACGACCATTAATTACATAACCGACAGTTTCATATTCCCGCGCGGTTGGTTCTTTGGCTTCACTTGGTTGCTCGTCTTCCCAAAGACGCATGGCAATAGATTTACCTGAAGCAAGATACTTTTGACCAAGTTTACCTTTAGGAGAATGGCTAGAATCTACTTTTATAACGCTTGTATCAGACATAATTTTTTACCTTTTTAACTTGGGGATTGAGTTGGCTAAACTTTGATTGTTCTGCCAGTGGAGCTGCTTCGTAAATTAGCTGCATCAGCCTGACATCTTGTAAACTTTCCTCGCCAGGAGTTTTAGGCTGTTTGTTTGCCATGATGGACTCGGATAAATGATCCATCTCTAGGGCGAATTGATTTTTTTCCTGAATATTCTGTTCTTCGTTACTATTCTTTCGCTTGATTATCAGCCGATGTTGGTATTAGTCGGTCGCTGGATCTAACTCTAAAACTGCATCAGAGCCGAAAACTTGGAGGCACTTGGTATCTGTGGCAAACTTTCCCAAACCAACAACCGCCCATCCTAACTTTTTTTCGGGAGGCAGAGATGGTTCTTTGGTAGGTGCTGGCTCTGCTTGGGCTAAGCTACGGGTAGGTTTGAAAATTGTTCCTACTGCACCAAAAGTGCTGACTGCAATTAATCCAAAACCTGCTTTGTACAAAAGATTCCGGCGGGTAAGCTCTGATTTTAGAGAGTCAAACATATTTGTTGTTAGTCATTTGTCATTCGTCATTAGTCATTTGTTATCTGTTTTAGACAAATGACAAATACAGAAGTCTGAGCGAAGCGAAAAGTTTAAGCCAAGGGCGAACAAAAGTTCAGTGTCAGAACAAAACTTTGGAAATGACTTTAAGGTTTGAGTACAACTTTGATGCAGTTATCTTTTTTCTCCTTAAAAATTTCGTAGCCGTGGGGTGCTTGTTCTAGAGGTAATCTGTGAGTGATGATGAAAGTTGGATCGATTTCACCATTTTGGATGTGTTCTAGCAAGGGTCGTAAATATTTGTGGACGTGAGTTTGTCCCATTTTCATGGTTAATCCCTTGTTCATCGCTGCACCCATTGGCACTTTGTCTACAAAACCACCATATACACCTGGAATTGATACGTGACCACCTTTCCTACAAGATACAATTACTTGTCGTAATGCCGTGGGGCGGTCTGTTTCTAGACGTACTGCTTGTTTTACTTGGTCGTACAATGCCATAAAATCTGTGCCGTGTGCCTCCATTCCTACTGCATCAATGCACGCATCAGGGCCACGACCGCCGGTCATTTCTTTTAATGCTTCGCCAACATCTACTTCTTCGTAGTTGAGGACTTCGGCTTTGCCGTATTCTTTAGCCATTTGCAAGCGTTCGGGAACGCGGTCAAAAGCAATAACGCGTTCTGCACCCAGCATATATGCACTTTTGATAGCGAATTGTCCGACTGGGCCGCAGCCCCAAACTGCGACAATATCACCGGGTTGGATGTTGCAGTTCTCGGCTGCCATATAGCCGGTTGGGAAAATATCGGTTAAAAATAGTACTTGCTCATCCGTTAAATCATCAGGAATTTTGAACAAGCCTACATCAGCAAAAGGTACTCGTGCATACTCTGCTTGACCCCCGGCGTAACCGCCGAATAAGTGAGAGTAGCCAAATAGACCTGATGGTGAATAGCCCATTTGCTTTTCTACTAGCCAAGCATTGGGGTTTGAGTTATCACAGAGTGACCATAAATCCCGATTGCAGAAAAAGCAATTGCCACAGGATATTGTAAAGGGAACAACGACGCGATCGCCTACCTTAACATTTTTGACTGCACTCCCAAGTTCGACAACTTCCCCCATGAATTCATGGCCAAGAATATCGCCCTTCTCCATTGTGGGGATATAGCCGTTATAAATATGCAAATCTGAGCCACAAATTGCTGTGGAAGTAATTTTGATAATGGCGTCGCGCGGGTTAATAATTTTTGGATCTGGAACTGTTTCAACCCGCACATCGTTCGATCCATGCCAGCAAACTGCTTTCATGATTATTAGTCCTTAATCACGTTAATTCGTAATGGGCTACGTCCCGCTGCGCTAACGTAATACTCGCCAAGGCGCGAGAAGCAAGCTACTCAAATAGATGAAGTCTGAGCGCTTCGCGGAGCGTCTCGTAGAGAAGACAGTAATTCGTAATTAAATTTTCGGTCAATTATGAAGGAAGGAGGAGTCAAGAATAGTCAAGAGTTATGCTCAACCTTGAATATTCAACAGACTCCCCTATTACTCCATCCTTAGTATGTGGGATTGTTTCTCTTGTTAATATCCCTCATTATTTCTAGTCATTGGCTTAACAGTATCTTCTACTTTTTCTTTAGTTGACTGCAAAAAGTTTTTGGTGCTTCGAGGCAGTGGCTCATCAAGATTGAGCTTTTCTCGGATATTATCAACAGCGCTTTTTGCATTTTGTCCAGTTCTGTCAGCCGACCGATTTGCTTTGTTGGTAAGGTCGTTTACATCACTGTCAGGTACTCCTTTATAATAAGTACCTTCTGGAGTTGTCACAGTGTTACCAGCATGTGCTTGTAGTGTAGAACTATAGCCAAAAGCTTGAATCGCAAAAAATGAAATTACTACAAGAAAAACTGTCAGAATTTGACGTAAGTTTTTTAGAAAAGAAGTTGCTTGGTTCATTAAAACTCTCCAATTTATCATCTGTACCCTGGTAATTAGTTAGTAGTAAATGCTCACAACTAACCTCTTAGCCATTTCGTGTCAACACAACTTTGATGCGGCTGTTTTTCTATGTTGAAAAATCTAAATTTGTCATTCGCTTTATCCAAATGACAAAGGACGAAGGACAAATAACTATTTATGTCCAGAGGGTTGTCCTTCAGTAGTAGCGATTTCGCCTGCTTCCATTAGCATTTTGAAGCGGCGTAATTCATCACCAATCTGCTGTTCTGGTTCTTCACCAAAAAGTTTAGCGACAACAGATGCTAACGCTCCGCCGGGTGGGTTATATTCTAAGACAACCTTGACTTCCGTGCCGCGATTGCTTGATGCTTTTTGGAAGCGAACAAAACCAGAATTATCGACATCTGCACCTTCTACAGAAGCCCAAGAAATGAATTCATTTTCCCGGTCTTCTAAAATGTCTGCATCCCATTCCACGCTGTTACCCAAGGGTGCGTTGGCAATCCAGTGTGAACGTTTTTCGTTATAAACTTTCACAGATTTGAGATGCTTCATAAATGTGGGCAGATTCTCAAAGTTGTGCCAAAAGCGGTACAGTTCATCTGCTGGTTTATTGATTGTTACTGTCTTTTCAACTTTGATAGGTTGGTTTACTCCCATTGCTTCTTGCGCCTGCTGGATTGTGCTTTGTTTTGTTGCACCTTGATAAATCAAACCGCCACCAGCTAAAGCTGTCAGTGCTCCGCGCAAAGAGCCTTGTCTTAAACCCATTAGCACCAGCGCCCCGCCGCCTATAAGAGATGCCCAGCGCTCAGTTTCACTAGCTTCACTTTGACTGATATTCGGTTTATCTCCAGATGTTGAAGTCACTTTTTTATCTCCCAATCAATTCTTTTTTGTTTCTGCGCTTTTGCTTCTTATGCAAGCGGTAGAGACGCCATGTATGCATAGTTTGAATGATGATTTATATCACGCAGAGAAAACGGTGCGTTGGGCGGCTTCGCCGACTTGTTCGCTGAAAGCATTTCCGAAGGGTGGAAAGTACCGCCGCGTTATAGCAACTGGCGTCGCGCAGAGGCGCAGAGAGGATGAGGAGTTTTGAACTAAATTTTTTCAGTACAAGAGTACTAACACTTCCTTAGATCCCAGTTATGCAATCAATCTGGCTTTTATGTAAGCTCTGGGACTAAAGTTGAGTTTAAATCTCAATACATTAATTTCATCTCTGGTTGTGCAACGCCTCTTCAAGACTTCTTACATTGACATAGCAGCACCAGTAGTTGGCTGAGGAGGATTAGCCTGAGTACTTATCCGCACCTGATACAACTTTATCAATTGCTGTTCGTATTTTCTCAAATCGTTGTAAATTTGTTTGAAAATAGCAGTTGCTACTGGATCAGTGTATGTTGCACACAAGTTGCCAATATCGCCAATACCAGTTTGTACATCTCCTAAAGCGGAACGTAACTGATATATGTCATCACTACCTGTTAAGGCAGTTTTTACTTTGGCGTATTGATTGGCGATGTTTGCGGTTAAAGAGGGTTTCTCGCCTAGTTTGTGAAGATAAGTTTCCAGGTTTTCAATGTGACGCTGTTTATTAGTAATTATCTCTTGAAAGAGCGATCGCACTTCTGCATCTGATTCTTTTTCAGCGTATTTTTCCAAAGCTTCTAACGAATAACGCTCACCAGCAAGAGCAGTATTTAAACCTCTGGCGATATCACCTTTGGTTGAGCCACCCCAAGCATCAGCTAGTTTCCACCATTCGGCGCTTGTATCTTGCTCACTTGGTAGTGCGGCATCTTTGCCACCGTAACCCAAGCGACTCAAAATAGCTGTGGTGAAAATTGGTAAGTCTCCGGGTTCACGTGAGGTAATCAAATTGCTGTCAATTACTAGCGGCTCATCTATGTAATTTGCACCTGCATTGATAATGTCCTTGCGGATAGCACTGAAACCAGTGGCTTGCTTACCTTTGAGTAAATCGCCTTCAATCAAAAGTTGTGGCCCGTGGCAAACCGCAGCTACCAGTTTTCCTTGCTGCATCGCCTCTTGGACAAAGCGGACTGTGTTGGGATTCCGTCGCATTTTGTCGGGGGCCATTCCACCAGGAATTATTACTGCATCGAATTCTGCTGCGATCGCTTCTGTTGTTGTGCCATCGGGCTGCATGTTAAGTTTACCGCGTTTACCTTTATATTTTTCATTCATGCGCCCACCGAGGACAACAACCTCTATCCCCGCTTGTTTCAGCCCATTAAAAGGAACTGTAAATTCTGCATCTTCTACATCGTTTTCAATGAGGATAGCAACTTTTTGCTTACTAGAATGATTTTGCTGAGTCATTGGTATTACCTGTTTATTCCTGGGTTTCAACTAGCTAAAATATTCAACAACTAGGTCAATTAAGCAGCCTGTTATGTTTTCTTTGGCTTGCAGTACTTGAAGTTGGAAATTTTAAGTTATTTATTGTTTATTATGCAGATGCTTCGCTTGTTGGTGTAGCAAACAATTCTTCGTAATCGTGAGAAAAATTGGCGTGGAATGCGGCAAATATTTCCGGTTTGACAGCATTTTGCAATACAGCAAACACAGCACGGACATGAATCGCAGCGGTAGTCGGTTCTATATTTTCTCTTTGGCTCGCACGGGCAATAAACTCTTGCAAATTAAATGATTTGTTTGATTCTTCCTCTTTCCCTTGTAGATACTTGCCTAATTCTTGAGGTAATTGGGTAGCTAAGTCTTGTGCTTTATCAACAGGAATACGTTCTTTAACGGTTTCCAGTGTGGCACGGGTAGAACGTTCTGCCTCTTCACGAGAATCTGATTGAGCAAGGCTTTGTACGTGTGTAATAAACTCGTTGTATTCCACTTTCTACCTCCACTTCTAACTAAATATTAATCTTTGTTGTTTAGCATTCAGGTAGTTAAAGCCATAAGTAAAAAGAAACTTAGCTAAATTTATTGATTGTTGCTGGATAAAAAAGTCATGATTTAGAAATCTATGTTGGGCATTAAAGTTAAGAACTTCTAACTCACAACTAAAAACTTCAACTATGACAAGTACAAGTTACTTGATTTGTGAATTCATGGTTACAATCTTAGGCTGTAACTACTTACTTAGCTTCGTACTAAGGGGATAGATTATTTTATTTCTAAAGCTATACATCTTCGGTAGGACAACCTGCTGGCAGGAAAACGTTATTGTGAGGATGCAGAAAAAGGCTAGTATCATGGCAGAAAAAAATCATAATGACGAAATTGAAACCAATGATTTGCCGCAGGAAATTACTGAGTCCTACGGTACTGGTGTGAAAGACTTGCCGGGGTACAATATTGGTGGGCGATCGCAACGGGAGGAAAGACGTGAGTATACAGAGACCAGTCCTGAACTTACTGGCGGTGATGTTGATGCTTATTGGCAAGATGCAGATGCAGTAGGGGATGAAGCTGTTGGTGGTACTGCTCCCACTCCCGACCAAAATGTAACTGAGGAAATAGAAGCAGCAGTCGGTTTAGAAATGGATGATGCTGCATTTCTCCGTACCAACAATATTTTAGAAGAACGAGACGATTCTCGCTGGGAATTAGATCCAATGTCTTCCGAAGATTACCAAAATCGGCGGGAGTAAGAAAGCCTGAACGCCTACAGCTACTTGGAGAAAGTTGCGAAAAAAATAGAATTCAAGTTTTCATTCGGAGTTTCAAGTTTTGATCTCGGAACTCCGATTTCTAAGTTTGGTAACCTGAAATTACAGATGTTATCGCTTTGTGGTAAAGGAACAATAAAGCTCATTATTTTACTCTGCATAACATAATTATTACTTTATATTTATCTAGTTCCAAATATTTTCCATACAGGACTACACTCCGCTCGATTGATATTCTATTTTCAATTGTTCCTCTCTTTGATTTAGATACATCTCTATCTTCAGTGAGGTAAAACGCCAAATACACATTTGATATTGTTATTGCTAATAGATATTAATTGCAATCGGAGTTGATAATGACATACACCCAAACTGGCGATCCAACTATTCGCGAACATGTTCAAGCTTGGCAAAAATTGGATGTTGATCAACAACTCGCGTTGTTTTGGTTCATTTACAAAGAAATGGGTAGCTCAATTACACCAGCTGCTCCTGGTGCAAGTACTGCTTCCCCAGAAATTGCCGAAGGTTTATTTAATCAAGTTAAGGAATTAACTCACGAAGAACAGTTGCAACTTCAACGTGACTTAATTAATAAAGCAGATACCCAACTTTCTCGTCAATACGGCTCTTTGGGTGATACCACCAAGCTGCTATTTTGGTATCGACTATCTCAAGGAATGGATAATGGTACTATCATTCCTGTTCCTTCCGATTATCAACTTCCTTCAGAAGCGAAAGCATTATTTAGCAAAATTCAAGTCATACCTTTTGAACAGCAAATTACTCTTTTCCGTGATTATGTTGCGCCAATGGGTGCTGAATCTAAAGCAGGTGCGGAAATTTAGAAATTTTGAACTTTTTAACGGTGCTTGAGTCTGTCTTTGTACCTTTTGGATAATGGCTGTCAACTCTAAACTGCCGGATAAAATGTAATTATGACGATTTGGGAACTAGTAATTTATAATTAGTTCCCAATCTTAAGTTGAAAAATATATTTTTATCTACTACTTTAAATAATTCAACAAAGCAAAACCTCTAAGTAAATACAGAGTAAGAAATACAACTCTCACTCTGCAATCATCAATGTCTATCATTGTTACAGTTGCACCCTAAATTCGTTACGCCCTTTGTTTTGTATCCAATACTTTAAGTTTAACTATAGTTTACTACATCTGTCTTATGACTGGTTTAAATATATTGCGTTTAATTTATTATTCTATGTTTTTATAGTGTTTGTTAAGACATAAATCTCTAATTTTTAATGAAAACATAATTGAGAAAGTTAAAGTTTTTACGTTACCGATACAAATACTTATTTTGCTATTTAATACCAAATTATAACTATTGTTATAAAATTGTCGTTTTTCGGTAGTCATAAATATGTAATCATAGTTATTTGATGAATAAACTGATTACATGGTGAATAAATATTTCTAGACAAAGTTAAAGTAATTTTTCTTACCTTATGAATAATAAAAGTTTATATCATATTGGCTTTAGAAAAGATGATTTAGGTTCATCTGCTCCTAGGATTGCTTTATTATCTGGCGATCCTGAACGTGCGTGTTTAATTGCTCAAACTTATTTGCAGGATGTGCGCTTATTGTCGGAGAATCGGGGACTCAATAGTTATGTGGGAAACTTATCAGGTCGCAGTATCTTATCTGCTACTAGTGGTATGGGTGCGCCTTCGCTAAGTATTGTGGTCAATGAATTAGTACAAGTTGGAATCCGGCAAATTATTCGTATTGGCACTTGTGGCGCAATTCAACCTTATGTAACTGTTGGTAGCATTGTAATTAGTAGTGCGGCATTGTGTCGCCAAGGTGCAGCAAATGACATTGCACCTGTGGAGTATCCAGCCGCAGCTGAGCCGTTTCTCACAGTTGCCTTAATTAAAGCAGCACGAGAACTAGAGATTGAGCATTATGTAGGAATTACGGCATCAGTGGATACTTTTTATGAAGGACAAGAACGTAGCAATTCAGCGAATCCAAATTTAATGCGATCGCTGCATGGCATTACAGAAGAATATCGGCGTTTGAATGTTTTGAATTACGAAATGGAATGCGGTACGCTGTTTAAGATGGCAGGTGTGTATAATTTTGCTGCCGCTGCTGTTTGCGGTGTAGTTGTTCAGCGCACCTTTGCTGAAAATGTGATTTTGTCAAAGAAAGATATTGCCGTTAACAATGCGATCGCTACTGCTATACATGCAGTAGCTAACCTTGAGTAAGCTAACAAATGTCTAGCTACATCTTTAAATTTCCATTATCTAACTTCTTAGTATGTCATGTTTTGATGTAGTCTAAGTAGTTTTATCATGTCTTTACTTAAACTTTAATGTAATATTAGTATTTATATGTACTATGTATTTATTAAGATACAATTTTGTCTTATTTTAAATATACAAAGTTAGTAAAGAAAATGAGCATTTTTAAAGAATAATTGGCTTATCAAGCCAAACAGAATACATTATTTATCAACATTTATAGAAGACCTTAGAGAATTAAAATAATATGAAAAATGCTTTGAAGTGTTGGCTTGAAACCATTAACATAGCTTTAATAGCTGTAATGCCGACTTTGATATTCTTGCCATTACCCCAATCGGCAATAGCCGAAGATCCAGGAGCATGTTTCATGATCACCGCCTCTGGCAAAACGGTAGGATTGGCAAACCTTTGTGGTGGTGTAACGATAACCCCGCCCTCAAGTAATGACAATAAAGTTTTTCGGATTCCGATTAAACGCCGTCTTGGTGGAACTCCCATAATTGATGTCACGTTCAATGACAAACAATCCTTTGAGATGATTGTAGATACAGGTGCGACTGGTACTCTAATTACTCAAGGTATGGCAAGCACGCTCAAACTCGAATCTACAGGTTTGATGCAAGCTCAAATTGCTGATGGTAGCCAAGTACAATTTTCAACTGGGAAAGTAAAATCTATTGCAGTAGGTGGAGCCATAGCTAATAATATTCGAGTTGCGATCGCTCCAAAAGCAGGCATCGGGCTACTGGGTCACGATTTCTTTGGAAACTACGATATCAAAATTTTAGAGAAAGAGGTGGAATTTCATCACCGCTAATACTTGCAATTTTTAGAGATGTAGTATGCTACATCTGGTATCAAAAATAAGTCCAGAGTTATGAGGAAAAACCCCATACGATTCCTACTAAGCGGAGTGATTGTCAGCTTTGGGCTGTCATCGCCATTATTAGCTCAAGCACAACAGCAGGTTTCTAATGCTCAAGTTGCGGCGATGGTAGAGGCGCTGCGACGGGCTGCACCACAAACAGGCTCCTCAAACGATGGACTTCACAGTGAGTGGCAAGTTAAACCAGAAACCCTCAAAGGCTGGTCGAAATCTTGTCTTAAACGAGAACTAACACCAACGCAGTTTGAAAATAGCCCCGCGATCGCCCGTCAAGTTGTATCCTGCATCACGCGCCGCGAGTTAAACCAGCAGTTCCGCGCCACTAGTAATGATGAAACTGCGGCTGTGCGTGGCGTAGCTTGTTGGTGGATGACTGGTAATTACACAGGCTGTAATAGCGGCTTTACAGCTGATTATGTCCAAAAAGTTGTCGGCTTTTACCAACAGCAGCGTTCAAAATTGTTAATACCAAATTAATTGGCGTTGTTGAATTTGAATATGAAATTTAAAAATCAACTCTTCTCAACTCTTACTCTCTGCGACTCTGTCTTGAAAAGTTATGTTCGCCGGAAGCCGGCGCACCCTACGGGAAGCAAGCTACATACTTTTCGCTGCGTCTCTGCGTGATAATATTTAGCTACCAATAAAGCCTTCCAACCCAGGTACATCTACCCAGCTTGCTGTCGCATGAGATTTATGGGCTAAATCCATCAACAGCTGAGAATAAACTCCTTCTCGCAGCGATGGGGTAATTTCTTGCTTGCGGTCAATTGCTTGCACCCATTGGTCTACCACGCGCATAAATGCCGAAATGCGCCCATCAGCATAATTTTCCGGGAATATTAACCGATTTGGTATTTCGATTTCGGTGAGAGGTTTACCTAACTCAGAACCCCAAACCCGAAAGCCATGTATGTAATCTTTTTGATTTTCACTACCCACAATTAAAGTACCGCGATCGCCATACACTTCTACCCAATGTGTCCTCGGTGCATGAACAACCGCACTGATGCAAACTTGACAAGGTGTCCCATTCGCTAATTCTAACGCCAGCATACAGGTGTCATCCGTATTTACTGGCTTGAATTCGCCGCTAGTAGGGTCAACTCGTGTGGGAATGGCGGTACTTAAATGGGTGTTCAATCTGCGTACTGGGCCAAATAGCCAATGAATGTAATCGAAGGTATGGGAACCTAAAGACCCCAATGCACCACCGCCTTTTTCTTTGTCAGAATACCAATTCCAAGGGCGTGAAGTGTCAGCACGCGAGGAACCTAGCCAGTCGATTTTAATCAGGCGCATCTCACCTACATAGCCTTCTGACAATAATTCTGCAAATAACTGCCATCCTGGTACAAAGCGAAATTCAAAATCTACGGTTGCAATAACACCTTTTTCTTTAGCTAATTGATATAGTTCTTTCGCCTCAGTTGCATTTAATGTTACAGGTTTTTCTAGTAATAAATGTTTCTCAGCTTGTAGTACTGTTTTAGCCATTTCGTAGTGTAAAAATGGCGGTGTGGAGATGCTGACTGCTTGCACTTCTGGCAATGCAACAATGTTTGCAATTGTGTCGCAGGCGTGGGGAATATTATGGGAGTCTGCGATCGCTTGAGCTTTTTTTATATCTCGATGATAAACAGCCACTACCTCAGTCTGAGGATGTGCTTTGAATGCAGGAATATGGACTTTTTGACCAAATCCAGTCCCAGCGATCGCAACCCCAATCATATAATCTTTACTCCCATAATCATGTAATTTTTATTGCTCATACCAAGCATATATTCCTTTTGGCGACGAGCGCCCAAGTTGCAGCAGCGACCGTTATTGAATTAAAATTATTGCCTCTTGAACCTTAGTAGAAAGAACTTTTTGCAGTCCTTGCTCAATTTGATTAATTAGTTTGTCAAAAGCTTCTTGATTCGCTGCTAGTTGTTGTTGCAGAACCTTCTCCAACTCCGGCTTTAATTGGGAAAACATATCATTAACTTTCTTGTCGCTCAAAAAACTAAAACGAATCCAGCTAGGAATATCCAAATTTGTCTTGATTGCCTCTTGGACACTCTGGCGATTTAGCTCCATTCCTGCTGCCATTACTGAAGCCCCGTACACCAATGCAATAGGCCAAACCAAGTGTCCAGTTAGTATCAGAGTGATAATACTAGCCAGAGTACCTCCACCAATTACTACATTGATGATAAATGCCACTGTGTCAGCAAGGATAGCATCTCCAATTTTTAATTCTGGGTTGACAAAAGCCGGCTCAATGCTATCTTCAAACCTTAAACTGCTTCTAGGTATCTGAAACTTTCGGCATATTGGGTCGGTTTCTGCGGCTAAGTCGGGTTGAATTTCATTGTTAAACCAACTGATGCACTGATTGTTAATTATCTGCTGGGCGCGATCGCCTTGAAGCCACTGCTCGGCTCGACTTTTCATAGATGTTTCCAAATCGGCTAAAGTCCGTATTTGGTTTTTTTGCCAGTCTTTTACTCCAGGTCTAACTGCATTTTCTAGCAAACCATCTGCTAGTGGCTTAATCAACAACTCAATTAACTTTGGAATATGTCTCTCAATCAGTTTTTTGAGCTTTTGTGAGTCCAATAGTTTGTTAACTTCTTGTTTGAAGGCAGCAGCACGCAGATCCCATCTTCCTACTCGCGCTAATCCCAGTGCAATACATCGTTCAGGTTCCGGATCTGGACGCAGGAGCGTTTCTGGTTCGGGAAAGATTTCTTGACAAATTTGGTGTGTAAACTTCATTCGAGATGCACCGCCAGTCATCAGTACAAGTTGCGGCACAATCCCAAGCTTTTCCAGTTTTTCTTTAGCCTCACTTACAGAGTCACCAAATGATTGAATCCAACTATGAAGCCTCAGTTCTGGCAAAGGTTGGTTTAAAATCTCCTCCATCATCGATTTGTTGACTTGGGGGATAAAATAAATCTGTTCGTTGATAGACTCGAAGCCACGCGCAAAGGATTGAGAATCGCTGTATAGCTGTTCATTAGAAAAGTAATCTTCCTTAGTTTTGCGACAAGCAAGTTCACAACGAGCTTGGTGATGTGGATATTCATTAAATACTTTTTTTAGCAACTCTGATTGCTCGTGCTTAGCGAGAGTACGCTCAAAAATAGCCTTGTCGATTAGGGATGCGCCTAAAGTGTTACTTCCGAAATCCATCGGAATTTCTTGTAAACTTTTAACCAGGGTAAAATCTGTGGTCGAAGAACCAATATCAACAATTAGAACCGATGAAAGAAGTTTTTCATACTCCAGCTTACCGGCTTCCTTGGCTTGCATAAAAGCAGCCCGCGATTCAGGTACAACATTCAGTTTGGCAATACCAGCTTCTCGAAGTAGCTTTTGATATTCCTCTCGTTCACTAACCGACCATCCTGAAGGGCAACCAATATAAAAGTAAGTAGTTTCCCCAGCTTCAATTTGTCTGCTTTCTTTTAAAAGACGGTAGTAAGTTGCTAGAAAAGTGCTAATTGTTTCTCGATACTTGGAATCGTTATTTGGTTTTTGCTTGAAAGAGATTGTCAGTTGGGTAACGCCAGCTTGAATTAACGCTTGCTCTCCGACAAGATAACCTAGCTTGGGATGCCAACCAAGAGCTGTAATTTGGTTCTTCTTGTTATTAATCTCAAGCATTTCCGGGGGTTCGATGCTCTCCACTATAGCTTTAGCTACAGCCGTTTCACCGTGTCCCAAGTCAAAACCAATTGTTTCTAAAATTTCCATACTCTTATTGTCTGTTATTCTCTAGCCTCGGAATATGCTGGCTCAATTACCCGGCCGCGTCTTAGCAAGCGATCGCCTTTCAACAAAGCAGGAGTTATAGTTACGTAATCTTTGGTGGATGGGTCAATACTTGGCTCGAAGTCAAAATAATTGCGATCACTATGAGGATCATTTGGTCGGTAAATTTGAGCGTTAATTCCCTGAGACATTAAAATCTGTGGCAGCATTTTCGCTAGTGCGATCGCCATTTGGGGTTTTTCAAGAAATGATGCGCCCATGAGCTTTTGCAGAAAACTCAATAATTCTGGCAATTCTTCGATGCCGCGATCGTCTTGATGTTTGTTTCCTTCTTCAAATCTAGCGACTGCTAAGTCAATTGTGTTGAGAGCATCAGCAAGGTTGTCTAAAAGGATTTGGCTATCGACCCGTAGGACAGGTTGAGCTAGTTCTAATTGCTCAAAAGATGTTGAATTATCTTTATCGAGTTGAAGCACAACTTCCAGTCCTAAAAGCACAGAAGCTAGTAGAATAGCCATCCATGCACCTGGGGTAGTTTCAGTTAAGTGGAACAACCAACCTAAAATACCGATATAAATAAGTGCTTTAAGCAATTTCAAAATTAACCTGTTGGTAGGAAAAACAGCTAAATTAGTGATTTGCTGTTGCTCTGTTGGGGCGACTTGAGCCAAGTGGGCCGCTGCCAGAGTAGCAATGGACTGGCGCAGTGTATCCAGAAAAAAGGAAGCTAGACGTACTTGAACTACATTTAGCTTGCTAATGTAAATTCTTTCGAGATTATCGAGTCGATTCTGAACCAGCTTGATTACCTGCTCAATGCTGGTTGTATTGTCAATATCTGCCCGGAGTTGGTTGCGTTCTTCGCTAAAAAGTGAACTTATTGTTTTCATCGCGTTGACCAAGACTTTAACGTTATTAATAGCAAAAGGTATACTGCTGCGTTTTAATTTCGTTTAGTAACGCCTCATCAGATTAGCCCTGCCATTCGTCTTGTAGCTGTAGCCGCACAAACTGAACAACGCAACTTGGCGTACACACGACCCAGTAAATACCTAGCTCGGCTTTTACTTAAACCATATTCTTAGTTTTGGTGTCATCGGAAACATTTGCTCAACAAAAGTCTAATTATTTCACCGCAAAACTCGTATTGTTAAAGGGTAACGATAATGCTCACCCTTGTAAGCTTTGATGGCGGCGAAAGTCACTAGAAATGATTGTAGCAGCATTACTAATAATATTAATGACATGAACATAATTAATAGTCCATCAAAAGTGATCTTTACTTCATTGACAGT
Source organism: Nostoc sp. MG11 (assembly GCF_014904695.1). Lineage (GTDB taxonomy): Bacteria > Cyanobacteriota > Cyanobacteriia > Cyanobacteriales > Nostocaceae > Komarekiella. Next base: position 3,974 of record NZ_JACXXN010000031.1, on the reverse strand, counting down.
GCTATTGCTAGTTACTGCAATGCCACAACTAGTTACCACCAAAATTAATGATAAAAATATTACTATTAATGTATAAAAAGTTAGCGAAATTTGAAAATTCAAAGATTCTTTACCTTGTAAATCAATCCAAGAATATTGTGCTTTTTTGAAACGCCAAATTAACAGTGGTGCTAAAAGATTCAGGGGCAAATATAAAGGGATACCAATAAATACCAAAAAGAACAATAATAGCCAGGCTAACAAAGCCGAGATATGACACAACATTGCCCATATACGCATTTGTTGTTTAGGTTTTTCTCTCATGGCTTTTTATTTTTAAATGGATATATGGGATGAATACCTATTTTAACTATATTTAAAATCTGAGTATTTCTCAGTTATAGTTTTCGGGAAGAGGTTCTATTTCCCAAACCATGCCTTCTCTGGTTCTACTAGGGTAACTTCCACATAAAGTTGTTCTACAGCAGTTATCGCTACGTCTTAATTGTTGGGAAAGGGCTGTAAATCTTCGGTGAGTAAGTAGTCTAAGTTTAAAACCACCAGGAATGGCTGCATCCACAGCGATGTTACGCAACTCAAATGGTATTGTGGGCAGAGAGAGCTGTGGACAGCTGTTCAATAGCACTACATGCATGTTCTTCTGGGCAAAGTTTTCGCGCTACAGCTAAAACGCTAATATCGTTGATGATATCGGTAGCATAAAGGCAATAAATGCGATCGCCTACATCATAACTGCCTTTAGCTTTTCTGTTACTGGACTGTATCCCGATAATCTGAAAAAACGGACTGATAAACCTACGGTTGAACGATTGTTATATGCTTTTTCTAATCTCACTTTGACGATTATTGAAGTCTGAGATGAGCGTTTTGCCTATATTCCTCATTTCAAATCTCTACACAGGAAATTATTAGTTTGCTTGGTATTTCACATAATATTTATAGCAATCTTATCGATAATTTCTCTTAATCAAATTCTATTATGCGAACGAAGAGTAATAATGTTGAAATTAACATACACTATTCAGTTATATTTTTAATTTATTAACATAGTTTACTAACATTTTTTTTGATATTTTTTAGGATGCATTCCTTGAGCAATTTCTATCAGTTGTTTAGTTGATTTTTGCCGATTAACAATTAAACGAGGAATTTTATAGTAATCTTTCAAACAACTATAATTTAGTATTTGGTCATTGTATAAATAACTAGATAAATAATATTTAGATACATAATATTTTACTTGTTTATTATAAGCTCCATAAGGATAAGCGAAATGTGATGCTACAGTTTGTTCTATATCTAAATCTTGTGTACATTTTCTTAATTCCGTTCTGGCTTTCAAAAGCTCATTAACTAACTGGTGACGAGGGAGGTTAGCTAAATTTTTATGATTCATTCCATGAGATTGAATATCATAAAACCCTTTTTTAAATCCTTCTCTCAATTCTTGACATCCTAAATGAGCTGAATTGACACTATTCTTACTAGTTAAATTCCCTGGATTGATAAATAAAACAACTTTTACTTTTCTCCCATATTTCTTTTCAAATTTATACAAAATGGGTAGTAAATTCGTATGTACTGTTTTATATCCATCATCAAATGAAATCATAATGAGTTTTTTATTACGATGCCCAGCCGAAAATTCCTGAGATTTTTTAAAAAAAAATTATATAAATCTTGAGTGCTTAAAAACAAATAATCATTAAGTATTAAATACTCTAGAAGTTTTTCTAAATCTTCTCGTGGATAGTTCATCTCTCTTTTATACGAGCGTAGAGTAGAAGCTTGAGTATCAATAATTCCATGAAATCCTAAAATAGGAATTATAGGTTCAGTATTTCCAGTATTTAGAATAGTAAAACACATAATAAATACCAAAGCCAAACTCAGAGGAAAGGTTTTAGGTTTTTGAGCCTTAAATAAATTGTTGTCATTTTTGTTCGTCATTTTGCTAGCAGCGCTTCCTTATCAATGGCTTTATACCTACAGGTTTGTTCATATGGAAATCTGAGACAGTCTATTCTTAATACTTCTTAAACATGTCAATACCACTAAAACTCTAACTGGGATTATGTTTGTGGCTTTATTTTCTAATATGATGGACATAATCATTGCTTTAGACTGGAACTTTTATCTTGTAAATATGTTTTTATCTAGGAAAGTGACAGAAGAGGAATAATGTGGGCTTGAAACTCAAATATACTTATTTATTATGCAAATTTTATGTTAATTGCAGTTTATGCAAGTAAAAGTGGTTTTTCGGTTACTTTTATGAATAATTAATAGTAAAATGCCAGTTTAATAAACTGCGTAATCTAAAAATTACTAAAGTTACGAAAGCCATATCCAAGCCTTTTAATTAACTTGAGTTTATTATTAATTCCTTCTACAGCACCACTCGTAGTTCTGCTATCAAAATAGCCGACTATTTCACCAAACCATCTAACGATTGTACCTATACTCTTCGGAAAATATGAAAGAGCATCATACATCCAATTTAGTAGGTTTATTATACTATCTCCCCAAGATTTAGTTGTTTCAAATATATCTCAAAATTCTTCTTTAAGTGCGTGTATTGTAGCGAGGTTTGGGGACACATCCTGCACAGATTTTCATTTTTTTTTGCTTTTCATTGAGAGAATTCTCATTTTTAAGTAAGCTATATTTGCTTTTGTTTAATGCCTTCAATATTCGCTCTTTTTCTGATTCATTATCTAGCGACATAGCTGCTTTTTTCTCAGTTTTACGCATAGTATCTAATTCATCATTTAACTGTTTCATTACATGAAATCTATCAGCAGTTACATGAGCATTTGGCATTAACTCTTCTACTAGGTTTTTATAAGGTGACCAGAGATCAATGCTCACTTCTTCAATTTTATTAAGTATATCTGATCCCCATCTGACAAGTATTTCATAAATTGGCGACGATTTATTTTTAATAGCACCGATTTTTTATTCCAAGGTAAATCATGAATCATCCGCCAATGATTCTGATGTATACTGTGAGTAATTTTTCTGCAGGAAGGACAAGTCGAAATGCACCATATCGTCATGTATTAAATAGTTTGTTGTACATTCTGATTACTGGGTGTCGATGGTGTGACTTACCACATGGTGATGTGTGGGCATCTAAAAGCTCATCCCATCGATGGTTAAAGCGATGGCGTGACGATGGAACATTTGAGTACATACAAGCACGTATATTAGCGATGCCCTGCGGCGGGCTACGCCTACGCTAATGGAAAAAGGTCTGATAAACTGGGATTCTGGGGCTGTATACGGCTCTTTTTCTCCCTGGAAAAGGAGGAGGTGAAGAAGTTGCGTATGGTGGTAAAGGAAAAGGTATTCTTATCCACATGCTTACAGAAGGTAATGGAATACCCCTGTCTAATTCAACAACTCCAGCTAACGGCAACGAGGGGGAACAAGTATTATCTTTACTAAATAAAGTCAAATTAAGAACTTTGAAACGCGGTAGACCACGTAAACGAGTGAGAGTTTTGGCTGCCGATAAGGGGTATGACTCGAAACAACAGCGTGCGAGTCTACGCAAACGAAGGATTCGACCTCAAATACCAAAAAGAGTTTGGAAAACTAAGAAAAATAAAGGTAGACCCATCAAAATATCTATGACGAGAACCAGCAAGAACGTTGTTTTGCTTGGTATCAACGTAAATACCGTCGTTTAGTTGTTCGCTGGGAACGTCGAAAAATATATTTTGATGCATTTCTTGATCTTGCTACTATTCATATTTGGATTCAAAGAGTTTTATTAGTGGGATAGGTTCATAAAACTACCGGAAGAACCGTAAAAGCTTAACTAAATCAAATACCCAGAACATAGTAGTTAAAATGTTCTGGGTATTTAATGTTAACTGAATAATAAACCTGGCATCGAGCTATTTTTGCGTAGGGCAACCCCTAAACTATCGTGGCCGCAGCAGCGTTTCACCTCTGAGTTCGGGAAG
>NZ_JACXXN010000030.1 GCF_014904695.1 Nostoc sp. MG11 | reverse complement strand
AACGTCAAGAACACGAGTTAATCAACAACCGCGAATTCGGGTTGCTGCACAACGCCGACCTCAAACAGCGCATCTACACACGCAACGGCCCACCAACCCCCGATGACCTCGACGAACTGCTGACCCGCCGGAGGAAGTCGAAGTTCTTCCTGGCTCATCCCCGCACCATCGCCGCTTTCGGTCGGGAGTGCAATCGCCTTGGCATCTACCCAGAAAGCATCGATCTAGATGGCAGCATGGTGTCCGCCTGGCGTGGTGTACCCATTCTTCCTTGTAACAAGATTCCCATCACCGATGCTCAGACCAGCTCTATATTGGTGCTTCGTACCGGCGAAGAAGACCAGGGCGTAATCGGCCTACACCAAACTGGTATCCCCGACGAATACCAACCCAGCTTGTCAGTCCGATTCATGGGCATCAGCGAAAAAGCTATCATCTCCTACCTCGTCACCGCCTACTACTCCGCAGCTGTTCTTGTTCCTGATGCACTCGGCATCCTCGAAGATGTCGAAATCGGACACTGAGGAAACGGGTCAGATAGCTGGACATTAAGGAGATGACTGAATACCAGTTGACACACAAAGTTCTACCTGAGAACTGTAACATCATGTCCGGTTTGAAGCAGCCTCGACCAGACAAAAGTGTTAAACAGTTAGACTGGTATCGCTTGTCGCACTTCTACAGGTTCACCAGTCAAGCTAAAAGCGCGAACTTCGGTAATTTTTACTTTTACCAACTCTCCTTTGAGTTCATTGATATCGCCAGTGAAGAAGGTAAGGCGATTACCGCCTGTGCGTCCCATTACCTGAGTTTTGTCTTTGGGGTTTTGGTCTTCTACTAGTACCTCTTCGATGCGACCGAAGTAACGTTGCGATCGCTCGGCGACTTTCACGTTAACTAGATGATTTAATCTTTGTAGGCGATCGCTTTTGACTTCTTCACTCAACTGATTTGTCCACAAAGCGGCGGGTGTCCCCGGACGGGGCGAATATGCTGCTGTGTTCAACATGTCAAAGCCGATATCTTCCACCAGTTTCAAAGTATTTTCAAACTGTGCTTCTGTTTCTCCAGGGAAACCCACGATCGCATCAGCACTAATTGACGCATCTGGCATATACTGCCGAATTATATCGATAATCCGGCGATACTTCTCATGGGTATAACCCCGCGCCATCGCCTTCAAAAGTTCGTTATCCCCAGATTGAAAGGGAATGTGGAAGTGTTTGCACACCTTGGGTAACTCGGCACAAGCCCGAATCAGTCTTTCAGTAAAATAACGTGGGTGACTAGTAGCAAATCTTAGCCGTTCTATTCCTGGTACATCATGGACGAAATAAAGCAAATCTGTAAAGTTGTGCAGATGTCTACCTGCCGATGTTGCGCCGGGTAAATCTCTACCGTAAGCGTCAATATTTTGACCAAGTAGAGTTACTTCCTTGTAACCTTGTAGTCCTAGTTCTAGCATTTCGGCGCGAATGGCTTCCGGTGTGCGGGATTGTTCTACTCCTCGCACATTCGGAACTACGCAATAAGTGCAGCGTTCGTTACAGCCGTAAATCACATTTACCCAAGCCGTCACCTTACTATCGCGTCGCGGTTTGGTGATATCTTCGATAATGTGAACTGGCTCAGTTGCTACAACTTGATTACCGGCAAACACTGACTCCAGCAAATCTTTGAGACGGTTGGCGTGTTGTGGCCCCATTACCAAGTCTAATTCTGGGACTCGTCGCAACAGTGTTTCACCTTCTTGCTGGGCAACGCAACCAGCAACAATAAGAGTTAAATCTGTTTGCTCATGTTTACGCTTTGCTTGTCTGCCAAGGTAAGAATAAACCTTTTGCTCGGCATTATCCCGAATCGTACAGGTATTATAAAGAATCAAATCTGCATTATTCGGATCTTCTGACCACTCAAAGCCCATGTCTTCCAAAACGCCAGCCATGCGCTCTGAGTCAGCTTTATTCATTTGACAACCGAAAGTAATGATGTGGTAGTGGCGTTTAGAAGTGGTCATGGTCAATGATGCTTAATCAGCGTAATGTTATGTAAGCTTTATTTCTATTCTATTTAGGGCGTTGCCGAATGATCATATGAAATTCCCAGATCAAGTATTCTCAACTCTTACTCTCTGCGACTCCGCGCCTCTGCGTGATACCAATTCATATTTCTACTCAGCAGCCCTATTTAAAAATTGCTCCAGAGTTGCTCAGTTAGGGAGTTTTTAAACGCAGAGGAAAACGCAGAGGAACGCGGAGGAGTTATGAGGCTGGGTTCCATGTACCGTGAAAGCTGTGGGGGATGACGCTAGGTAATCCGAGTTTGCAGACGGGTTCTTCGTTCAAGCGATCGCTATCAAATACCCAAACTTCACTAGTATGAGTATTGCCATCGTAGACAACGGTGAGCACCCAACCTTGTTCAGGATTTTGGCGATCTTGAGCGTGAATGGGTTCGGAAGGGTAGCGATTTGCTCCTAAGTCTGCTTCGGTGAGGGTTTCGGTTTTGTAGTCAAAACGGGCGATCGCTTCAAATAATTCTTTGTCTATATCTGCTCTTTGTGGCAGTAATGAGATGTAAGTATAACGCCAAGGCTGCCCAACTTGCGATTGCTGCACAACTGGAAACTCACATTTACGGTTGACAATTTCCTGTGTTGTCACCTTACCAGTTTGTGGATTAAGCTGCACTTGCCACAGTGTCCCCTTAGCAACTGTGTGCGTCTCGCCAGTAGCTACTTCTCTGAGAAACTCGTTAGTTTGGTGAAAGTCGGAATATCGCACCACGTCCAGAATTATTGAGCCGTCTTTGTCTTCACAACCATTGCCAAAGTGCCATTGGAACCAAGGATCGGTTTCGCCGCGACTAACGAGGGATAAATTTTCGCGATCAAAGATTAACACCTGAGTTGCTAGCTGAGGTTCCCACAATAAAGCTTCACTGAAGGTAGTTAAACCGAGTAAAGTTGATAGTGTTTTCATCCCCATTGGTGGAACAAAAAACACCAGATACTTTTGAGTCAGGACAAAATCATGTACTACTGAGTAGCGATCTAGCTTGAAAGCGGATTTTTGGATAATCTTACCAGTGCGATCGCTCTTATAGAGATTCAACTGTGCAAAAGCTCCTACACTGATCCCAAAATTAAAAATCTCGCCTGTGCCTAAATCGCGCTTGTAATGAGCCGAATAGGGTAATCCCTTGTCCAAAGCACCTAAATCATCCAATCCTTTGGTTTCTAGAGTTTGCAGATCTAAAGCGTAAGGCTTAGTTGCTTCCCACAAAGCCAAAAGTTTATCAGGTAAAGCCAACACTGAAGTATTAGCTGCGTTTTTTATCTGTTGATTCCAGCGCTTCCAGATTGGCCCTGGACTCTGCGTACCATAGACGCTGTAGAGGAATTTATCGGCTTGAGTTTCAGCTTCGTATTCTGCTGTTTTTACGTAGCGATAAACTCCCGTTGCTCCTGCATCGGTAAAATGGACGCCGAGAATTGCCCCATCTCCATCAAACCAGTGTCCCACTCGTAATCCACCGCGTTCTAGTCGTGCGGGGCCATTGCGGTAAAGTGAGCCACGTAAGCCATCTGGGATTTTGCCAGAGATAATTGGTAGCTGGGTAGGGGAAAATTCTTCTGCGGGTTTGGCGATCGCACCTGCCCAGGCTCTTTTTGTTGACTTTTTGCTAATTGTCTGCATATAAAATATGGAGTTATAGATATAGGGCACGCGTATAACTGCATTCTACTATTGTCATATTTGTTGCGATTAGTTAATAATGCCTCTAACTACAGATAGAGCCTTATTTTTAGGGCAAGTGCCTCGCTACAATCACAGAATCTTTCTGTAACTATCTGAAAATTTTCCAAGTTCCGAGTTCCGAGCACGGAGTTCCGAGTTTTGAGCACGAAGTTCCGAGTTCTGAGCACGGAGTTCCGAGTTCTGAGCACGGAGTTCCGAGTTTTGAGCACGGAGTTCCGAGTTCTGAGCACGAAGTTTCGAGTTCCGAGCATGAAGTTCCGAGTTCCGAGCACGGAGTTCCGAGTTCCGAGCACGAAGTTTCGAGTTCCGAGCACGAAAGGCAGAAAGTTCCTTTTCTACATTCGGCCCTAACAAGGATTTCACTCCTTAACTGAGCTAGCTCATAGTAACGAATAGAAACAACCACTAAATTGAAATCAACATTCAAAGTGGTTCGAGAGACTATGATTAGCCAACAAACAATAGATATCGTTAAATCTACAGCACCTAGCTTAAAAAAGCACGGTCAGCAAATCACAACTCGCATGTATGAAGTCATGTTTCGGAATCATCCCGAAATCAGAGAACAATTTGATATGTCTGCTCAAGCAGATGGTTCTCAGCCTACAAGGTTAGCTACAGCAGTTTATGGCTATGCTACCCAAATTGATAATCTACCTGCTTTAACATCAATGGTTGAAAAGATTGCTCATCGCCATGTGCAGACTCATGTTTTGCCAGAGCAATATCCTATTGTCGGAGAGAGCTTATTGCAAGCAATGAAAGATGTATTGAGGGAAGCCGCTACAGAAGAAGTGATGTCAGCTTGGACTGAAGCTTATCAGGCATTATCTGAAGTTTTTATTAACAGAGAACATGATATACAGCAGTTTTCAAATGAATAGACCACACGCAAACCTCTCTCCAAACCTCTCTCCTAAAAGGAGAGAGGCTTTGAATTTCCCCCTTCCCTAGTCTACGGTGTACACACATCTCTGTACAAAACCAAAATCGTTGTAGATCCTCCTGAATCCCCCTTCAAAAGGGGGACTTTGAGAGGTTTTTGCTCCCCTTTTTAAGGGGGGTTGGGGGGATCAAAAGCCTGTGGGGCAACTCTAAAAGACTTGTGTGTACACCGTAGCCTTCCCTAGTAGGGAAGGGGGTAGGGGGCTAGGTTTTTTCTTGTAGTCTACTCAACTGAAAATCGCTGTATATGTGGGTGATTTGGATAAAATGCCCCAGCTAGGAAACAAGGCAAGTACCACTAATAAGTAGAATAGCAACTTGCTGTATCTGGATAGTCGCTAAATACGCCATCAATATCCAAGCTAAAAAACAGTTCATATTCTCCTTGAGGATTCCCTTGAAAGTCCAAGGGTAAAAAGAAGTCTTCGTTGCGAAAAGTCCAGACATGAACTAGCAAAGCAGCTGCATGAGCATCATTAACTAAAGATGTCGGCGCAAGCAATTTACCCTTGCTATCTCTGGGAACCAACAGATTTTTATGAATACCCACCGCTTGAGCATATTTAGCAATCTCTTGTAACCCTGATGGAGTTGCTAAATCTGCATAGGTGCGATTATTACCGCTAACTATAAAATCATAAGGCTTGCCACTGCAATTGAGCAATTGTACCAAAGGTAGATCAGTTTTTGTAGACAAATCTTGCAAATTACTCACTTCAAAAGACTGAATGAAAACAGGTACGTTAGCTCCCTGATAACCGTTTGCAACTAAAGTATTTAATAGTGGTTCTTCTAGGGATAACTCAATAGACTTAAAGTAAGTCGGGTGTTTAGTTTCTGGATAAATGCCGATAGTACGACCAATTTCGGCACTTTTTTGCTGAGCTAAATCAATGATTTCTTGCAGGGTGGGAATTTCAAATATTCCATCATAAGCAGTATTTTGGGGACGCAGTTCGGGAATGCGTTCTTTAGCTTTTAGTATTTTCAGTTCTGCAAGGGTAAAATCTTCAGTAAACCAGCCAGTTTTTGATTCTCCATCAATTATTTTAGTAGTTTTATAGTTAGTAAATTCTGGATGGCTAGCAACATTGGTAGTTTCAGAAATTTCATTTTCGTGTCGAGCAATTAAAATACCATCTTTTGTTGAAACTAAGTCTGGTTCAATGTAGTCAGAACCGAGTGCGATCGCTAATTCATAAGCAGCCAAAGTATGCTCTGGACGATAACCACTAGCGCCTCGATGTCCAATGATAATTGGAGTTGCATTTGTGAAGTTTTTCGCCATAAGCTTATATCATTTTAAATTTCGTAAGTTATATATCAATTTAAGTTTGTATCCGGTATTTTAATCCTCATTCTATTTATGAACATTGAAAAATTACATACTCCTTTTTGCTCTCTTATAAATCCCCAAAGCTAAAGCAGAATGGGAAAAGAATGTTGGAGATAGCTTTTCTTTAGAAGAACTGAGCACTCGCACACATTTAGCCTTACACACTATATCCAGAACTTTAGGGCGATCGGAACCTGTAGAGAAAAGTTCGTTGCAGTCGGCTTTTGCTGCCTTTAATTTGGAGTTGTGTAAAGAGGATTATACCCGACCTAGCCCCCCAGAATTGGAACTCCGAAGCGCAAATCCTCAATATGACTGGCAAGAAGCACCAGCCCCATCACCAGAAATGCGATCGCCTGGGAAAATAAGCTAACTTGAAAACAGTCTCTATATTCAATGCTTCCAAAACTTGGAGATTTTGAGAATGAAATGGACACTTGAAGAAGCCAAAAAACAGCTACCTTCCATAATTAATGCGACTAGTCAAGAACCTCAGCTAATTTATACTCAAGAGGAACTAGTGGCTGCGATTGTAGATCCTGAGCTTTTTAAAGAATTTCTAAACTGGCAGCAAAAAACTGCGAAAACATCTCTAGCTCAAGTATTTAAAGAACTTCAACAGTTATGTACCGAAGAAAACTATAGCTTAGAGATAGCACCAAGAAGCGATCATAATTGAATTCATTTAGTGGAATCTTTTTCCAATTTGACAGATTTGCTAAGAATGCGAGGCGTAGCCTGCACTTCTCTACAAGAGGCTGCGCCAACGGCAAGCTCAGTGACCATCGTAGACATCGCCTAAATCAACCCTATCACCAAAAGTGCGTAGAAGCTCTGCTTCTTGTCACCAGACATCGCTACAATTACCCACTTCAATTCTTCTCCTTGTTAAAATCCTAAGCTTCTTGATTTAGCAAAGTTAAGCATCTTGAGCTTGCGTTCTATATTCTTATTGACGCAACCAAAATCAATTTATGTACTTGTGGGATGAAAATTGCCAAAAACACCAGCAAATTGTTTACAGACTGAATCCAAAAGCCGTTCCGCGTCCAATACGGTTCGGATAAGACTCGATCCCCCCAACCCCCCTTTCCAAGTGGGGCTAAGAATGGTTCTATTTCCCTCTTTTTAAGGGGGATTAAGGGGGATCTTTAAAGCCTATGCAGCTTAACCGAACCGTATTGGTTCCGCGTCTACACATTCAGCGCAGCCCACAAAATTAATCTTTCTCAAAATGCCTAATTACTTTCTCATTTTAGTGTTTTCTATAAGCAAACCGGAGTTTGCTGACTCATTTGGCTGAAATGCTTTCTCATTTTGGTATTTTCCGCAAGCAAACCGGAGTTTGCTGACTCATTTGGCTGAAATGCTTTCTCATTTCAGTAGATCGCGCATTTATGACAACTATACGCTTGTAGCAAAAGCCGTTGCAGATTTGCCAGAATTTTCTCAGGCTGATCGATACGGATATTTTTTAAGGTAAAGAATATTAACCGTACTATTTTACAAGGTGCGTATTATGAGTCGTAGAAAAAGAAGCTCTCCAGTGTTAAAAAAAGCAGTGCGTCGTGCAGCTGGTATGGACTCAATTGATCCGAATTTAGATGTGGGCAATGGACTCACCCTACCTGCCTTCTCAACTCTAATTGAGACAATGCGAACTAAAGAGAACGCATACAACAGCGCCCTTTCTAACGTGGATAAGTTATACCGTGAAATGCTGCAAACAGAGCGTGAATTGGGAGATATGACAGAGCACATGCTGATGGGAGTTGGGACTCGATATGGCAAAAGCAGTGTAGAGTATGGCATGGCGGGAGGAGTTCCCAAGAGTCAACGCCGCAGGGGACTGCGAGGCGAGTCATCTACTTCCAGTTCACAGCAACCGTCATTTGTTCTTAGTGTGGACGGTAACGAGAATGGAAAGAAACAAGCAGTGACAAGCTAGGATGTGCCCTATGACTCCAATTTTATAAAGTGCAAATCTTGCGATTGCCTTGATGAAAACCTGTAATTACCCGCTTGGCGATCGCTTCTTCTTCCGTTATTCCTTCAACTTAAGCCTTTTGAAAAAAGAACGAGTGCGATCACCCTGAGAAAAATCTGTAGTTTTCCATAATTTCAAAGAATTGAGATTGCTTACAAGAATGCTCAAAAGCTGTCTTTAAAAAAATGTAAAGAGAAGCGTGTTAAACATGGAATAAAAAATAAACAGTTTCTTGCCGTGATGGATGACAAATATTTAGCAAGAGTTTAAGCTAACGCTAAAACTAGTATATCAAAACTTGAATTGAAAATTTTACGTGAAAGTTTCACTTTTCTTCAGACAAGCATAATTTAATATACCCAATCAATAAGTTTTTTGGTATTAATAAATAGGGATTTGGAGATAAGCTAATTCATGCTTTTGACAAGTTGCTGACTTATTTTATTTAGAAATATAGTAATTTTTAGGATTATTTATGTTATGTTAAAATCTTTTTTAGTTTTTATTATTAAATAAGATGCGATCGCCCTAGGATTGCTATAAACTCCCCAAAAGTTAAAATTGAAGTATAAAATAAATGTGTCAAATTTGGGTAAGCGTATGCCAAATAATAATATAGAGATTGTTTTCAGCTTTGATACTACTGGGAGTATGTATCCATGTCTAACTCAGGTACGGCGCAAAATCAAAAACACCGTTACCAGACTAATAGACGAAATTCCCCTGATTCGCATTGGAATTATTGCTCATGGTGACTACTGTGATGAAGGCTCAACTTATGTCACTAAAAACTTTAATCTATCCGGCGATGTTGATGCTATTTGTGATTTTGTCCAAAATGTAGAACCGACTGGTGGCGGAGATGCACCAGAATGCTATGAATTAGTATTACATGAAGCCCAATCTCTATCTTGGTCAAAGTCAGCATCAAAATCGCTAGTTTTGATTGGTGATGATATTCCCCACGCTCCAGCGCACAATCCTAAAAAGTTGAACTGGCGCAAAGAATTAGATAAATTAGCTGATGCAGAAATTACAGTTTACGGCATTCAGGCACTCAATCGTCCCCATGCCAATCCTTTTTATCAAGAACTTGCAGAAAAATCCGGTGGATTTCATATCAACCTAGACCAGTTTTCATATATTACTGATTTGTTTCTAGCAGTCTGCTATCAGCAATCATCAAATGAGCAGCTACAAGCTTATGAACAAGAAGTAATTGACCAAGGGCGCATGAGTCGGGGGTTAAATAAAATGTTTAACACCATGATGAAGCGAGAAGCAACATCATATTATGAATCTGCTGATTTACGCGCGGTTACTCCAGGACGTTTTCAGATTTTAGAAGTTGAGCAAGATATTTCAATTAAAGCTTTTGTTTTAGAAAATGGTTTGAGTTTCCAAGTTGGGCGTGGTTTCTATGAATTTACGAAAACGGAAACTATCCAAGCTCAAAAAGAAATTATCTTAATGGATAGGGCAACTGGTGATTTATTTGAAGGAGGGGCTGCACGAGAAATGTTAGGTCTACCGATGGATGCATCAATTCGCATTAAACCGAGTAACCTAGAAAAGTATGTTGTGTTTGTTCAAAGTACCTCTGCTAATCGCAAACTGATTGGCAAAACTAGATTTTTATATGAAGTCGAAGACTGGGATCGCTAATCAACCTCTTGCCAAAATCTTTTAATGCCCTTACCAAAACCTGCTTCCGCAGGTTTCATCATCTTTAAATTTTCTTCGCTAGGTATTTTTTAACAAGTCTAATGATACAGATTAAGCCGGAAGTCCAGCGCATAGAAGAACTGCGCCAGTTATTGCAACAAGCCAGCTATGCATATTATGTCCTAGATGCACCAATTATGGAGGATGCAGTTTATGACCAGCTGTATCGAGAATTGCAACAACTAGAAATTCAGTATCCAGAATTGATGACACCCGATAGTCCTACTCAGCGCGTGGGTGAGAAACCGGCAACGCAATTCACTTCGGTGCGGCATAATATCCCTCTGTATAGTCTGGAGAATGCATTTAATATTGATGAATTACAAAGCTGGGATCAACGCTGGCGGCGACAAGTACCGAAAATTGACTCGGTGGAATATGTCTCTGAACTCAAAATTGATGGTTCCGCCTTGGCCTTGACTTACCACAATGGGATTCTAGTTAGGGGTGCAACTAGGGGTGATGGGGTAACGGGTGAAGATATCACTCAAAATGTGCGAACAATTCGCTCAATTCCCTTGCGCCTAAATTTTGAAGGGTTAGAAATCCTGGAAAGGGTGGAAGTGCGCGGCGAGGCGTTTTTACCTTTGGAAGTGTTTAAACAAATTAATGAGGAAAGGCAAAAAGCTGGTGAGCAATTATTTGCCAATCCCCGCAACGCTGCTGCTGGTACACTTAGGCAATTAGACTCCCGGATTGTCGCTAAGCGGCGGTTAGATTTCTTTGCTTACACGCTGCACATTCCTGGTAGAGATGACGCCAGTATTGCCAATACCCAATGGGAAGCGTTGGAATTGTTGGAAAAGATGGGTTTTCGAGTTAACCCTAACCATAAGCTGTGTAGTTCTTCAGCTGAAGTGGCTGAATATTATAAATACTGGGATACAGAACGGCTGAATTTACCCTATATGACTGATGGGGTGGTAGTGAAGCTGAATTCTTTTAAACTTCAAGAACAGCTAGGTTTTACACAAAGATTCCCCCGATGGGCAGTAGCGTTAAAGTACCCAGCAGAAGAAGCACCCACCCGCGTCGAAAATATTGCTGTGAATGTCGGTAGGACGGGGGCATTAACGCCGTTAGCAGAGATGCGCCCAGTACAATTAGCGGGGACGACAGTTTCTCGCGCTACTTTACATAATAGCGATCGCATTACCCAATTAGACCTCCGCATCGGTGATACTGTCATTGTCCGCAAAGCTGGAGAAATCATCCCGGAAGTAGTAAGGGTACTCAAAGAACTCCGTCCCGCTGACGCCCAACCCTTTGTTATGCCTACCCATTGCCCAGTTTGCGCTCAACTAGTGGTGCGGGAATCGGGTGAAGCAGTTACCAGGTGCGTCAATGCTTCCTGTGCGGCGATTCTCAAAGGCTCAATTGAGCATTGGGTCAGCCGTGATGCTTTGGATATTAAAGGTCTGGGGGAAAAATTGGTGCATCAACTCGTTGATAAAGGTTTGGTGCATTCTGTTGCCGATTTATACGACTTGACAGCAGAACAATTATCTGCATTGGAAAGGATGGGGAAAAAATCGGCAGAGAAATTAGTAGATGCGATCGCTCAATCGAAAAACCAATCTTGGTCAAGGGTATTGTATGGTTTAGGCATCCGTCATGTTGGCAGTGTAAATGCCCAATTATTGACCGAGAAGTATTTCACAGTCGAACAGTTGGCAACAGCCAAGCAGTCAGATATTGAAGGTATTTACGGCATTGGTGCTGAAATTGCTCAGTCTGTATACCAGTGGTTTCAAATTAGTGCGAATCAAACTTTAATTTCTCGCCTCAAAGATGCTAGTTTGCAATTAGCTAGCACAGAGGAAACGAAAACATTTAATAATGGTAATCAAAAATTAACGGGTAAAACTTTTGTAGTTACAGGTACATTGCCAACTTTAAAGCGAGATGAAGCGAAGGCATTGATTCAAAAAGCTGGTGGGAAAGTAACTGATTCAGTAAGTAAAAAAACAGATTATTTAGTGGTAGGAGAAGATGCCGGTTCTAAGTTGGAAAAGGCGCAGAAATTAGAAATTACCCAGTTAAATGAAGCTCAATTTTTAGAATTGTTGCAGGATTAACGAACTGGTAGTCAGTAGATAGGTAAAATTAAACAAGGATACGAAATAGTATATTTGAACACAAAAAACGCTTTTTGTAGTATGATTGTGATTTCGTACTACTAAATGGTAGAAACGATGACACCTCAATTTGAATACAGCACTCTCGCCCATCCCCAGGATATCCAGCAACTTGCGAGTATCCTCGAACAGTGTTATCTCATGTCCTCCGGTGACAGCGAAATCTACATCAACCGCATTGGTACAGAAAACTTCCGCTTTATCCGTGCATTTGAGCAAGTTATTGGGGGACTAGCAACTCTGGCGATGGGTCAGTGGTGGGGTGGTCAGCGTGTACCGATGACAGGAATTGCCGCAGTGGGTATTGCTCCAGAGTATCGCGGATCGGGAGCAGCGATCGCACTCATGCAGCATACCCTCAAAGAACTCCACACTCAAGAAGTTCCCATCTCTGTTTTATATCCAGCGACTCAACGCTTGTATCGGAAAGCGGGGTATGAACAGGGGGGTAGCTTGTGCAGTTGGGAAATTCCGACTGAGAGTATCCAGGTGCGGGAGCAACCGCTACCTTTGCAACCGATAATTCCAATCAATCATCAAGTCTTTCATCACCTGTATCAGCAGCAGGCGAAACTCACTCATGGTTATTTAGACCGGAATTTAGCAATTTGGCAGGGATTAATTCAACCAAATAATCAAGAAACTGTTTATGGCTATCTTATTGGTGACAAAGACAAACCCCAAGGTTATATCATCTTCAGCCAACATTCAACACAAGATAGCGCAATTTTGCGGGTGAGAGATTGGGTAATTCTCACTGATGCTGCTGCACAGAGTTTCTGGTCTTTTGTTGCTAATCATCGCTCGCAAATTAAACAAGTGCAATGGAAGAGTTCTGTAATTGATTCTTTGACATTGCAACTACCAGAGCAAACTGCCAAGATATCGCATCACGAGCGTTGGATGCTGCGGATAATAGATTTAGTGAAGGCGTTAGAGCTAAGGGGTTATCCGCTGGGAATCCAAGCTGAACTGCATTTGGAAGTTAAAGATGACTTATTAGCTGACAACAACGGTAAATTTATCCTTTCTGTCGCTAATGGACGTGGTGAAGTTACAAAAGGTGGTAAAGGCGAGTTACAGCTAGACATCAGAGGATTAGCACCCGTGTACACAAGTTTGTTCACCCCTTACCATTTGCAGCTAGCAGGAAAGCTTGATGCTACAGAAACAGCACTCTTAGCAGCTACGCAAATATTTGCAGGTGTCTCTCCTTGGATGATTAATTTCTTTTAAGCAAGGCTGTGACTAGTATTAACAGCTTATGGCTCGCTCAAGACGTTGTAAATAGCGTGCAATAATTCATGGAGAGTGTAGGGCTTCTTCACAAGTACATTGATGCCAGCGCTAGTAACTTCGACAAGTTGGCTATTTAGACCAACACCGCTAACACCAATAATCTTGACCTGTGGGTTCATCTGTTGCAAGATGCAGATGGCGGTTAGTCCATCCATTGCTGGCATCATTATATCCATCAACACTAGACTTACTTGATTTTTGTGCTGAGCGTACAATGCGATCGCCTCAATACCATTACTAGCCGTTAGAATTTTATAATTGTAGTCTTCTAGCAAAGTTTTGCTAATCTCCAAGATTGCGGCTTCATCATCTACAACTAGAATCAGTTCACCGTTGCCGTTGAGCAGTTTCAATTTCTCTGTTTGTTGCCTTGTCTTTTCTTTAACAGCAGGTAAATACACCTGAAATTTACTACCTTTACCTACCTCGCTCTCCACGTTAATAAAACCACCGTGGTTTTTGACAGTACTAAGCACCGTTGACAGACCTAGCCCTGTGCCTTTGCCTACTTCCTTAGTCGTGAAAAATGGTTCAAAAATTTGCTCTAAAATTAGTGGAGGAATGCCAAAGCCTGTATCTGAGATAGTTATGGCTATGTATGAACCCACTTGAGCATCCAGATTCAGCTTGGCAAAGTTTTCATCAACAAATAAATTTTCCGCAGAGATATATAGAGTTCCGCCTTTGGGCATCGCATCACGAGCGTTGACGCATAGATTCATTAACACCTGATGCATTTGATTGGGATCTGCCTTAATTGTCCAGAGGTTTTGCTTAGGTAAATTTTTACTGATTTTGATAGATTTTGGAAATGTACTGTTAACAATTTGCTCAATTTCCAAAAGCAGATATTCTATTTGCAAAGTAACGCCCTTGACTTCAGATACGTGTGCAAACATCAGAATTTGCTTGACCAAATCCGCCGCGCGTTTAGAATTTTGTTCGAGAATATCAAGTAGTTGCTGATTCTGTGCATCGAGATTGGGGAGTCTGAGCGCCAACATTTCGGATGAGGACAAAATGGGCGTCAGGATGTTGTTGAGGTTATGAGCAATGCCCGAAGCTAACGTGCTGATACTCTCAAAGTGTTGGGTACGGAGAAATTGAGCTTCTAATTGTTTCTTCTCGGTGATATCGGTGTCAACGATAAGGATGGATTTGGGTTGCTCTGCTTCATCACGCATTAGTGTTAAGCGACTGGCGACGATGACTTCTTTACCAGATTTTGTCTGTTTAGATAATTCACCCTGCCACGAGCCACGCTCAACAATGGTCTTTTCAGCCTCTTCCAGTTGTGGCAGAATTTCTTGGTCAAAAAGCTCGTTAACATTCTGACCGATCGCTTCTACTGCTGAAAAGCCATATAATCGCTCCGCACCTTGATTCCAGAATAAGATTCGCTGCTGTAGAGTGCAAACGATAATTGCATCGGTGGTGATATTAAGTAGAGCTGCTTGTTTGCGGATTCTCTGTTTTGCTCTCTTGAACTTCATAAGTTCGGCTTGTACCTGCTCACACACTTCTGATTCTTGTATAGCAATACTCACTTGGGTTGCTAGTTGCTGGAGCAAATCGATTTCCCCAGGGTGCGATCGCTGGGCTGTTGCACCCTGGTTGACAACAACAGTGTTATTCAGAATCTCGTTCAGGTTTAGACTCTGGCGGATGCGCTGGATAGTTTTGATCACTAGTCGCTTTTGCTCGATTTGCTTTTGCAGTGAAATCTCTGTGTGTTTGCGATCGCTGATATCTTCAACTGTGCCAACATAGCCGAGGATTTCGCCTGTAGCAGAATATACTGCCGCTGCTTGTGCTTGCACCCAGTGCACCTCTCGTTGCGGGGTTAAGAGACGGAATTCCTGCGAAAACTCCCGATTTTCATGAATACACGCCTCCCAATTAGCAGATACTATCTGTCGATCCCAAGGATGGATCGCCCCTATCCAGCCATGGCCAAGGCTTTGTTCTAGAGTCAGACCGAAAATATCTGGCCACTGTGCGTTAGTATACAGGCAACGTCCCTGAGAGTCAGTTTGCCACAAGCCGATGAGCGATGATGTCTTTAAGGAACGAAACCGTTCTTCACTCTCCCGCAGCGCCACTTCTACCTGGTGGCGATCGCCGCAAATTTCTTGTTGCAAAAGCGTGTTGAGATGAGAAAGCTCAGCCGTGCGCTCCTCAACTCGTATTTCTAAATTCGGCAAGTTAAGACACAGTAAATCAAACTCATCATCTTTCATGGTCTAAACCTCATTCATTTGGTTATTAATATCTCTTGGCTGCTAGATGTGACTGGTGGGGTAACAATAATTCGTAATTGATAATACTCGCCAAGGTGCGAGAAGCAAGCTACGTAATTCGTAGTTGCACTTCTAGAGGGCTTGTACCCTTTTAATTACGAATTACGTTAGCGCAGCGGGGCGTAGCCCATTACGAATTAGTAATTATTTGGTCAGTGACCCTTTTACCTGGTGAGCAGAACGGAAACTGCTGAGAAAACATATCTCTACTCAAAATACGTAGCTTAGCTATGTCGCGCGATAAAATCGAAAGTTTGATCACCATAAACCCCTGTAATATTTAGTAGATTTTGACAGTTTTTTAAATCACTATAAACATCTATAGAATTAGTATTTATTAGTAAGACTTTGCTGTTACTTCCTGGACAAAACCTTGTCCATAAGCTGATGAAATACTTCTACCAGCTTGCACTAAATTGCTGATCATGAGAACCATTTTGTCAAGGTTGATTGGTTTAAGCAAATATCCCTCAAACTGCACATCTGGAATTTGGCTGAGGCTACCTGTGGCACATGTTGAAGTAACAATAATTGGGATCTGATTTTTATTATCTGCTTGAATAGCATTCAATCTATTAATCAATGTGTAAATACTTTCACCTAAGAATCTAATTTCACAAATCACGATGTTGGGCACAAACCAACCAAGGATTTCTAAAGCTTCGTTTACAGAGCCGCACGTAACCACATTTGCATCAAAATATTTAAGAAAGATACTATAGAGCACTCCACTATCGAGGTCGTTGTCTACAACGAGTACTTGCACATCTTTGAGTATCCCAACTTTGAAAGGAGAGTTATTGATTAAATTCATTACAAGAACTGCGATAGGATTTTAAGTGCAAAGTGGGACTGAAAAATCCGTAGTCTCAAGGCGGCTAGACAACTGATTAGGTTAAGAAAAAAGTAATAAAAATACTTACTAACACTTCTCTCTGAGATGCTGCTTTATAGATTCCTTGGTCAAACAAAAAGTCTGGCTCCTGTACTTTGACAGAGTGTTGTTTGATTTCTTGAATGAGTTGATTAACTACGACACAAAATGTAGCCAAAACTATTTTTCAACACAACCCTATTTGAGAAATTAACTAAAAGTTCTATTGCCATTCCCTATCCTCAAGTTCCTTCTGAGGCAACAGTAAGGTTGCTTCAATTTCTTGCCTGATAGTAGCAGTCACCTCACAATTGCTGTTTAGACAATCAAGTAGTAGCTGATTGGCATCGTAGTAGCGTTGCAGCACTTGTTGTTGTTCAGCGCTAAACTGCCATTGATGGTTAATATTACGATAATTAGTGATCGTTGTTTTTAATTGTTCAGACCAGGTTGAATAGTTTGTTTGCCACCATAATTCAAACCGTTCTTGATTTTGACGAGAATTTGGAAATTGGTTAGAGAGTTGTTGCAGGGATTTATAGAGTCCAACATCCAGAACAATGCCCAGAATATGCGATAGAGCATCTCCACAGGAGTGAATGTGGGCAAAGTCCTGGCTCCCATCAATTGCACACTCCAGTAGCAGGTCATCTAATGCCGCATCCAGAAACATCCCTTGGTCGAGGCTGCTGGCTAGGGCAAAGTGAGGAGCTACGTGAGGAGTTCGACTCAAGGCCAGGTAAAATGATCGAACTGTTGCATCTTTTGGTTGGGTTGGAATAGTGCGAGATTTTTGGCTAGCCCAGGTCAAAAACTCTTGTAAATAAGGGTCTTGGGCAACCAATGCATCAATCTGTTGCTTCATCAACTGTACCAGCCCGTCTGCACTCCGCAGCATGGTAGCTGTCAACAAGAAGATTTCGCGCCAGTGTGCGTCAGTGATGTGACTGACTAGTCCTGCTAGCGCTTGCTCTAATGCCTGTAGGTTATGGCTGGCAACAATTTTTCTCGCCGTGAAGTATTCTTGAAACGCCAGATAGGAGAAGGAGAAAATTCCCCGCGCTCGTTCTGCTAGTAGTCCATGTTGCGCCTCAATCGCCTTCAGCACCGCTTCGCTTTCTATTTGCACTTCCTCTGCATCCATTGGCAAATCTGTCAGATTACGAATATAGTCACCAATTGTATTGCTCAATGACGCGTTGCTCAAAAAAGTACTGACCCTCCTCAAAGGTCGTTGCTGCAATCTGGCTCAAAAACTTCAGCTTTTGTGGTAATAAAAATCCTCGGTAAACGTCATCTCGTTCTATGCCTCTGGCTTCATCCCATTTGCCTAATAGAAGGTCTAGTCCTTGCTTATAAAAGTCAGTCCGCTTAGTCGGAAATTTTTCTTGTCTGTGGAACACCCAGCAGGCAAGATGCAGAAACAGGGGTATGACGACGAGTTGGCGAAATTGCCAATTTTCAGCTAAGTCCAACTTCTGAATAAACTCAACAGACTGCGCCTGACCATCTTGGGTGTTGGTTTTAGTAAATGCCACAAACCATTTTTGAGCAAAGGCGATGATTTGTTCTGAGGTAAACGGGGCAATTTCAACATCGGTAAAGCCTCGGAGCCTGAGCTTTTGAGCTGCTGTTCTACAACTAGCCACAAACTGATTTTTGTGATATTTGTCTGAAAACCTGCGAATTTCTTTTAATACAGCATTGCTATCTTGGTTAATAACTTCATCCATCCCATCAAGCAACAGTAACACTCTGCCTGCTTGAAGCAAGGTTTCAATTACTGATGGGTCTGAAATTTTAGACGTAAGAAATTCCTGATGGATGTAATTTAATAGGTTGAATTCGCCACTGACTCTAGACTCTTCCGCAAAATTCCTTAGTGTGATGAATACAGGAAGCTGATGTGCCGCAAATGCTCCACGATTACACTGAATGGCAAGATGTTGCAAAAAGGTGGTTTTACCTACCCCTGGTTTGCCTAGTACTCTGAGCTTGGAGTACTTTTCGACTGCATCGATACCCGGTATTTGTTTCTGGTCAATCTCACCTAAACCAAAGCGGTCAAATTCTTCCCGACCAATGTTTTGCAGGTCAGAAATCTCTAACCACTGTTGACTGGCAATTTCCTCCAAAATATTCACATCAATATATATATCATCGATCCCTACGGGATGACTGATGTCCAATAACTGCAAAATGCCGCACTGGTCTTGAATTTTATCTTGGCGTTGCGATCGCACTTGTTCCACTAATGCATCTATATCTAAGACAGAAGCCTCGGCTATTTCTCCGGGTACAGAGAATTCTGCTGGAGGATCAGCAGCAATCTCCCGCCAATTCAGTTCTAATACAGAACAAATTTCCATAAAGGTATGACGCTCAATCGGACGACCACTGAAAAACCGCCAAATGGGTTGGCGAGTCTTTAAGTTAACTTCGGCTGCCAGATTTTCTTGCGTCCAACCCTTGCGTGCAAACGCTTTTTTAGCCTGTTGAATCCCGATAGATGATGCTTGGAGCGATCGCTTGACCATAGGACAAAACCTTGCTCCTAAAATCAATAACTTTAACTTTTATTAATACTGTGATCTTAAAGCTTTTTCTGTGCTAACAACCTGATGAACGGTTGAAGTTATACAAAATTTAAGAAATATACTCTTGTTTTATCAAAATTAAATCAACCCAAAGCGTAAACTTTTGTAACATAATTAAACATTAGAGCTAATTTTATACATTTCAAACTTTTGCCAAAACTTGAATTCAAACACTCATCTGTCATGGTGTAAAAGTACAAAAGTACAGATTAAAGGCTTCTCTATAAATACTTACCAGCTCACAAATTATCAGCGGCACAGAAAGTGAAACATTTCCAAACAAGTTTTGTACTAATTATCGCTATCTCCGAGCCACACTTAACAGATGTCTCTATTGTTACATCTATATTTGCTCAAGCATAACTGAAGATAAATATGAATTTTTTGTCAATTAACAAAGTACACAAAGTCATTGATCTTGCCGAATTAGTCTATTGCTCAATGGAAATTAGGAGAGTAAATATATCAGAAACATTTGTAGACAAATTGTCTAATTATTTAGAAGATTTCAAAATGACAGGGAGAACCTCATTAAATGTATTACGTAAATATATTGACGAATTTTCTGAAGAAGAAAAAGCAGAATTAATAGCCATTATATGGTTTGGTCGAGGTACATCATGTGAACAAGCAGAAGACTTAGATAATTTAATTGCACAAGCATTAAAGCTGATACCTCAAAATTATGCAACGAGTTATATTATCGAAAGGGCTTCTCTAGCAAAATATCTTCGTTCTGGACTTCAAAAAATAAATATCTTACCCGTTGCTAAATTTTAATTAACTGGCATAAAGCAGAATTTTTGTCCACATCTATCATCTGAGGGAATTGATTATAAATTGATTTAATACCTCTACTCAAAAAGTTTTCTACTGCCAGAGTTATATTGCAACACAACCTGGATTCATTAAAGGTATTTTTCAGTAACATCCAGTTTTGGCAACACAATTAGTTATTATAATAATTTTATTTTTTTAGTAAAACCTATACAACTTAGACACTATCAAACGTTTACTCAAACACGAATTCTAACAGCAGTATATCATACTAACCCTTGTTTACAGATTACATAAAGCTAGGTTAAAGATATAACTGAATATTAAAGAATTACAAATATCTCCCATGAATTTATCTCCATACAATCAATCACAATTATTTTGGTGGGTAGAAATAAGTACCACAGTTCCTCGTTGCACTTATTATTTTGGCCCTTTTGATAGTCAAAAAGAAGCACAGCTTGCTAGAAGTGGCTACATTGAAGACCTATATCAGGAAGAAGCCAGAGATATTGTTGCGTTGGTAAAGCAATGTCAGCCAGATATCCTGACGATTTATCAGGATGAAAGAGTGTCAGATATTATTTAGATTTCACGGATTTAAAATGGAAAATTTATTCACGATTCTAATGCCATTGCCGACTAGAATAATCGCTTGTTGCTGCCAAGAAAGTATATCTACAGCAATCAATAAATCCATGATGAGCAGACATATTTGCCCTTGCTGTTCAGATACTTTACTCCGTCATGTCCGCTCAAAAGAACTTTACTGGCGTTGTAGCCACTGTTACCAGGAAATACCAATTGAGTAAACTATTACATAGATTTAAATATACAAACTTATTAAGCAAATTCAAGTTTACTTAAGTTTACTTAATTTCATGTATTGACTCATACTAAAGTAGGATTTACACACTGTACAAATCAACTATGATGCAAATAATGAAATTTAATCATTTCAGGCGCTTCACACAACCCTAATTTGCTCACATATTTGCAGTGTTGAGCGCTATACATAGTTGAAATATTCAAATTAAAGATAGTACTTATGTACGATGCATAAGTCCTACAAAGTAAACCAAATTTGGACAAAGGATTTCATGAAAGCACTATTGCTCTATCCTCAGTTTCCCCAGTCTTTTTGGTCTTACGATCGCTTTATGGAAATCGCTGGACTGAAAGCTGTCTTGCCTCCGCTGGGAATCATTACAGTTGCAGCTCTCCTGCCTAAAGATTGGGAAATTAGATTTTGCGATCGCAATGTCAACCCGGAAACAGAAGCCGATTGGGAGTGGTGTGACCTGGTAATCCTCTCTGCAATGCTGGTGCAGAAGCCAGACTTTCACGCTCTGATTAAAAAAGCAGTGCGGTTAGGCAAAAAAGTAGCAGTCGGGGGCCCTTACCCCACCTCAATCCCCCAAGATGCTCTTGACTCTGGAGCGCATTATCTAGTTTTGGATGAGGGAGAGTTAACGGTTCCGCAGTTTCTAGAAGCGTTAAACCAAGGCAAAGAGCAAGGCATCTTTCGCTCCATTGAAAAACCTGATGTCACCCAAAGCCCGATGCCGCGTTTTGACCTGCTGCAACGAGATGCCTACTTGATGATGGCTGTCCAGTTTTCTCGCGGTTGCCCTTTTAACTGCGAATTTTGCGACATCATTGTTCTTTATGGTCGTAAACCACGCACTAAAGAGCCTCACCAAATCATCGCTGAGTTACAAACTCTTTATGATTTAGGCTGGCGAGGGTCACTCTTTATTGTTGACGATAACTTTATTGGCAATCAGCGTAACGTCAAACGTTTCCTTCGAGAATTGATTCCTTGGATGAAGCAGCACGACTACCCGTTTAGCTTCATCACTGAAGCTTCTGTAAATTTGGCAGAAGACGATGAACTACTACATTTGATGAATGAAGCAGGCTTTTATGCTGTCTTTCTCGGCATTGAAACCCCAGACCAAGACAGTCTGCAAGTAACACAAAAACTCCAAAACACTCGCAATCCGCTAATTGAAGCCTGTCACAAGATTAATGAGGCAGGTATGGTAATTTATGCAGGGTTTATCCTCGGTTTTGATGGAGAACGCCCAGGTGCAGGAGAACGGATTCAAGCTTTTGTTGAACAAACCAGTATTCCTCAGCCGATGTTAGGCATCCTCCAAGCTTTGCCCAATACTGCTCTGTGGAACCGTCTTGAAAGAGAGCAGCGTTTACATTTAGTAGAGGGCATCGGCGGTACTGAGGTAGGAGACCAGAATACCTTAATGAATTTTATTCCCACCCGCTCCATCGATGAAATCGCTAGAGAGTATGTAGAAGGCTTCTGGACGTTGTATGAACCCAAGAACTATCTCAGACGGTGTTTTCAGCACTGTCTTAGTATTAACTCGCCCTCTGAGCGAAAGCAAACAATGCAATTTTCTCCAGGTAAGGGGTTGCGGCTAGTTACTCAGTTAATCTGGCATCAGGGCTTGCGAAGACCGGAAATTCGGGGTCAATTCTGGCGACAACTATGGATAATTCTGCGTCAAAAGCCTCAAGTTCTCAACATGTATTTAGGTCTATGCGCCGCTGGAGAACATTTTTGGGAGTATCGCGCTTTAGCCAGGGAACGGATTACTCAACAGTTAGGCTACGACCCACTAAAAGCCCCTGTGCTATCTGAGGTTTCTGTAGCCAAAGAACAACTTCAAGCAGTAGACGTTTGATACTCCATCGTAACGTACTAGTATAGATCGACGTAAATAAGTCACCCATTTGAAATGTCTAAAACCCTTACGCAACGTTAATTACGTTAGCGCAGCGGGGCGTAGGCCATTACGAATTACGCGTTCGCGCAGCGTCTTGTAGAGAAGTGTTACTAGTTCAAGAAAAATTTTCCAGACATTGGGTTTTCTTTGAGGGATTGAATAAAATCTCTCAAAGTCATCATGTTGCCCTTGAAGGTGAACTTAGGCGTACCATTTTGAGCAACGATTCTCACTTCACCGTCTTTGATCTGAATTTGATGCTTAATGCTTTCCCATAGGGTATCAAAGCTCTCGTCATCCTTGCAACCATTGGCTTCAAGAAACTTTTGGCGGACTTCTGTTTTTAGCGATCGCGCTTCCGCTGCTTGGGTGCGTGCTTCAAAGTGCTTAACTATATCTTCAGAGATATTCTCCCTCAAAATTTTGTTTTCAGCCTGAACTTGCTCTAACTGAGTCTTTATGATTTGTAGTTGTGACATTAGAGCGGCTGACTTCTGGTATTCAACTTTTAAAGCAAGCTTTGCATTAGTTAACAATGCTTTGTAGTCTAGTTCCTCTTGGTTTTGAATTTTGTCGGATTCCATTTTTATCTCTTATATAGAGCTAATTTGAAGTAATTGTCACTAAAACTCTGTGGGAAATTTTATCCCTTTGTGGTTAGATTTTCTATTTAATCTCAATTGTAATTATGGCATTCTGCTCTTAAAAACTATGTTTGAGCAAGCGTTTGAATAGCGTATAAGTTGTTTACTTTGTACAACAAGTATTTAAATATTTATCCAATAAATTTTATTTATCTATACCTGACAGTAAATAAATTATTCGTGTCTTATTATATCAAAATAATAGGCTTTATTTTTATAATTATTTATTAAAATATACCTGCTATAATGAAAATATTAAAGACAGCGACAACGCTACACGTTGCGAGGCAACCAATATGGATGCCAATGAAGTTTTAAGGCGATATGCAGCCGGGGAAAGGAATTTTAGGCAGGCAAACTTGAAAGGGATAAGCCTAATTAAAGCAAATTTGAGAGAAGCAGATTTTACTGGAGCAAATTTGAAAAACTCAGACTTGAGCGACTCAGATTTAGGTAGTGCCAATCTAAATTGGGTAAGCCTGAGAGGAGCAAAAATAAACGGGGCTAATCTCAGAGGCACAAAGATGCCTGATGGCAGAATACACAACGACTACCTAAACTCTGAACATTACGCTCTGAAATTCTGCCAACTACTTGAGTGAATAGATGACAATTATCTAATTGTCCGTTGAGATGCAGATTCTTTTGCATACATCCCTTTATCAAAAGCTCAAATATCAACCAATTATCAGTTATTAACGAATAAAACAATTGAGAGAACCTATGAAAACCGATTTCGATTATCCTAACAAAAACTTGCTTGGAGCAGTTGTTTTTCGACCTAATTTTAACAACTTTGAGACAATCAACGTTAATCAAGCCTGGTCATTGTTTTTCACTGCTGGTCGAGAAGACAAGTTACTGGGACAAGAAACTGAATTAGGCAGATTTTTTACCTACTTCTTAATTGCTCTTGGGGTAACTGGAACTCTTTGGGCAACCTACTTCAATAACCCTGTATAAGCAGATTGACTACTAACTAAAAGCCGGACACGGTGATTAGAAAAGTTTAATTTTGATTCCGGGCATTCAGATATATCAAACACGATTTGGAAAGTGAATTGGCAAGATATGCTTTTAGCGATCGCCAGAATCATCAAACTTACCTAATTCTTTAAACTTCCAAGTCGTGCTCAACAATAACTGAAACTTTTAACTATTAGATTGAGAAAAACTTACTAGTTAAGCAAAACCCTGGAATCCCAATAAAGCAAACTTAATTCAATTTTTTCAAGGAGTTTCTAATGAGCCTTATCTTAAAATCAATTGCCAATGCGGACGCTGGAGCTCGCTATCTCAGCCCTGGAGAGCTAGAACCGATTAAAACTTTTGTCAAGAGTGGTGAGCGCCGTCTGCGCCTTGTTAAGGTTTTAACGGAAAATCGGGAGCTTATTATTAAGCAAGCTGGAAACCAACTATTCCAAAAACGCCCAGATATTATCTCTCCTGGTGGCAATGCCTTCGGTCAGGAAATGAGTGCAACTTGCTTGCGAGATATGGATTACTATCTACGTTTGATCACCTACAGTGTCGTGGCTGGCGAATCGACACCACTTCAAGAGATTGGAGTCAGTGGTGCTCGTGAAATGTACAAATCTCTTGGCACTCCGATTGAAGCCGTTGTTGAAAGTATCCGTGCAATGAAAAGTAGCGCCACCTCAATGATTTCTGAAGAAGACGCTAACGAAGTTGGCGCTTACTTCGATTACCTAATTGCTGGTATCCAATAGGGTAGTGATCTTCGTTGAGTAATTGAGAGTTTCAACTATATTTGACAAAGTATGGTTGGAATTCTGTCGCAATGTTGGATAAAGCAGAAGCCATACATTTAATTTTAAATAAACGCAATGCTTGGTCTTGCAGCTTTACTCCTGAGTCCGAAATTTAGAACGGTAGCTAGCAATGATAGAGGTTGAAGCCTTTTCCAGTCAGCGCTTTCTGAACTTACAGCAGTTGGCATTTTCATGAATCACATGAGACGTTACATGTAACGTCTCTACAAGGTTTCGGGTTTTATTTATGTAATTCATTTACCTGAAATCTGCTGTATAAATATCATTTAGGAAACACTTTACTGGCGTTGTAGCCATTTTATTCATCACCATATTGGAGAGTAATGATGTCGAAGGAAAAAAAGGGAAATAAAGAAGTCAAAAAACCAAAAAAAGATTCCCAGAAAAAAAAGGATAAAAAAAACTCAAATAGAGATAACGGTTTAGGTATTAGCTAGAGCATCGATTCAGTAATCGCAAAAACCCGATTTCTTTTCGGTAAAACGACCAATTATCGTTGACCGTAGAGACGTTGCATTGCAACGTCTCTACTACAGCATTGCAACGTCTCTACGAAATAATCGGTTTTTCTCGCCCCTATCTTGAATACTGAATCGGTGTTCTAGCCTCAAATATTGACTTTAATAGAAAGCAGTGCTAAGCCTCATCCCCTTGTGAATGCGGCTTAGCGCTGCTTGGGTGATATGGCATCTGCTTACTTTCCTCATACTCAAAAACCACGCTCACTAGGGGCGTGGTTTTTTATGAAGGTACTAACGTGGGCATGACCAGCCCTACTTTGGTTACGATATTTGAATGTCACTACATCAAAGTTCTGGTCGCTGGCGTTTAGGGCTAGCGTTATCGCTGTTGACGGTCTTCTTGTGGGGAATTCTACCGATCGCCTTGACGGTAACGCTGCAAGTGCTTGATGTCTATACCATCATCTGGTTTCGCTTTTTGGTATCGTTTGCGTTACTTGCTGTGTACTTAGGAATACGCGGTCAATTACCCAAGCTAGAACAATTGCGTTCTAATTCTTGGAAGTTGTTGGCGATCGCAACAATCTTCTTAGCAAGTAATTATCTCTTTTTTATGCAAGGTTTAGCACTTACATCCCCTGCTAATGCTGAAGTTCTCATTCAGCTATCCACCCTTTTATTAGGTTTGGGAGGCTTAGTAATTTTTAAAGAACGTTATCGGCTGTATCAATGGCTTGGTGTAAGTATACTGACTTTGGGTTATCTCTTATTTTTTCGAGAACAACTGACGAATTTAATTACAGCACATAGCACATATATCTTAGGTAGTATTTTGATTGCTCTAGGAGCAGTAGCATGGGCCATTTATGCATTAGCACAAAAGCAGTTATTACAATCTTTATCTTCTGCGAGCATCATGCTAATTATTTATGGAGGATGTGCTTTATTATTCACTCCTCTCGCCAGCATAAAATCAATTTTTATACTTGATACTTTGCATTTAGGAATGCTGCTTTTCTGTGCTCTAAATACTCTAATAGCTTACGGTGCTTTCGCAGAATCATTAGAACATTGGCAAGCTTCACGGGTGAGTGCAGTATTAGCTTTAGCTCCCATTGTTACTTTAATATCAATTGAAATTGTATCAGTAATTACACCTTCTTTAATTCTGCCAGAGCACTTAACATTGATCGGAATATTTGGAGCGGTTTTAGTAGTAGTAGGCTCAATGGCGATCGCTTTGGGAAAAGCTGAACGATTGTAATTATTTTAGAAAAATTACTAGTTTTTACTCAGTGAATAGTTTCTCTATTCAAAGCTACATTATAAATACTGAGGCAGGGTATTTTTTTATTTGTTATGATTTCACAGTAAAAGCAAGCTATTGAAGTTAATCCCTTGCCAGGTGGAGACTTTGGTTATCTGTGTTTCCATGTTGCATTGAAGTTTTGACATTGTAGCTACGAGAGAAAAAACTCAAAACAAATCCTTACTTCTGAGGCGAATAATATTAAATAAACTAAGCAGGGTGTCAGAATAACTACCACCAACGCCTCGCAAAACAATACCACCGAAACAGTTGAGCGATGAATAGTTTGTTTGGTAATTGGGCCAGTACTCTGAGAAAAAATTCTCTGTTACTGGTTCTTTCAATGTTGCTGCCAATGTTTGAAAGTAATTCTGTGATGGCAGCAGAGCGGATTTATGGATCTTATTCAGCTCTAGAGCTTTCCATTTCAGTCAATGCTTTAGAGAACTACGCTAAAACAGGTGTAATTGATGACGATTTGGCAGCTTATCAGCAGTATTTGCCACTTCAAAAAATTCAGGAATTGCGGCGAATTTTACTCAGCCCTGTAAAAGTTAGTCCAGTAGTAGTTTCGCAATTTCTCTACACACCTCAAGGAGAATTTTTACTGCGTCGGTTGACGCAAGTAATTAAAACCAAATCTCGTCAATCAAAACCCAGTTTTTATGCTTTACGAGCAGCGCTGATATTAGCTTCAGCCGAATCAGGAGGCTTAACTCTTCTGAATGTGTTGCGTAAATATCCCACCAGCAGCATTCACTTGGATTTATTGCAGAGTTTAGAAATAGCTGGGGAACTTGAGAAACTTGTTAATGAAACCAACCGAGCGATCGCAACTGTTTCTCAAAAGTCAAAGATAGAAGCTGCTACCATCCCTCAACCAAATTTATCGCAATTACCAGATTTACGAAGTCAGGGACAGTTTAAGTCACAGAAATATATACTAAAGTTTTTTGACTTGACACGCAATCGGCTTTTATTAACTGATGTTTACGTTCCTAATATCAAAACTTCTACACCCGTAATTGTGATTTCTCACGGTTTGGGTTTAGACAGCAGCAACTTTCAATATTTAGCCACTCACCTAGCTTCCTACGGATTTGCTGTCGTCGTTCCCAATCATCCGGGTAGTGATGCGAAACAATTGCGTTCTTTACTGAATGGAAGCGCCAGTGAAGTAGCAGAACCAGGTGAATTTAAAGACCGACCTTTAGATGTGAAATATATACTGGATAAACTAGAAAAGAGTAACCGCTCTGATTCACGGTTTAAAGGTCGGTTAAATCTGCAACAAGTTGGCGTATTTGGTCAATCTCTTGGCGGTTACACAGCTTTAGCCTTAGCAGGCGCTAAGATAAACTTTGAGCAGCTAGAACAAGATTGTCAACCAGAGGCACTTCAAGATAGCTGGAATATGTCTTTACTGCTTCAGTGTCGGGCTTTGGAATTGAGCATCACTAAGACCGGCAAAGAGTATAATCTGCGGGATGAGAGAGTTAAAGCTGCGATCGCAGTTAATCCAATTACTAGCTCTATTTTCGGCAAAGCTGGTTTAAGCCAAATTAAAACTCCAGTGATGATCGTCGGTAGTAGTGATGATACTGTAGCACCAGCTTTATACGAACAAATTCTACCTTTCTCCTGGTTTGCTAATTCACAAAAGTATCTCGTGATGCTTGTGGGTGGTACTCACTTTTCTACCATTGGCAATGGAAACCCTGCAAATCAGCAAGTAGCATTACCTGCGGATATGATTGGTGATGCTTCCCAAGCGCGTCATTATATGAATGTTTTGAGTGTGCCTTTCTTCCAAACTTATGTCGCAGGAAAATCAAAATACATCCCCTACCTCAACGCCGCTTACACTCAAAGTATTTCTAGTAAGTCTCTTGGTTTAAGTCTCATTCAGTCCCTCAGTTCAACCGAATTAGCACAAGTGCTTAGTAGCGATCGCCACAAAATTCTACTTTTTCAAATTCAGAAAAAAGCCTCTAATTCTATACTTCACTTTGGCTTTTGGATGTTAGATGTCGGCGTTGCCCTGCTACGTGTAACAATTTTTATTTGACCATACACAAACGTGATTATGGAATTTAAGTAGACAGCACACATCACCCAATTTATTTCTTAAACTGCATAATCAAGTCTGTGCAATTTATTTACATCCCCATCTCTTGCCAAAAAATTTATTTCTTGGCTAATGGCTAAAGTCCACGCAAGCGTGGACTAAAAGCTTTACTCAGTCTTCTTTAGAGACTTTAATCAGAATTCATTCTGAGGCGGTTATGGGAACAAGCACAATTGATCTGGTATCCGATTCATACTGCTCGGTATATACTTTAAAGAAATGTGACATTTAATTGCGTTATTGTAAAAATCAGCTTCCCATCAGTTGCTAGCAATTGATTTATAAGCATGAGCCAGTTTGAAGATATTACTGCCCAAGCTACTTCTCTGACCAACCACGATCGCAAACCTATTCATCTACCTGGCTCTATTCAACCTCATGGCGTCCTACTAGCACTCAGTACCGAATTAGAGATACTGCAAGTTAGTAACAACACCCAAGAATATTTGGGTAAAGAGGTAAAGGATTTACTCGGTCAACCTTTGAACTGCTTGCTTGATACTCAGCACATTGAAGCAGTTAAGCAGTGCTTGGAGAAAAAAATTGGCAGTGCCGTTGCTTTTAAAGTATCAATTACAACTTTGAATAATCAACGATACTTTGATGCCATTGCTCATCATACAGAAGAAGCTGTGATTTTAGAGTTAGAACCAACTGACTCGAAATCGGAGTTGAGTTTCTTGAGCTTTTACGCTTTAGCAAGTGAGGCGATCGCCAAAATGCAAAGCACATCCAACCTGATAGAATTTTTGCATCTGGCAGCGCAAGAAGTTCAAAAAATCACAGGTTTTGATCGGGTGATGATTTATCAATTCGACTCGCAGGGAGCGGGTTCTGTCATTGCCGAAGTTAAACGAGAAGATTTATCACCTTATTTAGGACTCCACTATCCTGCAACAGATATTCCTTCACCGGCTAGGGAATTATACACGCGCTCCTTTCTGCGATTCATTCCCGATGTGACCACTCAACCTGTTAAGCTAGTTCCCGCTGAAAACCCCACAACACATCAGCATCTTGATTTAAGCTACTCTGTGCTACGAAGTTTTGATTCATGTTGTGCTGAATATCATCAAAATATGGGAGTGGCAGCTCTGATGGTACTCTCACTCATTCAAGAGCAGCAACTTTGGGGATTAATTTCTTGCCATCATCAAACTCCAAAGTATATTCCTTACGAAGTGCAGAAGATGTGCGAGTTGTTGGGACAGATTGTTTCTTCGGAGTTAGCACACAAAATTAGTCATTCGGAATGGGATTATAAGGTAAAGCTCAAGTCGCTACAGTCTGAGTTTCTAGAATCCATTTCTCAAGCAGACAATTTTATAGATGCCTTGATTAAACCTGAAATCCGGTTGCTGGATCTAGTCAGCGCTTCTGGAGCAGCGGTTTGTCTGGATAATGAAATCACACTTGTGGGGATAACACCAGATATTGCTCAGGTTCATGCCTTAATTGAGTGGGCAGATAACCAAAGTGACAACTTGTTTGCTACCGATTCTCTGCCGAAGCTTTACCCAGAAGCTACTGCCTTTAAAAATACTGCCAGTGGGCTGCTACTACTGCGGATTTCTAAAGTTCGCCGCTATTGTATTCTCTGGTTTCGCCCCGAAGTTATCCAAACGGTACACTGGGCAGGGAATCCAAACGCAGCCATGATTGAGGTAGATGGTAATATTACCCTTTCTCCACGAAAATCCTTTGAACAATGGCAACAAACGGTACGATTAACTTCTCTACCTTGGATACCGTGCGAACTTGATAGTGCGATCGCTCTCAAAAATGCGATCGTTGGCATTGTACTCTCTAAAGCAGATGAGTTAGCCAAAATTAACCAGGAGTTGGAGCGCAGCAATCGAGAACTTGCTTCTTTTGCTTATGCTGCTTCTCACGACCTCAAGGAACCTCTGCGGGGTATCTATAACTTCTCAACGGTGCTGCTAGAAGACTACGTTCAAGTACTGGATGATTACGGAATTGAATG
The DNA here is from genome assembly GCF_014904695.1 of Nostoc sp. MG11. GTDB lineage: Bacteria > Cyanobacteriota > Cyanobacteriia > Cyanobacteriales > Nostocaceae > Komarekiella. The sequence continues at coordinate 39,729 of NZ_JACXXN010000030.1, read as the reverse complement.
TTTGCAGACAGTGTTAAATCTATCTGTACGGATGGAAACTCTGATTAATGCTCTGCTGCGGCTATCCCAGTTAGGACAAGCACAACTACGAAAGCAGCCCACTGACCTTAACGAATTACTCGACCAGGTAATTGATGTCTTTCGTGCTAGTCGTCAAGACTGTGAGCTTGTTGATATTCGTATCCCTCGACCTTTACCAATAATTCAGTGTGACAAAGTTCTTGTTAATGAGGTCTTTAGTAACCTAATTGGCAATGCGTTTAAATACAACGATAAGCCAGACCAATGGGTGGAGATTGGCTACCTGGATGGGGGAGTAGAGGGGCAGGGGGACAGGGGAGATGAAGTTAAAATAAAGCCCCATAACCAATTCCCCGTCTTTTATGTACGGGATAACGGTATTGGTATTCCAGAGCATCATTTAGAAACCATTTTCCGACTCTTCAAACGGCTTCATTCTCAGGAAAAGTATGGGGGAGGAGCAGGTGCGGGGCTAGCTATTCTTAAGAAGATTGTCGAACTTCATGACGGTCAGGCCTGGGTTGAGTCTTCTGTGGGTGTTGGTTCGGTCTTCTATTTTACGCTCGAATAGTTTAAGATATTCACCAAATATATATTTTTGTTAAGTTCTTTTAAGACCGCGAATGATAAAAAAACTTCATGAACCGCTGCTCGTTGTTGAGGACAGCAATGAAGATTTTCGGATGCTGCAACGGCTGATGCGGCGGATGGCTGTCCAGAACCCCATACATCGCTGTACTAATGGGGATGAGGTTTTAGAGTTCCTCTATCGAGACTATCAAGAGGAGAGCGATGCTTACGGCAAGGGTGAAGCTCTAAGCCAACCTCAACCAGTACTGCGACCTTCTGTGATCTTGCTTGACCTGAATTTACCAGGTATTGATGGTCGTGACATCCTAGAGCGGTTGAAGCAAGATAGGAGTTTCAAAGAAATTCCCATCGTTGTTTTTACCACATCGTCTAACCCCAAAGATATTGAATTGTGCTACCAAAAGGGCGCAAATGGTTATCTGGTAAAGCCGATGGATGCTCAGGAACTCAAAAAGACGATTCAAGCATTTGTGGATTATTGGCTTAAAGCTAATACTCCACCAATGTTGGATTGAATTTGCGGCGTTGCACAAACAAGGGATGAAATTGATGTATTGAAATTTAAAACTCCTTATCCCCTCTGCGCCTCTGCGCCTCTGCGTGAGATAAATCACCCCCGCAAATATGCAACACTAAATTTGCTGATTTTCTGTTGATGAGGCAGTAGGAACATAAGGAAAAAAGAAGAGGCAACTGTAAGCACAGGGAGACATTTTAGTCTCTAAATTGCTGTGTCTGTTTGTCTGTGGTAGATTTAGCTCTCTTTCTTTCCTACTGCCCAAATTTGACGTGGTTGTTGAGGGAGACCAGTTTATTTCTTTAGGATAACTAAAGATTTTAGATTTTATTTAGACTTATTTTATATTATTTTTAGAATTATGCAATAAACACAATCTGGATTAAAGGATTTATATTGCCCCCTGATCCTCATACTTTTATGTTGGACACACGGACGCTACTGATCATCGATGATTGTGCAGCGGATCGAAAAATCTATCGTCGATATCTTTCAAAAGATCCGCACCATTCCTACCAGATTTTGGAGGCAGACTGTGCAGAGGATGGACTTGCCTTATGGAAGCAAACTCGCTGTGATATCATTCTGCTCGATTTTTGCCTACCTGATATGAGTGGGTTAGAACTCTTCGACAAGCTCAAGCAGGAGATATTTGAGAATTCTGTACCTGTAATTATGTTGACAGGGCGTGGTGATGAAGAACTTGCTGTGCAGGCAATGAAACGGGGTGCTTTAGATTATTTGGTCAAGCAACAGCTGAAACAGGATGTACTGCAATTAGCAGTCCGCAACGCGATCAAGCAATCGTGCTTGCAAGCTCAGCTAAGCAAAACTCAGGAACGACAGCGCCTAATTGCTACGACTGCTCTACGAATTCGCCAGTCTCTTAACTTGGAGCAAATTTTAAATACGGCTGTAGTCGAAGTTCAGCAACTTCTGAAGTGCGATCGCGTGATGGTATATAAATTTAACCCAGATGCAGGCGGTAAGATAGTTGCCTCCTCTGTTAAATCATGGCGGACTGTAGCACTGGGCGATCACGATACAGCTGAGGATTGGGGACAAGCAGAGAAGTTCGAGCATCGGCGTCCGGCGAACGGAACTTCCCTACGGGACGCTACGCGGACGGAGGACTGGGGAAGAGTTTTACCAATCTCTAATCCCCAGTTACCGATTCCTTATGTCTACGAGCTAGGCTTGAGCAATTGCCGTACCCTGAGAGAGCAATTTAATACTAAAGCGAATTTGGTAGTTCCCATTAATCTGAGCAATAACGGGAATCCAATCCCCAAGCTTTGGGGCTTATTAATTGCCCAACACGACTTAGGAGAGCCGCAGTGGCAAACTGATGATGCGGAGATGCTTTATGAAGTGTCGGTGCAACTAGCCATCGCTATCCAACAGGCTGAATTACTTGCTCAAACTCAAGCGGCTCTTGCCAAAGAACAGCAACTCAACGCATTTAGATCCCAAATTGTGGCGACAGTTTCCCACGAGTGTCGAACGCCGTTAACTTCAATTCTGGCTGCTGCATCAACTTTAGTAAAACATGGCGAGCGGCTCGATGAGTCTAAACAACAGCGGTTCCAGCAAATTATTGAGCAAAAAGCAAGATATATGTCCAAACTCGTGGATAACATGCTTTTAGTTAATCAATTTGAGATGGACAAGACAAAGTTTAAGCCCATGCCGCTCGATTTACTACAATTTTTCTCTGAACTCATAGAACAAGAGCAAGAGACAGTAGGTGAGCGTCACAAAGTGATTTTTCAAATTACTGGAAATAACAAAGGCTTCTGGGGCGATCGCGGACTTTTACAGCAAATCTTTGTTAACTTAATGTCCAATGCAATTAAGTACTCCCCAGTTGGGGGTACTGTAGAATTCCACCTCATTGGCAAAGAATCAGAGGTGATGTTTCACATCAAAGATCAGGGAATTGGGATACCGCTCGCAGATCAAGAAAACTTGTTTCAATCCTTCAGCCGTGCAAGTAACGTCGATACAATTCCTGGGACAGGCTTAGGGTTAGCGATCGCTAAAGCTTGTGTAGAGTTACATGGTGGTGAAATTGCTTTGTTTAGTGAAGTAGGGCAAGGAACTAAAGTTACAGTCAGCTTACCGAAGCGACTTACTACTGATTCTTAGGTGTTGCAAAATCTCAGGATAATGATTTTGGGGTTGGGTATTTTATCCGCAGTTCCTAAACTTCTAGTGCAACGTCAAAGTTATCCGACAACGCTTTAATTGATTAAAATTTTCTATTGTCTGTTATTATTAATGAAGTCATCTATCTTAAGATAGAAAAATAATTCATTCCTTACTACTTGTAGCAATAGACTTTAAATGACTTTTTTCAATAACTCTGAGCCACTCCTGCGGGAAAAACAGCATGAGCTTGATTTTCAGGATCTTCAGGGGCTAGTACGTCTTAACTACCAAGTAGGAAATCTTAGCCTTTTTTCAGGATTTTATACCCGCATTGATCAAGCATTTATTCTTTGGGGTCTGATTTCATCTGGCATTTTCGTAACAGCTCAATTTCTCCCCATCAGCTGGAGTTCGCAAGCGATTTTGTGGTCAGTGCTAACTCTAGTTGGTACAGTCGGCATGGTTTGCTTAACGTGGTTTTGGGTGAGCGTGGAGCAGCTGCGCTGGATTGTATATGGCTGGGTGATTTTGATGTTAACGGGTTTGATGCTGACTGATTTGAGCATTTTTCTTGGCTGGGGGGAGGTTTTGATGAACCTGTGTCCGCTGTGGCTGGGATTAAGTGCCATTGGCTATATCTATACAGGATTGGGAATGCGATCGCGCACATTTTTTCTCATGGGATTGGTTCATCTGCTAGGTATATTGGTTTTACCCTATTGTGGTGTTATGCAGTTTCTCGCAACCGGGCTAATAATGAGCATTAGTTTACTCTTACTAGCAGAATGGCAGTGGGATATGCGACCCGCAATTGATTCCGACCTGTTAACATTACAACAAAAGCAGTTTAACCAAGCACAGCACCAAAAACGTCAAAATAATTAATAATTACTAATTCATAATTGCAATTAGGGCGTTGTTGAATCAAAGTATGAAAATCCAAAATTCAGTTTCTCAAACTCTTTTTCTCTGTGCGTGACACAAATTCATAGTCTCAATCAGCAACGCCAATATGAGAATATAGCTGAATCTGCAAACTATAAAATTTTACAGTGCAAGGTTTTCTCAATTTAAACAAACCATTTGACTGGACTTCTCACGACTGTGTAGCGCGGGTGCGGAAACTGCTACGCCTCAAACGTGTAGGACATGCAGGAACATTAGACCCAGCAGCTACCGGCGTGTTACCGATCGCACTTGGTAAAGCCACAAGATTATTACAGTATTTATCAGAAAATAAAGCTTACAAAGCCACTATTAGGTTGGGAGTGCGTACCACAACCGATGATTTACAAGGCGAAATCATCACTTCTCAACCTTGTGCTGGATTGAGTTTCGCAGACATAAAGACTGCACTTTCACAATTTGAAGGTAAGATTGAGCAAATTCCACCAAGTTACAGTGCAATTCAGGTAGACGGAAAACGTCTTTATGATTTGGCACGCAGAGGTGAAACAGTAGAAGTTCCAGCGCGGACAGTTGAAGTTTTTCACATAGAAATTTTGGACTGGCGGGAAGGAGATTTTCCCGAATTGGATGTAGCGATCGCTTGTGGTTCTGGTACATATATTAGAGCGATCGCTCGTGATTTAGGTGGAGTTTTAACAACAGGTGGAACCCTCGCCGCTTTGACACGTACCCAAAGCAGTGGCTTCAATTTAGCAGACAGTCTTAGCTTGACTGACTTAGAAGCACAACTACAAGCTGGAACATTTCAACCTACTGTTCCTGATACAGCGTTGCAACATTTGCCATTTGTGACTTTATCAGCAATATCTGCTCAAAAATGGTGTCAGGGACAGCAAATCCCCATAACTCATGAGCTTTCTGGGATAGTGCGAGTTTATGAGCAAGAGGCTCGCTTTTTGGGGATTGGGCAATTACAAGGCGAAATATTGATTCCCCAAATGGTGTTTGAACCAATTTCGTAACTACAGCTTTAGAGAATTAATCAAAAGTAATTTATGAACTACCTATTTATAGTTAATTTGAAGTAGAAATCAGAACATTAAGTGTTTTCAACCTTTGATTTGCAAGAATAGCCTGATTACCCTTGACTCAAGATTATGTATTTTTGCAGAGCAAGGCAGTGTTGTACGTAAGATGAAGGCAAAATTAAACCTCGATGAAACTGGCATCAACTATTGGTTAAGGAGCTTTCTTCACATACTGGCATTTGGGCCATCTAAAGTTGTCGCTGCAACAGTACTTTTGACTCTGTTTTTATTTGTTCCCCAAGCTTGGATTGCTTGGCAAGCTTCCCGAAACTTCAACAGCATCATCAAGAATGAATTGCGGCTGCAAAACCTGAGTGATAAAATTACTTATTTTGATGAAGTATTAACTATGTCAGCACGGATGAATGCCGCTATAAGTAATTCCACCTGGGAGCAACGGTATCGTCTTTTTGAACCACAGTTAGATGCAGCCATCAAGGAATCTATTAAATTAGCTCCCCAGGCTTATACAACTGAAGATGCGAAAAATACTGATGCTGCCAATCAGCGCTTGGTGGCAATGGAGTATCAATCTTTTGATTTAGTCAGAAGTGGTGAAAAGGAAGCAGCACAAGCACTGTTGTCTAGTCGTGAGTATAAAACAGAGAAACAAAAATATGCTGCGGGTGTTACCAGCAGAAATCGCTCTATCTCACTACAGCTTCAACAGAAGGTTGCTGATTATCGTAAACAGCTTTTGTGGTCAACTTTCGCCTCTGTTGTGAGCTTAGTTATGCTCATCCCCGCATGGCTTGCAGTGCTGCACTTGCTACAAGGCTACTTAAAAGCAAGGAAAATTGCTCAAGCTGCCTTAGAAAAAACCAATCAGGAATTGGAAACCACAGTTTATAAGCGAACACAGGAATTAAGAAAGAGAAATATGCAGTTGCAACAAACTCTGCAAGAACTGCAAAAAACTCAAGTACAACTGGTTCAAACAGAAAAAATGTCCTCATTAGGTCAAATGGTAGCTGGTATTGCCCATGAAATTAACAATCCAGTTAGCTTTGTGTATGGGAACCTTGTTCACACTCAAAAATATACCCAGGACTTACTGAAACTGGTAGAACTTTATCAGCAAAACTATCCTAATCCTCCTCAATCAATCCAAGCTGAAATCGAAGCAACGGATTTGGATTTCTTGAGTCAAGATTTCATTCAACTGCTCAAATCTATGAAGATAGGAATGCAGAGGATTCAGGAAATCGTGCAGTCCCTTCGCACCTTTTCGCGTCTAGATGAGGCAGAAGTCAAGGAAGTTGATATCCATGAAGGTATTGATAGTACGTTGATGATTTTGCAGCACCGCTTGAGGGCAACACATGAGCAGCCGGAAATTTCTGTAATTAAAGAATATGGTTTGCTGCCACCAGTGAAGTGTTACCCTGGTCAACTCAATCAAGTTTTTATGAATATCCTTACCAATGCGATCGATGCTATAGGCGATCGCTACTTGCAGCCCACACCTGATACAATCAACAGCAACCCCAGCTTTATCCGCATTTATACTGTGGTTATTGCTGAGTCATGGGTAGAAATTCACATTATCGACAATGGTTCTGGTATTCCTGATAAGATTCTTTCTAGGCTATTCGATCCTTTTTTTACCACTAAACCTGTAGGTAAAGGTAAAGGACTTGGACTATCGATTAGTTACCAGATTGTAGTAAACAAACATGCTGGGAGGCTATATTGTAACTCGACACCTGAACAAGGCACAGAATTTGTGATTGAGATTCCAATAGCTCAACTACAAGATGTACACAAAATATAGACAATCGCGTTCAAAGCAGTCATAAACAGATCAAAAACATCTCAGAAAGTTACCAAAGCTACTAAGTGTCAAACTTCAAACACTTCTAAGCTCAATGCAGATATTTTAGATGACTTCAATCAGTATTAAGGGTAGTTGTTATGCCGACGATTCATTTGGTGGATGGTGAGAAGGGTGGGGTAGGGAAGTCTCTGCTAACCAGAACAATGATTCAGTATTGTGTGGATAAAAGAATACCATTTGTACCTGTGGAGACTGATAGGTCTAATCCTGATGTCGCTGGTGTCTATAAGGATATATGTCAGTATGCTGTGTTTACTGAAGATGAACGGCTGGCTGATAAAGCAGATAGAATCTTTGAAATAGCAATGTCTAAGCCAGTAATTGTGAATTTAGCAGCTCAATCTCATAGAGCTGTAAAAGGCTGGATTGAGAGAAATCACTTAATTGAACTGGGGAATTCTGAGGGCGTGAGGTTTTGCAAGTGGTTTGTGTCTACAGGAGGATATGACAGTCTGAATCTGTTTGTACAGTCAGTGAATACCTACGGCGACAACATCCCTCATGTTTTGGTCAGAAATTTAGGGCTGTGCGACGATTGGGAGCATGTTGAGTCTGACACTACCATTCAAAATTTAGTGAATAAATATAAGATTCAGGTTGTAGATTTTCCGAAGCTGGCATACAAAGAAAGAAATATAATTGACCAAAACCGCCTGACCTTTGCTCAAGCACGGGAGTATAAAGAATTTGGGGTTCTTGGTAAACAGCGAGTTGTGAATTTTCTCAAACTTGCTTATGTTACTTTTGAGACAGTAGGTATCTGGTATGAAGAGGTTAAATAACAAAGTACTGGAGCTACTATAGCAGTTCTTATTTGCATGAAATACAAAATATCTTATTTTACCCTGCTTAATTGAATCAAAAATGCATAAAGTCGAGCTTAGAACTAGAGTAATGTTTTTAGATTAGGCAAGGTCAAAGAAAGGGTAGGTTAATTTTTGCAGGTCGATGCAATAACATTGCAGGTCGATGCAATAACATTGCAGGTCGATGCAATAACATTGCAGGTTGATGCATTAACATTGCAGGTCGATGCAATAACATTGCAGGTCGATGCAATAACATTGCAGGTCAATGCATTAACATTGCAGGTCGATGCAATAACATTGCAGGTCGATGCAATAACATTGCAGGTCGATGCAATAACATTGCAGGTCGATGTAATAACATTGCAGGTCAATGCATTAACATTGCAAGAGGTTGCGTTTAGATGGCATTGCAGTATAAATATAGAACTTACGCACACTCTACGAATTCTTATCTGCAAAACCAAGGCCTTAGCGGAAGCTTCTCCTGAGAAGGCGATATGCCTCCGGCACGCTACGCGAACGGTAAATTAAGCTTTTTGGCAATTTTTGCCTAAGTCTTGAGTTTTTTTGGCGTACTTCACACAATTTAGAACTGCCATAGTCTATTCCCAAGTCGCCACATATCGCAACGCCTCAGGAATTTCTCCTTGAGATAGGGGAAACTCTAACACGGTTTCCTTGTAACCCAAATATCCAGACTCAGTAAACGACAAAAGCATTCGTGCAAGCGCTAGCCAAACTTCCGATTCATATTCCCAATCACGATAACGCGAAGCTCGACCAGCAATTGAACGTAGCGCCCAGAAATAAGAATTCCTGACCACAGAACCGCCCTTCTTAAACTCTGGCAAGTCTTCGTGGTGGAGAAAAAGCACTTGATTTTCAATTCTGGCTCTCATATTAGCCATTGTAATTGATTGGTCATTTGTCATTGGTCATTTGTCATTGGTCATTTGTTTGGATTCCTAGCTGCTACTTACAAATTTGAACTTAAACCTACACGGAAAGTAAATCCAGGACTATAGATACGATTTACTCGCTCGTATTGCTCACCTAGTAAATTTTCTAAGTAAACTGTCAGTCCCAAAGTGCTAGTTATAGGTATACGACCGCTGAAATCTAAATTTAGAAAGGATGGCGCAAAATCTGTACTCCTGTCACCAGGGTTTGTAAAAAAGGCTCTGCGAGCGCCACTGTTGTAAGTAACATATAAGTTAGCTTGCCATCCTGCATTTTGATAACCAACACCAGTTTGGAGTACAGAGTAAGGAATCAAACCTAACTGTAAACCTTTCTCCAATCCTGATTTTATTTGAGCATCTGTATAAGTGTAGTTGAGGAAAGTTGACCAGTTAGAAGCAATTTTAAATTGCAACGCTGCCTCTAAACCATTAGTATCGACTAGTCCAATATTCTCCCATCTTCCTGCTATAACTCCCAGGCGATCGCCTATACTACTACCAAAATAAGTAAACTGTCCGATCAAATTATCAGAAAAATTAACATCTATCCCCGCAGTCCAAGAAGAACCATTTTCCGGTTCTAAGTCAGGGTTTGGTTCCCAACCATGAACTGTATCATAAACGTATAACTGATCTAACCCAGGATTTCGCTGTCCTCCAGCCCAACTTCCACGCACAGCAACTTTTGGAGTAACAGCATAACGCAACCCAACACTAGGATTAAAATAATTCCCAAACTGACCATCAAAGCTTTGTCTTAGTCCCAAGTCTACCAAAAAATTCTCACTAATATTCCAAGTATTGACAGCAAACAAGGCTGTATTCAACAAACTCCTATTTTCAGTTTCGTTATTAGCAATTCGAGCAGGATTTGTACTTAAAACATCACCGTTTAAGTCAGTATTTTTTAAATCTAAGCCCCAGCGCAATTTATTATTGGGAGTAAGTTTCCACTCATGATCTACCCTAGCTGAGAGTTGTTGTGTATCTAAAATCCCTGTACGATAAAATGCCCCTGTAGGGCCATAGGTGCTAAAATAATCTTGGTTATAACCAATTGAAGTTGTAAGATTAGAGTCGTCTCCATTACCCAGTCGCGTTTTCCAAGATAAGCCAACATTCAAGCCATCGTGGTCTAATCGATCTCTTTGTAAAGGAAATCCAAAATAAATTAAGCCGCGACGACTGCTGAGTTTAGTAATATCTAAATTCAAAGAGTTTTTCTGATCTAAATCTAGAGCAATGCTACCAAAGTAAGTACTTGTGGCTGTATCTGCATTCGATAAAAACCCTTGAGCATCGCGATTTGCTGCACCTACAGGAACACGGTAACGGTTATCTGAAAAGAATCTTTCAAAACTAAAGTTATACTTGACAGCACCAGATGAACCACCATAACTAACTTGTTGATTATTTAAACTCAATGAGCCAAATTCTACACTACCAGTTAATTTAGGTTGTTCATAGCCTTCTTTAGTAATGATATTAACAACTCCTCCAAAGGCTGATGAACCATATAAAGCGGAGGCTGTACCGCTATATAATTCCACTCGTTCAATAGCCTCTACAGGAATGCTATTTAAGTCAGTTCCACCATGATAAGTATTGACATTATTGTTAATTGGTCTACCATTAATCAGAAATACAGACTGATTAATTGAGGCTCCCCGGTAGTATGTACCTGTGTGAATATCTGCACCCTGTCCGACATCATTGATGGCGAAACCAGGCATTCTTTTCAAAATATCAGCTAAGCTTGTAGCGCCCTGCTTTTGAATTTCTTCTTTCTCAATTATGTAAGTTGGAGTAGACTCAGGTAGATTGTCTTTTTCGCCAATCGCTTCTATAGAAATGTCTGCATCATCATTGGGAGTTGGCTCTGTTTCTGGTTGTTCGATTGGCTGATTTTCTGGTGTGACTTGTTGTTGAGTTAATAACTCTGCTTTAGTGGCGGGTAGCTCAGTTTCACTCAAACTAGGAATATCTGAAGTCTCAGCAGCGAAAGTAGGCAATGTTATCAGTATCGCTAAAGTAACTTGCAGCAAAAAAAAATACTTATTCACGTTGTTATCTCACACCCAGTCAAAACAGTCACCAGGTAGTATTGTTGCTGTAATAGTAAAACCGTGTCAAAAGACATGCTGTCATATTTCTACAAAGCATCTACTATACCTCGCAGATTCCCAATTTCTTTGAGAAGTCGGAAATCTTGTTATGTCCAAAAAAAACTGATTTGTATATGATAACTTCACATAATAATCTGCTTGATTCTGACTGATAATGTAGAATTTAAGAGTTAAATTCGCTCCTTACTGATGAAGTAACTCACATAATTGTGTGAGTTCGTTGATTGGCAATTGTGTCTAACTTAAAGTTGTACAACTGTTCATAACCTGACCTAGAAATTAAGACAATGGCTAAAATAGTAATTTCCGACTTGCATCCTATTGATGCAAACAATTTTTTGCATGATCTAACGTCAGTTAAAATGGATGCTGTATTAGGTAGTAGTCTTGATAGTTCTGCTACTCTACTGTTATCTACAATATTTGATGGTGTAATTAAGCTAGCATCTGATGATGGCTTGCCTAATACATCGAACAACAAGCTTTTTGAAGTTGACTTTTCAAATTTAGCTGTCAATTTCATAGTTATCTAATTATTTGGCAATTGCTAATTCATAATGGAGAAGCAAAAAATCAATCATTCCTAAAAATAGGTTCTAATAATTTTTAGAACCTATTACTTCTTACCAGCGGTACAGATAACACAAAATGTCAGAAAAGAGCAATTTCAGTTGCTAATTGTATTTCTTGTCGCAGATTCTTTAGTAAATCTAAAGTTTTTTCGTAGGCGACCCTCTTGCCTTGGTGCTCAAAATACTCAGATGCCTTTTTCAGGTCAGCGATCGCTCCTTGATGATATCCTAAGCGATAGCGAGCAATTCCCCGATTGACATAAGCTAGAGCATTGCTGGGGTTAAGTCTAATGACTTCAGAAAAATTATCTACTGCACCAAAGTCATCCCCATTTCTACCGCAAGCACAACCCCGGTTAAAGTAAGCTCTATCATCACTAGCATTGAGACGAATTGCTAGATTAAAGTCGAGCATAGCTGCTTGTTGGTTTTGCAACACCAAGTGCGCCAAACCTCGGTCATTGTAAATATCCGCAAGCAATAAACTGGTTATCTGAGGAATTTGAGTTAATGCTCTGTTGTAATCAACAATCGCCTCTGAGTAATTTCCCTTTCCAGCTAAGGCTACACCTCTGTTATAGTAGGCTCGGAAATCATCAGGTTTAAGTGCGATCGCTCGATTATAATCGGCAATAGCCGCTGAATAATCCCTTTGTCTGTAGTGTGCCAGTCCCCGATTTAGATAAGCCTCAAAGTTATTGGGTGCAAAATTTATTGCTTGAGTACAATCTGCGATCGCCTGATGATAATCTTGTAATTGAAGGTAAGCAAGACAGCGATCGCTGTAAGCTACAGCAAAATCTTTTTGAAGTTCAATCACCTGGTTGAAACTCTCTATTGCTTCTGGGTAATCACCGCGCCGCATCTTATCTACACCCAACTCAAATAAATCACCTGCTGTAATTTGAGTGATGACAAGAGGTAATGAATGCGCGGTTGGAGTCGAAAAAATCAGAAAAAAAGCAATAATCACACTGAAAAATAATCGCCGTAAATCAGTCATAAGAATTATATTTCAATACAATTCAGTACAGATTTCATGTGTGTAGAGACGTCGCATTGTAGAGACGTTGCACTGCAACGTCTCTACAGAGGTATCGGCGTGCAAATTATCTTATCTGAACCGTATTGCATCATATTTGACAATTTCGGCAGCAATAAAATTCGCGGGACACAAAGCCCCGCAAATTTTTAGTTGTTTGAGTTAAACGTTAGTTGGTTTACTTCCAATCCTTGTCTGCTTTTTCAAGCACGTAGGCGGCTACATCTTCAATCTGATTAGGTTTTAAACGACCTTGGAAAGCTGGCATAGCATTTTTACCTTTTGTTACTTGGGCGATAATCGCTTCAGCTGAGTACATGCCATACTTTTCCAAAGCGTCCTTCTTCAGAGTTTTCTGAGCTTGAACTAGATTCTTGCCACCCGCATGACAAGAAGCACAATTAGCACTAAAAAGTTTAGCTCCATTAGCGCTGTCTGCTGCCAAAGCTGGACTACTGAAGGCAAGGGTGAAGATTGTTATGCCTAACAGTATTATTGAAAGAATTTTTTTCATTCTGTGTTCTCTCTGCAATAACGGCTTATTTGGTGTAATACCCTCCATAATTCTTATTTGAGCAGTTATCTTCGTCAAAAGACAAGCTGTCAAACTTAGTTTTAATGATTAATAAATCATCAAGAATAAAGAATAAAATTTTGCTGGTTTTCATTTCAGCCTTTATGCTTTAATTGCTAACTTAGTAAGCGCCTGTTCTGTGACGCGACAAATTCGCCAATCATCTAAAATAGATGCTCCCATGCTTCGATAGAATGCTTGGGCCGATTCGTTCCAATCCAACACACTCCACTCTAATCGCCCACAATCCCGCTCTACAGCTATCTGGGCTACTTTTATAAGCAGAGCTTTCCCAATACCTTGTCTTCGATATTCTGGTAAGACAAATAAATCTTCCAAATAAATTCCTGGCTTTGTCAGAAATGTTGAATAATTGTGAAAAAATAAGGCAAAACCAGCAGCTTGACCTGCATATTCTGCTAGAATTGCCTCTACATACTTTGGCGTACTAAAAAGATGCTCCTTGAGTGCTAGAGCATTGCCAGTAACAGCATGAGATAATTTTTCGTACTCTGCAAGCCCTTGAATTAATTCAAACAGTACATTGCAATCAGCGGGTTCAGCAAAACGCAAAATTAAATCGCTACCTGATGTCATTAGTCCATAATCCATAGTCTCTAGTCCATAGTCTATAGTCAACTGTGCAAAGTTTTGTGACTAATATCTAATGACTAAAGAAAGGATCAAGAAAAAGGTACAAAACACCCAGTTTTTACGGCTTGCTACAGTCAGGATGAAGAAATATACAGATATAAGCCCCTAAATTTATTTGTAGAGCTAATTAGGTCAGGCGTTAAATCTCTCTCTATCTCAAGCCAAAGGATTTAACATATAAAGTGACAATTTAAATCAACCAACCTTTTAAACGTTTGGCTATGTGGGGACGCCGTAATTTCCGCATGGCTTTGCTTTGAATTTGTCGCACTCGCTCACGGGAAAGATTGAACATATTTCCAACTTCTTCTAGAGTACAGGGTTCGCTGGTTGTCAGACCGTAGCGTAGAGAAATCACATCTTTCTCCCGTGGAGTTAGCACGTCACCCAATACTTCCCAAATCTCCTGACGCATCATGTTTTCATTCATTTTTGCTTCTGGAGACAGGTTGTCTTCGTCTTCTAGCAAATCCATCAATTCCGTGTCTTCTTCTTTACCGACGCGGTGGTTGAGTGAAAGTGCTTGACGCCGTAGTTGTTGTAGTTGGCGTAGTTGTTGCACACTAATTTCCAAAGCTTCGGCCATCTCAGCTTCAGAAGGATTGCGACAGAGTTTTTGCTTGAGTTCCCGTTGCGCTTTTTTGAGCTTGTTCAGTTTTTCAACAATATGGATAGGCAAACGAATAGTCCGCGCATCGTTAGCTATAGCACGTGTAATTGCCTGTCTAATCCACCAATAGGCGTACGTAGAAAACTTGTAGCCTTTATCTGGGTCAAACTTCTCTGTAGCGCGATTTAAACCCATTGCTCCTTCCTGAATTAAATCCAGAAAAGGCACTCCTCGATTGAGATATCGCTTGGCAATGGAAACTACCAATCTCAGGTTAGAGCGAATCATTTTGCGTTTCGCAACTCGACCTTGATACAAGCGACTTTCTAGTTGTTTTTCTGTCATATCTAGCTGGGAAGCTACTTGCTCTTTGCTAGGTTGTTGTCCTAGTTCTAAATGCAACGAAGCTTGTATTTCCCTAACTTCTTCTAAAAACCTAACTCGCCGTGCTAATTCTACCTCTTCATCAGGTTTTAGAAGCGGATAACGCGCCATTTCTTTAAAAAACGCGCCTACAGCATCATCATGCTCGGTTTTATTGTATCCCGAAGGGCGAGCCGCTGCCATCTCATCCCCATCGCGTTCTTCTGATTCGACATTTTCTACAATTGGAGGATCTTCATCTGCCACTAGATCTAAACTATCGAGTGATGGTTCTTCATTATCAGTAGCATTCTCCAGAATTTCCATTTTTCCCAATTCAGCAATATTCATAGTTTCCTTGAGGATTGTTGCTTTTTTTGGTGCATAATTTAGTGACAGATGCTCGCTCGAGACTTGGTAGATTCCTTAATGGACAAATGCACCCTTTCATCTAGCAAAATACAAGCTTTTGCTAATTTTTCCTTAGGACTAAAAATCAGTATTTACTTACCTGTTAGGGGTTACGAATAAACCGAACCCATAACTAATACTGAATTTTGTACCAACAAAATTTTATTTTCAGGCTTCCAACAACATACATGATCTGTATTCCTCATTTTTTTCTTAATTACCAAATATGTCAAACTTCCTCGAAACTTTATCAACCTTAACAAATATAAAAACTCTAGGTACTAATTCCAATGTCTTAAATTTTTCTAATTTTTTTATTGCTTAGGTGATGAGGTGATGAGGTTGATTGAATAAATTGAAAACTTGATACTGGGGTTATGCATCTCTGATTAGAGTTACCCAAATGAAACAAATTACAAATGTAGCAGCTTAATTTCCGGATCATCTTGTTTGTATAAGAGCATCTCATATACAGCAAGGGTTGAATATCTATCGATAGGCGGAAAAGGGCTATACCCTATTTAGTAGATAGAGAACCGTTGCGGAAATAGCCGAGGTGATTTTATTTGTTAGTAGGTACAAAATATTTATTGCACGTATAGTTGAGATGAATTTGTCTAGTAGATTACATAAGAAGAAACTTATCAAGTATTATGGGTGATAAAAGTATTACGAAATACAGTTTATGTCTATGAAAGCGAAGACTTAAAGTTAAGTGAGCCAGGTTAATTTTGACCAGCTAGGTAAGGGAAATATCTGTCTATAAAGTCAGAAACTATGTATATTAATGAGGTAAACTTATCTCCTTTGGTGGTAGCTGAGCCTGGGGAATCCTATCAGTCACAGACAAATTTAAACAGGTGGATTGAAGTACTAGTAGACTGTCCAGGAAGCACGGGACTATTTACTTACCGATCGCCAGCCCAGTTAGAAATCAAACTAGGTGATATTTTAAGTGTGCCATTTGGGGCACAACAAGTAGGAGCGATCGCCATTCGTTTCCTAGCACAACCAAATATCGATTTACCCCCCGAAAAAATCCGAGAAGTAGAAGATATAGTCAGCGTCGGGTTTTTCCCAAGTGCTTATTGGGAATTACTCAATCGAGTCGCCGCATATTACTATACACCCCTGATTCAAGTGATCCGGGTTGCTTTGCCACCAGGGTTACTGGGGCGATCGCAGCGTCGCATCCGCCTTGTTAGAGGAGGGGTAGACAAAGAAATAAACAATTCAAAATTCCAAAATACTCTTACTCCTCCACTCGTCTCCTCCTTCCTGACTCCAACTGCGCGACAAATTTTGGAACTTCTGCAAGCGCAACCAGCAGGAGACTACAGTTTTGCTTACATACAACAGAAAGTCAAATCTGCCTACCGGGGAATTCGGGAGTTAGTCCGATTTGGTTTAGTACAAAGCTACTTAGAACCCCCACGACTAACTCGACCAAAGCTGCAAAAAGCAATTATATTGATAGACGCAACGGACAGTGACTTAACTACTCGCCAAAGAGAGATTGTAGAAGTGTTGCGGCGACGTGGTGGTGAGTTGTGGCAAAGTGAATTATTGCAAATTTGCAGTGCTAGTTCCTCTATCCTCAAGACGTTGGTACAAAAGGGTTACATCGTCATTGAAGAACGAGAAGTATTGCGAACAGAACAAGGGCCAGCATTAGCAGGCGATCGCGCTAAATCCTTAACTGCTGCCCAAGCTAATGCATTAGAAATAATACAATCAATAGATGGATTTGCTCAAGTTTTGTTGCATGGAGTCACAGGTTCAGGGAAAACAGAAGTTTATTTACAAGCGATCGCACCTTTACTCAATCAAGGCAAATCCGCCCTCGTCTTAGTCCCAGAAATTGGACTCACACCCCAACTAACTGATCGTTTCCGCGCCCGATTTGGCAATAAAGTTAGCGTTTATCACAGCGCCCTCTCAGACGGAGAACGTTACGACACTTGGCGACAAATGCTCACAGGAGAACCCCAAGTTGTGATTGGGACTCGCAGTGCCGTTTTCGCCCCTTTGCCCAACTTGGGTTTAATTATTTTAGATGAAGAACACGACAGCAGCTTTAAGCAAGATTCCCCCATCCCCACCTACCACGCCCGCACCATCGCCCAGTGGCGAGCAGAGTTAGAAAATTGTCCCTTGGTATTGGGTTCCGCCACCCCTTCGTTGGAAAGTTGGGTAAGTGTGAGGAGGCAGGAGGAGCAGGGGAAGCAAAATTCTACTCATACGTCCTATTACCTGTCATTACCTGAGAGAATATACTCCCGTCCTCTACCGCCAGTAGAAATAGTAGATATGCGGCTAGAGTTGCAGCAGGGAAATCGTTCTATATTTAGTAGAGCGTTGCAAGAAGCTTTAGAGCAGCTACAAGAGAGACAGCAACAAGGAATTTTATTTATTCATCGCCGGGGACACAGTACCTTTGTATCTTGCCGCAGTTGCGGGTATGTGCTGGAATGTCCGCACTGTGATGTGTCGCTGTCGTATCACCACACTGAAGAGGGAGCGCCGCAATTGTTGCGGTGTCATTACTGTAACTATACGCGATCGCACCCCAAATTTTGCCCCGACTGTAGTTCCCCTTACCTGAAATTCTTTGGTAGTGGTACTCAACGAGTAGCCCAGGAATTAGCGCGACAGTTTCCCCAGTTGCGCTTAATTCGTTTTGATAGCGATACCACCCGCAACAAAGGCGCACACCGTACCCTACTTACCCAATTTGCCAACGGCGAAGCAGATTTATTAGTAGGTACGCAAATGCTCACCAAGGGTCTAGATCTGCCCCAGGTAACACTTGTGGGCGTTGTCGCCGCTGATGGATTGTTGCATTTATCAGACTATCGCGCCAGTGAACGGGCATTTCAAACCCTGACTCAGGTAGCTGGACGTGCTGGTAGAGGCGAAGATCCGGGGAGGGTGATTGTACAAACTTATACTCCAGAGCATCAAGTAATTGAAGCGGTGCGATCGCACGATTATCAGTCTTTCTCTCAAACTGAATTAGAACAACGCCAAGCACTCAATTATCCCCCTTACGGGAGGTTAATTTTATTGCGCTTGAGTAGTCTCGATCCCATTCAAGTACAAAATGCAGCCCAAATAATCGCTACAGCCTTGAGTGCAGAAGAAGGATTCGAGATATTGGGGCCAGCACCAGCTAGTATTTTGCGGGTAGCAAATCGTTATCGTTGGCAGATATTGATTAAATTTTCCCCTGATGAATTGCCACAGTTGCCAGATTGGGAAGAAGTGCGATCGCTTTGTCCTGCGTCAGTTAGCTTGACAATAGATGTAGACCCATTAAATATTATGTAGGAAACTACCCACAAAAATACTAAGGCGCAAAGTATTTCCTGGTATTTAGGATACATTCAGTATTGATTAAAAGCCAAAGAAAAAGCCGACTTGATTGTCATCATTTATGATGGTGGCGACTCCTTCGCTTTTTGCGATCGCAGCGTTTGTCGAACCAAAGAGATCAACAAAAAATTTCTCATTAGATTCAACTGTGTTATCACCTTTAACTCCAAAGCTAATAGATTTGGTAGTTTCGCCAGGCTCAAAAATGACTATTCCTATCCCAGGAGAATAAGAATAAAAGTCATTAGAATCGGTAGTGCCATTATTCTTACTGTAATTCACAGTAATCTGCTGAGAACTTGCATTGGAGAGAGTCACGTCAAAAGAGAAATTAGTTAGTAGACCTGCGTTGCCTTCAGAAAGTAAGACATCTGAAATATTGATAGTAGGAATTTGACTGGTATCATCATTGATGATAGTTACAACTCCCAAACTATCAGTAATTGCGGCATTTGTTGCACCATAAAGATTGACAGAAAATGTTTCGTTCGATTCAACTTTGTTATCGCCTCTAACACCCAAACTAATAGCTTTACTGGTTTCACCAGGCTCGAAAATGACTAACCCCAATCCAGAATTGTAATCAAGGTCAGAGACTTTTGCACTGTCGTCACTCGTGTTGTAATTAACAATAACTTGCTGAGAACTAGGATTAGATAGAGTAACGGCAAAGTTAGCGTTAGTTATTTTACCTGTGTTGTCTTCTGTGACGAAGACATCCGAAATGCTGATGGTGGGTTGGTTATCATCGTTGATGATGTCTACCGTAGCTGAACTGGTAATAATTGTAGAATTTTCCGGCGCAGCTGTGAGGTTGGGGTTACTCAAGGTGACAGTAATATTTTCATCAGGTTCAAATGCGTTATCACCTAAAACATCAACTATAATTTTCTTTGTTTTTTCTCCAACTGCAAACTTTAAAGTCCCGGATAATTTACCATCTATAAACTCACCAATTTGGTTAACTTCTCCACTTTTAACTAGAATTCTGTTGTAGTCACTTTCAAAAATTGCCGTGCCGCTAAAAGCATAATCTATGGTACTTGCCACACCAGTCTTGCCGCTACGGCTGACGGTAAATGTAACACTTTGACTGCCGCTATTACCTTCAGATAAAGTTGGGGTGTTAGTAGAAATTACGTAATAAATCGAATCATTTTCAAATGCCCCAATATCAATTCTGCTATCTTGAATACGACTGTAACCTGTGCCACGCTGGTCAATAGTTAAGCTGCCATTGTAATTGGGGTCACCAGCATTAAAGGCAGGGCTGTTAAAATTTAGGGCGTGAGTTTGGGTGGAACCACCGTAATTTCCCAGTGGTTTGAGTCCTGGGTTGGAGTTGATAATATCTGTGCCTGTGCCTAGAGTGCTAGACGATATACCATTGGTATTGCCAATCAGGTTGTAAGCATTACCAGTAAAGTTTTGACCAAACACATCAGAGGCTTCATTACCTTTATCAAAGTTGCCAGCAATGATGCTATTGCTGATGCTGAAAGTGCCGCTACCAGAGTTGAAAATGCCGCCACCGTTACCTGTAGTGTTGTTATCGCTGTCAGCAGTATTATTAGTGATCGTACTGTTTAAAATAATGCCGCTAGGGCTGTAAATGCCGCCACCATCCTGAGTTGTGGTGTTACCGGAAATGGTGCTATTGCTTGTGTTGACACTGGCAATACCATAGATACCGCCGCCGAACGTAGCCGAGTTAGTGGAAACAGTACTATTGTTCACTGTGGTACTGCTGACAGCAAGAATACCACCTCCGTATGTAGCCGAGTTACCGGAAATGATGCTATTACTGGCAGTGACAGTGCTGTTGCTATAGATACCACCAGCGCTAGTGTTTGCAGAGTTGCCGGAAAAGGTGCTATTGCTTACTATTGTTGCACCGCTGTCGCTGAAGATGCCACCGCCATAATTCGCAGAGTTGCCGGAAAAGGTGCTATTGCCTATTGTGGCATTGATTTGGCTCAATATGCCCCCGCCGTTGTTTGTGGCTGAGTTGCCAGAAAAGGTGCTATTGCTTACTGTGGAACTGCTGACGCTGTAAATACCGCCACCGGACTGAGTTGCGGTGTTGCCAGAAAAAGTGCTATTGCTGACGCTGACACTGCTAAAAGTGAGAATGCCGCCGCCAAAACTGGCCGAGTTACCGGAAATGATGGTATTGCTGAGAGCGACACTGCTGTTGCTATAGATGCCACCGCCGTAGTTACTACCTGCATTACCTCTTGTAATCTTCAAATCATTAATTGTGAGGGATGCGCTGGCATTAAAGACACGGGAAGCATTGTTACCACTAATAGTGAGTTTATTCGTCCCAGTTCCTTGAATGATGACTTCTTCAGTAACATTCAATTGCCCAGAAGTGAGGGTAATCATGTCAGGGGTAGCATCACCAAAGATCCCAGTTGTATCAAAGAGGATTGTATCAACCCCTAAAGCGTTATTGGCATTGATAATGGCTTCCCTTAACGAGCCAGCACCGCTATTATTTGTGTTGGTTACTAAAAAGATGTTGTTTGATATGACTGTAACATTATCAATCGCTAAACCATGATCGTTACCTGTGTCATTGGGGTCTTCCCAGCGTAATATAATCTCTTCACCATCATTTATTGGCGTGGCAAGATTAATTATGAATGATATTACAACTTGATTTTCTGCTGCATTTCCATTCTGGGCATCTGCGGTTGTAGTTGCAATTGGCCCGGTGAAATCTAGCGATGTCGCAGGTGTCCATGCTCCTGTAGTCAAGCTTGTCAAACTTGTCCCAGTTTGATAGCTGAAGCTCAGCTTTTGCTGCGTTGCGTTACCACCATTACGCCACTGTTCACCTATGTAGCTTACTCTTAATGTAGTAAGCGGTGAACCTGTGTTGTTTGTAAAGCGTAACCCGTAGTAAATAGTTCCTGTAGTACCAGAAGCTACTGAACCAAGCGCCCGCTCAGTCGAAGAATTTGAACCAAAACTGTACAATGCACCTGTGTTTGAATTTCCATTATTAGTGTTGTAAGTTGTTCTTGTTGAATACCAACCCGCAATAGTTGAATCATCAGCCCATACAGGCGTTCCTGAATTAGCTAATGAGTCAAAGTTTTGAGAGTAGCTGCCAGTAAAACTAACTCCTCCTGGTGCAGGCAGAATATAGTTGTAAGCATCTATTACTTGAGATTCAAATGCTAGGGAAGCTTCAATTTCACCGCTGCTAAACTCCAAATTCCAGTCGCCCTCTAAAGCTGCACTTCCTGTTTTGTCAGTGGAAGCGGCAACATCAGCCTCAGTGATTTGGCTAATTTGCTGTACAAATTTTGTGCCTTCACCACTTGCCACATCACAGCCATAAAGTAGGATGTCAGCATCATCAGTTAAAGCACTTCGCCACTTTTGTAACTGATTTGTGTAAGTATCCAGATTAGTGAGGTTGACGTTGGTTGAGCCTAGTTGCAAACTTCCCTCACTGCCGTGGGAGACAATGTGAACTGATTGAACTGACTTGGATTTACGTGCCGCTAAAAACTCAGTAATTTGTGTTATCGCATCTTGAGTATTGTCAAGGATAACAACTTCACTGCTCGGTATGATACCAGCTATCAAACTTTGGTAATCGATAACTGCTGTGTCTATAAAAACAATATTTGTGTTTGCTTTTAGTACGTTTACGGCAGAATTATTATTTCCAGGGTGATTATTTTCTGATTTTTGCATCATAATTCTTGTCCTTTAATAAAATCGATTGAATAAAATACTTGTTGATTCTAAGCATTAAGCTTAATAGCGTTTATCACATAGCAATAAAGAGGAAGCGAATGACTCAAAATTCGCTTCCATATCTAAATCAATTGGCAAAAAACTCCTTCTTGATTGGGAGAAAACTACAATATTTTTAATCGTTATATGACCAAATACACTCTATAAAAACTAAAGCTATATTTTAGCTACAGCTTTTGAGCTTATAATACTTTATACAAGACGACTCTGGCAGATAACTGTATTTATACTTAAAACGCGAAATTTTGTGTCTCTACCTACTAATTGATTAACAATTCTGGTGCGACCAATCCTTTTTGGATAGCTAAAACTGCGGCTTGGTGCGATCGCGTACCTCTAACTTCTGCAAAATAGCATGGACATGAACTCGCACTGTACCAGGAGCAATGTAGAGAATCTCTGCAATTTCTTGATTGCTCTTGCCAACTGCCACCAGTGCTAAAATTTCTTGCTCTCGCTTCGTTAAAGGATTTTCTAGAGATTCATCAGTTTTTGCGGACAACATTACCGGGGAATTGCCTTCAAAAGCTGCTCTAATTTCTGTTGTTGCCGTTTGATCCCACCCGCTACAGATCGCACTGCCAATATCAAAGATTCAGATGGAATGCCTTTGAGGCAGTAACCTTGTGCCCCAGCGGCAATTAACCGTGAAATCAGAGGTTTTTCAGAACGAGACGTTAAAACTAGAATCAGTAAAGTTGGGTGCTGCTGTTTGATTTGGCTACAAGTCTCAATCCCGCCAATTCCTGGTAAACCTATATCTAGCAAGATCAAATACATACCCAGGCGGTGTCAAATATTCCAGCACTATCACTATAGTAAAAGCGATCGCTATCAGCCAATATATTTTCCCACGCTCATTTAGAGCCTCTTTAATAGTCAATAATCGACTTAATATCATCATTTTTTCTAAAAAATTAGAATCAGGCAATCCATACAACTATCTAATTCAGACATAATTCTGATTTATCTGTACACATCACATTTATGTCTTTATATATATTGTTTAAGACTTAAAATATAGTTATTTCAATATATATTTTTCTCGTTAAACTATATCTCATGTATCATTAACTTTTCTGATAATTTAGTATAAAAATATTTAAATATTTTCTCAAAAAATCTGAACTCGCAAAATTCTTTTTAAACAAAATATTAAATAAATAGAATTCTTTACCAACCTGAGTTTCGGCTATAGGCAAGTATAAAAAATAGTGTAACTTTATACAAAAATAATTATCAGGCGCATTAGAATTTTTTCTAAAATTTCTATCTTTGAAAGTAGCAAACATCAAGAATGTATTGTATAAACAAATAATAATAACTGGGCAAATAAATGAATAAGATTAAAATTTAAATATTCTTCACAAAAATTTTAAAAAATATCTTGATATTCTGTTATTTCTAAGAATTGGCTTGTTAACACTTAAGTTTAATTGAGAACGAAATACATGGGACAAGGTTTCTTACAAATTGGCTTAACGTTATGTATCGTTATAGCAATCACTCCAGTATTAGGAAGATACATGGCGCGTGTCTTCTTAGGAGAAAGAACACTGCTTGATCTGTTGATGAACCCGATAGAGCGCAGCCTCTACGTCGTAGCGGGTGTACGCAGGAAAGATGATATGACGGGTTGGCAGTATATCCGCGCAGTATTATACACTAACCTAATTATGAGTATATCAGTTTATTTACTGATATATTTTCAAAGAATCTTACCCTGGAATCCCAATGGTTTCGGTGCGCCCATCTGGTACATTTTGTTACACACCACCATTTCATTTCTGACGAATACCGACCAGCAACACTACTCTGGGGAGACAACCTTAAGCTATTTTAGCCAGGTAGCGGCTTTAGGTTTTTTGATGTTCACCTCAGCAGCTACCGGGTTAGCGGTAGGAATTGCCTTTATTCGCGGGTTGACAGGTAAAGGACTAGGAAACTTTTACGTAGATATTACCCGTGCAATCACGCGGATATTGCTGCCAATTTCAATTATCGGGGCGATCGCCTTGCTTATAGTAGGTGTACCGCAAACATTAGCTGGAACTCTGGTTGTGAAAACCTTAGATGGGGGGACACAGTATCTTGCTAGAGGCCCAGTGGCATCATTTGAGATGATCAAAATGTTTGGCGAGAATGGCGGTGGCTTTTTTGGTGTTAACTCTGCTCACCCCTTTGAAAATCCGAATGGCGCTTCTAACTTAATAGAAACCATTGCCATGATTTCGATTCCAGCTGCCTTGATTTACACCTACGGTTTGTTTGCCAATAACATCAAACAAGCTTGGTTGCTTTTCTGGATGGTGTTTGTGATTTTTGTAATTTTGATTGGGGTGACAGCTGTAGGAGAACTACAAGGTAATCCCCTCGTTAATGCCACCTTCGGATTAGAACAGCCCAATTTGGAGGGCAAAGAAGTCCGCTTTGGCTGGGCACAAACAGCATTGTGGGCGGTTATGACAACCGCCACCATGTGTGGTGCTGTCAACGGGATGCACGATTCTTTGATGCCCCAAGGACTATTTTCAACTCTATTCAACCTGTTTATCCAGGTTATCTGGGGTGGTCAAGGGACTGGGACGGCTTACCTATTCATTTATTTAATTCTTACCGTGTTTTTAACTGGGCTAATGGTGGGGCGCACCCCAGAGTTTTTAGGGCGGAAAATAGAAAAGCGGGAAATTGTTCTTGCAAGTGTAGTGTTGCTGATTCACCCAATTGTAGTTTTAATTCCCAGTGCGATCGCCTTAGCTTATCCGATTTTCCTATCTGGAATTAGCAACGCTGGTTATCATGGCATTTCTCAAGTAGTTTATGAGTATGCTTCAGCGGCGGCAAATAATGGCTCTGGCTTAGAGGGATTGAAGGATAACACTCTATGGTGGAACTTGAGTACTCTAGTTGGCTTGTTAGGAGGGCGCTACATTCCGATTATTGCCATCCTGCTGTTAGCTGACAGTATGTCTCGTAAACAAGCAGTACCAGAAACCCCAGGTACTCTGAAAACCGATTCTCTGGTATTTACTGGTGTCACGGCTGGAGTAACTCTGATTTTGGGAGTGCTGACTTTCTTTCCAGTTCTGGCTTTAGGCCCCATAGCCGAGGGTTTTAAGTTAGCATCCGGCAATTAAAAACAGAGGTAATGAAACAGACAAGGGAAGGTAGAATTTTCTCCCCCTGCCTCCCCTGCCTCCCCTGCCTCCCCTGCCCCCTCCTCCACTCCTCACTATATAAATACGGTGGCAACTACCTCTAAAGCTAGACGCCCAAGTTCCCGGCCTGGCGATCGCCGCCAAGCACGCAAAAAGGCGAAGATAAATACTAAAGGGCTTTATCTCAGAGCAATTAGGGATGCTTTTATCAAGCTTAATCCCAAGTATGCAATCAAAAATCCAGTGATGTTTTTGGTTTGGGTTGGGACAATTATCACCCTAGCAGTAACCATTGACCCCAACCTCTTTGGCCCAGATTCGCAGAAGAACCCGCAACTTTTCAACGGCTTGTTAACGGGGATTTTATTCTTCACCGTTTGGTTTGCCAATTTTGCGGAAGCCGTGGCTGAAGGGCGAGGTAAAGCCCAAGCCGATACTTTGCGCTCAACGCAGTTAGAAAGCATCGCTAAAAAACTCGCCCCCGATGGCTTAATTAGTGAAGTCGCATCTACCAGCCTCAAACAAGGCGATACCATTTACATCGTTGCTGGTGATATCATTCCCGCTGATGGCGAGGTAATTATGGGCGTCGCCTCAGTGGATGAATCGGCAGTTACCGGGGAATCTGCACCAGTTCTCAAAGAATCAGGCTCAGATGTGGCTAGTTCGGTGACTGGCGGGACGCGGATTATCTCTGATGAATTAATTATCCGCATCACAGCTGACCCAGGCAAAGGGTTTATCGACCGGATGATTGCCTTGGTGGAGGGAGCAGAACGCAGCAAAACACCCAATGAAATCGCTCTAACAGTGTTATTGGCAGTTCTCAGTTTAGTGTTTCTGTTTGTTATAGTAACCTTGCCCGCATTTGCTTATTACGTCAACAGTCCAGTCAGTGTACCAATTTTAATTGCCTTGTTGGTTGCGCTGATTCCTACAACTATTGGCGGATTACTAAGTTCTATTGGGATTGCTGGTATGGATAGAGTTGCCCAATTTAACGTTATTGCCACTTCTGGACGAGCAGTCGAAGCCTGTGGCGATGTCAACACTCTAGTTCTCGATAAGACAGGTACGATTACTCTTGGCAACCGTTTGGCTGAGGAATTTATCCCGATCAACGGTCACTCAATGGAAGAAATTGCGAATGTAGCTTGGGCAGCTAGTGTGTTTGACGATACACCAGAAGGGAAATCTATTGTTCGATTGGCAGAAAAGTTAGGTGCTAAGTTTGATTTCGACCCCAACCAAGCAGAAGGAGTTAATTTTTCTGCCAAAACACGCATGAGTGGCACTAACTTACCAGGTGGACATGAAGCACGCAAAGGAGCAGTAGGAGCCATTAAAGGGTTTGTACGTTCCCACAATGGACGCGACACCCCGGAACTGGATGCCACTTACGAACGAGTTTCCCAACTGGGAGGTACACCCCTAGCAGTATGCCTAAATAACGAAATCTACGGAGTGATTTATCTTAAAGATATTGTGAAACCTGGTATCCGCGATCGCTTCGAGCAACTGCGACGGATGGGAGTGCGTACCATCATGCTGACTGGAGACAACCGGATTACTGCTTCTGTCATTGCCAAGGAAGCTGGGGTAGATGACTTCATTGCCGAAGCGACACCAGAAGACAAAATCAGCGTCATTCAAAGAGAACAAACAGCAGGTAAACTAGTTGCCATGACAGGGGACGGGACTAACGATGCTCCAGCGTTAGCCCAAGCTAATGTCGGCGTAGCTATGAATACGGGAACTCAAGCAGCAAAAGAAGCCGCCAATATGGTGGATTTGGACTCTGATCCCACAAAGCTGATCGATATTGTTAGCATTGGCAAACAATTGCTGATTACTCGCGGAGCATTGACTACATTTTCCATCGCCAATGATATTGCTAAATACTTTGCAATTATTCCAGTGGTGTTTGCCGCTGCTAACCTGCAAAGCCTAAATATTATGAATTTGACCCGTGTTAAGTCTGCCGTACTATCGGCACTGATTTATAATGCTTTGATTATTCCAGCTTTGATTCCCTTGGCTTTGAAAGGTGTGCAGTTTAGACCCCTAACAGCTAATCAACTCTTACAACGCAATATCTTGATTTATGGTTTAGGTGGAGTGATTGCACCGTTCATTGCCATAAAGTTAATAGATATGCTAATCACAGTTATGGGGTTGGCTTAAGCAATTCAAAATTAGCCGAACTTCTGAGTAGTGGCTTTCGCTGCTCAGATTTTTCTCATAAATTAACTGCCAAGATAGCAAGAATGCAAAGAACAAAGAGAGTTATGAGACAAGTTAATTTATTAGGCGAGTTTTTACTAATAAATGTGATGCAGACGATTTCCTTGGTTAGGTCGCAAAGACGTAAACAACATTTGCCACTCGCTGTTTTTATCTTGCTGTGTTTGAATGTGGTAGTTCCCCCAGTTGTTTATGCTGCTAATAACACCCTAGAACAACGTTCCGCCTGGGCAATTGGCATCTTGGGGTTTGTGGCGCTGGCACTCATAATTTACTTGTTTGTCGTCGTTTTTCAACCAGAACGCTTCTAAAATAATTAAAAATTAAATATAAAATTCTAAGAACAAGTGGAAACTTTTTATGTCTATTATTAGGGAAACTATTAGAGCAATTTGCATAACTTTGGTACTTTGGTTGCTGACTGCAATCATCTATCCTCTCGTAATCCTTGTAGTGGGTCAAGTTTTCTTTCCATTTCAAGCAAACGGCAGTATCATGCCGAATTTAAAAAATGAACCAATTGGTTCAGTTTTGATTGGTCAGGTGTTCACATCCGAACGATATTTCCATCCTCGTCCCAGTACTGTTAGATATAGCCAAGGAAAAAGAGCCAGGCCAACTGGTATCTCTGGCGCTAGTAACCTCGCTGCTAGTAATCCAGAACTACTGGATCGAGTTGTAAAGCAGGCTAATCAATTACGAGAAGAAAATATTCAACCGATCGCTGATTTAATTTATACTTCTGGATCTGGCTTAGACCCTCATATTTCATTAAGAGCAGCACAAGAGCAGTTGCCGCGAGTTGCTCGTGCGCGGGAAGTAGAAGAAAACGAGATCCTACGTTTAATTAATAAGTATACTGATGGTAGATTTTTATGGATTTTTGGCGAGCCGGGAGTCAATGTTCTCCGCTTGAATTATGCGCTTGACCTGCAAGAAATTAATAGTAAACAGAATCAATAAAATGTGAATAGAAATAGACGTTGCATTGCAACGTCTCTACAGTCCTGCAAACCATTCATACCCCTGATCCTCCCAGTAACCTTTAGTAGGCAGTAAATTGCTGGTTAGTGTAATCTGAGTTACCCACTTACTTTGCTTGTAGCCCAGTTTAATGGGGGATGCTAGGCGTATGGGCGCACCATTATCAACTGATAATGGTTGCCCATTTTTCTGATAAGCCATGAGAGTTTGAGGATGCACGGCAGAGGCAATATCCCAGCTTTCGTAGTAGCCATCGGCAGATTTGAAGTAGACATAGCGGACGCTTGATTTAGGCTGTACTAGTGCCACTAAGTCTCGTAATCGCACACCTCCCCATTGAACGATCGCAGCCCAACCTTCAACACAGACATGGCGAATTACCATCGAAGTCAAGGGAAGTTTTTGAATGTCTGCCATACTCAATCGCATCGAATTATTTACCTCACCATCAATCGTTAGGTAAAACTGCGCTGGGTCAATTTGTGGGGTGAAGTCAAACGTATTAACCAGTAACTTATCTGGCTCAATAGCACTGAGAGAAAATTCAGGTATGGGCTTTTGAGTTTGTAGGAGCGCTTCCAGACTTTGGTTTAGTGGCTCAGATATTTGTCTCACATTATCTGAGAACAAATTTGTCCCACATCCACCTAGAAACAAGCCTAACCCAGAAAGTCCAGATATTTGCAGTAAATGACGACGGGATAGGGTGCGTTTGGGCAGAATCAAACTCATAAGACCTCAGCAAGTTTAACGAAAAGAGCCACTGACAAGGTTTCCAATTTATCTATTAAAAAAATTCAGCTTCTCTCGGCATTTTATCAGGAAATTATAGTACACAAAATTACAGCCCACCTATAACCTTATTCAGGGCAATTTAATATAGTTAGCAATACTTTCATTGCATATAATTAGCAAAAGTCAGATGTCAAATCATATTAATACTAGTTCTGCTAGCACTGCATCTTCAACAAGTTATTCTCTTTATCCGGCGCGATCACGGCGAGGCAAACACAAAATATTTATCGGTATGGCTCCTGGAGTAGGCAAAACCTTTCGGATGCTAGAAGAAGGACACGCACTCAAACAGGAAGGAGTTGATGTCGTGATTGGGCTTTTGGAAACCCACGGACGCAAAGAGACAGCAGAAAAGGCAGAAGGACTAGAGATTTTACCCCGCAAGCAATTTCCTCGCGGTGAGTTGACGCTGATGGATATGGATACAGATGCAATTATAGAGCGATCGCCCCAATTAGCCTTAATCGATGAACTCGCTCATACCAATGTCCCTGGTTCTCTACGAGAAAAACGCTACCAAGATGTAGAAGTAATTTTGGCAGCAGGCATTGATGTCTACTCCACAATGAATATTCAGCATCTAGAAAGTCTCAATGATTTAGTAGCAAGAATTACTGGTGTAGTAGTACGTGAGCGAGTTCCAGACCGCATATTGGATGAAGCGGATGAAGTAGTAGTAATTGATGTTACACCTGAAACGCTGCAAGAACGGTTACTAGAAGGCAAGATTTACGCACCGCAAAAAATCCAACAATCCCTGGATAACTTTTTCCAACGCCGGAACCTGATTGCTTTACGAGAGTTGGCTTTACGGGAAGTTGCAGACAACGTAGAAGAAGATGCGATCGCCACCACCCCCAACGGACAATTTTGTAATATTCACGAGCGAGTTTTGGTGTGCGTATCTACCTATCCCAACTCAGTGCAACTATTACGCCGGGGTGCAAGGCTAGCTAACTACATGAATGCTCCACTTTATACTTTATTCGTTGCTGATCCAGAGCGCTTTCTCACCAAAGAAGAAAGCCTACACATTCACACTTGTGAGAAGCTGTGTCAAGAATTTGAAGGTACTTTTATTCGTGTTGCCAGCAATAATGTAGCTAATGCGATCGCCGAAGTTGCAGAGAAATATCGGATCACCCAGATTGTGATTGGAGAAAGTCAGCGTTCTCGCTGGCAAATGTTACTCAAAGGGTCTTTAACTCAAAAATTGGTACGTTTGCTCAAAAATATAGATTTGCATATCATCGCCAGCGAAAAAATATCCTCATCAAAGCGATGAACTCTCATCTATAGCAGTTCTCGCGTCAGTGCAATACAGTCTGAACCTCACCCCGTATTTGCTAACGCAAACACTCCCCTCTCCTTGCTAAGGAGAGGGGCTAGGGGTGAG
Organism: Nostoc sp. MG11; assembly: GCF_014904695.1. GTDB lineage: Bacteria > Cyanobacteriota > Cyanobacteriia > Cyanobacteriales > Nostocaceae > Komarekiella. Next base: position 8,763 of record NZ_JACXXN010000030.1, on the reverse strand, counting down.
GTTTAAAAATGTACTTAATGCAAACGAGAACCGCTATATAATTAGCCGATATTAGGGAAAATTATTGCTTGTTTTTTGACATTGCTAGCGGCATAAATTAAACTATCTCTGACAATCAATATCAGAATGTATATCCATGCAACCGACTCTACAAGCTGCTGTTCCAACTCGCGTTATCGGTTTAATTAGTGGCACATCTGTAGATGGCATAGATGCTGCTTTAGTAGATATTTCCGGTACAGATTTTGATTTAAAAATTGAGTTGGTAGCTGGAACTACATATCCTTACCCCGCCGAACTTAGAGCCAAAATCTTAGCAGTTTGTGCTGGGGAAGCCATTTCAATGGCAGAATTAGCAGAAATAGATGATGCGATCGCCTTTACCTTTGCTCAAGCCGCCCAAAATATCCAAATTGATCATCAGCCAGCTACTCTAATCGGTTCTCACGGTCAAACTGTTTATCATCGCCCACCGGGGGGAAGAGGGGGAGAAATTTTAACTTCTCACTCTTTACTCAGCACTCCTTTGGGTTACAGCTTGCAATTAGGGCGTGGTGAATTGATTGCTCATTTGACGAGAATTACTACTGTAAGTAATTTTCGTGCTGCTGATATCGCCATTGGTGGTCACGGTGCGCCTCTTGTACCGAGAATAGATGCCTTTTTGCTCAGCCATCTTGAGGAGGGGCGTTGTATTCAAAACATTGGCGGTATTGGGAATGTTGCGTATATTCCTCCTCGACAAAATGGCGACTGGCTGGAAAAAATTCGCGCTTGGGATACCGGCCCAGGAAATAGTCTTTTAGATTTGGCTGTGGAGCATTTAAGCGCTGGTGTTAAAACTTACGATGAAAACGGCGATTGGGCAGCTAGTGGCACTCCTTGCTATCCATTGGTAGAGCAATGGCTTAGCCAAGATTACTTTCATCTCCCGCCGCCCAAATCTACTGGGCGCGAGTTATTCGGCGTAGCTTACCTGCATCAATGTTTACAAGATGCCGAAGCATATCAACTCAGTCCCGCCGACATGCTGGCAACTCTTACGGAACTTACAGCTGCTTCAATTGCTCACAGTTACCAAACTTTTTTACCACAAATGCCACAGCGAGTATTATTATGTGGTGGTGGTAGTCGCAATCTTTATTTAAAACAAAGATTACAGTTATTGTTGCCATCAATACCAGTTTTGACTACAGATGAAGTTGGTTTGAATGCAGATTTTAAAGAAGCGATCGCCTTCGCTGTTTTAGCTTACTGGCGAAATTTAGACATTCCTGGTAACTTACCTACTGCCACTGGTGCATCCCAAGAAGTACTACTAGGAGAAATTCACCAAGCTTAATATTGAGTATCGAGCTAGTTTCAACTCATATTTGCGTAAAGGTTACGGTAAAGCTTAAGCTTTTTAACCTTCATAATTATCAAAAATCGCCAATAATTCAATATCAGATAGTTTTGACGTAGTTTACTAATTACTCTACGGTTAAATTCATTAAAACTTTTAGTACCTCCAGATAACCGATAATTAGCATAATCGGTATATATTGCATTTTCTTTAAAGTACTGAAAATTCTGAATAAAGTTGGATTGTCTGTAAAAAACTAGCACCTCTGGTAAATTTGTCAGACCAATACCTTTTTGAGTTATTCTGCTGAAAAATTCATAGTCTTGCGCTCGATGTAATTCCTCACAATAACCACCGTATTCTTTAAATAGAGATGTCCTGATCATTGCAGCACAATTTGCTATTTTCATTTTGCCTTGTTTAAAGCCTTGGTACACTTTATTTGGATTGGTAGGCCAAAAGATAATTTTAGCTGGATCAAAAATTGCTTCTTCACAAAAAGAGCATGATTGAGAACCGACAGCGCCAATATCTAAATTGTTATCTAAAAAATTAACTTGCTTCTCAAAACGTTCAGGATAAGAAATATCATCACTATCGCATACAGCAATATACTTACCGCGAGAATATTCTAAGCACTTATTACGTGCTTTACCCCGACCTCCATGTTCTTGATAATAGACTTTAATTCGTGAATCTTTTGCTGCATACTGAGCGATTAATTCGGTAGTTCCATCAGTACTACCGTCATCTATAATGATGAGTTCCCAATCAGAAAAAGTCTGATTTAGTACGCTCTCAATAGCATCATTAATATATTTTTTCACATTATAAGCAAGCATCATTACTGATACAGTAGGCGTAGAATGTATTACTGGCTCATTCATTTTGCATTCTCATCTAGTACATTGCACAACTTGAAAACTATAGCTTTCTACAGTCCATTAAGGATTGCAAGCACACCTGTGTTAGCTATTTTTTGATTATTTACATTTTGAATTATTATCTACTGCTGAAATCGTAGACTTAAGGTAAACTGGCGATTAAACTCCAGATGGTTTTATATTCTAGTTTCAATCTCAGCTTTTTTTGTATCTTCATAAGCATAATCAGCTAGCTTAAATCCATATTTACTAAAGTAATCTAGAAAAAATTTGGATTCTTTAGGATAGACTTTTTTAACCATAGCTGGATTTCCTGCTAATAAAATATAATTCTTATCCATAAAGTTCTTTGTAACAACAGAACCAGCGCCAACAAATGTAAATGAGCCTATGGCTGTACCTGGTAAGAACATACAATGACTACCGATATAACACCTATCACCAATAATAATTGACTTATTAATATTAGTAACATCAATATCTGCGGTGATGGTATGTGTATAAAATGTTGAATTATAACCACCTATTAAAGTAGCTTTACCTATAATTATTTGTCCTGGAACATCAAAATAATGTCTACCTGTTATACTGCTACATTCACCAATTGTCAGACATCCAAAGTCTTCATTATCTTGATAGTTTAGTTTGGATGCAGTAAACCAATTCCCCCATCCAGAAATAGCAGATTTTTCCATCATAGTTAGATGGGAGAGGTTTTTAAAATAGTTAAAGCTTTGGATTTTTACATTATCTTTTAGAGTAATTTTTTTAATGTTTAAGATTGACAAACCAATATAAACATTTTTACCAATTTCATGACCCATTAGTTTTAAAACTAATATTTTTAGTTTAGATGGGAGTAAAGCTACTAAGAGGGCAATTAAAAAGTTGTTCATTAGGTGAATTTTATTTTTTCTAACTTTAGTAACATTTAAATTTTATTTAATAAGCGTTTTATAATCTTCTAAAGCATTGCGTGCTATTTGATTCCATTGCAGATGCTCAAGTGCATAACGCCGTCCACGCAATCCCATTTCTTTCCAATCTGCACGAGATTTCAATAATTTTACTAATCCTTCTTTGATTGATAATACATCTGGCTTGACCACAACCCCACAACCACTTGCTTGAACATAGTGTGCAATGCCAGCAACTTCTGAAACTAACAATACTCGACCTGCTAGCATTGCTTCTAGAGCAGCTAAGCTAAATCCTTCAAAACGTGAGGCTAGACAGAAAATATCGTATTCAGCAATTATTGATGAAGAAGATTGATTATAGTTAGGCTCAATAAAAGAAACTTTTTCTAATATAGAAAGTTGAGCAGCCCTCTTTTGTAATTTATTTTTATCTCCCCAATCAGGGCCTTGAATAAAAAGTCTAGCATCTATCGTTTCTAGTACTTCCTTAAATCCATCAATTAAAATATCCAAACCTTTATTATGGGAATCTATCCGTCCCAAAAATAAAAGTTTAGGAATTCCTATCTCTGTCCAACTTAGCAAAGATTCAGAGTGTACATCATCGGGTGAGAAGCCATTGGGGGCCTCTATAGCTGGGGTATGAATATTTAAACGTTCCAACCATTTAGCATGGCGAATATCTAAAACTTGGATAGCATTTGCTTGTTGCAATAGACGTTTTTCTATGAGATACCAATAAGACCATTTAAGATGAGCATTTTTACTAAAAATAGATGGATGATAAGGATCGTGGGGTGCAATTATATATGGAATAGCATTTTTTTTACACAAACGTGATAATAGATAACTTTTAAAATAAAATATTCCATTAATAATTACAATAGAATCTTTTGTTTCTTGAGAGATATACTGCTTTAAACCGGATGGAACTTCAAATTTGTGCGACTTATTTTTTTGAGCAAAACACTTAATTGCGTAACCAGTATTTGACTTAAAAAAATTGTCTTCTTTACCTTCGCACAATATTGTAACTTGAACCCCATGAGATGCAAGCCCTGAAGACAAACCGTGTATAGCCTTTGTCATTCCATCGGTGATTTTGTCTCCAAATGCTGGAAATTGCGGTAAGTAAATATAAATATTCATCACCCTCCTCACTTAAATAAATATGTAATATTTTAATACAGATGTTAGTAGTTGAAGTTTACTTACCTTATATACAAACAGTTTGATTTATGACAATAAGTTAGCTTTAGGTCTTCAGCCAAAAGCTATCTTGTTGCCTCAAGATTCTGTTAAGCAATCATTGACTATAGATAAAACTTGATTGGGGTTATTGATAAAGCAAAAGTATAAGCTTACCCAATACTTCTGGTTTATTATAACTAAAAAAAATAAGCATTAACCCCACTTTATTAACGTTTGGATTATTCTCAATTAAGCATTTTTAGCAACATAATATGATGCAAGGCTAAAACCATAAAATTTTGTTTGGTTAGCGCTTTTGAGAAAACCACCTTTAACAATACAATTATTTGCCTCATAGAGCAAGACTTTTTCCAGGAATTGGGGTGAATCTGTATTGTAGAAACTGTTGGCGAATTCAAATAAAAAATCTCAAAAAGGCGTAGGATCAACACTCAATCATATTTGAGGGTATAAATCATCATGTCGACGCATCCCTAAAATATTCCTGAATATATATATAAATTTGAATTATATAGATAATTGACGCTGCTTTTTCAAATAGTAATATCTATCTACAGATAGACGATATATTGGCAAGTATTTAACTCAAGTTACTCTTTAGAAGAGATACAGCGATCGCAATATAAAATCCCCTCATACCTAATTGGGCAGAGGGGAGAAAAAGCAATAAAATTATTCAGGTCTACTGTATCATCGACAACATTCATAACGAAATTTGATATTGAAAAGATACCGTAGAGCCGTGTAAGTCCTTCAACAAGCCAGATAAAGTTTTACAGAGATCGCTCCTCATCAGGAACTCTGAATACTTCACAGATTTTCTTGCTGTCGTCTAAATTGTTGCTGTAGTCTCAATTGTTGCTGTCGGCTAAATTCTTGCTGTCGTCTAAATTCTTGTTGCCGTCTCACTTCCTGCTGTTGTAATCTCAATTGTTGCTGTCGGCTAAATTCTTGCTGCTGTTGTCTCATTTGTTGCTGTTGCTGTCTAAATTGTTGCTGTTGCCTCATTTGTTGGCGTTGTTGGCCAAATTCTTGTTGTTGTAATCTTAGTTGCTCTTGCTGTTGTTGTGGTTCTTGAATATATAACTGTAGCCATGTTTTCTGAACTTGCTCTTGCATTTGCTGATCTCGTTCTTCTTGTTGTTGTCTGACTCTTTCTTGAAATGAGGTTTGCCTTTGAGGATTCGTCTCAATTATTTGTCCATAGGCAGGAGAATTAATTGGCAAAACTGTTGTAAGAATGATCAATAGTAGCCCTGACTTAGATATAAATGAGCCATTCATAATGCAGTTTTCTCCTTAATTGTTATAGATTAGTTTGAGCGATCGCTCAAATCCTAGTCACTGTTTTCTATAACTTTCGCTTACACAGTTAATTCTTACTGGCTCTCAGTTGTCCACAAGCAGCATCAGCTTCTAAACCACGAGAGTAGCGAACGCTAACAGCAATTTGTTGTTGCTTAAGAATGTTGACAAAAGCTTGAATGTGATCGCGGTTAGGACGTTTGTAATCTACTTCTTCAATAGGATTGTAGGGAATCAAATTCACATGACTTTGGAATCCTCTCAAACATTTTGCCAGTTGTAATGCATGTTCTGGCAAATCGTTGACACCAGCGAGAAGAATATATTCAAAAGTAACCCGGCGTCCAGTAATTTCCACATATTCGCGGCACTCAGTCAGCAAATCTTCTAAAGGATAGGCGCGGGCGCTGGGGATGAGTTTTTCTCGCAGCGCTTGGTTAGGTGCGTGGAGACTAACAGCAAGAGTGACTTGCAAATGGTGTTGAGCAAACTGACGAATGCGATCGCGAATACCAACTGTTGAGACAGTAAGCGATCGCGCTCCTATACCGACATCTTGATTTAGAGATTTCAGGGCTGCTAGTACATTCTCAGTATTCAACAACGGTTCACCCAGTCCCATAAACACCACGTTGCTAACCCGTTGCTGAAAATCTTCTTGTACAGTCAACACCTGATCTACAATTTCATGTACTGCCAAATTGCGCTTGTAGCCTCCTTTACCAGTAGCGCAGAAATCACACGCCATTGGACAACCCACTTGAGTAGAGACGCAAACTGTCAGCCGGGATTTTGGGCCTTTTCCCCCTTCTCCAAAGGTGGGAATACCAACAGTTTCAATAATTTGACTATCTGCGAGTTCTAGAAGATATTTTATTGTGCCATCGGGTGCAACAGCACGGTGGTGTATGGTTGAGCGCCCAATAGGGATTTCTGCAACTTCTGCACGCCATTGTTTGGGGAAGACAGAAATATCAGATAGCGATCGCGCCCCCTTCTGATAGATCCATTCATGCAGTTGCTTTCCTCTGTAAGCAGGTTGTCCCTGCTGCTGTACCCAAGCGCTTAACTCCACAACCGAAGCACCTAGTAGAGGAATTAGTTCTGATTTTTCTGGGTTGTGTGAGTCAACCTGAGATACAAGAGGCGTAGCAGACATAGGAAATCAAGAATTGATACTGGATCTCTATCCTATAACTTCTTGTTCAAAGCTGGAGTTGACTAAGCAGCTTTTTGCCTAACTGGAATTTCAATCCAGAATTCTGTTCCTTTTCCAACTTCCGAAATACACTCTATTTTCCCGTGATGCTTATCTACAACGATTTGATAGCTGATTGATAATCCTAAACCAGTGCCTTGTCCTACAGGTTTAGTTGTGAAAAAAGGGTCAAATATTTTTTGCTTAACGTTTTCTGTCATCCCTGAACCATTATCTTTAATAATGATAATTACGTGCTGTTGATTTTCTAAGTGAGTTTGGATGGTAATGCTACTATATTGCTTTGCAATTCCTTGTTTTGCATAGACTTTTTCCTGGTAGTGCATAGCATCAATCGCATTACTTAAAATATTCATAAACACCTGATTTATTTGTCCTGCATAACATTCTACAAGAGGTAAATCGCCATATTCTTTGATAATTTTAATTGGCTGAAAACCAGATTTATCTTCTAGACGATGTTGCAAAATCAATAGTGTATTATCGATACCTTCATGAATATCAGCAGGTTTCATCCCAGCTTGGTCAAGCCGCGAGAAGTTCCGTAAATTGAGGACAATCTCACGAATACGTTTAGCGCCGACTTCTAAAGAAGATAAGGTTTTTGGTAGGTCTTCTATGATAAAGTCTAGGTCGTTTTTTTTAAGTAAAGCTTCAATTTGCGGGTGAGGTTGAGGATAAAACTGCTGGTATATCTGGATTAAACTTAGTAAATACTGAGTGTATTCATTAATATATTTGAGGTTGCCATAAATAAAGTTTACTGGGTTATTAATTTCGTGGGCAACACCAGCAACTAATTGACCCAGACTAGACATTTTTTCAGTTTGAATTAGTTGCGATTGTGTCTGTTGCAACTCCTTGAGAGTATTTTTTAGCTTTTGTGCTTGTGTTTCGGCAGTCTTAGCCAAATATTCTTGAATTTGTAGCGCGTTTTCTAGCTGTGCTTGTCGCTGGGTAAGTTCATCTGTTAATTTCTGAATATCCTCCAAAGCTATGTCTTTAGCTTGTAGCAAAAAAAATAAGTCAACAGTCTGGTCATGAATTGCAAAGTCTTTCAGCTTCAAATTAGAGTTAGCTAGAGTATCTGTATTATTTCCCCAAACAGAGCAGAGAAAAACCATAATTTCCCGCTCAGGAACATACATCATTTGCCCTTTAAGAATCATCTTATTATGCAAAGATTCAAACATAAATAAAGAGCTAAGCCGTTTGGCGATCGCTATAAAATCAACCTGAATCTTTGGACGTATAATCTGAAAGTTTTGCTCAATTAAACTGCCTATTAAAGGGTCTGGATGAATACGTTGCAAAACCTCTCCCACTTGTACAATCTTCCTTTCACGATTGAACACAATATGAAATGGAAAGGCTTTTGCGAACAACTGTGGTGGAAGACTGAACTGAGGAGAAATCATAACATAGTCAGTTAAGTTTATACTCAATCAAAAAAGCATCATGCTCCGCTCCCTCTTCCCGATTTTGAGTTTGGACAATATTAACTTCTGTGTTGAACCTTGTCCCCAAACCTTTGAGCAAACCGACAACCATTGCAGTTAGCCCATGACGACTAGAACGGTAGTGTAATTCTAAAGAATTTTCTTCTGTTTCAGTACACTCAAACGAAGGCGGATCATATTTTGGAAAATTGATACTAAGACGAGTATGAAGCTCATCCAAATTTTCTAAGAATTCGGGAAATGTATCACCACCCATGTCCATCATTGCACCGTAGCCTACCTTGCCAGTGTACTGTATCCAATATTCTCCAAAGGCGTGCATACAGCATTTACGGCTGTTATGAGGTACAGTAGCAGCAACTGGCAAACCAGTTTCTTAAATGTTGAGGATTTATTAAGTCGAGTGCAACTGAGATTA
>NZ_JACXXN010000002.1 GCF_014904695.1 Nostoc sp. MG11 | reverse complement strand
TTGAAGCACATTGCCAATCTTACTGATGAACGACTATGGATTCTACAGTTTCTTGGTGCGCCTTGCAGAAAATATTATCTTCTCAACTGATAGACCTACGGAATGTGGGTTAGAAGCGCGGAAGCAAGGTGATGACGGCAAAGGCTTTTTAGCTCCTTACTTGGCAAATAAATATATGCTGGGTCAAGGACAGGATGGTTGGCAACGTGTACAGCAAGCTTATAAAGGACGAGATCGCACTAAGTACTTTGCTGATTTACGTAAATTTTTACGCGAAACTGGATATATTAAGTAAAATTCCAAATTACTCCTTTAATCTTCCACTCTTCCACTTCCCCTCTCCCAATTCACGTCGCGCCACTTCTAAAATCAGGCGTTTTTCAGCACGAGCGATCGCCTGATATGTTCGCGCCACTGCTTCCGGTTCAACAGAAATAGAAGTAATGCCCCATTGCACCAACTTATCAATGATTTCTGGATAGATGGCTGGTGCTTGACCGCAGATTGAACAAGGTATACCCGCACTTTGGGCCATTTGGATGAGTTGGGCGATCGCACCCATTACCGCCGGCTGACGTTCATCAAATACTTTTGCTAGTTGTCCATGCTCCCGATCCACTCCCAGCAATAATTGTGTCAGGTCATTTGTCCCAATGGAAATCCCGGCTACACCTGCTTTGACATATTCTGGGAGTAAAAATAGTACGCTGGGCACTTCTGCCATCATCCACAGTTGAAACTGGGACACTTCGTTTAACCCTGCTTGCTCAACTTTGCGGCGACAAAAGACAAACTCTTCCACAGTCCGAACAAAAGGCAATAGTAAATGGATATTGCTGTAGCCAGCTTGCTGTACAGTCGCTAAAGCCTTCAATTCCAACTCAAACACTGCGGGATTTCGTAAATAGCTAAAAGTGCCACGTTCACCCAACATTGACTGCGGTGAAAATTGCATATCATCACTCAATGATGGTAAATCCTGCGATCGCCAATCTAAAGAACGATAAAAAACAGGTCTTGGTGCAAAAGCACGAGCAAACTGCATAATCTGCTCCGACCAGCGTTCTAATAATTCTATCTGACGCCCGCTTAAAACCCAACTATTGGGATGTTGCCCCTCTAATATGGTTAATATCATCAACTCTGAACGCAACAATCCTACCCCATCTACAGGCAAGTTTTGCACTTGCTCTATCAAGTTGGACTGGCTCAAATTAACCAGCAATTGTGTAGCATTCATGGATGAGTAAGGAGTAATCGGATGGAGAGATGGAGGAGCGGGGGAATAAGGGAAAAGAAAATTTTCTTCCCCTCTTTCCTTCTCCCCTTCTCCCCTTCTCCCCTTCTCCCTCTGTCCCCCTCTTCCCATTTCCCCATTTCCGTCTCCTCTAATCCGATAAACTTCTCCCCTGTCGCCATCTACTAGTAGTCGTTCGCCAGTTTTAATTAGAGTTGTGGCAGATGTCGCGCTCACTACTGCTACAAGGCCCAATTCTCTGGCCAGAATCGCAGCGTGACTGGTTAATCCTCCTTGTTCGGTAATAATACCAGCAACTTGTTGAAGTAACGGTAGCCAATCAGGTGTAATAGTTGGTATTATTAAAATTACTCCCTTGGGTAGTTGTTCTGGTTTTTTTTGTGAATTGATTATCACATGGGCAGTCGCCATAATACGTCCTCCTGCCGCTCCTAATCCCTTGATGAAGTGCATATTGGGAATTACAGATTGGGGAGCAAGAACTTGTGTAATGTAAAGCTTGGTATTTGGGGTTTCCTGAGCGATAGTCCACTTAATGGTAAACTCTTTACCTAGCTCACTCGCTAATTGATTCCCCAGAGCAATTACTTGTTGCAAGTATTCTTCTTGTAAAGCGTATTGTTTTTGTTGGAATTCTTCAAGTAGGTAGGCAACTAGACAAGTGTGATCTGGTGTTAACACTGACTTCTGTACGTGCTGCGAAACAGTTAGTGGTGTCTCATTATCAACACGATAAGCTAGCATTTTATTGCCTAGATGTTGCTCTAGTACAACCCCAGTTTCCTTTTGAATATAGTAGACATCTGGTAATACTTCGCCGTGGGCGATCGCAATTCCTAATCCCCAAGTAGCTTTAATTTCCCATCCAGAGGAGTTAGCGTTAAATACGCCACTGGCGATCGCATTTTCAACAGGTTGTACCAACACCGCTAAATTAATTTGTTGCAAATTAATTCCTGTCCTCTGCCAATATAGGAGACTTCTGGCACGAAATAGCTGGCTCCAAGTACGCTTTAATGCAAGGGCAATATCTTCGTGATCACAATGACAAAATACTGACTCCAACAACCCAGATACATTCGCCTTAACCTGGGTAGTTGTTGATACAGCCAGAGTGGGTCGAAAAATCAAACAGCCAGTAGGCCATTCTCTAGCCGCTTTGAAAATTGCACTTACCCACTGTGGTGGCACATTCGCAGTGATAATTTCCTGACGCAAGCGACCAGCCACCTGCTGAAGTTGACGCCAATTGGCTACATCCAAGTGCAACGAAGAATAAGGTAAGTCAGCAATTAATGACTCGGAACTGTTGAGATTTTCGAGAAATTGTCGCAAAATTTCTGCTGAAACTACAAAACCACGCACTACCGGATAGCCACGCTGCATCACTCTGCTCAAGTAAAATGCTTTGTCACCGACTTCGGCGCGGTCTTGTAGTTTAATTTGGTCAAGCCAATAAAGTTTGTCCACTCAATTTGTTAGTTGTCAGTTGTCAGTTTGTAGCCACAGCCATTGCCTCCTGGTAAATTGTCAGCCATAAATCCACTGACTACTTACTAGGACGAGTTTCCAACATTTACGTTTAATTGTGCCAACTTAATTAGTGATTAATTGCTAGTTAAATGATGTCTCACTGTCATTTAACTCCTTTATCAACCAATTTTTTACTTCATTCACCTCCTTCCCTGTTATGAGTGGTTTAGTTGTTCGAGCAAGTTGTACATAGCAATATCGTATTTAACTATTGAGTGTATGATTAAAGTTAACCATTTGAGGTAAAATATTCTCGGTTAATCATTTTAAATAACTAAAAAACCTTTCAATAAAGTTAAAACTCTTGCTATCTAAGCATTAAAAGACTTTTGGCATAACTGATTACTTAAATATTTCTTGGCAAAAATAACGCCTTCGCTAGAAAAATTGAACAAATAGAGGAGGTTGATTGATACTTTAAAAAGTATTTTCCAATGGGATTAATCCAAAAGAGATATAGATTGTTTTAGTAAACTCCATAAACGGAAGGAATATTTTTACAGTATTTATTGAAATAGATTCCTATTTAACTTAAGATATTAATACCTATATTTAAATCAAGCATTGTCAAGTACTTTCTACCTTTCAAGTAATGATTGGCTAAATATTAGTTTTAGGCTGTGCATTGCGTTGCTTATCGGAGCAATTATCGGTTTAGAGCGCGAAGCTAGGCGTAAACCAGCTGGATTGAGAACTCATATCCTAGTAAGTCTTGGTTCAGCCGTTTTTACCGTTATACCTTTGCAAATAGATGGATTGCAATCTAGTCCTGATGCTCTAAGTCGTGTGATACAGGGTATTGCCGCTGGCGTGGGATTTCTTGGTGCTGGAGAAATTGTAAGCCATTCTTCTCAACAATCACATCAACTTGAAGTTAAAGGACTGACCTCAGCCGCGGCTATTTGGGTTTCAGCTGCTTTGGGAATAGCTGCTGGGTGTGGTTTGTGGCAGTTAGGATTAATTGGTGCTGTGCTAACTTTTTTGGTTCTCAACGTTTTTAAAAGATTAGAAAAACGTCAATAGTCAATCTTATAAACGAATAACAGAGAAGTCTGTAGCGAGATCCCGCAGGGTGCGTCGGCTTCTCTTTTTATTATTTGTAATTGGTGATTAATTAATGACTACTTTAGTGATATTTCTCCTGCCTTCACAAAAAGAATTTGTGAGGAATTTAACCACTGCGAATCAAAAGAACTTAAATGAGTGGTAGTAATCAGGGTTTGAAAGCGGTCTTGGATAGCATCAAGCAATTGATTTTGGCGGGATGGATCTAGTTCGGCGAGAACATCATCAAGTAATAGCAGTGGTGGCTCTTTGACGACTTCTTCAATTAGTTGTAATTCTGCTAATTTTAAGGCTAGAACCAGCGTTCTTTGCTGACCTTGAGAACCGTATTGACGTGCAGGTGTCTGGTTAATAGTTAATTCGACTTCGTCGCGATGGGGGCCAACAAGAGTAGTACCTTGGTGAAGCTCGGCAACAGCTCGTTGCTGGATTTTTTCTAAAAAAGCTTGCTGTACTTCTTCTGGATGATTATCCTCTAAAGGAATGCTGGGCGTGTACTTGATTTGCAAAACTTCTGTACTACCACTGATACTGGCGTGCCAAGCAGTAGCGATGGGAGCTAATCGCCGGATGGCGCGATCGCGTCGTCTAATGACTCGTGTTCCTGTGGTAGCTAACTGTGCATCCCACACGGCTAATTGTTCGGAGTGCTGAGTGCTGGGTGCTGAGTCTTGAGTTTTTTTTAAAAAAGCATTGCGCTGCCGCAATACCTGGTTATATTGCTGCAAAATGTAAGCATAAACTGGTTCTAGTTGAATTAAGAGAGTATCTAACCAGTTGCGGCGACCTTCCGGGCCACCGCGTACCAAATCTAAATCCAGGCTGGAAAACTGTACTGCATTGAGAACGCCAAGAAAATCCATTTGACGGCGTACAGATTCGCCATTAATTGCAACGCTACGGCGACCATTGCGGCGGAGAGTTAATGTCAGTTCACTAACACCCATTTGCCGTTCAAGAGTGGCATTAACTTGGGCTATGGCTTCCCCTTCTTTGACTAAATCGCGATCGCGTGCCATCCGGTGCGATCGCAATGTTGCCAGCAACTCTACCGCCTCCAACAAGTTAGACTTTCCCTGAGCGTTATTACCTACCAAAATTGTTTTGGCAGCAGCGAACTCAACCTTTTGCTCTTGGTAATTGCGAAACTGTCTCAGGTGTAGAGTTTTGAGGTACATAGTGGAGATTGGGTACTGGGGACTGGGGACTAGGGACTCTTAAGAAGGGAAAAAGGTGAGACCAGTGCTGCGGGAGGGTTAGCCCGACCCAAGCAACTGGCGTTAGCGATGTAGGAGCGTCACCCGAAGGGTTAAAGGGGAAAGGGGAAAGGGATGGTTTTTCCTTTTCCCCCTTACCCCTTACCCTTTCCCCCTTTCTCTTTCCCCAATACCCAATACCCCATCACACAGCCTTCTTGCCCATAAACCGCAAAAATAGCTTCTCCAATTCCACCCAAACAAACATCAAGGCACTGAAGCCGATACAAACCCCCAACTCCGTTGGACTTAGCCAGTGAGTGCCAAAGAAATTTCTCAGAGGTGGAACGTAAACTAGCATCAGCTGCAAAATTGTTGTTACAACAACAGCCGCCAATACAAAGATATTCGAGAAGGGATTCATTTCAATGGTTAGCCGGTTATTGGAACGAATGGCTATGGCATGACCCATTTGGGCAATACACAGCGTAGTAAATACCATTGTCTTCCAAGTATCGGGATTCCCCTGATACCCAGCTGCATGGGTATAGTTATAAGCCCACCACATCAAAGAAATGCTGATGATAGCAAAAATGATGCCAATGCGAATCATGTAAGAACCCAACCCCCTGGCAAAAATACTTTCGCGGGGACTAAAAGGCGGACGTTTCATGACATCTGGTTCTGGGGGCTCTACAGCTAAGGCGAGAGCTGGTAAACCATCTGTTACCAAGTTCATCCATAGAATTTGCAAGGGGGTTAGGGGAACGCCTCCCAAACCAATTAAAGGCGCAGCGGCGATCGTGAGCACTTCGCCGATGTTACTACCCAAGATGTACTTGATAAAGCGGCGGATATTAGTGTAAACAACTCTACCTTCCTTCGTAGCAGTGACAATGGTGGCAAAGTTGTCATCAAGCAATACCATGTCGCTGGCTTCTTTGCTCACATCTGTGCCGGTGATGCCCATTGCAATGCCAATGTCAGCTTGTTTGAGGGCTGGGGCATCGTTGACGCCATCACCTGTCATGGCTACAAATCTGCCTCGGCGTTGCAGCGCTTGGACAATTCGCAGTTTGTGTTCTGGAGCGACTCTTGCATAGATGCTCACTAGATCAACGTTTTGCTCTAGTTCTTGGTCACTCATTCGTTGCAATTCTTGACCTGTAAGGACGCGATCGCCTTCTTGGGCAATTCCTAGATCTGTAGCGATCGCTCTTGCTGTTAACTGGTGGTCGCCAGTAATCATGACTGGGCGAATACCTGCATCACGACACTCTTGTACTGCTGCTCTGACTTCGGGGCGTGGCGCATCTAACATTCCTACCAATCCCAGCCATACCAAGTTTTGCTCAGATGTTTCATCTGAACCTTCCGGTGGAACTTCCGCAAAGGGTTTGTAGGCAAAACCTAGTACTCGCAAGCCTTTACTTGCCATTTGGTCATTTTCTACCAGAATTTGCTGGCGTTGTTCATCGGTCAAGGGGGCTGATTGATTGCCCAGATGAACGAGAGTTGAGCGTCCCAAGATTAACTCTGGTGAACCTTTGGTAAACATTAAGTAACGTTCAGATTGTAAAAAGCTAGCGATCGCAGGGTCAACCGCAGTCAAAGGCGATCCACCTGACGCTACTTCCTCCACCTGAGAAATCACACTCATTCGCTTGCGTTCTGAGGAAAAGGGAAACTCTGCAACGCGGGGTAATTTACTGCTCCACTGGTCTTTTTCGATTCCAGCTTTTCCCGCCAGTGTTACTAATGCACCTTCTGTGGGATCTCCCAAAATCATCCATTGCCCATTGTTCTGTTGCAGTACAGAATCATTACAAACAGCACAAGCAACTAACAAAGCTGAAATTTCTGGATACTCATCTACGGGAATTTTTTGACCATCTAACTGAAAATCTCCTGTAGGAGCATAACCTTCTCCCGTGATACGAAAAGTCTTGTCATTGGTGAAAACTGATTGCACCACCATTTTATTTTGAGTCAGAGTGCCAGTTTTATCAGAGCAGATGGTGGTTACAGAACCCAATGTTTCCACCGCTGGCAATTTGCGAATCAAGGCATTCTGGCGCACCATTCGCTGAGTTCCCAGCGCCAGGGTGACGGTGATCACGGCAGGTAAACCTTCAGGTACTACAGCAACCGCCATACTCAAGGAAATTTCCAAGAGTTCTTGGATATTGCTAAAACCTCTTGCCTGGACAACACCAGCAGTCACAACGATCGCGACAAGAATCAACGAACCTGTAACTAGGACGTTCCCCAGTTGCGTCATTCGCTGCTGCAAGGGGGTAGGTTCACTTTCCACCGCCTGCAACATGGCAGCAATTTTGCCCAGTTCTGTTGTCATTCCAGTGTTAGTCACCAGAATCTTGGCTCGTCCTTGGACTACTTCAGTTCCTTGAAATACTAAATTAATGCGATCGCCTAAATCTGTTTCTTCGGGCAATTTTAAAGCTGCCTGTTTATTCACAGCTTCGGCTTCACCCGTCAGTGCTGACTCTCGCACTTGTAAATTAGACTGTTCGATCAAGCGTCCATCTGCGGCTATCTGCATCCCAGCTTCTAGCAGCATCACATCCCCTGGGACTAGTTCCTTAGCTGCTATCTCCACCAGTTTGCCGTCGCGCATGACTCGCACTAAGGGAGAGGTCAGCTTTTTCAGAGCTGCCAAGGCTTTTTCGGCACGGCTTTCTTGGACATAGCCGAGTATGCCATTGAGAATCACAATCGCCATAATCGCGATCGTGTCTTTAAATGGCACTTCGCCAGGCTTCAAGTCGCCTGCTCGCCAAGCCATGAGGTCTAAAAACCCGGAAATCAGAGCTACGCCAATCAGCATCAACAACATAATGTTCTTGAACTGATCGAGCAAAATTTCCCAAGTACTACGGCCAGCAGTTTCTTCTAGTTCATTGGGGCCGTATTTTTGCAACCTCTGTTGAATTTCTTGAGGTGTTAAGCCACTGTCTGCATTACTATCAAGCAGGTCTAGCGCTTTATCAACTTCTAAACTATGCCAAACGGCGGCACCTTCAGGCAGAGAATTAGCAGACATCGTGTACGTCACAGGAAATGGTTACAAAATTCGATCATAATTTAGTGATGCATGGAAAACCATCAACTAAAGTTACATTAAAGCCGTTACTGAGCTAAACGAGTATTGATTTAATTCTTAACATTTGCAAATTTGTCTACTTTTGACTTAGTGTTATTTCTCACGAAGGAGTTTTTCGGAACACATTGTACCGATAATTGTGAGTAATAGAAGTTTAAAGTTTGGTTACAGAGTGTATGCCACAATTAATTTTAGGCGTGCTAAACCGTTAAATAAATATGCTTAATATGAGTTTTGCACCCCCCAGTTTGACTGCCAGCCAAATGTTTGGGCAAAGAATAATTCGACCGCTGACTGCTGCTACCCTGTGTGGCATTGCTTTCATTAAAGATAGACTCATTGCTATTGACAGTATTAAGGGACATCTACTGGAGATTGATCCCATTTCTGACAACAGTAAAATTATCAATCCCCATCAAGTAAATGAATTTACCGATGTCACTGGATTAGCGGTGTGGGAAGACACTCTGTGGGTGACTCGTGATCAAAGTGTTTATTTATGCACGTTCACAGCTTTAGGTCTAGAACATTTTACTACATTGCCTTATCCGGCTGACGGCGTTGCTGTTTGGGAATCAACAGTCTATGTTAGCTCCCAAAAATTAGGTTACATTCTGGTTTTTGACCGCGATACCCGAAAAGAGATAACTAGGTTCTATGCTCCTGGGGTTGGAGTAGAAAATTTAGCAGTCAGCCAGGAAACGCTTTGGATTTGCGATCGCACAGAACAAACAGTTTATGCGATGGACAGGGCAACAGGAGAAGTCCAATTCAGTGTTCTGACGCCGTTTGAATGCCCAACAGGGATAGCAATACATAGAAATGGCGATACAAGTCAGGAAAGTCTCTACATCGCTTATGCCTCTGAGGAGCCTTATATCCGGGATAACCCAAATGCAGACCCGAATCATGAGCTAACCTACCGCGATCGTACTTTTATTCACCCTCTGTATTATCATTACGAACCAGATAAGCATTACGCTCTCTCTAATGGCTATCTCATTGAAATGTCCTATGCCGAGGAAATTGCTCCCTTAGACGAGGTTTATTTACCAGAAGTCGAATGGCGCATTGCCCTTCCATCCGAAACTGAGCGTCAAAAAGTGAAACACGTTGAATCTATAGGTTTACCCTTTACCGAAGAAGTTATAGACGGGCAACGTGTAGCAGTATTTAAATTTGATGCCCTCACTCCAGGCGAACGGCACATATTTGGCTGGAAAGCTCTTTTAGAAGTTCGAGGAATTAAATATCGCATTACGCCTAGAGATGTAGAAGATATTCCCGAACTTTCACCAGAATTGCAAACTCGCTATTTGGTAGATGATGACGATTTAGCAATGGATACTCCCATTGTCCGCCGTGCTGCCCGTGAAGCAATTGGTACTGAAACTAATGTGCTGCGGAAAATGTACAGCATCCGCAACTACGTCTACGATGAATTATCATATGGCATTAAACCCTACATTGATACACCCGATATAGTTTTAGAGCGGGGCATTGGTTCCTGTGGTGAATATGTGGGTGTTTTACTTGCTCTATGCCGTTTGAATGGCATCCCCTGCCGCACTGTAGGTAGATACAAATGCCCTCCTTATAGCGAACACCAGGGTGTTCCTCTGCAACCCGACTTTAATCATGTTTGGCTTGAGTTCTACGTACCGAATTTTGGCTGGTTGCCAATGGAATCGAATCCTGATGATGTTGGGAACGCTGGGCCCTATCCCACGCGCTTTTTTATGGGCTTATGCTGGTATCACATTGAAATTGGCAAAGGTATTTCTTTTGAAACCGTGACAAGTCAAGGTACACGGCTAACAAAAGAAGATGTACCTATTGGCGATTTGGCGATTAATCATATTCGGTTTACGATTCTCAAAGAATTGCCACCTTTTTAAACTGGGGCATTGGGCATTGGGAAAAGGGAAAGGAGTAAAGGGAAAAACTATACCCTTTACCTTTAACCTTTTCCCTTTCTTAAAGAGTCCTTAATCCGCTCATCCCCCAATTAACTATTAGCTTTCAAACTTGGCAGTGGATGTGAATAAGACGGCTTAAAATCTCCAAACTCACAGATAGAGCTAAATGGGCAAAAGCGGCAGTGAGATCCAGGATTTGGGGGAAAAATTTTACTAAAATTACTAGTTTTTTCCTGATATTTATGCAAATCGTGCTGATGCTTGTGGGCTATATTAGCTAAGTCAAATTCTAAAGATTCTAATTCACTATTATTAATGCTAATCAGCTCAGATGCTTTACCTATCTCTAAATTATAGAATGATGCAACAGCGTGCCGTCCAGGATAAAGATAACGAGCAGCCAATAAATAAACTAATGCCTGTCGTCGGTCAAAAGCCGACTTACCAGTTTTGAAATCTATAATATGTAAAGTGCTATCAGACTCAATGAAAACGCAGTCCATAGCCGCATATAAGCGAAAGCAATAATCCTCTTGTTCAATTACAATCGGTTTAGGAAAACCTTCATCGCCCGGAGTTAATTGGATAATATTTTTATTCAAAAGCAACGGAGAATCGTGGTATTTTTTCAAGATTTGTAGCACCCGTTGCTGGACTTGATCACTTGAGTTGCTTAATTTTAGTAGCTGGGCAACTTTTTCTACACCATCTGATTGGTTCAACAGATGCCTGTGATGATGAAACTCATAAACGCCTTTTTGGGCAAGTATACCAATCCGCTGAGGTGCAGTGGCTTGCGCTAAAAGCGCTTTGACTTGTGGTTCGTGTTGCCTTGCTTTGACAAACCCCCGTCTCATCTGGCAATGCCAGCGCTCTTGCCCCGTCGCTGGGGCAACTAAAGACCAAAGGTGATAACTGGCAAAAGGTCGATCAGGGGTTGACATTGCTAAGGAACAGTGAGAGAAAATACGGTGGGGAGAAGTTAGAGCGGCTTATAAGAACTCTGAACAGAAGCTTTCTTGATGGTCTGTATCACTCTCTAGAAGAACAAGGTTTTTTGACTTTCCCTTTTGCTCTTGGAACACAAAGCAACCGTTTTGGAAAAATGGTTGGTCAACAAGACCTGCATCACGCTCAAAAGTTCAGTGGTCGATAGCTTGTCTTCTACTTGGGTCGGTGCTGCTTTGTAGCTTGCTTTCCTATTAGGGTATGCCAACATCTTCTCTACGACACATTACGGGTAGCTTGCTTTCCTGTAAGAGTATGAAGAACAGAATTTTGAGAATACTTGCTGCTACACAAGCTTTGCGAGAAGCCTCCTAAATACTAACGATGATCAACGGGAGAAAGTGGCAATGAGCGCTAGTAGCAATTCCAGCAGGATAATATTTGGCACCGATGGATGGCGAGGGATTATTGCCGATGACTTTACATTCCCCGATGTGCGAAAAGTAGTAAGGGCGATCGCCAGTTACTTAGAAACAGCCTATAGAAAAGATAGACCAGTACTCATTGCCTACGATACTCGGTTTTTAGCTGACCAGTTTGCCAACACCGCAGCCTTAGTATTGGCTGACTTGGGTTGGACTGTTAAAATTACTGATCGGGATTGCCCCACACCAGTAATTGCCTACAACGCGCGTCACTTGAATTCGGCTGGGGCGTTGATGTTTACTGCTAGCCATAATCCAGCACAATACTGTGGAATTAAATATATCCCCGATTATGCTGGCCCTGCCACTCCAGAAATTACTGATACTATTGTGGCAAATATAAAAGGTGCATCGAATGACCTGCCCGGCAGCAGTCCATCAGGTTCAATTTCCATTTTCGATCCGAAACCAGACTATCTGAAATTTCTCTACACCCTACTGGATATAGAACGAATCAAGGATGCTCGGTTGAAAGTTAAGTATGATGCGCTATATTCTACCTCTCGCGGTTATCTAGATGAAGTTTTGCAACATAGTAATGCTGACTTAGAAAGTTTCCATACTTGGAGGGATGTACTATTTGGCGGCGGTATGCCAGAACCCAAAGGTGAGCAATTAGTTGGGTTAGTGGAAGCAGTACGCCGCGATCAAGCAGATTTAGGTTTGGCAACGGATGGAGATAGCGATCGCTTTGGTATTGTCGATGAACAAGGAACCGTCCTCACTCCTAACACTGTGCTGCTAGTTTTAGCACGTCATTTAATAAAAAACAAAGGTAAAAGCGGTGCAATAGTCCGCACTGTTGCTACAACTCATTTACTAGATAATCTCGCAGCAAAATACGGGTTGCCGATTTATGAGACACCAGTAGGGTTTAAATATATCGGCGAAAAAATGCGGGAAACTGCTGTACTAATTGGTGGAGAAGAATCAGGCGGTTTGAGTATTATTGGACATATTCCTGAAAAAGACGGTATTTTAGCCGATATGCTGGTGGCAGAAGCGATCGCCTACGAAGGCAAACCCCTAAGTCAACTCGTCAAAGAAGCGATCGCCGAAGCTGATGGCCCGCTTTACAACAACCGTCTTGACTTGCACCTCACTGAGTCTCACAAGGTCGCTGTCATCGACTCCTTTACTAGAAACCCACCTACAGAAGTTGTAGGGATTAAAGTCAAAGAAGTGGGGCGTAAAGATGGTATTAAGCTTTATTTGGAAGAAGGTAGCTGGATTTTACTGCGTCCTTCCGGTACAGAACCCCTAGTACGTGCCTACCTAGAAACCAACTCTCTTGAAAAACTCACCCAAATCGCTCAAGAGATGGAGAGCGTGATTGCTAAGCTAGAAGCAGTAGCAGTTTAGAAGAACTTCACCCCTAACCCATCTTTGTCAACGGAAAGGGGAGTCATAACTTGGGACTAATTATGAAAACTCTGGCTCCTTTTTTGATATCCCTAGTTGTAGCTATCTGGGTAGTAGCGATCGCAATTATTTCAGTCCAAAATGCCACACCCGTATCTTTAAAATTCTTAACATTTCAATCGATTCAGATACCAGCAGGTTTGGTACTAGCTTTTAGTGCTGGTTTTGGATTAATCAGCATGGCGGTGCTACAACCATTTTGGGGTTTAGCTGGTTCTCGACAGGGTAATTCTCGATTGGAAGACGACGCTGAATTTTTTGTTGATGATGAAGATTTTTGAAGCGTCAGCCAAATTATACGAAAAGAAAAGCCTGTCTGTGTAGGCTTTTTTTGATGCTTTGAAAGAGCGATGTCTACGACGGGCTACGCCTACGCACTTGCCACAGGCTAAAATCTCAATGCAACGGATGGGCGATCGCTAATGTTTTATTTCAAGTAGTGCTACGTTAAGAAGTAGTCACTAATTACAAGCTTTATAGGCAATTAACTATTGATTTTTATGGCTGTGCCGTATCAAAATATTATTACTATTGAGCCAGGAAAACGAGGTGGTCAGCCTTGTATTTGAGGAATGCGAATTACCGTATATGATGTTTTATCATATCTTGCCTCTGGTATGACATATGAAGAAGTGCTTGATGACTTTCCTTATTTGACGCAAGAAGACATTTTAGCTTGTTTAAGCTATGCCGCTGATAGAGAAAGACAAATGCTGACAATGCCAGCATGAAGTTACTTTTTGACCATAACCTATCACCTCGGTTAGTAGATCAACTGGCTGATATTTACCCAAATTCTCAGCATCTCTTTCTCATAGGTTTGGATAAAGCAGATGATCAAAGTGTGTGGGAGTATGCGCGACAAAGTGGATTTACTGTTGTAACAAAGCTGATTTTAATGAGTTGAGTATTTTGCGAGGATTTCCACCTAAAGTGATCTGGATTCATCGTGGCAATTGTTCAACCAATCAAATTGAAGACATTTTGCGATCGCATTTAGAGGATATATAAGCTTTTGAAAAAAATCCAAATTTGGGAGTTTTGATACTATATTAGCCTTGCAAAGTGTGGAAACTGAGTGTAATTTTAGCTATGGGGAATGGGTAGGCGATCGCCATTATCTCTGAGTGTCTGTAGACTGAAACCTGAGAATACACAAAAAAACCTGCGTTAGCAGGTTTTTTTAGTGCTTTGAAAGAGCGATCGCGCTGTTATAAAATCAAAATGTCCATTCGTGATCTGGATCATCTAAGGCAGCACGAACAGAAGCTAAGTTCGCAAAGTCTTTAAAAGGGCTTGATTTAGCAATTTCTGTAATTGAATTTAAGGTGAGGGCTAATTGGTCATTATTACCTGATGCGATCACACTATCAACGACAGCAAATAAAGCACGAAAGTTTTCTGCACGTTCATCAAAAGAGCAATCTAGATATGCCATCAGCAACTCTCGCTGGGCATTAATCTTGGTGATTATTTCGTTTTCCCAAGCATCTATTTCTCGTCGTTTTGTCTGTTCTTGTTCAGCAATCTTCAGGTAATCGGTGTAAATCGAAACCATTTGCTGTAAATATTCAGCAGGATTTATCACTTCGTTGACTACTACTTTGGCAACTTTCTTTACTGACATTCCTAATTGTCTCCCAGAGTACGATACTTGGCTTGGATAGTCACAGTAGCAGGATTAATCTGCCCTTCAGTATCTAAAACAGGAGTTTTCATGATTTCTACAAGCGCCTTGACCAAAAGCCCTAGCTGTTGAAATTTAGTGATATCCCTGTTTTTATCAAATGATGCTAGTGATTCAAGTTCGCTAAGACCCAAAACAGCAAGATAGTTGAGAGATTCAACCAAATCCATCAACTCCGTAATCCGGCGTTTGACTTGCTGCATAAAGTCTTTTGCTGCTGCAATTTTAGCGATCGCAATGTTGACTTCAGCATCGTACTCCCGCACCTTTGTCAATGCTTTATCACCTTCACCAGCAAGCACAAAACCTCCAATCAGGACAGCGGGGCCAACAGTGATACCACCTAACACAAGAGAACCAAGAGCCATACCTCCTCCACCAGCAGCTAATGAGCCACCACCCAGCCATGCTAGAGTTGCATTCCATGCTGCGGCACCGCTAAGCCCTCCTATAAGCGTTCCAGTACTCGCTACTCCTACAGAGGTAGCAAGACCCATTGCACCACTATATCCTGCTGCTGCCCCAATAGCCTTAGCTCCTCCTTGGAAAAACTGTTCAGCTTCCATTGCGGCAGTTTTGTACTCTTTGATTTGCTCAACTGTAATTCCTTCTAGCCCCTCTAAAAACTCCTTTTCGCTTTGTTTTGCTTTACCAATGTTTCGTTCGATAAAGTCAACAAAGCGCCCAAAGGCATCGCCTTATACCCATATTTCCCAGAAACACCCGATAAGCAACAATTCAGGAAGCGTAAATTTGAGGCTGTGATGAATGCAGTTGCTAATCCTTATTTGTTTTTAGTGCCTAAGTGCAGCGGGCGGACGAGCGATCGCACTCAGTTTGAAGCTAAAATATTAGTCGCAATCTTGTGGAGATGATTGGCAATGAAAATTAAAGCAGTTATCTGGCAAGAAGACGGTGTGTGGTGTGGTTCCGTACCTGCTTTACCTGGATTTCATACTTGGGTAAACAGCTATGAACATTTATTAGACATGCTGCAAGATGCGATTCAAGGTTGGTTAGAAGTCGCCAGCCAGCGGGAAGATATTTACCCAGAGAAACCCTCACCGCAGAAGATTTAGACTAAAAGCGATCGCATTCCCAATATTTATGCTGTCAGTTGAAGAGAGTGCGATCGCTTGCCGTATTTCTACTGCAAATACCCCTTTCCTTGCTCATAAGTCCAATTTAATTATGCTAAATATGTATCTATTTTAGCTATCAAAACAGTACAGAGTTAACAGGTATTTTATTGGTAGATATTTGCATTTGTTCTTGAGTTGAATTGTAATTTATATTAATTTTTGAACTTATTTTTTGCCCTAAAGCCTGCCAGTCAAATTCTTTATGTTCATCCCAACTAACGCCTACAGAACGATAAGTAACTGGATCATAAATGTTACAGAAAACTACTTTTTTATCCCCAGGGCTAACGGCAATAGTGAGTGGATGATGCAGTTGTTCGGAAGTTAGGGCATCCAAAGATAGTAACAAGCCTTTACAGAAGTAGGTATCACTTCCTGAGCGGATAATATAAGGTTTATCCGCCAAAACATACAAATCTGTTCTTATAACTTTCCTGAATGTATTTTCAACAGTTTTATTTACTTCTATTCCTGTAATTACTCCAGTCAAAGCTCTCTCATAAATTGGGATGCGTTTTTCATCTTCAGCGAGCATATACCAACAGTGATCGGATTCTCTGCTAACAAAGACATATTGAGGTTTTGGAGTTTGTCCGAATCCTAATTTAACTTCCATGTTTTTGATGAAGATTTTTGTAAACAAATTTACTTAGCAACAAGCTTTTACGGTTTGTGCCGTCAATCAAAAAGTTGCTTTATAGATATAATTCCCTGACGAGCAAAACAATTAACATTAAGGCAGCGAAAATTATAAAATTTGGTTAATTTATAAGCAGCATTCACTCATGTCAAGACGCCAATAAAACCTTGTGCCCTTTAGATGAATGTTATAAAAATACATAAAAAAGGGCAGGTACAAAACCCGCCCTAAAAGGAATGGTAATTTAAATTAGCGATCGCTAATTAATTAGCAATTTCTGGCGCACTCAAAGAAACCTTTGATGCTTCTGTTTGCTGTGCTAATGTTGGCACGGAATCACGCAATCTTGCCGTCAATTGCACAGTTGTGGCGTCGTACATCTGAGTCAGCAATTTCGGATAAAAACCAATACCAATAATTGGCACTAACAAACAAGCAATGATAAATACTTCGCGGGGTTCAGCATCTATCAAAGCTTGGTGAGAAGCTAATTCTTCATTTTCTTTACCGTAGAAAATTTCCCTCAACATTGACAGTAGATAAATCGGAGTTAAAATTACCCCAACTGCCATCAAAAAGACCACGATGACTTTGAATGTAGGGTTATAAGCATCGCTAGTAGCAAAGCCAACAAACACCATTAGCTCAGCGACAAAACCGCTCATCCCCGGTAACGCCAAAGAAGCCATTGAACAGGCAGTGAACATGGCGAAAATTTTCTTCATACTCTTGCCGACACCACCCATTTCATCCAACATCAGGGTGTGTGTCCGGTCATAAGTCGCGCCGACGAGGAAGAACAAACTCGCTCCAATCAAACCGTGAGAAACCATCTGCAATACTGCCCCACTCAATCCCAAATCGGTAAAGGAGGCAATGCCAATGGTAACAAAGCCCATGTGGGAAATTGAGGAGTAGGCAATTTTCCGCTTGAGGTTGCGCTGGGCAAAGGATGTCAGGGCAGCGTAGATAATATTAACTACCCCCAAAACTACCAATACTGGCGCAAAATAAGCGTGGGCGTCAGGTAACATCTGAGCATTCATCCGAATTAGAGCGTAACCGCCCATTTTCAGTAGAATACCTGCCAATAGCATGTGTACCGGGGCTGTAGCTTCACCGTGGGCATCAGGTAGCCAAGTATGCAAGGGAATAATTGGCAACTTGACAGCGTAAGCAATTAGGAAGCCAGCATAAAGTGCAAGTTGGAAATTGAGGGCGAAGTCTTTGAGGGCGAGCGATCGCATATCGAACGTCACCGTATCGCCGTAAAATCCCATTGTCAGGGCAGATAGCAAAATGAACAGCGACCCGCCAGCGGTATATAAAATGAACTTGGTCGCTGCGTACTGCCGCTTTTTGCCTCCCCAAATCGACAGCAGAAAGTATATCGGCACTAATTCCAGTTCCCACACCAGGAAAAATAACAGCATGTCCTGGACAGCGAACACGGCAATCTGACCGCCATACATCGCCAGAATCAAGAAGTAAAACAGTTTCGGCTTGAAGGTAACAGGCCAAGCTGCTAAAATCGCCAGCGTGGTAATGAATCCAGTCAAAATAATTAGGGGCATGGACAAGCCATCTGCCCCTACTGACCAATTCAAATCTAGTTGCGGTACCCAAGGGTAACTCTCAACCAACTGTAAATCTGGATTGGAGAAATCATACCCGGTATAAAAAGCATAAACAATCAGTGCAAAATCTATTAGCCCCACGATCAGGGAATACCAGCGCACTGTTTTGCCGTCTTTATCCGGGATGAGGGGAATCAATAGTGACGCCGCTATTGGAAACAGAATAATCGTCGTCAGCCACGGAAAATTAGCTGTATTCATCGCAATTCGTCTGCTATCAAAATCATGTTCAGCAAAAAGTCACTAGCTATTAACTAGCAGCTTTTTAGGGCTTTGGTCTTCAATGTTAGGTTGATTTAAGAAAAATAAATAAAGATGAAGGCAGGGATATGCATTTACCTACCTTCATCCTAAGAGTGTTGAGTCATGAGTGCTATTAGCGTAGCGAGGCGTAGCCCGTGCTGAGTAAAGATTGTACTGCGGGCTGCTGATTCCTAATTTTCCGCTTCACTCAGGACTCGACACTGAAATCAGGTGACACCGAAGACAATCACTAAACCCAAAACAGCCCCAAACACAATCAAGGCATAGAATTGAGCGCGACCATTTTCTAGGTATTTCAGACCTTCACCACTAACAAGGGTGAAAAAGCCTGTGAGGTTAACAGCACCATCGACAACGCGGAAGTCAACTTCCATGACTTGCCTTGCCAGGCGACGCAAGCCGATGACAAAAACTCGATGGTAAATGTCATCAAAGTACCACTTGTTGAGAGACAACTCGTAAAGTGGTTTGATTTTAGCTGCGATTGCTGCTGGGTCGATTTTACCCCGCAAATACATTAGCGAAGCTAAGGTAATCGCAATTAAGGAAATTCCAACTGAAGCCCCCGCCATGACATAGAATTCCGTCGGGTTAAACTCAGCAGCTTTTTCTATAACTTCCGAGAGGGTTTCGCTAGGAGGAAAAATAAACTCCTCGAAGTAATTGGCATAGGGAGTCCCTACCAAACCAATCAAAATCGAAGGCACAGCCAACAATGCCAATGGTAGAGTCATTGTCCACGGTGATTCATGAGGAGAATCGCTGTGATGCCCATGAGAGTCGTGGGAGTCATGGTGAGCACCTGTTGCGGCCAATTCTCCTTTTTTCATTGCTCCAGGGCCAAATGTCGGGACTGGTTCTGCCGATTCTAATTCCAGGACAATTGTGGCTGCTTTTTTGAGTTTTTCCTGGATTTTTTCGTCATTACCCCGGAATTTACCTTCAAATGTCAAGAAATACATTCTAAACATATAGAAAGCAGTAATCCCGGCAGTTAGCCAGCCAATCAACCAGAGAAATGGGTTAGCCTCAAAGGCATTCCCTAGAATTTCATCTTTTGACCAGAACCCAGCAAAAGGTGGGATACCAGAAATTGCTAAGCAACCAATCAAAAAAGTAATCGCCGTGATAGGCATATACTTCCGCAATCCACCCATCAGCCGCATATCCTGCGCCAAGGCGGGGTCGTGTCCAACGACACCTTCCATACCGTGAATTACAGAACCAGAACCCAAGAACAGCATCGCCTTGAAATAGGCATGTGTCATTAGGTGGAATAGTCCAGCACTATAGGAGCCTACTCCCATTGCCATCACCATGTAACCGAGTTGGGAAATGGTAGAGTAAGCCAAGCCTTTTTTAATGTCGTTTTGGGTAATGGCAATGCTTGCCCCCAAAAATGCTGTAAACGCTCCAGTGAAGGCAATCACGTTCATTGCTGCTGGGACGTGTTCAAATACTGGGTACATCCGGGCAATCAGGAAAACACCCGCTGCTACCATCGTTGCCGCGTGGATTAGGGCAGAAATGGGCGTGGGGCCTTCCATCGCATCTGGTAGCCAAACATGCAAGGGGAATTGGGCAGATTTTGCCACAGGCCCTAAGAAAACTAAAACCGCAAACAGAACAGCGAGAAAATTGCTGATAGAACCTGACTGCACCAGTTGTGCGAGGCGATCGCCCATCACATCAAAGTCAAAGCTTCCTGTTGCCCAGAACAGCCCCAGAATGCCCAGTAACAAACCAAAATCACCCACGCGGTTGGTTACAAATGCTTTTTGGCAGGCATCTGCTGCTGACTTGCGATCGTACCAAAAGCCGACCAGCAAGTAGGAACACATCCCGACTAGTTCCCAGAAGATATAAATCTGTACTAGGTTGGGGCTAACCACCAGACCCAACATTGAGGAGCCAAACAAGCTGAGATAGGCGTAAAACCGCACATAACCGGGATCATGAGCCATATAGCCATCGGTGTAAACCATGACTAGAAAGGCTACTGTTGTCACAATCACCAGCATTAGGGCTGTCAGGTGGTCAACAGTGTAGCCCATGCTCAGGTGAAAAGTACCTGCCGCCGCCCATTCCAGGGTGCGGATATAAGGCGCGTGTCCTTGAATTTGACTCCATAGCAAGGCAAACGACAGCCCCATGGCCGCTCCCATCAGGGAAATAATCACTACAGCGTTAAGCTGCCGCAAGCGGTTTGTCACCTGATTCAACGAGATTAACCCTAGACCGACCAGCATTGCTCCAAAAAGAGGTAATACCGGAATCAGCCAGGCATACTGATAGATTACTTCCATCACTGACGCCTACTTTTAGAATTCTTGACTAAGGTAGAACAGTTTTCTAGACGGTGTCCGTCGCAGGCAACTGTCCAAGTCGGAACTGTTAATAATTGTGACACACACCCTTTAGGATAAAATACCCCACCCAATGGCCATTGGGTGGGGTGTTAAGCATGGTTTTAGATTTGATCGACTCACTAAATCGTCCACAGTCGATAGTCAAGAGTTTAAATACTCACTTTTGACTATTGACTATTGACGATTGACTGTTAAGTTTCTTTATGCTGAGCGACATCCCAAATCTGCTGTTTTTGGGCTGTTGTAGCTTTTAGGACTTTTGCTGTAGCTGACTTTAATTTCTTCCAAAGCTAAACGTAAATCTTCTCTGCCGCGAAAACTTTCCAACCGATGCCGGACAATACCATTTTCAATCAACAGTAAAGTTGGCAGTGACTTTAATTTATAGGTAGTAGACAATTTAAAATTTTGATCGGCGTTAACCCCAACTAATTTAATTTCCTGTCCGTATTGGGCTTTAAATTGCAACAATAGTGGCTGGATAATACGACACAATCCACACCAAGGTGCTTCAAAGTTAACTAAAACAGGAATTGGAGATTCTAAAACTTCTTGAGTAAATGTCCGCTCACTAACCGAAAAAACCATGACGCCTCTTGGATTATAGGGTTTTTATATCAAACTAGCTATCAGCACTGAAGGATTGGCAAGCCAGTAATCGCCGATAGATGATCTCAGGACACAGATAATGCAAGACACAGGTAATTAAGCAAAAAATAAGCGCGTTGACGTGTCTCTGACAAAAAAGCCACCGTGAAAGTCGCGCTGGCTTTTTTGGATTTCTAACTCCTGATTGCCGTGGCTGTCTGGAAATTTAGACTGATCTGCCATTTATTCCCCAGTAAAGACCACTGACCAACAACTACCAATATAAAATCTCAAACCGACTGAATACACTTCCACTCATAGATGTTTAAACTCATCCTACATTGATTTGGTATCAGCTGATAAGCTCAAACTTCCATCTACTTTCTATCTCATACTGATATTGGGGATCATTATAAAATTACCATCCTATCCTACTAGTTGCTTCCAGCAACAGAGGGTGCGACCACCAAAGTAAAGCTACAAAAATGGCGACTCCGAAATAGGCAGGACGGAGAAATTCCTGCCATTTGATAGATTGACGACCGTCAATAATTGCATTGAAGGGAATAATTGAAGTCCGTTGTTTGACAATTTCAAAAGCTTCTCCATAGCGGTAGCTTAAGCGACGATCCCCATGCCAAACTCCAAATAAGTGATGTAACACCAACCCAATTGAGGTTACTAGGGTAAAGGTAGTACCGAGCCAAAGAGTATGGGCAAAGCACCAAATTATTTGTCCTACCATCTGAGGATGACGAGTAATACGAATAATCCCTGTCTCATAGAGGTGGACTTGGGGCTTTTGAATGGCAGCAATTTCTAGTAGATTGAAGGTAGCAGGATATAAAAACAAAAACGAAATCGCTGATAGAATCCAAACAAGTTCCCGCACCCCCTGTACTCCCTGCACCTGCCAAAGCACCAAACCGTCATAGCGATGGTTAAAAAAGTAAATAATTAATATCACAGCCAACAGTAGGCTGATTAATGCAAAGAGAACACGGTAAAGCCTTGGTGTAATATATTTTTCTGCCCAAGGGCGCAAAGCAGCGCCCCCACTGTGAGCGATCGCAAAAGCTAATAGTAACCCCAGTATGACAAAATGACTGGGGGTTAACCAAGGATTCAGCATCATATACATAGGTAAAGTAATTTCAAGAAAACTGAATTTAGTACACTGATACCACAAAGTATTCAAAAGAGGACTTTAGTCAAGATGTTGTGTTACTGTCTTTTTCGAGTAAAGCCTTCAAGTTTAAGATGCAATAAATCACACTCGGCTGATTGCTGTGAAGCTTGATTTATTGCCACCGCTCCTTTCAAAGTTTGTGGGTTGAGCCTTATGTCTGACCTTCCTTTCACTTTAGATCAGTTACGTATTCTAAAAGCGATCGCCGTAGAAGGGAGCTTCAAGCGCGCCGCTGATAGTCTTTACGTCTCCCAACCTGCCGTGAGCTTGCAAGTTCAAAATCTAGAACGGCAGCTGGATGTCCCCCTATTTGACCGTGGAGGACGTCGTGCACAATTAACCGAAGCAGGGCATTTACTCTTAAGCTACGGGGAAAAAATCCTCAGCCTATGTCAAGAAACCTGCCGCGCGATCGAGGATTTACAAAATCTCCAAGGCGGTACTTTGATTGTCGGCGCTTCTCAAACCACCGGTACGTATCTTTTACCCAGAATGATTGGGATGTTCCGACAAAGATATCCAGATGTGGCGGTACAATTGCATGTCCACTCTACCCGGAGAACTGCTTGGAGCGTAGCTAACGGACAGGTTGATCTAGCCATTATCGGTGGAGAGATTCCAGGTGAACTGACTGAATCATTGGAAATTCTTCCCTATGCTGAAGACGAACTAGCGCTGATTCTACCTGTCTTTCATCCCTTTGCCAAACTTGAAACAATCCAAAAAGAAGACCTATATAAATTACAATTCATTGCTTTAGATTCTCAATCAACTATTCGCAAGGTAATTGACCAAGTGCTAGGACGCTGTGAGATTGATACAAGACGTTTTAAAGTCGAAATGGAATTAAATTCCATTGAAGCAATTAAAAATGCTGTGCAATCTGGTTTAGGAGCTGCCTTTGTTTCAACATCGGCGATTGCTAAAGAGTTACAAATGGGCGTTCTACACTGTGCCCCCATTGAAGGCGTTGTGGTCAAACGAACACTGTGGCTAATATTTAATCCCAATCGCTATAGATCCAAGGCCGCAGAAGCGTTTAGTCAGGAAATTTTGCCCCAGTTTGCTAATCCTGGATGGAATCAAGATCTGTTAAAATTAGCACAAAAAAATATAGTGGTAGCTACATTAGATGCAGCGACACCTAACCCTGGAGGAGTATAAAATTTTGTCAGGCATTAAGAGAAGCTAGTCACTTAGACAGAGAAGTCTGAGAGTCAGCTTGCTTCGTAAATGCAAAAAGAACTCTTTAGAAGTTTTTACAGCTTCAAGCAAGATACGCCGGATAGAGGCAATAGCGTAACTAAGCCGTATCCTCATACCCCTACCCTTAAAGAGGCTACGCGTAGCGTCCGCATCAGAGCATCTGGCTTTGCTGGACTAGCCTGGGCGAACAGAACTTCTCCTGTAGTTGATGCTATGCATAGCTTAACTTTCCTAAAAGGGTACGGTGGGCAAACAGAACTTTGGGAGCGGCTTGCCATTAAACATCATAACTTTTTCTACGGTCGGTGCTGTGCGTAGCTTACTTCTCTATAGGGGTGCAAGTGGCGTGAGACGTCAAAGGCGATCAGTCGGTTACTCCCGTTGAGTGAACTGACATTCAGTAGTCAGTAGTTATTAGTAGAACTCTTGACTTTTGGCAACTGACAAATGACAACTGACTAAGAACAAAAAAATGGAAGTTCACTGCACTCGTCCACGCTGTCCACGCTCACAAAACTATTTTGCGGATTTAGATGATATTACAACGCTGAAAACAGCGCAGCAAAAATACTGTACTATGTGTGGTAAGGCGCTGATGCGAGATGGCCGCTACGTGCCAATTAAGCTATCGGGAAAAAGCGGTTGACCACAGCAGCCCGTTCCTGCACCAAGTTGCTGCGCTAATGGGTTAAATCCCGCAAGTCTCGCTGTGGCAAAGCTAGGATACTTAGTTATCGTATAGTATAAGTTATAACTTTGAGATAGTGTAATAAGCAGCTAAATACCCAATACTCGGCGGTAATTTTTTTAATTAAGCAATATCAATAAAGTCACAATTATTTAGCTACAGAGGCAGTACTTTTTGAGCCAGTTAAAGTCAATTTATAAGGGCAGTTTTAATAATTGGAGGCGGGTGGGGGCCAAATGTGCCGATCCAACATTATTCCCGCCGCGTCGCTGATGGCGGTACTGTCGAACTTTTTGCCCAGGACATTTTGAGTGGTCAAGCTTTTGGCTCTAATGTGAAATTATCTTAACTACCACTCAAGCCTTGCAAAAATTAGCTAGTAGTCCTGGTGGAATTTACTACGCTTCTGCGCCAGAGGTAGTTCCTCAGTGTTCAACTAAGCCCTTGCCGTTGGGGCGGACGCAAGGGCAATATGTTGCTCCCTACCAAGAACCATTTGTCCTCCCTTTTGAATGTCCTGGTAAACGGAACAAATTGAACATTGAGGCTTTCCAATCAGAAAAATACTCGATTACCCGCAATCTGTTTGTGGTGGTCAAACAGAATGTTCAAGCTGAGCAGCAAGCAGGTGTTGCCTATGCCAACTTACTGCTAACTGAGCAGGGACAGGAACCGATTACCCAAACAGGGTTTGTCAAAATTCGCTGACACCTGCTATTGGTGCTCTAGCTGGCTCTATTAATCGACTCTGCTGGCAAGCAAATAAGATTATCCCCTTGGGTAAGGATTAAGCCGCGTTGACGCAATTTACCCATCAAGCGGGTGACGGTGACACGAGTCGAACCAATCGCGCTACCAATTTGGGCATGAGTGAGGGGAAAAGGCAGACAATAGCCACGAATCACATCGGG
This sequence comes from Nostoc sp. MG11, assembly GCF_014904695.1. Classification (GTDB taxonomy): domain Bacteria; phylum Cyanobacteriota; class Cyanobacteriia; order Cyanobacteriales; family Nostocaceae; genus Komarekiella. The sequence continues at coordinate 579,486 of NZ_JACXXN010000002.1, read as the reverse complement.
ATCAGTGTCGCTCATTGCCGGCTCTCCATATTCCTCAATCAACAATGTGAGAAATCCTAAGAGTCGGTCAATTGTGCGTCGTTGTCCCAAGGCGCTCAGCCAGAGCAGCTTGCGCTGGTGCTGATATCTAAAGGCATCCATAACTTCGCGGCGGAAGTGAGGCCAATTGTCTAAGTCGTGCCAGTACATCCACAGCACCGCAGTTTGATCAACATGCGCATAAGCCTGGAGTGTGAACGGTGACTGAGCAACAATTTCAAACGGCTGTCCCGCTCCCACAAAACCCAAGAAAGCTTCTTCTGGAGTTCTATTGATTCGTCGAGACGTTAGCTGACTGGCAGTAGCACTAACCTGAGCGGTTCCTACCATACGGATTGCACCCCTTTGCACCAAATATAGCAATCCAGGTCGAGCTGGAATGCGCTCATCTTTGCTAAAGGTGCGGCAGCGATAGTGTTCTTGAGCCCAATCAAGAATTCGTTGCCAAGTTAGAAAAGGCCGTGAAGCCTCTGAAAAGGAGGATGGAGATTGCATAGGTAACAAAGAGCGTTCGGCTGAAGACAAAGACGTCATAAAAAGGTGCAAGGAGTGTCTTTGTGTTGGCGAGGTCGGCTTAACGCCTAACAGCGCCAGCCATACAAAGAGCAGAAAGCAAATTAATTGCACTCTACTCTTTTGTTATACTTCCTACTGTACAATGATGGTAGTAAAGTTTACTTACTATTCATCGATTATTCATCAAATTTTATCGTACTCTCATTTTTCTTCATCTAGATTAAACTTATATCTCAAGATAGATGTCAGAAAACCAACAAATACCATGCAAGGAGTTATTTACCCAGGACTACGTGCATCATATACTACTAGTTAGCAAATACACAGCAATTAAAATGTTGTTATATGGTTACTTAGTGAATATACTAGGTATTTGTACCAAAAATTATAAAGTTACAGGCATAAAACATAAAAAAAGTCTTCTATATAAAGATAGAGATGATAAGCGAGTTTTGTATATCTCAGGTATGGCTCTGTGGTTATCAAAATCTCAGAATCAAAAACCTATGGAACTTGCTCATGCGATCGCCTCTCATTTATCAGTGACCTGTGGCGGCGTTTTTAGCATCCAAATAGTTCCTCCCGGTTGGATACATTTAGAATTGACTCACCCTAGCTTAGCTGTTTGGTTACAAAGTCTCGCCGTTGGGTGTTCAAGGGGAGATGAGGAGAACGGGAGATGGGGAGAGTCGTACATGGAGAAAGTCGTACATGGAGAGAAATACTTAATTCCAAAAGAGGACTCTAATTTCCCCAATTCTTTGTTTGCTGTTCAATATGTCCATGCACGCTGTTGCTCTCTAGTACTACTAGCTCATCAAGAAGGGTTAATTAAACTTAAGGAACCGGTTCCAGATACTAGTCCAGCTTTTTGGAGTTTTATCTCTTCCAACCCCATTCCTTGGCTTAACTGCGACGGAAAACTGCGCCTAAATCACCCAGATGAGCGTCGTCTAATTGCCGAGTTAGTGCAAGTAGTAGATAGCATAAAGTGTCCTGATATTATTAGCAGTTATTTAAAATGGCAAAAAGCAGCGCTAAACTTGAGCCGAGCGTTTGAAAACTTTTGGTGTAATTGCCGCATTTGGGGTGAGGTGAAAATTACCTCATTAGAGCTAGCTCAAGCTAGACTCGGATTGCTCATGGCTACTCAGTCTGTATTAAGGTTTTTGCTAGAAGAAAAACTGGGGGTTTTTGCACCCTTGGAGTTATGAATTATTAAATGTCTCTGAGGTAAAAATAAAAACTTTTATAACAGCTATTGACTCAATAAATCACCTCGGCTATATTAGCAGGTGTGTGAGGAGCGAACCAGCAGGGGCACCGAGACGAAACACGGCCAGTCGTCGGTGTCCTTTCTGATTTTAAGTAAGGCAGGTTAAAAAGACTGCCCTTACTACAGCAAAAACTTTTCAATTGCCACTGCGGCTCCCTCTTCCTCTACAGTAGGAGCCACCCATTGAGCGATCGCTTGAACTTCGGCTGGCGCATTGCCCATAGCTACACCAAAGCCAGCATACTCTAGCATTTCCAAGTCATTGAAGTTATCACCAATAGTCATAACGTTGGCTTTTTGTAACCCCAACAGTTCTTCAGCTAGGTAACGCACAGCATATCCTTTATTGACAGAGGCGTTAGTCGCTTCAAAGAAGGTAGCAACAGATGTTGTCAGATAAAGTTCAGCGGGTGTGTACTGGCGGCGTAAATTCCCCAATAGCTCATTGATTACATTTGTGTCATCGCATAAAGCTAGAACTTTTGTTGGTTCATTAGTTAAGACTTGGCGCAAATCACCCACAGGAATTGGCTTAATACCGGAACGTTGCGCGTAAATTTGGGTTTCTCTTGTTAACTCCCGCACGTATAGCTGATCATTGATGTAGAAGTGAACAGATAAAAGCGATCGCAACTGGGGCTGTTCAAAATAGTCAATTAGCTGGTGGGCAATTTCTCTGGAAACAACCAAATGGCGGTGAATTTTTTGAGTGTCTGGGTCTTGAATCCAGGCTCCCTGATAGGCTAATAATGGCAGGACAGAGTTAATTTCTTGGTGAAAGCGCAAGGCTGAGCAGTACATACGACCTGTAGCGATCGCCACTTGAATTCCTTGTGCTTGTACTGCAAATATTGCTTGCTTGACAGTCTCGCTTAGGTTATTAGACTGTCCTGCGATCGTGCCATCAATATCTACAACTAGTAGTTTAATATCTCTTGCAGCCATAATCTGATTATCAGTAGATGCCAAATGAGTAGCAGATGCTTTCTCCATAAATTCCCTAGGTTTGAACTCCGAGTATGAGGTTAACAGGCTCTAGTAACCAACGGGGAGTGGTAGGAAAAATGAATTGACTAGAACATGCAACTGAACTTCTACGGTAATGCTGAAAAAATCGAATACATAGTATAAATAGGAATTGAGGTTATTATAGCAAAATATTGTATAAATAGTATTGATAGCAGCAAGTGTTACTACGAATAAATATGTATGTATGAATTAGTAATTTGTTTTTGGAGGTAATTAACCCTGTAATATTACTCATATCTTTCAGTAATTATCCTTTTGAATTCAAAAAAAAAAGAACAAAATAGGAAATAATTTTCTTTTTTATAATCCAAAGTCTTAACAATATAAAGAGTGTTCTAAACTAGTTAACAAATATAGACATTTAGTTCTTTCTAGAGTTATCAATTAAGTAATCAACCTAACTCACTTCAATACAACTAAGCCTTCAAGGCTGAATTGAGTACTTTTTAAAAGCCCATTTATGGGTCAAATGAAGTGAACAATTCGATAACTCAAGTGAATAATACAAGGATTTTCATGAACAATAAAGGCTTGACTGGACTCATTGCAGCGGCGGCAGCTACTTTAACTAGTGTAATTTCTGTTATGGCTCCTGCAAGTGCGGCTGACTTTACCTGGGGTAATTGGAATGCCACAACTTCCAGCGTTCAAAGCGCAACGACTGATACATCTGGTTTCCAATCTTTGATTCCTAATTTCCAACAATTGGTGCAACCAGAGGGAATAGCATTACAAAATCTCAATAAACTAGACCCCACTAAGCTTTTTTTGAAATCTGAGAGCAATGTTCGCCTTTGGTTTCTCAATGAAGGTGCTAGCTATAAAAATCAGTTAGCTTATCAAGCAATCAATGGTAGTCAATCCCAAAAAGGATTGATTTTTGAAGACGCCTCTTGCAAAACAGGTAATTTATGCGAAAAAGCCAGTAACGATGGAATCTTGAATGTTGGTGATTATGTTGATCTAGGGACAATAGCTGGTGGTACACAAATCAACTTTTGGTTGAACGCGGATGGTGCTAACCAAAACAGAAGTTTTAACAACGTCTACGGTGCTCCTGATGCTGCGAATCCAGACGGATTAGAACACTTAGTTGCTTACGAATATAATGGTTATCTTCTAATTGGGTTTGAAGATTTGTATGGTTCACTAGGTTCCACAGATGGCGGTAATATCAGTCCTACAGATCGCGACTTCAATGACGTAGTGTTTGTTGTGGATTTTGGGAAAGACAACATACTAACTTCTTCTGTTCCAGAACCATCTACAGCAGCAGCGATGTTGGGTGTAGGATCAATTGGGATGATAAAACTGCGTCGCCGTCGCCAAAACAAAGCAGAAAAGTCAGCTTAAATAACACTATTTGTTCATGCAGCGGAAGCCACTGGTTAAAATAGGGCTATGTCCCAAACTTTTTCTAACCAGTTGACTTCCGATTCTGCAACCGTAACACGCCCCACGTTCATCCTCGTAGATGGACACTCCCTCGCTTATCGTTCGTATTTTGCTTTCGCTAAAGGGCGAGATGGAGGACTACGTACAAAAACGGGCATTCCTACTAGTGTATGTTTTGGTTTTCTGAAGTGCCTGCTGGAGGTAATGGCAACACAACAGCCACAAGCAATGGCGATTGCTTTTGATTTGGGCTTGCCAACCTTCCGCCACGAAGCTGACGATACTTATAAAGCTGATCGTCCAGACACACCAGAAGACTTTGTTCCCGACTTAGCAAACCTACACGAATTGCTTAACGGCTTTAATCTCCCAATTTTAACTGCCCCTGGTTACGAGGCAGATGATGTTTTGGGAACCTTAGCACAACGAGCAACTGCTGCTGGGTACAGAGTAAAGATTCTGACTGGCGATCGTGATTTATTTCAGCTGATTGACCCTAATAAGGAAATCACTGTTCTAAATTTTAGTCCAGATGCCCTCAAGCGTTCCACCAATAGCATCACTGAATTTGGGATAGAACAAGTCAAAGAAAAACTAGGTGTTTTACCTTCGCAAATTGTTGATTTCAAAGCTCTTTGCGGTGATAAATCAGATAATATTCCAGGGGTCAAGGGAATTGGCGAAAAGACAGCTGTACAACTGCTGGACACCTATGGTTCCCTTGACCATATTTATGCTGCTTTAGATGAAATTAAAGGAGCGACTCATAAAAAACTGGCAGCAGGTAAAGAAGACGCTGATAGATCTCGTTATCTAGCAACCATAGTTATAGATGTTCCTATAGAAATTGATTTAGAAGATTGTAAATTAAAAGGATTTGACACAAGTGTCCTAGCGTCAATTTTAGAAAAGTTAGAATTCAAAACTTTTTTAAGCAAAATTAACGAACTTCAGCAGCGGTTTGGTGGCAAAGTTGAAGCAACGCCAAAAATAGAAACAGCCGATACAGAATCAGAATTTGAAGGCGAAGATCTTGCGTTTTTTAGTTTTGCGGAGACACAAGCTGCACAACAGCAATCTGCATCGCCAATTCAGCCGCGTATCATCGACACAAAAGACAGACTAACTAAGTTAGTAAAACTTTTACAAAAATTCACCAACCCAGAAACACCAGTTGCTTGGGATACTGAAACCACTGACTTAGAACCAAGAGACGCTGAGTTAGTGGGAATCGGTTGTTGCTGGGGAATGGAACCAGATGAATTAGCTTATATTCCTATTGGACATAAAAACGGGGATAACCTAAACAAAGATGTAGTACTAGAAGCACTACGCCCAATTCTCGAAAGTGCCGATTATCCCAAAAGTTTACAGAATGCCAAATTTGACCGCTTAGTTCTTCACTGTCAAGGAATTAACTTGGCAGGAGTGGTGTTTGACCCCATGCTAGCAAGTTACCTCTTAAATCCAGACGCTAGTCATAATCTGAGTAGCCTAGCGCAGCGATACTTAGGATTGATAGGTAAAAGTTATGTAGATTTAGTTCCTAAAGGTAAAACTATTGCGGATATAGATATTCCTGCTGTAGCTGATTACTGCGGCATGGATGTTTATTCTACATTTGGTTTAGTACCAAAATTGCGAGAGGAACTGGAAAAAATTCCAGCTTTGTATCAGCTATTGGTGGAAGTAGAGCAGCCGCTAGAAGCAGTTTTAGCGGAAATGGAATATACAGGTGTCCGCATTAATTCAGCTTATCTTCAAGAGCTTTCTCAGAATTTAGAAATAGATTTAGCGCAGTTGGAACAGAAAGCTACTGAAATAGCTGGGGAAAAATTCAACTTAGGTTCCCCTAAACAATTAAGTCAAATATTGTTTGAAAAATTGGGATTAAGCACTAAGCATTCTCGCAAAATCCAAACAGGTTATTCTACAGATGCGGCGACACTAGAAAAACTCGGAGAAGTTGATGAAACAGGGTTTGTTGATGCCATCATTGAGTACCGCACCCTATCTAAATTAAAGTCTACTTATGTTGATGCTCTGCCAGCATTAGTACGTTCAGATACCCAGCGGGTGCATACTGATTTTAACCAAGCTGCAACATCAACTGGTAGGTTGTCTTCTTCTAATCCAAATTTACAAAATATCCCCATTCGTACAGCTTTTAGTCGTCAGATTCGTAAGGCATTTTTGCCAGAACCAGGCTGGTTAATGGTGGCTGCTGATTACTCACAAATTGAGTTGCGGATTTTGGCTCATTTGTGTCAAGAGCCGATATTGGTGCAAGCATATCAACAAAATGAAGATATTCACACAGTAACGGCTCGTTTGGTATTTGAAAAAGAAGATGTAACAGCAGATGAACGAAGGTTAGCGAAAACCATCAACTTTGGTGTGATTTATGGAATGGGTTCTCTCAGATTTTCACGTTCAACAGGGATAGATAAAGCTATTGCTAACGAGTTTATTAAGCGGTTTAATGAACGCTATCCCAAAGTTTTTGCATATTTAGAAGGGGTAAAAAAGCAAGCGATCGCCCAAGGTTATGTAGAAACTATTCTCGGACGTCGTCGTTATGTTGAGTTTACTAGCAATAGTTTACGTCAATTAAAAGGGAAGAACCCAGAAAAGATTGAGTTGAGTAAATTGAAGAATTTAGGGGCTTATGATGCAGGTTTACTACGCGCCGCTGCTAATGCACCAATTCAAGGTTCGAGTGCTGATATCATCAAGATTGCGATGGTAAGATTGCATGAGGTTTTGCATAAATATCAGGCGCGTTTGTTGTTACAAGTTCATGATGAATTAGTGTTTGAAGTTCCCCCTCAAGAATGGGAAGAATTGCAACCGCAAATTAAGTCTGTGATGCAAGATGCGGTGCAATTAAGTGTGCCGTTAGTGGTGGATGTACGTGCAGGTGATAATTGGATGGAGACGAAGTGAACTACCTAGTGCGACAGAATTTGCGATCGCCATCATGTTCAGGGTATTGCCAAGAATAGGCAAAATGGCTAACTCCCTTCAACTGGGGGGCAAATTGGCGAAGTGCCTGCATTTGCGCTTCTAGGGATGGACGATTACTGATGGGTTGTCCCCATTTGCCAGCTAAAGCTGGAATTACTTGTGTACCGGGTTTTGCCATACTCAAAACTCGCTGTGCTTGCGCCACAATACAACTGACGTTACCGCAAGTTGCGTACAACATGGGATGCCACTCTAGCTTACTAGGAAATCTATCCCAAGGTTGCAAGCGGGAATCATACCCTTTTCCTAATGTTTGGTTGCCATCAGAAAAAAACACCACCCCTGCGGGAATACCTTGTTGCTGTGCTGGGTAACTAGCTATGGTTACAAAATCTAGGATGCCTTGCATGGCATGAGCAACAGAGAGTTGCCACAACTCCCATTGCAAAAGTGGTTGTCTGTCAGTTGCAGGCAGAATTGACTTTTGCTGTGGTGGAGGAATGCGTCCTTGCCATAGAGGTTCTTGTTCTTGGGGATAAAGTTTATCGACTTCAGCTATATCTCCTGCTGTGATGTATCCCCGACTCAAAAAGCGGCGAATCATGTCCAGCCCTTTGTAATTCAGTGCCCGTCGGAATAAAGCTTCTTGAGTTGCTGGGCTAAATAGCCACAAATCTGTGACTTTGGTGGCAATGGAATTACTTCCTGTCTGTCGCGGATAACGCACATAGTCAAATAGCAATCCATCTGGGCGACGGCGCAGTACTTCCTGTACCATTTGGTAGTAGTCACGTTTTGCTTGCGAGTTGTAGGGATCGATAAATACTTGACTACCGTCATCTACTACATATAGGCTTGTTTGACCCTTGCCATTACGGGCGATCGCTGCTTCCCTATCTCGACGCTGAGCATAGGTATAACCAAAGTTTGTGGTAAACATCCAGGCATAAACCTTTAAACCGCGTTGCCGGCCTTTTTGAATCGCTACAGAAAGCAAATCGATATTTTCGGCTCCTGGGGTGCGAATCACAGAAGGCCAAGCTGTAGGGTTAGCAGTCGTTGGTAATAATACCTGTCCATCGTAAAATACTTCTAAATAAACTTGGTTATAGCCGCGATCGACAATCCGATCCATAATTTGCTCAATTGCACCCGGACGAATGTCGCAGGGATACAAGCGCAACCAGATTGCTTGGATTTGCGGCCAAGTACGAGTGCGGCACTCTTTTAATTCCTGTGCTTGTTCTTGGACTAGCCTTTGATAGCTAGTTTGGGCATCTTGATTACCTTTAATGGCTGACAAACGTAAGTTTTCTTTTTTTTGCGCTGCTGCTGGTGATAACTGACAAGATTGCGTGACTTGGGCCTCTGCTGGTTGACTCCCAAAGTAGGGAATTAACAAATTACTACTGAAAACGACAACCCACAGGTGTCGCCAAAATAATATTGGTTTTGCAACGTTCGATGGACGATTAAACATACGTATAGGTAAATGGACAAGAAAATTGTTGATCCCAAATTCAGATCATTATGGCGTGACGTGTATTAAATTCTTTAGTTCAGTAATCAGGATTTTAAGCTTACTTTTTCACGACTGCCAAACTCCTATTTCTGTTGCCAAATTTTTTGAGAAAAATATAGCAGAAAATGCAAAGTGTCTGAAAAAAAAGCAGGCCTAGCCTGCTTTTGGGAAGATACTACTTCTACTTTGATTTAATGAAATTCCGTCTAACCAAGAATCTCTTTAGCTTGTAGCCCTTATCATTACTCACATCTTCACTTCAGTAGACCAAAACCTTTACTCAGTTTTCTTTGAAATATTTTAGCTATTAGCCTCAAAATGAATTTTGAGACGGTTGTGAGAACTTATGCAAAATCTGCATAAACTGACTACTGACTATTTATCATCGCAATAATGGTAGATAGAGGCACTTCGGCAAAATACTGTTGCTGAAATTGTTCTTCTCGTACAGCGGCTAAAAATTGTACAATGGCAGCATCAGCAACGTTTTTTGGGATATCAATTTCACACCAGCTAATTTGTAAACAACGGTCTTGTCGTTTAACTGTAAATCCCAAATATTTTAAAGCTTTGAATCCCAAAAGTAAGCTTTGGTTGCCTATGCCGAGTTTCTTCAAAAGCTGTACGCGAGTAACTAATTGATTAGTGCGACTGAGATATTTAGCAACTCCCACAAGAGTTAGCCAAATTTGGCTGGGTGGTTGCAGGTTGGGTTTAGACCAGGCGATCGCTAATTGTTGTTGATTATATTGCGTAGACGCAGAGCGATTTGTCGCTAGACATCGCCGCAACCATGCACGTAAATCATCCCAGCTAGTGGGACACTCTTCAATAATTAGTGCTGAGTGCTGAGTGATGAGTCTTGAGTATTCTTGATTTCGCCAGTCTATTATGAGTTCTGAATTCTGAGTTTTGAGTTCTGTGTTAGCAGCAGGACGCACGGCAATTAATCTGATTTCATAGCGTTTTTTGAAGGTGTTGTAGTCTAGTTCGGCTATGCAATCACATCTTCCTATTGGTAATTCATCTTTGTAGTGTCCCCACCAGATACCAGGAAAGGCACTTCTGTTAGAGTCATCTCGGATCTCAAACTCAGTTTTAATATACTGTACCTTTTTGCCCTGCCAATCTTGCTGATTGCGATTCCAAGCATTTTCAAACCAGCAATTTTGGATTAGCAATTTCGGGACAGGATTGCCCATACCACAAGGTTCTAGCAATTTAAGTTCCAAAAATAATTCTTTTCCTAAATCTGCAACAGTTACCACCAAGTCTGCTTGAACTGTTGGCGTTAGGTTTGTACCACCCAAAGATTGCCGTAACTGCTGATTAATAGCTGCCGTAAATAAAGGAATATTCTCCGCTAACAAACTCAAACCTGCTGCAAAGGGATGTCCACCAAAGCGATGCAACAAATGTGCTTGGTCTTTTACTAATTGATATAAATCGACGGAATTCACTGAACGGGCGGAACCCCTTGCAAGAGTAGAGAGAGAATTCTCCTTATCTCCTTGAGTCCCTATTCCTTCGGTACTCAACAAAATTGTGGGGCGGCCTGTTTCTTGTGCTACTTGCCCAGCGACTAGACCTAAAACGCCTGCTGGCCATTGGACATCTTCTAGCACAATCACGCTGGTGGTTGATAAATCTAATTGAGTAAGTTTTTGTACTACTTGCTTTTGCACATCTTTCTGTAAAGACTTGCGGCGGGCGTTGGCTAGTTCTGTAATTTCAGCTAGTTGGTTACAACGTTTGCTATCTTGACTAGTCAGCAATTCAACGCAGAAACTAGCATCGCCTTGAATACGGCTGACGGCATTGATTCGCGGGCCTAAACCGAAGGAAATATCTGTGGGGCGATCGCCACTTTTCTGGCATAATTCCAATAATCGCCCTACCCCTGGTCGCCGTCTTGCTGTTGCTGGCTGTTGAAAATCTGCTTGCAATCGTTGAATTCCCAACTGCGCCAAATAACGACAATCTCCACTTAACTGTACTAAGTCGGCAATTAGCCCTACCGCCACTAAATCTAATAAATCCTCTAACGGATGTTGCGGCACATCAGGCAGACTTTGATACAGGGCTTCGACCAACTTATAAGCTACTGCCACCCCAGAAAGATGAAACAGTTGATGTTCACTAGACAAGTAGCGAGGGTTGATAATCGCTGAGACTGATGGGCGTTCTGCGGGTAAGGTGTGGTGATCTGTAACTATGACATCTATGCCTAGCTGTTTAGCATAAATAATCTCATTAATATTTGTGCTGCCTGTATCGCAAGTGACAATTAACTTACAACCTTGTTTTTTTAAGTTATTAATCCCTTGATTATTGAGCCCGTGAGACTCTGTAAGGCGATTAGGAATGTAGTAAGTTAACTGGGTATTTTGAGCAAAAAACTCTCCCAAGCCATCCCATAATACAGCTGTGGCTGTGATACCATCAGCGTCGAAATCTCCCCAGATAGCAATCTTTTCGTTAGCACTGCGAGCCTGTTTTAACCTTGTCACCGCTAAATACATTTCTTGCCCAAACTCAAACGGACTAGCTGGTTGATAAGATTTATGATTGATAAAAGCTGCTAGTTGTTTATCATTTTTAATTCCTCGTTGCCACAACAATTGTGCCGCATACAATCCATTCGATGCGGGTGTATGTTGTTTCACTGCTTGAATGAAGCACTCTGGTGGTTGTTCTATTGCTGATAAAATCCACTGCATTTAAAATATTTTAAAGTTTAAAAACTTTCTAATGCTATATTTGCTAGTAAATCGTCATTAAATTGAAGTTGACTTGTGCGTTATTTGGTTATAAGCCCAGCACTAGGTTGAGCATACGTCATACATTTAATCAGCGCTTAAATTGGGGATTCTTCTTCATTAGTTTGAGATTTAACAAGGGGATTGAGGACGATTTCATTAGCAGCACTATCGGGTTTGCGGGCGCGAATTGCTGGACGCGATCGCCTATAACCTGCTCTTTCAGCTTTTTGGTGTTCGTAGTCAATTAGTCTGCCATAATATTCGTGCTTACTTAAATTCATTGACAAGAAAATATGCTGACGAACATTACCAAAACCTTTACGATTAAAAAACTTTAATGCTGAAGTATTGGTTGGGTCAGTATCCACTAACATAAACCTTGCCCCGTCTTCAATCATCCGGGCAACAACTTTATCAACTAACTTATCTGCTACTCCCCGACGCTGAAACTTCGGACTAACTCCTAGCCATAAAATGTATCCATAAGTCCAGGATGTTTTAGTGATAATGGTTCCTAAAATAAATCCTGCTAGTTCCCCATCTGTTTCAGCAACAAGGCAATATTCTGCATCTGTGTTGTAAAGTCCAATTACCTCCCATTCGTCCCAGGTACGGTACAAATAAGGATATAAATCACTAGTAAATAGTTCTTCTCCCAAGTGGTAAACGGGAGCAATGTCATCAATTCCTAATTCACGAACATAAACCATGTCATTTCCATCATAGTTTGTCATAGCTGTAGAAGTTGTGATTTTTTAATATGAAAATCTATTTTCAAGTTATGAGTATCAAGTCGTTGGGTACTAACATTAAACTGATACTTCTTGAATGTTAGCCAGATTTGGTAACAAGCTTGTGCCGTCTACACTTATCTGATTGTCATCAGAAATGTCTTGTTCGGTAGCTTGTTTACGTTCGCATCGTGTAGCAAACTGACAATAATTACAAGCTTTACTATCTTCTACCACTTGTGGAAATTGCTCGTTATTTTGATAATGTTCTAGCCAATTTGTTAACTTGCTTAATAGTTGATTAAGTTTCCTAGCTGTGTGTTCATGCTGGACAGCATTGTAATTAAATTTAATACTTTGTGGTTTGCCTTCAGACTGGACAAACCAGTAAGTCATCGAAATTTTTTCTGGTAAGTATTCGCTAGTTTCCGCTAACACGTACATATAAAGACGTGTTTGCCAGTTCTGTGCTAACTTGCTTTTATTTGGTGGCTTAGGATAAGTTTTCCAATCAAGAATTTGCGCTTGCTGGTTATCTGCAATTAATAAATCATAGATAACCGTCAGTAAATAGTCTTGAACTTGCAGGGTGCGATAGTGTTCACTTTCACGGAAAGTTTGGTTATTGGTTGCAGGCGTTAAAACTTCTGGTGCAGCATTGGCAAAAGCTGACATCCATTTTTGTAGTTGAGCATTTACTTGCAGGAAACTATCAATTGGCAAACCCATTTCTCGCTGCTGCATCAGCAAGTGAAAACGACTACCCAAAGTCTGTCGTTCCTCGTGTTCGGGATCTAAGGGAGAACTGAGTTTTTCTAAGTAGGTGTGTTGGAATTTACGCGGACAAGCTTCTAACAAGTTCAGCTGTCCTTGAGACAGTCGCAATAGTTGAGTTGTAGTTGATAGCATTCTTATATTTTAGAAGCGCTATCAAAAATATAGGCAAATTGAGGCACTAAACTAAATAGTTTCTATAGCTCGGTAAGCATTACACTGCTTGTATTCGGAACAAAGCAGAAGTACTTGGAGTTTAAAAAAGCTGAGCCAGTCCTAGGCGAGTGCATTACTCAGTATTGGCGATTTTGCAAGGGTCAGGACTTGTCAAAAGCATTGATTATTTGCAGATGTTTCAGTGTATTATATGCATTTATTGTTTTAGTTTATATCTTGGTTACTTTGTTAGTGCGTAAATCCTAAATGCTAGGCTTTATTGAAATTTTACACAAACGAAGTGGCTGTAAAAACTATCAGCTTCCCGTAATATTTTTTTTATAAGTAAAAAATTTATTGTGTTTTTCTGATGAAGAACTCGAATAGTAGTTGCTTTTTGAGTATCTTACAGGCATATTAGTATACTGTGCAACGTAACACAGTATTTTTATTGAGAATTAACCAGTAATAGTCAGTAATTGGAAGACATTTATGTATACTTAGGTACAAATGTTTTCTATCGCTCTACTCATCCCCAGCAGTGCCTTATAGGTAAAAAAGAACCCGACTTAGTGGCACTAAGTTGCAGATATGTACGTATGACTTAGTTGTGGCTTAGTTCAGTAACTAGTTTGAGTTTTGATAACTCCAATAAAATATCCAATTATTCCGGCACGTGCATAGACAAGGTGAGCATGACCTATGACTTAGCAGAAATCCCCTAAGCAAATCAAAAGATAGTGCAAGACTATGCCTAGCTTAATCCCTCAAGAACTAAAACTCTCTCAGGAACTACAACCTAAGACTGTGGGTTGGATAATTGGTTTGAGCGCTTTGGTATTGTTCACTTTCAGCAGTTTGAGACATGCGTTTTTTCGTTCCGGCGCTTGGGACTTAGGAATTTTTGATCAAGCGGTTTACTTAATTAGTCAGGGGCAAACACCTGTTTCATCTTTACTAAATGTTCATATCTTGGCGGATCACGCAGCATTAATCCTCTATCCGTTGAGTTTGCTATACAAAATTTTCCCAGATGTTCATTGGTTGTTAGCTGTGCAAGCAGTGGGTTTAGCTTTGGGAGCTTGGCCAATCTGGGGTTTAGCTCGCCAAGCTGGGTTAAAGCAGGAACAAGCAATAGGTTTAGCAGTAGCCTATCTGATGTATCCGGTAGTTCTGACTAGCAATCTGTTTGATTTTCATGCAGAAGTTTTAGCAGTTCCCGCACTTTTGGGAGCAGTTTGGGCTGCGCGTTTGGGTAAGACAGTATGGTTTGGATTAGCTATTGTTCTTACTTTAATCTGCAAAAGTGTATTGTCACTGACTGTATTTGCAATGGGGATCTGGCTTTTCTTCTTTGAAAAAAAGCGTTTATACGGCGCGATCGCATTATTTGCGGGTGTAAGCTGGTATTTAATTGCTACTCAGGTAATCATCCCATTTTTTAGTTCTGATGCAGTAGGGGATGTGACTATAGGTTATCTAAATGGATTAAATCGTTATAGATATTTAGGTGAAACTCCTCTAGAATTTGTCCAGAATTTGTTCCTCAGACCTAACATAATCTTGAGCAAAGTTATCTCTCTGGACACACTCAAATATTTAGCTTTGTTGGTGTTGCCAATAATCTGGGGATTATCACCTCGGCATCTATCTCCGTTAATTGGAGCACTTCCCACACTGGGATTAAATATCCTCTCTATCTATTCTTCTCAACGAGCAATAGACAACCAGTATTCTGTACCCATCATCCCCTTTCTATTTTTGGCCATAATCTCTACTCTGGCTGCTAATAGAGGATGGCTAAAACAGGGGCGGAAAATAATCTTATTTATGTTAATGATTTTGTTATTAGGTCTGGCAACAAGGTTATCCCGAATAGATTTTAATAACTCTCCTTTTGATTGGTCAAATTGGCAAGCAACAAACACCGTAATTACACGAATTCATACTCAGGGAGGTATTTTAACAACTCATGAAATTGTTCCTCATGTCAGCCACCGTGCCTTGGTTAATTATTATGGATCTTGGGGCGGTAATCCTGATCTTGCTAAGGATTTAGATAATTTTGAGTATGTATTACTCAATTTGAATCATTCAAGTTTTAGGAACAATTTTAAAACCAATGATTCTGTAAATAGCTTTATCAATCAATTAAAAGATAATCCACGTTTCAAATTGAACTATGAGCAGCACCAGGTTTACTTGTTTGAAAGGAGATCACAGGAGTAAAACAAAGTATTCAATTTGAGTAAAAATATGTATAAGATTTAAACCTATTAAAGCAATATTGACAAAAAATTACTCTTTTACAACCTGGATTCTGCTTTATGAGTAACGACCAACTTACTTCATTGTTGTCAGTACCATCTGGCACTTTGCAGATTTCTGAACTGACTCCTACTAGAGGTGTAGGTAGTAAATTTATCCATCTTTCTCTAGTAATTCCCACTTATAAAGAACGAGACAATATTAAAAATGTTGTCAGAATATTGAGCCAGTTGTTAGATGAAGCTATTCCAGGAAATTACGAACTGATTATAGTAGACGATGATAGTCCAGACCGCACCTGGGAGGTAGCACAATCTCTGATGGAAGTGTACCCGCAGTTGCAGGTGATGCGAAGACAACAAGAGCGAGGGCTATCCTCAGCGGTGATTCGTGGGTGGCAAGCGGCTAGAGGACGTGTGCTAGGGGTGATTGATGGGGATTTGCAGCATCCGCCAGAGATATTGACGCAACTATTCAGTGCAATTGAACAGGGAGCAGATTTGGCTGTAGCCAGTCGTCATGTAGAGGGAGGCGGTGTTAGTAGCTGGAGTGTTGTTAGGCGTTTTTTATCCCGTGGCGCACAGGTGTTGGGATTAACTATTTTACCAGGGGTATTGGGCAGGGTTTCTGACCCCATGAGTGGTTATTTTATGGTGCGTCGGAGTGCGATCGCAGGTGTAATACTTAATCCAGTCGGATACAAAATCCTCCTTGAGGTAATTGGACGGGGAAAGGTAGGCGAAATTGCCGAAGTTGGTTATGTGTTCTGTGAGCGTAAAGAAGGCGAAAGCAAAGTGACATGGAAGCAATATGTGGATTACATACACCACTTATTGCGGTTGCGTATTTCTACAGGACGACTAGGCAAAATTAGTCAAAAAGTCGATTTTCCTATTGGTCGATTCCTGCGCTTTGGTTTAGTAGGATTGAGTGGCGTATTTGTGGATATGACAGTACTTTACTTGCTTAGCGATCCAACAACCTTAGCTTGGCCTTTGACACGCAGCAAAATTATTGCTGGTGAAATTGCGATTTGCAATAATTTCTTATGGAATGATGCTTGGACTTTTGCTGATGTAAGTGTAAACCAGCAGGAATGGCATCATCGCCTGAAGCGCTTTTTAAAATTCAACATCGTTTGCCTTGCTGGACTTGTGTTGAATGTGCTGGTCTTGAATTTGGTATTTAATTTTCTGATTCCTAATCGCTATATAGCTAACTTAATTGCGATCGCAGTTGCTACTATTTGGAATTTTTGGGTGAATTTGAAATTAAGCTGGCGAGTCACAGACGTGAAATAGTTCGTCTTCGCGGGCTAGGTTTTTGTAGCCGCGACTTCAGAGTACTTTTGTTGAAAGCTCTAGAGGCGATGGAAGATGAAAAGCAAAAATAAAAGGTAATAAGGATGAATTTTGTATTTTTAATTCATCCCTTTACCTTTTTTATGTACCTGATGCTTATTTAATGTTAGCCCTTGCGTCCCTTACTGCGGCAAAGAAAAATAATCCTGTAAGTGGAATGGTCAATCCCAGGATAATGGCAGTTACTTGGACGCCCAAATCCGGTTGTCCATAACTAAGTTCAAAAATTGAACCTACAGCCGCGATCGCACTTACACATGAACCACCTAGAAGTAATCCGCTTTTTGGAGTTAAATACACTATTAGACCACCCTATGCTACTGGTTTCACCGCTTGATACGAGAAGCCATTCTTAGATAACTCTTGCGCCAAAGTCAAGGAATTTTCTACACGATCTACAAATACCACCCCATTGAGGTGATCCATCTCATGTTGAATGCAGCGGCCAAGCAGATCATTAGCTTTTAATGTCCGAGGACGCCCATACTCATCTTTGTAGGCAATTTCTACAACTTCAGGACGCTTTACATCCATGTAAACATTGGGAATGCTCAAACATCCTTCTTGAGCAACGCCAATATCGCGGCTAACCTGTTTAATTGTGGGGTTAATCAGCACCAAGGGCTGATTTACTGCGTTATCTGGTTCTAAGTCGATAACAATTAGTTGTTTATGAATTCCCACTTGGGGTGCAGCCAAACCAATGCCATCTTTGCTGTACATAGTTTGCAGCATTTCGCGCACCAGTTGGCGAATTTCGTCATCTACTTTCGCAATCCGCTTGGCAGCTTGACGCAATACGCGATCGCCTAAATAGTGAAGCTCCAAAGGCGGATTTTTTAACTTTGTTTTTTCTACAGCAATTTCCGAGGGCATGATTCTTGATAGCTAAATTGTGAAAATTCCTAGTTTAATTCTATCAATCTCAGTTAGACCCCAGTTGAGATGCAACAATCTACCTCATAGCAATTTCTGACTTGCTCCATATACTAGGCTTTTAGGTAGTCTAGAGAAGCAGCAGACTCTCACCTTAGATACAACATATAATCGTCAAAACTTTACACTATCGAGTATAAATAGTGGTGTTATTCCACGCAAAGACGCAAACTGTGAACCTAGTGCCTTAGCGTTAAGTTCACAGTTTTAGGGTGAGCTGTGTTTAAATCTCTTACGAAACTTGATTACTTGCTCAAAGAAACTTTCCTGGGTTTAATGCGGGGAGGTTGGATGAATTGGGCTGCCGTTAGTACTGTGACGGTGTTACTATTTTTATTCGGCTTGAGTCTGCAAACCTCTTGGCAAGTAGAAAAACTCCTTAACCAGTTTGGTAGCCAACTGGAAGTATCAGTTTACCTCGAACCGGGTACGCGGGCCGAAACCATTGAAACACTGGTGGCAAAAATGCCAGAAGTAGCCGCGATACAAACCATTACTAAAGAGCAAGCTTGGGCTAAATTAGTTAAAGAAATGGGCATTTCGGATATTGAAGGTGCTACCCAGCAGTTAGAGGAGAATCCTCTAGTTGACGAGATGAAGGTGAAAGCGCGTAATTCTCAAGTTGTACCAACTTTAGCGACGCATTTGGCCAAGTTGCCAGGAGTTGATGCGGTGCAGTATACAGATGAAGCAGTCAAACGCATTGCCCAATTGCACCAAGGTTTGAACAAGATTACTTTGACAATTACGATTATCTTGACTTTGACCGCGATCGCAGTTACTACCACCACAATACGCCTGATCGTCATGGCGCGACGCCAGGAAATTGAAATTATGCAATTAGTGGGAGCAACTTCCGTTTGGATTTATCTGCCATTTATTTTACAAGGAATTGCTTTTGGCTTAGTTGGTGGTGCGATCGCTTGGAGTTTCATTTTTGTTATTCAACAATTCTTGGGTAAGTTGCTAGCCAAGCAACCTGAGTTTATCCAAGTTATTACCAACGGGGTGCAACTCACTCCAGTACAAATTTTACAACTACCCTTAATTCTTTTAAGCTTTGGTGCAGCTGTAGGATTAATGGGAAGCTTATTTGCTGTCCGGCGTTTTGCTAAGGGTTAGTCATTAATCATTGGTCATTGCAAAGGACAAATGACTAGTGAAAAAGCGCAAAGTATGAGCCAAGGCTTCTTTGGAGCAGACGCCAGTGACGCTCCTGCGTCGCTACCGCTACGCTAACGCACTAGTCGGGAACGCGCCCAAGCGACTGGCTCAACTTTGTAAGAGAGGACAAAATCGCTATGAAATCCCAATGGGAATGTTTTCTGCAAAATCTCGGTGTGTGGGAAGGTTCATTCACCAATTTTTCTCCCCAAGGTACACTTCTGAAAGATGTTCCTAGCCGTCTTTCTTTAGAAGGTTTCAACAATAACCAGACAGTACGCTTAACTCTGTGTCGTTTGGGACGAGATGATTTGGTTCTAGAATATAGCTCTCTGGGGCGAAGTATCTTGTTTTTTGAAAATGGGGCATTTTCTGAAGGTTTAATTCAGCTAGGTCCATTTTCGGAATTCGGCGCAGAACTAGCTTTGATTCATCAAAATCGCCGCTTGCGTTTAGTGCAACTGTTTGATAAAAATGGTCAGCTAAATGAACTAGTTTTAATTCGAGAACATCTAGCTGGAACCCCAACAACAGAACGTCCACCCTTGCAGGTAGACGACTTATTGGGAGAATGGCAAGGTGAAGCAGTAACAATATATCCAGATTGGCGATCGCCTGATACTTACTCTACAACTCTGCAATTACAACTTGATGACGCTGGGCGATTAATTCAAAGTACCTCTTTTGGCGATCGCACAATTACCTCAACTGCTACCATCAAAGACTCCATCGTTCTCTTTGATCAAGATCCGCAAAAGCAAGTACAAGTATTGCTGCTACCTGATGGCGCTTCTGCAACTTCTCCTCTCAAGGTGCAATTACGTCAACCTTTATTCTTGGAAGTGGGTTGGTTAATCCAGCCAAACCTACGCCAACGGATGATTCGCAGCTACAACGATAAAGGCGAATGGGTTAGCCTGACATTAGTTACTGAAGAAAGGGTGTAAAAAATTGGTTAGCTTGCGCTGCTAATCTCCGCTGATTTCGACTAACGCTTCGCCTGTTCGCAAAAGCTCTAGTGCTTCTAGCCGTGTTGAACTCAAAATCTCTTTCAATCGGTCATTTGACGTATTTCCACACGTCAACCAGATAACTTGTGGCGGTACTCCAAAATTTAATATTGTTAGTAGAAAAAGATGTTGTGTTGAAACTAGGAAACCCAACCTACAAGATCAGCGATCGCACCTTGTGCCCATTAGTAATAGGTTTTTGGGTAAAGGCAAATACTTCTATTCAAGTTTCTACGCTTGACGAACATATTCACGTAGTTGAGAACGTAAACCATTAGTAATCATTGGGAAATTGTTGATTTCTTGAATAATAGAAGCCTCTGATTTGCCACTCTCCTTAAGCTTTTTAATTACAGCCTTTGCAAGAGCTTCAACTCCGAACTTAGCAATTACACTTGAGATTGCTGCAATTAAAGTGAGAGCAACTGCACCACCAATCATTCCGAAGGGGCCACCCAAAAAAGCTAAGGAGGTTGTAATTGCTACAGCTCCCGCATAAGATGAAGTTGCAACAAGCCCAACCAAAACTAAACCAGCAACTCCCAGACCAGCTAACTTGTTTACTAGCTCATCCATAATGACTGACTCCATTAAGCTTTAGATAAATATGCTGTTAGTATTCCCAACAATAACTGGGCAAACTACATCTGTTATGCTTCTAAATATCAAAGCTGCCGGATCTGATGGGCAATGCACTTTAACTCAAAGTGTCAATGTATAAGAAAATGTGCTTCTCCTACACATCTATCCCAAAGAACAGCATGGGAGTAGAGTTCATTTTGACAAAGGGTTTAAGAATGCTAATCAGACAATTTGAAGTGTGCTGGGTTCAGGGATAGATTCACCTTCTACCTGCCAAGCTTCCAAGTACATTTCAATTACTTCTTCGCCATTACGAATAGCTTCCTCACGAGTTCTGCCATGAGTGCAAGGCATAACAACACGCTCAGCAAACTCTGGAATCGTAACTAGGAAAAGCTGATCCTCATCAGACCATTGAACAATCATGGTGTATCGATTCATGAATCCTCTTCCTCCCTTAACTCTTCCAGTTCAGTTAATAACTTTGCTAACTGCTTTTCTAGGTAGAGTGGCACATCATCCCCATCCTTGCCAGGAATTGTCAGTGTTTTTATAAGCAAAGAATGCCGCCATCGCTCATGGCTGCCTTTGCCGCGCTTGGGCAGATAAATAAACCCTTCACGCGCAATCTGGGCTTTTAACTCCCGAATTTTCCTGGGCATGGGTTTTGTCTATTTCTCTGCCTTATTTTCTCACTTCCTTATCTATAAACCTTTAGAAGCTACTATCTATCGTACCTACTTCAAAATCACTTACGAGAAGAACCGTTCATAATCATCATGACTACCAATCCAAAACCATGTGACCGTATCACCTTCTAGCACGCCAAGTGCTCGATAACTCCTCGTCACTCTTACAGACCAAATTCCTTCTTCGCTGTTAATGCACTTGAAATGCAAAGACGGGTGAAATGGATTCTCTGCCCACAAACGATAAGCCTTCCTAGCACTTTGCCTGATATCATCATCTAATTGCCGATACTCAGCCCAAAATGAGGGAAGAACTGAGGATTTCATAGTTGGTCGTAGTCCAGTGCAGTAGCTTGCCCCTCAGCTATTTCTTGTTTGGCAAGTTTGGCAGCAGCCACAAGTTTTTGCTGTGTTCTCTGAAATGACTTGTTCCAGCGGACTTCATCTTGGAAGTCGTCGATATACTCTCGAAGATGCTCTGCAACTCGCTCCTGTACATCAACAGGTAAAGACTCCATCATTTTTACTACTGTAGTAATCGCTGCGGATGACATAATTACTGCTCTTATGCAACATTCTGCTCTTAAAGCTAGCACCAATTTCAGTCTGACTGCTCGAGTAGTTTAATTTGCCAATCATCAGATAGGCTTGGAATACAGTCATAAATGAGCGCTCTTTGCCAACAGCCGTAAACTTCAATATTTGGTTAAAAGATAATATTTATACTGATATTTATTAATTTAACTCAACACACATATCTCTAGAATAAGGAACAGCGACGTTGCAATGCTTTGTTGAGTAAAGCTTGATATTCTTCATCTTTAACGCGATGAGCGCCAAATCTTTCCAAATGAGGATTCATCATTTGAGCGTCGAAAAACACAAATCGCCTCTGACGTAATCTTTCTACCAACTTTACCATAGCCACTTTTGAGCCTTCGGGAATGCGGTAAAACATCGATTCGCCAATGAAAGCACCGCCAATGACAATCCCTAAAATTCCCCCAGCTAGTTCGTCACCCTGCCAAGTTTCAAAACTATAAGCATAGCCAGTCTGGTAAAGTAACCAGTAAATCTTTTGTAATTCTGGTGAAATCCAAGTTGTTTCGCGGTTAGCACAACCAGCCACCACAGCTTCAAAATCCCGATTAATCGCCACACTAAAACGTTCTTGGTTAAGGACGCGCTGCAAAGACTTAGGATAGCGAAATCGTTCATCCAAGGGTATGAAAGTCCGATCGCTACTTCCATACCAATTCAGGCGATCGCGCTCATCAGCCATGAGAAAATAACCTTGAGCATAACCTTGAACAATAGCGGCGATATCATATTGCATAAATATAAAAAAGACCAGAGGAACGCAATTTGCTGCTAACAGTCATTCTCTGCGTTCCTCTGCGTTTGCCTCAGCGTTCCTTTGCGTTTAAAAACATGACTCAACCAATCCCACCGATCACCTTACCACCGCCCGAAAATCCTCAACTCGAAGGTCAATGGTTGCAAGAGAGTCTATTGCGGTGGCTAGATACAGAATTCATCCCCGAAGCAGTCAATCAAAATATTGCCCAACGCGCAGCACAGATTTTTATGCGCCAACGGATGGAAGGAGAAAACGACTTAGGCTCTCTGGTAATTGCCATCGTCACAGAGATGCAGTCGTTTGATTTTTCCAAAAGCTTCTATGGAGAGTTTGCGATCGCCAACGCCGTCAGCGATCTACTCTTAGAAAGTCTGGGAATTGATAAGTGTTGTGGTCAATAATTTTTGTCATTTGTCACTTGTCATTTGTCTAAAACTAATGACTAATGACCAATGACTAATGACTACCAGCTAGACTTAACCACTCCAGGCAAAAGACCTTCATGCGCCCATTCTCGTAACACGTTCCGAGACAGCCCAAAGTCGCGGTAAACACCTCTAGAACGACCAGTTACCCAGCAACGGTTACGGCGGCGGGTGGGCGCACTATTCCGGGGTAGCTGTTGAATTTGTCGGTGGATTTCTAGCTTATCAAGGGGAGATTCTGCACTTTTGAAATCATCCAGCAGAGCTTCTCGCTTATCAGCATACTTTTCTACCAACTTGGCGCGTTTTTTCTCGCGCTCAATCATGCTCTTTTTTGCCATACATTTTTTAGTTTATTTAAAGACAGCATTTTCTATTCTACAGTCTACCCGTCAATTCTAGGGCGACTTATGTTCTCTACCCCATCACAACTGGCTTATTAGCAGCAGGGCATAAATCTGCAAGCTCACAAGCAACACAAGCGGGAGAGCGGGCTTTACAAATAGCACGACCATGATAAATTAGCCGAATTGACCAATTTTCCCAATCAGTTTGTGGCAATAGCTCCATTAAATCTTGTTCAATCCGAACGGGGTCTGTATGTTCAGTTAAACCCAAGCGATCGCTCAGACGCTTAACGTGAGTATCTACTGTTACCCCAGCATTAATGCCATAAGCATGAGCCAAAACTACATTTGCTGTTTTGCGCGCTACACCTGGAAGCTGCAACAGTTGCTTCATTTGGTTGGGGACAACAGAGTCAAACTCGGTAACAATCATCCGACAAGCGGCTTGAATATTCTTGGCTTTATTGCGATAAAACCCCGTCGAACGTACCAAGTTTTCTAACTCTACCAAATCCGCGATCGCCAAACTAGCTGCATCGGGAAACCTACTAAATAAAGCTGGTGTCACTTTATTCACTCGTTCATCAGTACACTGAGCCGAGAGAATTGTTGCTACCAGCAGTTGCACCGGCGTTGAGTAGTTCAAAGAGCAAGTAGCGTCTGGATAAAGATATTTCAAACGAGCTAAAATTTCTAGCGCCCGTTGCTTTTTAGACAGAGATTTACGGGTAACGCTCACTGGATTTTTAGTTAAAATGCCTTAAAACTGAGTCCGTTTCGATAACTTGCACCAATGCCAATCAGCACCCTTACCCACACTGCAATTTATTGCAGCGGCTCATAGCTCAAATTCACGCAAGCGTGGATTTAACCGTGACTCAGTCTTCTTTAGAAGATTGCTACTAGCCTAGGAATGATTCCTAGGCGGTTGTTGAGAGAAGTGCAAGATCTCAGTTTCAAAAGACTTTAGCTATTAGCTTTGGAACTTAATTCCCCAGCGTGATAGCAACGAAGTCAGAGGTTAAAAAGATGTGGCTAATGATCAGGACTTCAGTCTGATAGCGTGAAGCAAATTTTGCCAGAGGCTCACTGGAACAATTTTTGCACCCAATCTAACTGGGTAGTTAATTGGGTGGTTTCTTTAACTATCAGAAAAATTCCTAATCCTAACAGTAGCACCAAACCAGTTTGCATAACACCTTCTTGAATGCGATTGGGCAAGGGCTTACCACGCAAACCTTCAATCAGCAGAAAAGCAAGTTGTCCCCCATCCAAAGCTGGTAGCGGCAAAATGTTAATAATTGCTAGGTTAATGCTGATCAGTGCTGCAAAAAAGAATAAGCTGCCTGTATCATTTTGGGCAATATTGGCACCAATTTCCACAATTTTAATGGGCCCAGCTACTTGACTAGCTGTTTCGCCAAAGTTGGTGATTAATTGTCCAAAACCTTTAAAAGTCGTTGTTACAAGTCGCTGAAATTCTATAGCACCAAAATTCAAAGCTGCTACAGGATTAGTAATACGACGACGCACAATTTTTCCATTGGGAGCAAGTCCGATACCGATACTGCCTCCACTGGACTTAGCTTCAGGAATCACATTCACCGATAGCTTTTGGTTGCCACGGGCAATTTCTAATTGAACGGGCTGATCTGGACTAGTTTTAATGATGTCCCTTAAAGTCTCTATCTCTTGCAGCGATTTACCAAATTCTCTTTGATTAGCCGCTATAATGACATCTCCCGGCTGGATTCCGGCTTTAGCTGCTACAGAACTAACATCTGGTGCTAGCTGTTGGATTAATACTCCATTTTGGCTGGCTTCTCCTATGCCGATGAAACTAACCTGGGCCACCAGCAACATGTAGGCAAATATTAAATTTGCTATTACTCCGGCACTGATGACAATCGCCCTGTCTAAAATTGGACGGTTACGCAGCAGATTCGGGTCATTGGGTGGAACATCGCTATCGGGGTCATCATCGGGAAAGCCCACAAAGCCACCCAAGGGAAATGCACGAACAGCATATTCGGTCTGCGATCCTTGGTACTTCCAAAGAACTGGACCAAAACCCAAAGAAAAGCGGTTAACGTAAATACCTTGAGAACGTGCTGCAACAAAATGTCCCAACTCGTGAACCAAGATCAGAACAGCCAAGACTGCGATCGCTGCTAAAACTGACATAGAGCAAATTAGTGAAGATATTAAGCTATAGACTTATCTCCATTTTAAGATGTGTCACAAGATAGGACTTCTCTCAATGGGATATTTCCGTCGTCTATTGGTCATTAGTCATTGGTAAAGGACAAATGACTAATGACAGAGGACAACTAGAATTACAATACCTCACGTCCTAAATAAGGTTGCAACGCTTCTGGTATCTTTACTGTGTCATCAGGTTGTTGATAGTTCTCCAGAATTGCTGCCATTGTTCGTCCAACCGCCAAACCAGAACCGTTAAGGGTATGCACGAACTGAGTACCTTTTTTCCCTGCTTCTTTGAAGCGAATATCAGCCCGTCGCGCCTGGAAGTCCATAGTATTAGAACAGCTGGAAATTTCGCGGTATTTGCCAGAGGATGGCAGCCAAACCTCTAAATCATAGGTTTTGGTTGAAGAAAATCCTAAATCCCCACTGCATAAGCTGACTATTCGGTAAGGCAGTTGCAACGCCTGTAAAATCGCTTCTGCATTCCCTACCAATCTTTCCAATTCCTCAAAAGAAGTGCTGGGATGGACAAATTTTACCAGTTCTACCTTATTAAATTGATGCAGGCGGATTAATCCTCGCATATCGCGCCCATAACTCCCAGCTTCACGACGAAAACAGGGAGTATAAGCACAGTGGTAGATAGGCAAGTCTTCAGCGGCGAGAATTTCACCCCGGTAGAGGTTGGTAACAGGCACTTCCGCTGTGGGAATCAACCATAAGTCATCATCAGCACATTTAAAACTTTCTTCAGCAAACTTGGGTAGCTGACCAGTCGCCGTCAAAGACGCAGTATTAACTAATAACGGCGGACTGACTTCTATATACCCAGCTTCAGTCTGGACAGAAAGCATAAATTGAATTAATGCCCTCTCCAGTGCTGCACCAGCACCTATCAAGGTTATAAAGCGACTTTGAGCAACTTTTACAGCCCGCTCAACATTGAGAATACCCAGCTTTTCGCCGATTTCCCAGTGTGGCAGAATATTCGGGTTTTGGGGAATGTACTCATCACCCCAACGACGCACTTCGACATTCTCTTCCTCACTCTTACCAATGGGTGTGGAGTCGCTTGGTAAGTTAGGAAGTGCCAGCAAAAGTTGTGCAATTTCAGCTTTGAGGTCTTTTTCCTGCGGTTCCAGTTCACTCAATTGAGTTCTAATGGAATTGCCTTCATCCCGTAGAGTCTGAATTTCTGAGTCTTGAGAATCGATACCAGATTTGATCTTTTGTCCGACTATTTTACCAATTTCGTTGCTACGAGCTTGGAGTTGGCTCCGCGTCACTTCCAGTTCCCGTTGTTGCCGATCTAGCTGTAATATCGGCTGGATGTCATATCTACCACTGCGACTATCCAACCGTTCCTGAATTAATTGTGGATTTTCCCGTATTTGCTTAATATCCAGCACAGATTTTTCTCAGTCTTTCGCCTAGTATCTTCCTGCCAACACATCAGCAGCATATAGTAATTTTGCCTTCCTGTAACTGGAAAAACAAAATTTGTTAGAACAATCAGTCTTGGTTTAAAAATTTAGCCCTAGCATCGTTACCAAGGCTACGAAAATAGATAATTCGCCAAATCAATCAGTTTTGAGGTTCTTTAGTAACTGTTGTATTAGTAACTTGAGCAAGACCCTGACCTTTCCCATTACCGTCATTAACAGCTGCAAAGGTCTTTTGATTTACAGTCATTTGTTCCTTCTCATCTCTAACTTGTCCAGCAGGCGAAGGCAACCAGTATGCAAGTACACTTGATAACCCACCCCAGTAAAGTGCAAGATTCTCCTTGTCCCGTACTGAGCCGATTTGGAAAACACACAGTCCAAGCACAATGGTACTAAAGAAAACCTGTATACCAAATTTCCATGCTTCTTGATTTTTCATGGTATTAAGACTTCCAATAAAGTTTAATCTCGTCCCTATGCCAAGTGTGGCATTACCTATTAAAAGGATGTTACTCCAGGAACTATTAATAGAAGTCTTCACACCTAGGATTGATTGTTTCGCAAAAGTTAGGATAAACCTTTTTTATTTATCGGGAAGCAAGTCAAAATTACTCCCACTTTGCCACTCCTGCTGCTAAGGTCGGTTGATGCGATTGAGTAGCCAAAGTGACCCTACAAGACCTGCAAAATGCGCTGAGACAGTATTAGTGTTGGCTTGTACCACAAGCATATCTAAACCACTAATAATTCGGGTAGGGTCAAAAAACTGGGTAGTTATGGCTTGGGGAGATATAGATCTTGCTACCAGAGTACCAACGATCGCTTGCGCCCCCAAAAGAGTCACTAGCGTTCCCGCTAAATTCACCCACAGGCCCAAACGCAATACTTGCACAGTCTCGCTTTTACGAGGTCGGTTACTGGGATTGGAGGATTGCAGTTGTCTGCCGATTCTAGTGTAGCGATAAGCCAAATAAATACCTCCACCCAAAACAATCAGTCCACAAACTGCTAAAAAGACACCAAAACCAGTTCCAGGGTTATTACTAGGACTGCCAGATCTTTGACTAAAGATGGCGAACAGCAGCACAATTATGCCAGAAACAACGCCTAGTACTAACTGAATCCAAAAGCTAATCCAACCTATAAGGCGAAAAGTTTGGGCAATTGCTCTGAGAGTAGAGGAAGACGATGGAGCGTCGGGGATTTGTGACATAACTGATCACCAAGATACTAGGCGCTTGATAAGTTTACTATCACACTTACCAGATGAACCAATAGGATCTCAAGTCCAGAAAGTTAGAAGTACTGAAGAATGGTTGGACAGTACAACCCGCAGAGCGATCGCTCTGCTAACGCCTTTGCTATGTGTATCGTAGAGAAGGGCGAACTGAATTTTGGTAACTCAGTACTGAATGCTCGCTTGTGTGTGTTCACTAGCAGAAAGGTTATAACCAAAACATCTGGTTTAGCTTAATCTTTTAGAATCGACATTGGGAAAATCACTGTCAAACAAAGTGTTTATTAAGTTTTACAGACAAAACGGCATTTTACCTGTAAAATTTCTTCGATAGCATCTTATGCTTAAGCAGTTCTAACCCGCTCGGCATCGCTTAACACTAAGACTCTGGCTTTGCCATTGTCTAAATTGCTCCTCACAACACCGTATCGAGCTTGGGTAGGGGTGTAATATGTTGTACCCCTAAAACTCGCAAATTTTTCCCACAACTTTACAGAGGCGTGGGTAATCATTGTGTTGTTTGCATTTTGAAAATCTGGCCCAAGTAGCATTATATACTTACTCATTTTGTAGTAAAACTATATACTGACTACAATCCTTGTAGACCTTACCCTAAGGCAGTTTTTTTAGCCATTCACTAACCATGAAACTTGAGGATATATATCAATTCTTTGAGAATCCTCCGCCAACTTACCTCTGTCAGGAACTAGCAGTTTGTTACATACTGTATGTTTTGCTACAAGGTGAATCCTACGGAACCGAGTTGATCCAGCGACTAGAAACTGAATATTCCACATATAGACTTTCGGACACTGTGCTTTACAGTGCGATCAAATTTCTTGAAGACCAAAGGGCAATTACTGGATACTGGAAGAAACTCGAAGGGCGAGGACGCCCTAGGCGGATGTACCAAGTTTCTCCAGAATGGCAAGTTCAATCACAGGATTTGGCTTTTCTTTGGCAAGATTACATAAACGGAAGGACAAATTAAGGAATATATTGATAATGAATAAGTCTCCTCCAGTCGCACAGTAACAAACAGTTATGGATACTGCTATTCTGCCATCTACGTTGCTGCTAACCTTGTTGTTATCGGTTGGACTGTTTTTCTTTATTCGTGCTTCGACCAAAGACCGTACACAAACAGTGCAACTAGTATCTCAGCAAGATGAAGCTACTTTAATGTCTCAATTAAAGGAGTATTTTCGCTTGCGGTCTTACCGAGTGGCAGCGGTAGACCGAGAACAAAACCAAGTAACTTTTGAAGGGTTTGTTAGACCCAGCTGGTTCTTAGCTATATTTTTGACTGTGCTGGCATCCACTGGCTTTGTTTGCTTATCACTAGTTCTGTCGCTACTTTTTCCTGGTCTCAGTAAGCTTTCTCTCGCTATGGTGCTACTGTCGCCTTTGAGTGGTATATTTTATTGGAAAAAAGCTGGAAGACTTGAGAAGGTGTCTCTCAAGGTAGAAGCAACCCAGAGCGAACAACCCTCCCCAAGTAAGATAACTGTAGTTGCTCATCGAGATGAACTCATTGAATTGCAGAGGAACCTACAGTTAAAGGCTGGTGAATAATTGCTGGTTTTATTCACTATCCTCTATCTTCTGATATGCAGACTTCTGACTTACTCCTTGAGCAATGAACAGTAGGGAGAAATAAACAACTAGTGCTTTCTTTATCAATTTTCCCCACAACGCGAGTCGTGGGGAAAAATTTGATGTTGAAAGAGCGTATTTAACAATCTACCTGGATGCAAACGCAACTTCACTAGCGTTTTATATCCTCACTCCCTTCTGTATCATCTGACTAGTAATAATCAATTCATGCAATTAACCTAGTGTGGTTGAAGACGAGTTGATTTTCCAAATACCTGGACTAGCCTGACTGGCAAATTCAGTTACAAACTAAAAAAAAAAGAACTTTTTGCATAAACTGAGCAAGTTTGCCAGTTAAATGATTGTCAGAAGCCACACTATAATTTGTCAGATGACCATTTATGGTTCACCTACTAGCCAATGCAAGGGGTTCTTGACTAGATGAAGGTTCTAACACCCTCAGGCTAGGAAACAAGAAATGGTTTTCCTCTACGTATTGAGCACCAAACAGTCCCTTTTCTGCCCAGAAATAACGGTCTGTGGTGTGTTCGTTTCGCTTTACGAGTAGCAACGCCGGTGGCAAAATACCTTCAGCTTGAATGAATTTTCTCGCTGCTGTCACAGGTTTCTCTTCGCCACTTTCGATGCTATATTGAGGCACATGTTCCAGAATTCGCCGTCCTTCTTGGCGACGACGACTTTTCCTTTTACGTCTCCTTGCCAACCTATTGTCCTCCTCTTTCAAGCTATAGATTGTAGTGATAGCTACAAAATCCGTCGTCATTATATAAGTTCTAGTTCAAAATATCAATAGTTATTAACCTTTTGATACAAGAAAAATAATATCTTTTGAAGATATATAAATTAAAAGTAGCTAAGGATATAATCCCCTGGTACAAAGCATCACTAAAAAGATTCAGTTAAGCTTTATTAAATGAGTGAGGGAAAACGAAGTGTTCTTTTTTATCATCCCTCAAAGTCTGTAATTCTGAGCAAATGCTAAAAAATGTTAATGTCTGCCAGTTCTGATTTTCTTGCTCTGTGCCGAGAGCAAATATCACTGCTCACCCAAGGGTTAGGAGCATCTTTGAGTGTTGTGTACTTAACACAAGAATTGGTAGAGTCGAGTTCAGGTGAGGCGAAACTAGTTCCTGTAATGATTTACCCGGAGACAGCAGTATTAGGGCAAGGAGAAGAGACTGCTGAGTCAACAGTACGCAAGCAACTGAAAGTAGGAAATGTATTGGTATTACCCAACCATCAAGGAAGATTGTTGTTAGCGGGGTCAGATCCCATCTCATCACGGGAGTATAAGACACCAGATACTTCTCAACCTCATTTAAGAGAAGAATACTTGCTTGGTGGCAACCAAATTGTCTTACCTCTAATCTATGAAGGTGTGATGATGGGGTTACTGGTGACAGGTAGAGAAGACCGCGTATGGAATGAACACGAGCAAAGTGAAATTCAACGGATAGCTCAAACATTGGCGATCGCCTGCATTTTAGATCAGCGACGAGCATGGTTGCAACAGCAATTACATGAACAACAAATTATTCAAGAAAAACAGCGAGATTTGCTAGATAACTTATTGCACCAGTTTCGTAACCCACTAACAGCATTGCGGACTTTTGGCAAACTACTATTAAAACGACTGCGACCAGCAGATGCTAACCGAGATGTGGCAAATAGTATAGTGCGGGAAAGCGATCGCCTAGAAGAATTGCTGCAACAATTCGATAAAGTAATTGACTTGACAGAGGCAGATTTAGCACCCCTCTCACTTCCTGGACATGAAGTATTTGTAGAAGCAACTGTCCAAAAAAATGCCAAACCAGCGCTATTATTGCCGGGAACGGGAGACAAAGAAACTGATTGCTCGTTAGCAGAGATATTAAAGCCATTATTAGTATCAGCCAAAGCAATAGGGCAGGAGCGAAATCTCAAACTAATAGCTGAAATTAAGCAAATGCCACTAGTACGCGCCAATGTCAAAGCGTTACAAGAGGTATTGAGCAATATCATTGATAATGCATTGAAATACACTCCCGCTGGTGGTAAAATTTTGATTCAAGCGGGGCAAAAAAAAGCTAACTTCCAAGGAATTGTCATCAGTGATAACGGGCCTGGCATTCCACCCGAAGATTTAGAGCATCTTGGAGAACGACATTACCGGGGTGTACAAGCGCAAACAGAAATTCCTGGTACAGGTTTAGGGTTAGCGATCGCCAAACAATTAATAGAGCAAATGCAGGGCGAAATTGAAATTTTCAGCCCTGGTATTAACTCAGTAATCACTTCACCCGATGCACCAGGAACTACATTTATTATTTGGTTGCCGGAAGTTAAAAGTTAGTCACAAATCAATGCAGTTTCTTTTTTCAGACAATTAAGATATACAGCAATATTATGCTTTCCTAACTAACCTGACGATAAAAAATGCTAATTAGATGTGTCAAGATTTATTCATTTCAAGATAGCATCTCAGCTAAGCGCAACCTCGCTCCACCTGAATCTACTTCAACTAGTGAAGAAGTTAACTTATCAAACTGCAAAGGTACTTTTATCTGGTCACTATCACCTATTAAGTCAGAGAGTTTAGGTAGTTCATCTAATAACTTATCATCAGGATACGATCTAAGAGCAACATGGTTAGTATTTTTGTCATTGATAAAATTGGCAATTTTACCTTTAAGAGTCTCAAGATCACCAAGAAGTGAAATAATTCGGTATCTATCAAATTTACTATCGCCTTCATGACTGCGATAGTAAGAATTCTCACTTTCATGAAGAGTCAGCTTTAAATACATAGAAGCAAGAGCATGGATAATTTCTACAAATTCAGATTGTTTGACAAACTTAGGCGACTTTTTATTGAATAAATCAAAATATCCACTCGGCTTATGATTATTATATTGGTCTAATATTTTTATTTTGATAGAATCATTTACATTAAGAATATTATTAATTATATCTGTAATTATTGGTTTGTTGTATGTATTGTCTTCAATGCCTGCAAAGAAGATATTATATACATATATTCCCAGCATATTTAAATAATAGACACAAGGATCAATATCTTTGTAATAAACACCCTCCGAGCTTGATATCTGAGTCATATCTTCAAAGTTTGGAGATTCTAATTCTCTAACATCATTGTTCGGCTCAAAAAAGTCACTTTTAAGAGTCAAATTAGAACCTACAGAAGATTCAACTTGCAATAATACATTTTTGGTATTATTTTTAGACTTTATTATAATCCAATCTCCCTTTTTAATATTATCTTTATAAAGTGACGAATCTAGAAATTGGTAGCTACATTTATAAAATGGAGTGTTACCTATGGCGTTATTACTAATTGCTATATTTTTTAAAACAATCTTCCGACGCACAAACGCTAAATAATTTGGGACAAATGGATTCCCTATATCTCGATTAATTTTTGTGTATACAAAGTCTCCTCTCAAATCTTTCTCATAAGAATCTCTCATCTTATATACTTGAAACCTGATATTGAGAGCATTTGGCTCACCATTTCTCTCAATTACAGCTAAGTTTGTTGGATGTAGCTCACTAAATGAAAAAGATGATGAATTAAGAGAACGGCTAACTAAGTCAGAGATTTGATCCAGATACCAAAATCCTTTTACAAAGCGATTATGTAAATTATTTTTATCTAATGTTTGTAGTTCTTTGAGTGTTTCTAAAAAGCTGGGAGTGGTGGAACTGTTGCCGCTTTTCCATGTGCGATCGCAAAGATGATTTTTGGCTTTTCTAAAACCGAAACGTTGGCTTTCGTGCAGTTCCATTAGACGATCAAGCACAAGATTTACAGATTTATTAGCACTACCATCACTATAGCGACTTAAGGAATAAAAAGTATTTTCTGCCTTGTAAAGCATACACTTCAGAATAATTTCAACAATTTCGGCAGGAGCATAAATTGTTGAACTTTTATGAAGCTTAAAAGGTTCAAATACCTGAACTAGACTTGGTTCACTAGATTGAAAATTAGAAACCATGAGATAATCTTCCATTATCTCATCAACTTTTTTATCCTTTTTGTCATACATTCGGATATTATCATAAAAGCGTTCTGGCGACTCTCCACAAGTCAGCAAGTCAAATAAAATAGCTCCAAAACCGAACAAATCAGTTCGTTCGTCTTGCCGTTTGTACAAAATAATCTGGGTTTTTTTATCAGGTCTAAAATTTTCCTTTGCTTTTGAATTTAATTTAAGAGTAATAGTTATTGATGAATTTTCACTTTGTTCATCAATCACAATTGACTTAATGTTATATATCTCTGTGTTATTATTACTAAACACTACAACATCAGTATCCTCAATGATTGTATCTCGAAGTTTAGGATCATAAGCAATGAGCTTGACATCATTAGTATCTACTTGAACTTCTACATCACAAATATCAAAAAAGTCTTTTTGCTCAGGCGAACGATAATGACGTGTACCAAGAGGTAACTCTGCATTTGCTCCCGGTAAAGCTGCGGGTGTTGGCTTTTCTCCTGGTAAAAGGAAACCTAAATCACCAATTACAGCCTCAACAAAAACTCCCGGTTTTCTCACGAAGATGTTTGCAGGTTTCAAATCAAGGTGTAATAGTTTAGCTTTATGAAGAGTTACAAGACCTTCGGCAATATCGACTAAATAGGGAAGTATATCAGCTATACGATCTTCAAAATTCATTTGTCTGAGGATATCGTATCCTGTCAGCTCATATATTTTTTCCTTAAGTGCTTGTTTATTTGCATCAAGTGTCTGTTTATTTGCATCAACTGATACTATTCTATCTATTACATCTTCTACTTCTTGGCGAGATTCTAACGGTTCAGGTAAGAAAATTTTACTAGTAGTAGCGTTTTGTTGAATCGTATATTTTTTAATACCTCCTTCTAAAAGGTCTTTAAGTGTCGCATCATATTTCTCTGTTACAAGAGCATAATTTGATATTCTAAATGGTGCAAAGAAGTTCTCTAGCTTCTTATATACTTGTGATTTTTGAAATTCTCTAGTCCAACCTACTGTCCTAATAACACCAACAAGGTTTGTATCTCTTTTAATCTGCGTAATTAGTTGTGTCGAGTTGATTTCATTATCAAAACGGGATTTTACAATATCTGCATCAGAATGTCCATAAAGGAGTTTAACGGCAAATCTATCTTCTCCGTTACTATCATAGACTGCAAATACTACACCAAAAGTCCCATCACCAAGTTTAATAGGCTGATGATTTTGAGCATCAAGTGTAAAATAAAAAGTCTGACTATTCACATCTCCGGTTTTAAACGAATAATTAGGGTCAAAATTTTGTGATTGAAACATAGTAATTTACTCCTGAGCCAAGATAAATACAAAATATTCCTTGAGAGAGTTTTTGGGATGGTACTCAACCAGTATTGCTTTTTTAACTACATTTTCATCTAATGAAACGACTAATTCAGAAAGTGTTTCAAACTTCATAATTTCACCAGCTTTATATTCCGTAAACTCGAAAGTTTCCGACAACCCTGGCGACAAATTATTTATATCTATTGGTGGTAAATTACCTATCCAAATTTCTACTTTTACAACTCCATTTTGATTAATAGATAATCCAAATTGTTGCTCACTTTCAATTGTTCTAATATATCCCCACTCATTTTCGCACAGTGGTATTAACTTGATATCGCCAATTAAAATTGATTTCTCTTCTGGTGTCTCATCATTTTTCCACCAATCTTTTTGATTAATAATTAGATGAAAGCCACTACTGAAAGGAATATTTTTAATATCTAATTTAAATGTTTTTCCTGATTCTGTCCTCTGATTTTTTGGTGTATTTTTTGGCAGAAAAGCGAGGGATTTTTCTAGATTTTCTGTCGAACCTTCGAGACTGGGATTTTTAAATTTTATAGGAGTAATGATAGCTAGAGGTCTATCCTGCTCACCTATTATCCCAAAATTAATATTTATTGCATTATAGGTATTAACGTTGTTTGTGTTTCCTAGTTGCAATTTTAGTTCTTCAAGTGAAATACCTGTAAAACCTGAAAACTCAAATTTAACCTTGGGTATAAATCCCTGAATTAACTCAATTATGTTTAATAAGTCTTGACTTCCAGGCATTATTTTTTGTCCCTATATGCGATCGCTTTAAGCTAAAATGCCAGTGCTGTATAGTCTATTGAAGTTATTTTCAATAAACTACGGTAAATTAGGCTTGTCTTACCTCTAGAGAGCTTCTATCAATTTGCAGAAGAGGGAATACTGTCAATATACAGCACTTACGTATGTGTTACAAGTGCTATTGCGGCTATTCCTGAAAGCAAAAAAAAATTTGGGAGTATCCCAAATTTGTAATAATAGTAGAACGTGAGTTTTAACCTAGACTAATAACTATTTTGACTATCTGGTTGAAACCAGCAAATTTTGATTAATCGTCATTTGTAGATCGGTATCTGGGTCAATTGCGATTAAATCAACACTATTTTTACCAAAGAACAGACCAATTAACGCACCTATACCAGCGCCACCCAAAACTTCTTCTGTGGCGATCGCGCGATCGCCAGTAACAGCAGATACCGCTGCTGCTGCTCCTGCACCTAATACAGTATTCTTCAGAATTGCACCAGTACTAGTCCCCTTTTTCACTGTTTCAGTTTTGGTAATTACTTCGGAAGTAGCGTTAATTTGATACTCTTGACCTGTAGGCAAAACTAGTTTTTCAGCAACGAATTGAGAACCGCCTTGAACTGGTTTAAGTTGACCAATCACCTGAGTACCAGCAGCAATCACCACACTTCCTTGTTGAGTAACTACATTTTGGTTTACTGTAAGTGTCAAAGGCGCTGTTTCATCTTTAGTGACAAGAATTTTTTCAGCCTTATCGTACTTCACAGGAATGGTAGTTCCTTGTGGAATAGTTACAGCTACCGGGGTTGGTGTTGTAGGCTGAGTAGCCACGATATAGGGTGAATTAATTGCTGAGGCTTGATTAGAACTGACCAACGCTTGGTAGATAAAAGCAGCTACCTGTGCCCGTGTGGCGGTTGTGGCTGGATTTAAAAACTTCACATTAGGATAGTTGACTACAATTTGCTTCTCAATCGCCGCAGCGATGGGGCGACGGGCATAGTCAGCAATGCTAGAGGCATCGTTGAAGTATTGCAGAGTGCTTGCGGTATCACCGCTAGGAGTATATCCCAAACCGTTGGCGAGAGAAACCAAGACCTGCTGACGGGGAATAGCCTCGTTAGGTCTGAAGAGATTGCCAGGATAACCTGACAAGAAACCGATGGTATAAGCTTGCTGAATTGCACTGGATGCCCAATAATTACTTGGCACATCAGCAAAATTGATTCCTTGCCTTTGCTGTGCTTTTTGGAAAGCTTTGTTAACCATAGCGGCAAATTGAGCGCGTGTTACCGCTTGTTCTGGGCGGAAGCTACCATCAGGAAATCCGGCAATTACACCTCGCCCAGATAATTCTTGAATAAATTGTGCTGCCCAATAGTTAGATGAAACATCATAAAAAGTAGTTTGAGCCAAAGATGGTGCGGCTGTAATAAAGGGCGCTACAGTACCTACTGTAATGCTCAAAGCCATGAGTGCAGATGTTCCAGATTGCCAATTTTTTAAAGCAAACATTAGTTTGTTATTTCTCTACAATTATTTTTTCTTCTGTTAATTAACTAGACATTAATAAAAGTATGAAGTTCCTAAAAGATTAAGCTGATTATTGGCTAATTTTAAAAGTGAAAACATTGAATATCCTAATTAGACAATTAGAGACGTTGTATTGCAACGTCTCTTCAAAGATTATGGGTCACGTAAATTGTTTTATTCCAAGCTTATTACTTTATATTTAACCAGACGAGACATTAATAAAGCAGTTGCTTGAAAATGAATATTTTTTACTATTAAGTAGCATTTAAAAAGAATAACTCTTATCTAAAAATGAAGCGATCGCACACTCTAGTTGAAGTAGCGATCGCTATTCAGGGATAATTAAAGTCACGACTTAAAAAGAGTTAAGCTTAGTAGCGGTACGGTACTAAGTTCAAGTTAGAGTTCAGTGTTAGTCTCAAATCTTGTTCAGGTCTGAGGACAAAAACAGTTGCTTCTTTTTTCCGCAACAGCACACTTGCGGCTGCACCCGCAGCACCACCAATAATAGGTTCCAATACCTCAATTCTGCGGTTGCCTGTAATTAAGGAAATGACACTAGCAGCACCAGCACCAATAGCTGCATCAGTTAATATACTACCAGTATCAGATCCCTTGGAAATTTTTTCAGTTCTGGTATATGTCCTAGAAGTTGCATTAATCTGCTGACGTTGACCAGAGGAAAATACTAATTCTTGGGCTACAAATCGCACACCTTGTCTATTGTTATTATTGTTATAATCCCTATCTCTGTTGCTATCTCTATTGTTATAATCCCTATCTCTGGAATAACTGTCCAGGTTTACAGGTTCTAGCCGTCCCACAACTTCAGTCCCAGCAGGAATTAATACATTTCTGTTCCTATCGATAATGTCATTTGCTATTTTCAGCGTTAGGGATAAACTTTCCCCAGGAGTAACAACAACTTTATCTTTGTCGTAGGTAACAGGAAAAGATACATTAGCAGGAATAGTAACTGTTCTAGATTGCCCAATATTGTATTGTGCATTAGCAGGAGCAAAGGCAATCATCGGGGTAATAGCACTTGTAGCAACTGCCATAGTCATGAGTGCAGCGGTTCCAGATTTCCAGCGAAGAAGGTGTGTCATAAGAGGCTTTCCGTGAGTGCGAGTGATGTATTTAATGACGATGAGTCACTGAGATTGTTTCTGATTGTTTTTGAACCTATCTATAGATATATTCCGAAAGTGAAGGTGTTTATATGACGTCAAATATGTGCGGTCGTTCCTAAAGATTTTTGTCTTGCTAATGTGCGTCACTCAATAAGAAGTAAGACATTTATATGACGCATAATTACTGTAACTGTTCCTGAAGCTTGTTCTAATGCTTACGTCCACATATTTATAGCCACCGAATAGAAGTGAAGGGACTGACTGTGAACTCTTACTTAATATTTTAGGTTTATTTGCTATGACTTAGGAAATACTTTCGTTTTCCTTTAGAATTGCTAAAGTCAATTTATAGAATAACTATTAATGGAACCGAGTGAAACACAATACTTGATTATCAACGCACTTACTACTCTAGATTTACTCGGTAATACGTTCTATGATGAAGAAAGTGGCAAATGCTAAACACAAAAGCGTTAGCAGTAAAAGACTAGCGGCGAGTTGTTTGATACGGTTGCTTTCTTCGAGAAGATTAATAAAAGTCTCTGGTTTTATAGCTTTACTTTTAAACCAGTTGTTGGCAAAGTTAGAAATTTGGTCATCGTCAAAATCAGCAACTTCTACCTCTGTAAATTTCTCAAAGGTATACTCCCGTGCTGCAATTCGGTAGGTCATGACAAACTGATGACTTACGAGCTATCTGCGTCAAGAAGTTACGCGATAACGGTTGCATTGGCTAATCTCACAATCACCTAAAAGCCAGTCTCTATCTAAAGAGTACAGATATGTAAGGCAATGTTAGGGTATGTCAGCCTAAGTTTGAGCGAAATCTCCCAGTCACAGTTGAGAGAGTGGATTTAGTCAATCAATAGATTTTAGGAATACGTCAATATTATTCAAAAAATTTACCTCTAGAGATGAAGTGCTGGCTACTGTAACGTTGATTATAGTGATTGGTTCTCTCATGCTTGCAGTTATCGATGAAAAAATTCGTCCGCAATTTATGGATTTAACAAAATTTGTTGTAGGTACATATAGTGGACTATTAATACCTCGGTCAGGGTCAAATGATCGCGATACTCCATAAGAGTCACTTCTCTACGAGAGGCTGCGCCAACGCGATCGTAATTAATCAGACTAAAATTATGTCTTGGTGGCTACAAGTCGGGGAACCAGATAAACGAAACCTGCCAGCGCGGGTTTTAATGTTTTACGACTATCTACAAAAAGCGATGTCTCCTCTTATTTAGATAGTCATGGCGAAGAGAATTTCTGGCTACCCCTGTTTTGGAAAGTAGCGAAACCTGGAGAAGTTGAGTAAAAATCATCTCTCTCAACTCCGAGAACAACTCTTCTTGGCTTGTTTTCGTCTCGGTCAACTGGGGTAAATAAGCGAAAGCCTCCGGGTGAGTTTAATTTTTCTCTGAAAATAGCAAAAATTATTCATGCAACAAGAAAAAGGCAGTCATTTTATTGTTAATTTTTGTAAAATTGAAGTCTTCAAGACTAGAAACCTGATATTTAGATAGCTAAACTAACAAACAGTGCATCTGTACTCTTAATTATTAAAAGTAGATGTGGCGCTATAGCCTGAATGATCCCAGTACAACTTATCCTCAAAAACTTTCTCAGTTACCGTGATGCAACTTTAGATTTTCGGGGTTTGCATACGGCTTGTATTTCTGGTTCCAATGGTGCGGGTAAATCTTCCCTTCTGGAAGCGATTACTTGGGCCATTTGGGGCGAAAGCCGCGCCACAACCGAAGACGATGTTATTCATTCTGGCGCGAAAGAAGTTCGGGTTGATTTTACATTCCAAAATAATCAGCAAAAATATCGAGTGATTCGTACCCGAATTCGGGGTGGAACTGGCGCCCTAGAATTTCAAATAGAAACCGCCTCTGGGTTTCGTCCCCTTACTGGCAAAGGAGTCAGGGCGACACAGGATTTGATTTTAGAACACATCAAGCTCGATTACGATACTTTTATTAATTCTGCCTACCTACGTCAAGGTCGTGCAGATGAATTCATGCTCAAGCGCCCCACCGAACGCAAAGAAATTTTAGCAGAGTTGTTGAAACTCAATCAGTACGATGATTTGGAAGAACGGGCCAAAGAATCTTCCCGTCAGTTTAAAGCACGGGCGGAGGAGTTAGAACGTTCTTTAGACTCAATTAAAACTCAACTGCAACAACGTGAGACAACCGAGACGCAAAGAGCCGAGTTAGAAGCTGAACTTAACCACCTGCAACAGGGGCAAGCTTTTGACAGTATTCAATTACAAAGTCTGCAAGTTGTCGAGCACCAGCGACAAAATTGGGAACAACAACTCAGCTTTGTTAAACAGCAATACCAGAATCTTACTCAAGATTGCGATCGCCTCCAACAAGAGCGGTCAACTACTCAAAGCCAGCTATCAGATCTAGAAAAAATATTAAATCAACAAGCTGAAATTAAAGCTGGATACGCTCAATACCAAAGTCTGCAATCTCAAGAAGAAGCTTTTGCCACTAAATTTGAAGAATACACCCGCGCCCAACAGACTCGCCAACAAAAGCAACAACAGCTTACCAAACAAATCCACGAAATTGAACGGCAACTGCAACAAGCCCAAGCCCAACTCGAAGCTTTGCAGCAGCAAGAGCGAGATATTCAGCAAACTCTCACTAAATCAGGTGAAGTAGAAGCAGCTTTGGCACAACTGACAGCAGCGCGTCACCATGTTGCTCGTCTAGATCAACTGCAAATGCAAGTAACTCCCTTGTTGCAACAACGAGCCACTTTACAAAGCCAACTAGATCGCACTCATGCTGGTTTAGTAGCACGACTCGAACAACTGCAAAGTACAGAAAACCAACTCCAACGCTCCTCACAACGCCAACCACAACTCCAACAAGCGGTGATGGATGTGGCAATACAGATTGAGGAGTTGGAGAAAAAACGGGTTTATCTGCAAAGAGTGCAGGAAAAAGGACAAGAGAGGCGTCACTTTATTGAACGTCTGCAAGCTCACCAACGTGACTACGAAAAACTACTGGGAGAACTAGAGCAAAAATTACAAATGCTCCAGAATCCCAATGCTCTTTGTCCTTTGTGCGAGCGTCCTCTAGATGAACATCACTGGAGCCGTGTGGTGGAAAAAACCCAAACTGAGTTACAAGATACTCAAGGGCAGTTTTGGGTAGTTCGAGAACAAATGGCTGTATCAGATCGGGAAATTCAGGTACTTAGACAAGAGTATCGAGAAATATCTCAGCAGTTAGCAAGCTACGATGGTTTACACGAACAACGGGGACAGTTAGCAGCACAGTTGGAAGCTACAACTGATGTGCAACAACAGCTACAACAAATTGCTGCCGAAAAGCAACATTTAGAGCGATCGCTCCAAGCAGGTGATTACGCTCCCGATAAACAAGCCGAACTCCAGCAGCTAGATCAATATCTGCAACAAGTTAATTACAATGAACAAGACCACGCCCTCGCGCGGAGCGAAGTTGAGCGGTGGCGGTGGGCAGAAATTAAACAAGGGCAGATAAAAGATGCTACCAAGCGACAAGCGCAACTAGCAGCCCGAAAACCAGAACTACAAGCCACTATTGCTCAATTACAAACTAGAATTCAGCAGTATCAAACTGATTCTGACTGTGCTAAACAAATCGCGGCTCTTGAGCGTCAAATTGTCGAAATTGGCTACAGTTCAGAGCAGCACAACAACCTACGCATGTCTGTACGTCAAGCTCAATCTTGGCATTTGCGTTATCAACAACTGTTATCAGCCGAGCAGCAGTATCCTCAATTTCAGACGAGATTACAAGAGCTAGAAGCATCCAGAAACGCCAGATTAACCGAGCGGCAAAACCTTGCTAACCAAATTGAAAGCATCATCCAGAAGTTAGAAGCAACAGCCAACCCATCTGCTCAAATTCAAGCTTTAGAGCAACAGTTAGCAATCCGCAGACGGCAACTTGATGAGCAAATAGCAAAGTTAGGGCGTTTGGAACAGCTAGCTCATCAACTAGAAACACTGCAAATTCAGTATGAACAACAGCAGCAGCAATTGCAATCTTGCAAGCAGCAATATCGTGTTTATCAGGAATTAGTCCAAG
Organism: Nostoc sp. MG11; assembly: GCF_014904695.1. Classification (GTDB taxonomy): domain Bacteria; phylum Cyanobacteriota; class Cyanobacteriia; order Cyanobacteriales; family Nostocaceae; genus Komarekiella. The sequence goes on along the minus strand of NZ_JACXXN010000002.1, from coordinate 536,791 downwards.
CATTTGGTAAAAATGGCATCCAGGCACTAATGATTGAGAATGTGTTGCCTCAACTGGAAGCCGAAACTAATCAACTGCTCTCACGATTGAGTGCTAATCAGTTACATGTACAATTTATTACTCAAAAAGCTGGACGCAGTGGTAGGTCAACGAAGAAAAATGTCAAGCTGATAGACACCCTGGATATTTTAATCGCTGATGCTAGAGGAACGCGAGCTTATGAAACTTACTCTGGTGGTGAAGCCTTTAGAATTAACTTTTCTATCCGTTTGGCTTTAGCGAAATTATTGGCACAGCGGGCGGGGGCGGCGTTGCAATTGTTGATTGTGGATGAAGGATTTGGCACACAAGATACAGAAGGTTGCGATCGCTTGATTGCGGCGATTAATGCGATCGCTCCTGATTTCGCCTGTATCCTCACCGTTACACATATGCCCCACCTCAAAGAAGCTTTCCAAGCCAGGATTGAAGTCAATAAAACCCAGCAAGGTTCGCAGTTACATTTGTTAGTTTAATCAATTACTACAGTTTGATTTGAAAGATAAAACAACGTTGAAAAACAGAAAATTTCTGAGTAAGTATCAGACTACTCAACAATAATAATATATTATTTGATTTCTTCTGAAACTCAAGTTTTTAATCAGATTTTTGATTAGAATTTACGATAAAGCAGTGTATTAAAATACAAACTTTTACAAAATATAGTTTCCCTAATAAATTTAGTTTTTGGGATTGGGAATAATTTTCTCTACACTCAATTTCCCTTAGCCAAAAGCGTTGTAGATTATTTATTTAATCATTATTTTTTTGTTTGCATCTGTCTTAAGGCATAAAAACACTTTTTAAAATAAAAATTATGTTATGCATTTGACATATATATAGAGTAATCTAAAAATATTAGAAAATTTTTGAGTAACTATTATAAAATTGTCATGCATAGCTAAAACTACACATTTAGATAAACTAATAGAGGTAAAACCAAATACTTAAGCCTAGAAAAAATCAATCAGATATTGAGAAAATTAGGTGTTTAGCATGAATGAATAGAAATAAAAATATAAACATACAAACAGTACATTACTTGCTATAGCAAAAACCACCATGATGTTGTTGATGCTTAGTTTATTTACCTACTTAGGGGCAAAATTAGTCGCCTTATATATCTCAAATTTTTTCTTGCCAAGGTTCATGAATATAAAAGCAAATGTTGACAAAAATGCTGAACATTTACTAGTAAAAAAAATACTACCAGGAAGCGAGATTGAAGATCGTTCGCTAATGCGAAACAGCGAAAAAATCGTATTCTGTCAGGCAGATACTTCTGGTATTTGGATATTCCTCAATCCAGTATGGACAGAAATCACTGAATTTACGATTGTCGAGAGCATTGGTAAAAGTTTTTTGAATTATATTCATTTTGACGATCGCCAACACAACTTATATTTATTGCAAATTCTCAATCAATACCAAACAAAAGATTATTTACATGAAACTCGCTATTTACTTAAAGATGGTGGTTATTGCTGGTTAGAATTGTATTTCCGAGTACTATTGGATAGAGAAAGAGAAATTATTGGCACTTCTGGCACACTGAGAGAAATGAAATCTCACAAAGCAGATGGAAATAATAAGAGCGAAGAGAATAGGCCTAGTAAGTTTGTAGAAAAAATAGCTTTCAATTCCAGCCGTTACCAAGATGAACTTATGGAAGTGCAACGCTTTTTATTGCAGAGAGAGATTGCTGAGCGCAAGCGTATAGAGGCAGAACTAGAAAAACTCCTTTCTTTACAACAGGCGACGTTAGAATCTACTGCCGACGGCATTTTAGTGGTAGACAGTAAAGGTAATATTACAGACTTTAATCAAAAGTTTGTCCAGATGTGGCGCATCCCTGAGTCGCTAATCAAGTCAGGCAATTACAGACAAGCGCTGAGAGTAGCGATAAAACAGCTAGAAAACCCAAGAAAATATCTTGCTACAGCTAAAGAACTATATCTTCAAACGGATGCACAAATTCATGATGTTAATGATGCAATCCTATTTAAGGATGGCAGAACATTCGAGCGTTATTCTCAACCGCAACGTATTAACGGCAAAATCGTTGGTAGAGTCTGGAGTTTTCGCGATGTCACTGCCCACAATTTTGCAGAAGCCAAAATTCGTTATCAAGCTTACCATGACCTTTTGACCAATCTCCCTAACCGAGCGTTATTTAATGAGCGGCTTTCTGAGACATTAATACAAGCACATCAAAATGGCAGCAAATTAGCTGTGTGTTTTTTGGATTTAGACCGCTTCCAAAGCATTAACGATACACTAGGTCATGCTATTGGGGATCAATTGTTGCAAAGTGTTGCCCAACGTATTACAAAATGTCTGCGATCGCATGATACTATTGCTCGTTGGGGAGGCGATGAATTCACCCTACTTTTACCTGAAATTAGCGATGCTAAGAATGTTGCCTGTATACAAAAGCAAATATTAGCAGCTTTCAAAGCAGGATTTGATATAGAAAATCACCATTTACATATTAGCCTCAGTATTGGGATTGCTCTGTATCCCATGCATGGAGAAGACACAGAAACTCTAATGAAACATGCTGATGCTGCATTATCTCGTGTTAAATTACAAGGACGAAATAACTATCAATTTTATCATTCAGCTATAAATTCCCAAGCTTCAGAATTGTTAATTTTGGAAAATAGCTTACATTATGCTTTAGAGCGGCAAGAATTTCAAGTCTACTACCAACCTCAGGTTAATATCAACACAGGGGAAATTTCAAAAATGGAAGCCCTACTGCGTTGGCAACACCCTGAACTAGGTTTAGTTCCTGCTGAGAAATTTATCCCACTGGCTGAAGAAACCGGATTAATTGTACCAATTGGGGAATGGGTTTTAAGAACTGCGTGCACTCAGAATAAAGCTTGGCAGGAAGCTTTAGATTTACCATTATTAACAGTAGCAGTTAACCTTTCTGCAAGACAATTTCAGCAACCAAGTTTAGTCAACATAGTAACGCAGATTTTGTCCGAAACAAAATTAAAACCTCAGTATTTAGATTTAGAAATTACTGAAAGCGTTGCTATGCAGAATGTTGCCTTAACCAAAGTTATTTTGAGAGAATTATATAATATGGGGATCTCTATCTCCATAGATGATTTTGGCACTGGTTATTGTTCTTTGAGTTATCTAAAATATTTTCCTGTCCATTGCTTAAAAATCGATAAATCTTTTGTACTCGATCTGGCTAGTGATCCTCATGATGCTGCCATAACAGCTGCGATAGTTGCCTTGGCGCATGGACTTAACCTTACAGTTGTCGCTGAAGGAGTAGAAACTGAAGAACAATGCAATTTATTGCGAGTTATTGAATGTGAACTAGTGCAAGGTCATCTTTTCAGTCATCCTGTATCAGTTGAAGATGCTACAAAATTAATGAGAAAGTGCAAATACCGCAGAGTTACTACCTCTTTTTTAGTTGCATAAAATTCATTTAAATGAAACTCAGAGTAAGGATCACAAAGGCTACTAATTATTGGCAGTCTGCTTTACACTGCTATTATTGCTGTGGTTTTTCAGGCTGTTGTTCGTCAACTTTTTCAGTATTACCTGCTTTCACCCAACCTTCTTGTTCGCTAGCTTCCACACGAATCTTTTGCCAAGTTTTATCCTCGCTTTCTTCCAAAATGATAATTTTTTGATTAAAACCAACTCCACCAATACGTTGGGCTTCTTGATTTGGTTCTGCTCGTAAGCTCAAGCCTTCAGCCCAACTCACACGTCCTCGGTACGTTCCTGGTGGCAATGGCTTTGATGATTGAACAGCCTTGGGTGATTCGGTAGGACTAGGAGTAGAGGTTGAGCTAGGAGAGGATTTAATTGCAGCCCCAGATGTCGCGCTGGGATTGCTTGCTCCCGTCTCTGTTGCTTTTGGAGCTTGGGCTTTCACCGCCGGGCTATCATTGGCAAAAATGGGTTTAGCAGGGGGTATGGCGGTTCGATTAATGAAATAGAGAGCAGTAGCAACACCGCTACCGATTAATACAGCGATCGCTAAGAAAAACCCAAGGGTAAACTTTAGTAAGCCAGACAACATAGTTAAAACCTGATCACCAATGGTCAATAGTCAAACGTCAAGAGTCAAAGGCAGTTTTTCTAGACTATAGACTATTGACTCTGGACTAACCGATTATTGTAGCTGCCGTTAAATATGTTAGCGTAGCTTGCCGAAGGCATCGCTTAAAGGGCTGTGTTTCGATGCTAGACGCGCTCTCCCCGCAGCCGCCCATTCTTGGAGTTGCTGAATTTGCTCTACAGCGGTTCGCGCTAAAGGTATTATTTGACTGGCTGCTTCTAAAATATCGTCGGTAGCAAAGTCTCGGTTTTGGCTAAATCCAATATGCATTGCTTCAATCAAAGTTTGTTCAATCTCTGCCCCAGAGAAATCGGGTGTTTCATAAGCTAACCTGTCGATGTCGTAACTTTTCAAGTTATGAGGACGCAATCGGGATAAATGAACATTAAAAATTGCTTTTCTCTCATCTTGGGTAGGTAAACCCACAAAGAAAATTTCATCAAATCGTCCTTTACGGAGCATTTCTGGCGGTAGGGCTTGGATATTGTTGGCGGTAGCAACGACAAATACGGGTGAAGTTTTTTCGGCTAACCAGGTAATAAAAGTACCAAAAACGCGGCTGGTTGTGCCGGCATCACCTTTGCTACCAAGTCCAGAGAAGGCTTTATCTATTTCATCAATCCACAAAATGCAGGGAGCAAGAGCTTCAGCTACTTGGATCATTTGGCGGGTGCGAGATTCTGATTCACCCACCAAACCACCAAATAACCTTCCCACATCTAAACGTAGTAGGGGTAAATGCCAGTGATGAGCGATCGCTTTTGCTGTTAAAGATTTACCAGTTCCCTGAATACCCACCAACATTAAACCACGGGGGTGCGGTAATCCGTACTGTCGCGCTCGCTCAGTAAATGAGCCTCCCCGGCGAAGGAGCCAGTCTTTGAGGTTATCCAATCCACCAATATCAGAAATTTGCTCAGTGGCGGGGTAAAAGTCCAGGATTTGGGTTTGGCGGATAGTTTGGCGTTTTTCTTCTAAAACTAAATCTACGTCTTCTGGTTGTAATTCACCGTGGGTTGCGATCGCTCTTGCCAAAACTCGGCGAATGCGCTCCATAGAAAGTCCTTGACAAGAGCGCACTAGATCATCTAGTACTTTGGCAGAAAGTAAGGTGTTACCAGTACTTTGTAGCAGACGTTCCACCTCCAGTTTAATTTCTGGGGCCGCGGGTAAAGGAAACTCGACAACCGTCAAAACTTCGGTTAAGTCGTCAGGAATAGCAATGCGCGGCGACAGCAACACGATATTTTTCGGTTGAGACTTGAGAAGTCGGGCGAGGTTGCGGAGTTTGCGAGCGATCGCTACATCATCTAAAAAGCGATGATAATCTCGTAGAATTAAAACTGCTGGCGCTGAGGCTGGTAATTTCTCAATAAATTCCAAAGCTTGCAGGGGATTACGCCGCCCAAATCCGGCATCATTGGGGTTTCCCTGATAACCATCGACAAAATCCCAAGTATATACTGGGCGAGCGCCTTGATTAGTTGCTTCTTCCCGAATAGCTGCTTCTACCCGTTCTTCCTCAAAGGTAGGAATATAAATCAAGGGGTAGCGGGCACGTAGCAGCAGTTTAAACTCGTCACGGAAGTTCATAAGTAGCTATTAGTTATTTTCTCATTATTCAGGCTTGTATTGTCTCTAACAACTAAAACCAATAATGAGAGTTAATTAGTATCGCTTATTGCTAAAATTTACTCGACAGTGAGAATTAAGTTGTCGAATACAGACCGAAGACTAGACAAAAAACTAGGGACTTTTATTTTCATAACTCCTTTGCTATTTTTTCCGTCCAGGATTAGTCTATTTCACAAGCGATCGCCTTTCAAACAAAGTTTTTATTTAATAAAATAAATATAAAGTAAGGTTTTATAATCTTAATTTGGAGATATTTGTGAGGTGCGTTAGACGCTCTAGCTATGTACTACTAATTGCGTCATAACGCACCAAATGGCACATTAACGAAGTTTAAAGTTACTTACAATCCTGGAAGTTGCTTTTTTAGTGCTTCCAGAGAGGCCCAACGGTTATCAATTGGATTTTCGGAACTATCGCTATCGATAGTACTGCTAATGATACCTGGACAATTGCGATCGCATAGTTGGCGCTGAGGCATTGCTAAGCACATTTGCTCATACAACCATTCGCTAGGATAAAAATAACCATCAGGTGATATGGTTTCTATCAAATCTTCCATAGCCACCTCCCTCTCTAAGGGCAAGTCTTGTACTTGATTAGCGGCTTCATCTAACCAGATAACTTCTTTAGTATCAACACCTAAACGTCGATTGTATTGCTGTAAGCAGCGGTTACAGGTACAAGTAATAATTGCTTCTGCCTGACCGGACACTTCCAGATAATTGCCTTGATGCTGCACACAAACGCGACCGCGAACTGGTGTCAACGTTTCCAGACCAGGCAGAAACTCCTTAACCTGAACTTCCGCTGTCCGCTCCGGGGCTTTAGTTAGCTGCGGAATATAAATTGCGTCCATAGGACTTGTGAGACATCCTCACGAATATGGTGACTATCAGCAATTATGCTGACACTACATCTTTATTTTATTAGCGACAGGAGACATTTTATCCTGAGCTAGCTTCTCATGATTCAACTGCTACCGCCGGTCGGACAACTAAATGACGATGCGGCTCTTTACCGCGACTGAAGGTTTCCAAATCTCCAAAGTCTTTCAAGAAGGTATGGACTTGACGCCGTTCAGCTGAACTAAGGGATTTGATTTCCACTTCTTGACCAGAAAAGCGTACTTCATCGGCTGCTGCCTCGGCTAATGCCCGAATTTCAGCTTGTCTTTTAACGCGGTAGCCATTCAACTCAATTGTGTAAGAAGCTTGTTCCTCCTGGGGTTGGCTCAGATTTAGCACCGAATTAGCTAGATACTGTATCGCATCTAAGACAGAACCATCAATACCAATTAAGAGTTGAATTTGTTCTGGCGTCAAATTAGTTTTATCAATTGTCAACCAGTAATTATCTGGTTCTGGGGAATCACTGTCTTGAGATTGGGCAGTTTCTAAATCACCCTGAATTTCAGCAGATATCCCAGTGAGTTCAAGCAGTGATTTTAACCACTGCTGACCTCGCTGCATGGGGTTGTTGCTCATGATCCCCCTGTAGCTTTTTTCTTAGAACTTTTTGGCTCAAACGGCAATGCTTTTTGTTCTGTGATTGCTGCTTCCTTCTCCTGAGTTGCGACAATTTTTTGCAGTTCTTCTGGCAAGGGTTCACGGGAGAGAATATAGGTTTGCAGTGTTTGGAAAATATTACCAATCACCATATACATCAGCACCCCAGCAGGTAGGGGGAAAAACAAAAACATCCCAGAAAAGATAACTGGGGTGATTTTGTTCACTGTGTCCTGCTGCGGATTGCCACCACTGGAATTTTGCCCGGAAAGCAATTGGCTAACGTAAAGGCTGATTCCAAAAAAGACGATCATTGCAACAATATCCCAGTGGATTGTACCGTCTGGATCAGTTGCGCCAACCCTGCCTAGGGCATCAATGAATAGAAAGCCTTTTTCTGCTGCTAGTCCAGGAATTGTTCCTTGAATAGTCACTTCTCCCGGTTGCAAGGCTTCTACATTGCCTTGAGCATCAATTTTTACCCTATCTTCCCCTTTAGTGACTTTCCATTCAGGAATCAGCTTATTTTCTGGGTGTTCTGCTAATAGCACCTGAAATGGTTTGCCCTCAACGGTCTGATACTGTATCTTTGTTTGTTCTCCTACCGCTAGCTTGTTTCCGCTAGGAAGGATTGCAGCTACTTTAACGTGTTCTCCATCCGCAACATAAATATTTTGAGGAGCTGTGGCAAAGGCTTGCGGTTGAATTTGTTCTATTTGTTCTGCAGGAAAGATTTGCAGGTTAACGCTGTAGTTTGCACTTGAAAAAGGCGAACCCCGCAAAGTGGCAAACAGCGCTAACAAGACTGGCATTTGTACTAGTAATGGAAAACAGCCTGCTAAAGGGTTGCCAAATTCTTTTTGAACATTGACCATTTCCTCCTGCTGCTTTTGCGGATCATCCTTATAGCGCTCTTTAATTTCTGCCATCCGCTTTTGCATTAGAGGTTGTACAATTCGCATTTTCCGCATATTGCGAATTGAGCCAGCACTCAGGGGATAGAGCGCAAAGCGGACTATCAGTGTCAAAGCAACGATCGCCAATCCATAGCTAGGCACAATGCCATAGAAAAAATCTATGATTGGCAACATTACGTTGTTCGAGAGAAACCCGATACCAAAATCCATTATTCTGAATTCAACCTGAGGTACTGTAAACTGACTGAATCTAATTTATCTAAATCGTACTTTGTCGGCGACTATCTTTCGCTACGGATAGCCGCACATTTAAAGTGCTGAGTCAGGAGTCAAGGGTCAAGGGTCAAAAATTCTTCCTCTGCTCCCCTGCTCCCCTCTTCCCCTCCTCCACTCCCTTTGTCCCTACTATCCATCAATTATTGGCAGTAGTAGTATATTGGGGATTTTTAGCAGCTACTTTTTCGTTGATGTAGTCATAGACTTCGCGAAACTTGGGAACTGCCCGCAATTCTAGACGACTACCATTTCTGAGGGTTAGCACCATATCTCCCCAAAAGCCAATTCCACGAGGGACTTTGACGATTTTGACAATTTCTGAGTAAATCACGTCAGTGCGATCGCGCCCTTTCCAGCCTCCCGTCACAGTAATCCGGCGATCTGTAATCCGGAAACGCAGCCACAACGCCCTGACAATTGCTCCGACTGTCAATGGTATCCCAACTATAGTTAGCCCAATCAGCAGGTTGAGAATTAAATCCCCAATATGAGGGCCACCCTCATAATAAATATCTTCACGAATGCCCATCAAACACCTCGGCTTGTGCCAACAACTGCTCTAATTCTTGCAGAAATTGTGGGCTTACGCACTTAGATTCTACTGCTGTGGGTTTCACAACAACCACTAGCCGCCATCCTGGTGATAATTTGGGCAGTAAATTATGCAAAGCAGCAGTGATCTGCCGTTTAATCCGGTTGCGAACTACTGCCCTCTTGCTAACTTTTGTACTAATGGAAATGCCAATTCGCGTGCTGGCCAGATGTGCTGAGTCCGTTGCTTGTGTATTCTTGATGGCAGCATCCAAAGAAGGTTGTTTTACATATAGCGGCTTTAAGGCTCTCAATGTTAAATAAAAGCCATGACGCCGAGTTCCTTCCCGGAAAACTGCCTGGAAATCTTTTCGAGATTTTAACCGATTTGCTTTGGGCAAAGCCACAGTTGTTGTTTTGGCTGCAAGTGCCCTAAACGCTCAGACGATGACGACCCTTTTTTCTCCTAGCACTAATCACGTTTCTTCCGTCTGGTGTCCGCATTCTAGCCCGAAAACCAGAAGTTCTTTTTCTCTTACGGCAAGTGCCGCCCAAGGTTCTCTGCATACTGTTCTCCTCTTAGGTGATTTTTATAAAAAGCCACAATCTATTATTGTATCACTCTAACGGAAAAAATAGAGATTACGTGAAATAATTCAAGAGTCAAAGGTCAAATATCTCATGACCCTTGACCTCTAACTTAACTAATGCTCAAAATCCAAGTTCCTAGGTAACGCAGAAGTGGCACATCGCCAGGCGAAAGAATCTGACAGTTAAAATAGTAAACTCCTCCAAAGGCTGGGTTTCGCACATTAGATAAAACTAACTCAACCTTGCTACCCGCTGGCACTGGCTCTTGGGGATAGATGTTAATTAGCTTACCTTCTTTATCCCACTTCACTTCTGAAAGCGGAACTTTTTTGCCTTTGACGCGTACCTCAATTTTTTTGGGATCAAAATTTCCTTTGTAATAATCAGGGTAGGTAATGGCAAATTGAGCCACTGCCAACTTCATCTTTTGTTCTGGAATTCTCAGTATGTAACGATCTGTGCTATTGGTTTGCCCACCAAAATCTAATCGGAAGGGTAGCTGATTTTCGCTTTTGACGCCGCTAAACAGCGTAAATCCAGGTAAGCTCTGCGCCCAGGTGATTACGGGAAATCCAGTCAGCAAACAGCTAGTCACAGCTAAAGTTGAAAGTAAACGTCGCATTGTTCGGCTCCTCTACCAAAATATAAATCTGTTATCTAAAATAATTGTGTTAGTATTCTTAACTAAACTTTACTACTGACTTCCTGACAATGGACGCTCAATGACAATAAAAAGTGCCACTTTTCTTAGAGGCTTGGGGGCAGAAAGATTACTTAGTGATTTATCTTACTTGAATAATATTTGCCGCATTGCCCTTGCGGAATGCTGATTGTAGTATTAGCAGTTGGTCAAATTTGAACTAGATAGAAACACGGTTGGGATTCGATTGTGTTTCTGAATATGTATAAGTGTATCTAAATTTAAGATTTTTGTGATAAAACTTGATCCATGCCATCAGCGATCGCCAGTTAAATTGGGATAAATTGATTAAAATAAGCTTTGAATCTAAAAGTAGTGATCATTAAAATTTAGTTTGGAAATTATCAAGCTTAAAAAATTTGATGAATATTGCACTATATCAACAAAGGAATACCAAAATTTTTCAATCCCTAAAATAAGCTGAAGACAAAGATGCAAAATTTGGGAATCACTTAGGATGTGCAATATATAATCCTGTTTGCAACTATCTGAAACTGTGACATCTGCAAGCGGCAAGCAGAAAGTTCCACGAAGGGAAACCTTCAATCAGAACTTTACAAGAAAGTAAGGCTTTGCCTGAAGTGCTAAGAGTGGGATAGGAAAGGTTCATTCAATCTACTAGTAATCATGGCTGATAGTTCCCGCCTAGGCACTATGGAAAGGGTGGGGCGTCCTTCATCTGGACAATCGCTTACTTGGCAATTAGGTATTTATCTCCAGGAGATTTCATTCATGAGAATAGCAGTTGCTAAAGAAATTGAAGTTTGTGAACGTCGTGTGGCATTGATTCCTGACACCGTTGCCCGATTGGTAAAACAAGGTTTGGAAGTTTGGGTAGAGACGGGTGCAGGAGAGCGAGCATTTTTTAGTGATGCTGCCTATGAAGCAGCAGGAGCCAAAATTATTAGTGATTCTGTCACATTATGGGGCGAAGCAGATATTTTGCTCAAAGTTAGCCCCCCGCAAGAGCGAGAAGATGGACGCTCAGAAATTGATTTGCTCAAAGAAGGATCTGTTTTAGTCAGCTTCCTCAATCCTTTGGGAAATCCCGTGGTGGCGCAGCAACTAGCAAATCGCCAAGTCACAGCCTTGAGTATGGAAATGATTCCCCGCACTACCAGGGCGCAAAGTATGGATGCTTTGTCCTCGCAAGCTTCATTGGCAGGTTACAAAGCAGTATTGATTGCCGCTGCGGCATTACCGAAATATTTCCCAATGTTGACTACAGCCGCAGGGACGATCGCCCCAGCCAAAGTATTTATTATGGGTGCTGGTGTGGCAGGATTGCAAGCGATCGCCACTGCTAGACGCTTGGGAGCAGTAGTAGAAGCCTTTGACATCCGTCCCGCCGTCAAAGAAGAAGTACAAAGCTTAGGGGCTAAATTTGTTGAAGTCAAATTAGAAGAAGAAACCGTCGCAGCTGGCGGTTACGCTAAAGAAATTTCTGAGGCTAGCAAACAACGCACCCAAGAAGTTGTTGCCGAACATATCAAAAACTCTGACGTCGTAATTACCACCGCTCAAGTACCTGGCAGACAAGCACCACGGCTCGTTACAGAAGAAATGGTGGCACAAATGAAACCAGGTTCCGTAATTGTGGATTTGGCTGCCGAACAAGGTGGTAACTGCGCCTGCACCGAACCCGGCAAAGATATTGTCTGGAATGGCGTGACAATTATTGGCCCGATCAACCTCCCATCATCGATGCCAATCCACGCCAGCCAACTATATTCCAAAAACGTAACATCGTTGATCCAACTGCTGATTAAAGACAAAGCTTTGCAGGTGGACTTTAGTGACGATATCGTTGATGCGGCTTGCGTTACCCATGCTGGTGAAATTCGTAATCAACGAGTGCGGGATGCGCTACAAGCTTTGAGTAGTGTAGGCGCAGGTTAGTAGGGACACAACATGTTGTGTCCCTACTAACCGAATTAATCACTAGGAGTTTTTCAAGCATGACAGAAGCATTACTTGCTGCTTTGTTTGTATTTGTTTTGGCATCTTTTATTGGCTTTGAAGTCATCAACAAAATACCACCGACTCTGCACACACCCTTAATGTCAGGCTCAAACGCGATTTCTGGGATTGCGGTACTTGGGGCAATAGTAGCCGCTGGCGCGAAAGACACAAGTGTTTCGGTAATTCTCGGTTTGATTGCTGTAGTACTGGCGACAGTCAATGTAGTGGGTGGTTTCTTAGTCACAGATAGAATGCTGCAAATGTTCAAGAAAAAGGAGATTAAGGCGTGAGCGACTTTTTACCAACTGGCATTCAGCTGACGTACTTAGTCGCTGCATCCTTATTCATCTTAGGTTTAAAAAAGCTAGGATCACCTGCTACAGCGCGGAATGGAAATGTCATCGCGGCTGTGGGGATGCTGTTGGCGATCGCAGCTACAATGCTGGATCAACATGTGTTGAATTACGAGATGATATTGTTGGGCTTGGCGATTGGTTCAGGGATTGGTGCGATCATTGCCTACAAAGTCCAAATGACCGAAATGCCCCAAATGGTGGGTTTACTCAACGGTTTGGGCGGTGCTGCTTCGGCTTTAGTAGCCGTTGCGGAATTCTGGCGGTTACTAGATAGTTCTCAACCAATACCGTTAGATGTCAACATTTCCATGTTGTTGGACGTGTTAATCGGCGGTGTTACCTTTACAGGTAGTTTTCTCGCCTTTGCCAAATTGCAAGGTTTAATCAGCGGTTCCCCGATTACATTTCCTTTCCAGCAACCATTTAACTTGTTGCTTCTGGGTGCTTATGTGGTAGGTAGTGCCTACTTAATCATCACACCCGATAGCTTACCTATATTCTTGGGAGTAGTTGGCGTTTCATTGCTGCTGGGTGTGATGTTCGTTATCCCCATTGGTGGCGGCGATATGCCGGTGGTAATTTCGCTGTTGAATTCCTTGTCAGGTGTGGCTGCGGCGGCGGCTGGGTTCGTGGTGATGAACAATATGTTGATCATCGCTGGTGCTTTGGTAGGAGCATCTGGGTTAATCCTTACCGAAATTATGTGTAAGGCGATGAACCGCTCTCTATTTAGTGTGCTATTCAGCGCTTTTGGCACGGGATCTGGTGGTGGTGCTGCTGCTAGTAGTGGTGGTGCAACCGATCAAACCGTCCGCAGCATCGATGCTGAAGAAGGGGCGATGATGTTGGGTTATGCCCGTTCTGTGGTAATCGTACCTGGTTATGGGATGGCAGTTGCCCAAGCGCAACATAGTGTGCGGGAATTGTCAGATCAGCTAGAACGGATGGGTGTTGATGTCAAGTACGCCATTCACCCCGTTGCAGGAAGAATGCCGGGACACATGAATGTGTTGCTGGCTGAGGCGAATGTGCCTTATACACAGTTGTATGATATGGATGATATTAATCCCCAGTTTGAGCAAGCGGATGTAGCTTTAGTGATTGGGGCAAATGATGTAGTAAATCCAGCAGCGCGTAGCGATACCAATAGCCCGATTTATGGTATGCCAATTTTGGAAGTAGATCGGGCAAAGCAAACAATTGTGATTAAGCGCGGGATGAGTACGGGTTTTGCCGGTGTAGATAATGAGTTATTCTACAAGGATAAAACTACGATGCTCTTTGGTAGCGCTAAGGATATGGTGTCGAAGTTGGTTTCGGAAGTGAAGCAACTCTAAAAAATTTAAAATTTTATTTTAGCCATTACTGGCTATAACTTCCCTACCTAGTTTATAACTGGTTAGGGTTTTGTTTTATTATTGTAGAAATATTATTTATGCCGATTGTAAATAGAGAAAAATGGCAGCATGTTTTATTTTTTAGTGAACGTGAATTTTTAGAGATAGGCTTGAGAAATGATGGAGTAAAAATAATTCAAATTGGGATGGAAGGCGATGCTCCTATCGTTGCATTTGTTTATACAGATGATCTAAGCAAGGAAGATTTAGAGCCGATAGAACTATGGTCATTAATGAAATTTTCTTATGCTGCTGATGAATATCAGTTCTACGATCAACCTAAAAACATAAATTATAATTCAAAAATTATTCAAAAATATAAGATTATTACAGATAATCAATTTTCTCTTGATTTAGATATTGAATCTCATATTTTATGTATTCAATTCCAAAAAGACAGTCTTTGCATGTGGGTATTAGAAAGCAATAATGAATTTAAAAGACGCAAAAAACGAAACTTTTTATGGATTAGGACAGGTGAAATTATAGAACATCAAGATTACAAATATCTCTTTACATTGCAATCACAAACGAGAAACCATGTTACTCATTTATTTGAAATATTCGATACTGATTTTAGTGAATTAGAAAAATTACTAGCTGCTCAACAATGGGAAAAAGCCGATAAAGAAACTTTTGCTATCTTGCTAAATTTATGCGGTTCAAAAAATTCTCCAGATGGTTATTGGATAAACGAAGCAAATATAAAAAATAGCCAATTATCAGACTTAAATCATATAAATTACCTATGGTACAAGTACAGTAATGGGCGGTTTGGATACAGCATTCAAAAGTTTATTTGGCAAGATATTACAGATAATTGTGAGATTGATATTAATAACATTCAATATGAGAAATGGCAGAATTTTTGTGAGCATTTAGGATGGAATACTGGTTTCGCCGCACTAAATTTCACTGATAGTGCAATAAAAGGTCATCTACCTGCTATCGTTGGTTGGGGAATGCCATTTGGCCCAATAGGTTTTCCTAAAACGTTTCTTAGTATTCTGTCTTGGTTTTGATATGGCTGCTGTAGTGAGATCGCTCTCTTCTTCTCGTGTCCTCTGCGTCTCTGTGGTTTTTAAACAAAGCGTAGGCAAAGCCCACCACAGGCATCGCAAACTTCACATTCATCTAACTGATTCCAGGAATCAAATAGTCTTTTAATTTTTGTTTTCCTTTCTTGTTGTTTAACGACATCACTATGATTAATTTCATTCATAGCATTTTCCCAATTATTTATTGAATGATGTCTGCTTCATCGTCACACTTTGACTAAATAGACGTACAAGTTGTAGTAATTCTGGTAGATATTCTTCTAGAGTTTGTTCAATTTCTAATAATAAATCAGTGAGGGGTGTACTTGATGATTCTGGTGTGATAGATTGATTATTGTTCATAATTAGTTTCTATATTAATTCATAGAGGCTATTATACTACTAATTTCCTCTTCCTCTGCGTTCTCTGCGCCTTTGCGTGAGATAAAAAAGCGATCGCTAAGATATTGGATAATAAATATTTTAAGACAACAGCTAATGCTTGAGAAACAAGTTGCATTTCTGAGTCGGAGAGTTGACCTAGTTTTCTAACTAATCTTATTTCTGAAACTGAACGTATTTGAAAAGTATCTACATCAGAAACTTTAGCTAAACTGTTCTCTGTGCTTGGTTCCAGCCGTACCATCCAAGGTCTAACAGCATATCTTTCTTTCCAATCTATAACTGGGACAATAATCTTCAAAGGCAAAATCCCAATAGCATCATCATTGACTATAATACAAGGACGTTTTTTGCTAATTTCTGTCCCTACTGTTGGATCTAAATTAACTAACCAGACTTCACCTCTGTACATAAGTCCCTGAGTTGTAGAAGTCTTCATCTGAATCATCGCAAAAGTCTTCTCCCTATAAATCTGAGAATATATATAATTCACTACCAGGTGTATAATCTGCAATAGCTGTCATTGCGGCTAGTATTAATTAGCGTTTTGGCTCATCTTTGGTAAGTGAGTGTTTTTCTTGAATAACCAATTGCAGGGCTGATTCAGCTATCTTTAGGCGATCGCTTATGCTCAAACTTGGAAGTGCTTGGAGAATTTCTTTGATTTGCATATTAGTTTATAGAGTCGATCTATTATTAATCCTAGCTAGTTAAAGTGTCTTCAATCAGAGATGCCAGATAATTTTCTACCGATAAACCTTGTGCAGCAGCTTCAGCAATGAGACGAGCCTCTATCTCTGGTTTCAGTTGTAGCTGTATGGTCATTTGTTGTCTTTTAAAGTAGGCATGAAAATCACCTGCTTTTTAGTAGTAAATAAAATAGTGTAGGGACACAATATTATCATGTCCCTACAAAAGATTGTGTAACCGCGGGCGAATTATCGCCGCTTAGGAGTGCTGCGTCGTGTTTCGCGTTTTTCTTGTTCTAGACGTCGGCGATCGCGCCAATCTGCCAGCGTCAAATAACCAATACCACCAGTAACTACTACCAGCAGCACTACGGCAACTAAAGCCAAAATACTCAGGAATGGATTTTCCGCCATACCTTTATAGTCCGTTACGTCCCCAAACTACCATTGCAATTGACCAAGTGAACACAACTAACAGTGATACCCAACCCAGTGTCAATATTGCCATAGTCCCAATTTTGAATTCATTTACAAAACGTCTCTAATATTTATCATACTGGGGATTGGGTACTGGGGATTGAGTATTGTGAATTGGGTACTGGGCAATTTTTTTCATCTTTAATCCTCTATTCCCATTCTTTAAATAAATACGAGATGTCAAATGAATGGAACGTCAGATATTCAACTAATGGCAGAACGCCTCGAATCCCTCAAAGCTGGAATTATCGGGGGTTTATCTCTATGTTTCGCCTTCATCATTACCAGTTTGGTGAATGATTTAGTACTGGCGAAGTATTTTCAGACACTCGCAAATCTGCAAACTGGCGTTAATTGGCACTGGTGGGTAAGTGGTGTAGTTGCTTGTTTTTCTGGTTTACTTTTTGGTGTCACCTACCGCTATATCATCCGTTCAGACAAAAATCCCCAACTCAAAGCTGGCGGTGTACTAGCTTTTGGCTTGGTGCGGGGATTAACCCAGATAGAACTTGGCTGGAATGCCGACACAATATTGCCTTGTATAGTACTGGCTCTTGAAAGTGTATTGTGGTTTGTAGTCGGGGCGTAGACGCGGAGCGGCTTGTCGTCAGACATCGCTCTCGATACTGCTATTCAACTTGGCTGGCTCAAACCTTTTCCATCAGCCTAAATTATTTATATTTAAGCAATCCCACTTTTTAATATGGAAACTAAAAGATCTCACTATTATCTGATAGTCGATCTGGAAGCTACTTGCTGTAACAATGGAACTATTCCCAGGCACGAAATGGAAACTATTGAAATTGGTGCAGTAATGCTCAATCAAATCACATGGGAAATTGATTCCGAGTTTCAACAATTTATCCAACCTGTGAGACACCCGCAGCTAACAGCTTTTTGCACTGAATTAACTACTATTAAGCAACAAGATGTTGACCAAGCATCACGATATCCAGAGGTAATTTCTGATTTCAAACAATGGATTTACTCATCATTTCCCCATCATGTTTTCTGTTCTTGGGGTAATTACGATAAAAAGCAATTTATTCAAGATTGTGCATTTCATCATGTTCCTTATCCTTTTGCCTCAGAACACATCAACATCAAAGAAGAATTTTCAGAATATCTTGGTGTATCTAAAAGCTATGGTATGGCACTAGCTCTCAAAGAATTAGGAATAGAATTAAAAGGTATACATCATCGCGGTATTGATGATGCTCGCAACATTGCAGCTATTTACCGCCAAATGAAAACTCAAAAACCAAGCTGAGTCAAAGGAATGATGAAGCTTGCAAGCCTGATAGCTACACTGCATAGTTAGCCTGTATTGATAATAATTTCGGAACTAAAAATCAAATGCAAGCACTCAATCCTCTTAAAACCCCCTCTTTTCTTCAGAAAATCCAATGGGTTGCTGATCCGGTAAAATATATGGAGAGTGCAGCCCAACAATATCCTGATCTATTTACTGCTAATGTAATTGGTTTTGGAAACAAGTTGGTATTCGTCAACCATCCCCAAGGACAGCAAGAAATTTTAACTAACGATCGCAAGAAGTTTGCTGCCCTTGGTAAAGAAAACAGAATATTACAACCCTTAATCGGAGACTACTCAATTATTATGCTGGAAGGCGATCGCCATAGACGACGGCGACAGCTAGTAATGCCTTCTTTTCATGGCGATCGAATGCGAAGCTATGGTGAGTTAATTTGTAACATTACAGAAAAAGTCTTCAATCAATTACCCACAGATAAACCCTTTTCTGCACGTAGCGCCACACAAGATATTTCCTTACAAGTCATCTTACAGACGGTTTTTGGCGTGCATGAGGGAGAACAAAGCCAACAACTCAAGCAACGACTAGCAATCATGGCTGATCTGTTTCGCTCACCTTTCACTTCTAGTTTCCTATTTTTTCCCTTCTTGCAAAAAGATTTAGGAGCTTGGAGTCCCTGGGGCAAGTTTTTGCGGGATCGGCAACAACTTGATGAATTGCTCTACGCTGAAATTGCTGAACGCCGAAGAAACAACGATGCAGATCGGATCGATATCCTCTCTTTGTTGATGTCAGCTCACGATGAAGCGGGGAACCCAATGACAGATCAGGAGTTGCGCGATGAGTTGATGACTTTATTGTTTGCTGGATATGAAACCACCGCAACAGCAATGGCTTGGTCATTGTATTGGGTTCATCAAAAACCCGAAGTCCGGGAAAAACTCATCCAAGAACTGGATACTCTTGGTGATTCACCAGACCCCATGAGCATTTTCCGGTTGCCTTACCTCACCGCTGTCTGCAATGAAACCTTGCGGATTCACCCAGTTGCTATGTTGACATTTCCGAGGATGGTACAGGAACCTGTGGAATTACTAGGACATTCTTTAGAGCCTGGTACAATCGTAGTCGGCTGCATGTATCTCACTCACCAGCGCGAAGATTTATATCCAGAACCAAAGCAGTTCAAACCAGAACGTTTTTTAGAGCGTCAATTTTCTCCTTATGAATTTATCCCCTTTGGTGGCGGTGTCCGTCGTTGTTTAGGTGAGGCTTTAGCTGTGTTTGAAATGAAGTTAGTATTGGCAAGCATTCTGTCACAATATCAACTCGCACGAGCTGATAATCAACTAGAAGTACCTCGTCGTCGAGGTGTTACCCTCGCACCTGCTCGCGGCGTCCAGATGGTAATTACAGGAAAACGGGCGCGTCAAGAGTCTCTTCCGAGTTTGGCAACTATGTAGTTAATTTGCAGCCAAAGTTTTTTAAACAGGTGATGACTAAAATTTTGCTGCTAGCAGAAGATCCTAGACCTCAAGATTATAAGCAACTCAAGGGATATTCAGGTGTATATCGAGTTGATCAAGGCGAGTACCGGATTATTTATAAGATTTTAGAGGATGCAATCGAAGTTTTCCGAGTTGGCAAGCGCAATGATGATGAGGTCTATGAGAATCTCTAGTGACTGTAGATTGATCAACACCATCACAATCTCGAAACAGACTTTTTTTAAATCTACCTCAAGTATCACGATCGCATGGAATCTCTAACCTCTCGTATGAAAGCTGTACAATCGCCGATCATTCCTGTGGTTGGGGAACTGATTAAAAACTCTCCCGGAACCATTTCTCTAGGACAGGGTGTGGTTTCTTACAGTCCACCACAGTCAGCAATTGAGTTTTTAACCAAATTCCTTGCTGAACCTGCAAATAATCTTTACCAAGCAGTTGAGGGAATTCCTCCTTTATTGGTAGCACTGACAGGAAAATTGTCAGCCTTCAATGGCATTGAAATCAATGAAGAAAACTGCATTGTTGTCACGGCGGGAAGCAACATGGCGTTTATGAATGCCATTCTGGCGATTACTTCCCCAGGTGATGAAATTATTCTAAATACGCCTTATTATTTCAATCACGAAATGGCGATCGCAATGGCGGGTTGTCGTGCGGTGTTAGTGGAGACAGACGAAAATTACCAACTGCGTCCAGACGCGATCGCTCAAGCAATTACCCCGAAAACACGGGCAATAGTGACAATTTCGCCGAATAATCCTACAGGAGTCGTGTATTCAGAAACGGCATTGCACCAGGTGAATCAAATTTGTCGTACTCATGGCGTTTACCATATTAGCGATGAAGCCTACGAATATTTTACCTATAACGGGGTAAAACACGTTTCTCCTGGCGCATTTGCTAGCAGCAGCGAATACACTATTTCCCTCTATAGCCTTTCCAAAGCTTACGGTTTTGCCAGTTGGCGTATCGGTTATATGGTGATTCCAAAACACCTGCTTGTCGCCGTTAAAAAAGTCCAGGATACGATTTTGATTTGTCCGCCAGTAGTTTCTCAGTATGCAGCTTTAGGAGCATTGCAAGCAAAAGATGACTATTTGCACAGTAATATAGGAGCAATTGCTCAAGTGCGAAAACTAGTACTCGAATCCCTTAACCGCTTACAAAGCTTGTGTACTATTACCCCTGCCAATGGTGCTTTCTATTTTTTCCTCAAAGTTCATACTCAGATGGATGCTTTTGAATTAGTTAAAAGACTGATTCAAGAACATAAAATAGCAGTCATTCCCGGTTCAACCTTTGGCATGGACAAAGGATGCTACCTACGCGTTGCCTATGGCGCACTGCAAAAAGAGACAGCAAAAGAAGGTATAGACAGATTAGTACAAGGTCTAAAAATTATAATCAGAAGTTAGCGATTATAAGTAAATATTAAATATATATGATTATTATACAGCATTAATTTACTTACTTTTCACAATATTTACAACCTAAATTTAAATAAATGCCAATTATTAATAAGTTAATCACAATCGAAACTGACCAAGGAATTAATATTTATAACATAACACCACAAATCAAAGATTTTATTGCCTCAACATCTATTAAAAATGGGCAAGTTTTAGTATTCTCTCGACATACCACAACAGCCTTGACTGTCAACGAAAATGAAGCCAGACTATTAGAGGACGTGAAGGTATTCTTACATAAATTAGCGCCTGATTCAGAGCGATACTTGCATAATGACCTGCATTTAAGGGATGTTCCAGAAGATGAACCCATGAATGCTCACTCTCACTTGATGGCAATGATGCTAAGTACAAGTGAAGTAATTCCCCTTGTGGATGGAACATTAGCTTTGGGTACTTGGCAATCTGTATTATTTTTTGAGTTGGATGGGCCTCGCAAACGAACTGTATTTTTGCAAATTTCTGGAGAGTAATATCTTAGCTCCCAAAATAGTCCTAAATCATTTGTAATAAGCCCCAAATGACAAATGACTACCTTTATGAAAACCTTACAACTCAAGTAGGATTGCTGTAGCAAAAAATAACTTGGTAATTATAATTACAAAAAACAAATAACAAAGCAATTATACTTAAACCAATTGTAGGAAGTATTTTTGTCATCAGTTGTGCCAATCTAGCAAATAACTCCTCAAACATAAATATATGGCTAAACAATCGCAAGATATCAGGTTAGCTGCTACCACAAGAATCTGGGGACTTACAGTTGGCATTTTAACAATTTGCATTCCACTTTCTGCTGTTACTAGAAGTGGTTCTATTCTTCCTTTAGCTGCTATTGGTGGCGCAGCCGTTGCGACGATTGCTGTTTGGCGTTCTGATGAAAAAAGATTACAAACTAAATATTTGCAACAGCAGCAAGTAGAACTGTTAAAACAAAGAATAGCGAATTTAGAAACAATTGTTAGTACTGATGATCATGAGGTGCGGATGAAACTTCAACAACTAAAGGCAAGTGATGCTTACGGAAATCCGTCTGGTATCAGCACTACACCTAAGCAATCAAAACGTAAAGCTTAAAATCCAATATGGTTGGCTCTAAAACCAACCGTATTGCTTTATGAGCTGAATCGGCAAACTTACTCTAGTTCAATATTTGAACCTTGTCCTTTTAAGTAGGTAAGGATATCCTAACTCTTGTCTCCTGACTCCTTTCATTCACACCGAAAAAATTATTCAGACTGCGGTTCAATTAATTCCATATCAAACACTTCTGCAAAAGACTTAGCTACATAAGAACGTACTTCTTGGCAAGTGATACCTGGAATCCATTCAGCTAAACTGCCTATAGGTTTATCAGAAATGCCACACGGTACAATTTGCTCAAAGCCTTTCATGTCTGGACACACATTTAATGCAAAGCCGTGCATGGTAATCCAACGGCTAACTTTAATACCAATAGCGGCAACTTTGCGCCCTTGTAACCAAACACCAGTAAAAGCCGGAATTCTTTCTCCTTTTAACCCGTAAATTGCCAGTACGCGAATTAATACTTCTTCGAGTTGCCGTAAGTACCAGTGGAGGTCTTGACGATAACGTTGCAGATTTAAAATCGGATACCCCACGAGTTGACCAGGACAATGGTAAGTGACTTCGCCGCCTCTTTCAACTCGATGCACATCATAACTACTTTTGTCAATCTCAAATTTAAGAAATTCTGGGCTTGCTCCCTGTCCTAAAGTGTAGACAGGTGGATGCTCTAGCAAGATTAACACGTCATTTAAACTGGGGTTCTTAATACGCTCGGCGAGAAGCGATCGCTGCCATGCATGAGCATTTAAGTAAGGCATTAGTCCCTGGTTATATAACAGACAACGGTTTTGGTACGTTTTCATACTATGGATAATGCCAAAAATCAACTAGTATCGGGAAGAAATATATTTCAACTCGCAAGGCTAAGGTCAACAAATGTCAAGCTATGCAAAGGATTTTAAAGGAAAGTCAAGGGAATTAGCATTAGAAAACACAAAGTGCTAGCTTGAATATATAACCTCAATAGGTGTTGGGAGGAATTCTCTGCAATCAGCATCACGCCAAGACAATAAGAATGAATGCACTGGCTGATGACTCTAATATTATTGTTTGCATCTCACAGGATCAAACATTCCCCAAAGACTTGTGTTCTTTATCAACAGCGAGCGGATTTCTTGGAACACAGAATCAACCACCAACAGTTGTTTAAGCGTTACTTAGAGAAAAAAGTAGTCACGGGAGCTACTGCTCAGACTACCTCATCTAAATTTCTGCGTAGACATTCAATTGCCTTGCAACCAATTGGAAAGCAGCGCAGAGATCAGAAGATAAATCGACGGTATACTTAACAAAAACCAGATGCAGCAAGCCTTAGAGACAGCGTACCAGCAGTACATAAAAATAATTCACAATTTGTTTTGGCGGCATTGATAGACCTTACCGCAACTTCTTTTCATACAAAGCAAATTCACACATCAAATATTCAGCGGGAGAGTTTACATGAAGCTTGTCATCCACGGCAAAAATATAGAAATTACCGAGGCGATTCGGGAGTATGTGCATCAAAAAATTGAAAAAGCAGTTAATCACTTTCAGAACATCACAAATGAAGTGGATGTGCATCTTAGCGTAGCCCGCAATCCTCGAATTAATCCTAGACAAGCGGCTGAAGTAACGATTTATGCCAATGGTAGCGTCATCCGTGCCGAGGAAAGCAGCGAAAACTTATACGCCAGCATTGACTTGGTTGCAGATAAAATTGCCCGTCAACTGCGTAAATATAAAGAACGGCGTCAAGAGCAGAAAACTCATGCCCAACCAACGAATGAAGTAGTCGTTGTGGAGTCGATGGTAACAGATTTAATTGGCGATCGCACCCCCGAACTACCTAACGAGGTTGTCCGCACAAAGTATTTTTCCATGCCTCCAATGACTGTTGCAGAAGCCTTAGAACAACTGCAACTAGTAGGACATGACTTTTACATGTTCCGCAATTCTGAAACTGGCGAGATTAATGTAATCTACGAACGCAACCACGGCGGTTATGGTGTGATTCAACCCCGCAACGCTAACGGTCATGCTAACGGCAAGAATGGCAAGTCAGCCCAAGCCAATATTGTCATGCCAGAAAAATCGCACTCGAATAAATAGGGACTGAGGATTAAGGACTCTTAAGAGGGGCAAAAAGTTAAAGGTTAAAGGGAAAGGGGATGGTTTTCCCCTTTCTCCAATGCTCCATGCCATAAACTCTATCCCCTACTTGGCCGCAAGCTGCTGCAACGTTTTCAGCGCTTCCTCAACATGACCTTTAAAGTTAAACATTGAATCAAATACGTATTGCACAATTCCCTCTTGGTCAATAACGTAAGTAACACGACCAGGGAACAAACCAAAAGCTGCTGTTGCACCGTAAAGCTTGCGTACTTGGTCGCCTTTGTCACTCAAGAGGGTAAATGGTAGCTGGTGCTTTGCGGCAAATCGCTGGTGAGATTCGCTGGAGTCTGCACTTACACCAATAACTTCAGCGTCAGCGGTTTTAAATACTTCATACTGATCCCGAAAGGCACAAGATTCTGTTGTACATCCAGGTGTGTCGTCCTTGGGGTAAAAATATAGGACAACAGCTTTTTTGCCACGAAAATCTTGGAGGCTAACTGTTGAACCGTTTTGGGCAGGAAGGCTGAAATTAGGAGCGGTATCCCCAACTTTGACTTGCATAACAAATAGTGGTGATTATTTAATAAAGGTAGATTAACTAATTATTTGTCACTGTAGCATTCACTAGATGCTCAAAAATCTCAAGCAATAAGTTCACACTTTAGGCTTAGATACCGCTACTCAATTAATAGCCATAGAGAGATTTTCTTAAAAAGAAACTTATATATTACTAGATAGTGTTTCCAAAAGTTAAGTAGGAAAACCGTACTCATCATACAGGTTTTCTGCACTATATATCTGAGTTTAGCTAGATACAATCAAGGTGTAGCTTAAGTAATGCTGTTGTTTAGAAAAGCTTAAAAAATCTACACAGCATTAGCAGGAGAGCGAAAATATGGCAAATCAATTGAAAACGGTAGCTTTGCTAGCTGCACTCAGTGGCTTATTGATTGCGATTAGTTATTGGATAATTGGCGGTACTGGTGGTTTGATTGTAGGAATTGGTTTAGCAGCAGTAACAAACCTATTTTCTTGGTATCAATCAGATAAAATTGCACTATCAGTTTACCGCGCCCAGCCTGTAAGCGAAAGTCAAGCGCCGGGACTATATCGAATGGTGCAGAGATTGTCTCAGCGTGCCAATATCCCCATGCCAGGAGTTTATATTGTTCCTAGTCAAACTGCCAACGCTTTCGCTACGGGGCGCGACCCAGAACACGCTGCTATAGCTGTCACCGAAGGCATTTTGAATATACTACCAGAGGACGAACTCGAAGGCGTTATTGCTCACGAACTTACCCATATTATTAATCGTGATACCCTGACACAAGCCGTTGCTGCTACTGTCGCTGGTGCTATTTCATTCTTAGCCCAAATGGTCAGCTACAGCTTATGGTTTGGTGGTGGTTCACGAAATGACAATAGAGGCGGAAATCCTTTAGGTATTCTATTAACGGTAATACTTGCGCCATTAGCTGCCACAATCATTCAGCTAGCAATTTCTCGCACACGAGAATTCTCCGCTGATGCTGGTTCTGCTAGATTAACTGGTAATCCCCGTGCTTTAGCTCAGGCATTACAACGGTTAGAAGCTACAGCAAAACAGTTACCTCTAAATGCCAACCCAGCATTTGAGCCGTTATTAATTATCAATCCCATCTCTGGCCAATTTCTGGGTAACTTATTTTCCAGTCATCCTGCCACTGAAGCACGAGTTGCAGCATTGTTAAAATTAGAGCAACAACTGCCAACTACAGCTTATTAAAAAAAGTTCAAGGTCAAAAGTAATTGATTTTGACTATTGACCCTTGACTCTTAACTAATCAATTCAGGATGCAGTTTTCATTCGATAGTCAGCTTTGCAATAAGGATATTTCAACTTATGAATGCTAACAACATCGAACCCATTGAAACCACAATAATCGAATCCACCGAATCCATAGTAGTAGTAGAAATCAGTTCTCAAACTGATGAAATGGTAGAAACCGAAATGGCAGGTGAGACGGATGAAGTTAAGCGCGAAACCAAAGCGCTCATTGAAGCGTTAAAAAGACGCGCTCAAGCTGAGGCAAAATCAGCAGGTACTCTTACCCGTGAAACATATTTGAAAGCTGTGCGTCAAGCACGGGAAGCAATTGAAGGGAGGAAACTTATTGAACGAGATCATCGCCTGGAATATGCTTGGGCAGTAATGCAGGATGAAGCTGAGAAAAACTGGTACTTGCTGATGAAAGAAGTAGTAGACTTCAGCCTTCGTCTTCAAAATGCTACTAAAGCCGCTTGGGAAGCCTTCAATGCTCCTCGCTCTCAACTTTAAGATATGGAGAGTCCAGAAAATATAATTCTTGTGAGGAGCAATTCTTGATTGTATCGATTATACATTAGGGGCGCACAACTAAGTGTACGCCCCTATAAATATTTGTGTTAAACCCGATTGAGAACCGCTTATACCAAGTTGGGAAAGATAGTATTTTGTCATATTTCGCTAGACTGCGTTTCGCTCAGTATCTCTGAGATTCCTCGCTCCGCTCAGAATGACAAGCAATTACAACTTGGTATTACCCTAAGCCCTGAAACTTGGAAATCAGGGGCAAAAGTTTACTACACTCTTCAACTAATGTTGTCGCACTGGGATAGTTATTGGGGTCGCAACTGGTTCGCACTTTTGAAAATCTGGGAAATCTTCAAAAAAAACACTCATGTATAAAACATGACAAGAATTTAAATAGTTAAATTTAACTTAAATTCTTTTTTTTAACTCTTACAATTTTACTTTTTATTTGATTTTATTTGATTAGTAACGAGGCAAAAACTGAACTTTTGCATGGCTGGCTCGATTTGTGATTCAACTACCTGAAAACATGCTGTAAATTATGGCTTGGCTGGATTCAAGCGCATTCATCATTGCAGATAAACTATTCTTACAACCAACCAAGCCATTCCAAGTCAAATCAAATACAAACCTTTATCTTGCTCTTTGCCGTGTATATCGTCCATCAAGTCCTTGCTTAATCCAACTTAGACATTCGTATTCAGATGTGAATAATTTGGGTGCAGCAATATTATTCAATAATTCTGGTGGATAATGATCGTAAAAATATTTACCTGCTTCTTGGAAGACAATAATCAAATTATTGCGGTAAATATATCGTGATTTAAAATTATCCCTTTGGCTACTAAATTCTAAATTTTTTTCAATATGTTCTTTGGCAATATCAACGATATTGCTAATACTGCTGCCATAGATTCTTGCTGGATTTTCTGCTTTGTGAAATTGGCTTTTTTGCCCAATTTCTGCTAGCAATCTATACGAATAAATTTCGTAATTATCTGCTTTGCCAAAAATAAATGGAATGATGAGGTATCCTTTATATGAGACTGATTTTTCATGAAGAAGACGGCTCATCTCAACCTCCTTTTGTGTAACTGCTCTCAAAAAATTGCCTGAATCAAATACACACTAAAAATTAATACATTTCTGTTAGTTACTCTCACATCTGACCTACACTCCACTACTCTTTTGCAAAGAAGGCTATATCCCCTGCAAAAGAGCAGCTAGGTTAATCTCGGTTTATCAGAAAAGTATCGCAACAATAATTATCGCTCTTTTTGAAATCAGTAAGCATTAAACTTGTGAATCAATCAGAGAAATTGATACGATTTGCTGTCATAATTAAGTAACTTATGTATTTGTATTGACAAAAATTTTACTTTTGCTACTGAGTATTTTGCTTCAATTTGATACTAAATCGGCATTTTTGGCGATCGCATAAAATTCAAAGCCACTGGGAGTGTATGCTTGCTCAGTAAACTAACTTGAAAATGTCGAGGAGATTGGTGATGATTCTCAAGTGAGGGAAACGAGCAAATTGCTCAAAGAGCCACGAATGAGATCAATACTCAACAAGAGCGTATAATTAACAAAGCCAAAAGCCAATGGAAAATTTACCCATCACATTTGTTTACATAACTATTGTCTCAAAGTTGCGAAACCAATTAAAGTGTTAATAAGCAGCGTTCAACCTATAGAGCAAGCGTTTGTCTGCGGTAACTGAACCGAAAAAATCAAAATTGGGTCAGACAAAATCATAGCTACCTAGGGGTATGAGTATATGAGCGAATCTAATTTTACAGATGCTTTGCAATGGACATCTGAAGCTAAAACAAAGTTGAAAAGTATTCCCTTTTTTGTTCGTTCTCAAGCTAAAGCCCGAATTGAGCAGCTTGCTCGTCAAGCAGAGCAAGAAATTGTGACAGCCGATTTAGTGGAACAGGCTAGGCTTGAGTTTGGACAGTGAAATATTTCGGATAGTTACTTAGATTACTCGGTTGGCTCTGTTAGACTTTTTAGATATTTCTACATAAGTATGGTATCTACATCTAAACACAAATGACTAATCCGCCGAGATTATGGGCAAGATGTTTTATTAAGTAGCTAGTGACCCCATTCTAAGGTAATTTCCAGATTGGCAGTGGAAGTACCTTTGACTAGTAAAGGTATGAGCTTACCCGATTCAATACAAATTTCTATACCAAATTTTACACTTGCTTTATCTGGCTTAGCTTTGTGTACTATCTCTGCAATTTCCTTGGTAAGAGATTCTATCGCAACGGTTACTTCGTTAAAAGGTTGGGTTTGAAAATTTATTTTGCGTTCGCCGATTAGTGTAGCTTCAACTCGGACATGTGTACCATCAGCAAGTTCTACCGAAATAATTCTAGTTTGGAGTTCCATGTTGATTTGACTGGATTACTCTGCTTTTATAACATTCAATCACTAGTAATAAATACAACTTTAAATTTTCAGGCAGTCTCAGTTTCCTATTGTACATAAGCATCCCATGCCTGATGTTAAGCAGGGATAACCAGGAAATTAGCTGAATTTACCTAGTCAACTTCCTTCCACGTTCATGGCTGCCAAAAAAGCCTTCTGACTAACATCTTTGTAAACTACATCCAAATAGTTCATTACCACATCACCAGAATTTAAATTTACGGCATGTTCTGCCTCTTTCGCCAAAGGAATCGCTCCCAATACGTCTAATATTGTCTCGCTACTCGACGGTGCAATTACTACCAAGGATGACTCTAGTGGCTCGTTATATTGCCAGAAAGCGTCAATTGTTACTGTGTATTGGTTGTTGGGAACTAACTGTTGAACTTCAGAGGTTTCAATAGTGTGAGCTTCAACCTTGGCACTACGTAAATTTCGTAAATCACTAATAATTTGCTCTTTCGTGCGTCCACGCAATTGAAATAGTACAAATGGATCTTCACTGAAGCGATCGCCTAACTGATAGTAAATAGCACCAACGTGTTTACAAGGATTTGCTTTATCAGGACATGAGCATTTACTGTGGATATCAGAGAGAGTAAAAGGAAATAAAGAAAGACCATTCGCTGTAAACACTTCTTCTATATTTTGTGGCATTTCCCCTGCCAGCAGCTTAGCAGCAAAAGTTACTTTATGGGACATTGTTTCAATTACATAACCCCACTGTTCATCACTAAAAGGATCAAGAGAAAGGGAAACTTTATAAGGTTCTGCTTCACTACCTTGTACTCTCGCTAAGACTTTTGCACCTTTAAACTCGATACTCAAGACATTTCCCTGACGAGCATAGTTTCTAGCACGTTCCAAACGCTTTTTAAATCGATAAGAATCTAGCAAATCAAGCCATCGTTGTGACCACCATTCTCGGCTTGACTGAAGAGTAAAATTAGTCATATTTTTTCTTATTTGATTAAATAAATTAGTGGAAAAATGCTAACCTATCTGGTATTTTATATTATCAAAATTAAAATTTTGACATTTTTTAGTTTAGACACTTCTGCTTACATCCCATTTTTTTTTAAAATACTCAACAAAATTTGTTAGTAATCCTCTTCCTCGACTAAAGTCTTTGCCTTCCACAATTTCAAAATGTGTACAGTCAGCTGTATGGTCGTTGAGAAAAATAGAATAATAACCTAGTTTAGGAGTATCTTTTCTTCTATCAAATAAGATATAAAAAGGCACGCAAGTAAGCCCATCATAAATTCTTAATTCTAGATTATGCCCATAGCTTG
Source organism: Nostoc sp. MG11 (assembly GCF_014904695.1). Lineage (GTDB taxonomy): Bacteria > Cyanobacteriota > Cyanobacteriia > Cyanobacteriales > Nostocaceae > Komarekiella. The sequence continues at coordinate 506,667 of NZ_JACXXN010000002.1, read as the reverse complement.
GATCGTTTCTTAAGTTACGCATTGCGGTAATGAAGTCTCGAAGTCCTACAACCCAGGCTTGACCTTCATCCATCTCATTAGATCTATGAGTAGCATTAGGACAATCAGGATCTATTGCAAGAATATGGATCTTAACTCCTTCTTGCAGAGCATTCTTTACGTCTTCAAGGTACCCTTTACGAAGTGAGCAGTAGGTATCATGCCAATACACCGTATCTCCATTCTTTGCAATGCGAAAAATGCTACCGAAATCCATCTGTTCGTGTACCCTCCGAAAACCCTGTTCAGAGAAAGCCTTGATCTTGAACATATTCTCCAAGCGGTTAACCAGTGAATCTCGATCATAGATAACTGAAACCCAGCTAGCTAACAGTGCCGACCCAGTTGTTGATAGTAGTTGCGACCAGAAACCTAAAGTATTTTGAGTAAACAAACCGACAGTTAAAAGTATTAAACCAATAGTAAATACTACGGATGTTGGAGTGAAATAAGTTGCAAAGTTACTTAATGGATTATCGTATCTATGATTATTATTTTGAGGCATTAACGTTCCGCAGCTAGAAGTCAAGATTCAAGATGACATGAAGATAAAATGAAAAATTCATTCCTAAAATCGAACTAACTAGAACGGTTAGAAGAGGAATATGCTAGTGTAACTGACTTAAAACTTGCAGATGAAGTCCTAGAAGAATGTGCTGGAATTTTATCAAACTTTACATTATCTGATGGAAAAAGTTCTTGAAAAAGAGTTTGACTCAATTCAAATTTCTTAAGATGCTCTTTTTCATCCTGCTGCCCTCTTAGCCCAGAATAGGGATAATGATCTAAGAATCGACCGAATAAATATTGGCAATCATTCCGATATTTCTCAGTGTCAAGAATATGAACATGCCAAACATTATCAATTTCCTTTGTAGGTACTAGTTCTTGCTCAGGATATAAAGCATTTAAAAAAAGGAATTTCTTATATTGAGAAACTGCATATTCTGCTTTTTCTCGGCTCCACTTATGAACATCTTTCGGATGAGTTAGCTTAATAATTATTGATTCCAAATCAAGATTCTCAAACTTAGGCAAGAGTGCGCGTTTGGATTCATTATTAATACTTGTTCCCAACATAAAACATACCTGACAAATTTGATATATTAATTATACCTTGTGCAAGTAGATTGATTTTCTGCTGTCAATCACACTTTACGTTTCTTGTGAGAATTCAGATCAGGAGATATTGACAAGTGTGATACTGGAGGCAGAGTATAGCAACTATGCAAAAATACCTGCCTGGAAAACCAGAGGATGAAACCCTTGTTCAGTTGCCAACAAAGCAACTGATAGACAATTGTTCTAATTGATGAAGGTTTTAAAAATTACGCGAAATTCCAAGAAAATCAAGATGTTCCTAATTTATTAACTGTCGTACAAACCTGTTGCCGCCAAGGACGTTCCGTAATTGAATTTTTTGTGCAAGCTATAAAAGCAATGGTCAATCCTTCTGTGCAGGTATTATCTTCAGTACCTCAACTTTAGATCTGAATCCTTACCCTTCTTATTTATTCTGCATCTTCATCAATTACTGCATTGCGGTCAAGTAGTAATAAGTTACGGAGTTGATCTGTATCCAATTCGGTCAGCCATTCTTCACCCGCACCTACAACTTGTTCAGCTAGTTGTTTTTTACTTTCAATCATGTCATGAATTTTCTCTTCTAAAGTGCCAGTACAGACAAATTTATGTACTTGCACGTTGCGGGTTTGACCTATACGAAATACTCGGTCTGTAGCTTGATTTTCCACGGCTGGATTCCACCATCTATCAAAGTGAAATACATGATTTGCTCGTGTTAAATTTAGCCCTACTCCACCTGCTTTTAGTGAAAGAATCATAATTGGCGGCCCTTGGGGATCGTGTTGGAAACGGTCAATCATTTCCTCCCGTTGTTTTTTACTGGTGCTGCCATATAAAAAGAAGATTTCTCGCCCCAGTTGTTTTTCTAGATGGGGTTTGAGTAATTTACCCCACTCAGCAAATTGAGTGAATATTAAAGCGCGATCGCCTTCTGCTAAAACCTCTTCTAACATTTCTTCTAGCCGCATAAGTTTGGCTGAATTATGTTCCTCTAATGTAGCTTGTTTCAAATACTGGGCTGGATGATTGCAGATTTGTTTAAGCTTGATAAGTAAAGCTAAAATCATTCCCCGCCGTTGCAATCCTTGAGACGATTCAATCTCTGCTAAAGACTCTTCTACGACTTTTTGATAAAGTGCCGCTTGTTCAGTAGTCAAACCACAAAATACTGTCATTTCTTGCTTATCTGGTAAGTCTTGAATAATTTCGCGATCGCTTTTCAGACGGCGCAGAATAAATGGTTGAACTAATGCACGCAACTGACTCAAAGAAGCCATATCACCATACTTTTCAATTGGCATGGCAAACCGCCGCTGAAAAAACTGTCGCTTGCCCAAATATCCAGGATTGAGAAAATCTAAAATCGACCACAATTCTTGCAATCTATTTTCTACTGGTGTACCTGTCAAGGCAACGCGAAATCCAGCTTCTAATTGTCTCACTGCTTGTGACTGTTTCGCATCGGGATTTTTGACATTCTGCGCTTCATCTAAAACAATTGCTTGCCAAGAAATACTCTGTAATGACTTGATATCTCGATGAATTAATGAGTAACTAGTAATGACTAAATCGTGTTTTTTAGCTGCTTCGACAAAAGCTTTACCTTTGGGTCGTTTATCACCGTGATACTGTAAAACTTTCAACGTTGGGGCGAATTTCTTAACTTCCCTTTCCCAATTTCCTAAAACAGAAGTTGGACAAACAAGTATGGTTGGCTTTTCTAATAGACCTTGTTCTTTCAAGTGCAGAAGAAAGGCGATAAACTGAATGGTTTTACCCAATCCCATATCGTCGGCGAGACACGCGCCCAAACCCCAACGCTCCAAGAAGGCTAGCCAAGCAGCACCTCGTTCTTGATACGGTCGCAACTGTCCCTGAAAGCCAGTAGGTGTGGGCAAAGGTGCGTAGGCGTAGCCCGTCGTAGACATCGCCTGATTATTTGTTAGCGCCCCAATTAACTCTTGTAATGCTCCAGACGCCTCAAAGCTGACCACTGGTAGCTTTTCAATCACTTGGGTATCTCCAGTACTAAGACGCAAAGCATCTTCCAAGGAAAGCGCCATTTGGTCTTTGCGAGAGGCGAAAAAGGCTTGGGCTGTCTTGATGTCTTGGGGGCGCAACTCCACCCACTCGCCGTTAATTTCTACAAGTGGGCTATTCAATGCCACAAGTCTATCAAACTCCGCTTTAGAAATAGTCTGTCCGCCAATTCCCAATTGCCATTGAAAATTTAACAAACTCTGTAACCCCAAGCTTCCTTGCTTTTTCTTTGGAGTTTCAGCAGTAATTTTCAAACCCAAACGGTTCGCCCATCCTTCGCGGTTTGCCAAACTGGGAGGTAAAATCACGCCCAAACCACTATCTTCCAGTCTCCAAGCTACAGATTTAATAAATTCATACGCCTGTATGGGAGTGAGACGACAAGATTGGGGATATTCAGTTTCTAAGCTGGTTGCGTAGGGGCTTTGCCCCTTGTCGCCAGACATCGCAGGATACAATCTTGAAGCTAATCCCAAACCGCCCAAAAATGTTTCTTGAGGTTGGTCAATTATCCGATTTTCATAAACCAACCGCTCAACTGGATTTTTCCAAATAGTTGCCGCATCCACTAAAAACTCTGGATTGTCAGCCGCCTGGAGGAAATACGCCAATATCCAATCTACTTCTCCAGGCTCCGGGGAACGCAGTTGAAAACAGGTGCGAAATAGAGTTTTTAGAGCTAGTTGATATTGTAGCGGCATAGTCCAAGCTTTTAGCGCCGCTTCCAGTCGTTCGACTCCAATTACATCTGTATTGGCTGTATGAGATGCACTAGTTAAAGATTGCAACCATTGTCGCACCGCAGACGGTAGAGATGCCATTACCTTTGTTTCAACGATGGGCTGGGAACCTACCATTTCTCGCACTTGGGCATCTATCATACTATTGAGAAATCCCAGCAATAATTCTTGAGGTTCGGTGGGGAAGTCCACCGCTAGGTGAGAAGATGAGGAAGATATTGCTCCTCCGTTCCCTTGATAGGTGCGACAAGCTAATGGCATGTTTGCCGAAAATCTTTCTAGACGGCTTCCATCTACAGCACTATCTAAAAGTACTTGCCACTTCGCAACGATAGAATCATCAGATTGGCGTTGGATAGTCGGTAAAAACTTACAACGCGAGATTAAATCTAAGCTCCAGCGAGCGACTTGCGACCAAAAACGTAAATCTCCTCCCAAAAAGGCATCTTCTCCATTAGCAACATTTAGAGGAACAGAAGTGAGAAATTTCATTGCTGCGGTGGGATTAAGACAAAAACCTTCAACTTGCCACGGTTGTAAGTATTGTGGGGATTGTGTTTCAAAGTCTAATGTGGCAGAGGCAGAATGTACTGGGGTTAATACTGTTCCCTCCTTACTCTCTGAAATATAAGTTAGTAGAGAAATTATTTGGGAGTGCGTTGGCATTATCTCAGCAGTATTTACACCTTTGCGGGTTCGCCCAGTATTAGCTAAAGCAACTTGCGGTTGCTGCGTTTTATTAATTGTAATGTTATGCAAATCACTAAAGGTGATGCTTTGCGTAGCTTGCTTCCCTGTAGGAGTACGCAACCACTCACTTAACTCAACTGGTGTCATTGCCAATGGATGTGGTGGAACATTTGGCGATGAATTCAACTCAAAATTTACCCGCGAGGATCGCCATGTTTCGCCCCAAACAAATAAACAACCACTTTGATTTTTTAGTAACCAACTACCGTGTAAAATCGCCATTTGCTAACTACTCAGATTTTCACCAAATTTCAGCATTAACTAATTATTGTCGTTTTAAAACAATTATATTGAATACAAATTCAATATAATAAACACATTAAATCAATGAGACATCCTAAACATTAAAAAGAATAAAAATTACTATTTATAAATTTTAAATAATCAGACACACTAAGACTAGATTATATGCATTTTCTAGAGCGGAAGATCGTAAGGGTACTACTAAATGTTGTAATTATTGAAGGTAAAATATAATCCAAAACAACCTCTCTTTCAGAGAAAATTTACGGCTTATTAGTTGAGTCAGGATACGTTAGTTATTAGGGTATCTGTTCAGGACGTTACACACAAGCCAAAAGAAGTATTGGGGGCGTTTTATTTAAAACTAAACTTTCCTAGTCAGTACAGCTATATTTGCAACGCTGGTTTTATTGTACAACCTACCGGGGTCAGAGTATAGGACGGTTCATGGAACAAGGCTCTTGACAGCAGCTAGGTTTGACTACGAGGCAGTGATGTTTGATTTTGCCTTTGAAACTAATATACCTTCAATTACACTTTGGCAGTCGTTAGGATTTAATATTATTGGGTGTATTCCGCGTTTAGCAAAGCTGAGCGATAGACAAGTAGATAGATACCTGATCTTGTATCGCGCTTTGCATTGAAAGACTTGTTTATCTTTGTGTGTAACGGAAGTCAGCCATAGGGCATAAATGTTAGGATTGCCACAGAGAGCGAATAGCGAAAGAGAAGGAAAAAAAACTGAATGGCAGAAGTTGATAAGTCAATATCCTTTGATGGACGGGATATTCGACTGAAAGTAGGCCTATTAGCTCCCCAAGCTGGTGGGTCAGTTTTAATACAATCGGGGGACACAGCTGTATTAGTGACGGCTACGCGATCGCAAGCCAGAGAAGGCATTGATTTTCTTCCCCTCACAGTAGATTACGAAGAAAGGCTATATGCCGCTGGTAGGATTCCCGGAGGGATAATGCGACGGGAAGGTCGTCCACCAGAAAAAACAATTCTCACCAGCCGTCTCATAGATCGTCCCCTGCGTCCTCTATTCCCTTCATGGTTACGGGATGACCTGCAAATTATTGCATTAACGCTATCGATGGATGAGCTAGTACCACCCGATGTGCTAGCGGTTACAGGTGCTTCAATAGCTACTCTAATTGCTCAGATTCCCTTTAATGGGCCAATGGCGGCAGTACGGGTTGGCTTAGTGGGAGATGATTTCATTATTAACCCCACCTATGCAGAAATTGAAGCCGGAGATTTGGATCTAGTTGTAGCAGGTTCACCACATGGCGTGATCATGGTGGAAGCGGGAGCGAACCAGTTACCAGAACGGGATATTATCGAGGCGATTGATTTTGGCTACGAAGCAGTGCGAGATTTAATTAAGGCACAGCAAGATTTAGTAGCAGAACTAGGTTTGGTAATAGTGCAAGAAGCACCACCAGAGGTAGACCAAACGCTGGAAAACTATATCAGCGATCGCGCTAGCAGTGAGATTAAGAAAATCCTGTCACAATTTGAATTCACCAAACCCGAACGCGATGCCGCTTTAGATGTAGTAAAAGATACGATTGCAACTGCGATCACTGATCTACCAGAAGAAGACCCAATTCGAGTTGCTGCAACCGCAAACAGCAAAGCCCTTGGTAATACTTTTAAAGACATTACCAAGAAGTTTATGCGCCGACAAATCATCGAAGATAATGTCCGCGTTGATGGTCGCAAACTTGATGAAGTGCGTCCCGTTTCTTGTTTAGTTGGTGTTTTACCAAAGCGAGTTCACGGTAGCGGGTTATTTAACCGGGGACTAACTCAGGTATTATCCACTTGTACTCTGGGGACACCGGGGGATGCCCAAAACCTCAACGATGACATGCAGCTAGATCAACAAAAGCGTTATCTGCATCATTACAACTTCCCGCCTTTTTCAGTCGGAGAAACCAAGCCGATGCGTGCGCCAGGAAGACGTGAAATCGGTCACGGGGCATTAGCAGAGCGATCGCTGCTACCTGTACTACCATCAAAGGAACAATTTCCCTACGTAATCCGCATCGTCTCGGAAGTACTTTCCTCCAACGGTTCCACCTCAATGGGTTCAGTGTGCGGTTCCACCCTTGCCTTAATGGATGCTGGTGTGCCAATTCTCAAACCCGTCAGTGGCGCAGCAATGGGTCTGATTAAGGAAGGGGATGAAGTACGAGTCCTGACTGACATTCAAGGTATTGAAGACTTCTTGGGTGACATGGACTTCAAAGTTGCCGGTACTGATGCCGGGATTACCGCCTTGCAAATGGATATGAAAATCTCCGGTCTGTCGTTGGACGTTATTTCCCAAGCCGTCCACCAAGCCAAATCAGCCAGGTTGCACATTTTAGAGAAAATGCTCGGCTGCATTGACGGGCCGCGCACTGAAACCTCACCCTATGCCCCACGTCTATTAACAATCAAGATTGATTCAGACATGATTGGTCTGGTTATTGGGCCTGGAGGCAAGACTATTAAGGGCATTACTGAGGAAACTGGTGCCAAGATTGACATCGAAGATGACGGCACTGTGACAATTTCCGCTGTAGATGAAAGCAAGGCAAAGAGAGCGCGTAACATCATCCAAGGCATGACCCGCAAGCTGCATGAAGGGGATGTTTACGTAGGACGAGTAACTCGGATTATACCAATAGGTGCATTTGTGGAATTTCTGCCTGGAAAAGAAGGCATGATCCACATTTCTCAATTAGCTGACTACCGTGTTGGCAAAGTTGAGGATGAAGTAGCAGTTGGGGATGAAGTGATTGTCAAAGTGCGCGAAATTGACAATAAAGGTCGGATTAATCTCACACGTTTGGGTATCCATCCAGATCAAGCAGCAGCAGCGCGAGAAGCTGCGGCAGTGAATCGTTAAATCGATTTGGAATTTTAGAGCAAATCTAAAATCCGCGATGCCTACGGCAAGGCATCGCCTTATGCTTCTTAAATCAGTTGTCTAGATTAGATAGGAAAAGGAGCCGAACGACTGAGGTCGCGCGCCACTTCCTCTACTTAGGGAAACCCCAAGACCGGAGTGGCTTGGCTACCTGAACAAATTCTTCTATTGTCTAATATTGGATTTCGTCTTTAGGCTACCTGAAAGCTAAAACTGAGACTTGCCCAATTATTCACATCCAAGATATATGAGTCAGCAGCTATACTATTCATCTCGCCTTTAACTGCACTGGCGTTATGCAAATCTTGTAGCAAGGCTTGTGCAACTTCTAAAGGATTCAGTAATGCGCTAATTAGTAGCTGTTGGTCAGCGGTGGAATACTTAGCTGCATCCAAAGCGGCGAGAGTTTCGCTCAAGGGAGCAGTGCTGAGGATCAGTTGTTGTTCACAAAAGAAGGCTGGGCCTGGAATCACCCAATCAGATGCAGCAGCAGTAGTTTGGGGTAAGGTGAGAGTTCCGCCAGGGGTGATAACCAGTTGTGTGAGCAGAGGTTTGGTGTCTAGATTATTTGGTTCTTGGGTGGTTTGCCAAGGGTAGAAGGCAACTGCTGTTCGATTATTCTTTAATCCTAGTAAGATTAAATATACTGGGCGATTGCCTAGATTTTGCACTCGATACTGCATTCGACTACCAATAGGAACTGTAGGAATGCTGGGTGATTTGCTAATGGATTTTTCCGAACTAAGAGTTCGCAATGTTTGCCGCTGCATAATCACGCGAGACGATATGCTATTAATTATTTCTAAAGTTGCCTTGACTGCTAAGCCAGAAGAACCTTCATTTTCTGTGAGCCGCCATAACTTGGCTGCGAGTAAGGTTTTAAATTTCGGCGCTAACCGTTGTACAGCGACTTTCACAGCTTCCCCAGCTTCCCCAGCAGTGTTGAGAATTAGCTCACCACCAAGGGAAAATAGACCATAGCGACTGGGTGTTTGCTCTAGTTTACCAAGCACATAGTCAGCTGGTTGTTCCCCCGCAACGACACTAGAAACGCGGGGAATGGTAGCAGCAAAGGCGCTTGTAGCATCTACCCGTTCAATTCTTTCTAATTCCGTATCTAGAGCAACTGTTAAATCAATATTCCGAGGTAAAACCCGAACTGCTTCCTGCACAAGTTGCCCTTGTAGGGGGATTGTAGCATCAATGCTGGAAATTTGGGCTTTTGCTGTTAACCCAGTACGCGATCGCAATATTAACTGTTCTCCCGTTAAGAGCGTCAGGCGAGAATTAACTCCGTAGTATTCCAGCACTTGTGGAGGTAATCCTGCTAACCATAAATGGACTGTTTTCCTATCTTCTTCAACTGCTGTCACCGCTCCTTGAGCAGCAATGTTCATCTCTGGGAAAAAATTCTCAGCTAAGGCTCCCTTGGAATTTTTTTTGCTACTAACTAATGCTGGCTGCTGTTTGCTACCCAATTTGTATAGAGAACTTTCGACATCAGCGAGAATGAATTGAATTGTTGTGGCTGGGGTGGATTCCCACAAGTGTTGTGTCAAGGCGTAAGTAAATAACCCAGCGCTAAAATCAGAAAATACTCCTTCCCTTGCCAGCTGTTTTGGATCTGAGGTAGCGGATAGGACTAGAGTATTTAGGCTGAGTGAAGTTTTAGTTTTGAGTTGTTTGAGAAAGTCGAGTTCCGCTGCTGCTAATTGTGCATTTACTGACTCTTGACGGGTACGAATTCTCGATCCGATCTGGGCTGTGGTGGGAGCGTCATAGCTAGTATCCAATACTGCCGTTACTCTATCTGTGGGGAGCGATCGCAACAATAATAATACAGTTTCTTCTAATAAATAGTTGACTATTTTCTCATCTTGTGAAATTTTATTCTCACTAGCTGGTATAAGAGCATTTTGCCCCGCCATATCTAGCGATGTTCCGCTCACGCGAGTGCCGTAGCCGCTAAAGTGGAAGACAACGACATCACCAAGTTTAGCTTGGCCCAAGTGATCCATAAAAGCCGCCTCAATGAATTCCCGGCTAGCTTGTTCCTCAGTTAACGTCAGAATATCTGAGGCTTGGAAACCAAAACGGTGAATCAACAGCTCTCTTTGCAATTCCACATCAGTCAAACAACCACTCAAGGCTGAATGTGGATATTGATTAATGCCTATTAATAATGCCAACTTACGTGGACTGGGTTGTGCTAAGGCTTGGTAGTAGCGATTTCCCAAGGTCAACCACTCAGCCTCAGTTATCCCCAATACCGCGAGTATTGAGCCAATTGTGTGTAAAAACGTCCGCCGCTTCATAAATTAGCTATCAGTTCTCAGCCCATCAGCTAGCAGCTTAATGGGCTGAACTCTGTAGTGTAAAGTATTTGCAATCTATCCTAAACCGATACTTGTGTACGCATGGCTCGCGCCAACTCCGCCGCCACTTCAGGACGGGAAAATTCAGGTGGAGGTAACTCACCTCGACGCAGCATTTCCCGGACTTTCGTTCCCGACAGGTGAACGCGCTCCTCTGGTTTGCTGGGGCTGGTTTTAGTCGTTGCCATCTGCTTGGTGCGTGTACAGTAGAAAGCATGTTCAAATTTCATCGGCACAATGCCTAATTCATCAGGCGCAAACTCTTCAAAGATGTACTGAGCATCGTAAGTACCGTAATAATCGCCAACACCAGCATGATCTCGTCCGACGATAAAGTGAGTACAGCCGTAGTTTTTGCGGACTAAAGCATGGAATATTGCTTCACGAGGGCCAGCATAACGCATTGCCGCCGGATTAATTGCCAAAATCACCCGGTCTGCGGGGTAGTAGTGTTCCAGCAAAATTTCATAGCAACGCATCCGCACATCAGCCGGAATATCATCTTCTTTAGTCGCCCCGACTAACGGGTGTAAAAATAGACCATCCACAGTTTCTAAAGCGCATTTTTGAATATATTCATGAGCGCGGTGGATGGGGTTGCGAGTTTGAAAGCCAACAATCGTTTTCCAGCCTTGATCTTTAAACATTTGCCGTGAGGCAGCAGGATCGATTTGGTAGGTGGGAAACTGGGAATGGGCATCGCGTTGCAATAGCCAAATATCTCCTGCAAGATTTATAGAACCTTGGTTATAGACTACTTGGACACCAGGATGTTTGGCATCGTCAGTGCGGTAGACATTTATGGCTTCGCGGTTTTTGTCGTAGTGATATTTTTGTGTCAGCTGCAAAACCCCGATAAACTCGCCCCTGGAGTTATCTAGACGAATCAAGCCGCCTTCTTTTAGGGGGGAAGCTACTTCTTCTGTTACTGAAAGTGTAATCGGTATTGACCACACAAGACCGTTCGCTAACCGCATTTGGGTGACTACGCGATCATAGTCTTCTTGGTTCATAAAACCCGTGAGTGGACTAAAACCGCCGATCGCAATCATTTCTACATCAGAAACAGCTCGCTCATCAAGTTGCACTCGCGGCAAAAAGTCGGCTTTTGAGAGAAATTCTGCTCTTTGCTCTGGTGTGGCGATCCGGTTAACCAACTCTCCACCGTGGGGGGTAATGGCATCTGGATGGTGACTCAACGTAATCCCCTCTTTGCGTTAACTGCTGTTGTTTCAAACTATGTACTAACTTATCAAAATGCTGGTACGGCGAGAAAAATAGTTTAGGGAATGGAGGAAAATTTTGCAACTAGCGAGTCTATTTTGCAAGAACTGGGGGAAAAGCGATCGCTACGAGTTGCTTACAGTGAGTCTACGTTAGAAATTATAGTTCCTCTACCCGAACACGAAAAATCAAAGGACTTGATTTCGGATATTGTAAAAATCTTGCTGAACATCGCCGGGAAAAGTTATGAACCCTTCGGTTCAACCACCTTTAAGCGGGAAAATACAGCGGGGGTAGAACCAGATGCTTGCTTCTACATCAAGAATTATCAAAGAATGATTGATCGTCGCAAACTGGAACCAGATGATCAGCCTCCTGATTTGGCAATTGAAACAGATGTGACATCAAAAACAACTCTTGATGCTTACGAAGCGATCGCTGTTCCAGAACTATGGATTTACGATAGTAAAAAACTGAGAATTTATTTACTATAGATTTTTAGACGAGTAATGTTTCTCTTGGTCAATTCTTGCTCGTTTAAAATTGCTTCAGTCATCGTTGACTCCATAAGTAACTATCTTTTCAGTGCCATATTGGTCTTAAAAACAAGATCCCCCTCCTCGCAGCAAAGAGAACTCACAGCAACGGCTTATGTTGCTCTAAAGTTTGGAGTAGGGGTTTTTTTGCAACTAAAACTGTTCAATAATTCCGCCACCCAGCACTTTTTCCCCGTCGTACCATACCGCAGCTTGTCCGGGGGTGATGCTGATTTGGGGTTCATCAAACACCAAACGCACACGGGAGTTTTCCAACGGAATCACCGTCACTGGTGTAGGCGTTGAACGATAGCGAATTTGCACTTCGGCGTGAATCGGGGTGGATGGTTCGGCGATGGACACCCAGTTTACTCGCGCTACAGTGCATTCTGGCTGAGTTACCTTAGTGCGATCGCCTACAACTACTTTATTATTAACCGCATCTAATTCAATCACATACAGCGGTTCCGGGGCAGCAATTCCCAACCCTTTGCGCTGGCCAATGGTGTAGTGATGGACACCATCATGCTGTCCTAAAACTTTGCCTGCGGTATCCACAATATCGCCTGTTTTGGGCGCAAGATACTTATCCAGAAATGCCCGCATGGAACCATTACTTTCCACTAAGCATAAGTCCTGACTTTCTGGCTTATCAGCGGTTTTGAGTCCGTATTCAGCGGCGATGCGGCGCGTGTCAGCTTTTTCCAGTTCGCCCAAAGGAAATATGCTGGCTGCGAGTAAATCTTGAGACAAGTCATAGAGAAAGTAGGATTGATCTTTTTTACGGTCAACTGCTCTTAACAAGTGATAACGCCCAGTAGCTTGATCATAGTTAATTTGAGCATAATGACCTGTAGCAATGCGATCGCATCCCAATTCTGCGCGAGCATACTGCACCATCGGCCCAAACTTCACCGTTTTATTACACTGAGAGCAAGGCAAAGGCGTGATTCCAGCGCTGTAACCAGCCACCAAGTAATCGACTATATGTGTTTGAAAAACATCCCGAATATCAACAACCTGATGAGGAACGCCTAGTTGTTCACAAATCTCAGCCGCGTCGATCATACCTTCAGAGCAACACTGACCTTTGCCTTTCATTAGCCAAAGAGTCAAACCAATCACTTCATAGCCCTGATGGTGCAGGATAGCAGCGGCGGTGGAACTGTCAACGCCACCCGAAAGACCAACGACGACTTTTTTCATAACCCTAAATCTTGTTAGGCTACTGGCTGTTACCGACTGGGATTAAAACCCATGCAATACAACAACCTTATGGCAAAATTTTAACTTTACACAACTTTCTATTTGTGGTTTTTATGCAATCAAGGCAACGCCATGTTTACGGAACTCGTGGTTGCCACTGGTTGTAACTCACGCTTTAGAAAGTGCTTGCTCCTTTCCGGTATTTGTAATGGTGACGCTGTACTCGGCATATGAGTAGAGGCTTTTCATTCAAGCACCACACGGAAGCAGCGTGATTGTTAAATTGTAGCATACACCTCTTCAAAGCCTTACTATCAGGGCACTTCAGTTTATGAACAACTAAATCAGCGATCAATCACTAGTCATTTTGGGAGCAGAAGGGCAGTGCAGGCGGGGGGCAGAGGAAATATATCAGAACTTACGCACTCAGATCCCCCAACCCCCTTAGAAAGGGGGCTTTAGACGTTCCCCCCTTAAAAAGGGGGGTTAGGGGGGATCAGGGTTTCAGGCTTCAGTGCGTAAGTCCTATATATTTATTTTGGCAACAATGAGTCTTTGATACTCGTTCATCCACCTTTGAACTCCGTTAACGAGTCTTTGATACTCGCGAACAAGCATAAAAACTCTACTCTTTTGCTCTCCCTGCTCCCCTGCCTCCTTCCTTCCTCCTGCCTAATGTATTTGTTGCCACGTAAATGAGCTAATTTTACGCAAACACTATATAGTTGCTACAACGGCGAACTAATTAGTTGCTGTAGGAAATTGCCTAGAAATGTTGTGACTATTTTGTGACTATTATGTCGAGTGCAATACCAAGTCAATTTATCCGCTTTCAGATGCTATTCCGAAATTCTAAGCGCCAGCGTCCAGCGCACAGACTTCTCTATCTATTCGTGGGAGGATGGTTAGCGCTGACCCCCCACTCTACCTCAGCCCAAGCACAAATCCACAACAGTAGTGTGTTGCTGGCTCAACAAAGGGTAGTTGAAACTTTACCACCACCGCCAGATCTCCAACCGATTCCTTATGGTCAGCAGCCGTTACCGCAGTTAGAACCAGTACAACCAGTACAGGTTAATCAATATGAGCGGGACTTTCAGCCCTTCCAACCAGCACAGGCTAATAAATATAGCCAGAACTTTGAGCGTTATTTAGTATATGTTGATAGCAATGATCCCCGGACACTGGAACAAATACGTCTGATTGAACCCAGAGCTTATATCCGCCAGTACCAAGGACGTACTGTAATCCAGTCAGGAGTTTTTAGCAGAGCATCTAACGCTCAACAACGAGTTAGAGAACTGAAGTCATACGGGATAAATAGCGCCCGGATCGTCAGTTTTGCTGATGGACAGGAAGTAACTACTTCCTCCTCTTTTAGAGGCGATCCTGGTAGAGACAATTCTAGAAGGCAAGAATCTAGATACTATGTCGCCATTCCTGCCAAAGCCGAAGAGTTAGCCGGAATCGCCGCCCGAATTAGGCAGAATCTAGGACAAAATGGCGGTGTATTTGAAAGGCTCAAACCACGAGGGCCACACGTAGCAGTCGGGCCTTTCCCTGAGCGTTTCCAAGCAGAGGAATGGAATAAGTATTTACGAGATTATTTGGGATACGGTGATGCCAGGGTTTACTACGGAAAATAAATTGAGTGCTGAGTAGGGAGTTAAAAGTTAGAAATAGCCCTTTCAAGGTGGGTAAAAATCCCAATATTTCTCGTTTTCATTTTTGTGTCTTAGTGCCTTGGTGGTTCAAAAGTCATTTTTTAACCACTAAGACACTAAGACACCAAGAAAAATACATTACACATTGAAAGGACTAGAGTTAAAAGTTAATTAAAAATCTAAAACTCACAACTTACTACTTATGACTCAGCATAGGCTAAACGCCCCGCTACCGCTAACAACACTGATGCCAGCCAGGCAAGAACAAATTTCGCAAGTGGTCGTTACTGCTGGGCAAATGCGCGGTATTGAGGAGCGTATCTTTGCAGCAGGAATGCCTGTAGTGGCTTTAATGGAAAAAGTGGCGGGGTTAATTGCGCGTCGCATTCAAGCGCTGATCCCTCCTGCAAAAGAGAAATCTCGTGTCGGGATTTTAGTCGGCCCCGGTCATAATGGGGGGGATGCTTTGGTAGTAGCTCGTGAATTACACTTTCGCGGGTATGAAGTCTGGATATATTCTTCTTTCTCAAAGCTCAAGGAATTAACTTCGCAGCACTTGCAGTACGCCCAAAGTTTGGGCATCCCAGTTTATCAGACCATTACACAACTGCCAAATGCTGATTTTTTGATTGATGGGTTGTTTGGATTTGGTTTAGAAAGAACGCTCACAGATCCCATCGCCTCTGCAATTAATCAGCTAAATGAATTTTCTGTACCAATTATTAGTATTGATTTGCCGTCGGGTTTACACACCGATACAGGTGAGGTGTTGGGAACTGCTATTCGTGCTACTCACACGTTTTGTCTGGGTTTATGGAAGCTGGCTTGTTTACAAGATCAGGCTTTAGATTATCTCGGCAAAGTTGAGTTAATCGATTTTGATATTCCTTTAGCTGACGTGCAAGCTGTTCTGGGGGATGCACCCAAGATTAAACAGATTACACCAGCAACGGCACTTTCCACTCTTCCCTTACCTCGTCCACCAGTGACTCACAAGTATAAGGAAGGACATTTACTGCTAATTTGTGGTTCACGCCGCTATGCTGGTGGAGCAATTTTAACTGGTTTGGGCGCGCGGGCAAGTGGTGTGGGAATGCTTTCAATTGCCGTACCCGAATCTCTTAAACCTCTTTTAGTGTCACATTTGCCTGAAGCGCTGATTGTTGGTTGTCCAGAGACGGAAAGCGGAGCGATCGCTCACCTCCAACTCCCAGAAAACACTGATTTGAGTTCTTTTAATGCGATCGCTTGTGGCCCCGGTTTAACACGAGATGCCACTCCGATTGTCCAAGAAGTCATAGAAAGCGAACGCCCTCTACTCCTCGATGCCGATGGTTTGAATATCCTGGCACAAATGGGAACGATCCCCACTTTACAAAAGCGCCAAGCAGTAACGATACTCACACCTCATACTGGTGAATTCCAGCGATTGTTTCCCGATGTCGCAGATCCCAAAAAAGACAGGGTGAAAGCAGTACGGGAAGCAGCGGCACAAAGTGGTGCGGTGGTGTTGTTGAAAGGGGCAAGAACTGCGATCGCAAATCCCCAAGGTGCAGTTTGGATTAACCCAGAAAGTACTCCAGCTTTAGCCCGTGGCGGTAGTGGTGACGTGTTGACTGGGCTACTAAGTGGATTATTGGCCCAAGCGGCGACTAAACAGATTCCCGTAGAGGATATTGTTGCAACTGCTTCTTGGTGGCATTCCCAAGCAGGTATTTTAGCAGCCCAAGAACGCACTGAGTTAGGTGTAGATGCGTTCACATTGACACAGTACTTAATGCAAGTTCTAAGTAAAGTTAGTTGATCTGGTTGTTCCTAGCCTCTGCTCCCCTGCTCCCCCAACTTTGAGTTTCTTTGCAACCCATTAGCTTAAGATCTCACCTAGATTTAAAATTCATCCAGACAAAGGACTTACGCAGGCGATCGCTTGATGTCTATTCCCACAATTAGTGAATTTACTATCCGTCGTAATGCCAACGCCAAATCTTTCCAGCGGGGCGAGGCATACTATGAGTCTGGTGCTGTTAATGTAGTTATCCAACGTGGTCATCGGCTTCATGCAGAAGTTGAAGGTAATGAAGCTAAGTCTTATCGTGTCAGCTTGAATTTCGATAGCAGCAAGTTGATGTCAGTCAACTGCACTTGTGCTTACAACTTTGACGGGTGGTGCAAGCACATTGTGGCGACAATGCTCGTCTGTGCGCGTCAAGCAGAAATTATTGAGCAACGTCCCACCCTTGAACAACTACTTGATCGCTTGGATCATGTCCAAACCCAAAGGCTGCTACAGGAATTGGTAGCAGAATATCCGCCACTGATTGAGGTAATTGACCGTCATGTCAGCTGGATGACAAGTCCGGCTCCCCAACAAAAAACCACAAAACCTGTGCGTTATAGTGCCATTGATCCGGCTCCCTTTAGACGACAAGTACGGCAGATTCTCCGCAATGCGGTGCGCTATTTTGAGGAGGGGTGTGAAGAAGACCCTCTTTGTGAGGAGTTGTCGAGTGTAGTACAAACTGCTGTCGATTTTAGTGAACGGGGAGAAGGTAATAATGCGATCGCTATTTTAGAAGCGATTACCTCTACCTGTGTGGAAAATTGGGCTGATGTGGCAGAATACGGCGCTGAAAACGATGAGATTGCTAGAGAATTGAATGATGCTTGGTGTGAGGCAATTCTCACCGCTGAACTCTCCCTAGAGGAAAAAGTTGACGTTCAAGTGAATTTGGAAGCATGGCAAGATGAGTGGAGTGCTGATTTTGCCATGAGTTTAGAGGCTTTGCGGCAAGATTGGGATTACCCGCCACTAGTGAAAGTTCTCCAGGGAGTCACTGAAATCGCTGTTTGGGAAGGAGAAACACCAGACTACGCTGATGATTTGGCACTAATTCGCCTGAAAATTCTTGAACGTCAGGAGCGTTATCAAGAATACTTATATTTGGCGCAAGCGGAAGGACAAAACCAACAATATCTAACAATGCTGGGGCAGTTAGGGCGAGTGGAAGAAGCAATTGAAGCCGCTCAAACCCAGATGAATTCAATGGAAGAAGCTTTTGCGTTAGCGAAAACACTCAGCACACAAGGGGCATTGCAGCAAGCATTAAATATTGCCCAAAGTGGATTAAATTTACCAGGTAATTGTCAATACCACTTAGGGATTTGGACAAGTGAATTAGCAGAGGATTTGGGTAATGATGAAGCTGCTTTATTAGCAATTCAGGCTGCTTTCCAAACCAAGCCATCCTTTTTTGATTACCAAAAGATAGAAGAATTAGCTGGGGAAAACTGGGAAATTATCAAAACAGACTTGCTGGAGAGCATCCGTAGCTATGAAGGTTGGGGAACAGAATCAATAAGGGTAGAGATTTTCTTATATGAGGAGCTAATTGATGACGCTATTGCGATCGCTAGTGAACTCAGTTCCTATTATTCTGAGTTAATTCACCGAGTTATGAATGCTGCTATCTCTCATAATCCTAACTGGGTCATCGCCAACGCCCGTCGCCGTGCCGAAAAGATTATGGATGCGGGTAAGGCAGAATATTATAACGAAGCAATTGAGTGGCTGAAAAAGGCACGCGCCGCCTACCTGGAATCTGGAAGGAAGGCCAACTGGTTAAGCTATCGAGATGAGTTGATGCAAACCCACGCCCGTAAGCGTAAATTAATGGGGATGTTCAATGAACAGGGTATGAAGTAAAAGTCTTCTTTGAAAAACAATACCAGCGATCACTCCCCAAAACATCGAACTGAAAGAGGCGAATTTTGGATAATGCTTAATCCATTTTCAGAGGAGTTGAACGAGGCGCGATCGCTGCTCACCTAGCTAAGGCATAGGATGAAAAAGAAGATGGCAAATATAACTCGCTACTATACAAACCTGCATCCACAAATATAACAACCAACAGAAAGCTTAGTACAGCATTTCATTAATTCGTAGCGAATAGATCTAAATAAACTTTCCGTTTCTCTGCGCCACTTTGCGTTTCAATTTCATGTCCACGCATTTTACAGGCAACAAAACATTGGGTTAAATAGATATTGACTAGCTTTTAGCAGTAGATAATATCAAACCTTAACACCTTTAGCACGCCATGTTTGCAATGTTTGTTCAAGTCCAGAGCGGTAGCTGGTATAGTGTGGCGAAAAACCAAGAAAAGAGCGTATTTTATCGTTCTTGACAATAGTAAAAAGATCAAGCAACTCCATTTGCTGGAGTTTGATAATTATACGCGCAACTGGTGCTAGAAAAAGTGGAATGTGTCCAGGCTTTTTCATTCCCAGTAACAGAGCAAAGTGATCAATGAAATCGCCAAAGCTTACTGGTGTACCATCTACAACATTGAATACTTCACCGACTGGTTTTTGTTCTGCAACTAAAACTAATGCACCAGCAGCATCTTCAAAGTGCAATAAGTTGGTCAACTTATCTTTTTTACCTGCAAAATATGGTCTTCTAAGCTTGAACGATGTCACATACTTCTTAAGATCAGAAGATTGTGGCCCGTACAAGAAACCCATACGTAAAACACACGCTGGAATCTTGCTGTTAATTACTTGATTCTCTACATCGATTGCTGCTTGAAAAATTGGGTCATTACTAGGCACTGAAAGAGGGGTATTTTCAGTAGCATCAGTAGCATTGCCATATAAGAAAGCATAGCTGGGGTGGACTAGGAATTTGACACTACTATTTTCTATCGCCTTTATTACTGCTGACGTAGTGGCTTTTAACGTCTGGTCATACCCTTTCCATGCGTGTCCATCGTGTAGCAGCGTATTTGGTATTTGCGGTAAGAGATTTAGCACCACATCAGCGTTGACAGTGCTTAATACATCCGATAGTTCATCAGCATCTTTTGGATTAGCTTCCACCAACACAAAGTTTTTAACATCCACAGTTGTAGTGCTGTTCTTATCTTGTAAAATTCCTGTAACTTGATGTCCGCGTGCAAGTAACTGCCGTGTGGTTTCGCTTCCAAGCTCAGTGGTTGCGCCGATGATAACGATACTAAGTTTTGCGAGGTTGTTTTGTTCCATATTTTGTTAAGAATGACGCATTATTTGCTTGAGCGACTTCCTTCCATAGCGTGAACTTTAACGCCTGCATATCGTCTGTGGACGTACCTCTCAATGTAACAAGATAGTTTTGACCTTATCCTCAGCACTTATTTGGTACATGTGGAGTCAATACAGTTCGGATAAGCACTTTTCACCTCTGCTGTAGACTTGGAAAAGATGAAAGGTTTGAAATTACCCTTTTCCCTTTTCCCTTTTTCCTTTCTCCTTTAACCAAACCGTATTGCATGTGGGTTCATCTGGCAAAACATATTAATCACTACACAATCTTTGTCTATGAAAACTTTCATCTCTTGTGTTGTTTTACTTGGACTTGATACTACCTTATTGATTAGCAATCCAAGTACTGCAAAATCTGACATATCGTCTATCAATAAGAATACTCTCGTTGTTGCCGAAACTGTTAGTAACGAAGAATTCATTGCTAGGGGTACTGAACCTTTTTGGAGCGTTACTGTCAGCAAACGTGGAATTATCCACTCTTCGCCAGATACAAAAAAGCAAACGTTCCCGTACGTCGTACCTTTGGAAGCAGAGGGTCGTCCTATAGACCTAGTGAGAGTGTACCCACTTAGAGGCAATAGCAACAATTTATTAATCATCAAGAAAGTTAACGTTTGTAGCGACGGTATGTCAGATAAAAATTATTCCTACTCAGCAACTTTCATTCTGGAGAATAAAATTTTTGAAGGTTGCGCTGAGAAAAAATAATCGTAAAAAGAGTTGTCTATTTTACCGAATTATTCTTGATGATTGCTTTTTGTCTCTTTGATATCATTGGATAAGTCAAATTTTGGCTCAACTTTTGCTTGCCGATAAGTAGCTAAAGTCAGCCCTTCTTTCAAATGTACAGAAGAGTATTTACTCAATCCAATTCGCTGTGCAGTATAAATCCCGTTGTGTCCCGAAAAAAGGTAACTGACTACACAGCTAATACTAATAAATAGCCCCGATTCTAGACCAAAGAGTTCAATTCCCATTAAGGTCGATGCCAAAGGTGTATTTGCTGCACCTGCAAACACACCCACAAATCCCATTCCTGCTAATAGGGGTGGAGGTAATGCCAAAAGCAACGATAAAGCATTACCTAATGTTGCACCAATAAAAAATAGAGGGGTTACTTCTCCTCCCTTAAAACCTGCTCCTAAAGTAAGAGCGGTAAAACCAAATTTAGCGGCAAAATCCCAGGGAGGTAGCTGAGTATAGAAAGAATTAACGATAGTTGAGATACCAAGCCCAATGTACTTGGTCGTGCCACTCAACCCAACAATTACCGCTACGAATACACCGCCTATAAAAGGACGCATTGGAGGATATGATATCTTTGTTTTAAAAAAATGACTAATTTGTGAGTTGCTTGAGCAAAGAGCCTTGCCACAATTCCAAAGATTGCACCTGCTGCGATCGCAGATATCAGCCCCCAAATTGTAATTGTCGGTATAAATGGAGCGTGTCGGTAATCTGTGTGATGCAGACCAAATAGTAAAGTCACTTGATTCCCAACGAGCGCTGCAATTAAAGAAGGAAAAAGTGCATCATAATAAAGTTTTCCAATCGCTAAAACTTATAAACAGAAAACAGTTCCAGCTAAGGGTGTACCAAAAACTGAACCAAATCCTCCACTGATACCTGCTGTTAAAAGAATTCGCCGATTTGCCCCTTGAAAGCGCAATATTTTAGTCAATTTATCTGCCAGAGAAGCACCCATTTGTAATGCTGTACCTTCACGCCCAGCTGAACCACCAAACAGATGGGTGATGATTGTCCCTAATAAAACTAAAGGAGCCATGCGGCAGGGAATAATCTCTTTGGGATTATGAATTTATTCGAGCAACAGGTTATTTCCGGCTTCTACTGCCTGACCAAACCGATGGTAAATCCAACCGCTCACGAAACCACCAAGTGGCAATAAGGCGATGATCCAGCGATGAGATTCACGCCACTCAGTTGCCCATTCCAATGATAATAGAAGCGCTGCGGAAGCAGTGCCGGCAAAAATGCCAACCACAAAAGAAATTGGTAACCACTTAATCAGGTGAGGTAATGCAATAAACAATTCAAACTGACGAAGATGTTTCATACAAAAATCCCTGACACTCTTTAGTCAGTGTTTGTATAATGTGATGCTATGGTTATTTAACTGCTAAGTTTCAATCCAAAAGTCTGCTTTGGCAAGGAAAAGTTGATGATAGTATGGCTTTATCTGCTGACTATCAACTCAAGCAAGCCAAGAATTTCTATGCTCATTATATGATTGAACAAACAAGAGCGATCGCAATTTTTGATATTGATGGTGTTGTCCGTGATGTCAGTGGCTCCTATCGCCGGGCGATCGCAGATACCGTAGAATACTTTACTAACCAAGCGTATCGCCCGACACCATTAGATATTGACAAGTTGAAGTCTGAAGGTATTTGGAATAACGATTGGGAAGCGTCTCAGGAATTAATTTACCGTTATTTTGAAAATCAAGCACAAACTCGCGAACAACTGCAACTCGACTACAACAAAATTGTTACCTTTTTTCAATCCCGTTACCGAGGCGAAAACCCCGATAATTGGACAGGATATATCTGTAATGAACCCTTATTATTACAACTTAGCTACTTAGAGCAACTAACACAAGCCGGGATTGCTTGGGGATTTTTCAGCGGTGCAACTCGTGCTTCTGCTAACTATGTTTTGGAAAAACGCCTTGGTTTGCAATCTCCAGTGTTAATTGCGATGGAGGATGCACCAGGTAAACCAGACCCCACTGGACTTTTAGCCACCGTTCGTCAGTTGGAGAATGCACTGGAGACGACATCAGCGATCATATATGTAGGGGATACGGTAGCTGATATGTACACCGTAAAGAAAGCACGGGAATTAGATTCTCGGACTTGGATTGGTGTAGGGGTATTACCACCACATGTGCAGGAAACAGCAGCACGAAGTGATGCTTATGCTCAGACACTAATAGCAGCAGGAGCCGCAGTAGTTTTGAGTAATGTGCAGGAATTGACCCCAAAGCAGATTCAGGAACTAGTAAGCTAATCTGTAGGCTCACTGTAGAATCTTGCTCAAGTTGTTTTGAGCGCTTGTAAGGTGTGGGGTGTGGCGAAAAAAGTTAAGCTGAGCCGAGAACCGGTATATTGAACTGTAGTGCAATTCATCCTAATTTTTTGAAACCTTGAGGTTGAACACACCGTCAATATTTCAGCCATCAGTTATCCTAAATTACTCCAGATTGGATATTTTATATCTGGATAAACAACTAGACATAATTGGAATACAAGTCGAAATCCGAAATCCCAAATTACTATGATCCCCTGCTATCAATTGTCTAAATCACAGATGCGTCGCTTTGGATTAGCTTTCATGCTACCAGCTGCACTCCTAGGCGCGATCGCCATCCCCACCCACAATGTGCAAACCGCTACAGCTCAAACACCTGCAAGTAACCGTCCCCTCACCATCCGCTCTGATATACAAGAATATGATGCCAAAACTCAAGTAATCACCGCTCGCGGTAATGTGCAAATGTTGTATCCATCTCGTCAGCTTCAAGCAACATCTGCTCAAGCACAGTACTTTAGTAAAGAACGCCGAATTGATTTCAGTGGCAACGTATATATTTTGCAACAAGGCGGCAATAGTATGCGAGCAGAGAAAGTTAGCTATCTAATTGACGAAGGGCGATTTGTCGCCTTACCCCAATCTAACCGTCAAGTAGAGTCTATATATATGGTGCAGGAAACAGATGAAAGTGGTCAAGCTGGTACACCGGCTCCAACAACACCAGCTTTAAAGCGTTCTAACTAGCATCGATCACCAAAAAAGGGCGCATCTATTGTGAAAATTGTTTTAGAAAATATTCACAAATCCTACGGTAAACGAGTAATTATCAATCGCGTTAACCTTTCTGTTGCTCAAGGTGAAGTCGTCGGTTTGCTAGGCCCCAATGGAGCTGGTAAAACGACTTCTTTTTATATCGCTACAGGTTTAGAAAAACCCAATCAGGGAAAAGTTTGGCTTGATAATCTAGATATTACTGGCTTGCCAATGCATAGAAGGGCACGCTTAGGCATTGGTTATCTAGCACAAGAAGCAAGTGTTTTTCGCCAACTATCGGTGCGGGATAATATTCTCCTAGTATTAGAGCAAACTAATGTGCCACGATGGGAATGGTCAAAGCGAGTAGAAAACTTACTGCGAGAGTTTAGGTTGGAAAAATTAGCTAATAGTAAAGGAATTCAACTTTCTGGTGGTGAACGTCGGCGGACGGAATTAGCCAGGGCGCTTGCTGCGGGGAGAGAGGGCCCGAAGTTTTTACTATTGGATGAACCATTTGCGGGAGTTGACCCCATAGCAGTTTCAGAAATTCAGCAAATTGTAGCGCAACTGCGCGATCGCGGCATGGGTGTCTTAATTACCGATCACAATGTCCGCGAAACCCTCGCCATCACAGATCGCGCCTACATAATGCGTGAGGGGCAAATTCTCGCTTTTGGCACTGCTGACGAACTTTACACTAATCCGCTTGTGCGACAATACTATTTAGGAGATAACTTTCAAGTCTAAATTAATAATTATTAATTTACAGATATAAAAGGATATTTTCTACTTTTTTGCTTAACTATTAATCTATAATTTTGCTCCAATTTCTCAGCTCATAGCATTTCCTAATCATCGTGAGGTACAAATTTATCTGTCTTGAAAAGTTTCCTATGTTAGAAAACCCCATCGCCTTTGGCGTCTCCCCTTCTCTACGAGACGCTACGCGATGGGAGAAGACCGCAGTGGCTCCCCTTTGAAGAAGTTATGATCGCTATGCTGGTCTGACTGCCCAACCGTTCTTTTAGAACGGTTCCCTTGTATTTAAAAGATACAAGGGAGAGGCGCAAAGCCTTGCGCCTCTCGGCATTGAAACAGACTATCGCCGGACGTCGGCGCTCAGACTTCTCTTTGCCTACAGAACTTTTCGCTGTATTTATCTGTGTACCCTGCGGGAAGCCGTTGCGCGTCTACATCTGTGGTTAATTACTTTTCTGTGTACCTCACTCAGGTGAGAACTGCTATATGAGAACTGAATTGAAATACTAAATTACAGTAGAAATGCATTCCTTTGCCAGGGTTGCCGGGATTTAAATTTTCAAGCTGCTTATGATCTCAAAGAAGCTCACATCTTTCTACAACCTCAATTCGCTGCTACCTTTTACGATCATGGATCGCTACTTGATCAGCGAATTGCTACCGACGTTTTTGTTTGGTGTCGGAGCTTTTTCATCAATTGGTGTCACAATCGATGCTGTATTTGACTTAGTACGGAAAATAGTAGAAGCCGGACTACCTGTAGACATTGCCATTCAGGTTTTTTTATTAAAGCTACCAAACTTCATAGTTTTAGCCTTCCCCATGTCTACCTTACTAGCTACTCTGATGACCTACAGTCGTCTCTCTAGCGAGAGTGAATTAATTGCCCTGCGGGGCTGTGGGGTAAGTGTCTATCGCATGGTGCTAACCGCTGTGATGATGAGCTTGGTAGTTACAGGAATGACATTTGTGTTTAATGAACACATAGCACCAGCCGCAAATTATCAAGCAGGTCTGACCCTGGACGCAGCTCTCAAATCAGATAAGCCAACTTTTAAGCAACAAAATATTTTCTATCCCGAATACCGTGATGACCCCCAGCCAGATGGTAGTAAAAACAAGATACTGACACGCTTGTTTTATGCTGACCAGTTTGATGGTAAGCGTATGAAAGGTTTAACAATTATAGATCGCTCCACAAAAGGTCTGAATCAAATTGTGGTATCAGAATCCGCACAGTGGAATGGCTCTCAAAATGTCTGGGATTTTTACAACGGCACCATCTATTTTGTAGCGCCCGATCGCTCTTATCGCAATATTGTTAGATTTGAACACCAACAACTACAACTACCCCGCACGCCCTTAAGTCTGGCAGAAAAGAGCCGAGACTATGGTGAGATGAATATTGGCGAAGCACTAGATCAACTAGAAGTTGAACTTCTCAGTGGCGATCGGCAAAAAATTCGTAAACTCCAAGTACGTATTCAACAAAAAATTGCCTTACCCTTTGTGTGTGTGGTGTTTGGCTTAGTAGGCGCAGCTATGGGAACAGTACCTCAACGCACCGGAAAAGGAACAAGCTTCGGTATCAGTGTCATAGTTATTTTTTCGTACTACTTAATTTTCTTTATTAGTGGTGCAATGGGACAAGCAGGTATCCTTTCTCCCTTTATGGGAGCTTGGTTGCCTAATTTTATGTTTTTGGGAGTAGGTGTATTTTTATTGATGCGGGTTGCTAAACGATAAATTACGCGCCGATTTCTAAAAAACAGTGTCACAAGATAGGAGATTAGGGGAAAATGAGGGAGAAAATTCCAACTTATCCCCCTCATCCCCCTCATCCCCCTCATCCTCTCTACACTTCAGTTACTATCAAGGATGATAATTTCGACATTCCGGCGCATCTGGATTTTCCCTACAGTATTCCTCAAAAGACACTTTGGCTGATACCATGCCCTCAGCTTTTTGATGAGCGGCTTCTGCTTGGAGTTCTTCTACTTCATCCCAAGCTGCAGCACAAGCTTTAGAGTAAGCACCTTGTGCAGTACAAGTAGCACGAGCCTGCTCAATTGCTTTTTCAATTCTCTCATCCAGTAGTAGCGCTTTTGGCGTTTCCACAAAGTCGCTCTTGATTAAAATATCAGTAATCGAGATGATGCCTAACAACTTGCCTTTAATCACAGGTGCTCTACGGATGCCTGTATTGGCAAACAACCGTGCTACATATTCCACACCCAACTCAGGATTTACAACAATACAGGGCTTGCTCATGATTTCGTAAACCCGCACTTGCTTAGGGTCTTTCCCATAGGCTGTTACCTTATAAACAATATCCGTTTCTGTAACAATGCCATAGGCATCGTTATCATAACGACGATCCACAACCAAAGCACGTAATCCTTTTTCTTTCATCAGCCCCACCGCTTCAGCGACAGTTGCCGAACCGCGAATAGTAACTACATCCTTGGTCATGATATCTTCAGCTTTCATCATTGCTGTAGTCTCCTGGTAAATATTACAGTGCGATGCGTCGCGCCAAGCGCATCGAAGCATTGCAACGCACAGTTTGAAAATTTAGAGAGCGCAAAAGTTGAACAGTTTCCCAGCCACAACAATAAATTAGAGCAGCTTTCAAATCTGGATGATATCCAAAGTGACCGATGCTCAAAAACTAAGCATGAATTGCCATAACTTTTTATAAAAGCCTTACCAAACAACCCTTAAAGGTGAATAGTAAATTTTTGACTACTACATGTCTTTTGGTAATGACTAATAACTTCTTCAAAAGTTAGGATGAAATCACCATCTAACTTCAGTTGCGAAGTTTTTTGCCGATTTCGAGTAAATTTCAATCACTTAAGCTATGCCACGTCGTCATTATCCTCCCGCTTATTTACGGTATCTCAAAGCCAGGTTATGGAATCTAGGGCGACCTGGTTTTTGGGGAACAGCAATTTTTTTATCTGTGATAGGGCTAGTAACCTGGGAATACTGGTCAAATCCAGAGGCTTTAACTCGCAAGCAAACTAACCAAGTGACTTCACAAAACCCTGCTGACTCTTCTCTGTCAGCAGAAGACAGAGCCATTGCAGCAGACATTGATAACTTGCCAGTTCTGTTTAATGACTTTGAGCAGGCAACTCTTTCAGTCAGGGCAAATACATCAAAAGAAAACACTGACGCAAAAAATAGCAAAAGCTTATTAGAAGATGCAATTAAGAAACAATCTGCTGGTGATGTAAAATCAAATCCCAGTTTGGGGACAGTTAGTAGCCCACCGCTACAAAATATGACAAATCCCTTTGTGGTACAAACAGAAAATTTATTGCGTGGCAAGACATCTGATAGTAACAATCAGTTTCTAGGCGTTAAATCATTAACTGCGGCATCTGAGCAAACAGGAGCAGTACAATCCTCCTCTACTCTGGGAATTGGATTAACTAATCAAACTAACATTGATCCAAATCCTGTTTTCATCAGCCCTTTGCAAGCAGCGCTCAACCAATCTACACAATCTACACAGAAGTTATCTAACTTCAATGGTACTGTTTCAACTCAGACAAATGCCTTGGGGCGAATCTCTAATGAAAGCACAACGCTGATGCTACCCACTAACAGTTTACCTAGTCAGAATTCTCTACCAAGCACTGGGTTAAATTCTGGAACGGGCTACACGTCAACGAATACAAACTTACCGCAAAATCCCTATGGTAATTTAAATGGCAGTCAGGTATTACCTAATGTCGCACCTGCAACACCAATCTCTGCTCCACCAACTAATGTTGCACCCTATTCTGGTTCTGGTCAGATTCCCAGCCAAAGCGTGGTTACACCCATAAACCCAGTGGGTGGCAATTCCATACAGCAGCCCATACAACTACCACAATCTATATATGGCAATTCCGTACAGCAGCCAACGCAACCGTCGCAGTCTATATATGGCAATTCCGTACAGCAGCCCATACAACAGCCACGGTCTGATTTCTCAAACCGTGACCAGATTTTAAGGCAGTATATAGGTGCAGGAGGTCAGAAGTAATCCTGATTACTAGAATTGCTGGATAAAGCTTGACTTTTTGGTATTTTTCGTTTTAATCCTCGTATTAATTCTCTGAGTACATCAGTTTTGCTTCTGTGCGTTGCAGAGCAGTAAGCTTCCAATATCTTTAACTCCTGCTCTGGCAATCTAAAATCTAGTCTTTTATCCGCCTTTGTCATGATTAATGTACTGATATTTTGTGTACATTTAGATCATATGGCACATCTAAGATGGTTATGAAGAAGCACAACAGCGACTTGCAGATGTGATTTGTCCAACCTAACGATCACTTAACCAATTTATGACGTTCGGATACTTCTGAGTTGTCAGATGGAATAGACCGGATCAATTCCCGAATTACATCGGTTGCGGCTCTGCCTGTTATTTTGCAGTATTGTTCAAGTTTCTCTACCTCCCCTGAAGTGAGATTTACTGTGAGTCGTTTAATCGCCCATTTTTTATTATTCATGGTTCACTCTTACAATCACGCTTGGAGAATGTGTGTATTAGCCTCATCCGCAAATTGATAAGTTTTTTTCCAAAAACAAGTGTTAGTCGCGTAAAAGCTCTGAAAACAAAGTGTCGTTAGCCGAAATCTGACCTTGATGAACTATCAGCATCTCTTTAAAGAGAGTCCTTTGCAATCTCAACAGTTGCTAATATTACTCTTTTGACAATTTATCCGTTCACCTATTTTTATATAAGTACTCTTTAGAAGTACTTAAAGTTAAGATTTGATGTGATTGAGGATACGCGGTAATCAAAAGTTAGCTCTACCATTGGTTGTATTGCAAAAGCTGGAGATGATCTGGTGATAAACTGAACGTAGGAACTTCATATAGAGGATTGTACAATATTAAAAAGTTATATTGCAGCAATTTTTATGTTTATTGCCTGGCAAACCTAGTTATTGCAGAAGCATGACCTCGCTGAATGTCAATCAAAATGTCGGTATCTAGCAAATAAATTAGCTTTATCTAGGTTTGCTGACGGTTTTCAGCCTCATGATATAACTTGCAAGCGTATGCTTGACTATCTGTAATATCAGGTCGTGACAACTGCCGCCTCTGGAATTGCATCCTGCATTTTGCCCAAAGTGTCAATGAGACTTTGCAATTGTTTATCTGCTTTGAGAACTGCTAAGCCGCGGACTGTGACTTTTCCAGGTGAGTAGACAAAACGAGATTTGAGATTTTCTGGTAAATTTGCTGCCAATAAATTCCAAGCTGGTTCTTCCATTGGCGTTTCTAAAATGACATGCTGCTTATTTTCTGGTTTAATACGGCTAAATCCTAATTTTTTCGCTAGTTGTTTGAGTTCCATCACGCGCAAAAGTTGACTAGCAGATACAGGTATAGCACCATAGCGATCGCTCCACTCACCAGCAATTTGTGTTAATTCTTCTTTAGATTTAGCTGTTGCTACCGCACGGTATGCACTCATCTTTTGATCCAAATCGGTAATGTAATCTGCTGGGATAAATGCTGTGAGGTTGAGGTCAATCTGGGTATCGTCCACTTGGGGAATTTCTTGGCCGCGGATTTCTCGAATTGCTTCTTCTAGCATTTCCATATACAAATCAAAACCGATCGCATCCATTTGACCAGATTGTTCTGCACCTAACAAGTTACCCACACCCCGAATTTCCATGTCGCGCATTGCTAGCTGATATCCAGAACCTAGCTGGGTGAATTCCTGAATCGCTCGTAATCTTTGCCGTGCGGCATCGGATAATGTTCGCTGCTTCGGATAGAATAGCCAAGCGTGAGCCTGAATTCCAGCACGTCCCACACGTCCGCGTAACTGATACAACTGCGCCAACCCGAAGCGGTGAGCATCTTCAATTAAGATGGTATTAACTCGCGGGATGTCTAAGCCAGATTCAATAATTGTCGTACAAACGAGAATATCAGCATCACCATTGCTAAAAGTAATCATGGTTGATTCTAATTGACTTTCATCCATTTGACCGTGAGCGATCGCAAACCTTCCTCCCGGTATCATCTCCCGCAAACTTGCTGTTGTCTCTTCAATTCCTTCAACGCGGGGAACCACATAAAACACCTGTCCGCCTCTATCTAGTTCTTGGCGAATCGCACTACGGACACTTTCTGGGTTCAGCGGTGCTAAATGGGTTTTAATTGGGCGTCTGGTGGGGGGTGGTGTGGTAATCAAACTCATTTCCCGAATACCCGACAAAGACATGTACAGAGTACGGGGAATCGGTGTGGCGGAGAGAGTCAGAACGTCAACCTGAGTTTTCAAACTTTTAATTTTCTCTTTTTGGTTCACTCCAAACCGCTGTTCTTCATCCACCACCAATAGTCCTAAATCCCGGAATGCTACGCCTTTACCCAAAAGTTGGTGCGTCCCGACAACTATATCTAATTCACCTGTTGCTAATCGCTTTTGAATATCGCGACGTTCTTCAGCGGTACGGAAACGGTTGAGTAAACCGACATTCACAGGGTAAGGAGAAAAGCGTTCTTTGAGAGTGTGGTAGTGTTGCTGAGTGAGGATAGTAGTCGGTGCAAGTAAGGCGACTTGTTTGCCAGAAGTGACGGCTTTGAAAATCGCGCGAATTGCCACTTCTGTTTTTCCGAAACCGACATCCCCACAAACTAAGCGATCCATTGGGCGATCGCTTTCCATGTCGCGTTTAACATCTTGTACAGCTTTGAGCTGATCTGTTGTCGGTTGGTAGGGGAAGGAATCTTCCATCTCTTCTTGCCAAGGCATATCGCCTGGGTAGCTAAAACCTTGTTGTTGCGATCGCGCCGCATAAAGTTTTAGCAAGTCTACTGCCAACTTCTTAATGGCTTTGCGAACTTTATTCTTAGTATTTTCCCAAGCTTTCCCGGTCATCTTGTTGAGTTCCGGTGCTTTATCGCCTGTGCTGCGGAACCGAGATAGCGCACCTACTTGATCGGCGGCGACTCTGAGTAACCCGTCAGCATACTGCACCACCAAATAATCACGAGTTTCGTCATTAATCGTCAAACTTTCTAATTTGACAAATTTACCAACCCCGTGGTTGCGGTGAACCACATAATCGCCTGGACGCAGCTTATTCGCATCAACTTGCTTAGAAATAGCTTTGCGGCGTTTGCGGAGATAGCCGGGAGTCGCTAAGGAGTGCTGTCCATAAAATTCTCGATCTGTGACGACTATCAGCCGATACGTGGGCATGATAAAGCCTTCTAGCTCCGCCAGACCAGAATACTTGAGAGCTACTGGCGTATGGTTGATTTGGAGCTTTTCAATCGCTTGGTAGTCGCGGGGATTAGGAATAAACTGCGCGGGACAGTCATGCTCTTGCAATAGTGACACAGAACGCGAAGGCTGGGCAGAAATCAGCCAGCTAGAGAAATTGCGATCGCGCTCTTGGCGGATAGTTTCAGCTAGTTTAGCAAACTGATGTGGCGTGACTGGAACAGATCTACTAGCCAGATTAATTCCACTATTTTCCTCTGACAGTTCTGATAAATATAATGTTTTAAATTTTGCAACCTCAGCCAAACAGTCATCAAACGAACAGTGAATCTTCGGTAACTGGTTGGATTCTCCAGTTACCAATCGCCATTGTTCTTCGGCATTCTCCACCCAGCGATCGCTGTGAGCATGGCACTGTTCTGGCTCATCAATGGCAATCAGTGTGTTTTCTGGTAAGTAGTCTAGAAGTGAGGCTGGTTGATTGAAAGCTAACCCCAAAAAGCGACGACTACCTTCTAGTGCTGAGTCCTGAGTTATGAGTTCTGAATCAGAATTTAACTCAGCACTCAGGACTTGGAACTCAGCACTCGTTTTCAATGCCGCCATGACGATGGGAGCGAAGCTAGTAGGAGTCAGAACTAGCTGGTCAATTTTATCAAGTGCCGAACGTTGAGTTGCTGGGTCAAATTCCCGGATTTGCTCAATTTCGTCACCAAACCATTCCAGCCGCACTGGTAACTCAGACGAAACCGGGAACACATCAACAATATCGCCGCGCCGACTCCATTGCCCTTCAGTTTCCACCAAAGGCACTCGCTCGTACCCCAAAGTCGTAATTTTCTCACTAAAGCTATTTAGGTCAAATTCCATCCCCCGCTTTAGAGTCAGGCAAAAAGATGTAAAAGCCTCTGGTGGTGGTAAGTGCTGTTGCAAAGCCACTTGAGTAGCGACAATCGCTATCTGTCCCTCGTTATTAGTCAATAACTCTTGACTTTTAACTTTTGACTCTTGACCCTTGACCCTTGACCCTTGACCCTTAACCAAATCTGCCAATACCTGCATTTGTCCCCAACTCATCTCGGTTTCGGGGTCAAAAGGTTCGTAGGGGGAAGCTTCGGAGGTAGGGTAAAAATATACACTTTTCCATCCCATTGCCTCCAATTGTGCGTAAACGCGTCCAGCTTCCTCTAGAGTGGCGCAGACTACAAACAAATTTTTGCCTTCAGTTTGTGCCAACGCCGAAGCCACCAAGCCTTTAGGCAGGCGGGGAATGCCATTTAACCGTAGTTCTTGTTGTCGATTAAGCTTAGAGATAAATTCAGTGGTGAGTGGCGATCGCGCCAAAGCACGCACAATAGAAGAAAATGCCATAAGTTGCTTGTGTGGGAGTCGTAGCAGGTCAGAAAAGATTAAGGCAGTTTATGTCCACTATTTTAAAAGTGTTAACAGCTGTCTCATTCTTTCTGTGGAAGAATAATGCATAACTACTGAATAGACTGTAGAAATATAACTACTACTTTATGTACACTTAAAGCGTTTATAGAAGCACCTTTAATACTAGATACTAGGGATTGAGCTAAGTTCGCATTGATAAGCGGCAATTTTAAACATGTCCTCCACCACTTTGGAAATTTTAATCGTTTTAGTACTCATTATTGCCAATGGTGTATTTTCTATGTCTGAGATGGCCGTCGTCTCGGCACGCAAGGTGAGACTACAGCAGCTTGCCAATCAAGGAGATGCCAAGGCACGAGCAGCATTGAAACTAGCTGAGTCTCCAAATCAATTTTTATCTACTGTTCAGGTCGGAATTACCTTGATCGGGATACTGACTGGTGCTTTTGGAGGAGCAACAATCGCCAATCGGCTAGAAGTTTATGTGCAGCTTGTTCCTTTTTTAGCGCCTTATAGTGAACCGATATCCTTTGGGATCGTAGTTTTGATCATTACTTATTTGTCGCTGATTGTCGGCGAACTGGTGCCAAAGCGTCTGGCATTAAACAACCCAGAACGAATTGCAGCTATTGTAGCTATTCCGATGCGAGCCTTGGCGGCGATCGCTTCCCCAATGGTGTATCTTTTAAGTGCTTCCACAGATATGGTACTACGAGTGTTAGGTATTACCCCTTCTACTGAGCCGCAAGTCACTGAGGAAGAAATCAAAATTTTAATAGAGCAAGGTACTGAGGCGGGAACCTTTGAGGAAGCCGAACAGGATATGGTTGAGCGAGTCTTTCGTTTAGGCGATCGCCCTGTCAGCTACTTGATGACACCCCGTCCCGATATAGTCTGGCTAGACTTAGACGACTCTCCCGAAGAAAACCGTCACAAGATGGTTGATAGTGCCTATTCCCGGTATCCAGTTTGTCAAGGGGGCCTTGACAATGTGCTGGGTATTATCCCCGTTACAGACTTATTAGCCCGGAGTTTTCGAGGTGAACCCCTGGACTTGACTATGGGACTAAGACAGCCCGTCTTTGTACCAGAAAGCACCCGTGGCTTAAAAGTTTTGGAATTGTTCAAGCAAACCATCACTCACATGGCGGTGGTAGTGGATGAATACGGCGTGATTCAAGGATTAGTCACTCTCAACGACATCATGAGCGAAATCGTTGGAGATGTTCCTTCCACAGATGGACAAGACCAACCACAAGCTGTACAAAGGGAAGATGGTTCCTGGCTATTGGATGGGATGTTGCCTGTAGAAGAGTTTTTGGAACTATTTGGTATGGAAGAGTGGGAATCTGAGGAGCGAGGCAGTTATCAAACGTTAGGTGGTTTTGTCATCACTCATTTAGGCCGGATTCCTACCGCAGCAGATCATTTTGAATGGCAAGGTATGCGTGTTGAAGTGATGGATATGGATGGCAACCGTGTTGACAAGGTGCTAGTTGTACCAACGGCAAATAAATCAGTGGATGTTACAAAGGCTGAGTAGCTGGGTATGGGGCATGGAACATGGGGGAAAGGGAAAGGGGAAAAGGGGAAAGGTGAAAATCATCCTTTTAGCCTCTCTTACAAAGTTGAGGCAGTCCGTTGGCGGGGTTCCCCCGCTTAAAGGAACTGCCGTCTGTTCGGAGGAAGCCTCTCTACGTTCGCGCAGCGTGTCGCAGACAGACGCTCCGCGAACCGCTCAGACTTTGTCCTTTACCCTTTAACCTTTTCCCTAATCCCTATCCCTATGCCCAATTAAGTCCGAGATAGACGTTTAACAGGTTCACCCGCTAGCATTTGATGCGCTTGTTCTAGAACCTGGGGGATTTTATCAGCGTGGGGACTGTCAGATAAACATTGCCGTAAGTCGAGTTCACTTAGCCTATCTGCTTTGTTGCCAGGGAACCAATGACTACCGCTACCTAGCAGGTTGTAGCGCATTTTGGCATACTCTACCAGATCGTAGGCGATCGCCAGATTCCACAGCCACAAAATCACGCGAATATTTAACTCACCTGGAGTTGCTTCAAAGGTGGGTAAATTAGTCTGCCAGGTTTTCACCCAATCTTCTCCCAAAGAAGCGATCGCTTCTGCTTCCAACCGTGCCAAAATTGGTGGCAAAATTTCTGATGCGCTGTCCAGCAACTCTAAAGTTTTCAGGTGTTCATCAAAATCTTGTGGTTTGGCCGCTCCCAAGCTCAAGGTATGCACATCTTGATGACTCAAACAAAACAAATCATTAAATACCATCGGACTTAAGGGAGCGCAAAGATTTACTAACTTTTGCGGTGGTTGATAAAGCATTCCCCCTTTATCAGATGGGCTAATAATAAACACTCCCATATCATGGCGTTTAGCAGCTTCAATTGCCGCCCAATTCCATTGATTAATGTAGTACCAGTGCAGGTTAACGTAATCAAATTGATTAGTACTAATCGCCTGCACAATCAGATCTGTTGCTCCATGTGTAGAAAAGCCGATAAATCTGACTTTTCCCTCAGCTTGCAACTGTTGCGCCACTTCCAAACAGCCACCGGGGCGGATACTGTAGTCCAAAGACTCAGGATGGTTGATGCCATGTAATCCCAATAAGTCAACATAATCTAGCTGGAGGTTTTGCAACGATTGTTCAAATGTCTCGCGGAATTCTTTCGCATCTGCCTTTGGGCTAACTTTGGTTTGAACAATCAACTTTTCGCGGGAAAACTTAGGCAATATTCTCCCTAACTGCATTTCCGAAGTGCCATAACCACGAGCAGTCTCAATATGATTAATGCCCACCTCCATTGCTTGTCTAATAGTCGCTTCGAGATTTGCCTGGTTGTCGGTAGGAATTTCCGAATCGGGAACATCCTGCCATTTGAACTGGTATCTCATGCCACCGCAGGAAAACACTGGCATCTGTAACTCTGTACGTCCAAAGCGTCTGTATAGCATTAGTGAATTTTTAATTCCTTCCCAAATTAAAATCTAAGGTTTTAAATCTAAAATTGCACTAGCGATGCCTATGCACTGCAAATCTTTGGCGGTGCGTTATGCTGGCGCAATAACATACCCTACGAAACTAATGTAGGACTTACGCACTGAAGCCTGAAACCTAGATCCCCCCTAGCCCCCCTTTTTAAGGGGGGAACTTCTAAAGCCCCCTTTTTAAGGGGGTTGGGGGATCTGAGTGCGTAAGTCCTGTAATGTTTTAGTGTTGAGCACGAAGTTCCGAGTTCCGAGCACGAAGTTCCGAGTTCCGAGCACGAAGTTCCGAGTTCCGAGCACGAAGTTCCGAGTTCCGAGCACGAAGTTCCGAGTTCCGAACACGAAGTTCCGAGTTCTGAGCACGAAGTTCCGAGTTCCGAGCACGAAGTTCCGAGTTCCGAACACGAAGTTCCGAGTTCTAAGCTAAAAAGTAGGAGTTTTGGGGTGATGTATGGCAAAAAACTGCTTCTTTTCTCTTGTGCTTGATGCTTTGCGTAGCTTGCTTATTTGCAAAAACATGTGTTTACGCACTTTGTTTATTTTAACTCAGTAGTACGCTTGCATCACCCAGTAAATGTCTGCCGTAGTACGCAAAAAATTTGTGTGTGACAAACAAAATATATCGCTGGCATCAGAAAACGACAAGGTTCCTAATGAAGTCTTTTACTAGAACAACTATCGAACCTCTGGAGGACTGAATGCAATCACTCTCAACTAATCAGCTAGCAACTAACTCCTCTAATTTACACTCCAAAAGTCAGGCAGAGTTATCTGCCAACGTATTTATCGGATCTTCAATTATCATTCCATTGATTTTATTTGCGGGTTTTAAACTTTATAAGAAACACCGTTCTGTTGTTTTACGCCAACAAATTGCCACCTTAGAGAAAGTGTGGCATTTGGATATTAAAAAACGAGCTTGAAAAAAGGAATATGGACAATGAAGTACTTATTTATAGTTTGGGTGCTTATAATATTCTTGATTTCTCCTAGTGTGGCGATCGCAGATGACAAAGCGATCAGTGTTTACACTCAAGCAAAACAGCCTTATTCTTTAATATCTGGTCTCGGTACAGTTCACCATCAGGTTTCTACTTCTAATCCCCAAGCGCAACAGTTTTTTGACCAGGGATTAAGTTTAATTTACGCCTTTAACCATGATGAGGCGGTGCGTTCTTTTGAACACGCTGCCAAACTTGATCCACATTTGGCAATGGCATACTGGGGTATGGCCTTAGCTTTAGGGCCGAACATTAACTTAGATGTAGATCTCAACCGGGAACGAGCTGCTTACCAAGCAATACAGCAAGCTTTGGCATTATCGAGCCAAGCATCAGCCCAAGAACAAGACTATATAACTGCTTTGGCAAAACGATATTCCCAAAATGTCGATGCAGATTTGCATCAACTAGCGGTGGACTACGCCAAGGCAATGGCAATTTTAGTAAAAAACTATCCCGACGATTTAGATGCGGCAACGCTTTATGCTGAAAGCTTGATGGATCTGCACCCTTGGCAACACTGGACTAAAGACGGCAAACCACAGGCAGATACAGAAGAGATTGTTACTGTTCTAGAATCGGTACTCAAACGTAACCCGAATCATCTGGGAGCCAATCACTACTACATCCATGCAGTGGAAGCCTCACCTTCTCCAGAACGTGCCCTCAACAGTGCCAAGCGACTAGAAACCCTAGCTCCATCTGCGGGACACTTGGTACACATGCCTGCCCATATCTATTTTCGTGTGGGAGACTATCAAGGGGCAATGCGAGCAAACGAGCAGGCGATCGCTCAAGACGATGCCTACATCAACAAGTATCACGTCCAGGGCACTTATCCCATGATGTACTATAACCACAACGTACATTTCCTCATGGTGGCTAGCAGCATGGCAGGAAGATACAAAGATGCTCTCAAAGCCGCAGATCAATTGGTCGCAAATATCATTGCCATTGACCCATATATGCCCATGCTTGAGGGATTACTAGGCAGCAAAATGCTAATTCAGGTACGCTTCGGGGACTGGGATGCCATCTTCAAAACTCCTGAACCTGGTGCTAAACTGCCAACCACTTCAGCACTTTGGCATTTTGCTCGCGGCATGGCAAACGTTGCCACAGGTAGACTTGAGGAAGCAGCAGCCCAAAGCCAAGCATTATTAGCCGCTAAACAAGTAATTCCCCCCGAAGCAACCATTGGAATTAGTCCCGCCAGTCGGATTTTAGACATTGCTACACAAGTTCTAGACGCCAAAATTGCCAAAGCTAAGCATGACTATGAATCTGCTATTAAATTGCTAGAAAAAGCTGTAGTAGCAGAAGACGCCCTTGATTACATGGAACCACCAGATTGGTACTTGCCTACGCGAGAATCCTTGGGTGGTGTACTTTTGGCTAAGGGTGACTATGCACAAGCCCAGAAAGTCTTTCGTGCAGATTTAGAAAAGTATCCCCATAATGGACGTTCTCTATTTGGCTTGCAGAAAAGTTTGCAGGCATTAGGTAAACATGAGGACGCTAAACTTGTACAAGCCGAATTGGCGACAGCTTGGAAAGATACGGATACGCAGCTACGCGTTGAGAATCTCTGAGATTAGGGATTGGGGAAGTAGGGAAAAGGTTAAAGGGCAAAGGGGTGATTTTTACTTTTCCCCTTTCCCCATGCCCCATACTCTTTATATTTGCCGCACTAGTGGCTGACCATCTTTGACTTCGCCAATTAAAACTAAATCGACACAGTTGACAAAAATACCATTTTCTAAAACACCGGGAATGTTATTCAGCGTTTTTTCTAGTCCGGCTGGATCATCAATAGAGTCAAATGTGACATCTAATACGAAGTTGCCTTGATCTGTGATTACTGGGCCAGCTTTTTTTACACCCATGCGGAGTTCAGGTTTGCCACCCAGTTTCTTAATAGCATCAGTCACGGGAGTAATTGCCATTGGGATCACTTCCACAGGCACAGCGAAACTAGAACCCAAGCGGTCTACTAATTTCCCACTATCTACAACAACAATGAACTGATTTGCCAAGTAATCTACGACTTTTTCGCGGGTATGTGCTGCACCGCCGCCTTTAATCAAATTCTTCTGTGGGTCTACTTCATCCGCCCCATCAATGGCAATATCGATGTGGTCGATAGCGTCCAAGGTGGTGAGAGGAACGCCGTACTGCTTTGCTAGAACTTCTGACTGAAATGATGTGGGGACACCAACGATATCTTTAAGCTCGCCAGACTTTAGGCGATCGCCTAAAAACTGAATTGTGTATGCTGTAGTTGACCCCGTACCCAATCCGACAATCGAGCCTGACTTGACAAGAGCTGCTGCGGCTTTGCCAACTTCTTGCTTCATCAACTTCACGGGATCTGCTGCTGTAGTCATTCCCAAAAACTCCTGAAAAACTGACTATAGTCCATAGTAATGGTCGGGTAACGCGAAAAGATAAAAGGTAAAAAACAAGTTTTTTCTGATTTCTTCTTTCATCTTTCCCTTTTAAGCTTTTGCTTCTGACTGAGTTAGGACAGCACAGTATACACCTGTTCTAGTGAACTATACAAAGTTAATTTTAAAGATATTATTTACTGAAACGGCAAGTAAATATTTAAATTTTAGATAGTTTATTAGCTTATACATTATACATGAAAGCACTTTATCACAAATAGTAAAGCATACTTGATAGCGATGTAAGCAACATTGCTAAGCCTATATTCGTCACTAGATGTAATAGAAAGAGGTGAGTTACAGTATCTAATACACTAGACTTGTAATTCACCTAAGTAGCGCAGTTTTTTCATTCGCAGTAGCAGTTAAAATTGATTATGGTAATGCGTCAGCTTTCAATTACTCTGTCGTTAGTGGCAATACTACAATTGCCAGTAATTGCTCAGTCCCCAGTGCCAGCAACATCTTCAGCAATACCATATGATTCTATTCAAAAGGTAGTTGCTACTAAATGGATGACAAATTTTTCCGATGGTAAGTTTTATCCAGAAAGGTTGCTGACTAGGGCAGAATTAGCCTCAATTATGGTAAAAGCATTTCGACTAGATAAGAGACAAGCTGTTAGCAAAGAAAATTTGGTAATTCCAGATGTTACTCCTACTAATTGGGCATTTAATGATATTCAGATAGTCTTAAAAACTGATATTATGAAAGGCTATCGAGGGAATATGTTTTTCCCTAACCAAAGAGTAACAAGGGCAGAAGCTTTTGCAATTTTTGCCCAAGCTTATGGCATATTTCAATTTCCTGATGACACTGTGAATGAAACTTTAGCCTCAAGTCCAGATCAGGCGTCTATTCCGGCTTGGGCTAGAAAAGCGATCGCCACAGTGGTTACTGAGGGATTTATCAATACAGATGCTCAAGGCAATATTGCCCCATTACGACCAATGACAAGGGGAGATATGGCTTATTTATTGAGTAAATATTTGCAACGACAGCAGCAACAACCAGAAACACCAGAAGTTCCGAGTATTCCAAATAGCCCAGAATCCCCGTAAGAAGAGAAGAGGAATAGGGCGCTCAAGGAGCAAACTGACAACTCATCAGTTACTAAAGTTATACTGTCCACTACAACTAACTTAGTCACAATGTAACAGTGTGAGATTGAGCGAGCAACCCGACCGTGGGAAAATCAGAATACCGAAACTAGAGACTTAGAGAGGAAAACCGCATAATATGCATCTGAGCGAAATTACTCATCCCAATCAGTTGCACGGTTTATCTGTTCGACAACTGCAACAGATTGCCCGTCAAATTCGAGACAAGCATCTCCAAACCGTAGCAGCAACAGGGGGACACCTAGGGCCAGGATTGGGTGTTGTAGAATTAACGCTAGGGCTTTACCAAACACTCGACTTAGACCGAGATAAAGTGATTTGGGATGTAGGACACCAAGCTTATCCCCACAAGCTACTTACAGGACGCTACAGTAGCTTCCACACTCTCAGGCAAAAGGACGGAATTGCTGGTTATCTCAAGCGCTGTGAAAACAAGTTTGACCACTTTGGCGCCGGACATGCTTCCACCAGTATCTCAGCGGCCTTGGGCATGGCTTTAGCGCGAGATCTCAAAGGGGAAAAATTTAAAGCTGTTGCGGTGATTGGCGATGGGGCATTAACTGGGGGGATGGCTTTGGAAGCTATCAACCATGCTGGACACTTACCGAAAACTAACCTGTTGGTTGTTCTCAACGACAACGAGATGTCTATATCTCCCAACGTCGGCGCAATTCCTCGCTATCTCAACAAAATGCGCCTCAGCCTACCGGTACAATTTATTAAGGATAATCTTGAGGAGCAATTCAAGCAAATTCCCTTTGTTGGTGAATCCCTGTCTCCAGAACTAGGACGCATCAAAGAAGGTATGAAACGCTTAGCTGTCCCCAAGGTAGGGGCAGTTTTTGAAGAACTCGGCTTTACCTACATTGGGCCAGTGGATGGACATAATCTAGAAGAGTTGATTTCCACTTTCCAACAGGCACATCAGATACCGGGCCCAGTTCTGGTACATGTGGCAACGGTAAAGGGTAAAGGCTATGAAATTGCTGAACAAGATCAAGTAGGCTACCACGCCCAAAGCCCGTTCAATGTGGCAACTGGCAAAGCTATTCCCTCCAGCAAACCCAAGCCTCCCGCTTATGCTAAAGTCTTTTCCCATACTCTAGTCAAACTTGCCGAACAAAACCCCAAAATCATTGGGATTACTGCGGCGATGGCAACGGGGACAGGCTTAGATAAACTTCAAGCAAAATTGCCCAATCAATATATTGATGTCGGTATTGCTGAACAACATGCTATTACTCTAGCTGCGGGACTAGCAACTGAAGGTATGCGCCCTGTAGCTGCTATCTACTCTACCTTTTTGCAACGCGCTTATGACCAGATAATTCACGATGTCTGCATTCAAAACCTCCCAGTGTTCTTCTGTTTGGACAGGGCAGGGATTGTTGGCGTTGATGGCCCCACCCACCAAGGTATGTATGACATCGCTTATCTGCGTTGCATTCCCAATATGGTAATGATGGCACCCAAAGACGAAGCAGAACTTCAACGCATGATAGTGACTGGCGTTAACCATACCAGCGGCCCGATCGCCATGCGCTATCCTCGTGGCAATGGCTACGGTGTTCCCCTGATGGAAGAAGGTTGGGAACCTTTAGAAATCGGCAAGGGGGAAATTCTCCGTACTGGTGATGATGTGTTAATTGTTGCGTATGGCACAATGGTCTATCCAGGGATGCAAGCCGCTGAAATTCTCAGCGAACACGGCATTGAAGCGACTGTGATTAATGCTCGTTTTGCTAAGCCCTTGGATACCGAGTTGATTTTGCCTTTAGCTCAGAAAATCGGACGCGTCATCACCCTAGAAGAAGGCTGTGTCATGGGTGGCTTTGGTTCTGCGATCGCTGAAGCTTTAATGGATGCTGATATTCTAGTTCCGGTAAAGCGGTTTGGTGTCCCAGATGTGTTAGTAGATCATGCTGAACCAAATGAATCTAAAACAGTATTAGGTTTAACTAGCCATCAAATCGCAGAAAGAGTGTTGCAAGCTTTCTTTCAAGAGCAACTATCTACTGTGAGCTAATTAAAGTTTTCCTTTGCCATATTCATTAGCGGTAAGTGGAAAATTCCCAACTGTTTCTGGTTATGAATTTTTGAGAGATGACCTAAAACATTAATATTTCGTCTAAATCCGGGTTGATGGTTGTCTCTTAAAAATTTTCTGCTATTAATTCAATCAACTGTAGAGTTGACTCTCTAGTTTTTTATAAGTAACTATATTCAAGTAAACAACTTCAACAGACACACAATCAATAAAAAAATATTTTAATTTTATCAAGCATAAACTAGTTGAGAATAACGTAAAAATTAACTCTAAACTCATCTTTGATTAAGTTAAAAAATAAGAGTCTTATAACAGTTTATTTACGTGTGGACGGAATACACCAATCTAGTTTCTAGCCCCTTTCCTCCACCAGAGTGTATTGCATACAACCGAGAAGCACTATAAAGTTGAATCGCCAGCGTGTTCCACTATATGAGTTAGAAATATTTATACTGGTACACAAAATTGCCATTTAAATCTCTTGCAAAAGATGGTAACTGTTGCGATTATTGCCAAGTTTATTCCTGCATGGGGTTTAGGCAAGTTGTTCGGATTCAGCTTTGATAATATCATGTTGATGTTTGGGCTATCTGTGGCTCAAGCTACCTCTACTCTGGCTGCGATTACC
Source organism: Nostoc sp. MG11 (assembly GCF_014904695.1). Lineage (GTDB taxonomy): Bacteria > Cyanobacteriota > Cyanobacteriia > Cyanobacteriales > Nostocaceae > Komarekiella. The sequence goes on along the minus strand of NZ_JACXXN010000002.1, from coordinate 463,284 downwards.
GTTGCTTATAAAATCGAGTTGGTCGATCAGTTAATAGTGAATGGCACGATCGCCATGATTTTAGTTACCTGTATTGCTTCTCCTTGGGTAACAAATCAGTGGGGACAAAAACTTAAGCCAGGAGAAGTTAGTAGTCAAAGCCGCGAAACAGGAAGTTTAGGCGATCGCGTTTTAGTCCCAGTTGCCAATCCCAGCACTGAAGATCTCAGTTTTGGGTCGTATACCAGAGGCGATCGCTCATACTCACCCTGAAGTTGCTATGATTATTGCTTATTTTCCCCATTAGCTGTAAAAGGGGACTGGGGACTGGGTGTAAAGAAAACTTTTTCCTAATTCCTAGTTCCTAATTCCCAGTTTTTAATCCCCAATATCCTATGACATCTTCTACAAACCAAGTTTATCCCGTTATTTGGCACAACAATGCAGTATCACTAATTGACCAAACCCGTTTACCCAACGAGTATGCATTTGTGGAAATTCACCGCAGCGAAGACATGGCGCAGGCGATTAAAACCATGATTGTTCGCGGTGCGCCGGCAATTGGTGTAGCAGCAGCTTATGGAATGTATCTTGGGGCCAGAGAAATCGAGACAAGCGATCGCCATTATTTCTTGGATCAATTGGATCAAGTCGCCCAATTGTTGCGTTCTACTCGGCCGACGGCGGTAAATTTATTTTGGGCAATCAGCCGCATGATGAAAGCCGCCTACGAAACCCTGGGAACAGTCGAAGAAATCAAACAAACTCTCTTCCAAACTGCCCAAACTATCAATGTTGAAGATTTGCAAACCTGCCAGGCGATCGGCGATCGCGGTTTGGCAGTTTTGCCCAAGACTCCAGAAAAGCTGACGATACTCACCCACTGCAACGCCGGGGCCCTAGCTACTGCTGGTTACGGCACGGCTTTGGGTGTTGTGCGTTCTGCTTGGAGAGAAGGGCGTTTAGCACGTCTGTTTGCCGACGAAACCCGCCCCCGCTTGCAAGGTGCAAAACTCACAACTTGGGAATGCGTCCAAGAAGGTATTCCAGTTACGTTAATTACTGATAACATGGCTGCTCATTGCATGAAGCAGGGTTTAATAAATGCCGTAGTTGTTGGTGCTGATAGAATTGCCGCTAATGGCGATGCTGCTAACAAAATTGGTACTTATAGTTTAGCGATCGTAGCCAAAGCACATAATATTCCTTTCTTCGTCGCTGCTCCCCTTTCTACTGTAGATTTTGAGTTGTCTGATGGTGGCAAAATTCCCATTGAGGAGCGTAACCCAGAAGAAATATACCAAATTGGCGACACTTTGATCACACCGTCTGGTGTAGATTATTACAACCCAGCTTTTGATGTCACACCAGCTGAATTAATTACAGCAATAATTACAGAAAATGGGGCATTGGCTCCAAGTGAGTTAGCAAAATCTCAGTTGAAACAAGTAGTCTAGTGCAATACTCAAGTCAAACAATATCAAATAACTTTTTGCAAAACTAAGTGCACTGGAATCTCAACCATAAATTTTGTCCCCTCCCCTAGCGTCGATTCACACCAGATTTTCCCCCCGTGCTTTTCTGTGACAATTTGATAGCTGATAGATAAACCTAAGCCCGTACCTTTACCAACATCTTTAGTAGTAAAAAATGGGTCAAATAGCCTGCTAAAAATATGTTCTGGAATACCAGAACCATTATCGGCTATTGAAATTAACACATAATTTTCTGAAGAGACTTCGGTACTAATCCAAATGCTCAATATTTTGTTATTAACAAATGATTCTTCTAGAGTATCAATTGCATTAGAAAGTAGATTCATAAACACTTGATTTAACTGTCCTGGATAACATTCAACTAAAGGCAATTGACCATAATTTTTGATAACTTGAATCAATGGACGATGAGCCTGTGCTTTAAAACGGTGCTGTAAAATCATTAAAGTATTGTCTATGCCTTCGTGCAAATCTACAGCCTTGAATTCAGCCTCATCTAAGCGAGAGAAATTCCGCAAACTCAAAACAATTTCCCGAATACGCGTTGTACCTACTGTCATAGATTGAATAACTTTATTTAAATCTTCTATTAGAAAGTCAAGTTCAATAGTGTCAATTTTTTCTTTAATTACTTGCGGTGAATTTGGATAATACTGCTGATACAGATCTATTAATTGTAGTAAAGATTCGGTGTACTCTTGAATATAATGAAGATTAGAGTAAACAAAGCTAACTGGGTTATTAATTTCATGTGCGATTCCTGCTACCATTTGACCCAAAGCTGACATTTTTTCACTCTGGATCATTTGGGATTGAGTATCATGTAATTCTTTAATAAGTTTCAAAAGATAAGTATTTTTATCATTTAATTCTTGAGTTCTATCTGCAACTGTTATTTCTAAATTTTGATTAATTAACTCTAATTTTTCATTAGCTTCTTGTTGCTGTTGCAGGAGTTCTTTAACCCAAGCAATTAGTTGATTAAACGAAGAAGCAAGTACACCTACCTCATCTTCATTTTTAATAAGAGCTTGCAAGTCAAAATTTGACTCCTGAATAGTGCGTTGAGATATTCTGGTAAGAGTTTGAATTGGGCTAGCAATAGCCTTAGTCGTCACAATTGCCAAAACCAGCGCAGTTAATCCAGAAAACAGCAAAGTCACTATAATGATTTGTAACTGTAATTTTCTAGAAGTTTCGAGAGTTGATTGTGCTAAGTCATACTCAGCATGAGAAAAGTTGATGATTTCAACCAAATCTTCTAAAAATCCATTCATCTGCGAATGTATAGGATTTTCATTGAATTGTTCAATTTGCGTCTGAACTGCGTCAATATTTTCGGATTTTAACTTAGTAAGATTAATTTGCTCTAAAAGCTCATCTAGTTGATTTATGTAAGCGTCTGTAGCCTCTCCGTATTCCTCAATAAATTCCCTTGTTCTCTCTGCTTCGCCTGGTAATTCCTTTTCTTCTTCGCCCTTGGTTGCTCCCTCAGAGTCTTTAAATTCTTGCCACGCTAGCTTGAAATCTGAGTAGTACTTCAAAAAAAGAGCATACTGTTTCTTCAATTCTTCAGGTTTTTTGAGGACTGGGATAAATTCATGTTTGCGCGATCGCGTTTGCAACAAGTCGGTTTGTAAGCGGGTCAAAAGTTGATATTCTTCTAGAGCATCTTCTTCTATTTCTTGCGCTACTTGTTGATAATAGTGCGTCAGTCCTACTCCCAATGTTGTACCAACAATTGTCAGCCCCAAAGTTAGAGCATACCCAAGACCGATTTTCTGTCCAACCTTCAATTTTTCAAACCATTGACCGACTTTGAATAAGGCCATTCGTTTTTTTAAATAAATGTTTTATATAATTAGCTTTCCCATATCTATGGTGTTTTAATTACAGGTAAACACTTAAATAAAAATATTTTTTACTTGAAGAGGCCTAATTTTTCTTAATAGTCCAAAAAATTATCTCTTTGGGAGTTGCCAGTTCTTAACAAGCTTAGTTATATTCTTAGAAATTATTGTATCTATCTTGAAAAGTCGGGATAACAGCAACCTAATTAACTTCATGAAAAAAACAATTCTGATAATGTCATTAATTATTTGCCTTTTTTGGATTGCGAGTTGCAAAAACTCACAAACTGATACAGTAAAGGAAACTCAAACAAATCCGGTTGAAAAACCTCAAACAGAAACTATACAAGAAACTTCAACAGGCACTCAAAATAAACCTGATACAACTCAGAAGACTGCAACCAAACAACCGAAAATTGGCACAGTCAAAGAGTTAGTGAATGGCGACCTTATGTGCTATGTCACTTTAGTAGATGAAAAGGGAACTGAACATAATGTAGGTGCATCATTTGATATTTGTGCAGAACAGACAACTTTTTTATTTAAAAAAGTACGTGCTTTTTATGAAATAGAATCAGTTAATGATTGTCAAAGCGCTGAGCCCTGTGGCAAAACCCGAAAAGAATCTCTGATCACAAAGATGGAGATTCTAAAGCCAAATTAAAGATGATTATTGAATTTTGCATTTTTAATGAAGCCAAAGATAATCACTCATGAGGCAAGATTCTGATACCAGTTTTGGGATCAAATACAAACAACTCATTTAAATCCAGTTGCAGAGAAAGGCCATCGCCTGGACGCAGACGCACATTTCCACCTGTTTGAATATTCAGCAACGCCGTTGATCTGGGTAAAGCTGCACGAATTAAAGTTTCTCGCCCCAAAGGTTCCACTACTTTAACTTCCACAACTAACTGATTCTGATTTTCTGCTGCTTGTTGCAGTTCATTAATAAAAATATGCTCAGGACGAATCCCCAAATTAAAGCTTTGTCCTTGGGGTAAGTGTAAATTATCCTGCATATATGGGGGAATTACTAATAGCTGTCCAGAGACATCAAAACTATCACCCTGATAGATTGCAGGTAAAATATTCATTGGGGGATTGCCTAAAAAAGCCGCCACCATTTGATTAGCAGGACGCGCATAAATAGATTGAGGATCGCCAATTTGTTGAATCCGTCCCCGATTTAGTACCACGATCTGATCAGCCAAAGTCATGGCCTCAACTTGATCGTGGGTGACGTAGATAGTTGTAATACCTAATTCTTGATGTAGCTGTTTTAATTCTGCTCGTGTATCGTCTCGCAATTGAGCATCTAAATTAGACAAAGGTTCATCAAGTAAAAATACTTGTGGTTCGCGGGCGATCGCTCTCCCTAATGCTACCCGTTGTTGTTGTCCCCCAGAAAGTTGTTTGGGTTTGCGATTTAGCAGCTGTTCGAGAGAAAGCGATCGCGCCACATTCACGACTCGTTCTTGAATGATTTTCGAGTCAACTTTCCGCATCTGCAACCCAAAGGCAATGTTTTGCGCCACTGTCATGTGAGGATACAGAGCGTAGTTTTGGAACACCATCGCCACATCTCGCTGTCTGGCTGGGACATTGTTTACCAGCGAATCGCCAATAAAAAGTTTGCCAGATGTGGCACTTTCTAAACCCGCGATCGTTCGCAAAATTGTAGACTTACCGCAACCTGATGGCCCAACCAAAACCCAAAACTCTCCATCGGGAATTTCAAAGGTAATGTCCTCGATAGCGGTGACATTGTTAAATCTTCGCTTAATATCTTCTAGACGAACTTTTGCCATAAGCCGATTTGAAGTTGTGGATTAGTAAGGAAACTCTCCAAACAATTTTATTCGAGTAATTCTATTAATTCCTTTGTTGTAAGTTCAGCATCACATAAGTATCTTGCATAGCAATCCTTTATTGGTGGAATTGAGGGGCAAAAAGTAATATTGAACTCAGGACTATGGGCTTTCATCCGTTCAATCTGACGAAGTATTAGGCTGCGTTGTTGGTGTAGAAATTTGATTTTCCTGCATAATTCTGATCAGAAACCGTAAAGCCTCATTGACAGCATCAGCATTGGGAAACATCTGTACAACATCAGGTTCTAAACGAATTATTGTTTCACCAAAGCTCTTTCGCCCAGAGCCAAATTTTCTGACTCTTAGGCTCTTTAAGTCATACTCTGAACGCAGATCATCTTCCATTTCTGATTTACCCTTATTCATAAGCTTCTCGCTCTGCTGGCGTTACAAATCTTGCACTAATGAGGCGAATCAAATTTCCTCTCTCCGTATACGACACGATTAATAAGCGTCCCTGATTTGACTCTCCAACAATAAGGTAACGCTCCTCATCATCTGAGTGGTCTGGATCGTAGAAGTCAACATAGAGCGATCACCGAAAACAGTTTTGGCTTCTTCAAACGAAACTCTGTGCTTTGACAGATTTTTTGTCGCTTTGTTTTCGTCCCACTCAAACTTCATGGAAATATTGTATCATCGTGTATTTCAAGGGATTTTTGGAGTTACTTTACTTATTAATAACTGTTTTCCCAGTTAAATTTGGTAGTTTTGGTATTAAATTACTACCTTTTAAATACCTACAAGTTCTGGTATTGTCTCATCAATTTCTGATTCTAAACAAAGTTCAATTACTTCTTTAATATTCACCATTAACTCATCAATTGTTTCTCCCTGGCTGTAACAAGCTTTTAGCTGAGGAACTTCTCCGACATAGTAGCCATCCTCATCTCGTTCGATGATGACGTAGAATTCTCGCTTGTTGGCATTGATCATAATTTCTTTTTACTTCAACTCAAAATCATTTTTCTGGACTTTTAGACCAGGCTGGGTGAGATAGTAGAGAAGACATCACTCGCACTCCCCGCAGTTGATTAGAGAGGGGTAAGTGACCTTTGGGGGCACTCAAATCCCAGGTAAACTCATGTGGGTATCGCGTCCAGTTATTGCCACTTCTCCAGCCGATTTTCGACCAGAAATTGTCCCAATTTTTTCCTAAACTCAACCAAATTTCTCGCTGCACCGAAAAGCCAAACTTGCCCTCAGAGTGAACTAACCACAGGTTGTTAATGGTTTGCAAGTCAACAGTCGGGGCATTTTCTACCTCAGTAAAATACAACCATTTTCTTTGTACAGCCGTTGGCCCTGCTAATTCACACATTTTCTGTATGGTTTCGCGATCGGCTGCTTGAAAGTCTTGGAGAGCAAGTAGCTGTTGCAAGGGATTGTAATTAATCCCGCACTCTGATTTTAGAGGTACAATTCCTTCAGGAAAATTAGTTTGCATGAATTCTTTGGCTTTGGGTGCATCAGAGTTGTAAAGGACTTGGTAGGCTTTGCCATCAACCCAAGTCACTGGGTGATCACGACGTTGCAATAAAAATTCCATCAACACATCTAATCCTTCATTATCCAGGTCAGCCAACTGTGAGATGATTTGTTGTTGGGCTTTTTCAGACCCAGAAATTAACTGGAGGCGGAGAGAGTCGATGTCATTAGCTGTGCCTGATACAATCATTGGGTCTGTCATGCCATTACTGGTGTTAGCGGTCAGTGAAAAAGTGTTCGCCCTTGAAGGCGTGCCGTAGGCGATCGCCTATCGGGTGTTTTCTAAAGCTAAACACTGATAGCGAAAAGTAGTTTACTATTTTTGATCGTACAAAATTACGATGGTTTCACTGAAAATCCATACCTCACCCCCAAATGCTGTACAAGGGGAATAGGGGAAAAATCTGCGCCTCATGACTTGGTGAACAAAAGACACAGCAATATCTGCAAGCCTGCCAAAACAATATTTTCAAAAGTGGCGGCGTATCTATCAGGAGCGTGTGAAGTATGTACGACAAGATTACTCCCCCCACAACCGGAGCAAAAATCACCTTCAAAAATGGTGAACCTATTGTGCCTGAAAATCCAATTATCCCCTTTATTCGGGGCGACGGCACAGGTATAGATATTTGGCCTGCTACCCAAAAAGTACTAGATGCTGCGGTAACAAAGGCATATAAGGGCCAGCGTCAAATCAGTTGGTTCAAAGTTTACGCTGGAGATGAAGCTTGTGATTTATACGGTATTTACCAGTATTTACCTCAAGATACTTTGACAGCGGTTCAAGAATATGGTGTAGCTATCAAAGGGCCGCTGACTACTCCTGTCGGGGGTGGTATTCGTTCTTTGAATGTAGCATTACGGCAAATTTTTGACCTGTATGCCTGCGTGCGTCCTTGCCGTTACTATGCAGGTACACCCTCACCCCACAAAAATCCCGAAAAGTTGGATGTGATTGTTTATCGGGAAAATACAGAAGATATTTATTTAGGTATTGAGTGGCGTCAAGGTAGCGAAATCGGCGATCGCTTGATTAAAATCCTTAACGAAGAACTAATTCCCGCCACCCCAGAACATGGGAAAAAGCGAATCCCTCTTGATTCTGGCATCGGTATTAAACCAATCAGCAAAAGCGGTTCTCAACGCCTAGTAAGACGTGCTATCAAACACGCCCTGCTGTTGCCCAAAAATAAGCAACAAGTGACTTTGGTGCATAAAGGCAACATCATGAAGTATACCGAAGGTGCTTTCCGCGATTGGGGTTATGAATTAGCAACTAGCGAATTTCGCGCTTCTACTGTCACTGAACGGGAATCTTGGATTTTGAGTAACAAGGAAAATAACCCCGATATTTCCTTAGAAGAAAATGCCCGTCAAATTGATCCAGGATTTGACAGCCTGACCACAGATAAACAAGTGCAAATTGTCAAGGAGGTTGAAAACGTTCTTGACACAATTTGGGAAACTCACGGCAATGGCAAATGGAAAGACAAGGTATTGGTGAATGATCGAATTGCTGATAGTATTTTTCAACAAATCCAAACCAGACCCGATGAGTATTCGATTCTGGCAACGATGAACTTGAACGGCGATTATTTATCTGATGCTGCTGCGGCAATTGTTGGTGGGCTGGGAATGGGCCCAGGGGCAAATATTGGTGATGCCTGTGCCATCTTTGAAGCAACCCACGGTACTGCGCCTAAACACGCTGGGTTAGACCGGATTAATCCCGGTTCGCTGATTTTGTCTGGTGTGATGATGCTAGAGTATTTGGGCTGGCAAGGAGCCGCAGACCTGGTTAAGAAAGGTTTAGGGGATGCGATCGCTAATAGTCAAGTTACTTACGATTTAGCACGGTTGCTAGAACCACCAGTTAAACCCCTAAAATGTTCTGAATTTGCTGAGGCGATTATTCAGCATTTTGGTAATGGTTAATAGTAATTAAGGACTGATGAATTATGAATTATTTATTTTAATAATTCATAGTTCTTTCCTTTAAAGAAAATTTTTGAGGATCATTTGTAGCCAAAATCGAAGAAAGTATAGTAACGGACAAAAAGCTTAGGATAACAATATACCTCTTGTATAAGTCAAAATTTTTTCAATTGAACCACAGATAAACACCGATGAACACGGATATATGTCGGTGTTTATCTGTACTTTCTTGTAAGAGGGCTATTCTGCTGCCAATTTTTTACATGCTTCGTATTAAACGAAAGTAAATAGAGGGTTTTTGGTGATGAATTACTTTCTGCATCCGGGAACACTAAATCTAGAAGTTCTTAGGATTCAGCAGTATGGTTAGCACCCAAGTCATCATTCCCGGATATCAAGTTAGCGAAGAACTCTACAACGGTTCTAGAACTCTGGTTTATCGTGCTTTTCGAGAGAGTGACCAAAAACCTGTAGTAATTAAACTGTTGAAGAATCCTTATCCTAGTTTCACTGAACTGGTGCAGTTTCGTAATCAGTATACTATTGCTAAAAATCTCAACCTACCTGGAATCATTCAAACTTATAGCTTAGAACCATACCAGAATAGCTCTGCATTGGTGATGGAAGACTTTGGGGGAATTTCCTTAAAGGAATGGTCAGGGAAATGTAAAGATGGGGTGAGTCTGACGGAGTTTTTGAAGATTGCGATCGCTCTGTGCAATACATTAGATTTACTTTATCGCCATCGCATTATTCATAAAGATATTAAGCTTGCTAATATTCTCATTCATCCAGAAACTAAGCAAGTTAAACTTATTGATTTTAGTATTGCATCTTTGCTGCCACGAGAAACTCAAACTCTAATGAGTCCTAATGTATTAGAAGGGACTCTTGGTTATTTATCTCCAGAACAAACAGGACGGATGAATCGCGGGATTGACTACCGCACAGATTTTTATTCTTTGGGTGTAACTTTTTACGAGTTACTGTTAGGAAATTTACCATTTCAATCGAACGATGCAATGGAGTTGGTACATTGTCATATTGCCAAACAACCCACTCCTTTGGAGCAGTTCAAAATTCCCAAATCGATTTCAGATATTGTGATGAAATTGATGGCAAAAAATGCCGAAGACCGTTATCAAAGTGCATTAGGATTGAGATATGATTTAGAAATTTGTTTGCATCAACTCCAGAAAATTGGCAAAATTGGGGATTTCCAAATTGCTCAACGGGATGTGTGCGATCGCTTCCTGATTCCTGAAAAACTTTATGGTAGAGAAACAGAAGTCAAAACTCTGTTAGAAGCATTTAATCACATTACTAATAATCAGACAGAACTCATGCTAGTGGCGGGTTTCTCTGGTATTGGTAAAACCGCGATCGTTAACGAAGTTCATAAACCAATTGTCCGTCAACGCGGCTACTTCATTAAAGGCAAGTTTGACCAATTTAATCGCAATATTCCTTTTTCAGCTTTTGTACAAGCATTTCGTGACTTGATGGGGCAATTGAGTCGTGAAAGCGATGCCCAATTGGTAAGTTGGAAGACTAAAATTTTAGCAGCCCTGGGTAACAACGGCCAAGTTATTATTGAAGTCATTCCCGAACTTGAACAAATTATTAGTAAACAACCTCCTGCACCAGAACTTTCAGGAACAGCGGCACAGAATCGCTTTAATTTGCTATTTCAAAAGTTTATCCAAGTATTTACGACAAAAGAACATCCATTAGTTATTTTTCTGGATGACTTGCAGTGGACAGATTCGGCATCTTTGAAGTTAATGCAATTGTTGATGAGCGAGTCAGAGAGTGGGTATTTATTATTAATTGGAGCTTATCGAAATAATGAAGTTTCTAATACTCATCCTTTGATGTTAACTCTCAAGGAAATTGGCAAAGAAAACACTAATATTAACACAATTACTTTAGCACCACTAAGCACAGTAAGTTTAAATCAACTTGTTGCTGATACTCTTAATTGTTCGCCAGAAATAGCGCAACCGCTGAGCGCTTTGGTGTATCAGAAAACTCAAGGCAATCCATTTTTTAGTACGCAATTTCTCAAAGTGCTGTATGAAGATGGGCTAATTCAGTTTGATTTGGATAATGGAAATTGGCAGTGTGATATTGCAGAGGTGAAGGCATTAGCGCTATCGGATGATGTTGTCGAATTCATGGCATTGCAGTTGCAGAAATTGCCAGAAGTAACACAAAATGTGTTGAAATTAGCGGCGTGCATCGGTAATCAATTTGACTTGGCGACATTAGCAATCGTGTCTCAACAGTCAGAAACCGAAACTGCAACAGCTCTGTGGAAAGCCTTGCAAGAGGGGTTAATCTTGCCTCAAAGTGAAATCTACAAGTTCTATGTAGGGCGAGAAACACAGGATGTAGCTCAAGGTTCACAAGCGGTAACGTATAAGTTTTTGCACGATCGCGTGCAACAAGCTGCGTATTCCCTGATTCCAGAAAAGCAAAAACAATCTACACACCAAAAAATTGGTCAATTACTACTGCAAAATACTCCTCAAGCAGAACTTGAATCCAGTATTTTTGATATCGTCAACCAATTGAATATAGGCATTTCAAATCTTCAAGACTCGTCTCAAAAGGATGAATTAGCCAAGCTAAATTTTATTGCCGGACATAGGGCAAAAGCTACTACAGCATATGAGTCTGCTGATAAATACTTAAACTTAGGCATTGAACTACTGAACCAAAATGCTTGGGAATATCATTATGAATTGATATTGAGTTTACATGAAGAAACCGCAGAGTTAGCCTATTTAACGGGGCGATTTGAACAAGTAGAACAACATATTAGCATAATTAGAGAACATGCTAAATCATTACTTGATCAAGTGAAGGCTTACGAAATTCTGATTCAAGCATATCTTGCACAAAATCAGCTTCAAGAAGCAATTAACACTGCATTAACGGTTTTACAAAAGTTAGGTATTCGGCTACCTAAACAACCGAAAAAAATAGAGACATTATTAGGACTTACCACTACAAAAATAGCTCTAACTGGGAAAAAAACTGTAGATTTGGTAAATCTGCCTCGGATGAGTAATCCCAACCAGTTAGCAGCAATGCGGATTCTCTCTAGTGCTTTATCTGCTGCGTATATCGGGCATCCTGATTTATTGCCGCTAACAGTATTTAAGCAAGTTAATTTATCCGTTAAATATGGCAATACGTCTTTATCAGCATTTACTTATAGCTGGTTTGGGCTAATTCACTGTGGAATTTTGCTGGACATTGAAACAGGTTATCAATTTGGTCAACTGGCTCTCCAGCTTTTAGATATATTCAATGCTAAAGAACAGCAATGTAAGACGCTATTTATGGTTAATTGTTTTATTAACCATTGGCATGGACATGTTAGAGAAACTATTAATCCATTGCTCACAGCCTATCAAAGTGGATTAGAAACTGGGGACGTAGAATATGCATCCTGGGCTATTCTTGTCCGTTCCCTACATTTATATTCAATTGGTGAGGACCTGACAAAAGTTGAGCATGAGACTCACTTGTATGGTGAGGCAGTGAATCAATTTAAGCAAACGAATGCTTTTGTTTACATTAGCATCTATCATCAAGTTGCATTGAACTTATTGGGGCGATCGCTAAACCCTAGTTATCTAATTGGTGATAGCTACAACGAAGATAAACAACCTGCAATTCAAGAGCAGAAGGGCGATGGTACGGGGCTTTTCTTTTCCTATGTCAATCAACTCATTCTGCGTTATTTATTTGGTGACTATGCTGGAGCCATTGAAAAGGCAGAAATGACCGCCAAGTATTTGGAAGCTGGAACGGCGCTACAACCTGTTGTTCATTTTTACTTTTATGATTCTCTATCGCAGCTTGCTATATATTCAGATGCTTCACAACCAGAGCGCAAACAGATTCAAAAGCGAGTTGCAGCTAATCAGAAAAAAATGAAACTATGGGCACATCATGCCCCAATGAATTGTTTGCACAAATTCCATTTAATTGAAGCAGAAAAAGAGCGGATGTGTGGGCAAACTCATCAAGCAATGGAACTATATGATCGAGCCATTAAGGGAGCTAAAGAAAACAGCTATATCCAAGAAGAAGCCTTGGCAAACGAACTAGCTGCCAAATTCTACCTCGACTGGGGCAAAGAAAAGGTAGCTCAATCTTACATGCAAGAAGCCTACTATTGTTATGCTCGTTGGGGAGCTAAAGCCAAAATTGATGACCTAGAAAAACGCTATCCCCAACTTCTTGCTCCCATCTTGCAAGCGCAACAGCATCGCTTTCAACTAGGTGAAACACGCATTTCCACCGTCACCTCATCTTCATTCCTAAATCAAACCATCCAAACCAGCCGCCCAAGCAGTAGCAGTATTTCTGAATCTCTAGATTTAACCACCATCCTTAAAGCCTTACAAGTCCTTTCTAGTGAAATTCAACTAGAACAATTGCTTTGTACCTTAATGCAAGTAGTGATGGAAAATGCTGGGGCAAAAAAGGCTGTCCTACTTGTAATTGAAGACGGTAATCTTATTGTGGAAACTGTAGCCAGCATGAATGAAGGTGTCACCATACTGGCTGTACCTTTGGAATACAGTCAAGCTGTTCCCGCTACAGTTATAAATTATGTTAAACGCAGCTTAAAAACGGTCGTACTAAATGATGCTACAGTACAAAACGATTTTATGGCTGACCCATATTTGATACAAGAACAACCTAAGAGTGTTTTGTGTACGCCGATTGTACATCAGGGAAAATTAATCGGGTTGTTGTATCTAGAAAATCAGTTGACTATTGGCACATTTACGAGCGATCGCACCGAAGTTATCCAACTATTATGCGCTCAAGCTGCTATCTCTTTGGAAAATGCCAAACTCTATCAAACTTTGCAGCAATCAGAACTCCAAGAGCGAGAGAAAGCAATTCAACTTGCCCAATCTTTAACAGATCTTCAGCGAAGTAATGCTATTTTTGTTGCTCAACAAGAAGTTTCCTTTGATGGCATCTTGCTAACTGATGAAAACCGCAATATCAGCGCTTACAATCAACGATTTAGTCGAATTTGGCAAATTCCACAAGCATTACTTCAAACTAGGGACGACAGAAAACTCTTAGGATTTGTCCTTGACCAACTATCACAACCCGAAGATTTTTTGAGAACTGTTGAGTATCTTTATGAACACCCTAGGGAAACAAGTTACCATGAGATTTCCCTCAAAGATGGACGCATTTTAGAGCGTTATTCTGCTCCAGTTTGGTCGGATAGTAATGATTATTATGGTCGGATTTGGTTTTTTAGAGATATTAGCGATCGCAAACAAGCTGAAACAGAAATCCGTCAGAAATCTCAGGAGTTACAACAAACACTGCAAGAACTCCAACAAGCTCAACTACAAATGGTGCAAAATGAAAAAATGGCAACTTTAGGTAATTTAGTTGCAGGGGTAGCACACGAAATTAACAATCCTATTGGATTTCTAAAAGGCAGTCTTAGCAATGCCGAGGAATATATCCAAGATTTATTTGCCCATATACAATTGCTTAAACAACATCATCCCACTCCAGCACCCATAGTCATCGATCATGCAGAAGACATTGACCTAGAATTTCTCTCTGAGGACTTACCAAAACTACTAACTTCAATGCAAGTAGCGACAGAACGGATTACAGACATTAGCACTAGTCTCCGCACTTTTTCTAGAGCTGATACATCTGAAAAAGTTGCTTGCAACCTTCATGAAGGGATTGAAAGTACACTGTTGATTTTGAAGTATCGCCTGAAAGCATCGGACAAACGTCCGGCGATTCAGGTAATTACAGATTATGGTAAATTACCGCTTGTAAAATGCTTTTTAGGACAGTTAAATCAAGTATTTATGAATATTCTTGCCAATGCAATTGATGTATTTGATACAGAAAGTGTTGGACAAACATTTGCCCAATTACAAGCCAACCCTCAGCAAATTATGATTTACACTGAAGTATCTACTAACCAAAATACAGTGGTAATTCGGATCAAAGATAACGGCCCAGGAATGTCAGAGGAGATTAAAGCGCGTATCTTTGACCACTTATTTACTACAAAAGAAGTTGGCAAAGGAACAGGATTAGGATTAGCGATCGCTCGTCAAATTGTGGAAGAAACCCACGGTGGTAAGTTGAGTTGCAATTCTATTCCTGGTGAGGGAACAGAATTTGTCATCGAGATTCAGATGTAGAGACGTTGCAATGCAATGTCTCTACTACTATAGGACGTGAAAATTCGGATTAATGACCAAGGTTAATTAAAGCAGAGAAAATTCTGCCATTGCTTTTGGAAAGTTTTTGTTTTCATGTCCTGAACGGCTAAGTTTAATCAGAGCAAAACGCTGTAAGGGAGTTAAATTTGCCCACTGATGCGGTGTGAGGGTAATACCTATTTCTTGCGATTTTTCTTGAATGCTGGCTGGTATAGTCGTAGAGTCCATCCATGCAGGATGAGACTCGATAGGCAATTTTGCAGGTGGTATGCCTGTGCGTTCTAAAATTAACTGCTGGAGATATTCTTGGTAAGCTCGAATTTCCGTTTCTGTAGTGCAAGGTAATTCGACTAAAGTTTCACGCTCAGTGTGAGCCATGTGGTTCCAATCAGACAATTTTAGCTTGATGCCACAGCTATCTAATTTATAGCGCACCTGCATGGGGATGCAACGCAGGGAGTCAACAAAATCTCTTTCAAATTTAAAGAAAGTTGCCATAATTAATAGTTAAAAATTCTTATATCGTTTCCTAGTCTGCTGAGGTACGAATCTACCTGTGTTTATCTTTGTTCACACTGAAGTTCAGATGCCTGTCTTGAAAAGTTTCCTAGGTTGGGAAACCCGCCTACAGAACTTTTCGCTTCGGCGGGCTACGCCAACGGCGGAAGCCGCCGCTCCGACTTCTCTGTGTGGTTAATTACAACTTCTGTGTACCTCACTTAGTTGAGAACCGCTATAATATTTTTCATCAAGCCTATAGATAACAGCTAAACGCAAACTGACTTCAAAGCTACTCGAAAAATAGCGATCGCTTGATTCTTTGAAATACACATAATTGAGAATTTTAGCTTCTGGCTCCTAATTTATTCTAAATTTTAAATATTCTATTTTAACGGAAATGCCTAGAATTACTGAAACGAATTATTAAATAACTAATTGACAAAGCAAGAATAGCAATTCCTAAACCAATAATATCAATACCTGTGACTTTTTCCAAGTCCAGAATAATAATTTTCCTGGCAATAGCAATCAAAGAAGTTACGATAACTAACTCTACCTGAAAAACGTGTTTTCGCAGATAAGCTGTGATGTTTTCTAAGATTTCTAAAGCAATTAAAATATTCAAAAATAAACCAAATATTTTAAACAATGTTGTGTTAAACTTGGCATATGGAGTTGTAAATAATTCTTGAACAATAAAAACTACTAGATCCGCGATCGCTACCAAAATTACTAACACCATTAAAATCGATAGAACTTTAGAAACTATCACCTCTATGTGTTCGATGATGTGCATAAAGTTCTCATCTTTAGTAACTTCTGCAATTCTCCTAAGCAATTTCTTCATCTGCTGCACCCGGTTTTAAAGTAAAAAAAAGAAAAATCCCATAGATAAATCTAGAGGATTAAAAAAAGTACTTTGCAAGTTTTATATTAAGTTTTTTATTTTTCATAACTCAAGCTCGTACTAGGCAAGCTTCTTTATAATGAGAGTTTTACCTTTCCTAAAATAGTAATGGCTAACAGTCAAGAGTATATAATCAAATAATTTAATAATTACCATTGACTATTGATTATGGATATTTGACTAGATTATTTATTACCAATTTACTATTGAAAGGTATACCTAGCAGCTTACCATTGTGAAGACTGGAGTTGATAATTTTTGACTGTAACTTCTACAGAAATTGGTATTAGCTGCACTGCACAGGCTTTTAATTCTGGTTGCAGTGAATCGGGGCAAGCTTCTGGATGAGTGAGGGCGTTGGCTTCGGCGTCATCTGCCCACAGAGCACCCCAGTGCATGGGGACAAAAACTGTGCCAGGTGCGATCGCCTTTGTCACTTTCGCTAGAAACTTAGCTTTTCCTCGGCGCGATCGCACCTCTACCAACTGATGATCTGCAATACCTAAAACAGCAGCATCACGAGGATGAATTTCTATAAACGGTTCAGGGTGCATTTTGCAAATTTTTTCAATTCGACCGGTGCGCGTCTGGGTGTGCCAGTGTCCGTAAAGCCTTCCATTAGTCAGCACAAAAGGATAACTTGGATCAGGTGGTTCTGCTAGTCCGCGTGAGTAACATGCCGCAAATCGAGCGCGTCCATCAGGGGTATGAAAGCGCAAATCGGTGTAGAGACGCTTACCAGTCTTGCGTCTATAGTACTTCTGTTTCTTTGCAGCTTCCTTGTGTAATAGAGTTTCTTCGTCGTCGTCTTCTTCTGATTCAAAACTGAGAATTCCTGTTTCGGAATCCATAAATATTGGCTCGGCTTTTTCTTCTGGATAAGGCCATTGAGTTTGTCCCTCTGTCTGTAATTGCTCATGACTGATACCCGTCATATCGCAAGGCCTCCCGCGAGTTAGTTGGACAAACTCAGCATAAACTTCAGCCGAGTTAGCAAAGGCAAACTCTCCAGCAAACCCGAGTCTGCGCCCAACTTCTGCGAAAATTTCCCAATCGGCTTTAGCTTCTTTTGGCGGTTGGCGGAATGCTGAACACAAAGTTACCACCCGTTCAGAATTTGTCATCACGCCAGTTTTCTCACCCCATTGTGCAGCGGGTAATAGGACGTGAGCATAAGCGGCGGTTTCTGTGGGGTAATAGGCGTCTTGGTAGATGGTAAAAGGCGATCGCAACAACGCCTTCTTCGTCCGCTCCAAATCTGGCATACTTACAGCTGGATTAGTAGCAGCAATCCACAGTAACCCTACATCGCCAGTTTCCAACCCAGTAATCATGTCCCAAGCAGTCAGACCCGGATTGGGCGAAATCTGTCCTGGCTTGAGTCCCCAAAATTCCTCAACTTCTGCGCGATGCTGAGGATTTTTTACCACCCGATAACCAGGTAATAAATGCGCTAAACCTCCAGCTTCTCGTCCTCCCATCGCGTTCGGCTGACCTGTGAGCGAGAAAGGGCCCGCCCCTGGTTTGCCAATTTGTCCAGTCATTAGGTGCAGGTTAATGATCGTTCTGACCTTAGCCGTCCCTTCTGACGATTGATTCACACCCATTGACCACAAAGACAATACCCGCCCAGATTCACCCCAGTACCGGGCTGCTGTTTCTAAATCTTCAATGCTGATCCCACATTCACGAGCAACTACTTCTGGCGGATAGTGCCGAATCACCTCAGCATAAGCGGGAAAGTTACTAGTGCAGTCGTCCATAAACATCGTATCGATGTAGTTCCAGCGCATCAATAAATGCGCGATCCCATTCAACAAATCGATATCTGTACCAGGACGAATTGCTAAATGTAAGTCTGCGGCTTCTGCGGTTGGTGTGCGGCGAGGATCCACCACAATCATTTTGACTTTGCGATTCTTTTTGTGATACTTTTCTAGCCGATTGAAAACAATGGGGTGACATTCAGCCGTATTAGTGCCAATTAGAAATGCACAATCGGTTAACTCCAAGTCGTCATAACAGCAGGGTGGGCCATCTGAGCCAAAGCTTTGAATATAGCCAGCCACAGCACTAGACATACATAAGCGAGAGTTGGCATCAAAATTATTAGTACCCAGACAGCCTTTCATGAGTTTCTGGGCGATGTAGTAGTCCTCTGTTTGAAATTGACCGGAACCATACATACATAAGGCTTCTGGCCCCTGAGTGAAGCGCACAGTTTGAATGCGCTTGGTGATCATATCAAAAGCTTCATCCCAGCTAACCCGCCGAAACTCCTGATCCAAAGAGTCTCGCACCATTGGGTAATGTAGTCTATTTTTATCTAAAGATTCAGCGATCGTTGCGCCTTTGACGCAAACCATACCCTGACTAGATGGGTGTGTTTTGTCGCCCCGCACCCTCCAAATCGGATTTCCTTGATTATCTCGATTAGTCGCTTTGTTAGGTTGGGCTGGGGGTGAAACTTCTAAACCACAGCCAACACCGCAGTATGGACAAAGGGTTTTGGTAAATTCACTCATGACAGTTATACCGTGTTCGCTGATTTTTTAAATGTTGAAAAGCAAGGTTTCTAGGGGCGCAATTCTAGCGAATTATGTTGTTGTTAACTTAACTGGCGGTAATGAGAAAATATTTAAACTGCTCCTTGCTCAAAACTAATAATTTAAGTTGCTAAAATTTGCCAAATTCTGTTTTTTTAACTTTGAGTAAATACTTACTCTAGTGTTTTTACCTATTTAATATGAGTTAAACCAAAGAAAATGTAATACGTGATACTTTTCATGTTTTATATTTAATAGTTTTTATCTATAAAAATTACAGTAATCATTGATTAAACACCTATTTTTTGGAAAATTTGGAAATTTGCTGCCGTGATAGTTTAGATATTGATTCAATAAGGATTTACAAAAACTTTCCCGTTATAAAAAGGTAAATTTAAACGAATAAAGCCTGTAGGCAGGCTTTGAGATCTTGTAGTCCGCTCCAAGGTTCCGAAAATCTAAAGCTAAATCTTGCTTGCCTTTCTCTCTAGGCGGACTAGATTTGTATAACTGAAACTTCAGTTCGTGAGTACTTTTGCAATTAGCTTATTCTTCTAATAGAACAGTAGAGTTTTTAGTTGCCGTTTCTGGTAATTCACTCTCATCAGCCGCCGCAAATGAGCCTTGAGGTTCTTTGAGGAAGAAGGCACACATAAAAGCACAGATGAAAGCGGCTATAGCCATTGTGGTAAACAGTGTTGGTGCGTCGGTTAAACTGAAAATTGTCAGATAAACCACACCACCAAAATTACCATAAGCCCCAACATTTCCGGCAATTTGTCCAGTGGCTTCTTTTTTAATTAAAGGTACAATGCCGTATGTTGCACCGCAGCCTGCTTGAGCACAGTAAGCGGCAAACATAGTAGCTGCGATCGCTAGCGGAATCGGCCAACTGCTATTAATAAAATGGGTCATCAAATAGCCGATACCAATACCAACACTAATAATTGTCATTGTCCATTTGCGAGAGCCAAACTTATCAGAAATTAAACCGCCGCTGGGACGAGAAATTAAGTTCAAAAAGGGATATGTAGCGGCAATCATCCCAGCTACTACATGCTCTAAACCAAAAGTTTTTTCAAAAAATGCAGGTAACATGGAAACGGCTGCCAACTCGCTACCAAAGTTAGTTACATAAGTGAATTCAAGTAAAGCTACTTGACCAAACTGAAAGCGTTCAGATGCAGCGTAAGTTTTCTTGCCAATTAAAAGTTCTCGATTTACCTGCCAAGCTTTGTAAGTTTGGTAAGCGAATAATGCTGCTAATAGCAACCAAGCCAAATACATTTGGCTTAAAGTCAGGAAGTGAATGTTCTTTTGTTCCAAACGCCAAGCTAATAAACCCAGAGCAAAAATCAAACCAAAGTTGGAGATAATCATTGCCCAGAAGCTTTTGACGCTGGTCACTTCTAAAGAACCATTTTTCTTAGGTTTCTTGTAGACTTTGCCTGGGGGTGTATCTTGGACACTGTTGTAATAAATTACGCCGTAGATGGCTGCAATGATCCCTGTAAGCGCGATCGCAAACCGCCAGTTAGAAGCACCACCAGCCAAAAAGCTAGTAGAAACTGCAAGTATCGGTAAGGCAAACTCTGCCCCAAAAGCACCAAAGTTACCCCAACCGCCATAAATACCTTGGGCAATTCCCATCTCTTTCGGGGGAAACCACTCCGACACCATGCGGATACCAACCACAAACCCAGATCCAACAATTCCCATCAATAAGCGGCTGATGACTAGTTGGTTAAAGTCTTGCGACAGCGCCGTAGCCAAACAAGGAACAGCCGCAAAAATCAGCAGCATTGAATAGGTACGTCTGGGGCCAAAACGATCCAGAAGCATCCCAATGATGATCCGCGCTGGAATAGTCAGGGCAAGATTACAGATAGCCAAAGTTTTAATTTGTTCGGGCGCTAGCTGTAGCTGTTTACCAATCGTTGTTGCAAAAGGAGCAAAGTTAAACCAACAGACAAAGGTGAGAAAGAAGGCAAACCAAGTCTTATGTAATATGCTGTAGCGTCCGCTGAATGAAAATAATTTTTTAAGCATTAAGCCTTCCTAATTGAAGATGAGGTAAGGGGGCAGAGGGGCACAAGGTTAATAAATGCTCCTGACTCTTGACAAATGACCGATGACAAATGACTCCGCCAAGCAGTTACTCGTCAGCGTGAGCAAATCGGCGAAAGAGGAAGTCTAGAGCGTAGTTTCGCAATTCGTAGTACTCAGGGTCTTCCATGATGCGGCGACGATTGCGGGGACGAGAGAAGGGAATATTGAGGATTTCACCGATGTGAGCAGCTGGGCCGTTAGTCATCATCACAACTCTATCGGCGAGGAAAAGCGCTTCATCAATGTCATGAGTAATCATCAGTACGGTGACTTGATGTTCACGCCAGATTTGCAGCAGTTCTTCTTGTAATTCTTCTCTGGTGATGGCATCTAATGCACCAAAGGGTTCATCGAGAATCAAAACTTGGGGACGGATGGAGAGGGCGCGGGCGATCGCAACTCGCTGTTTCATGCCTCCAGAAAGCTGATTTGGTTTCTTGTCAGCCGCTTCTGTAAGTCCCACCATTGCTAAATGTTCTCTGGCGATCGCCCGTTTCTCTGCTTGGGGTTTTTTAGGAAATACTGAATCAATAGCTAGGTAAACGTTATCAAAAACACTCAGCCAAGGCAGCAAACAATAGTTTTGGAATACCATCATCCGGTCGGGGCCTGGTTCGGTGATGGGTTTGTCTTGTAGCAGAACAATACCGTCGGTGGGAGTGTTAAACCCGGAAACCATGTTGAGGAGAGTTGATTTACCACAGCCAGAATGACCAATGATACAAACAAATTCGCCCTCACGCACTTTCAGGTCAACTCCATCCAGTACGGTGTAGGGGCCTTCGGAACTTGGATAAATTTTGCTTACACCTTCAATTACCAAAAAGTTTTCTGCTTTTTTCGTTTGCAGTTGATTGATTTGAGTTTTGCTGTTAATTCCGTTTACTGTTTGCATGATGAATTTATACCAACCAATTTTTAATTACAACTGATGAAAATAGATTTTCAAGAATGAGCTATCGTTCAAAACAAATTTGAGAGTAATGGAGTTCAAAGCCGCATTAATGGAGTTCAAAGCCGCATTAATGGAGTTCAAAGACTCATTAATGGAGTTCAAAGACTCATTAATGGAGTTCAAAGACTCATTAATGGAGTTCAAAGACTCATTAATGGAGTTCAAGGACTCATTAATGGAGTTCAAAGCCGCATTAATGGAGTTCAAAGACTCATTAATGGAGTTCAAAGCCGCATTAATGGAGTTTCCTGCCTTCTCCCTGCTTCCTCAATGACTAAATAAATATTTCCTCAACCCGGATCTGCCGTTTAATTTCCAAGCTTTTGAGATACTCTATTGGCTCTGATGGGTTAAAAACTTTACCATCAAATAAATGAATAGGATCATCCTCTCCGATATCGATTAAGCCGAGTTCGCGTGCAGCAGCACCAAATATGTCTGTACGACAGACTCTTTCAATCACCTCCACCCAGTTTTTCGGGAAGGGTGTTAAGCCCCAACGTGCCATTTGAGTGACCATCCACAAAATTTCAGTGCGGTTGGGATAGTTGGTTTTATTGAGATAAAACTGGTTGTATGCTGTGAAGTCTTGTGGCTCTGTACCGTCGCCGCGATCGTAGGGATCGATGAATCCCGGACGGACGTACACAGGATCTATATCTAAATATTCAGAACGGCAGAGTATTTCTAAAATTTCTTCGCGGTTGCGGAAATCGTCACAATATTTGCAAGCTTCTAACAGTGCTTTGACGAGAGCAAGATAAGTCTCTGGGTACTGCTGCGCCCAATCTTCTCGCACTCCCAAGACTTTTTTCGGCTGTCCTGACCAAATTTCTAAAGCTGTAGCCGCAACAAAGCCTAAGTCTTGATGGACAGCAAGGTAGTTCCAGGGTTCTCCAGCACAGTAACCGTCAATATTTCCGGCTTTGAGTTGAGAAACCATTTCCATTGGTGGAACCACTGTCAAGCTGACATCTCTATCAGGATCTATGCCGCCAGCCGCCAGCCAATAACGCAACATTAGGTTCAGCATTGAAGTAGGATGAACTACACCCAAAGTCAGAATTTGATCGGGAGTAGCGCTAATCGCTGCTTTTAAGTCAGTTAGGTTTCTGACTCCTTGGCTATACAATCTTTTGCTTAAAGTAATGGCGTTAGCATTGCGAGAGATATTTAGGGCATTGATTACAGGAATTGGTTTTTTGCCACCAGCACCCAAAGTTAGGGCTAAGGGCATTCCTGCAAGCATCTGAGCCGCGTCTAATTTACCATTAACAACCCCTTGAGTTATTTCTTCCCAATTACTGGCACGATTGAGGGTGATTTTTTCTAAACCGTACTGGGCAAAGAAGCCTTTTTCTTGAGCAACAATCAAAGGTGCAGCATCAGTTAAAGGTAGAAAGCCGATTTCCAGATTGACTTTTTCTAAGCCGTTGTGGAATGTAGCTACTGGTACTGAAGTCTGCTGTGCTTTGCGTTTCTTGGCCAGCTTTTGCTGGTTGAGGAAATAAATCATTTCATTCCGCAGACTGTAGTAGCTGGGATGTTTGACTACTTCCAGGCGTTGACGCGGACGGGGGATTGGCACTTCGATAATTTGCCCGATATGAGCTTCTGGCCCGTTGGTGAGCATGACAACGCGATCGCTCAACAATAACGCCTCATCCACGTCGTGTGTCACCATCACGCATGTAACGTTGTGTTCGTTACAAATTTTCATCAGTTGTTCTTGCAAGCTACCCCGCGTTAAGGCATCCAACGCCCCAAAAGGTTCATCTAGCAGTAACAACTTGGGACGAGTAGCCAAGGCGCGAGCGATCGCCACCCGTTGTTTCATCCCCCCAGATAACTCTCTCGGACGTTTATTCGCCGCTGGGCGCAGCCCCACCATATCAATATGTTCTTCAATAATGCTTTGGCGTTGACCCTTGGGCTTACCTTTATACACTTCATCAACAGCTAGAGCTACGTTTTCCCGTACTGTTAACCAAGGCAGCAAAGAGTAGTTTTGAAACACAACCATCCGGTCTGGACTGGGATCTTTAATTTCCCGCCCTTCCAAGGTAACGCCGCCAATACTTGCTCGATCTAAACCTGCGATGATGTTGAGCAAGGTAGATTTACCACAACCAGAGTGTCCAATCAGAGAAACAAATTCCCCTTGTTGGATTTTCAACTCAATATTTTTTAGAGCAATATATTTGCCACCAGTTGGGAGATCAAATACACGGTCAACGTGGTCAACTTCAACAAAAGTAGTCATTTTTTAATTCGTAATTCGTAATTCGTAGTTGGGAAATAACCTATTCCCTACTTTTGTTATTCGGATACAACTTTGCTAGCTATAAAGCCAACTAATCTATCTAGGATTAAGCCGACCAAGCCAACATAAATTAAGGCGAGGATAATTTCGCTTAAGTTAGTTTCTGTGGTGGTATTATAGGCATCCCAAATAAATGAACCAATTCCGACACCACCGACTAACATTTCTGCTGCGACAATTGCTAACCAAGATAAACCAATACCAATGCGTAATCCTGTAAATATATAAGGAACAGTGGCAGGAAATACTACTTTAAAGAAATATTTGGCTCCTTTTAAACGCAAAACTCTGGCTACATTTATGTAGTCTTGAGGAATTTGTTGTACACCTACTGTGGTGTTGATCACAATCGGCCAAACAGATGTAATGAAAATCACGAAAATAGCTGAAGGATTAGCCTGTTGAAATGCTGCTAAAGAAATTGGTAGCCATGCCAAAGGTGGTACAGTCCGCAACACTTGGAAAATTGGATCCAGGGCGTTATAAAGTAATTTATTCGCACCAATGAAAATCCCCACTGCAATGCCAACAATTGTTGCTAGAGAAAAGCCTAAACCAACTCTCCCTAAACTACTGAGTATTTGCCAGCCTAAGCCTTTATCACTTTCACCATTATCAAAAAATGGATTAATAATAAAAGGATCCCAAGTTTCGGAAAAGGTTTCTATCGGCCCAGGTAACTTAAAGTTAGGATTTAAACAAAGTAGTTGCCAAATCACTAGAAAAATAGCTAACGCTACCAGTGGCGGCACAATTTTTTGTGAAACTAATTTATTGAAATTCTTACGGTGATTTTTCTTGATAGTGCGACTTCCAAGAATAGCTGCCATTTTCTATTTTCTCCCACTGCCTTTAAGTAGCTAGGCGTAAAAATTCAAGTTTGTAGTAAGGACTTTAGTCCTAATAAACCTTGCTGTGAGCGATTCATCGCTCACTACTAGCTATGATTTTGTTGATGTTTAATTATGCCTAAATCCTTAATTAAACTTTTTTAATTTTCAAACTCTGCAAATATTCTTCTGGTTTTTCTGGGTCAAATTTCACACCATCAAAGAAAGTCTCAATACCACGAGAACTACTCTTAGGGATTTCGGAATCAGGAACAGCAATAGCTTTAGCTGCTTTTTTCCACAAGTCTTCTTTATTCACTTGATTAACTATTTCCTGAACTTTAGTGTCTTTTGGTAAATAGCCCCAGCGAATATCTTCTGTTAAAAACCAAATGTCGTGACTTTTGTAAGGATAAGAGGCATTATCTGCCCAGAACTTCATGCGATTTGGGAAGTTTTGCTGAGTGCGACCATCACCAAAGTCGATATTGCCTTTAGACCTTTCTAAAATATCTGCGGCAGCAACGTTAAAGTATTTACGGTCAGAGCAGATTTTGCACATCTCTTCTTTATTTTCTGAGCGATCGCACCATTGTTGAGCTTCCATAACTGCCATCAACATTGCTTGTGCAGCATTGGGATTTTGATCAACCCAATCTTTCCGCATAGTAAAGGCTTTTTCTGGATGATCTTTCCATAACTCGCCTGTAACTAAAGCTGAATAACCTATTTTTTGGTTTACCAATTGAGCGTTCCAAGGCTCTCCCACGCAGAAAGAATCGATGGTGTTGACTTTCATATTTGCCACCATTTGTGGTGGTGGTACGGGTTCCAAAACCACATCTTGATCTGGATTGATGCCGCCAGCTGCTAGCCAGTAGCGCATCCATAAATCGTGAGTACCACCAGGAAAGGTAACACCAAATTTTAAGGCTTTTTTATTAGCTTTGGCCTGACTTGCAGCTTCTTTCAGCCCTTTGCTTTCTAAATTAACATTGAGTTCTTTAAATCTATTGGCAACAGAGATAGCCTGACCATTGGTATTTAACCTTGCCAAGATATACATTGGCACTTTATCGTTGATGGTCATTAAGTAAGGCATGGGGCTGAGGATATGTGCGCCATCAATACCGCCGCCAGCTGAGCCGATTTTTAAGTTGTCACGAGTCACAGGCCAAGATTTCTGCTTGATCACCTCGACATCAGTCATGCCGTACTTAGCAAAGAAACCCTTTTCTTTAGCAATAATTAAAGGAGCAGCATCAGTTAGAGCAATGAATCCTAGCTTGGCTTTGGTTACTTCTACCTTCGGAGCGTTGGCTACTGTAGAGACGTTGGCGGCGGGAGCAGCAGAGGGCGAGTTACCACCTGTTGAGGCTGTATTGCTGCCAGCAGAACAACCGTGAGCCAAAATAGAAGCGGTAGCCGTAGCACTTGCGGTGAAAATAAATTTTCTTCTTGAAAGATTTGTCATTTGTCCTTTATTTAGTTGTTAACTGTTTAGTTGTGATCTATTGACCAATGAGTTACCAAGGCTTCTTGCTTCGGTTTTGCGCCAAAGTGTTCAATGAGTAAATTTTGCAATACTGGCTGTAAGTCTTCACAGGGTATGCCTTTGATGACACAAGCTCCTAGATGGGCGTCTTTGCCAACTTTGCCACCCATGTAGATATCAACTCCTTCTACAGCTTTGCCATTTTTGCGAACTTTAGTTCCCATCAAGCCGATATCTGCAACTTGAGGCTGTCCGCAGGAGTTAGGACAACCTGTCCAGTGAATTCGCACGTTTGCAGTTAGTATTAACTCTGCTTCTAATGCTTTAATGATTCCTAAAGCACGGTTTTTAGTTTCAATTAGGGCAAAGTTGCAAAATTGTGAGCCTGTGCAAGAAACTAGCGATCGCGTCAGTAAACCAGGATCAATCGAAAATCTTTCTAGCAGCGGCTCTGTCAAAAATGTTGCCAACCGCGAGTCAGGAATATTAGGAATAATGATATTTTGCTCAACGGTGAAGCGAATTTCACCACTACCGTAAACTTCTGCTAGACGCGCGATTTCAAACATATCTTCGGCATACAGCCGACCGACTGGGATATGCAAGCCTACGTAGTTTAATCCTGGTTGTTTTTGTTTATATACCCCAATATGGTCGCGTTTTTCCCAGTCGATTTCGTCTTTTGGCGCTGCGGGTAACAATGGTTTACCCAAACGGTTTTCGACTTCTTGGCGAAACTTTTCTAAACCCCATTCATCAATTAGCCACATCAAGCGGGATTTTTGGCGGTTGGCGCGTAAACCGTGATCCCGATAAACTTCCAAAACGGCTCTACATACTGCTACGACGTCTTCTGGAGACACCCAAGCATTCAGAGGAATCGCCGCCTCACAGCGTTTAGCTGAGAAAAAGCCACCCACCAAGACGTTAAATCCAAATATTGGAGATTGAGAAGATTCTTCCCCAGTCCCTTCTTTAAACGCAGGAACGAAAGCTAAATCGTTGATTTCGGCGTGAACTGAATTGTCTCGCCCACCTGCGATCGCAATGTTAAATTTCCTTGGTAGGTTGGTAAACTCTGGATTGCCTTCACCTTTATTGGTGAGCATATCCTGAATTTGCTGCACCACCTCTCGTGTGTCATACAATTCATCTGCATCCAATCCCGCCACCGGGTCGCCTGTGATATTGCGGATGTTGTCCATCCCTGACTGGACGCTGGTTAAACCAACTGCGTGAAATCTATTAAAAATATCAGGTAAGTCTTCAATCCTGATGCCCCGCAATTGGATATTTTGTCTGGTAGTAATGTCAGCGTTGCCGTCATCTCCGTAACGCTGCACCACTCCTGCTAAAGCACGCATCTGACTGCTGGTGAGAATACCGTTAGGTAAGCGCATCCGCATCATAAACTTGCCCGGAGTCACTGGGCGAAAAAACACACCTACCCACTTGAGTCGGTGATCACGGTCTGTTTCGTCCATTGCTTCCCAGCCTAGGGCAGCAAATTTCTCTATCTCACCTTTGACGGCGAGTCCATCTTTTTCTGCTTTGAATTTCTCAAACTTGTTAAGGCTTGTTGTGGTAGTTGCTGTGTCTGTCATGAGATGAGTTTCGTTGCAAATAACTGATCTGCTGAGAACTTATAGAGTTACTTACCCAATATCAACCAGCCCGTAGTCTCATCAGTTAATGGATCCACGAGGGTTAATGATCAAAAAATTTGATTTAGTTACGGCTGATTATTTGTACTCAAGAGCATTACAACTTGAAACCTAAAATAGGTAAAATCTGTCGCTCTTACATTTTGTAAATTTGTCAAGAAGGTGTGAATACTGTTTATGTAACAATTTCGATACCTCTAAGTTAAGACGGGATTTATGTTAAAATCGTATAAATTGTTACGGTTTTTTAGTAAAATTGCTGAAAGTGTATCATTAGTATGCGTTTTTTGCATAAAGAACAGCTAATAAGCGATGCAAAGCGCTCGCTGAACAGCATTTGGGATTGATGTATGTTAACTAAAACGCAGTCATGAAACGTCGTGATTTCATTTATTGGGTCGGTTTGGGTTCGATAGCGAGTTCTTTACCTGTAGCCCTTGCAGCTTGTTCTTCTCAGACAACTGCTGGAGATTGGCAAACTGTGGGTACATCGGCAGAATTAGATAAAATTGGTCAAATACTCGCTAAAAACTCACCCGTTGGGCCTGTTTTGGTAGTCGGCACATCTAAAACCGAAAATCTGACTGCTGTAAACCCGACTTGTTCTCATGCAGGTTGCACAGTGGCATGGCAAGCTGAGGCAAAAAAATTCACTTGTCCCTGTCATGGTTCGGAATTTGGTGTTGATGGTAAAGTGCAAAGAGGCCCAGCAACAACACCGCTAAAAACTTACGCCGCTAAGATTGAGGGTGATTCAGTTGTAGTTAAGCCAACCTAGACAATTCCAAATTTAAGCAAAGTGTCGTGAATAATTTCAACCAGCTTTTGGTGCAGGCCCAAATAGCATACGATGCAGCTGATTGGTCATCACTGATTCAATATTTGCAACAGTTAGTTTTGGGACAAAACTCTAGACATTCAGAGATAGTTAAAAATCGAGAACATATTCTGAAATTAGCAGTTTCAATTTTAGAGATGGGGGATTTTCAACAACGTTGGGAAGTTGCCAAGGTGTTGACTAGCTTGGGAAATATTGCCATCCCACCACTCATTGAAATCTTAGAAGATGAAGACGCAGAAGAAGAATTGCGTTGGTATGCAGCAAAGATTTTGGGCGAGTTTCAGCACCCAGATGCGATCGCGCCGTTGGTAGAATTGTTGAAAACCGATGAAAATGAAGAACTCAAAGCGATCGCCACAACAGCACTTGGGCAAATGGGTAATGTTGCGATCACCGCACTCTGTGAACTACTAACAGCAGAAGATACACGACTTTTAGCAGTGCGATCGCTCTCTTGTATTCGGCAACCAAAAACCATCACGCCTCTGTTGAGTGTAGTCCAAGATTCACAAGCAGCAATCCGCACCGCTGCAATTGAAGCCCTCAGTAGCTTTCATGATGAACGTGTGCCACCAGTGCTATTGATTGCTTTGGATGATGTCGCTGCCACTGTTAGACGTGCAGCAGTGATGGGTTTAGGTTTTCGTTCTGACTTATGTGCAGAATTAAATTTAGTGACGAGACTGCAACCTAGGCTTTATGACTTTAACCTTGAGGTTTGTTGTGCCGCAGCAGTTGCCCTTTCGCGGATGAATTGTGATGATGCTGCTAAGCAATTATTTCAGGTATTGATATCATCTCATACACCAATTAAGCTGCAACTCGAAATTATCCGCGCCTTAAGTTGGATGGGTACAACATCAGGTTTGGAATACATACAACAAGCACTGAATCATAACTTATCAGAGACAATGTGGCAGGAAATCGTCACAGTTTTAGGACGAGTACAAAAGCCGCAGTTAACTCAACAAGCTACAGAAATTTTGCTAGAAATCTTGCAATCAAAGCATCCAGCTACAGAAATTGTCAACATCAAAAGTGCGATCGCCCTATCATTAGGGCAGTTAGGCAACATACAAGCAATTGAACCATTGATTTCGCTACTAGCTGATGCAAATGCATCGGTGAGATTACACGCGATCGCCGCACTGAAAAGTCTAGATAAGGAAGTCGCATATCAACAATTGCAGCAGTTAGCAAATAACGCCACACTCACACCAGATTTGCAAACAGGAGTAGTGATCGCTTTAGCAGAGTGGTAAATTCTCTCAAAGAGAATGAACAAAGAAATTGAGAATGAAATGAAAGACGAATTACGTTCTAAGTATGACTTTGCTCAAATGGAGGGAAGCATCAGAGGCAAGTATGTTAAGCGGAAAGAACTCGAAGATGAAATTCGATAGGATAAAGCATTTGCAGGTTCTAAGGATACCCTTGCTAAACTCGCGGCCGAAGCAATGGCTGAGTATCATGCAGGAAAAACCCAAGAATAAGACGCAGAAGCATTGTGAAATCACGCACAACCGCTTAATTTCGTACTCAGTTGTAACCAAGTAGAAAAAATCAGCAAAATTACAGCCATTTTCCGCGATATTTACCAAAAAATCTTGAGCAAAGCGGATAATTGACGATGAAGTCAGTAAAACCTGATTTATATTTATATAAATTTGACAAAATGACTTGTAACAAACTTGACTAAATTACAAATTAAAAACCGTTAACTTAATGAAAGCCATAAATGTAATTCAGGCTACATAAAAATGCGACTAGAGCAGTTGCAAGCTTTTCTGGCGATCGCCCAAACCGGCAGCTTTCAACAAGCAGCGCGGCAATGTAGTGTCACCCAATCGACGATCAGTCGCCAAATCCAGGCATTGGAAGCAGATTTGGGGTTAGAACTGTTTCACAGAACAAGTCACGCCAAGTTGACACTAGCAGGTGAACGATTGCTACCCCGCGTCCGCAAAATTTGCCAAGAGTGGCAAACAGCCACAGACGAGTTAGCAGATTTAATCGCAGGAAAACAGCCAGAACTCTGCATTGCAGCGATTCACTCAATGTGTGCCGCTTACCTACCACCAGTTTTGCAAAAATTTTGTCATGATTATCCAGATGTACAATTGCGGGTGACTTCATTAGGTAGCGATCGCGCCCTTAAAGTCCTCAAAGATGGATTAGTAGATCTAGCAATTGTAATGAATAATCGGTTTTTAACCACTGGCAGAGAAATGGTGGTAGAAGTACTTTATGATGAACCTATAGAAGTCCTAACCGCAGCCAATCATCCCTTAGCCAAATATGAATGTATCCCTTGGTCGGAGCTAATTGTTTACCCCCAAGTGGTTTTTAAAGATGGTTATGGAATGCAACGTCTAATACAAGATAGATTTGAGCGACTGGAAGCTAAACTTCAGGCGGCTTTAGAGGTAAATACTTTAGACGCCTTCCGGGGAGTAGTGCGCCAAGGAGAACTGATAGCTTTGCTACCTCAATCAGCACTAATCGAAGCACGTTGCGACCCTACCCTTGCAGTCAGACCCCTAGCCAGTAATAGTACGGGGACTTTACCTGATAGTTCAAGTTTGACTCGTCGGGTAGTGATGGTAACAACTCAAGACCGTCTGCAAATTCCCCCCATCAAGCACTTTTGGCAACTGGTACGAGAAAATATCCCACTGCAACTTAACCAGCAGCGATCGGCTTCATAAGTGTCATTAGTCATTGGTCATTGGTCATTAGTCATTAGTTGCAGATAGGAAAAGGATAAAGGACAAGGGACAAAGGACAAATGAGCAATGAATTTAGAAAACTTCTGCAAAAAGTAGGCAGTGGAAACCACACAGGCGAGAATTTAACTCGTGCTGAAGCCGCCACTGCTATAAAAATGATGCTGTTAGGTGAAGCAACACCAGCCCAGATTGGAGCATTTTTGATTGCCCATCGGATTAAGCGTCCCACTGGGGAAGAGTTAGCGGGTATGTTGGATGCTTATGACGAACTAGGGCCAAAACTGCAACCAATCACTTCTGCGCGTCCGGCGATAGTTTTGGGTCTACCTTATGATGGCAGAACGCGTACTGCACCCATTGCCCCAATAACGGCTTTAATTTTAGCTGCGTCTGGGCAACCAGTGGTAATGCATGGTGGCGATCGCTTGCCCACAAAGTATGGATTACCCTTGATAGATATTTGGCAGGGTTTAGGCATCGATTGGACTACCTTACCACTAACAAAAACCCAACAGGTGTTTGAGCAAACAGGTATTGGCTTTGTTTATACACCACAGCATTTTCCCTTAACTAACAGCATTTGGGAATACCGTGATCAACTCGGCAAGCGTCCGCCTTTGGCGACAATGGAGTTAATTTGGTGTCCTTATGCTGGGGATGCTCATATAATTGCTGGGTTTGTTCACCCTCCTACGGAAGCGATGTTTCAGGTAGCTTTGGCACTGCGTGGCGTAACAAAATTTACATTAGTGAAGGGATTGGAAGGTAGTTGCGACTTACCGCGCGATCGCACTGCAATTATTGGTTTATCTTCATCAGCACCCCAGGAATTAGAACGCTTACACCTCGTACCGCGTGAATACGGTTTTACCACCAAGAATGTACCCCTTGGCACTAACGAAGAACTTGTAGCAGATATGCAGCAAGTTTTGCTTGGTAATCCAGGCGAACTGATGGAAACAGCTTTGTGGAATGGCGGGTTTTACTTATGGCGGAGTGGTATTTGTCCAGATATGCGATCGGGTATAGCCAAAGCCTCAGAATTATTAACTAGTGGCACAGTAGCTAGTAAACTCCAAGAACTCAGTCAAGCAGTAAATTTAGTAGATCAAAACATTCTCCCAAAAAAAGCAATCGTCACTCAGATTTTTAGTTTATGATCCTTTAGGATTTTAGATTTTTTGTTTAACATATTATAGCGCTGAGGTATAGTTAGCGGTCTTCATAATACAAACTCATTCTTGGAGTTTATGGTTCATCCGCTCCTACATGCTATCAATCTTCGATTCTCGAAATAGTACACTGTTTGCCAGTTGAAAAATCATCTGTCAGTATTTGCTATGTACAGGCTGCACACAAAATGTAGAAGATTACACTCATCAGCGAACGCAGATCAGATGAGGTTATAAGTCTCACATCTAGTTTTGTAAACGATTTGTTCTGGTGACGGTGTAGTTTAGTTTAATCCAATGCCGTATATGCGATCGCTTCCTCTTAGTCGTGGCTTTTGTATCTTGTGACAGACTTACTATATCCGCCCCTTTTAAAGACAAAACTTGTCTAATTATGTCTCTAAATTTTGTCCGCAACATACACTGCCTTCCCAAACTCTACAGATAGGCATTGTTATGAATCTTGAGGATGCGTTAGCGAGACATTTCGACATGATTGTTGCGGATTTTGACCTGTATTTTCTACTAGCAGGCATAACCGCAAAGCCTGGTTTTAATTATTAAAGCATCCTCAATAAAATCTAATTAGATTAATTAATCAGGATTTTCCAATAACAATACTGGTGTGTAATAGTAGTTTGAATATTGAAAATTTTGACAGGACATAATTAGTCAGTTTACGTCGAATAAATCAATTTTATCGTGTTGTAAATTGCAGTTTAGTGGCTAATAATTGCAAATGTAAGGTTAAGTAATCAAAGCTTAATCTCACGCAAATACTACTGCTTCATTCCAATTAAATTGAGGTAAAAACAATGGAAAATATCAAGTTGTCTGGATTGAATCCTGCTGGTTCCGAACTATTTATGGATTCTGAAAGCTTTCTACAAGACCTATCTGATACAGATGCTATGGCTTTGCGGGGAGGAGAAGGCCCCAACATTCATGGATTGCTTCAGTTTGGTCTAGGCGTGTATGCAATCCAGAATGTTATATCCCTAGTGAAATCAATTAGTGCCGTTCAGACCGGTAGGAAATAGTCTACAGCGATTTTCCCTTGAGTAGACTACAAAAAACCTGACGCCCTACCCCTGACCCTAATTCCCACTCTGTGGGGGCTTCGAGTTCCATAGTAGAGAAGGGGAAAATTCAAAGCCTCTCTTAGTGTAAGAGCGAAAAGTCTGTAGCTTGCTTTCCTACGGAACGCTACGCGAACCCGCAGGGTGCATTGGCTTCCTGCGAACAGAACTTTTCAATACAGAGAGGTCTGCGCGTGGTCTATTCATTTTAAAAATGCTGTATGTCTTGCTATTGAATAGGATTCAGCAATCAAAAACTGAATCCTACTCAAATCAACTAAGAGCAGGATCAAGAAATTAAGGGCTTAATCCTGCTCAGACTAACTAGCATACCAATAATATCAATAATTATTTGAGAGTACGGGGTTTTATTTTACTAATGGTTTTTATTTTGCTAATGATTAAAGCTTAAATGAGGTTTCAAATATGTCTTTTTTATTAAGCAATAAAAATGTTTTTGAGT
Source organism: Nostoc sp. MG11 (assembly GCF_014904695.1). Classification (GTDB taxonomy): domain Bacteria; phylum Cyanobacteriota; class Cyanobacteriia; order Cyanobacteriales; family Nostocaceae; genus Komarekiella. Next base: position 428,803 of record NZ_JACXXN010000002.1, on the reverse strand, counting down.
ATTTGATTAACAAGGGTATCTGTACTGAACAAAATCAGTATCCAAGCAAGATTGAATTAAAACCTGCTAAAAACTTTAACCTGTTACTAACACTGCCAGAGGGTCGTCAACTTTTAGTTAAGCAAGAGCCTCGTAACCGTGAAGGAAAAACGTCAAGCGAATTTTTAAGAGAGTGGCAATTTCAAAAAATGTTACGCAGTTTTCCAGATTTTAGATACATTCTTTCTTCCTTTTCGCAAGCACTTTATTTTGATGCTGAGAATTCAATTATTGTTTTTAATTATTTCAAAGACTATCGCGATTTGGCAGATTTCTATAGTAGAGAGCATATCTTTCCTACCACCATTGTCACCACAATCAGTGCAATAGTTGCCTTAATTCATCGCTTCACTTTAGACCGTCGAGATTATCAAGAAATTTTTGAATCTAGTACAGGAGTCTTTAATAACCAAGCTTTTGAGATGATTCACAGTTTAAAACGGTTGACCCCAGAAATTTTTGGCAACTATCCTGCCGATGCTTTAAAATTCTTTGTGCTTTATCAACGTTACTCTAGCCTGGAACAGGCGATCGCAGAGTTGAGCAATGCTATTGAACCCTGTTGTCTGATTCATAATGATCTTAAGCTGAATAATATCCTACTAGCCAATAATTGGGAAGAAACAGTTTCTCAAACATTGCTACCAGCTAACAGTATTATTCGCCTGATCGATTGGGAAAAATCAAATTGGGGAGATCCAGCTAGCGATTTAGGAACACTCATCGCTAGCTACCTGCAAATCTGGTTATATGGCTTGATTACTAGTAAAACAATTGCTATCGAAGAGTCTTTACACCTAGCTACAACTCCCCTAGAACTACTTCAGCCTTCGATTGTTACTCTGGTAGAGGCTTATTTAAGTAACTTTCCAGAAATTTTGGAGCGCCGTCCTGATTTTTTGCTGCGAGTTGTGCAATTTTCCGGTCTAGCCTTGGTTGAAGCAATTCTGGCAACGCTTCAGCATCAAAAAACCTTTGGCAATTTGGAGATCTGTATGCTCCAGGTTGCTAAGACTTTGTTATGCCGTCCAGAACAATCAATCCAAACTGTGTTCGGCATTTCAGTTTTTGAACTAACTCACCATAAAGCTTTGCGCTTGTTTAAGTAATTTTAGTTACAGGTAACAAATTATGCAATTGCTAAATTCGCTTGTATTGCAAACATCAGATACATCGAGTAAACAATTACTAACGACTCTGGAAGATATAGCCAGTAAAGTTGAGATTCAATCTAACTTTTGTATTCACCATCCAGATTACAAACCTTTAAAACTTCCAGATGAGGTAGTACTCCGTTTTCAGCAATTACCCTTAAACGTTCAGCACAAGTTTCTTAATTCACAATTGTGCCATTTTCTCTACGGGATCTACTATAACGGTGCTGCCCGAACTTTTCTTGCTCTAGATGCAGAGCCAATGGATTCAACAATGTCTCAGAATCTAGAGAACAATACTTTCCTGGGAGTAGATGTGGAGTTTTATGAGCGATTACACTTATCCAATAAAGGTAAAGGCTATTTTGACCCAGATTGGCAAGTGCTAAAGGAAGAGAGCAATGATATTCTGGCAGTGAAAAAGGACGATTTGACTGTGTATATAGAGCGCGATCGCTATCTCCAAGGCACAGAGCAATATGCGATCGCTGGCGACCTGATTGCTATTAGGATGCCTCCTAATCTGGTGCAAAACGGTTTTTACATGGCAGTTGGCAATGCAGGAGCGTTAAGTCGTGCTGATACAGTCATCGATTCGCCCCTTGTGCGCGTCTACTTTAATTTAAGTCCTGAAGGTGCAGTTGCGATTATGGGCAACCTAACACACCAACTAAATACCATATTCATTCCCTTCACTTTTAAAGCACTATATAATCCTTCAGACTATGAGCGCTACGATACAGCAGTGCTTTACTTTGAAAAAAGCAACTATGCAGTTATTCGGCAAGTATTACAATCTCTCTATGCTAAATATAAATCGCATTTCAGCAAGGAAGTGCCACTGTTCACAAAATTGCTCGCACCAGGACTTGCTTTGGCCGAAGAACCAGATAATAAATTTACTCAAAAAGAAAGTTTTGGTTTAAATCGTTGTCAAATTGTTACCAATAGTTTGCTCGAGGCTTGGCAACAAGGAGATGAATCAAAAGAAAATCGGATGGCTTTGATTTTCAAACACTTCGACTTACAAGGCGTTGAATTGCAACGTCCTTACCTCAATTTCAACTCTAAAAATATTTATGCACCATTAGAGTTAGAAATTTAGAACTTACGCATTGACAAGAAAGTCAATAACCTTGACCAATGAAGGCGATTTTCTATACCCCAATGAGCGCAAATTCCGTAGCGGAGTGTACCCCCACGTGGTACACTCCACTTGTCTGCGAGAGGCTCTGCTAACGTTACGTACCCTGTGGGAAAGCTGCAAGAACAGAATGACAATAAATTTCATCAACTTTTAAAACATCCTCTAAGGCTAAAATTAGCCTGTTTTTGAACTAACTAATAGGTTAAAACATATTAAATCGTTTATTTACTCGTGATTGTTCTTTATCAAGTGTTCTTAGTCCAAAGTATTTAGTTTAGATTGAGAACTATTTAAAAGGAAAATTGTCATTTATATATTTATATATGTAGTACATTGGTTTAATATTATATTCACTATAAATCACCTACTTTTTATATGTAGGATATTTTGAACTGCTATCAACAAATAAACTTATATTAAAAGTATTTCCTAAGATAGATTTAAACTAGAATTGGAATAATTTCTTTAATACTATTTACAGATGTGTTTGCCAAAAACACTTTAATAACATTAAAGCCAATCAAATAAATAGTCAAAAAGTATTGTTGCTATATCAATTCATTCAATGGCGAATAGTAAAATAAATGAACTTTGAATATTTTTAATCAATCACCATTTAATAGCTATCTAAACCTTGTACTGTTTATGTCATACAATGAAGATAAATTTCAATATTTTGAAAAATACGACATTAATAAGAGCAAGTTTTTAACGCCTTTTCAGAGAAAATTTTTGCTGAAAAATCTCCAAGCAAATTTACAACCAGAATACCGTCGTCGCATCGAAATTATGTTACTAGCAGATCAGGGTAAATCTCCAACCCAAATTTGTGAAATATTAGGCTGTTCTTACCATATGGCGCGATACTGGATGGGTGTAGCAAAAGCTGGTTTAGCTCACCAATGGCAAGAGCAACCAATAGGCAGACCGAAAAGTATTAACGAGCAATATCTCGAACGCTTGAAGGAATTGGTAAACCATAGCCCTCGTGAATATGGCTATCCATTTCACTGCTGGACAGCACAATGGTTAAGTAAACATTTAGCAAGTGAAATTGGAATTCAAATTACTGAACGCCACATCAGTCGTCTACTCAAACAAATGGGACTGTCTACGAAACAAAGAAATAATAATAATAGCCTTAAACAAGAAACTGACGATACCCAAAATTCTGAGATTACTATCAGCGACCTACAACTTCCCTAAAGGTCTAGTTTGCGATGAGAACTCAATAGCTTCTGGCTAAAAATTTTTCTAGAGTGAGCTGATATCTTTATTTGTTAGTAATTGAATAATAAATACTTTTTAAAGTTATCGGAGTTAAAGGATGACTAAATTATTTATTTTTTCTGAGCTAGACATCATACAACAAATCAAACTTTTCTGCCAAATTCCAGATATAATTGAAGCAATAGCTACTCGTAAAATTATTACCGATGCTGCCGATAAAGCAGGTATTATAATCGAGAAAGCAGAGCTTCAGCAGGCAGTAGACAACATACGATTAACTAAAAAACTTGTCAAAGCTGAAGATACATGGCTATGGCTACAAGAAAATTATCTTTCCCTGGATGAGTTTAAAGAATTAGCCAAAATTAACCTGCTTTCTGAAAAGCTGGCAAATTATTTATTTGCGAAGCAAGTTGAGCCATTTTTTTTTGAACACCAGCTTGATTATGCCGCATCTGCCACTTATGAAGTTATTTTAGATGACGAGGATTTGGCTTGGAAACTGTTTTATGCGCTACAAGAAAACAAAATTAGTTTTCAAGAGATTGCCCGCCAATACATACAAGATCCAGAATTACGCCGCGTTAACGGATATTGCGGGATACAATACCGTAGCAATTTTAGACCGGAGATTGCAACTTATGTTTTTGCTGCCCATCCACCGCAAGTTCTCAAGCCAATGGTAACACAGAAAGGAATCTATCTCATTTGGGTTGAAGAAATAATTCAACCTCAATTAAACGAACCGCTGCGCTGTAAGATTCTAGGAAACTTATTTTCTGCTTGGTTAAAGCAACAACTTGAGGAAGTGAAAATTTTGGTACAGATTTAACATTTATGTTAAAAAAAACTAACAGTAAGCTGGTAAAAGGTTGTGTTCAAGAAACAATCAGCGTGGTAGTAGCTTATGTTTCCTTAAATTGCCAACTTTCAACATTCGTTTTAAAATACAATATCAAAATATTGTTTGCATATTTAAGATATTGTTGAATTTATCTATAAGGAATAATGCTTAAAATACCCATAAAAATCAGGTATTAAACAAATGCCTGATTCTTTGTTGATGCTGGTGGGCTTTCGACTTCAACTTTTGTATATCATACACTCACAGGTAACACCAAATCTTCACGAGCTAGTAATGCTTTGGGAAATACAGATTTAACTTCGACTTGAACCTTGTCAAGAAAATCATCATCGTCATCTGGATGGTGATGAGTGATTACTAAGCGTTGTACATCAGCACTTTGAGCCACACTCACCGCAGTTTGCCAATGCAAATCGGCTGAGTCGTGGTTGTGAGCTGTTGGCGGAGTGTAGGTAGCATTGGCAATCAGTAAATCAACACCTTTAATAAACTGTAAAATCTGATCTCGCTCTACTTCATCAGTATTTTGGTGCAAATCTGTAACATAGGCAACACTATATTGCTGCCAGGTCACTCGATAGCCAACTGACCGCTGAGTTTGATTGATCAACGCTACTGTAATTGTGACATCATCTAATTTCACTTCCTTGTTTGGAGTCAGGTTATAAAACTGCAATTCCGACTGCATTACCTGCAAAGGGTAAGGAAAGTGTGGCTGGAGCATCTGGTCGCACAAGCATTGTTTGATTGAGGCTCCATTTGAAGCAGCTGTACCGTAAATATGGAAGCAATTTTCCGCAATAAATGCAGGGGCAAAAAAGGGAAACCCTTGAATACGATTTGATTGGGAGTTGGTAAAAAATAAATGAGCTTCCAGCGGTTGTTGCTGTTGCCAAGTTTTACCCAGTATGCGTAAGCCAGTACCGCCATCAAAAATTAAGCGTTTCCCGGCTACATACATTTCTACACAAGCTGTATTGCCACCATAGCAACTAGTGTTACTACCTGGGGTGGGAATTAAACCCCGTACACCCCAGAATTGCACAATAAATTCACCCGATAGGTTATTTAGCAGGCTAGTTGACTTTTCAGTTAGGTAACTCTGAGAACCCGACAACTCAAAATTTGACATTTTCCTTGAATTTAGACCTCGCTGAGCAGGTCATTGTAGCGCCGGACTTCCAACAGCCGATTTTTTTCATCCACAATGACTACCGTAGGAGAGTAACCTTTTAACTCTTCTAGAGTGAACTGCCCGTAAGTCATTATAATCAAGCGATCGCCAATAATGCCTAGACGTGCCGCAGCCCCATTTAATTCAATTATTCCTGAATTGGCAGGAGCCGGGATCGCATACGTAATAAAGCGCTCGCCATTGGCATTATTTACTACTTGTACCTGCTCATAGGGTAAGATGCCAGATTTCTCTAAGAGGATTTGATCGATACTGATACTACCCACATAGTGGAGATTTGCCCCGGTGAGAGTACAGTTGTGAATTTTTGCCAAAAGGAGCGTGCGCTGCATTGCGTTTATGGGTTCTGTGGCAATTGAGCTACAGTCAAGTTAAGTAAAGTTTTGTGCTTTCTTTTTGCCTGACTTTTGTTGAAGGTTTGTTCAGGTAGTTTGAGAATCAGAATCCCGACCTTTTTCACTACCGGCTTTTACGCACTTTTCTACTAAAGGCATAACCTCTTCAACATCTTGCCAGCCGCGAATCTCAGTTACCTTTTTTTCCAAATTTTTATAAGTGCGGAAAAATTCGGCAATTTCAGCTAAGCGGTGTGGCGGTAAGTCTTTCAGGGACTTTATTTGAGCGTACCGGGGATCTTTGTCAGGAACACAAAGGATTTTTTCATCGCGATCGCCGCCGTCAATCATCTCCAGGAATCCAATTGGTCTTGCGGCTATAACACAGCCTGGAAAGGTTGGCTCATCTATTAATACCATACCATCCAGTGGATCGCCATCCTCGGCCAAGGTATTGGGCACAAAGCCGTAGTCATAAGGGTATTGTACCGAGGAATAAAGTACCCGGTCTAGAGCAAAAGCTTGTATGTCTTTGTCGTATTCGTATTTATTTTTACTCCCGCCGACAATTTCAATCAGAACGTTGATTAGACCTGGTTTAGGTTGGGCAGGAATACGAGATAAGTCCACAAAAAACTCCTCCGCTAACAGTGAATTATGGGAGTATTCAGCTTCACTCCCCGTGTAGAATTTTAGGGCAATATGGATCTCTCTTCCCAAGGTATTCATTTGTATTGGGGATTGAGGCTAACGTGAGTTCTATAGGATATAAAGGCTGAAAATCATAACAGATAAAGGTTTGAAGAATTAAGAGGTTTGAAATACCACAGGATTTATTGACAATGAAATCAATAACGATAATGAAGAGAAATTTTTTAAATCGCAAAAAAAGCTGAAACTCAAATTTATAAGAACAAAAATAGAGTTTCAGCTATGTTAAAGATTGTATCTCGATTAGATTTAACGTGAGTTCGACAGAGTATTATCTGGCACTTCTAGCAATATGGTGCTGCAATTCAAAATGTAGGCGATCGCTAAAATTTTCTGCTGTCTGTTTGAGCCACCAACAGCTAAATTAGATTGTAATATTATCGCTTCCTTGCTGATTAATCAATAATCGCAAAATCGATAACCCTAAAATTATCAAAAATAGCACCAGCCCAATTGTACATGCATAGCTAATTTCTAAATTATTAAAAGCTTGCTCATATAAATAATAAACAATTGTTTTCGAGCTACTGAGTGGCCCCCCTTGGGTCATGATGTATACTTCTTCAAACACTTTGGTGGCAGAAATAGCTGAAATTACCGCCACTAATGCCAAATACGGCTTCATCAAAGGTATGGTAATATCCAAGTGTTTGCGGATACCATCAGAGCCATCAATGGCTGCGGCTTCGTATATATCAGCAGGAATTGATTGCAATCCCGCTAAATAAATTACCATGTAGTAGCCTAGTCCCTTCCACACAGTCACAGCCATCACACTGGCAAGAGAAATTGGTACAATGCCAAAAAGCTTAGCTGGGCTAGTTAACCAAGGAATACCTTCTGGAAAAATACCCAAAGTTTTGAGGAACTGATTGAGTAAGCCGTTTTCTGCATACAGCCATTTCCAAGCTATCCCCGCAACTACCATTGAAATCACCACTGGGGTGTAGTATGCAGATCTAAACCAATTCATTCCCCGTAGTTTCTGATTAACTAAAATTGCCAGTCCTAAAGGAGCAATTACCAAAATCGGTACTACACCCACAAGATATAAAAAAGTGTTTTCTAAAGTTTTCCAAAAAACTGCATCTTTCCAAAGCTGAAAGAAGTTAGCAAGACCTATCCATTGCGGCGGTTGAGCAAGATCATCGTAGCTGGTAAAGCTGAGATAAAACGCTTGCAGTGCAGGCCAAAAGACAGTTAGCCCCAAAATAACTAGGGCGGGTAATAAAAACAAATAAGGAGTCAGTCGTTGTTTAATAAACATCCAATTTTTAGAACTCAATTGATTCATAAGTGGCGTTTTTTAGACTAAGGTAACGCATGTTGGTATTTTTGCTCTGGAACAATCCTCAAGAATAAAAGACTTGGGGATGTGAGTAGATTTAAGCTTCAATATTTTAAAGGCATATATTTGCGTAGCTTGCCGCCGAAGGCATCGCCTAATTCTTGCATACGGAGCAACTGCAATGGAAACTGAGAACAATCTATCAATTGAACACCAAAATGTCCCCACAAATCATCGTGGACTACATGATTTTTTGTATAGTTCCGACAACGAACACACCACCACTGAGGTGAGCATAACCCATGAATTGGCAAATAATGGGGTTGAAATCATGCCCCTTGCGGTTTGGTGTGCAGCTGCTCAAAATGCAAAAATTGCAGGTGTTTACGCAGTTTTGGATACAGAAAGTTGCACGCAGTACATTGGCTATTCCCGGAATGTGTTGCTATCCCTAAACGGTCATGTCGCTCAAAATGGTGAGCAAAAATGTGCTTTTGTGCGCGTGCAAACATTCAAGTTTCCAAAGCGTCAAGAAATGGAAGATTTGCGAGATGCGTGGATAGCAGAACTCGACAGCACACCAGCTGGTAATGCTTCCGAAAGCGGAATGTGGGCCAGCACGGTAGGCGAAGTTGCTAAGGCGGCCATGTCAGAGACGGAACGCCAAGCCTACGAAGAGAAAAAGTTAAAATTGCGGAAAGCAATGGCTGATACAACGCTTTCTAAAGAGTCAGAAACAATAGATGTAAGTGAAGCCGAACGCCGACATCAACTCGAAGCTGCTGTAAAAAACGATGACTGGAGTGCAATTATCGACACACAGACACAAGAAACCCATTAATCCTCTTGTTATTTTCTGCTTTTGAAAGCAAGACTAATTGATTCCTGGTTTGAGATATGGGTAGACAAGCAGGTATTATCTCTTGTCTTCTTATATCTCACGTTCTAAATTTCAATGAATATTTTTGCGTAGGAGCGATCGCTAATTTGGGGATCAGTCTTAGGGTAGGTTTTTATCTATTCATCACTTTTATCTATCGTTTAGAAAAAAAAGAATATTTGCTTCTATCGTTTAAGGAGCGTACATTAAAGGTCATAAGGTTAAACACAGACCTAAATGACGCCAAGAGGTGCAACATGAATCCCACAAAAAGAGTATTGTCAAACAATGTTGATACAAAAGTAGTTCATAAGCCTCATCTTATTGAGACACAACAATCAGCAGATCAAGATACCTCTACTGAAAATTTGACTTGCGGGCAGCGCCTTGCTGATAAACTAGCAGCGCAAGTAGGTTCTTGGGGATTTCTGATTGGTCAAAGTGTAGTTTTAGCGGGGTGGGTTGGTTTAAATGCCATACCTGGGGTTCCTCACTGGGATGAGTCACCATTCATGATGCTAAATTTAGTATTTTCATTTGCCTCAGCCTATACAGCTCCAGTTGTTTTGATGAGTCAAAATCGTCAATCTGAAATTGATCGCAAAAAAGTCGAAATTGACCACCAAGTGAATTTAAGAGCTGGACAAAATATTGAACTGCTCCATGAAAAATTAAATGATTTACACACTCAACAGCTAAACGAACTGACTCAAATTGTTAAAGAACAGCAGCGAGTGCTCTATGAGCTTAAAGTAAGTTTAGTGCCTGATTCCAAAGAGACTAAAGAGTTTAAAGTGAGTGTATTACCAGGACTCCATGTCCAAACTAATGCCAAATTCGCCAAAGGAAATTCTGGTAATAAACCCTTCAATAATGACCAACAAATTAGTGATAATAACAAAGTTTTTGAAAAGTTTACTGGTCGATAAAAGTGAGCCACATTCGTGTTATCTGTTCAATAGCAAGAGAGTCTGAATTTTACTTTACTCGATACATCTTTAGGTTAAGCTCTAGACTCTCTCACTCTTAATCAGAACCATTATTTAAGCATTTTGATAAAAAAGAATATTTGCTTTGATGAAATAAGGTTTCCAGAGTGAAGTTAGAAATTTTCTACTGAATTGCGAACAGGCACAGCCCATCATTGAATTGGAAATACTACACCAAGTAGCATCTAAGCACTTGCAGACATTAATCGGCGCTAGTTCAGACAGCGCCAGCATGAAGATTGAGGAGAGATAGAAATGAACGGACTCGTCACTGCAATTCCCACAGGAATCACAGCTTTTATCGCCACAAATCTGGATGATTTGGTCATCCTGACACTGTTGTTTTCTCAGGTGAATGCAACCTTCCGTCGTCGGCACATCGTTATTGGTCAGTATTTAGGCTTTTGTACTCTAGTCATTGCCAGCTTGGCTGGTTTTTTGGGAGGCCTGATTTTACCGTCTCATTGGATTGGTCTTTTAGGTTTAGTACCCATCACAGTTGGGTTAAGCCGTCTACTCAATTCAGAAACGGAAGCGCCGTCTGACACACAATCGGAAACTGAGTTTTTTCATTCCTCTCCTTTGGCTGGTTTTTTATCTCCCCAAGCTTATAGTGTGGCGGCTATTACCATTGCTAATGGCAGTGATAATGTGAGTATTTATATGCCATTGTTTGCTAATAGTGCTCTCTCTAATTTGCTGGTAATTATTGCACTCTTTCTTTTATTAGTTGGAGTTTGGTGCTACGTAACTTACAAACTGACTTGCCAGCCTGCAATATCCAATCTGCTAACTCGTTATGGCAACAGTCTTGTGCCTTTTGTATTGATTGGCTTAGGTATGTTTATTATTATAGACAGCGCTTCACTAAATCCAATTGCTTTAGCGGCAAGCTGCCTGTTCTTAATGGTAATAGTCAAACTTTATGGGATAAATGGGCAAGCTGCAACATCTTCAGACATGGAATTTCCTAGATAATCATCTATGAATAATTGCAAGATAAGTTGCTAATAATGCTACTAGAACCTATTAACGCCAACTGTCTTATCTATTAAAGTTTTCTCAGTTGAAAATATTTTGTCATCCTCAAAAGGAGAAAGATCATGAAACTCTTCAAAATTGCTCTGATTGGTTTAGTACTTCTGGTGAATTTGGTGGTTGCTCAACCTTCTTGGGCTGATAGACCAAACCTAACTCAGGGTTCTGACTACACCGAGGTAACTCAAGCGATTAATAACCTCTTAAAGAGCAAAGATGAACCCGGCGATTATGAATACACGCCGGAAGAAATTGAGCAGAAATTGGGAGATTTGAAACTGCAAAAGTACGTTTTAGAGACGGCACAAGATTGGGCACAATGCCGCAATGAGACTGGGAAGACTTTGGCTGTCTACGCTCATAAACCCAAAAAAGCATCTCAAGGAAATACTCTTTATTTCCTAGGAAATGGTGAGATCACAGATAATGATTGGGACTGTGATGGTGTTTATCTGCCAAGTGGTAGCAAAGTTGCTGGTTTCACTGCTACGAATATCCAAGACCAAGAACTGGCGGAACCCCTAGCTATAAAAGTTGTAGATGGAACTCAGCTGGTAGCTAAGACCAATCCAGACACGAACGCTGTAGAATTCAATGTTACTCCTGCCAAAGTGATCAGAGTTGGTGAAATGAACTGGACAATTCCTAATTTGTCGCAAGCCGAGATTGATGCAACAGCGCCTAATGCACCGATTGAGGATTAATATTAAGAGTCGGTTAAATAGTCATAAAAGCGCCCCTTCTTGCAAATAAGGAGGGGCGCTTTTGTTATGGGTAGTTACAACTTATAACTAGGAATTATTTGACTTCACTAGCAGCAAACTTATTGACTCTACCATTTTTCACTGCAACCACTACATCGTAAGTTGCACAATAAGCGATCGTTATATTATTAGCTTTATTGTAAAGGTTGACTACCATTCCTGCACCACCAGGTTGAACTGCGATCGGTTCAAGATCACCAAAAAAGAAACGACGTAGCTGATCACCGCTACCAAATTTACCTTTGTTCTTGATGAGCATATCAATTTTTTGTTGAGCAGTTAAACCCGTAACATCTTTCATTTCCTCGGCTGATGCTCGAACTAATGAAGGATTTACAGCCTGAAGCGGAACATCCCAAACTGTCAACATTCCAGCTAGGGCGATACCTGTAAGTAGCGATGAGGCAAGTTTCATTTATGACTCCTGATCTTTGATCTCGAATAACCAAAGCATCGCACTTAGTACTGAAGCTTGTATGAAACAAAGCCAGAGATTGTCTGAATTTATCCCTTGGGAATATTCAGTTTTAATTCAGCATATTCTCAGATAAGTATGATATTTTGATTTCTCAGTCTATTTTCAGTGTTTTCTTATATCTATCTAATCATTTAATAAAATAAGCCGAGTATAGTTAACAGTATTTTCATAGTAGTAATGTGATTGTGACTAGACCAAGAAAACGACATCATCTTATCTATAAAATTCCAGGTCAAACTTATCTATGGTTAGCAATTCTGATTTTTGGAGCATCTAGCGCAGTTACACGCAAGCTCACAGAAATCGGCACTCAACATTTTATCAGTGGTCGGAATCCGATTTCTTTATGTAATGTTTTGTTTGTGGGGAATCTGTGCGCCTTGATAATTTTGATCCTGATCTATTGGCGACAGTGGAATAAAACGGTTTTGATGCAACTGTCAAAAAAAGATTGGTTCAGTCTAACAGCAGTAGCAATTTTATCAGGAGCGATCGCACCTGGCTTAATTTTCCAAGCGCTGGCGCTGACTAAGGTTAATAATGTGATTTTGGTTGGCAGATTAGAACTCCCTTTAACTTTGGCTTTATCCATTTGGTTGCTGAGGGAACGGGTGAATCTTTGGGAAATTGTGGGAGCGATCGCAGCCTTTTTCGGTGTTACTCTAACTATTATTCTTCAGCCTCCAGGGGAAGCCATGATGAACATGGGAGGTTTCAGTGTGGGTATCGGAGAACTTTTGGCAGTAGCAGGAGCAGTGGCTTCATCTGCTGCCACAATTATTAGCAAAGGAGAAATCTCTCATGTTCCTCTGGGAATCTATAGTATCTTTCGTACTGCCCTAGGAACTGTAATATTTTTCTTCCTTGCTTTAATACTCTATGGAAGCGACCATTTTATGGATGCGTTCTCACCTTTTTTGTGGCGGTGGATGTTGCTCTATGGTGGTTTAATTGTGGTATTGGGTCAGTCATTTTGGATCAAGGGCTTGAGAGCTTCTACGGTTTCTGCTGCTTCCTTAGCTAGCTCTTTTGTCCCAATTGTAGGTATATTGGCAGCTTATTTAATACTGGGCGATGCTCCTACATTCGCTCAATATATCGGCGGTAGTTTAATTTTAGTTGGCATATTTTTAAGTCAGGTTGGTATTCGGCGTCAAAATTCTCGTATTGCTTTGAGCAAAGTTAACTCTAATCAAGCAAAACAAGAAATAGAAACTGGTATGGGATTTAAAGGTATATAAACTAGGGATTGAGTATTACCTGAAATTTATATAGCAGCGATCGCACAAACTTGTAAACCAACAGGCGTGCGAATAATCACAGATTCTACACCAAATACTTGCTCTATAGTGTTTGGATTGAGAACTTTTTCTGGTGTGCCAACTTCCCAAAGATGACCCTGTTTTAATAAAGCGATGCGGGAACTATAGCGAGCCGCTAAATTCAATTCGTGTAAAACTGTGACAATGGTTAATTCTTGTTGCTGATTCAGATTTTTAAGTAGTTCTAAGAGTTGTAGTTGATAGTTAATATCTAAATAAGTTGTGGGTTCATCTAATAGTAATACCTTTGGTTCTTGCGCCAGTGCTAAAGCTAAAAAAGCGCGTTGTCTTTCACCGCCAGAAAGTTGTTCGACTAGGCGATCGCTCAATTTTTCTAGTTGCGTCTTTTGAATTGCAACTTTAACTTTTTGCCAATCTTCGGCGTTTAATTCCCATTGCCACCAGGGTTGATGTGGCGTGCGTCCTAAACTTACTAATTGCCGCACTGTCAACCCAACAGGAACCGTTTGTTGTTGCGGTAATAACGCCAATTTTTGTGCAACTAAATTCGGTGGTTGAGAGTGAATTGCTTTGCCATCAAGTAGCACTGTTCCCTGTTGAGGTGAGAGAATACGACTCAACAATTTGAGTAATGTAGACTTTCCAGAACCATTAGCACCAACTAAACTTAACCATTCTCCTGTTTGCAGAGTCAGGTTAACATCTTGGACAATTGGGACTGCGGCGTAACCACCAGTGAGATTTTGCAGTTCGAGGGGCATTTTCTACTAATTCGTAATTCGTAATTCGTAATTCGTAATTAAGAGATATGGACAAAATTTAATGCAATATGATTTTCGATTCATAACTTATTAAACCCAGCAGAACGGCGATAAAGTAACCAGATAAATAATGGGGAACCTAGTAAAGCGGTGACGGAACCTACTGGTAGTTCTACTGCTCCTAGTCTGGAGAGTAAATCTGCAAAGGTGAGTAACCATGCACCCGCTAGAGCTGAAAGTGGTAAAACAAAGCGGTGATCTGTACCGACAATGAGGCGGACACCGTGAGGAACGACAAGACCGACAAACCCAATCAAGCCGCCAATACTAACTGCGCCTGCGGCTAATAAGGTAGCGATACCACCAATTAAAAGACGCGATCGCGTTAATGAAACCCCTAAACCCACAGCCATATCGTCTCCCAACGCCAGCACATTCACCGATCGCGCCAGTAAACATCCGCCTAGCAGTGCGACAATAATGTAAGGGCCAGCCGTTGAGATTTCTTTCCAACCCCGCCCATTGAGAGTACCAACCAACCAACTCAGCGCAATTTGAATTTGACCATCTTCAGCTAGTAGGAGCAATGTACTTTGTACTGCACCAAATAAAGCGCTTACAGCCACTCCGCCTAAAATTAACCGCTCAACCGAAATTCCCGACCCTGCACGACCGAGCAAAATGACGATCGCTGAAGTCAAAATTGCTCCCATCCACGCTGCTAGCGGAATCGCTACTGGGAATACTTGCAACACTATCATGAGAATGACAATTAGTCCTGCACCCGCTGAAATGCCAAGAATAAATGGATCAGCAAGACTATTGCGTAACATGCCTTGTAGCAATGCTCCTGACATTCCCAACGCTGCGCCGACAATGAGAGCCGCGATAATGCGCGGGAGACGCAAATCCCAGAGGATTGTCTGTTTGACGCTATCGCCTTTGTGCAAAATTGCTTGCCAAAATTCGGAGATACTAAAGGGTACTGCTCCTTGAGAGAGGGACAGCACTAGCGTTACCACCAGTGCTGTACAAAGGAGTAAAACAGCCCAAATGACGCGGTGTTTGCTAAAAATTGTTGAAAATGATCTAGTCAATTTTTCATTCAATATTTTCATTAACTGATTTAAATTATGAATTATTAATTATCAACTATGAATTATTTTGACTCATCAGGATTTAGTTTAATATCTAGACATTGCTTAAGAAATCGCTGTGGAATATCTACACTTTCTCCCCAATGTAGATGAATATAAGAGGCTTGAACATTCCTAGGCAAACTCCATCCTTCGCGTCCCATATTTTCCTCACAATCGTAGCGATAAGTTTCAAACAAGGGCTGATGAGGATTTGAGGTTAATTGAGAACGGTGAAACTCATGCCCATAAACATTTGTACCAGCTGTTACTAGCAAATTATCTTGCAAAGCTACTGCGCGACGATACCCCAAAGTTAAACGTCCACCCATTACAGCGGATGTCGGTAAAACTCCCGCCATTGACCAAGATTTACCTTCAAAATCGACAATTTGCTCGCACAAATACATCAATCCTCCACACTCGGCGATCGCAGGCATTCCTGCAAGAATTGCTCTTTTAACTTGATCCCGAACGCTGATGTTTTCTGCAAGTTGCTGAGCGAAAACTTCTGGGAAACCACCGCCAAAATACATTCCCTGGATACCCTGTGGTAGTTGAGTATCTTCCAAAGGACTCCAGAAAACTAATTCTGCACCCAACTGTTGCAGCAAATCGAGATTGTCTTGGTAATAGAAATTAAAAGCGCGATCGCGGGCAACTGCAACTTTAACAGAGGAGGGGGAGGGTGGGGGAGTTGGAGAGGGGGGAAATGGTTCTGATTTTAATAGGGGTAATAAACGTTGCCAGTCGAAGCAAGTATCTCCTAAATCGGCAAGGCGATCAATTAAAGCATTGAGTTGGGGTAGTTCTGCTGTGGGGACTAAACCCAGATGGCGATCGGGAATTGTGATATTATCCTGACGCCGCAGTACACCGAGAATAGGTAATTGTAGGGGTTCTAGGGAGTCTTTGAGTAGCGAGAGGTGGCGATCGCTTCCTACACGATTGAGTACTACCCCAGCCATTTTAATTCGGGGATCAAAACAGCGATAGCCGTGGGCGATCGCTGCTACAGAACCAGACAAGCGACTGCAATCAATCACCAATACCACAGGCAAATCTAACAGTCTGGCTATGTGTGCCGTACTGGCAAAGTCAGTCATTTGTCCTTTGTTTTTTACAAATGACAAATCACTAATGACCAATGACGAAACACCATCAAATAACCCCATCACCCCTTCCACCAAAGCATAGTCACTCTCTTGGCTATGACGAGCAAAACATTTTTGAACGTAAGCTTCTGAAGTCAGCACCGGATCTAAATTCCGACAAGCACGGCCAGTAACGTGCTGATGAAACATCGGGTCAATGTAGTCTGGGCCTACCTTAAAAGATTGCACCAGTCCACCACGACGGCGCAAAGATGCTAAAAGGGTGAGCGTGACTGTTGTCTTGCCCACCCCACTACGTTCTCCTGCAATGACTAAAGCCATAGGATTGAGTATTGTCGGGTACTGGATATGGGTATTAGGGATTAGGGAAAGAGTTAAAGGGAAAAACCATCCCTTTACCTTTACCCACTCTTGAGAGTCCCTAATCCCCATTACATCATTTAATTATTATCCAGTTTGAAAATCTTCGCTGTTACTACCAGACTTTCTTCAAAAAGTGACTCACGACCCCAGCGTTGTACTTGCTGACTGAGCAATGCTTCCGCCTTTTGTTCCGAAAGTGAACTCACTTGTTGAAATAGACCTGCGGATTGAGCACCGCCGTGTGTTTCCATCCGCATACAACCACCAGTTTCCGAGCAGATGACCGTACCACAGTCTGCTTGCGGATTTGTTGAGCTGAGACGCAAGGCAATCAAGTCGCCCATAATCTGACCAACATCAGCCACGGGGACTCCTGCTAACTCGGCTTCTACTTGCCGTTGGTCTTGGGCCACGAAGCGAATTCGAGTTATGTCATAATCTCCGCTTTCCTTTTGGTAAGAAACTGGCTGCCATTGCAATCGACTCGCTAGCCAACCCAAAAAAAGCAAAGCTTGGGCGGGGTTACCTTTTTCGTAATCAATTGTTACTCGGTCAATTTCTTTCAGGGCTGCGCGACGGTGGGGTGAGTCGTAAGCTTCAGCTGTCAGTTCTTGCCATGATGCAAGACGACGCCAGTTCAAGTCAGCTAGAGGCACGCCAGTTTCTACCAACTCTTGCAGGCTGAGTAAATCGCTTTCTGGCTCGTTAAAGTTGCAAGAATCTACAATTACATTATTGCAGACTGCTGCTAGTCGTTTGAATAGAGGGTTGTTAGGGTCTGGTGTTGCTTTCCACCAGAGAAACTTCGGCAAGCCACCAATTAATAATGCCGGAATCATCCCGCCTATCCGTTCTAAAGCAGCAGCAGTGCCACTAAGAGTTATATATTCACAACAGATAAGTGTACTTGATGATTGCTTTTGGATGGGGCAATAGGCAGAAACTTGAGCTTTGACCCCTTCATCTTCCCCAGCAATTGGAAACAGAGCAATGATACGGCAAGGGTTGCGAAGGGCGATCTCATCGGCAATTCTGGGGCTTGCTGCATTTAAACTATAAGTACCAGCACTATCTCCTGTGGCCCCTCCCTGACGTTTGGAAAATTCTTCCCGTAATACAGCCAGAGTTTCAGGCGTTGCTGTGCCAGTTTCCGGCACTCCATATTTTTTCTGGACTTGTCGGAGCGCCGTGTCCATTTGCGGCCCTAAAATCCCATCAATCGGGCCGTTGTAAAAACCCAAAGCAGCTAATAGATACTGGGTTTCTTCTGGTTCGTAAACAACTAAGGTAAATGTCGTGGCCCGAGTAGCAGCCGGAAGCCCACCGTCTTCACCGGTGATGCCGTAGCTTTGCCAAATTTGATTAAGTTCCGCGTCTATTTCGGAGAGCGAAATATCCTTCGGTGCTTGGAGTGAAAAAATGGTAGGAGCTTGGGGAGTCATAGCAAATTTTGGATTTTGTCATTTATCATTTGTCATTAGTCATTTGTCATTTGTTTTTACTGAATGACTAATGACTAATGACTAATTTTTACAGTCTGCGCCAGCGACGATTATCCTGATTAATTAAGAATTCTGCTTCCGCTGGTTCCCAAGTTCCGGCTTCGTACTGGGGAATGGAAGTGGGATCTGCGGGCGCATCCCAAACGGAAAGGGCTGGAGTTACTACCTGCCACGCTGCTTCGACTTCGTCTGCCCGTGTGAACAATGTTTGATCACCCATCATACAATCAAGAAATAGGCGATCGTAGGCATCAGAAGTTGCTTGGATGCCAAAGGAACCATAACTAAAGTCCATGTCAACGGAACGAGTGCGGAATTCTGCCCCAGGCATTTTCACATCAAAACGTAGAGAAATACCCTCATTTGGCTGAATCCGCATCGCCAAAATATTGGCGTTTGCTTGCTGCGCGGCGGATTGAAACATCCGAGAGGGAACTTCGCGGAAGTGGATCGAAATTTCACTCACTTTTTTCGGCATCCGCTTCCCGGTTCGCAGGTAAAAGGGAACACCTTGCCAGCGCCAGTTGTCAACCAGAAACTTCATCGCGACATAGGTTGGTGTTGTGGAATTGGGATCAACTCCCGGTTCTTGGTGATACCCTGGCACTGGTTGACCCTTCATCCAGCCAGCACTATACTGACCGCGGACTGCTGAACGTGAGAGATTGTGAACATCAGCAAGACGGGTAGCTTGGAGTGCTTTTACTTTTTCTGTGCGGATGCTGTCGGCGTCCATTGCGTTGGGTGGTTCCATTGCAGTCAGGCAATAAAGCTGCATCAGATGGTTTTGCAACATATCTCGCAGTGCGCCGGCTTTTTCATAGTAACCAGCCCGGTCTTCCACTCCTACGGTTTCTGCTACTGTAATTTGAACGTGGTCAACAAAACGACGATTCCACAGAGGTTCAAAAATCGCATTGGCAAAGCGAAATACGAGCAGATTTTGAACTGTCTCTTTACCTAAATAGTGGTCAATACGGTATACTTGATTTTCTTTGCAGAATTTCTGTACCACTTGGTTAAGACTCTGAGCAGAAGCCAAATCTCGACCAAAGGGTTTTTCAATTACCAGACGATGCTTGTACGGGTCATCCAGCATGCCTGCTGTACCTAATTGCTTGATGGCTTCAGGAAAGAAGTTAGGAGCCACGGACAGGTAAAACATTCGGTTCCCCCGTGTACCCCGTTTCTCATCTAATTCGCTCAAGAGGTTTTTTAGTTTCTGGTAGCCTTCAGGATTGTCTATGTCTCCAGGACAGTAGAACAGACCTTGAGAGAAATCTTGCCACAGTTCCCCTAGATCGACACTAGCATGAGCCTCTTCCATGCCTTTTTGCATCTGTTCGCGGAAGTAGTCGTGGCTCCACTCTCGACGTGCCACACCGACAATGGTGGTTTCTGGTGGAATGCGCCGTTCCCGCCGCAATTTGTAAAGTGCTGGCACTAATTTGCGCCAGGTAAGATCACCAGAAGCTCCAAAGATGACTATAATCTGGGGTTCGGGCATCCCTTGCTGTTGCAGGCCAACGCGCAAGGGATTTTCTAGCAGACTGACCATAGAAGTTTGGGATTTGGGATTTGGAATTTGAGATTAGGGATTTAAGATTTGAGATTGGGGATTGGGAAAATTGCCCAGTCCCCAGTCCTTAGTCCCCAGACCCTACACTGGTGACAATACCTTGATTTTTTCTTCTAAAGAGTTCATCAAGGATTGAAAGGGCTTGACAAATTTGTCAATACCTTCAACAAGTAGTTCGTCCATCACTTTACCGAGATCAATGTTGATGTCGGGATCTTTGAGGTTTTCGAGCAGCGTGTAAGCTTCTTCTACGTTCATTTCCACGCGATTAGCTACATCGCAGTGATCAGCGCAAGCTGTAATTGTCGCGGGTGGTAGTGTGTTAACTGTATCTGGGCCAATCAACTCATCGACATACATCACGTCGTTGTAGTTGGGGTCTTTGGTGCTGGTGCTTGCCCAAAGTAGCCGTTGGACTTTTGCCCCTTTTGCTGCCAGGGTTTGCCAGCGATCGCTCTCTACAATTTTCTTGTATTCTTGATAAGCAATCTTCGCGTTTGCGATCGCTACTTTTCCTTTGACAGATTTCAGCTTTGCTTCTACGGCAATATCATCAACGTCTTTTTTCAATTTATCATCAATTTTGGCGTCAATGTTGCTATCAATCCGACTCAGAAAGAAACTAGCTACTGAAGCAATTCTGCTGATGTCTTTACCCTCAGCCACTCGTTTTTCTAAGCCACGAATATAAGCCCAAGCTGTGTTAATGTAACTATCTACAGAAAACAGCAGTGTGATGTTGACATTCATGCCTTCGGCTATCACCTGTTCGACTGCTGGTAAACCAGCCTCAGTACCAGGAATTTTAATCATCAGATTTTCCCGACCAATTTCTTGGAAATAACGTCGGGCTTCGTTTATTGTGGCTTGAGTGTCATGAGCGATAGTGGGTGGTACTTCTATGCTCACGTAACCATCGAGTCCATTCGAGGCTTCATATACAGGGCGTAATATATCACAAGCACTGCGGATATCTGCAAAAGCTAGCGATTCGTAAATTTTGTATGTTGGTAAGCCAGCACGAACTCCGGCTTCAATATCGGCATCATAAATTACGTTACCAGCGATCGCTTTTTCAAAGATGGCTGGGTTGGAGGTAATTCCACAGATTCCTTGATTTTCAACTAGGTTTTTGAGTTCACCTGATTGGATAATGTCACGGCTCAAATTATCCATCCAGATACTTTGACCGTATTGTTTAATTTCTAGTAGATGATTGGTTGCCATAGCTCTTGTTTTTCACTCCTGTTAATGATGTTTCCAAGTGAAGGCAAGCAAAACCCATCAATATTAGTTGATGGTGACTCTTGAATTCTGACGTTGCCAATCACTTATTGCATCGACCAGCTGAGGTAATCTTTAATTCACATTCATTAAAGTGCTATTCTGCATTCCAACCACAAAATGCCATGATTAATTTTCTAATTACTGACGTACACCAGACGCATCTTTGACAATCTTTCCACCCCCGTCTATTTTTGACGGCGGAAAAAACCGACGTTAAAAATAGACAACAAGTATACACTGTCAAGCATTTGCGCCTTCTGCTTTTTCCTTTGTACTAGTGACCGTTTTGAATAAAAGACTCCACCTTTGCTACATCCTCTTTACTACCAATAATTAGAGGGGTGCGCTGATGCAGTTTTTTCGGCACTACGTCTAGAATATCTACCAGTCCTGTAGTGGCGCGACCACCTGCTTGCTCAATCAACATAGCCAGGGGAGCAGTTTCATATAACAAGCGCAATTTACCTTCTGGTTTTTGAATTGTGCCTGGGTAGAGAAACACACCGCCTTGAACTAAAATTCTATGAATATCGCTCACCATCGCCCCACTATAACGAGCGGTGTAGCCCTCTGTGCGATGGACGTAGCGAATATATTCCCGGATTGATTCTTCCCACTGCCAAAAATTCCCCTCGTTGACGCTGTAAACAGAACCGTGGTTGGGAATGCGGATATTTTCTTCTGTGAGAATAAATTCCCCTAAGCTGGGATCAAGGACAAAGGAATGAACGCCCTTACCTATAGTATAGACCAGCATTGTGCTAGGCCCATATAGGATGTACCCAGCAGCAATTTGCTTACGTCCGTTAGTCAGTAGGTCAGTTGCCTTGCGATCGCTATCGTTTCCTTCCTGTTGCCGAATGGCAAAGATGGAACCCAAACTCAAATTAGTATCCGTATTGGATGAACCATCAATTGGGTCATACAGTAAGGTATAGCGACCAATTGGGCAATTTTCGGGTATGTAGTAGGGGTTTTCCATTTCTTCGGAAGCTAAGCGACAGACTAAGCCACTTTGCTTAAACACCGAGATAAATACGTCGTTGGCATAGACATCCATCTTTTTGACGGATTCTCCTTGCACATTTACTTCCCCAGTAAATCCCAGAACGCCTTCCATTAAGCCGGCGCGGCTGAGGCGACGAGCAACCAGTTTGCCAGCAAGAGCGATACGATTCATCAATGCACTCAAATCCTGTGCATCTGCTGAAAAACTCTGAAGTTGCTGTAAAACGTGACGGGATAAGGTTGTACAATCACGATCTAGAGCTTTGTCTGTAGGATCGTTGATCAACAAATCTAAAGATTCTGGCGCTTTAGCCATTTTTGTATTCTCTCTAACGATGGGCTGTTAGTTGGGTGATCTTCGTGTATGGCAATTTATGGTTGCTGCCTCTATCTTAGAAAGGTAAGTCTCTAACTTAGATGTGATTTTAGATAAACTAAAGAAATGAATATTTGGCGGCTTCTGTTTTCCAAGCATAAAAACGCAGAGGCTTAATGTTCGACCTTATTGTTTTCTAAGAATAAACACCACCAATAGCAAATACTTTTTTAATAGATATACTGAGATATTTTACTCTGTCATAGGAAAAACCAACTAGTTGTGATATGTGTTTGGCGATCGCAACTAGTCGGGCATGATTTTATCAGGTTGCTTGATTTTGCATTGTTTCTAGTAAATTTCAGCGACATTGTCTTGCGTAACTAGAAAACAATCTGCTATGATAATTATTCGTGTTTGTTAAAACTCTGGCTTTTTACCCCAACCACCTCGTCGGCTATCTTCTTCTCGCGGTTTGGCTTTATTGACTCTGAGTTGACGACCCATCCATTCTGCGCCATCTAACTCGGTAATAGCTGCGTCTTCTTGGGCATCATCATTCATTTCAACAAAGGCAAAGCCACGCATCCTACCTGTTTCGCGGTCAGTAGGCAAAACAACTCTTTTGACCTCGCCGTAGTCTGCAAATACGGCTCTTAAGTCTGCTTCGGTAGCACTGTAGGAGAGGTTTCCAACGTAAATAGTCATGTGAGATCACGTAATTGTCAACAAAGAGCGATTAATTCAGCGGCAAAACAGATTTAATAAAATTGCAAATATTGCATGATTTCCTCTACATCATTCGCCATTCGTGAATGTTGTGGAAGACCAAACCATCGAGTCAGGCGACGTTATTTACAATTAAATGTGCTATCTGGAGGTAGTGCTTTACTAGGGTTTCTCCAGGTGAAGCAAGTACCATGCTAAGCTTACGCATACGCTCATATAATAACTGATTGTGGCATTTTTCAAAGTATGAGATTTTACAAACTCTCATCAAATTTAAACATATAGTTTCATATTATTTTCATCGTAGTTTTCATAAATACTTCTAATAACGCCCAACTGATTTCAGGAGAATCAAGAGCCTGATAAATAGGAAACCTGGGCGTAACTTAGGTAATCCCGCGTTTAATTGTGACGCGGGAGGGTATCATTACCTAAAATCTACTCAATTGAAATCTGCTGAGGGCCAGTGGCTTTGCCGTTATGTGCCTCAGTTATGGTAATGGTGTAACTGTTAGAGCGGATCTGTTGATCCAGCCAACCTTTAACAGGATCGTCTGCAAGGTTGAGTCGAAGTACACCAGAGAAGAACCCACCCAGAAATGAAACTGGATGCTGAGTCAATTCTCGGAATATAGGTGACAATTCATCAATGAACATTAAGATTCTCCTAGCGCTGTCGTAAAAAATTATCACTTTTTAACTGATCGTAACGTGTCCAGCGCTGTAGGGTTGAATGTCACAAGGAATACTATTTACAACTAATTAGACCTCTTGTAAAAGGTACTTTTGCAAGAGGTGAGAAAAGAAAACAAGAAAAATTCAATCCCTTTCTCCCTTTTCCCAACTTCTGTAATAAATCTGCTGCACACTGCTGAGTTATTCTATCATTACCCACAAAACTCCAGTGATAAAAAAGCAGTGGTTTAATTTCGGAGCAAACCACTGCTGTTTATTGTAATGATAAGTACCTATCCTAAGTTGATAGTTATTTTGCCTTAGAGGATGTTTTAAAAGGGTCTTTGCCTGTCATGTTCAATGCAGCGTAGCGGAATGAAACATCTGGTGTATGTAGTCAAAGACTTAGATTCTTCCTTACGCTTTGCTCCACTCAGAATGACATTTTTATACCATCTTGAACTTTACAAACATCCTCTTATGAGTTTGGTTGCTGATCGGGAAACATACACTTATCAGAATCACAACCACTAGGGCCGGCCTCTGACAATTCACCTAAGTCATAGCGGCTTAATACTGCACAGAAATCATCTGTTTTGCGTCGTGCTTTCACTTCTTGATTCAAACGTTCGTAGGTGATTTTATCTATTGGTTCAAACGGTAAACGTGGGAATGATTGCAAGTCATCAAAACGGGCTAAAAGAGCTGCAGAAATATATCCTTCATTATTTTGAATAGCTTCGTATATTTTCTGTCCCAAAGGTTCAATTTCATCAGAGCGCAGTTCCAAAGTAGCCGATGTATTATGAGTAACGTACCAACGCTGGACTTGGAGAACAAAATCAAATTGAGCTAAGACTGAAAATTGAGAAACATCAACTTCATCAGCACCAGATAAATCAGCCCAAGGTACAGAAACAGGGATTTCTACTAACCATTCACTCACTCGTGGATCAAAGGGATCGTTGAGCAAATTGCCCTGTTCATCTTTGTCAGATTGAGAGGGAATGACATTATAACCATAGTCAATACAAGCTAAGGCTACTGGGTCATTTTTACCGAAAGTAATCCGCCGAATAAATCTTTGGGCTTTGGGGGGATGCCAGCCTGAACTAGCATTAGTTAATAAAGCTTTAGTGCCACTAGGTTGGACTGTGGTGCAGCGATTTGGACGTTTAAGATTGTGGCGATCGCAGTAATCCCAAACTACCCGATGTACAATATCTCTCCAAGAACTTAAATATTTTTCTTCCTGGCGCTTAAATTCTAATCCTTGTTCAGTTACAGGTCTTCCTTCGGCCCACCAGCGTAGCCAATCAACGCCAAAAGCGTGGACAAAGAAATCAAATAAACCTGTGAAAGAAACCCCGACAATTGGGTCTAATTCACGGCTGTATTGATAGCGAGGTTCTAAGAATTTGTGATTCAAAAGTGCTGCTACAGATAATGCTCCAGCAGTGAAAGCTTCCTCTTGTTCTTTGTAATTATATGGATCTATTTGATTCAGGTGGACTTCTGACAAATTGCAGTGGAAGTTACTGCCGATAATTTCCATTTTTGTTATCCTAGAGGCTTTTTATCCTCTAGTTCTACGAGTTCTTAATTCCCCGTAGATCCGACTATATTTTCTACTAAAGATTAAAAATATCATTAGTAGCCGGAGACTCGTGGAGCCGTTGTTAAAAACGGGAGTAAAACCCAGATTATATTCTTTTTACAATTCACATTTATTTTAAATTGTAAAAAGGTTCACTCTCTAGTCTGTACGGTGTCAAAGGTGCTTTAATCTCTCTGATTACCTCGGTATTCCCAATCGCAGGGTTCACCGATTTTCTCCGGTGTTTAACGTGAGGCAAAATTACTTACCACACGGATTCAGCCCATAACGAGCCAAACGATGTTCTAGTTCATTAGCATCAAAGTTGGGATAGCGTTCCTGCAACCACTGTTTTGCTTTTCCTTGTTCGTAAGATTGCAAAAATTCTACTTTCAATGCTGGTGTTGACAGCAAATCAATGTTCGCTCTAGCTACAGCTTCACCAGCCCATTGAATTGCTCCCTCACCACTGTAATACTGTTTACGGACAGCATTCAGACATTCTTCTAATGTCGGTTTGCGGTGAAAAACTCTAGTATGATTTGCCATCCTCAGAGCATCACGCTCTGGATCAATTCGCCAGTTGCCATTTTCGTCCTGCTGCCATAAATTATCTTTGGCACTGGCTGCTTGTTGGTCGTCAGCCGTAAATTGACGCATCCCTGCACTTCTTCGGATATTGCCGGCAACAATTGTGACAGCAGCTTGATCGATTAACAAACAGCATTCAACTGAACTTAATTGTCTGCCTACAGCTTTATTGAGAATGGATGCACAACGCTGATAAAGTCCAGGCAATTTAACAGGATTAGCAACTCCTCCAAAGCCGTTAAGAGTTTCTCCTGCTTTACGTACGTCGCTGATATCGACTAATACTTGTACAGACGCAAAATTTTGCGTCTCTACTTTGGTAAATCGTTCATCAGTAGAGAGTTTCAACAGGGTTTGATATGATTCAACCCAACCTTCGCGGCTATCTCCCACGTGAATAGTGACGCTGTTGCCTTCTATATAGGTTTCAGTATATTCACGACGGAGTTGTTTAGGTGTGCTACCAATTTCACCTTGTACAGTGACATTTAAATGATTGCGGATGGGTGGCAACTGATTAATATATTGTGGTTCTAGGACGGCTCCAGTACCACAGCCCATCATTGCTAAATCCATCATTAATCCGAAGGCACTCCAGTCTTCTAGATTAGTGGAGGTGCAATTATAAGCCCCAGAAAAGTTCTTGGGCTTAGTTATCCAGTCTGTACCACCAACCCATAACCAGCGCCCACTGGGCAGAGCTTTCAAGCTTCGTTGCATCAGATCTAGTGTGGCAACTTCTTCTGGGCGTAGTTTCCCCAACTTGATTAAACCTGTTAGGGTGCGATCGCATACCTCATCCCATGTTTCTCTCAACCCTGCCGCTGTACGGCGGCTGTAAGTTCTGAAAAATACAGGATTGGCAGCAGGGGCAGTTTCAGGAAACTTTGCACTCTGGCGTTTTCGTTCAAGCTCTCGAACCATAAATCAAGTCTTGTTGCATGCGGATAGATATAAGACTATACGCCAAGTAGATTTAGGATCAAAGATTGTCAAATTGTCCACTTTGCGCTAGCTCTAAGCGGTACTAATTGCAACAGAAATTTATGATGTATAATGTCGATTCTCCTCCGATATAGCTAAGTACTACGTTGCAATTAGAACATAAGTTTATGCAAACGCGATCGCTGGTGGAGAGACAGGATTAATAAGCGGATCGCAAGTGCGTAACTTTCTCTCACACTCATAACAGTTAATTACGTCTACGATCTGAAATTAAGAGATAATCACTAAAGCCATCATGCTAGAGTACAATCCCTTAGCTTGCTTGCCCTCATCTGAGGAACTGCCAGATTCTGATGACACCCCAGTGGATAACGAATTACAAAATATAATTCCAGGTTTACTCAAAGTTATCTTAGCGATGGTTTGGGCAGAACGTATGGATTGGTTTTTTGGTATAGATATGGGAATTTATCATGACCCAGATTTACCAGCGATAGTCCCAGATGGATTTTTGAGTTTGGGCATAGAGCGATTTTATGATCAAAACCTCCGCCCCAGTTATGTGCTTTGGGAAGAGAAGAGAGTACCTATATTAGTGCTGGAAGTGGTATCTCAAACATATCGCGGTGAGTACTCAACCAAGAAAGCAGAGTATGCAAGATTGGGGATTTTGTATTATGTAGTTTACAATCCATTTCGTCGCCGTAAGCCACGTTTAGAAGTTTACAAATTAGTTAATAATGTTTATGAATTTCAAGATGGTAATCCTGTTTGGCTACCAGAGATTGGTTTAGGAATTGGCATAGAACAAGGAGCTTATCTAGGCATTCCGCGCGAGTGGATGTATTGGTATAATCAGCAAGGGCAAAGGCTTTTAACACCAGAAGAAAAGGAAAAACTTGCTGAACAAAAAGCTCAGCAGGCAGAACAAAAAGCTCAGCAGGCAGAACAAAAAGCTCAGCAGGCAGAACAAAAAGCTCAGCAGGCAGAACAAAAAGCTCAGCAAGCACAGCAAGAAACCCAATTATTACGAGAACGGTTGCGATCGCTCGGCATAGATCCTGATTCTCTCACTTGAATTGCTATCAAGAATCATCGTTTCAGATGTAATCCGCTAATAACTGAGAAACGGTAAATCCATCATGGTAAATTACGATCCATCAGCTCGTTTGCCCTCTTCAAAAGAACTACCTGACTCTGACGATACCCCGGTAGATAATCAATTACAAAAATCAATTCCTGATTTACTCAGAACTATATTGGCAAATGCTTGGGCAGATAGGATGGATTGGTTTTTTGGTATTCGCATGGGTATTTATTACGACCCAAATTTACCAGCGATAGTCCCAGATGCGTTTTTGAGTTTGGGTGTAAAGCGATTTTATGATGAAAACCTACGTCCCAGTTATGTGCTTTGGGAAGAAAAGAAACTACCAATATTAGTACTTGAGGTGGTATCTCAGATAGATCGTGGTGAGTACTCAACCAAGAAAGCAGAGTATGCAAGATTGGGGTTTTTGTATTATGTAGTTTACAACCCATTTCGTTGCGACAAGCCACGTTTAGAAGTTTACAAATTAGTTAATAATGCTTATGAATTACTTAATGGCGATCGCGTTTGGTTACCAGAGGTAGGTTTAGCGATTGGCATAGAACAGGGAACTTATCTTGGCATTCCGCGCGAGTGGTTGTATTGGTATGACGAGCAAGGTGAACGGTTTTTAACACCAGAAGAACAGATCAAACAATTTCAACAACAAATCCAGCAAGCACAGCAAGCACAACAAGAAGCCCAATTGCTAGCAGAGCAGTTACGATCGCTCGGCATAGATCCTGATTCTCTCACCTGAATTGCTGTAAAGACTCATCAACGAAGCTCCGAGGTTCATGAATGAAGCTTTGAGGTTAATTAATGGAGTTCAAAGCTTCATTAACGAAGTTCCGAGGTTCATCAACGAAGCTCTGAGATTCATTAACGAAGCTCTG
This sequence comes from Nostoc sp. MG11, assembly GCF_014904695.1. Classification (GTDB taxonomy): domain Bacteria; phylum Cyanobacteriota; class Cyanobacteriia; order Cyanobacteriales; family Nostocaceae; genus Komarekiella. Next base: position 399,817 of record NZ_JACXXN010000002.1, on the reverse strand, counting down.
AGGTTCACGAACGAAGCTCCGAGGTTCATTAACGAAGCTCCGAGGTTCATTAACGAAGCTCCGAGGTTCATTAACGGAGTTCAAAGACTCATTCACGAGTATAAAAGACTCATTCACGAGTATAAAAGACTCGCTCACGAGTATCAAAGGCTCATTACAACAATTTTCATTTATTTATAAAACACTCTCGCGTTCTTCTTTGCGCCTCTGCGCCTCTGCGTGAGATAAAAATCTTTCAGTAATTACGAATTACGAATTATGAATTACGAATTACGAATTACCCATCACTCTATCAAGACTTGCACGCACACCTTCAGCATAAGGTGACTGCAATCGCTGCAAAATCTCTAAAGCTGGTTGCAAATAGGATATCGCTTTAGTGTATTCACCCTGCTGTTCTGCCAAATCTCCTAACTTCCGCAGAGTCATTGCTTGAGTTCGGACAGCACCAATGCGTTGACTTATTTCCAAAGACTGATTGTAGAGTCTGCTCGCTTCATCCACTTCCCCTTTATTGGCGTAGATACCTGCCAGTTGGTGCAACGTCGCCGCTTTGCCTTGGACATCACCAATGCGTTCATATATTTCCAAAGACTGATTGTAGAGTCTGATCGCTTCATCCACTTCCCCTTTGTCGGTGTAGATATATCCCAGTTCGTGGAACGTCGCCGCTTTGCCTTGGACATCTCCAATGCGTTCATATATTTCCAAAGACTGATTGAAGAGTGCGATCGCTTTATCCACTTCCCCTTTGTCGGTGTAGATATATCCTAGATTGTGCAACGTCGCCGCTTTGCCTTGAACATTACCAATGCATTCTTCTATTTCCAAAGACTGATTGTAGAGTGCGATCGCTTCATCCACTTCCCCTTTGTTGGCGTAGATACGTCCCAGTTCGTGCAAAGTTGACGCTTTGGTTTTGACATCACCAATGCGTTTTGTTATTTCCAAAGACTGATTGAAAAGTGCGATTGCTTGATCTACTTCACCTTTGTTAGCGTAGATCATTCCCAGTTGGTGCAACGTCGTCGCTTTGCCTTGGACATTACCAATGCGTTCATTTATTTCCAAAGACTCCTTGTAGAGTGGGATCGCTTGATCTACTTCCCCTTTGTTGGCGTAGATACGTCCCAGTTCGTGCAACGTCGCTGCTTTGGTTTTGACATCATCAATGCGTTCTGTTATTTCCAAAGACTCCTTGTAGAGTGCGATCGCTTGATCTAATTCCCCTTTGTTGGCGTAGATACTTCCCAGTTCGTGCAACGTCGCCGCTTTGCTTTGGACATTACCAATGCGTTCAGTTATTTCCAAAGACTGATTGTAGAGTGCGATCGCTTGATCTACTTCCCCTTTGTTGGCGTGGATTATTCCCAGTTGGTGCAACGTCACCGCTTTGCCTTGGACATTACCAATGCGTTCAGTTATTTCCAAAGACTGATTGTAGAGTGCGATCGCTTGATCTACTTCCCCTTTGTTGGCGTGGATTATTCCCAGTTGGTGCAACGTCACCGCTTTGCCTTGGACATATCCAATGCGTTCAGTTATTTCCAAAGACTGATTGTAGAGTGCGATCGCTTGATCTACTTCCCCTCTGTCGGCTTTAAGCATCCCAAAATGATGATAAATTAATGCTAATTCTTTTTGGTCTTGTGCGGGGCAAAGCTTTAAAGCTTGTTCGTAATAGTTTAATGCTCGATCAACCTCACCCATTTGGTGTTCACAATAAGCAATTTTTCTGATAACCCTATGGTTTTTAGTAATTTCTAAAGTTGATTTGCACAGATGTATTGCTTCCCGAAATCGACTTTGATTCCGCAAGTGTCCCTCTAATGAACTAGCTATTTTCCCCGCAATTTCTTCATCCTTCCCTAACAACCCCAACCGATGAATTTCTAACTTTTGTGCCTCTGTAGAACTTTCCGCCTCTCCCCACCACAGACGATACAAAATTTGTGCAGCTTGTTTATACAACTCTTCACCCTTGGGGTTTTCTGGAAACTCTAGCAACGGTGACAAAATCCGGGGAACACGATACAACCTCTCTTGATTGTTGGTAAGCGTAACTTCCAACAAACCCAAAATTTCAGCGCGTTGAATATGACTTTCCCAACTTGAGATATCCTCACAAATCGGGTCAATAGCAGCTTGAGGAACAGGTAACTCATACACCAACAACTTCCCCAGCATTTGACGCAAAGCTGGAGTTTGCTGCTTCAGCAATACCTGTGCCAAAATATCCTCACGAAATTCCTTTTCCTTATCTGCCATCTTTTGCAGAATCATCTCAACTCCCCTCTCGGCTTCTGGCGACTTCGGGGAATTTTGCAAAATCTTATCTAACCATTCCAACAGCCGAGGATTTCCATCTGCTGCTTGTTTGGCACGTTCGGGCAAATCTGGCTGAAATTGCCAACTGCCATTAAACGAATCCAGACGATTATACTTTTTAATTAAATCTGCCCCACCCAGAGCCCCCAGAGGTTCGCGGTATAGACGATGATTCAGTTCCGACAATGTGAAATTGTAGCGACAGGTAATAATTACCTTGTGGGGAAGTTGGGAATTTTGAATCGCCTTCAGCAACGCCAGCAGTACATCCACAACTTGTGGTTGCAAGACATAAACCCCATTTCGTAAATCCAAATTAGCCTCAAAGTCATCCAGCACAAAGGCAAAGCGCTGTTCTTTGGTATTCAGTCCTTCAGTGAAAAACTTGGTGAGGCGCTGCATCAAGGGTAACTTGCCATTGAGAATTTCATGCCCTCGTTCCGAGGTACATTGTTCAGCAAGGGTTTTGAGCAGTTTGTCCTCATCCAGTTGCCGAAAGTTCACCAGCCTGTGATAGCCAACCATCCTTTCCAGAAGTCGCGCCGTCACAGTACTCTTACCCACACCCCCCAGTCCGTGAATTAGTACCCCTAATGAAGTGCGAATAGCTTTGAGACAACGTTGCAAAGTCCGCCGTCTCCCAACAAACTCGGAGGGTTTCGCCACCCGCACCTGTTGGGTATCGGGATCTAAAAACTGTTGGTATGCAGGTTCCGGCGCAGAGGGTGGCAAATCTCCTAACACTTCCACCAACGCACCGGGACATTCTCCCTGGACATATAACCGCAACAAATGCCAGTCACGCACATTCTGTTTAAACAACTGCTGGTAAGTGCTAGCGAGTGCTTCAGCTAATTGATATCCGGCTGCCAATTTGCCGTAGAGGTGCGCGGCGGCGGCTGTAGCTGTCCGATCTTCCACAGGCCGCCCCCAACTTAAAACCGCCCTAGCACCCTGTGCAATTAGCGCCTCAGCCATTGAAGGGACAGCCCCTTTATCTGGTGCTTGTCCAGTCCGACACCCAGATAAAAACACCAACTTAGGAAAACGAAACCGGAAGACTTCGGCCAGTTCTGCGGCTGTGGTTTCGTGGCGATCGCCAATTTCCGTCTCAGTGATAAAGTAAGGCGTGTAAGGTGCTTCATCTTTAATTGAGGCGTGTCCTGTGAGGTGAAACACATCAAAGTCATTAAAATAGCGACTCCACACCTTACCCAACTCGCTAACGCAACCGCTTTCTTCCACCCGCAAATCAACAGCAAAATCTCGTGTATCAGCCAGAATTCTCGCTTCTTCCTGTTCAAACTCTAACTTTGGTTCCACATCTTCCGGGTCGGTTGCCATAAACAATACTCGCAATTGTCGTGCTTCCACAGCAAACGCTTCGGTTTCTTTCTCAATCCAGCGCAGAGGTAACACTACCGGATTAAACCGCTTAACTAAAAAATCCTCACCATCATGCAGCACTTCCCAAGGTAAATGCGCCAGTTGTTTATCAGTATCAATGGCAATTACCAACCCCTCACCGCGACAGTTAGCAATTCCCCGACTCAACCACCGTCCATCCCCATCCAACCAAAAAAATAACTGCTTCCCGATTCCTGGTAAATTGGGCAGCAGTTTATAGTAATCTCGTTCACCTTGCTTGAGAAAATTAGCGATTTCTGCTAATTTCAGGCGACGTGATTCATAGTGCTTTACTTCAGGTAGCCAATACCTGAGTTCAACTGTTTCCTGCGTACTTTCCCGAAGTTGAATGCGGATAGTTTGCACTTTATTTGCTGAGAGATTGGAGGATTTCCGTGATTTCCTCTATGGTAGCTTCTTCAAGTAAAATCCTGTTTCCAGTATCAGGGTCAAGGATTACCACATCAAATTGCTTCCCTGGATGAGATTTCTGCCATTCTTGATACCATTTGCGGATTTGTTCAGCTAAAGCCACAGCCCCACCCACAATGCCGATAATAGTTGCAACAGCAGCCAAAGTTCCCTCTCTTTGTGTCGGAACTTCGTAGCTTCCAGATATTCCCGGAATTTCTAGCAAAGCCTCGGCTGCTGCTGGTGCACCCTCACCCTCAATACCGATTTGAATTTCTGCCATAAAATCACCAGCGAATTTATACAGTGTTTTTATCTCACGCAAAGGTGCAAAGACGCAAAAAAGAAAGCATTTCTAAATTATTTAGTTTGTGTTGTACCGATTGTCTAAAATAAGACAACAGATTCAAACTTTGAAACCCAGATTTAATCTGACTTTCAAAAATTACGAATTACGAATTAGTATGTCTCTTGCTCCTTGGCGAAGTGCGATCGCCCATGCCCTCCATCGCAACCGCAGCCTTGTTTATGCTCGTTATCTGCAACTGGCAACAGTACGGGCAAACGGTCGTCCTGCTAATCGTACCCTGGTCTTTCGGGGCTTTCTTGAAGATACCAACCAGCTAAAATTTATCACTGATGCCCGAAGCGATAAAGCCGAGCAGATACAGCAGCAACCTTGGGCAGAAGTTTGCTGGTATTTCCCCAATACACGAGAACAATTCCGCATTACTGGATACTTGACCCTAATAGGCGACGATAATTCTCACCCTGCCCACATCACCACTTGGCAGGAACTAAGTGATGCAGCGCGTTTACAGTTTGCTTGGCCTCATCCTGGTCAACCAAGAGAGCAAAAAGCAGCCTTTGAACCACCGCCGCCCGATCCAGCTCAGCCAGTACCTAATTTTTGCCTATTGCTACTCGACCCCGTGCAGGTCGATCACTTAGAATTGCGCGGCGAACCACAAAACAGATGGCTTTATTGCCGCAACGACCAGCAAGAGTGGTCTACACAAGAAGTTAATCCTTGATTTAGTAATCAAAAGTTAAAAAGTCCAGAGTCCAGTATTAATAGTCCAAGAATTTTTGACCCTTGAACGCCAGTCGCCTCAAGTCAAGCCACTGCCTTGCGGGGGTTCCCCCCGTTGTGGCAAGTGGCGCAGGAAACCCTTGACGCTCCTACGTCGCTACCGCTGCGCTAACGGCAGTTCCTCATGAGGAGCCAGTGCGCTGGGCGGCTCTGCTGACTTGTTCGCTCTTAGCGTTCCCGTAGGGTAGCAACTGGCGTGGAAACCCCCATCGCCCTTGGCGTCTCCCCTTGGGAGAAGACCGGACTGCCTCACCACGGCGCTGGCTCCCCTTGACTAAATACCAGCACCATCTAAAAATTGCTGGATCGCTTTATCTCTAAGGTTACACGAGCGAGAGTTTTGTACTGACTCATTTTCTTTAAAAACTAAATTACCCGCTAAAACAGGAGTTTTTTCAGAAGAATTAGTACGCTGGAGATTTTGTATTTGTTCTTCAAGTGACTCAATACGGGTTACTAAAGCACGAATCACTTCAGCTTCCGAATCTGGTAAATTGTTGTGTTCTAAAGGAGCAACCCGCACTCCAGAACGGTAGACAATACGACCGGGTACACCCACCACAGTACAATCAGTAGGCACATCTCTCAAAACGACTGACCCTGCACCGATACGGACATTGTTGCCAATTTGGAGATTGCCCAGTACCTTCGCTCCAGCTCCGACTACAACATTTTCGCCCAAAGTTGGATGGCGCTTGCCGCTTTGTTTGCCAGTCCCTCCCAGGGTGACACCTTGATAAATCAGGGCATAGTCGCCTATGATCGCTGTTTCGCCAATTACCACACCCATTCCGTGGTCAATAAACACGCTCTGTCCAATTACTGCACCTGGGTGGATTTCAATTCCAGTCAAAAAGCGAGCTATGTGAGATATCAGGCGAGGGATAAAGGGAATACCAATATTGTTCAACCAGTGAGCCAGCCGATGGAACAATAGGGCTTGCAAACCGGGGTAACAAAACAAAACTTCCAACCAATTACGAGCAGCTGGGTCACGTTCAAAGATGATGCGAATGTCAGCACGTAGAGTAGATAGCACGAGATAATACCCTCGGAAAGCAAAACGAGCTACTCTCTCATATTATCGTCCCAAGTGTATTGTATCTCTCATATCTCTCAAAGGAGGATTGGGGATTGGGCATGAGGTATTGGAGAAAGGGAAAGGGGGAAAGGGGGAAACTTAAATCTTGCAACTGCCCCATCTCTAGCTAAGAAATAAATTTCTTAGCTAATAGCTAAAGTCCATTTAAGTGGACTAAAACCTTTACTCAGTCTTCTTTAGAAGACTTTAGCTATTAGCCTCAGAATGAACTCTGAGGCGGTTGTGGGAAGAAGTGCAAGATCTGAGGAAAGGAGTAAAGGTAAATATTATTCCTTTACCCTTTAACCTTTTCCCTCCTTCCCCACCCAATCCCCACTTTATAGCTGCTGTACCGTCACAGTATAGTTACGCTTCATTCCAGGATTAAATGTACCCACCCAAATTCGATAAGTGCCACTTTTCCATTTGCTGTCGTCAACGCTAGCATCTTTACTTTTACCAGTGTCATCGCCACAACGAATTGTAGTTTTATCTGGGCCTTGGATAAGTAAAGTTGTATCGTATCCATTGCTATTAACTTGTATTTTCAGACGGGAAAAGTCTTCTTCCAAAATCATGATGTGATCTGGGGTGGGGTCAGCAAAGCCGATACAGGCGTTCCTATGCCGATCGCGGTTACTAATGGCGGATAAGGAATAGGAACCACTTGTATACCCTTCCACTATTCCTTTAGCTGCTTCAAAGCCTTGTGACAGACTGAATGTACCAAAATTTGCTGTCTCTGCTATCACAGGGGTAGCTGTTATGGCGGTGAATATAGCCAGTAACAAGCCGGCACGAAACTGAAGTCGGGGGCGACGATATTTCATGGTAGCCCTCCAACAGGCTATCAATGTTATTATATATACATATTTTATCTCTTTAAGCACGTATAATCACAGTAGGTGTGCCACATTAAAATGTGCCACATTTAGAGTTTTTGCAGTTAACAGAAGTTGAAGAGTGGGAGCAGGGGGGAATTTGCAGTACTTCTTTCCCCTCTGCTCCTCTGTCTCCTTCCTTGTCCCCATCTCCATTAAGAGTGATCAAGTTGGAAAAAGACACCGCCTTTGAGCGAATCCGTGTTAGTACCGTAACTACTGACCGTGAGCGATCGCAAATTATCGAAAAATGGTTTGCCTAATACCTCAGCTAGCTTCAGAATTGGTAGCTGACGCTCTAATAGATTCTGGCTCTTTGACCAGTCAAGATAAATATAGCCTTGGTTTTGTTGAGGAATGGCAGCGATACTATCTTGGAAATTGGGATTGTCAATTAAGGAATTGTCCTTAGCTGTGAGGACTTCATCCATTGTCTCTAGGTCAGAAGTGAAAATTTCGTAATTTCCGAGAGTTGTATGTACTCCTCGCACTTTTGCTTCTATGCTGAGCGATGGTCGCTCTTTGGCATTGGGTTGTTTAGAAGCAGTGACTAACTCTGTCCAAGCAGAGATTTTTTGTTTGCCTAGAGTGAGGGGACTAATGCTGAGTCCGTTTGATGAGGCGATCGCATCCAAATGAGCAACGCCTTGTTGTACATCTTCAGTGTTTTCCACTACAAAAATCCACTGGGAAGTTGTTTGTTGCGGTAACAATGCTATGGCGTATTCTCCTTGTACCCAGCTGAAAATATCTTCTGCCAAGTTTACACCCCAGCGTTTTTGAACATTCGCTAATGGTTCTAGCAATGGAAAGGTCACATCTTCCTCCGAACCATATATAGTCGCTGTCGCTTGTTTCCAGAGTTTAGCTAGATCGCTATTGCCCAAATTACTCAAATTCGAGCCGGAGATTGCCAAACCTGCTAATCCTGGAATATAGTGCAAAGCTTCTACAGGTTTAGAAAGTGGTGGAGATGGGGGAAGAATTTCTGATGAAGCCAGAAAGGTAGTTTCTGCTAGTAATCCTTTGGGGTTCAAAGCTAGAGAAATAATTTCGCTATCATAGGTTTTTTCTGATAGTTCTAAGCCTTGCCATTTTGCCACCATAGGAAGATTCAGAAAAGCTACGGCTAAACTACCTTTGGGTATTTGTTTAGTGGCTTTTTGGTATTCGGGGAATTTAGCTAAATTCAGATCGGGAGCTTGGACGTTATTGATGGCTTCTCGCAGCACTTTTGGATTGTTGGCAAATAATACAAAGTCTTCGCCGACAACTGCACCTGTAAGCAAGTCCTGCTCTGGCTGAGAATTGTCATAAATCAGTTTGATGCCTTTGTACTGCTCAACGGCTAAGTTTGCCCCAGCTAAAGCCCGTTTGGAAAAAAACAACTCAACAAATTCGTGGCTTTTCTCTGGTTGCTTGGTTGCGAGTGCCATCAGATACCCTGGCTGCTGTCCATTTTCTGGATCGCGATCAATGTCTAGGGTGGTAATAGCCAGTGTAACTTCGTCTCCTAGCCAGGGCTGAATATCTTGTTTGTAATCTATGCGACTTTTAGCCAATAAACTAGTTTTGAGTTTAGACAGTTCATCTTCATGCTCCAACGCTTGTAAACGGTCTGGATTAACCAGTAATGACGCCGTAACAGGAGCAAGTTTCGACACAAATATGGCAGCATTTGGTTGGGAGGTAGAGGCGATGAGGTTAACCGGACTTTTAACAAACCAGTAAAAGCCAGCGACCACAATCACTAGCAGCGCGATCGCACCAGCTACTAGGAAACCAAAGAATGAGCTTTGCCTGTTCACATTAGACCTATAAAACGCGAAGGTTTACAGCAATTTAACTAAAACGCCCAGAATCTCACCATTTCGATTTGACGGCGAGATGAACGACAGCTTAAGTAGATTACGACTTGGATGGAAAGCGTGCTCGTAACAGTTCACTTAATATTGTGAGGCAAGCAGACACACCCTCTTTAAAATGAATGCTCATGCTAGATTAAAGGTTTTCTGTCACCATAAATAATATAGGATTGTTTACAAAAACCTCATGACAGGGAAAACTTTTGGTCAAATCAGTGTAGAGGAACTAGCACAACGTCTATCTGCCGATGAGCCAGGTATTCAGCTAGTGGATGTACGTGAACCGCAAGAATTGGCGATCGCTAATATTGAGGGCTTTGTCAACCTACCCTTGAGTGAATTTGTCGAATGGGGCGATCAAGTACCCACCCTCTTCAATCCCCAAGCTGAAACTCTTGTGCTATGTCATCATGGCATCCGCTCTGCCCAAATGTGCCAGTGGTTAATTGCTCAAGGATTTACAAATGTTAAAAATATTGCAGGCGGTATTGACGCCTACTCTATATTGGTTGACTCTTCAGTTCCCCAGTATTAGGTTCTAATCTCCTAAACCATGCATCACTCAGTTAAGAGCTAGATCTTAACTATTATGAACACAGCAGTGTATAAATTTAGGAGCTTGTGCTGAAAGCTTGACACTTTTGGCACTAAGTACATATCCACGAAACCTTTTGACCCAAATACATTATCAATTGGCAGATAAATACGTATCTAATACTACTTTTGTTAGTGTGGACTTATGCAAAAATACGGTTAGAATACATATAATAACCAGCAGCTTTGACAGCAAAACTTAGGCTTTATTTAAAGAGCAATCTCAAAAACTGCTGGACGTAAACTTTAAAGTTATTTGTCACAATATAATTAAGTAATTTGTTATCTTAATTAATTATTAATAATTTTTTTGTAGTCAAATTTTCTACAAATTTTTCCAAAGTTTGATTAAAGTTTGCTTTCAGCAGTTTGATTAAGGTTTGCTTTCAGCAAAACATATTCTATGGAAGTCCAGTTGACAAATCGACAACAGCATATACTTTGGGCAACGGTACGTCACTATATCGCTACAGCAGAGCCGGTTGGTTCAAAAGCTTTGGTCGAGGAGTACGACCTGGGTGTTAGCTCAGCCACAATTCGTAATGTAATGGGCGTTTTAGAAAAGTCTGGGTTACTTTACCAACCACACACCTCGGCGGGGCGAGTACCTTCGGACTCTGGCTATCGCATTTATGTTGATCAGTTAATCACACCTTCTCTGCGTTCGCGCAGCGTGTCGCAGACAGACGCTACGCGAACAGAAGCTTTAGGGCGAGAGGTGGAGGTGGCATTGCAAAAGCGCCTCCAGTGGGAAGATTGGAGTTTAGAAACTCTACTGCAAGGAGCCGCACAAATTTTAGCAACCTTGAGTGGTTGTATTAGCTTGATTACCATGCCGCAAACCACTACAGCGCTGTTGCGACATCTGCAATTAGTGCAAATTGAAGCGGGACGAATCATGCTAATTGTGGTGACAGACAGTTATGAAACGCATTCTAGGTTGATGGATTTGCCATCAGTACCAGAAGAAATACAACGTGATTCAGAGGTAATTGATCGCGAGTTACAGATTGTTTCTAACTTTTTGAATAGCCACTTGCGAGGGCGAAGCCTGTTGGAATTAGCTCATCTTGACTGGAGTCAATTAGATCGGGAGTTCCAACGCTATGGTGAATTCTTGAAAAATTCAGTTGCAGAATTGACTAGGCGCACTGTTGCACCTGCTACTACACAAATTATGGTTCGGGGTGTGGCAGAAGTTTTGCGACAGCCGGAATTTTCTCAATTACAGCAAGTGCAAACGATTATCCACCTGCTGGAAGAAGAACAAGACCAACTGTGGCGATTAATCTTTGAGGAGCCAGATATAGAGGATGTGGGCAAACCACGGGTAACGGTTCGCATTGGCGCAGAAAACCCACTAGAACCGATACGCACCTGCACCTTGATTTCTTCCACATATCGCCGAGGTTCAATACCAGTAGGAAGTGTGGGAGTTTTGGGGCCAACGCGCCTAGATTATGAAAGTGCGATCGCCGTTGTGGCTGCTGCTGCGGATTACCTGTCAGAGGCTTTCGGTTATTTCAATCCTTAGAGATTAATCGTATTAAGCAGATAGCGCGATTCCTAACGGCAAAATCAATCATTAATTAACTGTAATCATGGTGAGAAAAATTACCTTTGGGGCATTATGGCTAGGATTTGTTACCTATGCTTTTCTTCTGGCTCCTCCCACTCAACCAGTCACATTTGAGTTAATTAAAAACCTTTGTATTGGTCAATGGCAAGATATTAATCCCCTAGTCATAGCACTATTTTACCTCATGGGTATTTGGCCCATAATCTACAGCGCACTAGTGTTTATTAATGGCAGAGAACAAAAAATACCTGCTTGGCCATTTGCGATCGCCTCTTTTGCAGTTGGGATATTTGCGTTATTACCCTACCTAGCTATGAGGGAACCAAATAAACAATTTGTCGGTAAAAAGAATGCCTTTATCAAAGTACTAGATTCCCACTTACTCGGTATTATCTTAACAGTAGCTACGGTTATTCTCGTTACCTTTGGTTTGCGAGGAGGAGATTGGGGTAATTTTGTGCAACAGTGGCAAACTAGCCGCTTCATCCATGTGATGAGCATAGATTTCTGCCTACTTTGCCTATTATTTCCGACATTATTAAGAGATGATATGGCGTGCCGCGGTTGGCAAAATCCGCAGTTTTTCTGGTTAATAGCTTTGCTCCCGCTATTTGGGCCATTGATTTATTTGTGTGTGCGTCCACCTTTACCAGAAGTGGGTACAGAGACGATACTCTACTAGCAGCAAACTCAAAAATTCAAAATTAAAACCGATTGAACAAAATGGCTTTTATCCCCCACAATTCTTAATGATGATATGGGCCGTCACCACTGGAAGAATCCCCAATTGTTTTGGGTAGTGGCATTTGTACCATTACTCGGCCCACTTGCTTATCTTTGTTTACGTCCGCCGCTACCGTTAAACAGCAGTGAAGAATTGCTAATAGGTAGTAGGTAATAACAAGCGATCGCTAATCACCGATTACAATTTAGAGCAATAAAAATTATTTAGACATTTTGTAAATATCTGGTAGCTGCCACCAAGCAATGTGGGGATATTCATGATGTTCTTCATGATAGCCAAAATGATAGCACGTGATAAATGACCACCAAATTGGACGGTTAATAGTTTGGGCTTTATGAGGCTGAATATAACCACCTACTGGTTCACTATGAGGTAGGAAAGTACCAAAGTAAAATAATTGCAATGAACTTAAAAGTGAAGGGATTACCCAAAAGTAAGTTAGATTATCGCTGGGTATATGTAACACATACTTAAAAAAGTTATAAATAATAGTCAGAGCTATAATTTGTCCCCAACTCCAGTAACTCTTCATAAAATGAAGATACCAGGAAAAGAAATTTTTGTGTTTACCATTATGAAAATCCGGGTCTATTTGACTAGCTGGATTATGATGATGTAACCAATGTTTTTTCAATAACTGTTTATATGGTAAAAGACCATATAAAGATAAAGTCAATGAACCAATAAGATGGTTAATTTTGGGGTTGTGAGGAAAAACTACCCCATGCATGGCATCATGTGATGTAATAAATAATCCCGTATACAAAAATGTTTGCCAAAAAATGGTTGGCAGTAATATCAAAAAATTTAACTTGGAGATATCAAGGGAAAGTAATAAAACTAGGCTAAAGACCCATACGCTAATAATAATGATAGCTATGAAAAGTCCCTTAAATAAGGATTTATTTTTCAATACTGAGGTTAGCTTTATTTGATGATTTGGTTGTTCTAATTGGATCACGCTTTTACTCCGCCTAGCATTCAGGTAAAAATTCCCAAAATAAATATAGTCACGATAAAAAATACTAAACACTAGCAAGAAAGTCTATTAGTGCTCAGTATTTTGCACTCGACAGTGCTAACAATTTGAAAATGTGTATAAATATTAAGATACTTTAAATATTATTACACATATAACCGCTAAACCAAAAATTGTTTTCGGTTAAGAGGTTAGTGATACAAGTAAGGACACTGCTAAGCTTGGCATCTAAAGCCACCAGTGTCCTCTTGATACTTTGTAAATAGGCCAACTATTAATAGGGAGTATAAGAAATGAGATGGAGTACATCTCGTAATACGCTGTAGCCGTTGAGATCCCAAAGTAGGTAAGCAAGAAAACCGATCATAGCCAAGCGACCGTTCCAAAGTTCGGCCTGAGGGGTAATACCAATGTCACCGGCATTACGATCCTTGCCATTGTATGCAGTTTCAGTTTTATCGCTAGGATAACGTTCCATTGTTAAGTTTCCTTAAGAATATAATTACACTCTTCATAGTACCTGTCTAGCCATTTAGCGCTATCTGTCTGGAGTTTCAAAGTACAAACAACTCTAAAGAATGAGATTTTAAGGAAGTTTAGAAAATAGTTATACAACAAAAGTTTGATAAGTATTGTTATTAGCCTATTGAGTAGAGCTTTTTTAACACCTAAATTGTAATCTTGGGTGCATTGGCTTTTGCCAGCAATATATTTCCCTAGTTGCAATTAAAAATCTAACGCAAGTCAGAAGGTTTATTGAATTTTTTTGCTCAGACTTACTTATAGATAGGAAATAACATTTTTCAAACTTAAAGTATGGCTCCTACGGTTTTGATTACAGGTGCTTCGCAAGGTATTGGTAAAGCAACAGCTCTTTTGTTTGCTCGAAAAGGATATGACCTCGTACTTGCAGCTCGTCAGGCTGACCGCTTGGATGCCGTAGCCCAGGAGGTGCAAGGTTTTGGTCGTGCAGCCCCACTGACTATTACTTGTGATGTCACAGATTCATCTCAGGTACATACATTAGTACAAAAAGCGTTGGAGCATTATGGCTATATCGACGTGCTAGTGAATAATGCAGGTATCTTTGCATCGGGGCTGGTAGAAGAATTTTCTCTTAGCGATTGGCATCAGGTTATAGACACTAATTTATGGGGATATATCCACACAATTAATGCTCTTTTAGCTCATTTTCTTGAGCGGGGAAGTGGAACTATCGTTAATTTAAATTCCATCGGGGGCAAAGTGCCTACTCCATATTTAGTTGCCTACTGTACCAGTAAATTTGGCGTCACAGGTTTAACGGAGGCGTTGCAAGTGGAATTACAGCCAAAAGGTATTCATGTTTGTGGGATTTATCCAAATTTGATCAAGAGTAGTTTAATGGAACGGGCAATTTTTCGGGGCAAGGATGAGCAAGATGCCCAAACCCGACGCGAACAGCTTAACAGCGTGGTAAAAACTCCCGTTGTAGAGAAGCCTGAAGATGTGGCAAATGCTATTTGGGATGCAGTCAAGAATAATAAGTCGGAGGTGATGGTTGGTTCGGCGAATGTGTCGCAAGGTTTATATCGCTTGTTTCCTAGCTTGATTAAATGGGTTTCGCGGCAAGGCTTAAAGAATGAGGATAAGTAAAACTTTTTCTCCCCTTCTGCCTCCTGCCTTGCCCAAAAGGCGGGTAAATAATTTTATTGTTCAGCGCATTTTGCTATCATGACTCGCATTCGCGTTTCGTTACATAGTGGCGGTAGCGAAACATAGCTTCTAATTGCGCTTGGACTAACCAACCGCTGATAAATTCAACTGTTCCTCCACCAGGCATAGAGAAAGAAATAGCATCAGTCAGCTTGGTTCGACCATTTTCTGGTTCAAATTCATGTCGATGTACCCAAGACTCAAAAGGGCCAGATATCTGTTCATCAGTAAACAGGCGATATTTTTCGTGTTCAGTGTGACGTGCTAACCAAGTTAAAGGTAATGGCCCCAGAAAAAGGCGAAATTCTGTAATGGCACCGACATCAAGTCCTCCTTCACGGCGAACCACTTGAACTGGTTGCCAAGGTGGAGTTAGCAGTTGCAAAATATCTGATCTTTCGTGAAATTTCCAAACTACTTCTGTTGGCGCATTAATCACTGAAGAATGTTTAAAATGCAGCATGGAAAGAAAAACCTAAAATTTAGCCTTCGTATTCGGTATCAATCTCGATGTCCAAGGTGTCTTCATCAACCCGCACATACAAAATATTGGGGTGACAACAAACTTGGCAATCTTCTACATAAGATTGTTGTCCCCCAGCACTCAAATCAATAAAGGTTAAGTTCGGTTCGCCGCAATAAGCGCAGTAATACTCAGCTGTGTTTTGCATCAAGTTTTCAGCTAGGAATTCAATGGCTGTAGTTCTTTTTGGGATGGGTTGAAATGACTCATAGCATCAGCCAAATGCTTTAGTAGTGTAGACTGTGGCAGAGGCCCTTGCAAGTGACTCCAGGGTAATACTTGCTCTGTTGACCAATCAGCGTGGACGTAAAAATCTAAGTCAGGGATTTGTCCTTTGAGTTGTTTGAAAGCACGTTTGTAACTACCCAAGGAGTCGCCAAAGTCACGTGTAAGTTCGAGAAGCTGGGAAAGTCGGCGGTCGCCTCTCGATAACAAAGCTTGTATAATCGACCAATTATAGCTTTCTGGACGGAATTCTATGCCTTGCGGTTTTAGCTGCTTTTGTAACATCTGCAACCGTTTTTCCGCTTGGCGATTCACTCCAAACCATTGAAACGGTGTATGTGCTTTGGGGACAAAGGTGCTGCATCCAAAGGTTAAGCGCAATCCAGGCGCAGCTTTTTTGATACTACGCATCATTGCCACTGTTTGCTCTAAATCTTCTGGTTCTTCACCGGGGATTCCCGCCATTCCGTAGAGTTTCAAGCTTGTTAATCCACCAGCTTTAGCATTTATCGCCGCTTGGATGATTTCATCATTATTTAGCTTTTTGTTGATGATTTGCCGGACTTTTTCTGAGCCACTTTCTACAGCAATAGTAAGCGATCGCGTGTCTCGTTTCGCTAAAGTTTTCGCCAAATTTACTGTCACCGTATTGGTTCGCACTGAGGCAATACTCAGACGCACATCATCATACTTTGGCTGACTAATATAGTCTAGCAACGCCTCAAAATCTGGATGCTGAGTAACAGAAGCCCCCAATAATCCAAGGCGATTTGTAACTTGTAAACCTCTTTCAATTGCCGGAATTAATGAACCTTCAAGACTCGCAGTTCTAAAAGGTAATGTGAGATAACTCGCCATACAGAAACGGCACATTTCTGGACAGCTTCTTACCACTTCTACCATGTAAATATTTTCCCATGCAGCCTTTTCCGTCACCACAGTTGATGCCGATAAGGTATTACCTCGGTAAGTCTGCTTTTGGACTATTGCGGGAATCTCTGGAGAAATTGGTTTAATAGACTTAACCGCACCATCTATACCTTGATATTCCACCTCATACAAACTAGGAACATAAATTCCTGGTATTTGTGCAAGTGTTTTGAGTTGAGTTTGTCGCTCAGCGTTTCTAACTTCTTTGTACGCCTCAATGAAATCTCCCAGCAGGTTTTCACCATCCCCCAGCAAAATTACATCAAAAAAGTCTGCAAAAGGTTCAGGGTTAGCAGTCAGAACGGGGCCACCACCAAAAATTATCGGATGATTATCACCACGAGAAGTTGCTCGAATGGGAATTTGCAAAGATTCCAGCAAATTTAAAATATTTACATAATCCAGTTCCCAGGAAATAGAAAATCCAACTATTTCCGGTTTTCTAGGTAGTTGTTCATGAGTATCTGTGAACAAGCGGCTCACCTGTACATCATCACGCATTGCCAAAGTTGCCCAAACAACCTGATAGCCAAGGCTAGTTATACCCACGCTGTACTCATTAGGAAAGGCAAAAATGACTGGTATGGCATCAGTGTCGGGTGTGGTTGGGGTGAATAAGAGGCGTTCAGAGTCAAATACAGATGATGTCACAGGTGTTTATTAGAGGCAGGGCAGGTTTATCTATATTTAATTTTAAGCCATAGAATGATGAAGTTAAAAATCAACGTCACGCTGTTAGCAAGAATGATCGGTAAAGATTGCAGATAAATTCCATAGATTAACCATAAAGATAAACCACTCATGAATGTAATCAGCATGATGAAAGAAACATCTTTTGCTGATTTTGTTTGCCAAGTTTTAAACATCTGTGGCAAGAAAGCGATCGTGGTTAGTGAGGCAGCAGCTAATCCTAGAATTGTCAATAAATCCATGCGATGCAACCATATTAATTAATTTGTAGTGTAACGCCAGAGTAACACTTGCATTACATCAAATCAGTCTTGGTATGTGTATTGTTTTTGATTACATTTTATCTTTCGGATTTTTGAGATAAGCTTTAGCCCAAGCATAACGCTCTGGATCTTTTTTTAATAAATATTCTGCTGCTTCATGTCGTTTTTGCTCATTTTTTGTACTCCTGATTACTCGTTTTCTTTCAGCATCTATATCTTCAATTTCAGCACCGCGCTGAATAGCTTGTCCAAACCAATAATCACCTTCCTCATATTCATATTTGTCATAACATATAGCACCCATTAAGGTGTAAGGCTGATACTCCATAGCTTTCTTCGCACAAATTTCTGCATCATCTAATTTCTCGATATCTCTGAATGCTGCCCCTCTAGTAACTAAAATAGCTGATTTGAGATTACTGTCATTGACTTTATTTAAGTCCAAATTAGTAAGTTTTAACGCCTGTTCCGGTTCATTTGCTTTGCGCCAATAACCACTAGCTGTGGGGATATGCCACTTATGTCCAGTACGGCCAAGTTCCTGTTCATAAAACTCTGCTTCTAGTCTGTAATATGCAAGGGCAATTTTTCCGCCACGAGATAATAGATCCTCTTCCATAAGCTGTAAAACTAACTTAGGATCTAGCCGTTCTTTTTTCTCTAGTCTGACCATAATCGCGTAAAATAGCTCTAGCGGAAGTGAAGGATCTATCAATCCATACTTTCTCTTTAGTACTGCAAAGTGATTTTGTTGAGCAAAAATAATTAAATCTTCACGTCCATTATTTTGCAGCCAGTCAATTTCTAACTCGTTCAGAAGTTCTCCTGATTCTACTTTGGATTTTAGAGCAAAAGCGTATTTTTCGTTAGCGATCGCAATTGTCTCTAAAAGTTGACGCTTTTTCAGAAAGTTAATATCCTGTTCACTCAAGGGATTATCTGAATCAAGCCTTTTTAGAAGCGTATATAGATGACTAAAAGGGGATAAATCCTCAATTTTACTTGCTTTATACTTAACTTTTAAATCAGCAAATTCTCGCGCTTGTTCCAGTTCTTTAACACTCAATTTTACTTGCTTTATACTTAACTTTTAAATCAGCAAATTCTCGCGCTTGTTCCAGTTCTTTAACAATAGCAATTGTTTCGTTAAGCTCCTGTTGTTCCAGCCAATTAATTTCTGAAGTAATCAACTTTTCATCTGCATCAAGTTTTTGCAAAATTGGGTATAGCGGACTAGATAGAGATACATCTGGGTGTTTATTTGCATGATAATTTATTTTTAACTGGATAAACTCTGCCTTCTTTTCTGCTTCTTGTTGCTCAAAAATTTCTGCTGTTTCAAATAGTTCCCATTTGAGCAACCATTCCAATTCAAGAGCGCTTATTCTTTGTTTACTTTCCAGTTTATTGAGAATTTTATATAGTGGGCTATTAGGTGATGAACCTTGGTATTTAGTAGCTTGGTACTTTATCTTCAAAACAAAAAAATGCCTCTCCAACTCCATCTTCTGAGCAAGAATAACTGTCCCAGTAAGCTGATTATTTTTTAGCCATTCAATCTCTAAATTAGTGAGCGTTTTTTCTGAATCAAGCTTCCAAAGAATCGGGTACAGAGTAATAGAAATCTTTTTGAAAGCTCCCCCATTTTTAGGAACTTGATACTGAGATTTGAGATGGGAAAACTCATTTTCTAGTTTTCTAAGTTCTTCTAAGTTATATTGTTGCTGTTGGCAAATGGTTTCAACAGTTTCAAAAAGTTCCTGCTCTCTTAACCAATCAAACTCTAATTCGGTTAGCTCAATTCCTAAGTCAACTTTTCGCAAGATAAGATATAGAAGACTAGAGGGTGATGAATCTTGACACTTAGTTGCTTGGTATTTTGACTTTAAAACAGTAAAGTGTTTTAAACGATTTTGAAACTCTTTATCCATGTTGATAAGTACCGCGATAACACTGCTTGATTTGTGTTAGCTGCTACTATAACAACACTTAGTCAAAAACAGGGATGGCACAATCACCATCCCACAATAGTGAAATTTGCTTTAAAAAATTCCGTGTTACCTACAACACTTTACACTGCCCATGATGTCTTAGTAAATGATCGCATAGCACCAAAGCTACCATCGCCTCAACCATTGGAACTGCACGCGGTAATACACAAGGATCATGTCTTCCCTTTGCAGCTAATAGCGTTTCTTCACCTTCACGAGTTACAGTCTTTTGCTCTTTTCTAATTGTTGCTGTTGGCTTAAATGCAACTCGTAAAATGATATTTTCTCCGTTGGAAATTCCTCCTTGAATGCCACCCGAACGGTTAGTTACAGTGCGAATTTCACCTTGTTCATCAATATAATATTCGTCGTTATGCTCTATTCCCGTTAACAGCGTTCCCGCAAAACCTGAACCAATTTCAAAGCCTTTACTCGCAGGAAGAGACATGACACCTTTAGCAATATCCGCTTCTAATTTATCAAATACTGGTTCACCTAAAGCTTTCGGCACATTCCTGGCCACGCATTCCACTACACCGCCTATAGAATCGCCTTGTCTACCAATTTGCTCAATTAATTCAATCATGCGATCGCCACATTCGGCATCGGGACAGCGGACGATGTTACTTTCCACTTGTTCTAAGGTGACGGTATTTGGATCAATTACGCCTTCTAAGTCTTTGATGCGCTTGACGTAACCAATAATTTCAACATTGGCAACTTGACGGAGTATTTTTTTAGCGATCGCACCTGCTGCTACTCGTCCAATTGTCTCACGCGCTGACGACCTACCCCCACCCTGCCAATTGCGAATGCCATATTTCGCATCATAAGTTGCATCTGCGTGGGAAGGGCGATACTTTTGTGCCATCTCGTCGTAGTCTTGCGGACGAGTGTCTTTGTTTCGTACCAAAATTGCTATGGGCGTTCCTAAAGTTTTTCCTTCAAATACGCCAGAGAGGATCTCACAAGTGTCCGCTTCCTTGCGAGGAGTCGTAATTTTACTTTGTCCTGGACGTCTTCTATCTAGTTCTACTTGAATTTCTTCAGCTGATATTTCTAGCTGTGGAGGACAACCATCAATCACAACCCCCACACCACCACCGTGAGACTCGCCAAAAGTAGTAATGCGGAATAGATGCCCAAAAGTATTGCCCATGATCTTGAGGAAGTATCGCCCAGCGTTTGTAGTCTACCAATAGCATTTTCTCACTACAAAGCGACAAACAACATGATCATCATTGACCCATTTATTCGACTTTTTTGCTTATTGTTTCGATAAGTATATTTTTGACAACAAAAAAGAGTCCTCCGTTTCCGAAGGACTCTTTTGATTTAATTAAAGATGTTGCATTCCAACATCTCTACAGTATTTAAGTATTAACCGTTGATAGCAGGAGCGGTTAAAGCAACAGGAGCAACTTCGCCAGCAGCCAAATCTAGGGGGAAGTTGTGAGCGTTACGCTCGTGCATTACTTCCATACCTAGGTTAGCGCGGTTGATTACGTCTGCCCAAGTTGAGATGACGCGACCTTGAGAGTCAATCACGGATTGGTTGAAGTTGAAACCGTTCAGGTTGAACGCCATCGTGCTTACACCCAAAGCGGTGAACCAGATGCCGACAACAGGCCATGCAGCTAAGAAGAAGTGCAGTGAACGGCTGTTGTTGAAAGAAGCGTATTGGAAGATTAGACGACCGAAGTAGCCGTGGGCTGCAACGATGTTGTAGGTTTCTTCTTCTTGACCGAATTTGTAACCGTAGTTTAGAGATTCGGTTTCAGTGGTTTCACGAACCAAGGAGGAGGTTACTAGTGAACCGTGCATTGCACTGAACAAAGAACCGCCGAATACACCAGCCACACCTAACATGTGGAAGGGGTGCATCAGGATATTATGTTCTGCTTGGAACACGATCATGAAGTTGAAGGTTCCTGAGATACCCAAAGGCATACCGTCGGAGAATGAACCTTGACCAATGGGGTAGATCAACAATACTGCGGCAGCAGAAGCCAAAGGTGCGCTGTAAGCTACGCAGATCCAAGGACGCATACCCAAGCGGTAGGACAATTCCCACTGACGACCCAAGTAGCAAGCACAACCTATCAAGAAGTGAAATACTACCAATTGGTAAGGGCCACCGTTGTACAACCACTCATCTAAGGAAGCAGCTTCCCAAATGGGGTAGAAGTGCAAGCCGATCGCGTTAGAAGAAGGAACAACTGCACCAGAGATGATGTTGTTTCCGTAGATCAAAGAACCTGCAACTGGCTCACGGATACCATCGATGTCTACAGGAGGAGCAGCGATGAAAGCGATGATGAAGCAGGTGGTGGCGGCTAAGAGAGTGGGAATCATCAAAACACCGAACCAACCGATATATATACGGTTTTCGGTACTTGTAATCCACTCGCAAAAACGCGCCCATACGTTAGCGCTGGAGCGCTGTTGTAAGGTTGTAGTCATTGTTTTATAAGTGCTATTGGTTGTTACAAATGAATCAGGCAGATGAATGTTTGCCTGCTGTATTCGAGTCTACATGAATTTATTTTGATGCGATATATGACTTAATATTCTGTAATAAATTTGTTGATTAAGCTCATCTAACTGTAAAGTTTATTTACCAATAATTTAGAGTTAATTCAGGCGCTCAAAACCTTTTAATATATTAAAAAAACTATGCTTTTAATAAGGCGATCGCCTAGTTAGCTAACTTTACATTTCTATATAAATAGTCTTTAAACTTTTTAATAAAAAACATTTATTAAAAAATTAGCAGAGTGGTCATTGTCCACCCCAGGGCAAATGCATCTAAAGTACTCTTGATCACAACCAAGATTAAGAACAAACCACAAAATCAGTATTTCTCGTTTGATTTATTTTCCAAGCCTCAAGCGATCGCTTAAATCTTTGTCAATAACATACCTTAATGATATTATTTTAGGGTTTATTGAGAATAAAATTTTATTATTGACATGATGTGGCCACCCTGTGTGTAGTTGCGTTGGTAGGTCTTCACTCATATAAAGAATTGCGATCATGTAGCTTCATATTTATTTATGTCGTGGTTAGGGACTGTTGCCATTACCGCCTTGTTGGCGTAGAAGATACTGCCAAATACGCTCGGTTTCAGTCTGAGATTGTCTAAGTGCTTGTTGATGGAGTCGGGCAATATCTGCAAGTTCCCGCACCGTTCGCTCAAGTCTGCCAGCAGTTTGGCTGGTAGCACGGGTTTCTCGTCTCATTCCGTCTTGAATTGTACGGATTAAGTCGAGTTCATCGCCCAACTGGTCTAATCGTTGATCAATGTCATCTAGGCGATCGCTGAGATTTTCTGGGTTAGTCATAATTTATTTCGTTTTAAAATCACTTTAGCTATATTTAATAACAGCGGAGCAGAGACGCAGTGGATTACCGCGATCGCCTCACGCAATCCAACCACACTCAATTCACTACATATACAAGGACTACTACCATGTGAAACGGATTTAGAAAACGGCTTCCCTTATTCTGCAAAGTGGCCGCCCTGCCTTTGCCCTGTTGTCCACCCTGCTTACTACTCAGGTTTTAATTAAAAATCAAAGTATATGTAGGGCAAGCTGCCTTCAGGAGCTAATAACCAAACGGCGTAGAGACATAGAGGCACGAAAACAAGCTTTACAGGCCAGTGGAACTCTAACTTCAATTTGCGGTTAAAGACATAGACTACACCCATGAAACTAGCTATAGCTAGCAGCACCCAGGTGAGTTGATATTGACTCATATTCAGAGCCTCCACGTAGACCTTTTGAGCAAATTGTTCATCAGCAGGATAACCCCAAAGATGCCTAATTACTAAAAAAGAGTCTTGGGGGTTGGGGAGGCGAAACCAAATCCAAGAGGTGAAAACCATTAGTTGAGTTAACAACCAAGCTACAAATATACCCAGAGGATTTTGCCAGAATTGTTCCAGATTTTCAAAGCGATCGCTCATAGTATCTGTAAGTCGATGAACCACTAAAGCTAAGCCGTGGAATACGCCCCAAACGACATAACCTAAAGCAGATCCGTGCCAGATACCTGCAATTAGCATCACAATCAATAAATTCCAGCAAGTGCGGGCTAAACCCCGTCGGGAACCGCCTAAAGGAAAGTAGAGGTAGTTACGCAGCCAATCTCCCAGAGTCATGTGCCAACGCCGCCAAAACTCTGCAATATTGGTGCTGAAGTAGGGAAAGTCAAAATTTTCAGGCAAAACCAACCCGAAGAGTAAAGCACTACCACGGGCAATGTCTACATAACCGTTGAAATCCAAATACAATTGCAAGCCATAAGCAAATGTAGCTAACCAAAGATCAGTACTACCCGCCCGTTGCAAGTTGCCAAAAGATAAATCAACAAAAATTCCCAATTGGTCTGCTAAAATACCTTTCTTGACTGCACCCCTAGCAATCAACCACAACGCCTCTGCAACTTTATCAGTAGTAGGAAGATGTAGCGTATTGAATTGATTTGCTAGGTTGTGATAGCGAGTAATTGGGCCTGATATCAGTTTGGCAAAGAATAGTTTATATGTTGCAAATTTGAGAAACTGATCAGTAGCGGGCGCACCGCGATAGACATCTACCAAATAGGCTATACATTCAAAGGTGAAAAATGAAATCCCCAGAGGCATAGACTTAAAAGCACTATCTGGTGAGTTTATTTCTATCTGAAAAACAAACTTGAATAAAAGTGGTAAATACTTAAAACCTAATAACAGTAAAACATTTAAAATCACACCTACCCATAACAGCTTTAGTCGGCGAAGATTCCAGTCACCTTGGGAAAACTGCCACTCTTCATTAGAAATTTTATAGTCAAGAGAATGTTGTCCTGGTGAGGTGTTTTTTCCAATCTCCAGACCCAGACGGAAATTGATAAAAGTAAGTGCTAATAGTAATGGTATGTACTGGACATGCAAAGATGCATAAAAAACAAGACTAGCAATTAGCAGTGTCCACAAACGTAATTTTTGTTTTGCTAAAGACCAGTAAATTCCTAGTACACTTAACAAAAACAGTCCATAGAAAATTGATATAAAGTTCATTGGTTAGTTATTTATCATTTGTCATTTGTCATTTGTTATTTTTCAAGGGTAAAGGGTCAAGAGTTATTTTCTCCCTCTGCTTCCCATCTCCCCCTTTTTCTTACTTAGTTGGCCACGGAATCATCGGGTCGTGAGCTAGCTTTTTCGAGACTTCGTATGCCCCAAAGCGATTGAGGTGGCTAGGGTCAGAAAAGTAGTCATTTGTTTTTGTCCACTGTTGGCTCAAATCGCGATAGATGAAGTTGGGACTAGTACCTAAACTCAACATATATTGCTGAAATTCTTGCTCATATTTTTTGCGTACTGGGTCTAGATAATCTGCGGTGAGAGGCGTGTTGACAAACACTAAGGAAATCTTTTGAGACTGGGTAAACTGAAGCACTGCTTGGAATGCGGCATCTTGTTCACCTCCTATTTGGAAAGATTTATAGTCATTGTCATAATTCCCTGGAACTCTCGAATGTTTTTGATAGTATCTAGCGGGATTGAAGCGAATAGACAAGGGTAGAAAGCCATCAAAGTCAACTGCTTGCTGAGAAGTATACTCGTCTGAATTATCAGTTTTTGACTGTGTTTTTGATGTGGTTGTTTGAGAGCGATCGCTAACTAATGGCAATGAGTTAAATTGTTTTTGCAATAAACTTTTAATCTGGTCACGGTTTTGGTAGCTAGCCGAGAAAACAGCTAAACTCTGATTCAACCATTCATCTACAGCTTGATAGATGCTAATCTCTTGTTTTTCCGCTTTTAGCTTTTGCTTCTCAAGAGAATTTGCAGGATTTTTGACCTCATTGCTATTTGGAGTTGCTAGTTTTTTCTGCAACGCCTGTTTGTAGCCATTTGATGCTGTGATTGATTTAAAGGTTATATCCTCGCGACCACTATTAAAAGCACGGGCCCCATCCGCCCAGACAATTAGTTTGGGTAGTTCTGATGGTTCCAAAACCTCACGGATAACAAAGTCTACAACTTGTGCTGTAGCACCATTAATACCAAAGTTAAACACGTCAAGATTTGGATAACCCTGAGTTGCCAAAGCTTTAGAAAGCGCTGCCGGATCTACTCCTCTAAGGGCGCGGGAGGAGCCAATAATCAACACATCAGGTGGAGTCCCAGTTCTAGCCAGACGTTGTTTGTACAGCACTAGTTGCTCATCTAACTGTCTAACATTGAAACTTGGCATTTGCGATCGCGCTGCTAATAAAATAGCGGTTGCAGTTGCCTTTTCTTTGAGTGGTGCAGCTGCCAAATTCCTTTCTGGGATATCATCACTTTGAGTAAACTCAGAAGCATTAAATACAGAACTATTATTTGGAGGGGATTTCGTCTTGGAAGTGTTGGCTAAAAATGCTGTTCTCTCACTCTGATTTTTTCCAGATGTCAACGATGCTTTTTGCTTAGAAGATGATGCAGGCGAGGCACTAGTAGCAGTTGGTGTTGACATGGTACGTGCGATAATTTTACCCAACACCCAATCGGTTTGGAGAGTAAGCAATAATCCCAACGTTCCCCAGACTAAAGCGACCTTAAGTCCTTGACTATCAGAGTTGAAATCCGCTGACTGGTTGTTTTCGGTAAATAGCTGAGTTACCAACAGCCATTTTTTCACTGTTGCACTTGCCGTTGTCACCCAATCCCGCGCCACTCCCGTAACAAAACTTTGAACTTCTTCTGTTGTTAAATCGGGACGCAAAATTGGCTCGTCTGTCTCAGAGGTGATGAGGTCGCTAACATATTGAGAAGTAGCAGCAAATTCTGGGGTAGCTTCTGGTACTAAACGTTGGCGATGATCAAAATCAACACCGTAGTGCCAAAAAGGTTCTTTATTGCCAGCACGGCGTCCGTAAACACGCACTCCCATAATTGCAGGAAGTTTTAACTGACGCACAAACTGAGCAACTTTGTTTGCGACTTGTTTGCGTGCTGGACAAACGGGCGCATCACACATAATGTGCAATAAATCACCTTTATTTAGCAGGAGTACCCGAATACCACCTGTTAATAAACGCCACTCTAGGTCAGGATTAAGTAAGCGCTCCAGTAAAAAAACGATCGCAGGTTCATCGCCAGTAGTCGCCAGTTCTAGTGCTGACACAGCAAGAGCAGGATGTTCAGTAGCAGGTAAAGAAACCCAATCAATCCAAGCGGGTTGCTTATCGCCTGTTTTTTGACCGTAGATGGTGGCGGCGAGCATGCCTTGGGGCGCGATCGCTTCTAGCAGTGGTAAAATCGCCTCCAAGCACTGGGCTTTATCTGGCGCTGGGGCAGTTTCTAAAGGGTCAAAAGCTGGGGTGCAAAAGACATGCAGGGTTGATTCTTTGAGAGAAGCTTGGATGGCAACTTTGGACTCGGCAAATAACTCAGTTAATAGCATGGCGATCGCCTGCACATCTCCCCAACGCGCCCATTCCTTGAGCATCACCTCTGGCGGCGTTAGATCAATCCGCAATAACCAATCTGGCGCACTCTCACCGCTGACTTGCGAAACAATCACGGCATCCTGGTAGCCGCAAAGCTTCAGATGACGCAACTTTTGGGCTACTGGTTCCGCTAGCAATGATGCATCGGGGCTATAGCTCGATTGACAAAATATCCATAGGCGATTTTCATCAGGCTGAGAGTTCTGTCTTGGCTGAGACTTCCGAATCTTTACCTGTACTGCCACCCCCAAGGTACTCAAAGTTTCGCTAAGATAACGAGCAATAGCATCTGGATGTCCCTGGCGTGCCAAACTTTCGTTAGAGACAATCAGCGCCCCACCGGGTTGTCTTGATTTTTCCGAGTCTTCTAACAGAGCTTGTTGCGCCTGCTCCAGATGCCGTTCTATTTGATTCAAGTAAACCCGATGACACCATTGGGGGCGCTGTTGCTCTTTTTTTCGACCGTAGACAAATACTTGGTATATTGAGGGTTGTTCGCTGCTTGTGAGAGTATCCAAGTCTGTTTGCTGTAATGCTCGCAGCAAATCAGACAAAGTTCGCCAACGTTGCGGACACTCTGTACCTTCACAAAGAATGTGCAGATCGTTTCCCCGCAACCGGACTTTCACCCCAAAAGTGTTGATTCCTGTTGCTTGGCTTACCAATTGCACTAAGGATTGCTGGTGGTCTGGTAATACTGTTTTCATGGGAAGTTAACTTTACAGGAAGCGATGATTGGGGGATAGTGCCTGCACTTGTAAACTAGAACCATAGATTTATCACACTCTGACATTTTTTTTTAACACTTTTGTCACCTTCGTAGCTCGCAAAATGGGCAAAGATAGTTTTGTACGGTTGCAAGTCAGACTGAATCTTAAGTTTTGCGTTTATTTTACTCATCTTCCTAATAACTGAGAATTAGCAATGCCTTCTGCCAACCAACAGCCTTCTCCTAACTCTGGATTAAATCTGGTTTTGTTTAGCATTTCCCAATCTATCCTTTTACAAATAGGTACAGCGTCTATACTACTGCTGCTCACCACACAGAAAACTACTGTCAGAGCACTAGAAGCTATAGGGGAAGCCAGTGAAGAATTATTTCGAGGCGATCGCCTACCCATCCTCAACTTTCCAGACGACAACGAACTCGATAAAAGTTAGAAAAATTTACTATAAACAATTATTTGCTCCGGAAAAATACCATGAGCATTGGGTGCAGAACGTAGAAGTGTAAACAGTAATCAGCTTTATCAAGAATAGAGAATATGGGTTCCCTTTTATACTCTTTGTCTCAGGCTGCAAATATATGTCCGGCGTCGGAATTATTTTTGCGACATCGTCTACAGGTGGTAGAAGAATTGTGGGAGTCAGTTCTCCGGCAAGAATGCGGTCAAAATATGGTAGACCTGTTGCGACAGTTGCGCGATCTGTGTTCACCAGAAGGACAAGCAACAAATGACCAAGCCTCCTCAGCCGTAAAATTGATTGAACAACTGAATATCAACGAAGCAATTCGAGCGGCTCGTGCCTTCGCTCTGTATTTTCAGCTGATTAACATCATAGAGCAGGAATATGAACAAAAGCAGCAGTTGAGTCGCTTTGAGGCACAAATAGAACCAGCAGAGCAGGAAACCCTACCCAATATTATCTATTCATCCAACCAAGGAGAAGACGACGCGCCTGTCAAGAGGGGGATAGTAGGAGACTTGCTGACCAAGAATTGGGTAGACAAAGCATCAAGTAAAAAAGGTACTTTCGCTGCTTTATTTCCCTATTTATTCAAACTAAACGTACCACCCCAGCAAATTCAACGCCTAATTTCACAACTAGATGTACGCTTGGTCTTTACAGCTCACCCCACAGAAATTGTTCGTCATACCATCCGGGATAAACAGCGACAGGTAGTAAAACTCTTGCAACAGCTCGATTCTTTAGAAAGTCGAGCTGGTAGTACAGGAGGAGGATCTGCTTGGGAAGTAGTAGATTTACGTGAACAATTACTCGAAGAAATTCGCCTGTGGTGGCGCACAGACGAGCTTCACCAGTTCAAACCCTCAGTACTAGATGAAGTAGATTACGCCCTGCACTACTTTCAAGAAGTATTGTTTGATGGAATTCCCCAACTTTATAAACGCTTCAAATACACTTTAGCTGCTACCTTTCCTTGGCTGGAACCGCCGAGCAAAAACTTCTGCTGTTTTGGCTCTTGGGTTGGTTCAGACAGGGATGGGAACCCATCGGTAACACCAGAAATTACCTGGCAAACAGCTTGCTATCAGCGCAAAATGGTGTTGGGAAGATATATTGAGTCAGTGAAGCAGCTGATTGAATTATTGAGTGTGTCGATGCACTGGAGCGATGTCTTACCAGATTTGTTGGAATCTCTAGAGTTAGATCAGTCCCAGTTGAGCGAAGTATACGACGCCCTGGCGTTACGTTATCGGCAAGAACCCTATCGGCTAAAGCTAGCTTATGTACAGAAACGGCTAGAAAATACACGCGATCGCAATTTAGCTTTGTACAACCGGGAAACGCCAAAAAATCAAGACACCCCAATGTATCGTTCGGGAGACGATTTTTTAGCAGAACTGCGGTTGATTCAACGCAACTTAACCGAAACAGGATTAAGCTGTCGAGAACTAGAAAATCTGATTTGTCAAGTAGAAATTTTTGGCTTTAACCTGACACAGCTGGATATTCGCCAAGAATCATCCCGCCACGCCGATACGTTAAATGAAATTCTGGAATACCTGCAAGTACTTCCTCAACCTTATAACGAACTCAGTGAAGAACAAAGAGTCGCTTGGCTAACAGGAGAACTAAAAACCCGTCGCCCATTAATTCCAGCAGAATTACCATTTTCCGAAAAGACCAACGATGTAATTGAAACCTTCCGGATCATGCGATCGCTACAACAAGAGTTTGGTGGCAATATCTGCCACACTTACATTATCAGCATGTGCCGCGAAGTTAGCGACGTACTGGAAGTGTTGCTTTTAGCCAAAGAAGCCAGACTTTTTGACCCCGCCATTGCTGTAGGAACTATTCAAGTTGTGCCTCTATTTGAGACAGTAGAAGACTTGCAACGCTCAAGAACCGTCATGCAGCAACTGTTTCAACTCCCCCTATATCGAGCTTTATTAGCAGGCGGCTATGAACAGATAAAAGTAGAAACTACGGACAGCGATTCTTCCCCCCCTGCTTCCCCTGCTCCCCCTGCCTCCCCTGCTTCCCCTGCTCCCTCTGCCTCCCCCTCAACTCTCACCCCTAACTTACAAGAAGTAATGCTGGGGTATTCTGACAGCAACAAAGACTCTGGTTTTTTAAGTAGTAACTGGGAAATTCATAAAGCCCAAAAATCACTCCAGACAATCGCAGAAGGGTATGGCGTGAATCTGCGGATTTTCCACGGACGAGGTGGTTCTGTGGGACGCGGTGGTGGGCCAGCTTATGAAGCTATTTTGGCTCAACCAGGTCACAGTATTAATGGGCGGATCAAGATTACCGAACAAGGAGAAGTTTTGGCTTCCAAATACTCCTTACTGGACTTAGCTTTGTACAATTTGGAAACCATCACCACTGCCGTGATTCAAGCTAGTCTGCTGCGGACTGGGTTTGATGATATCGAACCCTGGAATGAGATTATGGAAGAGTTAGCAGCGCGATCGCGTCAACATTATCGTGCTTTAATCTACGAACAACCCGATTTTATAGACTTCTTCCACCAAGTAACCCCAATTGAAGAAATTAGCCAGCTGCAAATTAGTTCCCGTCCCGCACGGCGTCCATCAGGTAAGAAAGATTTAAGCAGTCTGCGAGCTATACCTTGGGTATTTAGCTGGACACAAACCCGCTTTTTACTACCTTCTTGGTACGGCGTCGGCACAGCTTTGCAAGAATTCTTGAACGGAGAACCAGAAGAACACCTGAAATTACTGCGCTACTTTTATGTCAAGTGGCCCTTTTTCAAAATGGTAATTTCCAAGGCAGAAATGACCTTGGCAAAAGTGGACATACAAATGGCGCACCACTATGTTCAGGAATTGTCAAAACCAGAAGACATACTTCGCTTTGAGCAGGTTTTTGAGCAAATTGCCAGCGAATTCTATCTCACAAGGGATTTGGTGTTAAAAATCACTGGTCACAATCGACTTTTGGATGGTGATCCTGTATTACAGCGATCTGTACAGTTACGCAATGGCACAATTGTACCCTTGGGATTTATTCAGGTTTCCCTGCTCAAGCGCCTACGACAATCTCTAAATACTACTGCCACTTCTGGAGTTATCCACTCCCGTTACAGCAAAGGTGAACTACTGCGAGGAGCATTGTTAACCATCAATGGCATTGCTGCGGGTATGAGAAATACAGGCTGAGCCGCTGTGTGGAGTCCTTTGTCATTATTCCTTGGTTTGGTAATGTTCTAATGACAAAGGACTAATGACAATTGACAATTAACAAATGACTAAGAATAGAATTTTAATTTGCACCTTTTTAGCACTGTCATCAGGTTTTTTTGGTGGTTACATTGGCGGACAAATTACCTTAATGTTGCATAACCAAAAGTGTCAAAATCAGCCTTGGGGTTTCAAGCAGATGTGCAACGCTTGGGTAACACCAGGAGCAATGTGGCAAGGTAGCACTACAGGAATATGGACAGGCACAATTTTAGGGGCATTTATCGGCGGTTCAGTGACGCGCCAAACTCGTGATTAGAGTGAGCTTCTAACGAGAGGCATTCGTTATATTAAATTGCTAACAAAAGAAATAAAGAGAGTTTCATGAATGAATTAGCTTATCCTCCATAGAAAGTACTCAATCTAGCATTGCGTTTGAGTTCATCAGGCAATTGAAAGTATGGGTTAAATTCCTGCTCTCGACTATTGGTATCTTCAATCAGTGGTGAACCAATGATATACTCTGGGTGCGATCGCTCAAAAGGCATCTTGAGAGCCATACTGGCGGGCCAACCTCTTGCTATCGCTTTAGAATGTTCAAAATTACCGTGGCGGATTTGGAGTGTCCAGCGGATGCGATCGCTGCGATTAACTCCACTGGCATGTAGCATTAGGGTATTGAAAACCAGCACGTCGCCTATTTGCATAGGTACGTGAAGATGCGGAAATTGCCTCAGTATCGACCAATCAACAATATCGACACTTGGGGGTTCATTCTTGCTCCGTGCCCTCCTTGGTAACACCCCCAGCTTGTGCGATCCAGGTGCAATCTGCAAACAACCATCCTGTTCTTCCACGTTCCGTAATGGAATCCAGTATACTACTGCATCTTCAGAGTCCTGGATAACTGGATAATCCTGATGCCACGGAAATAGATGCTCGTCTTCGTAAGGTCTATCGACCCGTATATCAAACAACATATTAGCCATTAATGTGTTTGTAGACATCAGTTTCTTGGAAAGTCTGACTAGCTTGGGGTTGACGTTTATTTGGTGGATAGAAATTAATAAACGAGCAGCGTGTTTAATCACCTGTCCGTGCATATACTCTAACTGACTCAATTGTTGAAATCCTTCATCAAATCCGGTAAGCGCATTTGCTGTGGATTCTTTTTGCAACCCTAACTGTTGCATTTTTAGTTCAATCAGCTGCCTAATATCACAGCGGACTGAATTGAGTTCTTCATCAGTAAGTAGTTCTTTAGCCAAAAAGCAACCAAACTCACCAAACAACTGCTTAGCTTGGTTGTCGGACTTTGCTAATGAAGTTGGGTTAGTCAGAGAGTAATCGACTGATAAATCGTTAATTAAAATACTTTGCATTGTTAACTGCTCCCTTCAGTGTTAAGTACTAACACTAAATCTGCAAAAGATAATTTATACAATGTATTTCAGTGGGCTTTTCCAGAAGGTGATGCCAGGTCTTGCTCATCTGCTCAAACCAGGCGATGAGTGAAAGTGTGATGTTAATGCGACCACAAGTTGGCATATCTCCGATACCAACGGCAGCTTGATGCATGACTCGAATTAATTGTGATTTATCAAATATACCTAACTCGCAGATAGCCGAAGTTTGAACCATTGTTTCTAATTGCGGTAGATGCTTTGATAAACCTAGCCAATAGTTATCGTTAAAAGACCTTTTGTCTGTCCTAATACGGATGGCTTCGGGCAACACTCCCTGCATAGCCTTTTGGAGTACGGGTTTAGGCATCCCAGGGATTTCCCTGATGCTTCTTGGAAGCCCCAAGCAAAAACTCAATAGACGTGGATCAAGGAAGGGACGAGAGTTGTGCATTCCTCGTGGAGCTGCCAGATTCCAACTAGACCAATCTCCTACAGAGCTTTGGATAGCCCATAAATCCGCAGCAATTTCAATAGGGCTATGATATAACTTTTGAGCGTTTTCTCTGCCAACACTCTGCATCTGATAACTGCGAGCAAAATCAGGAATCACCCACGGAGGAATAGAAAATGCTCCAAGGTTTGGCCAATGTCCAAACCCATGTCGTAAGAAATATCCGAATCTTTCACCTGTTAAGATAGGCCAAGCAGGCTGAATACCGCATCCATACATTATCGACCATACATCTTGGTTTTTAGCATAGGCCCATCGGTTAGCCTCGAAAAGTGCTACCAACCATCGACCCTGCCGTAAAAAGTCGGCGATGTAAAGCCGTTTGCTGGCTAGTAGTTGATCACCTCCTATACCTGTCAATATAGTGTCTACTCCAACTTGATGGGCAGTCTCAATTAAAATCTTTTCCATCCCCAACTGGTTTAAATACGGGTAAGGCTCATCATGTATGGGGATTTCCTCGTTAAACCAAAGAAAGTCCAGTGCATTGTCTGAGTCGATCAAGTGGGCTTCAACTGGCCCACCTTGTTCAATCACCATTTCAACATAATCTCGCTCACCAACCAAGCAAGGCCTTTTGTACACTTCCGACAAAGTATGTAAGGGCGATCGCCCTACGCCTGATAGCATCCATTCACGAGCCGTACAAACTATACTCGAAGAATCCATTCCTCCCGATAAATGGGCAGCAATTCGCCCTCGCTGGACTCTTTGTTTAACGGCTTGTCTCAAAAGTTCAGCGTACTGTTCGCCAGCTTCCTCTAGTGTGATGTTATTATTTTTGCCGAGTTTTGCTTTCCAATTCCACCAACAGTGACTTTTTACCTGTCCGATTGGGTTCATTTCCAACGTAGTGCCAGGAAGAACGCGCTTAATTTCTGGGAATGGTGTTCTTTCAGTGGGTAGCTCAAAACCTGGATTAGACCACATAATAAACTGGGCTATGAAATCAAGATCTAGTGATCTTTCAGGTAGCAAAGCCAGAAGCGATCGCAAACTCGTACTTACGGCTATTCTTTGGGAGTTGACGAGCCAAAATAGAGGCCACGAACCAAGGGGGTCTCTTAAAGCAAATAAACGCTGCGAAGCTCCATCCCACAATACTAAGGAAAATTCACCCTCTAATTCTTCAAGAGCCTTAAGACCACTGTAACAATAGACAATTATGGCGATGGTCGCATCGGAAGCACAACTTTGCCTCATTGATTGCGGCAATTTTGAGAGAATTTCATCTTGATAACACAGGTGTCCCAAAAGTACAGATGCAACTCCAGATTGGCGATCGTCAGCAAATGTAACTAAAGGTGCTTGCTTGGGATCATCTCTATGGCAGGAAAATAAATGAAACTGAGTATCTTCATTCAAGGCAGTGAAGACATCAAATCCTACTCTCATATTTAGCAATACCGTATTGCAGGGGTAAATATCTCACAGTGGCTACGATCATCCGTTACAATCCAGGAGCCACACTCTACCCAAGCGTGTGCCTGAAAAGGATATAAGTTAATGCCAAACACTAGTTCTGCTGGAAAACCAAAAATTGTTTTTAGAATTTGCCAACCAACAAGGGCACGTTCTTTACAGGCAATCGGCAATAAAAAGTACCTCGCTGCTGTTTGACGAACTACGTCATCAACTGCTTTGACTGCTGTTTCCCAATCGCCAGAAAGTTTATTATTGTCAGTAGGATAGTGCCAAAACTGCCAAAAACGGATAGTTTTAGTCCAACCCAAAATACGAATGCTAATCCAGGCAAGTGTTAGCAACACAGAGGTAACGAGAGGAGATGGTACTACAGGGTGGGAGTGTGGTAATTTAGAGCGAATCAATTGCTTAGATTGCAAATCACGCAGGAATTTTGTTAAGTCAGTTCGCACCTGCTCCTCTGTAATACCATATTCCTGAGCAATATAATGCACAGACGTCTCTAAACCATGCTCAATTAAGAGCATTAACATTTTTGTACTGACTAAATCTAATCCGTAAAATCTGCCACGATTGAGATCTAGCAGCCGTGCCACTCCATTTTGCAAGAACAAGATTACATCCGCTTGGAGATGGTAGGATTGTTCTGCCTTCATCAACATATTGGAGCTAAGTTCTTGCCACCCTATGTTTGTCATAAACGTCAATCTCTTTGTTTTTGTATATGAGCAGGCAGCTTGAGAAACATCTCTGCAAGGTGCCTGCGTCATGATTACGTTTTCAAGACTTAGCTTGGTGAGTACCGTCTGATCAAAAGCATTGAGCTTTCAATCCTCGCTATTGGCTATAAATGGATTAAGAATAATACCCACCCCAATCATCCCAATATCCCCAGTAACCCTGTACTTTATCGAGATTGCCAAGTTCGTATAGTTTTGGCGCGTGATAGTCTTGTGCTTTGGCTTGTTCACCACTACTGCATGTATTTGTCAATTCAAGCTGTTGAAATTTCATAACTAGCTCCTATCAAAGAAAATTGAAAAAGAATTCAAAAGACAGAATGCTTTGTTTGATTCTCTAGTGCGTGATCACCATGAACAGCCTCTCTCTGTCGTGGTCTTCGGGCTTAGGTCTAATCCTCTTCCTATAGATTTGCTGATGATCAGCAGTTTCTATTTCTTATAACGAAGACTCTACACAAAATATTCCAAAACTGGGAAAAAATTTTGCAAGAGTTCTCTTGTAGAGGTCGTGCCATTCAAACCAATCTCAGGACCATCGCATCATGTCAGCAGTAATTTCTCTTGACTTTTGACTCTTGACTCCTAACTCCTTAATCAACCATCAGTCGGAGCAATAGGCGATTGCAAATTACCCAAAGTTTTCCACGTGTAAGTACTGGTATCAAAACAACGCCAATCCCCAGAGCGCTCTTGATAGCAAAACAGGCTGCGATCGCGACCATCAAGATTATCAGTTAAATAATATACAATTCCTCGAAAAGGATAAGTTTTGCGACTCAGCCGCTTAGCCACTGCTTGATTCGGGCATTCGATAACAAGAACTGGTAAACCATCCAGGTGAGCCAACGAAAAGATACACATCCGCAAAATGGCTCTGAGCCAACTTTCTGAGTTGTCAAAATATTCGTCTATGATTTTGTTGGTCAGAGCTTTTTCGAGCTTACGGTCTTTGTCGTGAGGAGTTTGGACATCAGACATAGCATCACCTAATTGCCACACCGTTGGTTTGAGATTAAACCAAAATCTTCAAAACTGACAAGCGTATATATAGCAGGGAACAGGCGTAAAAGGGACTGGAAATTAGGGATTGGGGATTACAGAAAAATACCAGTGAGTAGGCAAACAGAATATTAAGGGATCAGCAACGCTGGTAAAATCTGCTTATAGCCTTGAGAGCAAATTGTCATGCCTACTGAAACTAACCCAGGAAATCAAACTACCACAGGTGCGGATGCTATTGATGAAGCGATCGCGCAAGGAATTGATTTTGATGGTACTCCCATTCCGCTTGCCAAGCTAGAACTTTATGGTAAAGTTATGGCGCTAGAGGGCAATAGACAGCGTAGTGGCGTTTCCAATACAATGCGATCGCGTATTGTACGAATTGGTGCAAAACATATTCCCCAAGCAGAACTCGACAAATTACTTGTAGATGCTGGTTTCGCACCCCTAAAAGAGAAAGAAATTGCCTTTTTTTATAGCGGCAAGTAAATATTAGCTGAGGATACTAAAATAGGACTTTGGGGAAACATAATCACCCCAGTAGGCTGATACAGACTTGGTTTGCATTATTCGCAATCACCAAAGGCAGGAGTCAACAATACAGCAGACTCCTGACTTATGTTGAAAGATTCAGGTTAAGAATGCTAATTAGTAGCCCTTTCAAAGTGGCTAAAAATCCCAAATATTTTCCCGAATCTTAGGCTTTTCATCTTCGTGTCTTAGTACGGGCAGTCCGTTCAAGTCGAGCCAGCCGCTTGCGGGGGTTCCTCCCATTGTGCGGACTGGCATGGGAAACCTACCCACACGGCTGCCCTTGTCTTGGTAGTTAAAAAATTGCCTTTTTAACCACTAAGACTATAAGACACAAAGTAAAGATACATTCCTTTTTAAAGGGCTAATCCTAATTAATTCAGTGTTTTTCAAAAGACTATGCAAAGTTTGACATCAATCTACAGCTAGAGGGATTGATTTTTGATAAATAGACATGATAAATGTAACAGCAATTTGTATAATTTTTAACAATATTTAGATGAGGCTTTCTGTAATGAAGTGGCTAAAACGAACCTATCAATTTCTTTTTACCAGGAAATCTTTATTTAATTTTCATTTAGCTCTGTTTCATCTTTCGCTTCGAGGAATGGGCATTTTAAATTATGAAAGCAAAGTTGATTCAGGAGAAGACTTTTTTATTAAAAAATACATCAAAGGAAAAGAAAAAAAGGTAATATTTGATGTTGGCGCGAATATTGGTAGTTATTCGCGTGAAATTAAGACTGAAGCTCCAAACTCGATTTTATATTCATTCGAGCCTCATCCAGTTCATTTTAATACGTTGTCCCAAGTTGCTAAAGAATTCAACTTCCAGGCAATTAATGTTGGATGTGGTGATCAAAAGGGTAAAGCAAAGATATATGACTACCGTGATCAAGATTCTTCAGGACATGCATCGTTGTATAAGAATGTCATAGAAGTGCTGCATTATTCATCATCGATAGAGTACGAAATAGAGATAACTACCATTGATGATTTTGTCAAAGAGCATGATATTAAAGAGATAGATTTTCTGAAGATAGATACAGAAGGACATGAATTAGCCGTCTTAAAAGGGGCTAGAGAAACTCTTAGTAGTGGCATCATAAAAATGATCCAATTTGAGTTTAACGATATGAATATCATGTCTCGAACATTTTTTCGAGACTTTCAAGAGATTTTAAAAGGGTATCGTCTTCATAGAATGATGCGAGATGGACTTATTCCTATGAAGGCATATTTAGGCGGAAGACAAATTCATTACGAACTCTTTGCCTATCAGAATATTGTTGCGATTCGCGATTAGTAAGTATCTGAGTTTTTTGAAAGGTAAAACTATCAGGATTGGCTACTAAACCAAGACTTTAAATCCAAAAAGAGTAGATATTATTAGTAAGCGATCGCTCATACCGCCACGTGATAAATAATCGCCAAACTGACCATTTTTTTTAACTTCTATTCCCCAAGAGTTAATATAATAAACTTCAAAGTTTTAGCCTATGGTTTGTTAAATATCTCCGGTTTTTTAGCTAATTTACAGATACTCAAAAAATACTTCTGGTACTAATCTTAATTCTCCAGATTTAAAACGAGAAATTTCTATCCAAAGTGCCCGATGTTTATGGGTTTCTGATTCGGAAAAAATTAAACTTTCTAGTTGATAAAATTTGGGTTCGGCAAAATCACATTGGTAAAGTTGAATAATTTCGTGTCCTTGTCTACCATTAAATGTAAACAGATTTTCTATACAACCCAGATAGCGAATATTCGTTAAATCTGCCTGAATTTCTTCTTGAAATTCTCGCTCTAAAGCTACGTGGCTAGTTTCACCAAATTCAACACCACCACCCAGAGCACGATAAAATGTGTCTTGCTTGACTGGATCATAGCCTTCAGAAACAAATATGCGTTCGCCATCCCGAATTAGCCCCAAGGCTAATAGCCGAATTTCACCTGGTTTATTCATTGTTGTAACTAATTGTCGTAAATAGAGTGAGAACGACTGTCACTATCTTCGACAGGCCAATCTGTATTTTCGCCGCCGATGTACAATTCTTCAAGAGTGACATATTCCTCAGAAAGCTGTGTGAGGGCATTGATTAAGATATCTAAGGCGATCGCATCACTTGTTCCTAAGTCAAACCAGCAACGCGCCCACACACCCTCATACTCAAACTCACCCATGTTATGCATCAGCGCTAGCAGGCTTTTGTCATACCCTTGTGGATCATAATCCATGTAGTTGATATCTGATCCAGTTTCCTGCACTTGCAGATTTTCAGCATTGAATGCACCCAGTTTACCTAAATAAAACCAGGAATTAAAAACCTCTTCTACATACTGCTTTTCACGCCCAGAAGGAATGGTGCTGAACTTCAGCCAAATCCAAACATCAAATGGATTAACATCACGGAACTGAATCTGCATTGCGGACAAATATTTTAACTACTCTTACTAAAAATAAGCATATCAGGGTAGGGCTGAAGACAAGGAGGTAGGAGACAGGAGACAAGAGTTATTTTTTCCATCTTCCCAATGCCCAATGCCCAATGCCCAACTAACTACCCGAATTATTCAGGCGACTAACAGCACCGCCGCGTTCACTCTCAATTTGTTTTACCAAATTAGCTGGGAGTTGAGATCTTTTAGTTAATGCTTTGTCAAAATTGGCGATCGCTTCTTGGATAAGTTGTTGGCTTTTTTCTTGTCTCCCCTGTTCTTTGAGGATTTGGGCTTTGAGATAATAAATTTCTGGGTTATCGGATGTAGTTTTGATCGCGCGGTTGGCATACTCTAGCGCTTGAGAGTACTGTTTTAAATCTCGGTAGGCAAGAGCAATACCCCGATCCACAAGATACTGAGGAGCAGCATTTCTTTGCAAGCGTTCAATTGCCTGATCTGGGCTAGCAAAAGGCAAGTTGACAGCCAACATCAAATCCATATAACCTTTGATTAAATTCAGTTCTGGGTCGTTGGCAGAAATCGCTTCGGCTTTGTCTAAATATTCATAAACTTGCCGCAGCCGACCTAAAGCTCTTGGCGCACCGTTGACTGTACCCTCGCGAGTGAGAATTACCGCTCCTTCTAAAAAATGACCAACGGCAGTGTATAAATTACCACGCAAAGGGTTGCTTGAAATCAATTTTTGTCCAGTTTCTAAAGTTTTCTGGCTATAGCTGTCTAGTTTGCCAAAATCCTTTTTTCCATAAGCTAAGGATGCTTTCATGGCATAAACTAGAGGTTCATTTGGTTCATTAGATAGTGCTTTTTGCAGGTAACGCTCTGCTTCTGAATAGTTACCTTGTTGGAAAATTGCTTTAAAAGCTGCTTCCGTTTGATCGCCAATTTCATGAGGTTTGTTACTCCGAAACGGATCTCCAGCGAGGGAGGGACTGATCCACAGATTAAGAGCGATTATCCAAGGGGCAACGCCAAAGGCGATCACACCCGCAAAACTAGCCTTAGCAAAGCTAGTAAGTTTGGCAAACAAAATTGGTCGAGAAGAAAACCGTTTAATCATTTTAGCCCTCAGAATAATTGCCGTTGAAATAGTTGTATGTCTTACTTAAAATTCAAAAAATGGTTAATCCTAAAATTGCGACGATTTCAGCCAACACTTTCTACACAGGTTGACTTCGGTAGTTTTTCCAGGTTCCCATGCTTGTTGTAGGCATTATTCACGGGTAAGTCTGCCACAATGGAGAAGATTCACAAATAGCGTTCGGACTTCTCGGACGCCGCCGCCTGATAACTTCGGGGAGAAGGTGGATGATTCTGGCTGCTAGATTAAGGTGTGAACACAGGTAATGCGCGATGAATACTTTTCAGAATCTTCTAGTTGCTCTTGGTGTAGTTAATCAGTAATTTGCTGACTTTTTGGTAATCTTAACAAATGCTCTATCTTAGAAATCTAACTTATCACCCCACAGCTTGCCCAACAGCGATTCTCAAATCAATCAACCTAGAATTAGCACCCCAGCAGTTGGGTCTGATTATTGGCCCTAGTGGTTCTGGTAAAAGTACCTTACTAGAAATTTTGTCAGGACTAGCCGAACCCACTTCTGGCGCAGTCTTGTGGCGAGAGCAAGAACTTATAGCCGAACAGTTACAACAATTGGCTGGGTTAGTATTTCAGTTTCCAGAGCGGCATTTTTGTGGTGGTTCAATTTTAGAAGAATTGCGTTTAGGGCATCCTGAATTAGGTTCAGAGCGAGTCAGACAGGCACTAAGTGAAGTAGGATTAGAGCATTTATCACTTTCAGCAGCACCTCATGCTTTGAGTGGTGGTCAGCAACGACGTTTAGCTTTGGCAGTGCAATTAATTCGCCAGCCAAATTTACTGTTGTTAGATGAACCAACAGCTGGATTAGATTGGTCAATGCGTCGGCAACTGGTAAATTTATTAGCGAAACTGAAACAAGACTGGACATTGTTGATAGTGACACACGATGCTGGCGATCTTTTAGCGATCGCAGACCGTTGCTGGACACTCAACCACGGTGAACTAGAATCAATTGACCCAGAAACTCTGAGAGCTAAAGTCAAAGAACCCCAACCAACGGCGTGAAATAGAGCAGGGGCAGCAGGGGGCAGAGGGCAAGGAGCAGGGGGCA
This sequence comes from Nostoc sp. MG11, assembly GCF_014904695.1. Lineage (GTDB taxonomy): Bacteria > Cyanobacteriota > Cyanobacteriia > Cyanobacteriales > Nostocaceae > Komarekiella. The sequence goes on along the minus strand of NZ_JACXXN010000002.1, from coordinate 358,424 downwards.
GGGGGAGAATAAATACGACTCTTAACTCTTGACTCTTAACAAATGACCCTTGACAAATAACAAATGACAAACCCAACAACTCCCTTATTGCCGGAAATGCCAGAAATATGGCAGCAAACTCTGAATTGGCAACCAACTGCTCAACAGCAAGCGCAATTCCAGAGGCTTTATGAATTAATCTTGCAAGGAAATCGCCAATTGAATTTGACTCGCATCACCGAACCCCACGAGTTTTGGGAAAAACATCTGTGGGATTCTTTGCGGGGAATTGTGCCACAAATGCGATTTATCTCTTCTCTACAAGCGGGTGCGTCTGTAATTGATATTGGCACGGGTGCAGGTTTTCCAGGGATTCCGGTAGGAATTGCTGTACCTAATTGCACAATTACTCTTTTGGATTCTACTCGGAAAAAAATTACTTTTATCGAAAAAATCTTGACTGAACTTGCTCTTAGCAATGCGAAAACTCTCATAGGTAGAGCTGAAGAAATAGGTCAACAATCCCAGTACCGACAAACCTACGATATTGCTTTGATCCGTGCTGTTGGTACAGGCTCCGTCTGTGCAGAGTATGCTCTACCATTGCTCAAACAGGGTGGGTTAGCCATAATTTATCGTGGTAATTGTACAGAAGATGAAATAACCACTTTGCAAACTACTGTTAAGCAGCTAGGTGGAGTTATTGAATCAATAGAGCAGTTTCTCACTCCCATTAGTACAAGCATCCGTCACTGTTTGTATTTGCGTAAAACAGCAACTACACCAGCTAATTTTCCTCGTGCTGTTGGTGTACCTACTCAAAAGCCGCTGTAATTCGTAATTCGTAATTCGTAATTTGTAATTTAGAGGCGTCAGATTTAATCTGGGTAACATTCTTTGAATCTGTTACTCTATTAGGCATAATTGGTATAAGGAGAAACAAAAATTAGTCATTAAACAAAAGGAATTTCAATTATAAATTCTGTTCCTCCACCAAGAATAGAATTACAACTTAACTTACCACTATGGGTTTCTTCAACAATTTGACGAGCGATCGCTAATGCCAATCTTGTTCCTTTACTAACCTCTTTGCTGGTAAGCCATCCTAAATCATTCGTGAAAAACTAAGATTCCCGACTTTTTTATAGAAGTCGGGAATTTTAGCCTTTAAAATGACTCTAAACTATTGACCAATAAATGAGGATACTAAAAAGTGGCTGCGAAAAAGATCTTAATGCTCGTTGGGGACTATGTGGAAGACTATGAGGTAATGGTTCCTTTCCAGGCGTTGCAAATGGTGGGATATACAGTCGATGCAGTTTGTCCTGATAAGAAAGCTGGCGGTAAAGTACGGACAGCCATTCATGACTTTGAGAGCGACCAAACTATATAGTGAAAAACCAGGTCACAACTTTGGTTTAAACACCACGTTTGCGGAAGTAGAAGCTGAAACTTACGATGCCTTAGTCATCCCTGGAGGACGAGCACCAGAATATATCCGTCTGAATCAGCGGGTGTTAGAAATAACTCGTCACTTTGCTCAAGCAAAGAAGCCTATTGCTGCTATCTGCCACGGCTTACAATTATTGGCGGCTGATGTATTGCAAGGCAAGAGGTGTACTGCTTATCCTGCTTGCAGATCAGATGTACATCTAACTGGAGGTATCTACGTAAATATTCCAGTCGATGAGGCAATAGTTGACGGCAATTTAGTGACAGCACCAGCTTGGCCTGCTCACCCGCGTTGGTTGGCAGAATTCTTCAAAGTGCTCGGAACTAAGGTTGAACACTCGGAACTGGCTACAGTTAGTTAAGTGTTAGCAAAAGTTAACTTACAAGTAGCTTGCTTAGTAATTCAAGTCTGAGAATCATCAGTAGTCAGCAGTCTATTGTCAGTGGTAAAAAAACTGGCAATAGACTGCCGATAATTTTATCTTTTTTGAATACAACTAAATGTGGTAAAAACTACTATTTTCTGACAAATTATCATGCGTTTAATTTGCAGTAGAGTGTCAGGAGTAGATAACTTATAGACTATGATTAATAAACCTGACATAGACTCAAGAAACCTACCAACAGCTAAAATGCTTATTAACATTGGTAAAACAATTTTAAATTTTGAGACAAATCGAAGCAATGGCTTCCATCAATCAGAACTTTAATGATTTTGAATTTATTAGCAGTGAGTGAAGCTATAGTGTATTTAGTAATGTTGTGTTGATGTGGCTAAGGTTAAGTCCTACTGCCAAAGTATTTTAAGAATAATTTTAGAAACGTACTCAACTCGATGACAGGCAAAAACGCAAGACAAAATGCATTTCTGCGGCTAGTGTCTGGTAATGGAGCGGCTTCTGGGTCAGAATCTCGCTACTCCCTCCCCCCCAGTAAAGAGATAGTAATTGGACGCGACCCCAGCTGCCAAGTTGTCTTGGATGCCATGATGCACCGGATGGTATCTCGTCGTCATGCAGTGGTTCGTCCCCTCTCTTCATCACCAGATAGCAAATTCAGCTGGTTGGTTTGTGATTTGAATAGTGCTAATGGCACTTATTTAAACGGACAGCGTTTGTACGGGTGTCAGGAATTGCACCCTGGCGATCGCATTTCTCTGGGTACTGATGGGCCGCAATTCGTTTTTGAGTATGAATTCACTTCTCAAGCAACAGTAATGTCGGCTAACCAAGTCACACCACTGCCTTCGGCGACAAACTACTACAACCACACACAATTAAAGCCGCCAGATTCGGTTAGCTTTACTCAACTGTTTCCAATTATTTCCACTGGTAAAGATTTGACTCGTAAAGCTTATCTCGTACCAGGAATACTGACGGTAATATTTGTGGTATTGATGTTTGCTACGGTAGGTCAACCCCAAGCCAATCAAGTTATAGTAGCAACTTACATAGCTTCTGCTGCCTACTATTTTGTTTACCAACTTTGCGGTAAACAAAAGCCTTGGTGGGTACTAATGGCAACAGCCTTGAGCACAACGCTAATTTTGCTCAGTCCTGTGTTGAATTTATTTATCTTCGTGTTTCGCGGCATTCTACCTGGTAACTTGTCTTCGCCTCAAGACTCTACAACCTTTACAGAGTTGCTAGTGCGAATGTTTTTTGGCGCGGGATTAATGGAGGAACTACTCAAGGCATTACCTGTACTAGGAGCGTTTTTTATTGGGAGAATACTGTCCTCACCTTGGCGGGAACGCATAGGTGTTTGGGAACCTTTAGATGGCATTCTTCTAGGAACGGCTTCTGCTGTAGGTTTTACGCTATTGGAAACTCTCGGACAATATGTGCCAGATATCACTCAAAATGTTACCCAACAGGTAGACATCGGGACTGGTCAATTGGTGGGTTTACAATTACTTATTCCGCGAATTTTAGGCTCTGTAGCCGGACACATGGCTTACAGTGGGTACTTGGGCTATTTTATTGGTTTGGCTGTGCTTAAGCCCAGTAGAAGTTGGCAAATTCTCTTGGTTGGTTATCTGAGCGCCGCTGCACTCCACGCTTTATGGAATGCTACAGGATCTATCAACGCTCTGCTGTTAGTGGTTGTTGGTGTGTTATCTTACGCCTTTTTGATGGCAGCAATTCTCAAAGCACGGGCGCTGTCACCAACGCGATCGCAAAATTTTGCGACTCGCTTTCTTGGGCCAAAATAGGAGAGGGAAGATGAGGGAGCATGAGAGCACAAGGGGAATAAATACTGACCCTTGAGCCTTGACTCTTGACTAACTATTTACGTCTTGGGATAGATAGCGGTATTCTTACAATAAACTTATTGTGAAATTAATTTGGGGTTTCTATGTCTGAAGCAAGAAAATAAGAGAACTGTAATACTTTCAACACAACCACTACTCCACTTACAGACATCATACATACTTGCCCCTTGAATCTAATCAAAATAATGTGAGATGAAAGGAATAGATGGCAAACTGAAGTTATGGTTTAGACTGATAGCTATTAAGTTGATTTAAAGCATAGTAGGCGATCGCTAAACTAACTTTAGCTTGCTCTATTTCTGATAAAGTTGTCCACTCACGATTGTCAAGATTACTAACTACAGATGCTACATTTTGCGGTTCGTTGCTTCGCATAGAGTAGGCAAGAGGACGGGCTAATACTAATAGGTCTTCTGCTCCCCAAGTTGGTAGTACACTCTGAACACACTCAACCAGTTGGCCGCCTATTGATTGGTGAGGCGCAAAAATTTCAGCAGCTTTCTTGGCGATCACGTTGAGCCAAACTTGGGGTACACAGGGAGCAAAAGTATTTTGTAAAGTTTCTTGAAGATTAATATCAAGTGCTTGATCTGTAGTATGCTCGTAGCATAAAGTATTTGGAACACTAGACCAAAGTGTATCTAGATGGTTGTAAAAACCTTCTGATCTTGTTTTAAGTTCATCCTCCAGCCAATCTGGGATCACGAACTCCTGTTCTAGTTCGTGAAAATAAGCTTCTGACTCCTCATCAGCTGGATTCCAGGGATAAGTCGCATCCTCTGATTCCAATAACGCTTCTAAAAACTCTAAATCCACTTGAGACGGCAAAGAGTTGGAAGTGTTAGAACTGTTGATTTTATTATTCATTTTTTGCCTCATGATTGATTAATTAGCGGTATTGACAGCTACAACTGCAAGAATCAGATTTCCGCAAAAACAAAGTTGTTTTTCCTTATAGTGAACGCAGGTTCTAAAGGCTGATGTTAATGACTGAAATCTCATTTCTGCTATGACTTGAGCTAAGAGTCTTCAATAATAAACTCCCAGGTTTCGCCTCTAGCACTACCAAACTTTAACTGCATTCCTGATTTCAATGGGACTTCCTCGCGGAGGATTTGCTGCCAACCATTAGGAGCTAAAAACCAAGTTGTGCCGTAGGTAGATAAATCTTGCAAGTAATAAGTTCGCACCAGCGTAGCATCGGTGAGAGTGTTACGGCATAAGATTTCAGCGTGGCGTTTAGAAACCGACGGTTCTGGGATGACAATATCATTATCTCTCGTGCGACCGATGCGAGTGACTCCAGAACGCAAAGACCAGGTTATACCACCTGGAGAAAGCGCTCGCAAAGAGGCTATGGGAACCGGGGAACCGATTTCAGGGATAGCAGTATCGGGTAATTCCGTAATTCCTTCATCAAAGCTCTTAATGAGTTCGCCATCAAAATCTGGATGCAGGTAGAGAACAGGCAAAGTCCAAGCTGGTTGATTGAATTTATATAAAGTTAATAATTCTTGTCTGGCTTGTGCTACAGCTTCATCAATTGGCTTGCGTGATCGCAAAGCTTCGGTAAAGGCTTGAATAAAACTGTGGCTTTCGTGGTCAGCAATTTCGTCGCGCATCCCTAAAACAGCAGGCACACCATGACGGATAAGTACTTCTGCTAAACTGCTAGCAGGCACAGCTTGATGATTGATAGCGGCGGGTTGCGCTCCCCAACAGGCATTGAAAACCGCCAATTTCACACCCGTACGCGTCAATACTTGCGCTAATTCTATACCATTGAGGGTCATCTCTGGGCGTAAAAACAGTAATCCCCCATCTGGCCCAGGCAAACCATGACCAGCATAAAAAAAGACGTTGTATGCTTTAGTTTCTAGCTCTTGAATCAACTCCTGCGGGGTAGGTTGCAGAAGTGTATTTACTATACAGGGTGCATATTTCTGGGAATTGCCAGCCCCGGTGGTGGCATCTGCAAGAGTTTGTTGTAAAATTGCGGCTTCTTGTTCTAGTTGCAGATTATCATCATGACCTAAAACTAGCAGGATACTTAAAGCCTGGTCAGTTCGCAAATATGGCAGGGGATCAACTTCACTGCTGGTGCGACTAAATAGCAAGTCTTGGGAAAATGACATAGCCGATTGACCAGGCTCACGCTGCATAATTTCCCAAGGCAGAGCGATGAGATCCGGGTCACGAATTTCCAGTCGAAAGCGTAATTGTGTATGCTGACCCATCGCAATGCCGCGACTACGTTCCAGACTACCGAGAATTGATCCGTCGAATACCCAGCGCCATAAACTTATTCCTAAGTATTGCATTAGACGACTACTGTAAGGCCCCGTGGCCTGACTTGAAGGGGGTGAAATCAAGTTAATGGGGAATGGGTTTACCCGCCCAGATATTGAAGGGGAAATATCTAAGCGACTATGACCAGCAAACATTTGCTGCCATTCTTGCCAGACTTGAGTTAGTTCAACAGGCCATACACAGTCACGTAGAACATAGCCACTAGGATAGGGAGCTTTGACCACCCAAATGGCGAAGTTGTCAGTGCCAGTGTTTAGGAGACGGGCGATCGCCAGATTCAGGGATGGCATGGATTCATTAAACTACAAGCTAAAAACAAATCATTTCAAATAACAATTTTTCAAGGTTAAAACTTCACCTTGTAAATTTTTCATTTTAGTTATTACCTGTATTATTTCAGGTTTCTACCAGTTTATCGAGTATTTGATTCAGTTGGACTTGTGCCGGGTGAATTACTAACTGGCGGTTGCGTGATAGTATTACATGGACTTGGCGCATCCGATGGCAAAACAGAGACTCCAAAACGTTTCAGTTGGGAGAAGTCAATCAATACTGTTTTCTCTTGCGGCAAAGATGTTGTTACAGCGGCAGGGGAAGATGCTGGTGGCTTGTTTGTATTTGCTGTTGGCGTGATTTTATTTGAGCAGAGCCGCAGTTGCACCTCAGAGCCACCAGAAGCAGTTCTAGTACTTGGGATTGTCTCTACAACTTCTAAAAAAGTACCAGAGGGAAGCGATTGGTTGTTTCTCAGTGGGATTTCACGCTGAGTTTGAATTACCCACCCGGCTGCAAGGTTAGCGAGCGATCGCTGTTGTTCAGGTGTTGCTGCGGGAGTTGGCTGTTGGGGTGTCGGACTAGACAGCAATGGAATCGACACAGATGGCGATCGCAGTTTCATCACAAAGTATCCCAGAGAACCTGCGGCTATCACCAATATTAACGGGACTAGAAACTGTAGCGGTAATTGGGGGGTTTTGGCTGGCTTGCTTTCTGGAATTACCTGAGTTTTCTGATTGGGGCTGCCTAGAACTGTTCCACCTGCCCCTCTGGACGCTAAATTGGCATTTTTTACTGAGGCACTGTCTGGAATAACTGCTTTTACTGTGATTTCTGGTTCCCAGTATTGGACTTGATAATGTACTAAAGCAATGGTGACATTATCGTGTCCATTCTTAGTATTGGCGATTTCTACTAATCTGTCCGCAACCGTTGCTAAATTAACTTCACTAGCCAGAATCGGCAAAATTTCCGTTTCCCAGAACTCCTCTACGCGATCAAAATCACTCAAACCATCAGATGTGAGCAGAAAAACAGCATCTTCATCGAGAAGAAATCGTTGGGAAGTCGGATGCAATGAAGTGCTGGGACTCATCCCCAAAGCCTGCACAAGAGAGCCAGAAGCACTTTGTTGCACAGCCTCGCGGTAGACTGCATAGCCTAGCCGTACCTCGCGGGAAGCGACATCATCATCAAGAGTAACTTGGTAACAGCCGTGGCGTGTAATCCAATAGGCACGACTATCGCCAACGTGAGTAATGTACATTTCATGAGCAACGGGCAATGCCATCACTAAGGTTGTGCCCATGCGTTGACGCCCTTGGCGATTTTCCCCATCGTTGCGCTGACTAATTTTGTCATTGGCAACTGCTACCGCCAATTCTAAGTCAGCCAGCAGCATTGGAGGGTCTATGTGATCGTAGGGAACTTTTGTTAATTGTTGTACCTGCTGCTGGATCGTTTCAATTGCTAAATTTGATGCAACATTGCCTCCCTCGTGTCCGCCAATGCCATCACAGACAATTGCTAAGGCTGTCGGCTGTGGTGGTTTGCTTAGAAGTGTGCCACTGGGGGGATAACAAGCATCTTCGTTGCGTTGGCGGCTGGGCCCAGTGTCAGTTTTGGTAGCAATTGTGATCGTGGGTGTTTGCGATCGCCCTAATTCTGCTAGTCCGCGATCTAAAACTGCGATTAATTGCTCAGGTGAGTTAATCTCTCCTTGAATCAGAGAATGGCTAATAACGCTGACAAATTCAGCTATGACTGGCTTGGTTTCGCTCAGTAATTGCTGCCAAAATTCCCCTAATTGGGTCAGTTCTGGCACTGTTTCAGGGTCGAAACGCAATTCTAACAAGCGTACTAATGGCCCTTCTACCCGCAATAAATCAGGATCAAGCAAGCTAGAAACGACGCCTTCACTTAAAAGCGGTTCCCACAGATGAGCTAATTGCCATAGCCAATTTAGTTGACGCATTGATGTCGCATCACGCCAAGCTGTAATTAATTCGCTGCATAGATGCACTTGTTGAATGTCATCTACAAGCAGTGGTGGTTGTTCTAAAAGCAAGATTTCTTGATGGGAATGCCCGTTAGTTAGAGGCAACACTCCATATACCTGCGGTACATTTAAGCGGTAGGGAATTAGCCTCAAATAAGCTCTGATTACCTCTACATCATCTAACTCAGGCGTTTGAGGTAATAAACCTGGCTTCGTATCTAAAACTACAGATTGATTGATGACTAAATAGCGATCGGCTAATATTTCTCCAGGGCTACCCACACTCAATCCATCTACCACAGCCCAAAGATAAATTTTGGGTAGGGGTGTGGAGCATCGCTGGCAAAACTTGTGAGTCAGGGGGTTGAGAGCCTGACAGTTTTCATTTGGGCAGTAGAGCGTTGCCGCTTCATTTTCCATAGTTGTCGCACCGATCAGCGCTTGGCAATTTCTTCAACAGCATTGGCAGCGGCAACCTAGACCGCTAATGTTTCTTGAACACATATCCAAACTTTGGATGATAATTTTAGCTGGCAGATACCAGCAGGTGCTAATACTTAATTTACCTACTTATCCAAAGAACACGCTCCTAAGTCAACCTATAGCCTCAATCATAGCCTCTATTGCTCTGTGACTCTGCATCACTAGAACAACTAACGCTAAGCCTGTCACCAAAACATAACCCAAGGTCAGCTATGCTATTTTCTTTTGCTAAATTACCTCATAATCAAAAGATAGATAATGTTGGTATTCATTTAGTTTATAAGTAGGAAGCCACCAATGAACTTTAATTAAGAATTAAGATAGATAAACTATAAAGTTATCGTGATTCTAAATAATTTTTAATATCGGTAATAAATATTTGCTAAAATTTAGCATTTTCCACGTTGACAAATAAACAAATTAGAACATTATTGGTCTGTAATCAACAGTCAGCAATTTTAGCGATTACCCAAAGCAGGCGATTTATCTGGTTTTTAGGCTGTAAATTGAAGATTATTACTCCATTTCGTAGTAGTAGTAATGTATTAGAGCAATTGTTGCTATCAATTACTAATACTCCGGCAATGGTTACGCTGAGGAATGCAAATATACCTATTAATACAAACCTCCGCTAATTTCTTTCCAACTTTAAATTTTAAAGAAATTTACTAGCAATCTCTAATTGATAAAAACCTGCTTATTTAAATTTTTGGTGTTAACTTTTTGAAGGTGTTTGTATTGAACAGATTTCTGCAAAATTAGGTTTTTAGGCTCGCTTAATTGAGGTAAGTATCTTATTTCAATCAAGTCATTATTGTTAAATATTGTTAGCTCAGCAATTATATAGTTATTTTTATTACCATTGGAGAAAAACTTAAGTTATGTCATGAATTGCTCATCTATTCTGTTGAAGTCTACCTATCTATGTCCCAGCTAACATTACCTCAAACTTCTGATTAGTGGTACTGAGAATAATACATTACAACTGGCGTTAAACCTGATACTAGCCCATTGGGTGAGTTGGTAAATTCTCAAGTGTAAGATTTTATAAAATTTAATTTGCTGCTACTAAATTCTTTAAAAGATTAAATTTTCATGCTAGGATTCGTGGGACATTCTCACAAAAGTTAAGTTTGACTGTTCTAGAGGTGAAAACCTTAGCAAATTGTGATGGGGTTCTACTATTAACAAGTTGTAAATAGAACAAACAAAATCATAAATATACTGTTTGAGCAGTTTGATGATACAGCGGGGTTTTATTCAGAATCATCATTTAAGAGTTAGTTGGGGCACGGACGAACCGTGTCCCGATGAGTCAAGAGTTACAGAACTCATAACTCATAATTTGAGAACTCTTGATTTTATTGATTACCGTCAGCTGCAACTTGGGGGATTCCCATGCTGTAGTTAGTAACACGTGCAGAGAGATTGTAACTGACTTCGCCTTGTTGCAGGAGCGATCGCAAAAAATGCTCCAAGTCTGAACCAATGCGACGCAAGTTATAGTCTGTTAAGTCCACACCGCTAGATGCTTCTACTAGTTCATCAAACTTCCGATAAATCTTTTGCAGTGCATCTTCATTCCAATTGAATTCGTTGTCTGGGTCAACATCTAACGTTAAAACTTGATTACTAGGAAGCAGTTCGCCATCCCGATCCATTTCAGCCGCAAAAATGCGGATATGACGGGTTGTGGACTTGAGCAGCATCGGGTTATCCATAAGAGGGTGTAAGATTTGGGTGAATTACACTGAAATCATTGTAGACGTTATACCTGAGCTTGAATGTCCTTAACTCACAAGCTTTAAGCCCAGCCTTAACTCCCCAAAGGAATATTGAACGGGCTGAAGTCAAAATATCGCCTGGGTTACTTGTTGCTCCGACTGCTGTTAAGGGTTGAAGCAGGAAATCACTGCTAGGATTTAAAGTCGCCTAATTGTTCTCTTACCACAATTATTGGGTAGAGTGTTTTCATTTGAGAAAACCACAAACAAGTCTCAGCGGTCTGCTAATCTTACCAAAGCTTAACAGCCTAACTTTTCGTCCTTATCAGGGTCAGAAGACAGTAGGATAAAATACTCGACTGGAATAATTTGAGTAGTGCATATGTTGTCCTTCAGAAAAAAGTTTATCTTGAATAACTTTGCTCATTAACGTCTTCTAAATTTGCTGATGAATAAAACGTACATCAAGTAGTTTTACGTAGTTGTGGTACATCGACCTCTGGCTCTCATTAAATGGAAAAAAATCAGCGTTTTTACTTACGTATAAACACCAAAAATCTAGTAACAACTCAAACTGTTATTGACGTAAAGATAAAGTTGATGTAAAAACCTTTAAAAAGCCAGAACAACTTCTTACAGAAACTTTATTGTATGGAATCTTAAAAACTGAATAATAGTTATGGCTTACCTTGAGCGACATCTAGCGCAGGCATGGCAAAACCTAGACAGTGAAAGTCTAGCTTCAAAAAAAAAACCACAGGAGAGTGAAATGGAATACAAATGTGATGGATGAAGAAAAATTCTTAATTCAAACACTTTGGATTCAAAAAAAATATAAAGAATTTTTGCTGGAGATCTACTTTCTGACCCTGATAGCCCCCAAATAAAGGAATCCTAAAAATTATGAACTCCAAAGCATTACCACGCCAAATAAATAATCTCGAAGTAGGTGTTTATGAATGCGAGATACATCTGAAATTTCGGTTGATTGAGGAAAAGAGTCTATTGGGCGATCGCGAGCAACTGCTACAGGTGCTACTTGATGCTTTAACCGAGGGATCTGACGACTTTCTGGAGACGCTACAAGCGTCTGTTAAAGCCCAGGAAGTATCTGAGTTCAAAGCCTCACCTCAAATGCGACGTCAGCTAATGCGCTTGCGTAATGCTGCTGATAACGCACAAGCTTAAAAGTGTAGTTTGAGTAGTGGCAAATCGTGAATTAAGCATCAAATATTGAATTGGTGTTAAATTTGTCTATTTGCCTATTTGCTCTTATCATCAGTTGGCTTGTACAAATTAACTCCACGGCTACGAGCTAGAGCTTACCCCAAGGGAAGCTAAAGAAGCATCTACAGTAGTCTTTAACCCATACACTACGAATATACTTAGGTGACTTCTCATGCAGTCATACCTTGCTTCCAAGGTTGGTTGCAATTTTTCTAAATTTATATTCCCAGAGAATCCTCAAAACATTGTTGCACTTAGATTTGAATTAATATTAGCTAGTAACTGATTCAGTTAAATATCTGAACAAATCAAGTATTTTGGATAATATTTATAGTTGATGTTACGAGCTACTGTCGTTACCTAATGTAGTATTTTACGAAGTTGAAGAATGCTATTTTTGTGCCAGTAGTAAACTTAGTTAAGTACCTGAAGAATGTAGCTAATATCATCTTGGTTAGAATACTTATGTTTTATTGAAAGAGGCGAGAAATCTTGTCAAGAGAGTGGGCAAGGAGGAAAGCCGCCCCATCCCCCAATACGGTTCGGATAAGCACTTTTCACCTCTGCTGTGGACTGAAAAAAGTAAGGGGAAAGGTTTGAAATTACCCTTTTCTTTTTCCCTTTCCCCTTTAACCGAACCGTATTGCCCCATCCCCTATGCCCAAAAACACGATCCCGCAAGTGGGATCGTGTTTCAATACTTATTACTAGTAATTAGGTAATGAATTAGCAGCCAGTTACCTATTAGCATAATTAAAAGAGGATTTTACGGGCTATTTATTTAGCAAGACCGTGTTCTAGAGCAAAACGAACTAACTCCGTACGGCTATTAGTGCCAGTTTTACTAAACAAACGACTCACATACTTTTCTACATTACGGACACTAGTTTCTAAGCGACGAGCGATTTCTTTGTTCATCAACCCTTCGGCTACCAAGTTTAAAACACTTTGTTCCCTGGGAGTTAAATCGATTTTGAAGGGGGCTGGGGATTGAGAAATTGCACTTCTTTGAGTTAATAAGGCCTTAATTTGAGCAATCTGATTGGCCAGTTCAGCAATATCAGGAGTTTCAACTTCTTCTCCCGTCGCTAGAGGCGCGGCGGTGCGGCGGGTTAGTAAGTTTTCGACTATTGCCACTAACTCATCTGGATCAAAGGGTTTGGGTAGATAAGCATCAACACCAGCTTGATAGCCTTGGATGCGATCGCCTGTCATGCCTTTAGCAGTCAAGAATACTACTGGAAGCGCTTGGAAGCGGGGGTCTTCTCGCAATTGCTTGAGGAACTGATAGCCATCCACTTGGGGCATCATGACATCAGAAATAACTAAATCAGGTGTATTTTGCTGCATCAAGTCCCAACCCTCACGGGCGTTACTGGCAACTTGAACGCTGAAACCGCTTTCTTGCAAATAGTCTTTCACGGCTTCACGCAATCCTGGTTCATCATCTACCAGTAACAGTTGTGCTGACATTTAAAATTTCCTTGAATTTACCTTTTTCCAATTTAGCGAAAGTTGACAGTCATTGGACAAAAGGAACAAGGAAAAACCTATTGATTTCTAATGTCACTACAAGAGAAGGACAATGTGCGTAGGCGTAGCCCGCTGGTTATTGGGCTTTGCACACTCCGTAGTCACAAAATACACTAAAATTTAGAACATTCAGGCTTGGAATGTCAATTTAGCAAGCTTTGTACTCAATATACCTAATCAGTAATGAGTTCCCAGTCCCGAATTCGGGACTTCCAAGTAATAAAATATCCCAATATCTCTTGTAGGATGTGCGTTTCGGGCGGACAAGATGCCCACCCCACAAGATTAGATAATTTATTTGTTGGAGTTCCCTTAGTACATTGGTGTCAACTTAACGTGAAAGCCTAGTCTGATAAGCATTTCAAAGTTTTTCGATGTCCCACCGAGACTTGAGATCCCCCCTAACTCACGCCAGTCGCTCCACTTGGGGAGACCCCAAGACCGCGCTGGCTCCCCTTTTTAAGGGGGGAATTAGAATCGAATGCCCCCTTTTGAAGGGGGTTGGGGGATCTGAAACTACTGGAAATTGAGTGTTTGAGCTGAAGTTGATACCAATGCCCTTAGTACCTCTGCTACAAAGAAAGACATGGGTCAGAGCATACAGCTAGATGTACGCCATTACAGCCGCATCTGTTACAAAGATTCTTAAAATAGTATGAGGCTATTCAAAAATCGCACAATTTCACAAAATTTCTACCAACTTTGCCAGCAGACTATCTGCTAAATCCAATAAATCGATATGGTCTCTATCAAAACTATTTCCTTGACCAGCCAACAGATTCTTAACAGCAGATAACCTGTCATTTACTTCGGCAATTCTGCAACATTCTTCTAAATTCACTGCTAAATCAAACAGTGAACGTTCTCCCAAATGTTCTCTTATTTTTACAGCTACATGATCATCACTTACTAGAAATTCTTTAATAGCATCTAACTGAGAATTACCTAATATTTCGTCATGTCCCCAAGTTTCTAGCCAATCTCCATCCACATCCTCAACATAAAAATTAACAAAATCAAGCCCGTAAGTTAACCAGTTCTGTTGCATTTGTCGGGCTGTTTCTAAAGCTTCAGCAAATTTATCTATTCGATTTTCGTAGCTGTGAGTTTCTCGTTGATTACCCATAAAAGCTGTAATAAGCAGGTAAGTATGTAGGCTATGACACAAATCTTGAATATCAAATTCCTGAGAGGATTACGAAAATTTTAAATACTTGCCACCAGAAAGATAATCACTGTTAAACAGTGCTACATTAACTAACTGGTTGACAAAGTTATAATTTTTGGGATTGTAACTTAAGAATAGTCCTCTCTCTATTTCCCACGATCGCAGTGTATTTTGCCAAGCTTGGTACTTTTGTTGATTGAGTTCTTCACTGACACTGGTAACTTGAATGCAGAGCGGTTGATTATTACGACTACTAATAATTAAATCTGTTGCCATAGAGAGGTCGGCAATATAGCGCTGCCAAACACTACCTTCCCGCTGGACAACATCTTGAGCTATGGATCTAATGATATCATTATCTACCTGATTAAATTCGCCTGACATTAATTTTTGCTTCCAAATATAAAATTTGGAGTCACTTGCATTGATCCATCTTGGAAAGAGATAACCATACCAATATCTCTCATTAGGCGTCATCTGCTCGAATTTTGCTTTTTGTTCTTCTGCCGAGGGTAGGGATTTGATTATCAGCCAAATTGTAGAATCTGTAATTACCTCTAAGAGGAAGGCTAGGACAAATGGTTTAGCAGTCAGATTTCCCGGCCTAATGTTTTTTACCCAGCGATTGATTTCATCTAATCTTCTCGCTAAATCAGGATCTATCGAGGAAGCTTGCTCGATGAGGGACTTTAGCTTATCCTTAATTTCTTTTGCTTGCAAACAGATGCCCTACTTCAGAAAATAACGCTTTTTTTACAAATTTACAACTAATTTTAACTGGAAAATGTCTCTGTTAATTTCCAGATGCGGTCAAATATTCTTCTGGTTGATGCCCTGTGCTCGCAAAACCTCACGCAATCGAGCTATTTCTTGCTCTGCTTGTTGAGCGCGTAAACTTTCTTGTTCAGCTAGTTCTTCAGATGAGGGTATCAATTGATTTTCAGTAGTAAAAAATCTTTATTTACCTTCATAAACTCCTAGAGACAAATTCTAGGATAGCAGGTTCAGACATAAGCGATCGCCCCTAAGTTTACGTTCATTTTACTGAAAATTTAGTAACTGGCAGATAGCTTTGAGAACTTGTAGTAACTTTGTTGCTCCCTCAGATTCATTTAAGTTCAGTAATGTCATTACCTGATAAGTTAGCTGCTGATCACGTCTTAGATAAACAAATTGATAAAGCTGCCCATTAGTTACCAGACCCCAAACAGATGTCTGCTGCTCTAAACTCTTAAAAGCATAAGTGAGTAATTGAGGTAAACCCTCAATCACATTAATCGCACTGTTTTTCGTTTCAATCACTAGAACCCAAAAAGGTGGTGCAGTATTAGTTTGCGGACTGCTGATTGCTAAAATGTCCATCCGTCCGGTAATTTTTTTATCTTCATCTTCGACAGCGATCGCAATGCTATCTTCCATCGTCAACCGAATCGGCACGTCATAAAACCCAGCTAACCGCATTAGTGGTGCAATAGTTAAAAATTTAACTAAACCCTCAGAAATTTTACCTGCACTTAAGTAACGCTCAAAGTCACTTCTAATTCGCAATAGATCCTGCTGTTCAAACTCAGAGAGTGGTTCTAGACTTAAAAAATCTGTGAATGAAGCATTTGAAAGCTTTTCTAGTTTAAGAAAACGATGAACATCGTTGAGAGATAGGCTGCTGGCTTCGACAATAAGTGGCATAGCTTCAAGCGTTGTTTGTCAAGACTACTTATCATCTTGCAATATTCTCAGCAGAGATGTTGCAATGCCACACTTTAGATTCGCGCAGCTTAACGAAACTCTAAACACTTTCGGACAAATCTCCGTTAAGAATATAGTTCAGTAACAATACCGTTTGTAACCATAACTATGTCTCAACCAACTATAGAATCAATCCTACAAGAGAAGCGCCTATTCCATCCTCCTAGCGAATTTTCTCAGAACGCTCATATCAAAAGTCTGGAAGACTATCAGCGTCTCTATGAGCAAGCTAAAGCTGATCCTCAGCAATTCTGGGCAGAATTGGCTGAAAAGGAGTTGCACTGGTTCCAAAAATGGGACACAGTTCTCGACTGGCAACCGCCTTTTGCTAAGTGGTTCGTTGGTGGTAAAATCAATATCTCTTACAACTGCCTTGATCGACACCTCACAACCTGGCGTAAGAATAAAGCTGCACTAATTTGGGAAGGGGAACCAGGAGATTCGCGTACCCTTACTTATGCCCAACTGCATCGGGAAGTTTGCCAGTTTGCCAATGTGCTCAAGCAACTGGGGGTACAAAAAGGCGATCGCGTCGGTATCTATATGCCAATGATTCCCGAAGCTGCGATCGCTATGTTAGCTTGTGCCAGAATTGGCGCACCTCATAGTGTAGTATTTGGTGGTTTTAGTGCTGAAGCTTTGCGCGATCGCTTAATTGATGCTCAAGCAAAGCTAGTAATCACTGCTGATGGTGGTTGGCGCAAAGATGCGATCGTTCCTCTTAAAGAACAGGTAGACAAAGCCTTAGCTGATGGTGCTGTTCCCAGTGTGCAAAACGTCTTGGTTGTTAAGCGCACCGGACAGGAAACTTATATGCAATTAGGTGGACGCGATCATTGGTGGCATGATTTACAAAAAGGTGTATCAGCTGATTGTCCCGCTGAACCAATGGACAGCGAAGATATGCTATTTGTCCTCTACACTTCCGGTAGTACAGGTAAACCGAAAGGTGTGGTGCATACAACTGCTGGTTATAACTTATATACCCATATCACCACCAAATGGATCTTCGACCTGCAAGACACAGATGTATACTGGTGTACCGCAGACGTAGGTTGGATTACTGGACACAGCTATATTGTCTATGGGCCTCTTTCTAACGGTGCAACAACTTTGATGTATGAAGGTGCGCCCCGTGCTTCCAATCCAGGCTGTTTCTGGGATGTGATTGAAAAATACGGCGTGAATATTTTTTATACCGCACCGACAGCAATTCGGGCATTTATTAAGATGGGTGAACAACATCCCAATGCGCGAAATTTGTCTTCGTTGCGTTTGCTGGGAACCGTCGGCGAACCAATTAATCCAGAAGCTTGGATGTGGTATCACAAAGTAATTGGTGGTGAACGTTGCCCAATTGTTGATACTTGGTGGCAAACTGAAACTGGCGGCATCATGATTACGCCTCTACCAGGAGCAATTCCTACTAAACCTGGTTCTGCAACTCTTCCCTTCCCAGGAATTCTTGCAGATGTCGTAGATTTGGAAGGCAACACCGTACCCAACAGCGAAGGTGGTTATCTGGCGGTGCGTCATCCTTGGCCAGGGATGATGCGGACAGTCTACGGTGATCCAGAACGCTTCCGCCGCACCTACTGGGAACACATCCCCCCTAAAGATGGCAACTATACTTACTTTGCTGGTGATGGTGCAAGACAAGATGAAGACGGCTATTTCTGGGTAATGGGTCGCGTAGATGATGTACTTAACGTATCGGGGCATCGTCTTGGTACAATGGAAGTAGAATCGGCCTTGGTTTCTCATCCAGCAGTTGCAGAAGCGGCAGTAGTAGGTAAGCCAGATGAACTCAAAGGTGAAGAAGTAGTTGCTTTTGTGACTTTAGAGGGGACTTATCAGGCGAGTGAGGAACTGAGTAAAGAACTTAAGCAACACGTTGTAAAAGAAATTGGTGCGATCGCTCGTCCTGGAGAAATTCGCTTTACAGATGCCTTGCCCAAAACGCGATCGGGTAAAATTATGCGGCGCTTATTACGGAATTTAGCATCTGGGCAAGAAGTATCTGGTGATACTTCCACATTAGAAGATAGAAGCGTGTTAGATCAGTTGCGGGAAGGCAATTAGACAATTCATCATAGGGGCGTAAGCCCTTGCGCCCCTACTAAAGTCCCCTATTTCAATCAATTAGCTTCTCATATTCATCATGTGACCCAATTCATCGATTGGTTTGGTGCGATTGGCAGCAATATCTGCCTCAGCACGTTGTAGCAAACTGTTGAGGCGACCTAATTTTATATCTGCTTCAATTTGTCTGTCCCAAGCGTCATCTAGATATACCTGGAGCCATTCTAAAAGCTTTCGTGCCTCAGTTTTTGGCAGTTTTGCAATAGCTATTTCGATTTATGGAAGAGAACTCATATTTTAACGCTGACAGAATATGTTGAACACAATGCAAGAGTCAGAATTACGCATTTACTAATTATGATGATAATCAGGACATTATTAAGGCATTGAGGACAATGAAGCTGAATAGCCAACTAAAATCAGTATTTATTCAACCTCTTAGCTGCATGATGCTGAGTATCATAACTGCAATTGGCATATCACCATCAGTGTTAGCAGTTACAGGAATTTCTCTGCACACACCTCAACAGTCTGCACAGAAGCAACCACAAAAATTAGCCCAGTTTTCTGGTGCGGAACAACCAGCAGAGCGATCGCAGCTGATCCAACAAGCTAATGCTCTGTACAATCAAGGAGACTTCAAAGGTGCAGAAGACAATTTACGTAAATTTATTAAAAAATTCCCAGAAGATGCATTTGGACACTTTCAACTAGGAAATACGCTCTTTCGTCAAAATCAACCAGAAGCAGCAGTTAGCGCTTACCGAGAAGCCATTCAGATTAGGTCACAATATGCTCTAGCTTATAATGCGATCGGTATGGTTTACGCTAGCCAAAGTCGCTGGACAGAAGCCATTACTGAATATCAGAAAGCTTTAGAAATTAATCCCAACTATGGTGAAGCACTAACTAATGTAGCACTGGTATTGTGGCAAACAAATAAACGGGATGAGGCGCTATCTTCTTTAGAAAAAGCTTTAAATATCTTCAAAGCACAGAATCGAAATGAAAAAGTTAAGCAAATTGAACAAATTTTGCGCGAGATAAAAACTTCAGATGATCCTAGTATTTCATAAAATTCATATTTACAGAAGCTTTGCCTAAAACGCGATCAAGTCAGATAGTGAAACCTGAGATGAATACAGATTAGCTTAATAACTTATCAGTGTTTATCAGTGTTCATCTGTGGTTAAAAATAATCAATTAGTATTTTTGCAAGGAATCTATTTAGCATATTTAAATATTGCTTTTAAAGATTACAATGAAAGTCAAACAAATCTTTAGTTAAAGCCTATGACTTCCCTATCGGCATTAACTTTACCTGATCACACCCAGTTACCAGACTCAGATGGTACGTTCGTGTTCGCAAAGCGTGCCGGAGGCAAAAACTGGCAAGAGCATCCCCAAAGTATCTTACTCACTGACTCGATTAAGCTTGTTTTAGAGAAACTTCATCCTGATAGTCAATATTGTATTGGGCAAGATTTAGGTATCTACTGGCGATTGACAGATCCTCCTGAGAAAGGAGCTGAAGCACCTGATTGGTTTTTTGTACCCAATGTACCACCGACCCTTGAAGGTAAAACGCGGCGTTCTTATGTGCTGTGGAAAGAATTATGTTGCACCCTTGATTGTGTTGGAATTTGTTTCTGGAGACGGTTCAGAAGAACGAGATCAAACGCCGCCATCTCAAGGGGAAGGTGGGAATGTTGGTAAGTTCTGGGTTTATGAGCAGGCTATCCGCGTCCCTTATTATGGAATTTATGAAGTAGCAAAAGCGCAGATAGGAGTATATCACCTAATCGATAACGCTTATCAACTGATGAAACCCAATGAACGAGAACATTATCTCATTGCTCCTTTAGGGGTAGAGTTGGGCATTTGGCAGGGATTATATCAGAATGCAGAGTTACCTTGGTTGCGCTGGTGGGATGCACAAGGAAATTTATTATTCACAGGTGAAGAACGGGCTGAAGTTGAGCGACAAAAGCGGGAGAGAATTGTAGAGAAATTGCGATCGCTTTCTGCTGAACAACTCAACGTTTTAGGAATTTACCCAGAAATGTTGAATTAGAAAATATTATCATCTATCAATATTACATCTTCATATATTTCTGCGTAGGCGTAGCCCAACCTAGGCATCGCACAACAAAAATTATGAGAGGTTAGCGATCGCCTGATTCAAGAGTTGCGAAAATAATTCACGATCAGTCAAGGAAATACCTTGCATCGTTAGATCACGCAATTCTGCCGAAATTGGGGGTAAGACAGTTTCTAGTTCCTTACCTGCATCCGTTAGCCATATCCGCCAAATGCGGCGATCGTGAGGGTCACGTTCTCGACGTACCAAGCTGCGTTCTTCCATGCGGTCTAGTACACCAGTTAAAGTCCCTCCTACTTGTTTAAGTCTGTCCCCAATGCTGGAAGTCGGTAAACCATCTTCTTGCCATAAACAGCACAATATCAACCAATGAAATGGCGTCAGTCCAAACGGTTCTAGCTTCTCTGTAAACTTGCGACTAAGCAATTGTGATAACAATTTGATTCTGTAGCCCATACTGTATGGTGCAAGAATTTGCTGCCATGACTCCATAGTTTGGGAATGATCGGATATGGAAACCATTTAGAAAATTGCTTAGCGTACGTAATATTATCATAACTAGACTAATTGGTTCTAGCAATAACTGCTTTCAATATCTTCAGTAGTCCACATTGAAAGCTTATCCCTGTTGGCAGATTACTAAGGAAGGACTTGAATCAACTGGTAGTCTTTCACTGTACCGAGAACGCGGTGAGATGTAGATAATTCAGGAGGCTTTTTTGTATAAATCCAAGCATAGCTAAAAGCAGGTACTTGGGAAATGGTGTCTACTCGTTGGGCGTGAATAGGAGTGTAGAAATTTAGCAGTACAGCGTTTTTCCCACCCACTTGCACAAAATAGATGGGATGAGTTTGAATAATTGAGGCGATCGCTCTTTGTTGTAAAAAAGTTCTATAAACAGGGTTATAGTCACCTAACAAACCCATGCTACCAGCCACAGCCAAAGCTAACCAACAGGGAATTAACCAACTAGCTACCCAGTAACGAGCTGTGAGAAACTTGTAACCAAAACGGTAACGACCAATCCACACCACAGGCATAATTAACCAAGCTAACCCCACAATCAAGCCGAGTGATGAGTACTTGCGGATATCAGCATTACCGCTAGCTAAAGCGACTATATTCCCCATTAAAAGTACAATACCTAACACACCACAGACATAACTAAGGTTACGGGGAAGATCGCCAGCTATCTTTGCAAAGGGAGTTAATAAATTTCTTCTCCCCTTTTGAAAAGTAGATTGAGTAGAAATCTTTCGGTATGTAAATCCTATTTGATAAATTCTACCTAACCAATTTAAACACACTGCCGCAAGCATCGCTATGAAAGGATAAAGACAAAGACTGTAGTGAGGTAAACGAGTCGAGAACAGACTAAGTTCCGCAAACAGTACAAGTGGAAAACCCACCAATATAAGTTGATAGCGAGGAAGTGGACGACGTAACGCCAAAACTAAGCCTAAAAGACTTAAAAAAAACCAAGGAAATGATTTTAAAGAGATATTCCAAACATAGAAAAATGCTCCATTGTGGTTACGGTCTTCAGAACCTAAATCCACAACAAACTTAAATAAATACCCATAACTCAAATTACCATAGCGCAACCAGTTAAACCACAGCCAACCCAAGGTAGGAATTAAACCTACCACTAAACCTAAATACAAAATTGGGTTAGCAAGATGACGATGACGGCGATGTTCCCAGATTAAATAAGGGAATAAAGCCATAATTGGTAAAAAAATCATAAAGCTTCTGACTAAGAAGCCTAAACCTAAACTCAAGCCAGCAATAAAAGTCCAAAAATAATAATATTTAGGATGCAATTCAGCTTTTAATAAAGACCAAATAGCTAAAAGTACCAATAAAATCATCGGTAAATCAGGTGTACCTAAGCGACAGTATTGCAACCAGAGAAATTCTACACTCACAATCGCACTAGCCAACCACGCCACTTTTTTACCCAGCAAAATTTTGCCGATTTCATATACAAGTAATAGGCTAAAAATGCCAGCTATCATAGTAGGAATTCGTCCACTGGCTTCGCTAATGCCAAACAGCTGGTAAGAAGCAGCAATTAACCAATAGGGCCCAGGTGTTTTATGATGAGCATTGCCCCAAGGAGCTATCCAATCGCCAGAATCCAACATCTGGCGTGCACGCCAAGCGTACAGCCCTTCATCATGTGCCATGAGGCTGTTCTCCCCAGAACTGAATAGCAACAAAGGGAGTATCCAAAGCAACAAACTAATATATGGTAATACTGCTGCTAGGCGCATTTGCCACCACATAAGCTGCAATAACTGTAGTCTATACAACATCGAATTAATCAGAATTGAATGCTGTTACGTAGACTTGCTGATCGCGGTTCTCAGTTGTCTACAATACTCTTGCGTTTAGGAGCCAGGAGACAGAAAAATTATACATTTTGGCTACTCGTATTTGGTTGTTGATTCTTTTTAGTTCGGATATTTCATCAATCAGAGAATCGCTATATATGTCTTGCTTTTATTAAAATATGTTACAGAACGCTTGTTCAAAATATTACCTGAAATTGAGCCAATTTTGGGAAAAAATTTGTGCAAAACAGAGATTAGAGATTTATGATGCTAAGACCAAATGAACGCCTAAAATTAGATGACACAAACGACAAGCTGTTTTATGATTATCCTCGCTTCGTTACTCATGTCGATGAAGGATTTATTCAACAGCTAACGGATTTATATCGCGATCGCCTTCAACCCAACACGCGCATACTTGATATGATGAGCAGCTGGGTTTCTCATCTACCAGCAGAGATGCAGTTTGCTCACGTTGAGGGACACGGACTAAATGCTGAAGAACTAGCACGTAATCCCCGTTTAAATCATTACTTTGTCCAAAATATCAACGAAAATCCTCAGTTACCCTTGCCAGATCAGGATTTTGACGCCGTTCTCAACTGCGTATCAGTGCAGTATGTGCAATACCCAGAAGCAGTATTTTCCGAAATTCATCGAATTCTCAAGCCTGGTGGTGTTGTAATTACCAGCTTTTCTAACCGGATGTTTTTTCAAAAGGCGATTCAAGCCTGGCGGGATGCTTCTGAAGCATCTAGAGTTGAATTAGTCAAGCGCTATTTCGCCTCAGTCCCAGGCTTTACTACCCCAGAAGTCATTGTGCATAAATCAACAACGCCAGCTGTTTTACAGTGGTTGGGTGCAGCCGGCGGAGATCCGTTCTATGCTGTGATAGCTCACCGCATTAAGTAGTGAGCGGTGTTAGCGGTAGCGGGGCGTTTAGCCCGTGCTGAGTCAAGAGTCAAAAGTTGTCAAGAGTTAATAATTTTCTCATTGTCCTCCTTGTCCTGTTATCCCCCTGCTCCCCTGACTGCTGCCTCCTTCAATTAATCACAAGCCAGAAAGTAAGTAACTCTAGATAGCCAGCAATAATTATCAAAAAGTAAATTTTCTGGGT
The DNA here is from genome assembly GCF_014904695.1 of Nostoc sp. MG11. Classification (GTDB taxonomy): domain Bacteria; phylum Cyanobacteriota; class Cyanobacteriia; order Cyanobacteriales; family Nostocaceae; genus Komarekiella. Next base: position 334,615 of record NZ_JACXXN010000002.1, on the reverse strand, counting down.
ATAACTGACAGCAGCGCCCATAATTGCCTAAAAGCTCAAGATAAAGAGAACCCAAAGATGATTTTAACCCGTAAGCGTAGAATTTTAGCTGCTTTATTGCTCTCAGTTGTACTACTAACCACAGCTTGTACGCCAAAAGCACCTGGACGTTTTGATCAAGTGCAGCAAGAAAGTAGCCAAAAAAAGAGTGGTCAAGCGGTTGCCAAAAACGCAACTCAAGGCGAGAAATTTAATAAATTCTTCCCATCTACTCCAGCCGGCTACCAGTCCGTCTATACCCAAGAGAAAAAAGGCTTTGCTTCAGCGAATTTGAAAAAAGACGGCAAAGATTTAGCGATGCTGTCTATTTCTGATACTACTAGCACACCAGAAGCAGCGGCAAAGTTCTCGAAAAGCACCAAAAAAATTGGTGGTTATCCAGCAGTGGAACAAGGTAAGACACAAACTGCTGTTTTGGTAGGTAAGTATCAAGTGAAAATACTTTCTCGTTCACCGTCATTTACAGCGAGCGATCGCGCCAATTGGCTAGAGAAATTTAATCTTAACGGTCTAGCCAAAGTCAAATGATCTGAACTGCGGACATTTAGATAACAAAACCTAAACAAGGAGATTTTTGTGAGCAAATCGATTTTTGAGTTGGTTGATGAACTCCCAACCAATAACTTGACTATTTCTATGTTGAAATCCCTCGATTTTGTTGCTCCTGGTGAGTGGCAAAATACTGTTGGCTTTGTCAACACTATCAAGACCGTTACTGGTGAAACCGACGAAGATTTAATTCAGCAAATTGGCGAACGAGCGATTTATCTTTACAACGATCGCTCTCAAGGATATCAAAGAGCCTTGTGGCTTTATCAAACTGTTGATAGTACAGATAGAGCTCTTGGTGCAGCAGCTTTAGCGAACAAAGTCGGTGAGAAAATTCCCCTTTTAGGTTTTTTAAATTCTGTCACTCCCAAACCGGATAAAGCTCAAACCATCGATTTAACATTGAAATTAGTCGCTGAATTGGTAGCCTTTTGCCAAATTAACGGCATTCCTGGAGACAGTATTGGCGATTTTGTCGCCTCTTTGGGTGAGTATAGTGGTGAGTCACTTATTCGGATGGTGGCATTAGTTTGCGTTGATGGTTTGATACCCCTGGGCCCAGACTTCATCAGCAAAGCAATATCGGGGCTTAATCAGACAAATCCCCAAGAGTTAGAAAAAAACTCAACTTTCCAAAACATCAAAGATGTGATTCCAGGCAACAATTCCGCCGGTAAACTCAACTTTATTGGCGAAAGCTTTGACTCAGTTAAAGGTTGGATGAGTGGTATCGTCAATGCCAATAATTTAACGCCACAAAAGGTTGTTCACAACTTACAAGGTTTTGTAGAAATTGCTGATGACAAACTAGACTACTTGGCAGCGTTTTTGGATATGTCAACAAATTACTATGAACACACAGGTACGCAAACTTTAGCACGTCGCTTGATTGAACGAGCTGTAGCTGAGATTTAAATTGGTAGGTAATAGGTAATAGCCTTAATACTGTGCGTAGTGTCACCCGCAAGGGGTTAAAGGGTAAAGGATAAGGGGTAAGTTTCAGTCTTTCCCTTCTCTTACAAAATTCTGATGCCTTCTCTACGAGAGGCTGCGCCAACGGATAGCGCAGCGTAAAGCCTGCGGCATGGCTACGCTTAGAGCGACGTAGGAGCGTCGGAAGCCTCTCTACGAGACGCTCCGCGAACCGCTCAGACTTTGTGCTTTTCTCTTTCCCCCTTAACCGAGGGGCCACCAAGTTCCCCAATCCTTAGTACCCTGTTCCAGTAAGTTGGTGATTTTGCTATGTTTAAAGTACTAACATTTGCTCTTAAACCATTTGCTATCAGAAAAGTTCCAGCTTTTTTGTCAACAACTTTTTCGTATTGCTCTCAACCCGAAGCTTTAAAATCATAGAAATTGTAAATACGCTAAAACCTCACTGGCGCTGAGTCTGGGCTTTACCAATGAGTATGGATTTTATAGGAGAACTACTGGATGGACGCTACAAAATCCTTAAACAACTGGGTGAAGGAAATTTTGGTGAAACCTACTTGGCTAGAGATCAAAAACGTCCCAGCAAACCTGTATGTGTAGTTAAGCGACTCAAACCAAAGCATACTCATCCAAAGATACTGGAACTCTTTGAGCAGGAAGCAGTGATCCAGGAGAAATTAGGTGAACATCCCCAGATCCCCCGGCTTCTGGCTCACTTTGCTGTGCAAAATGAGCTGTACATTATCCAAGACTATGTAGAGGGACACACTCTCAGAAAAGAAATTGTGCGGGGAAAGCAACTTCAAGAGAGCAATGTCACGAAGCTGTTACAGGAAATTTTAGAGGTGCTAGTCTTTGTCCATCAACACAATGTAATTCACCGAGACATTAAGCCCGAAAATGTGATGCGGTGTAAACAAGATGGCAAGCTATTCTTGATTGACTTTGGCTCTGTGAAAGAAATTGGTACCCTCTCAATCAATCTTCGGAAGATAATTCGTAACACTGTATTTATTGGCACTCTAGGCTATATACCCGCTGAGCAAGCCAGAGGTAAACCTCGTCTGTGCAGTGATGTCTACGCTTTAGGAATGATGGGCATTGAAGCCTTGACAGGAATTCCTCCCTATCTCCTGCACGAAGATTCTCGTACTGGGCAACCTCTCTGGCGTGACTGTGTACGGGTGAGCGATCGCTTTGCCGATATTCTAGACACAATGGTGTTAGATAACTATACTTTGCGCTATCCGTCAGCAGTTGAAGCATTGCAAGCACTTACTTCAATTACAGTGTTGCCGCCATCATCCTCGCTGCTACTCTCGTCTCCATCACCTGCACCGTCAAACCTCAACTCAATGGTTGGATCGCAATTTGATCTCGATTTATTTGAGTTTGAGAAAATTGAGGTTGAGACGACAATCTTACCTGTGCAACAAGTTGAGTTTGAGATAGCCACTGTCTCTTTAAAACAATCGTTTGCCTCCACAGCTACCTATGACATTAATCGTACTCGTGGCTTTGCTCAATGCTTTATTGAAGATCTAGGTAATGAGATCACCTTAGCGATGGTATCTATTCCTGGGGGGCAGTTCCTTATGGGTTCTCCAGACTATGAACTAGAACGATTTGATTCTGAAAGTCCACAGCACTCTGTAACAGTCCAATCCTTTTTTATGGGTAGGTTTCCAGTTACCCAAGCACAATGGCGAGCAATTGCATTGCTTCCACCAATTAATCGCGATCTCGATCCTGAGCCAGCTAATTTTAAAGGGATAAACTATCCGGTAGAGCAAGTTTCTTGGGACGATGCAGTAGAGTTTTGTGCGCGATTGTCTCAGAAAACAGGACGAGCCTATCGACTTCCTAGCGAAGCTGAGTGGGAGTATGCTTGCCGTGCCAGAACCACTACCCCTTTTCATTTTGGTGATACTCTCACCCCCAGCTTGGCAAACTACAACAACAATATCTACAATGCTGGCTCCCAAGGGACGAATTATGGGCAAACGAGCTTAGTAGGAAGTTTTCCAGCAAATGCCTTTGGGTTATACGATATGCATGGCAATGTGTGGGAATGGTGCGCGGATCATTGGCACGACAATTATGAAGGCGCACCCTTTGATAGTAGTGTGCGGTTATCTAACGATGATGGTCAGTCTCGTTTGGTTCGAGGTGGTTCTTGGAAAAATTCTTTGAGGCTATGTCGGTCTGCTTATCGCAGTTGGAATCCTCAAAACGGCCGGGGAAACCTTCTCGGTTTTCGGGTTGCAGTGTCTTTTTGAAAAAGTGCTGAAGCTCGGTAGCGGGGCAGGAGGCAGGGGGCAGGGAGCAGGGAAGACAGGAAAGAAAGATATTTTGGAATGCAACAATGAGTATTTGATACTCGTGAATGAAGCTCGGAACTCCTTTAATGAGTATTTGATACTCGTGAATGAAGCTCGGAACTCCTTTAATGAGTATTTGATACTCGTGAATGAAGCTCGGAACTCCTTTAATGAGTATTTGATACTCGTGAATGAAGCTCGGAACTCCTTTAATGAGTCTTTGATACGCGTGAATGAAGCTCGGAACTCCTTTAATGAGTCTTTGATACGCGTGAATGAAGCTCGGAACTCCTTTAATGAGTCTTTGATACGCGTGAACAAGCATAAAAACTGCACTCCTGTTGCTCCTCCACCCCCCTGCCTCCTGCCTCCTGCCTCCTGCCCCCTCATAATCTAATCTTCACCCTCCTGTTGTTGTGCAATTGCTGTCAACTTAGCCAAGGACTTAGCTACTGCTACAGCTTGTTCTGATGTCTGATTAGCGATACTTGCAACTTCTAGAATAGATTGACTGGCAGCGGTTGAAGTTTCTACTTGGTTTGTAGTTGCTTGAGTTAGTTCCTCAATTAGTGCATTCACTTGGGTGCTAATGACGTTAATTTGATTAAGTTTTTGCTGAGTTTCTGCGGCTCCCTTAGTCCCGGCGATCGCCTGTTCTTTTCCAGCCTCCATTAATGCCACGATTTCGTTATTTGCTGTGTGAATTTCTGCTACTAGGGATTGAATTTCTGCAATGTCGGCATCTAATTGCTGCGCCAGATAAAGGACTTTTTCAGCGATAGAAACATCTCCACCTGCTGCACCAGTGCGGGCTGCTTCCAGAGCGATCTTCATAACATGGAATTTGATCTGTGATGTCACCTGAGCGATCAGGCTGACTCCTTGCAAGAGCTTTTGGGAAGGCTGATCTAAGCGCTTAACTCTTGCGGCAGCTTCTATAACTGTTGCTCGGATTGCCCAAATACTGTCTCCCGTCTGGTTCATGCCCTCCAGCCCGTCTTTTAACGTGTGATTAAGTCGCTGCTCATGGCGTTCAGCTTGTTGAAGACAGAGGAGCATTTCTTGAGCATAATTAGCCAATGCTTGAATTTGATTGTAGGCAGATGTCACAGACTCCATTTGGCTAACTGTCTCAGAGGAGAGAGTTTCGACAACTGTTTCACTATCCCTTAGTAGTTCTGATGCTTGATGCTGGAGTGCTTCTTTTTGTTGTTGCTGTTCGTAAAAGGCGGATTCAACAGATTCATACGCATGCTCTACCTGGTCTAGGAGCCTAGCATGATCAAGAGCAAATCCCACTTGCATGGCTAACTGAGCGAGCAAATCAATCTCAGACTGCTGCCACTCTCTAGGTGCAGAACACTGATGGGCAATCAGTAAACCAAATAACTGGTCATCTTTGAGAATGGGTGCAACCAGATTCGCCTTCACCGCAAAGGGTTCGAGTTGACTGATATGACAAGCGCTCAGTCCTGCTTCATAAATATTGTTGGTTGCTTGAACTCTGCCTGCTTGATACTTTTCAACATAGCCTTCAGTAAAACAAGGGTCTTTGATTTTGGCCCGCAATGCTTTAGGAAAACCCGGAAGCACTGCTTCGGCAATAACAGTGCCATACCAGTTGGAATCAAAGCTATAGATTATTACTCGGTCAGTACTGATTGCTTTGCGAACTTCGTCAACGGTGGTTCTAAGTACATCTTCTTCGTTGAGCGATCGCCGAATTCGCTTGGTAATATCTGCAATTAAATGAGTTTGCATCCCTTCAGCATCAATGCGTTGGAGCAGTCTGGCATGATCAAGAGCAAATCCCACTTGCATGGCTAACTGAGCGAGCAAATTAATCTCAGACTGCTGCCACTCTCTAGGTACAGAACACTGATGGGCAATCAGTAAACCAAATAACTGGTCATCTTTGAGAATGGGTGCAACCAGATTCGCCTTCACCGCAAAGGGTTCGAGTTGACTGATATGACAAGCGCTCAGTCCTGCTTCATAAATATTGTTGGTTGCTTGAACTCTGCCTGCTTGATACTTTTCAACATAGCCTTCAGTAAAACAAGGGTCTTTGATTTTGGCCCGCAATGCTTTAGGAAAACCTGGAAGCACTGCTTCGGCAATAACAGTGCCATACCAGTTGGAATCAAAGCTATAGATTATTACTCGGTCAGTACTGATTGCTTTGCGAACTTCGTCAACGGTGGTTCTAAGTACATCTTCTTCGTTTAGCGATCGCCGAATTCGCCGGGTAATATCGCTAATTAATTGGGCTTGGTCGGCTCTGTTATCTATCTTTTCTACAAGCCTTGCATGGTCGAGCGCAAATCCTACTTGCGTGGCGATTTGGGCGAACAAATTAATCTCAGATTGTTGCCAAAAACGGGGTGCAGAGCACTGATGTCCAATTAGCAAGCTGAATAGCTGGTTATCTTTGAGGATGGGCGCAATGAGATTTGCTTTGACTGCAAATCGCTCCAATAACCCGATATGACAATCTTTAAGATTAGCTTGATAAATATCATTGATCGCTCGGACGCGCCCTTGTCGGTATTGTTCGACATATCCCCCTTCAAAACAGGGATCTGAGACGGTCGCCCACAACGTCTTTGGTAAACCAGGTGCTACTGCTTCTTCTATAAACGTTCCACTCCCACGCTCGTCAAAGCGAAAGATGACCACACGGTCTATTTTGAAAGCTTCACGAACTTGTTCGACGGTTGTTCTCAGGACATCTTCTTCAGAAAGTGCTTCCTGAATGCGACGAGTAACGTTCATTAATAACTGGGAACGCTCAGCTTCAGCTTCTTGTTTCCAGATCAACTCTGGCAGCTGCTCTTGTAGCAGGTTAATATTTGCCTGTAGCGTCACTAGTTCATCTTGGTCAGCAACGCGAGTCCGAGTTCCCACTTCCTCTCGTCGTAGTCTATTTACTAAAGCAGTAGAAATCTCGGCAGCAGATAGAACTTGACGAGTGGCACGATTTGCCAGGAAAGCAGCGATCGCTCCTGCTGTTAAAGCTATCACCCCAGTCTCAATTAATAGGGATGAACGGTTTTTGTTGAGCGCAAGTTCAACTTCTTGGAGATCTGTCTTACTTCTTGTAAATCTAGCTTGGGTAATCTGCTCAGTAATGGATTGACTGCCAAAGTAGCTAGCTATACCAACTGTCAGCACCGGGAGCATAGTCAGAGCGATCGCCCAAAAGGTTGCTTTAGACTTCAAGCTCCATTGCTGCTCAGGCAAAAGAGACTCTGAAAGGCTTGCGAAACTACTGAGCTTTGTCATACGCCTATTCAGTCTACTCTGGGAATTACTCTTAGCAGCTTTGTCTAGGCGAGTAACAGAGCTAGTGGTAGCGTTATTACTATTAGACTTATCGGAGGAAGGCTGAGTCATGGATAAAACCTCGCCAAGATGAATCGGCACAGCTAGATTGAGTATATCTGCTTTGCAAATCGGTGATGCAATGTCGAGGTGTAATATCCCTGATTAATTCCCCAATCGTCCTCATGAATTGTGTACACTCTATTTCTATGTCAGTTATTTTTAACCGTTGGGACAAGGTGCTATTGAGGCAAACGTAGATCCGCTGCGATCGCATATAAATAAGGTTGAAAAATAGCCAAATTTTCTAGTTTCTCAAACTTACCTGTTTGCGACCCTGGGTCAAAGGCAGTGGTAATTACGTAAAGCGTACTACCATCAAAGACAACATGACTGATATGTTGCTCTTGTACTCCACCTTGTTGCTTGATTCCAGTAAACCCATAGCGGATTCCCTGAAGCTTACCAATAGATACTGGTTGTGCTGGATAAACTGAAAAAACTATCTGCTTTCCATACCCACTCTGACGATCTTTTAATAAAACAGTGTAATAGTCTGCAACCCAAGCCTTGAGTGCTGTTAATACTTGGGTTTGATACTTGGTTTGGTATTCTACCTCAGAACTAGGTGGAATACCTGCTGCTACCAACTTCTTTTGAAAATCTTGATTGTTTGCCAGTGGATAAACTCCGATCTCAACCGTACCCAAAAGTTCTTCTTGAGAAGAGATACACAACAAGGGTGCATTTCCCTCACAAGCAGCGACTTGCCAACCAGTTGGGGCAGCAGTTTTTCCTAAGATTTTCCTCCAGATATTTACTTTATCAGGACTAGGAGACTCTACCACGGCTGAGGGTTGTGCCACTTTAGTAGTAGAAAAGTAAGGGAGAATTAACTTTGCTCCCACAGGGATTAAAACAAATAAAATAGAACCTAGTAAAAGATGGTATACTCGCAGCATTTTTCCTGAAAATCCATAACCAAAGATTGTAACTTTATGGGTATACAGGAAGATACTCTATTTTTCCGAAATTGATACATAGCTATATATAAGCAGTAGCGCTGAAAGCTAATACAGCACTACTACTAATATTGATGAACCACATCTTTTTTATCTCGCGCAAAGAGAAGTTTCAGCAGCGGTCTCAACTGCTCAAAACTTTCCAAGCAAGAGTTGCACAGAGCAATATAAAAGTGTGGTCTAAAAAGATCAAAGAAGTGAGATGGAATTCTGAAGAGATGCTGGCTGGATATCAAATCGAAAGACAAATTTGCTTGGATGTTAACTGTAGCGAGAACGTTGCTTACGACGTTGCTTGTGCCTAGCAATTGCTTTACGCTTCTCTTTTTCTATTGGCGTCTCAAAATGACGCTTTTTTCTCATATCCTGGAAAATTCCTGCTTTAGAAACTTCCCGCTTAAATCTTCGCAAAGCTGATTCAATACCCTCATTCTCCCCTAAAACTACTTGCGTCATTCTCATTCCTCCTTCTGTGGATGAATAGTTTAAAACTAGAGACAAAATAAAATACTCCAGCAGATTTGAGCCTTTGGCTTCATCTGCTGGAGACTCTAGATGTGAATTTTTCAGTATAAGGACTTAGTAACGATTGCGGCGGGCATTATTACCACCCCAGCTACCACGAGAGGAATTACTTCTTTCTTCACGAGGTTTAGCTTTGTTTACTTTCAAGTCACGTCCCATCCACTCAGCACCATCCAGTGCTTCAATGGCAGCTTGTTCTTGTGTATCTGTTTCCATTTCTACAAAAGCAAACCCACGTGGACGGCCTGTTTCCCGATCAGTGGGTAATTGAACTCGATTTACTGTTCCGTACTCTGCAAAAGCTCGCTTTAAATCCTCTTCTGTAACCTGATATGACAGGTTTCCCACGTAAATTGACATAGAATGTCTCCGAATTCAGAGAGTGTAGAGAGTTAAATTCGGAGAGACGCTTTTTAAAAATCAAAACGGGTTACTCAACCGAAAATAATCCTTATATCCATAATTATAGCACAGGCTCAAATTAGCAACTCATACTGAGTAGCTTTCAAGAATAAAACTTTCAGACAGTTTTGAGAAACTGCCAATAATGGGTTCGTGTCGCCTGCTCTATTTGGATTGTTAAATGCAAATAGATGGCTAGCGATCGCCTAAAAGTTTTCAACTTGAAAATAAGGCTGGATCTAAAACCGACGGATCTAAGGAGTTATGTTTTTTATGAGTGTGGTGGTAATCTTACCATGAACTAATGTCATAAAAGCGCATTCGCACGGAAATTACCCAGACTCTAGCTATGCGTAAACTGTGCTAAAGCCATTTCTGCTTTTTGACATAACATCTCGTGATGCTGACTGGTGCTAGCAAGTAAACCACCCCACTGATTGATATCATCGGTGTTGTATTGTAGTGGAGTGCCATCGAAGTGAGTAAATTTACCCCCAGCTTCCGTCAAAATTAATTCTGGAGCGGCTATATCCCAGTCTTTAGGAGCAGACTTACCGGAAAGGGAAATGTAGACATCCGCCTGTTGTTCAACGATGGTGGCAATTTTGCACCCTACACTGCCAACAGCTTTCTGATTTTGACACGGTAGGTGTTGTAGTAAGTAATTTAATCGTTCATTGCGGTGAGAACGACTAACAACTAAGGTTAAATCTTCAACTCGTTTGCTTGACGAAACATTTAAGGGAATAGATGCATCACGGGTTTTGACAAATGTACCTCCACCTTTTGTCGCGTAGTACAATTTTTCTGCTTCGGGTACTGCTACTACTGCTAGTACTGGGCGTGTCTTGTGTACTAAAGCAATATGAATCGCATAATCCCCAGTTTTTTCGATAAAGTCTCGCGTACCATCTAAAGGGTCAATAATCCATACCCACTCAGGAGTGTCCCCACCCAATTGCGATTGATAAGTTTCTTCGCTGATATAGGCAAAGTCTTCATTACCCAAGGCCGCTTGTAAGTTCTCTAAAATGTATTGACTCACAGCTATATCTGCAACTGTGACAGGCTCATTATGTTTATATTGCACTTCTAAGTTAGAATTTTTTGCAGTCTCGTGGTAGTAAGACCGCAGTATATTTGCGGCCCCCAAACCAACATCAAGAGCGATCGCTAATATTTCTTGTAAGTTTTTCATTAATTTAGCCTTGTCTAACTTAAACTAACTTCAATATTGAGCCTAACTACTCAGAATCTATCCAGCGACGCGTGCCAAAAAATTGGCAAGAATCAGCGGCGGTATTAGCTGCTTGTGCTAGGGCATCGTTAAAACTTTCTCTTAAAATATAGTTGCAAAAAGCACCGTGGAAAATATCTCCAGCCCCCAGTGTATCAACCGCTTGGACACGTGGCACAACTATTGCACCAGTTTGATCGCAACTCAAGTATTGAATTGGTTTTTCTCCGTGGGTAATGGCAATATGAGGAATGCCAAAGGCGTGGAGGTAGGCAAAAACTTCTTCCGTAGTGTAGCAATTGGGAGGATAAAAATTAGCAGAACAAACAGCGTAATCAACAAAAGGTAAAATTTGCTCAAATCCAGGTTTCCAACTCCCACCATCGATCGCTACTGGGATATTCTTGGCTTTAGCCATTTGAGCGATCGCGCTTCCAACTGCCATCTGATGCCCATCAATAAGCACAATATCGACATTTTGTAAAATATTTGCTGGGATATATGCGTCACTAATTTGATTTTTGACAGCATTGATCGAAACTACAGCCCGTTCACCTGTAGCTTGGGTGACAATGATAGAAGATACAGGCGGTGCTGTAGTAGTGCTGGAATCGAGATCAGCGATCGCAACTTTGTAATTTGCCAAATCTTGGCGAATTAGTTGCGTCATCGGGTGAAAACCCACCACACCCAAAACCTGAGCTTGATTACCTAAATAACTGAAAGTAACAGCTGCGTTTGTGGCTGGGCCACCTGCTGCTACAGTATAGTCAGCAGCAACAATCTTCTGATTATTCCTAGGAGCAGAGTCAGCAAGGTAGATCAAATCCAAGGTTACTAAACCTACAAATAAACCGTAAAAAGATTTGTCATTAGTCATTTGTTATTAGTCACTTGTTAAGAGTCAAAAGTCAAAGGTCAACAATTATTTTCTTCCCTCTGCTTTCCCTGTCCCCCTGCCCCTCATCTCCCAATTTGTCGCTCATGCAGACCGATCCAAAACCAGGAACACTTTACGTCGTCGGGACACCAATTGGCAACCTGGAGGATATGACATTTCGGGCTGTACGGATTTTACAAACTGTGGATCTGATTGCTGCGGAAGACACGCGTCATACAGGGAGACTTCTACAGCATTTTCAAATTAAAACACCCCAGGTAAGCTATCACGAACACAACCGTAACAGCCGCATCCCGGAGTTATTAGAGCACTTGGGTAATGCCAAAGCGATCGCTCTTGTCAGTGATGCGGGAATGCCAGGAATTTCCGATCCTGGATATGAATTGGTGAAAGCTTGTATTGAGGCGAATATATCAGTAGTTCCTATTCCTGGAGCTAGTGCTGCTATTACTGCTTTGAGTGCAGCGGGGCTACCAACTGATCGGTTTGTGTTTGAAGGCTTTTTGCCACCAAAAGCTCAACAACGACAAGAACATTTAGAAGCTCTGCAAACAGAATCTCGCACATTAATTTTCTATGAATCGCCCCATCGTTTGCGAGAAACTTTGCAAGACTTAGCAGAGTTTTGGGGAAGCGATCGCCAAATCGTTTTGGGGCGGGAGTTAACTAAATTGTTTGAGGAATTTTGGCGGGGGACAATTGCTGAGGCGATCGCCCATTACAGCCAACGCGAACCCCAAGGCGAATATACTTTAGTGGTGGCGGGAAACCCACCGACTCAACTTTTACTGACTCCAGAGGAATTGAAAGCCGAATTGCAACAATTGATTAATCAGGGAATATCGCGATCGCAAGCTAGCCGTCAATTAGCAAAAATGACTTCTCTTCCCCGTCGTCAACTCTATCAACTAGCTCTTTCTTTAGTCCTGAGTCCTGAATTACCAGATTAAATAAAATAATATTTACGTAATATCAAGCATAAATTTAAAAATGCCAGTATAATTTTGACTACAAAGTCCAGCCACTAAAAAATGCAAAAATTTTATGAGCAGGCTGTTAATTAAACTCATAGGTTTAATTCTCATTTTCACTGGTATCTACTTTTTCGGTCAAAACATCATATTTGTTAGTGGCTACTACACAATTTTTTCTCGCAGCTTGCCTGCGACTATTTCAGTTTTAGCAACTATGGCAGGCAGTCTGACATTGGTATTTTTCCGTAGAGAAGCTAGTAACCTTGGATGGATTTTGCTGGGGATTGGCATAGTACTAGTTTTCTTGAGTGGTGGGGTAATTTTGAAAGCAACTAGCTTATGGAATTTTTTTGTTGCTTTTACGGCATTGGCAGCTGGATATAAATTACTAAATGAGGGCAGAATCAACTTTTAAAATAAGCGGAAATATTAGATTTTTGTTGTGTTCATTAGTAGTTAATTTACTTTGTTTATTAGCAATATAGTACATTTAGGAAAATTTAGTATTATAATTTTTTTATCTTCTCTGCTGCCGCTGAGAGTGTGGTGAACACTAGGATTAATTTGTAGCTAAGTGCTAATTTCATGAACGATAAGCAGCCTCAACCGGATGAATTCCCTCTTAATTCTGGCTTTAGCCTAGAGGAGTTTGGCTAAGTTTGAGGCTACTATTACAATGGAAACTATTGATGATGAGGACAAGGTAAGAATGACCCAAGTGGTTCTAGGAGAGAACGAAGGAATAGACTCAGCTTTGCGTCGGTTTAAACGCCAGGTTTCCAAAGCTGGTATATTAGCCGATGTAAAATACCATCGGCACTTTGAAACACCGATAGAAAAGCGCAAACGTAAGGCAGTGGCAGCTAGACGCAAAAGACGCTTTAAATAAAGCTATTTGGTTTGGTACTGGCGTTACTTGAGAAAATAGTTTTAAAACAAGTAACAGCACGTTGCCATTATTCTTACAAAAATTAATCAAAATGTGCCGCACCCCTTATTGGGGTGTCGGTGAAATGCTCTCTCTATAAGCAAGGTGCGTCAAGATTTTTATTACTGGTTAGATAGAGTAGCTTAAAATCGCTGCCCATCAACCAAAATAAACGCCTTAAAACACCATTTAGCTTCTTTTATCAGACTAATAGAGTAGCATTCACCCACCTCTAAGGCTCAGAATTATCGATGGTGCGGCTATTACAAAGATTCATAGCCTTTTCCACTCCCTGTTTGAGGCTTAGTTCTATACACTCAACAACGAACTGAAGTACAAGAGACATAAGTTGAGTTTCGGCAACGGAAAACCGCCCTAGTACATGGGAGACAGTTTCGGAGTTATCGCTATTAGCTGCACCTTTTGGTTTACCAATGCCGATTCGCAAACGAGGAAAGTTTTGTGTGCTAAGATGGGCGATCGCACTTTTCATACCGTTGTGTCCTCCAGCCGAACCAGACAAGCGCAGGCGAGTTTTTCCCAAGGGCAAATCCATATCATCATAAATCACCAGTACTGACTCTGAAGGTAATTTATACCAACTAGTTACTGCTTGTATTGACTGACCTGAGCGATTCATATAAGTCAACGGTTTCAGCAAGCGGATTTTACTTCCACCTGGTGCGATTCCTTCGCCGTACTCCCCTTGAAATTTGCGATTTTCTGTTATGGAAATGTGCCATGAACGGGAGAGAGCATCCACAGCAGCAAAGCCAATATTATGGCGTGTTTGGTCATATTTAGAATCTGGATTCCCCAACCCGACGATTAGTTGGGGAATAACCAGAGCTGGTTTCGTAACACCTTCTGACATTTTGCCTAGAATCAATCGATATGCAGCGCTCTCCTAACTAGCTTGGGAAGAACTTGCAGTATCTTGCTCCGATTTAACAGCCTCAAGTTGCTTAGGTTCCAACTCAGCAGTAGTTTTCACAACTTGTTCCAACTGTTCTGCTTCTTTTTGAAACTCGTTTTGAAACTCCTTAGAAGCATCTTGAAAACTGCGAATTGTTTTACCCACACTACGACCAATCTCTGGCAGTTTCTTAGGGCCGAAGATTAACAATGCAACTACCATAATTACAGCCATTTCTGGCAGACCGATACCAAATATATTCATTTTTTTCTCCTGTAAACTCTCAAATTATCCAAAAACCCACATTTGTAGTTTAGTCAATAGTTAGTCCTCAGTGACAAATCATCAAGAACTGATGTGGCAACTAAAAACTGATAAAAAAACCCGGACGAGCCGGGTGTAGGTTAACTTGTTAGCTAAGCTTAATCGCTTTGTATCAGTTAGCCGCCTAAACTCCGCCAATCGACAAGTACATCCTGAACCAACAGTGATTTATTGTAAAGTTGCAGAATAATCAGCAGAAACACAAAAAATAGCAAAATAAAAACAGCCATTACAGGTGTAGTTCCCCAACCTGGAGCCACCTTGCCATACTCAGAATTCAAGGGCTTCAGGATATCTCCCAACCTAGTCCGTTGTGCCATAGTTCACCTAAGATTACTTGCCAAAGCTTTTTTTAATCTTCTGTAATATTCTATAAGAATAGCACTCATAATCTATCCCTAAATTATGGAACCCGCAATAGTTCTTAGCATTTCTGTAGCTACCGTGGTAGTTGCAATCACAGGACTGGCAATCTATACTTCTTTTGGCCCTCCTAGCAAGCAATTGAACGATCCGTTTGATGACCACGAAGACTAAGAAGGTCAAGGGTCAAGGATCAAGAGTCAAAAGTTAAAAGTTAAAAACTTAAAGCTCAAGACTCAAGATTAGTTACTCACCCAAGCCTGAGATTATTCGCTGGTTATCACCTTGAAACTAGCGATTTTCCAGGGTTGTATCGTCAAGATTTGTTGCTCAGATGAGAATTCAGTAGTGGCAGAGGAACGCTCTAACAAATCTACTGTCTCTTTAAGACTCAACCCTAAATCACTTTCCAAAGATAACTCGGCTGTTTCCCCGTGACATTCGTAACACCGCAGAATTAGCTGCTGTGGGTCATCTTCAGATGGTTTAAGTGCCATCAAGATGAGATTTTCAGATGATAAATCTAGGAACCTCCTCCCTAACCCCTCTTTGCTCGCGCAGAGGAGAGAATTTGGATGTGAATTTTCACAAAACTGATTTAACATGACTTGCAATGGTATATTCAATTCATAGCCACGTCGTGCTGTATGAGCTGATTCCCAACTACCAGCATGAGGATACAAAGCATAAGTAAACTCGTGAAAGCCTTTGTCTGCCTCTGTATCAGGCCAATTAGGACTCCGTAACAGCGTTAACCGTAGTTGATTTGGTTGGCTATCGTAACCATATTTACAATCATTCAGTAAGCTAATACCGTAGATATCTGCATCACCTTGTGTATTCCCAGTCAAATCAGCCCAACGTAAGGCGGGGACTTCCCATTTTGCTTGTTCTGCTGGAGTTTGGGGTTTGGTTGGGCGACGAATAGCGCCACAGGGAATCTCATAGGTAGCGAAGTCTGCTTCGAGGTTTAAAGGAAAAGCAGCTTTCACCAATACTTGACTTTCTTGCCAATTAACTGTGGAGGCAATTTTTAGCAGAGGTGAACCAGCTTGCAAGATGTAATCTTGGCAAAATTCCGATTCACCCAACTGACGCACCACCCGCACACGAGTTTGCACAGGGCCTTGTTCTAGATATTGAATAGATATTAGGCTGGTTGGAGGTAGGGGATGCTGGGCATAATTGGGGTCTATATTCCAAGCATCCCAATATTGACCACTATCTTTAAAAGCTTGTAGTTGATTCCCTGCACCATTCAAAACTTCTCGTTGATAAGCTTTATTAAAAACACTTGATAAATCTCCTGTGTCAGGATTGACGATAACCCGTAAGAATTCATTTTCCAGAACCCAGTCAGGGGAAAGGGAAGGGGTGGGGGAAGGAGAGAGCGGAGGAGTGGGGGAAAGCCAGAATATACGGTAGCCTACAGGTGGAATGTCGGTTGCGAGAAATAGTAGCGTTGATGGTTCAGATAACTGAGATGCAAGCTGTTTTCCAGAAATATCGTAAATCTGCCATTCTTGGGTAGCTGTTGCTGATGTGGGTAAGGAGACAGAGATCACTTCAGAACGCTGCCAATTGAGAGAATTGAAAACGAAAATAGGTAAACTATTAGGTTTTGGTGGTTCTGGTAGGGTAATATGAGATGCGATCGCTAAAAGTGACTCATGTAATATCTTCGTTCCTACTTGTTCCACTTGTTGCCATTGGGGCAGTGCATCTATATAAACTTGGGTAATTGAAGAACCAGGCAAAATATCGTGAAACTGTTGAAATAATAACTGCTTCCAAGCTGCTTCTATCTCTGCTTTGGGATATATCACGTCACAGCTTACTGTTGCCAAAGTAGCAAATAGTTCAGCTTGATACAATAACCCTTCACAACGACGATTCCAGCGTTTTTGATCTGCGTGAGTAGTGTAGCAACCACGATGAAATTCTAGGTATAGTTCGTCATTCCAAGCGGGGAAGGAAGGGGGAGAATCATAACTACTGTCTTGTGCCTTCTGCCTCCTGCCTTCTTTATTGATTTGCTGTAAATACTTTTCAGCCGTCGTAAATTCTAGCTCTGGGAATAAAGGCGACTTTTGCCAGCGTTGGGCGGTTTCTAGCATATCACGGGTAGGGCCGCCGCCGTGATCGCCAACACCGGGAAGCCAGAGGGATTCTGGTAAACCTGTTTGGGTTTGCCATTCAAGAGCATAAGATACCATTTTAACAGGGTCGATACCTTCACCGATGGGTGCAGACATCAAACTAAATACTTCACTACCATCAGGCGATCGCCACCAAAAAGCACCATAATCAAACTTAGTAGTGTCATTCCACCGCAACTTTTGCGTTACAAAATACTCAATACCAGCATTAGCAAAAAACTGCGGCAGAGTTGCACAAAAACCAAAAGTATCTGGAACCCAGACAGTATTTGAAAGCTTACCAAATTTTTCCTGGATGTAGCGCTGACCATATAATAGTTGACGAGCGATCGATTCACCAGCAATTAAGTTGAGTTCCGGTTCAACCCACATTCCACCGACAACTTCCCAACGTCCAGCGGCTACCGCTTCTTGAATTGCCCTAAACAAATCCGGGCGATGTTCTTCAACCCAAGCATAAAGCGCCGGAGTTGAATGACAGAAAATTAACTCAGGAAAATCTTCTTGCAATTTTAAAACTGATTCAAAAGTGCTTTGTGCCGCATTCCAAGTTTCATTTACAGGCCAAAGCCATGCTAAATCTAAATGAGCATGACCTAATAAATAGATTTTGGATTTTAGATTTTGGACTTCGACTTCGCTTAGTCGAGCGATTTTGAATTGAATTAGCTTTTGGCGTAGGAGCAAAAATGATTTTACTAACTCTTCTTTCTCATCCTCTGCGTCCTTCTCTACGAGACGCTTCTCTGCTAGAGGCTCCGTCAACGCGAATGCGTCTTGGCGGTTCGTTACCTCCTCCACCGCCGCCGCCAACTCATCCAACCTCTCCGGCGCAAACTTTTCTAAATAAAGTTGTATTACTGCCAATTCATCAGCCACAAAACCCGGATCAGGATTATTATCATCAGTAGATTCATATACAAGGAGCGATCGCACTAAAGCACCATCACAATGTCCCGGACTTACCAACCGCAAAGCAATAGTAAACTCTTCTCCTGGCGTCACTCCCCGACTAAGAAGCACTCTAGGTGAGCAATCAAATAAATCTCCCTCCAGCGCTAACTCTCCATTTACATAAATCTCAGCCGAATCTGCCCACCAAACTAGCGCCAGCCACAAAGATAACCCCGCTAAAGGATAACCTTGTAAATCTTGGGGAACCACCAATCTTTGCACCAGCCACAGCACTTTTTTCCCACCTGTCCAAGCAATATGTCCTTTAATATTTAATGAGGCAAGTTGCCAAACAGATAAATCAGATGTGGCAACATCAGTAATAACTTGGTCATGTTCCTGGTATAGCCAGTTAGACTGAACATTAACTTGGCAACAAGAGCGCAGTTTCTCTATTGCTTCCAAGATGAATCTAGTATGAGATTGAGAGATAGAAGGGGTCATATTTTCGCTAAGATGAAGGCACTTACGATAATTAACAGTTTGTCGTTTTTATTGGTTGGCGGGAGTCTCACAATTAAACAAGACTTAAACTAACAAATCACTACCATGTCTTCTGGTTCTTCTGGTCATTATCAAAGCAGACTATTTAACTTTGTCCACCAGCAATCTCGGCGGGTGACAGAAAAGTGGGAAAATACTTTTCGGCATTTGCAAGTTGCCACTAAGTGGGGTGTGGAGACACTAATTTACTCAGTATATTTACTGTTTCAGTCATCTGAATCAGATGGAAAAACTCTACATACCAAAGAACCACAAACTAGGCTAAAGTTACAACCAAATGATACCGATTTATCAGCAGAAACACACCTCACTGTTGATACCCCCATCCAGCATGTATTAGGAGCAATCGAAAATCTCTCATCTCAAGAGCTTACTGCTACTTCCTCAACTGCACATTTAAACCCCTTGGCATTTTTGGGGACTTTGTGGGGGAAAGCTATTCATCATGAGCCTACAACTAACGCTAATCCTTCTCAATCCTTAACTATTTCAGATAATTCAGCAGGGAGTCTTATACCCTCACAGTCAAAAAATGCTCTTAAGCATCATCTTCCAGTTGTGCGGGGAATTGCCACAAATTTGCTGAATCGCAATTTAGTACTTGTTACCGCTAATAATGAAATTCTAGATATTTTGACATCACAGCAGCAATCCAAACTAGAAGACAAAATTATTAGCGAAGTTGCTAATTACTGGTATTCTTTGCGGTTAGCTAAAGCTAAAAAAGAAAAGGTTTTATTACCAGAAATTGACCGTTTATTAGCAAAGCTCACTGGTAAAAGTACAAGCAAAATTCTGTCTCTTCCTGAAGGGACATCGAAAGATTTAAATTTAATTAATAAGAGTAGATTGCTGAAATTCTTAGATGCATCTGTTGCAAAGTTGGAAGAGAATGCTGTAGTACTAGTGCAACAACGCAGTCGGGAAATTATCCAAGTTGCTCAAACACAGTTAAATATATTTCTGTATGGTAAAGAGCGGTTAGCTGCTAGAGGAGAAATCGCCGTAAATGCTGATGGTTTGGAAAGTCATACGCTGAATTTTCAGGCTTTAATTGAGGCAGCACTTAATTACTTTTTTGGTGTTAGCGCTGGCAAAAACCTTGAGTCAAACGGTAATGTTAGACAATTACAAAATAAACCATTATCCCATCGTCTCAAGACATTACCTAAAAGTCCTCAGTTACATAACCACGATTTACTAACAGATCCTTGGCTGAAGTTGAGTGATTTATTTGGTGAGTCTAAAACTGTTGCTGACAAACCAGTTACAGTAACTCATAGGCTAAATCCTGTACTGGCTTCAAGTGTATCACCAGAGATGCCTGTATCGAAGAAAGTTGTGCCATCAAAATCGGTACAAAAGAAAAAACCCAGCCACAATCTCACCTCAACTCAAAAAACATCGGGAAAAATCATCTCTGCAAACCAAACTCAAAGCTCTGTTTCCCAATCTAAAAGTGACACTCGCAAAGAAGACGTTTTCCAGCAGCTTCGTCAAGGTACTCAAATTGAAGCCAAGCCAGATTGGATAGAAACTACAGCAACATTGATGGGCTATGAGAAACACCCCTTAGAGCAGCTTTTAGAATGGCTTGACAGTTTTATGCTCTGGCTAGAAGACATATTTGTCAAAATTTTTCATGTATTACAACGGCTGTGGCGAGGTAAATAAGCTGGTAAATATTGTTTAATAACCTATAATAATATTCACAATTTTCCAATTCAGGAAAATGAAAAAGGAGAATTTTGATTATCTATAGTGTTATTAGTGGTTTGATAAAGTGAAAATTCTTGTTTACTGTAAATACTTCAATTTCAAAAATCCCTTAGATAAACCGAAAATTGAAACATTTGCGGTGAATTTGCCTCAAATTCCTAAAGTAGGTGAAACGATTGTAGTTGAGAGAATTTCACCCCAAAAGCAATTTGTGATTATTTTTGAATATATTGTGACAGCAGTCCAGTTTAATGCATCTAGGGAATTAGCTGATTCAGTAGATGCTCAGGTAAATGCATTTTTGAATCACTGTTGGGAGGGAACATCAAATTTTAAAGTTACAAACTTTTTAGAAAAGTAACTTTTTACCAAAGCATGTGATTGAAGAAATGACGAAATAGCTTAGTTCCTGTTGGTTCCTGATAGTCTTTTGGTAACAGAGCAAGCATTGCATTCTGCAAGGCTTCTAAAGCTGTTTCTATTTCTTGTCGTTTCGGTCTGGTAGTTTGAGAAAAGCGTAACGGCTCACCTACCCGAATAGTTAGCTCTTTTCCTAGATATAGGTCATGAGTTCCGATCAGCGCTAAAGGGACGATCGCTACACCAGTTCGTAAGGCGTAAATTACAGTTCCTCGCTTCAGGGGAAGATGTAAGTTACCCTCAGCATTTCCTAGTCGTCCTTCGGGAAACAGAACCATTCCATCCCCACGAGTCAAAATTGCTACGACAATGCGATCGATCTGTCGCAGTGTGTGTATGTCTTCCCCTGTACTCACAGTTTGTTCAATTGCTGTAGCTAGATCCACAAGGTCTTGTCGTCCTGATTTAGCCGCTGCGATGACGGCGAGTTCTTCTTTCCACACTCGTTCTAAAGGAATGACACCTCCCGCAAATTTGAGGACAAGGCGCTTCCACCACTTGTTATAAAGGGTGCGGGCATCGCCTAGGATGTAATAATAAGGTTGGGTGGGGAGTTCAGCCAGTAGCAGCAACGGATCGATGTGGTGGAGATGGTTAACTGCTAGGATTGCAGGTTCCTGGGGTATTCTTTCAGGGTGTTCAACCTGCACTCGGAAAAAGGAATGGATGAGCGATCGCATCACAAAGCGACGCAACCAAGGCTTAGCTCGATGTTCTTGATGTCCTTGGCTAATAGCTTCCAACCCATTTAGAGTTTCTTCAATCGTCTGGCGAATCGCGCGATCGCTAGCCGCAGCTACACCTTCTTGTACCCGCTTGATGCTTGCGGTAGTTAAGGGCGGTAAGGTTTCTGATTGTGTTTTACCTTCCTGCTGGTGGTCGGATGTCAAGTCGGCTGCTTTTTGAACCGGATGAATTTGGGAACTTACCCCATCAGCTAGGTCTTCTGGAACAGATTCACTAGAAGAACTTTTGATAAAACCCTCCTTAAATTCATAAAGAAATCATAGTTCTTAATGCCATATTATTAACCAATCTACTGTTATGTAAAAGCAATAAAACTGTCTTATCTAACTTAAATTATCTGTAATTCCTCCCATAGCTGGAGGTTATTTTACCTACAATATATCTTGATAGGCTAATATCTTGCTAGGAAAAAACGTAAAAAATTCACTTTATGATTGACCACAATGCTCTGGTAGCGTCTCGTAGAGAAGGCACATTCAAAGGTATTGGGGGGCTTGACTTATATTACCAAAGCTGGTGTCCAGAGGGTAAGGTGAGGGGAGTATTAGCCGTTATACATGGACTTGGAGGACACAGCGGAAGGTACATTAACATTGTTCAACATTTGATACCTCTCAAATATGCTGTCTATGCCTTAGACTTGCGCGGTCATGGACGCTCACCCGGTCAGCGAGGCTATATAAATGCTTGGAATGAATTTCGTGAAGATCTGCGAGCTTTTCTACAGTTGATTCAAATTCAGCAGCTAGAATGCCCAATTTTTCTTTTGGGTCATAGCTTAGGTGCAATAATTATTTTAGATTATATTTTGCGCTACCCCAAAGATGCATCTACATTGCAAGGTGCGATCGCTTTAGCGCCAACCCTAGGTAAAGTTGGGGTTTCATCTTTGCGCGTGCTCATAGGAAAGATGCTATCACGCGTGTGGCCGCGTTTCTCTCTAAATACGGGTATTGACATAAGTGCTGCTTCACGAGATCAGCAGATTTTAGCCGCCTATGCCCAGGATACTCTCCGACATACCCGTGCTACGGCTCGTCTGGCTACAGAATTCTTTGCAACAGTTGACTGGATTAATGCTCACGCCGCTGATTGGCAATTACCCTTATTAATTCTCCACGGTGGAGCAGATAGAGTAGCTTTACCTGCGGGAAGCGACATCTTCTATCAGCGGTTAACTTGCTCAGATAAACTGCGAATTGAGTATCCAGAGGCTTATCACGAGATTCAGAGTGACCTGAATTACCAAGAGGTGCTGGCTGATTTGGAGCATTGGCTGGAGCAACATTTGTCAAACAGGCGATCGCATCTTGAGAAATAACAATTACAGTGTTGTCGGATCAACCGCTACAATTCCTTCAGACGCATAGCGAATGAAATCTTTAGTATTGAATGTCAGAATATGCGTCAAACCGTTCGCCTTTATAATAGCAACGAGACGAGCATCATGTACTTGAACACCTGACACACTGAATGCAACGACAAGCTTACGCCACTCAGGGTAAATAATAGGCGTATCAGGCAACAATGGAAAGAGGCGCTCAATTAGTCGCAACAGGCGACCCACTTCCTTTGGTGTTAAACCAAATCCATTCTTTATAGCTGGTCTTGTAGCGACATTCCAAAACTCAACGCAGTTTTGTGGTGTAATTTGCAGTGTATGTCCGTCACGTTGTAGTTTACGGATCGCAGTTCGGATAATTGGGTGTAGTGGGTGAGTGCGATCAACAAGACGCAGCAGGATATTGGTGTCTACGAGGTACACCACTATTAAGGATGATCCTCATAAATACTTTCACGACTCACTGCATAATCTGACAACATAGGTATATTTGATCCAACAGATGCTGCAAACTCGTCAGCTAACTGATCTGCAACTAACTCAAAGTCGTCATAATTCTGCTGATTATGTGTTTGCTGTAGCAGCGCCTCTACGGTTGGCGCGAAAGCATCAGCCAATAATTTTCGGATGCTTTCAGCGTCATGACGTGCAATGCTTTCCCTTAATTTCCGCTCTAATTCCGGCGATAATTCCAGCTTGATCGTTGTCATATTTTAAAAATTCGGTATTAACTAGTCTTTTTAATGCTATCAACAAGGCAACTAGCTATCATCTAAATCAATTTTAGTTTGAGTCAAAAATCATAAAAGCCAAACTCTCAAACCGTTTACTTAAGTAAACTTTAATAGTGCGATCGCCTTTTTCAGCATAACTGATATGATGCGGTTCACCTGTATAAATGCAGAGTTAGTTATTTACATTATTAGAAAAATAGATTGCTAAGGACTGAAAGTTTTTTCCAACCAAAATAGGCTCTCCCTTAACTCCTCCACGAGTAAGAGTACAAATTTTATAATAGTTTTCACAGTCAAAGATTGCTAGAACTAGCTCTTTCCCTGTTTGATAAGAAGATGGTAAAGGTTTCCCTACCTCGCATTCTATATCTGTCCCGTTGTCACGCCAGCGTAACTTCCAAATCCGCTTTTCGGTTATTGGTGCTTGGACAGACTTAGCAATAGCGCCATATACCTGCTCCGCCTTAACATCATCCTTGGCTGCTGGAACAAAAAACTTCATATGCTTTGATTATAAATAACGTAGGTTTCATTAGCATCAGCGTAACGTAGTTACCAAGGTAATTTACTACCATCCCACGAGAAAAAGTTACCGCTATCACCTTCTTGAAGTTGTTCAATGACAGCTAGTAATTGGTCAACAGTACGCTCGACTGAGAATAATTTTTCCGCAGGTACATTTTCCTGAAACGGACGAGAAAGGCGTGTATCCGTTGTACCAGGATGTAATGTCACTACCAATGTTTTAGGGCAGCTTCTTTTATACTCAATTGCTGCCGTTCGCATAAACATGTTAAGTGCGGCTTTGGAAGCACGATAGCCATACCATCCACCAAGTTGGTTATCGCCAATACTGCCTAGTTTAGCAGAAATATGGGCAAAAACGCTGCGTTCTGCGCTTACCGCAGCGCCGGAGGTATTGCTATGACGAAACAAGGGTAATAGGTGTTTAGCAAGTAAGACAGCACCAATACTGTTGATTTGGAAGTAGCGCAACAAATTTTCTGAATTGAGTTGTCTTAAACTTTTTTCAGGTTGCAAACTACCCTCATGCAGAAATCCTACACAGTTGACTACCAAATGCAACTTGTTAATTTGGGTACGTATTTTTTGAATAGCTTCAGCAATTTGCAACTCGTCAGTAATATCCATCGACAAACAAGTTAATCGTTCTGAATACTCGCCTGCAAGAGCTATTAACTCACAGGCTGATTCTGGTTGACGATAAGTTGCATAAACTTTGTCAATTCTGTCATCTTGTAGCAATTTTTTAACAAAACCTAAACCAATGCCTCGGCTAGCTCCCACTATTAACGCATTGGCATTTTTAATATCATTAATAAAAGACATTCTGTTAAATTCACCAACTTATATATTATTATTCAGATTAGTCTTTTGGAAACACCTGCGTAAACTCTCCACTTTATCCAGCACGAACTACTATAAACTCGCTATTTGGCATTCTTAAGTTTGCCGAAATCATTTTGGTTGGTAATTTTATCGTAGATCCACCATCTAATATCCCAACACCAGGAAATGCAATGATCGTAATAACTCCTGGTTTAAAACAACCAATAACTTGAACTGTAATCTCATCAAGCATTATATTCTGAATATTAAATAAAATTTACAATTGTGCAAAAATATATGTTTATTTTCCAATACAGAACCTACTAAAAATCCTGCCAAGTACTGATTCCGTAACTTCCTCACCTGTGATTTCTCCTAATGCCTGAATTGCACCGCGTAAGTCAATTGTCCAGAAATCAAGGGGTAGTTGTTCAGTAATTGTTGCTTGTACCTGTTTCAAAGAGATTTTAGCTTGAGTTAACGCTGCTGCTTGTCTTTGATTAATCGCTAAATCCATATCAGCCGCTTGAACTTTTCCAGATTGAACTATTTCTAAAATTGCTGTTTCTAAAGTATCAATACCTTGATGTTGTGCTGCTGCGGTGGTGACAACTTGATTAATTATGTTTGGATATTTTAAAGATGATATAGTTCCCGTCTCTACAAGGTCGATTTTGTTAATAACTAGAATTAATGGACGATGTTGCACCTGAGCATAAATTTCTTGATCGCCTTGCGTCCATCCATCTGAGGCGTCGATGGTCAAAAGTACTAAATCGGCTGCACTTGCGGCACGACGCGATCGCTCAACTCCAATTTTTTCTACTTGGTCTGCTGTTTCCCGAATCCCCGCTGTATCTAGCACTTGCACAGGAATTCCCCCAACCACTAGCTGGGATTCTACAACATCGCGGGTTGTTCCAGGTAAATCGGTGACAATAGCGCGATCGCTCTGGCTCCAAGCATTCAACAAGCTCGACTTACCAACGTTCGGACGCCCAACAATCGCTACTTTCAAACCTGTACGTAGTAGTTCACCCTTGTCTTTGGTTGCTAGCAGCCTAGTGATTTCTGCGGCAATTTTTTCGATTTCTGATATGATTGCTTTGTCATCCAACGGGGGTAGATCTTCCTCAAAATCTATCCGAGCTTCGATTTCTGCCAAAATATCCAAACAGTTGGCGCGTAACTGTCGGATCGGATGAGCCAATTTTCCCTGTAAACCAGCTAAGGCCGTTTGAGCAGCTTGGGGCGATCGCGCTCCCACCAAATCGGCAATACTTTCAGCTTGCGTTAAATCCAATCGCCCATTTAAAAAGGCGCGGAGGGTAAATTCCCCCGGTTGGGCTAGTCTTGCTCCTTGTTCCAAACACAGTTGCAAAACCTGTTGCACTGCCATAATTCCCCCGTGGCAATGGAATTCTACAATATCTTCACGAGTGTAAGAACGGGGTGCTTTCATAATCAGCAGCAAAGATTCATCCACCAGTTGTTGCGTCTGAGGATGGCGGATGTAACCGTAGAGAATCCGGTGAGTTTCCCAAATTTGCCGCCCAGGTGTGTGAAACACTGCTTGGGCGATCGCCATTGCTTGAGAACCGGATACCCGCACAATACCAACGCTACCCTGTTGAGGAACAACAGCAGTAGCGATCGCGGCGATGGTTCCAGTAGTGGCAAAGAGTTCTGACATGAGCGCCCTTTTCAGCAAAACATTGCATATATTATGCTTAGCGTAGCAGGAGTAGAATAGACCTTACATAAAAGCTACTTTTGTATAAAGTGGGAGAAGACTTAAAGGGATTAAATTTCTTTTTTCCGAATGCCGCCAGAAGTCTAATTATTAAGGACTTTTATTTAAATGGTAAATACCTAGACCAATAGGATGGCAAATGGCAAGGTAAAATTTATCTGGAGGGTAGAAAAACCTCCTAACTAGAGAGGAGGAATTTACTGTGGAGCAGAAGATTAACTGCGCTGAAGCCTGTGTTAACGGTTGCGTTTTGGGGGATAAATGCCCCAATATCGAATTTAAAGAGGCAACTGTAAAATTCGTTGAAGAAACGTCCTTAGACGAAATGCTGC
Organism: Nostoc sp. MG11; assembly: GCF_014904695.1. Lineage (GTDB taxonomy): Bacteria > Cyanobacteriota > Cyanobacteriia > Cyanobacteriales > Nostocaceae > Komarekiella. The sequence goes on along the minus strand of NZ_JACXXN010000002.1, from coordinate 307,843 downwards.
GAATCGCTGAAGAACGTCTGCGAAAAAGAATAACAGAACCGCCAAAATGGGTTTTTCCTGAAGATCCGTAGTATCAGCATCAACAGGCAAAAGTAAGATATTGTAAAAGCTAAACTGTATCTGGATCAATTCCTAATTCTTGCAGTTTAGCTGCCAAGCGATCGCTACGTTGTTTTTCTCGTTCAGCCCGTTGCTTCTCTTGTTCAGCTCGCTGCGTTTCCTGTTGTGCAACTTCTTCCGGTGTCGAAACTAGTTCTCCTTCAGGAGTGAAAAAGCGTAAATTTTGTTGATAAACACCCAAGTATAACTCTAGCTGCTGGCTCCACAACCAACCTTGGGGATTAGGTTCTAGCGGTTGATACTTACCAGCTAGTAAAACAAACCCAGCGAATTCTAGATTATTAGGATCGAACCAAAAGTATTCTGGTGTGCGAAAGGTATCTTGGTAAATTTGTTTTTTCAAGCCTTTGTCAATTGCTGCTGTGGAATCTGATAGCAGTTCTACAATGACGTTGGGATACTTACCATCTTCTTCCCACACAACCCAACTTTTACGGGGTTGGTGTTCAGTCCCCAGCACTACAAAAAAATCTGGGCCTCGGAAATATTCTGATTTGCGCTGGCGTGGACTGTAGTAAATTGTAATATTGCCAGATGCATAAAAGTCATGACGATTTTGCCACAACCACTCAAGGCATTGAATGAGCAGCGTCATTTGTAGCCGATGCAAGTCACTTTCCAAAGGCGGTTCGTCACTATATAAATCCCCTGGGGGAAATATAACATCTTCTGGGGTTTCTAAATCTTGGGTGACAGACATGGCAGCAAATGTCTCAGTGCTATTAGTTTAACGTAGCAGTGAGGAATGTAGACGCTAACTACAAAAACCGTTCGATGATGATCTCGTCCACATACGTTCCTTTGATTTTGGCGTGTTTTTTCGCCGTCCCAACTACATTGAAACCAAGTCTGAGATAACTAGCTAAGGCGTTTGAGTTATCGGCGCGAACATAGGTAAATATCTTTTCATATCCCTTGCTGCAAGCGCTCTTAAATGTAGCCTCAGACAAACTTTTGCCAATGCCTTGTCTTCGGTATGAGAGATCAACAAATGTTGCAATAATTCCCACATGGTCAAATGCATGTGTGTAGGTTGCAAATGGTTCGAGAGTTTGAAATCCAACCACCTGCTGATCTGAAGAATTTACAGCGATATGGAACACCCCACGCTGAGGAAAATTCAAAATATATTCTAGTTCGGCATCAACTGTGAGCGGCGTATCAAACGCAGTGTACATATCGGTTTCAATGATCGGGTTCAAAATGCCAACAATCGCCTCAGCATCATTCGGTTGTGCTTCTCGAACCAGTAAATTCATTTGCTATTGCCTCTTAAAGGTAAGTAGTTTTATTAGCAATTACACTTACAATATTTGAGGAATTTTAATAAAAGTTTGAACAATAACTTTAGCCTCGATTCTATATATCTAACCCAATCACCGTTAATTCAGGCGGATGTTCAACGGCAAACTGGTAATATATTTCTCGTCCTTCTTGTGGTGGAAGAGTTAACTGCCATTCTAAAATCCCCATTTCACCCAATTGAATTTGGGGGTTACTGCGGATGAGGCGCACCTTAATTTGCTCGGTGCGGCTAACTGGTAATTGTTCAGTTAGTTTGAGATTTGTTTCTTTGTTAAGCAAATTAGTAATTACCAACCGATAACCATAAGTAGTCCGGCGCTGGTTGCTAATTAATCTTTTATCTACCTGACGCTCAACTAAGTTACGCTCAATTTTCAAACCTTCGTCAATCCCTAAGTTAAGTTTGAACTCTTGTCCTGGTGCAATATTCTCTAACTTAGTTGTGCCGACAAAGACATTATCGCGGAAAATATTCGCTTTGCCTGGTAACAGAGTTGCGCCGTTGGGACTATTTTTCACATTAGCTTGAAGATAAGCAAAGCTTACCAAGCGTGGCATTGCGACATAATCGAAGCTACAAGGGTAGTCCTCGTTGAAAATTGTAGTTTTATGGGGTGTGCCATCACTGGGAATATTACCGCCACCATTGAGTTTAAAGCTAACTACACTACCTTCTTTGGATATTTCCGCTACAACGGTTTCGGCTGGGATAAGACTAGTTTCTGGCGCAATTTCATCTTGTTCTTGCTCATTTCCTTCACCAGCAGGAGCAGCCTGAGCTGCTATGGTAGGCAATGCTGGACGGACATCATATCGTCGTCGTGCTATTTGTGGGGTTAGAGTACCGATATACCAGGGTTCAAGTTTGGGTGGAAGTGTACCTAATCCTGGTTTAGCTGTAGAAAGGGTGAGAGCCACGTCAATCCAATCTTCGCCACTGCTTTGGGTGACTTCTGCAAGATAGCTTAGATGCACGATATCGCTAGTAGTACTGAAGCGCAAGTCATAAAAAGGAGTCCAACTAGCGCGATTCACCACGTAGGAAAGCTCTAGCTCAAATTCGCCTTCACTCGCAACTTCAACCGCCATAACCAAGTTCAAACTTTCTTTAGGATGGGGTGTTTGAATTTTTTGCAACGATCTGCGGAGTGCTTGTAATTGCTTGTCTAATTCTTGCTGTTGGGTTTTGCACTCTCCAGATGCGATCGCATACTCGCTATATTGGCTTCCGAGAAAATTCAAAAAATCTAAAGTTTCGCTGAGGCTGAGATTTTTTCTTGCAAGACTCTGTGAAAAGGTTTCCTCTGTTTTTTCACGTAAGCCTTCGATAAAATTAGACTGTAATACTAAAGCGTCTACTTGAGCTTGTAGGTGGCGTTTTTCTGCTTCTAGTTGCTGAATTTGCCTTGTTAACTGTGCCACTCGCTCTGCTACAGGTTCGGTAGTGTAAATGCGATCGCTGCTTACTCCTAGCAAGCGCACCTCCACTGTACCCGCACCGCTAACCCTGACAGACTCAGTTTCTAGAGTCACTGGCAACGGGCTAATAACTAATTCCCGTTCAAGTCCTGTTAAAGATACTACACTCCGCCGTGTAACTAGAGCTTTGTCAGTATACACTGTAACCGCTACAATCTGGCTTTGTATTACTTTGCGCCAAGATGGTATTTCCGGGTTAACCACTGCCAGTTTTTCCCAATTTTTAATGGTTCTGCTGGTTAATTGTCAATGTTTCTTAGCCTAACCGTCAACCCCTGCGGGGAATTCAAAATTAAAAATTAAAAATCTGAAATTTTTAATTTTTAATTTATTTATCTCCCCCGATCTCAACTAATGAAAGCTAAATGCATCTTGGCTTAATTCATGCATGAGTTTTCTCCACAGCATCATTACTAACAGTAGTGTTTAACGCTACAATTTTCTTCGCTGCATCTAGTAGATACTCATAATAGGCACGAGCGACGATAGATAACTGTTTACCACCTGGGTAAACCATGAACCAATCTCGCTTAATGGGAAAGTATTGTACATCCAAAATGCATAACTCTGCCGTATCTGGCATTAAAGTATGACGAGATAAAACAGATATTCCTAAACCACCTGCGATCGCTTGTTTGATTGCTTCATTACTTCCCAATTCCAACTTAACTTTTACTGTTATCCCATGTTCATCAAAGAGGGTTTGGACGGCACGACGGGTTCCTGAGCCAGGTTCCCGCATAATAAAAGGTTCATTGGACAGACGTTGTATGGGAATATTTCTTTCCTTAGCTAGTGGATGATTAACTGGTGCAAAAACCACCAAAGGATTTTCTAAAAATGGCTCAAAGTTCACATCTAAATTTTCTGGAACTTGACTCATAATATACAAGTCGTCCAAATTACTACTCATCCGTTCTAAAATTCGTTCGTGGTTTGTTACTTGCAGCGAGATATCAATTCCTGGGTAAAGTTGGCAAAATGGCCCTAATAAACGTGGTATAAAATACTTTGCTGTCGTAATCACAGCTAAGCGTAATTGCCCCTGTTTTAGCCCTTTTAAATCTGCCACTTTCATTTCAAACTGGGCTATGGTGTCAAAAATCTGCCGACAAGTAGCAAATAATTCCCGTCCAGCTTCAGTCAAATATAAGCGCTTCCCCACCTGCTCAAATAATGGCAACCCTACCGATTTCGTAAGTTGCTTGATCTGCATAGAGACGGTAGGTTGGGTGAGAAACAATTCCTCAGCTGCACGAGTAAAGCTACTGTGCCGTGCCGCCGCCTCGAACACTTTCAACTGGTGCAGCGTCGCTTGATTCAAGATATATTCTCCTTTAATAGCTAATAGCAATTTGTAGATATAAAACTAGTATTACTGAACACTTGCAATTGATACAGCGTTGCTCATACGAAGTTATGAGTTTTTGTATAGATAAAACTCTATTAGTGCTATTAAAAGAAAGGTATTTGACTTATGGACTAGAGAAGTTATTATCAGAACACAAGCAAAGCGTAAGATGCCTTCCAGTTAAAGATGAATGTTGAATATTGAATGAGGATTGCTTACAATTCATGATTCATAATTCATCATTCATCATTCCATAATTCTTCTTGAATTTTTGCAGGTAGCTGAGCTAAATCTGGCAAACCTACCATCTCTCTTTCGCCAACTTGCTCTTTAATATTGATGGGTAACTTTAACGGTTGACGTTCCTCTATCCAGCAACTTGCTAGTGGCAAGGTTTGCTCCATATCATCCAGTGGTCGAGGAATTACCATCACAGCATTCAGCTCCCCAATGCGTTCTGCCTCGTACATCCCTGCTTCTACTGCTACTGCAACATTTGCTACGGAGCCACGAATAATGGCTGTACACAAACCCGCACCTATTTTCTCATACGCTGCCAAATGGACATCAGCAGCTTTGAGCATGGCATCACATGCACCTACCATCGCCGGAAATCCTCGCGTTTCCACCAAACCGATTGCTTGATGACTCAGACGGCTATAATTGCCTTCTCGCATCAATTGAGTGAGACGATTGGTGATTGGCAGAACTACCTCTAAGTTGGGATAAGGTCGAGGAATCACCAAGCTAGAGACTAACTGGCCAAACTGTTCCGCAGTTTGAACACCAGATTCTACTGCAAGCCGCACATCAGCAATTCCACCCCGGACGATCGCAGTACAATGACCCCCACCTATTTTTTCATATCCAACTAGGTGAACTCCAGCTGATTTCAGCATCATGTCCGCTGTACCAACTATCGCTGGAAAGCTTTGGGTAGAAACTAAACCCAAAGCAGTGTCCTCGAAGGTTTCATGATTACCTGCTCCCTGGATGCTACTCATAGACCGTTGATTAGATGTTTCCATGTGAACTCTCTAAGATACTCACAAAGCTGACAACTTACAATTAACACTTACTCTGACTAATCGTCAGAGTTTGGGTCGCTCAAGGATTGTCTATGGGGAAACAATGTGGTCAACAGTCTTTGTATGCTCCCTTGCCCATAAATTTGAGTCCCGAAACTTTCAGGGGATTCTGTGGTTGGCTGACTGAGTTCTGAATCATTAGTCACTGAACTTTTGGTTGGCGAAAGCTGCTCAGAGTTCTCGCTGAGTGGTGTAGATGCTTGAGCGGCTGGTCGCATGGTAGAGTCTGCACCATTATTAGGTTCCTCAACGGGAGGAGGTTGACTTTGAGGAGTAACGGCAGATTTAAAAAAGGAAATCGACTTGTGTTTGAAATCCACAAAAGCCGACGCTGAGAGGTTAGTTGAGGAAACTGCTATATCCTCGCCTCGTCCTGAGTTATTATCTTCTTTCTTCGATTGTGCTGTACTTGTAGAAGCGGAGTTAGTTGTAGATGATTCTAGTTGTTTTATTTCACTAATTTGGCGACTCGTATCTCCCAAGACTGAACCAGGTGCAATTACTTGTCCAGGTTCGACTGAATAATTAAAAATTGTTGTTGCTGAACCAATGCAAGCATTTGCTCCAATGTTGCCCTTGCCAACCATCAAAAAACCCGCTCCCAGGTTTGCTCCTGCTTCTACCTCTAAGATTCCTTCATGGACATGGAGAATTGATCCCATCCCAATACAGACCCCTGGGCCGATGATAATCTTGCTGTTTTTAGCTGCTTGGAGTATTACTCCAGGTGCTAATACTGCGCTTGGATGAATAGTCACCTCGCCACTAATATAAGAATCAAATTTGTCGCTGAGGCGCAGTGGCGGCACAGACATGGGAATTATCACCTCGGAAGTCGGAAAAATTTTGAGTTGCCAATGGTGAGTAATGAAGTGCTAAGTAAATTCTACTTCACAAGAAAAAGTTAGCTTTTGATGCTAGTGTCAGTGTTCTAACTCGAAAGTCTAAACTCATTACTCAGCACTTTCAATTCAACACTGCTATGGACGTTGGATAATTGTCTCCAACACTCGGCGCTTAGCTTTAGGGTCAATACCAATTAAGCGCACATATTCTCCTTGGTATTCGGCGAGGTGTCCTTCTATTGCTGCGATCGCTTCTCTTTGAGAAGAAGCTTGAATTTGACCAGTGCTAGTCCAAGAACCTGTACGGAACCGCCGTCCGTCTACGTGCTCAATGCTAATTTTATGCCCACCAGCCAATAGCTGTCGTAGCTGTTCTACTACTTCGGAACTTAAGCGGGTATTCGTAGCTGTTGCTGTTGGAGATGGCGCACTGGCGAATGATTTTTGACTCTGGCTATCGGCACTAGCCTGTCCATTAGGCCGTTGAATAATACTTTCTAACACTCGCCGTTTAGCTTTGGGTTCGATACCAATTAAGCGTACATATTCTCCTTGGTATTCAGCCAGGTGTCCTTCTACTGCTGCGATCGCTTCTCTTTCAGAGGAAGCTTGAATTTGACCAGTGCTAGTCCAAGAACCTGTACGGAACCGCCGCCCATCTACGTGCTCAATGCTAATTTTATACCCACTAGCCAATAACTGACGTAGTTGTTCCACTACTTCAGAACTTAAGCGGGTACTAGTAGCCGCTGTTGTTGCAGATGGCGCACTGGCGAATGATTTTTGACTCTGACTACCGACACTAACTTGTCCATTGGGTCGTTGAATAATGCTTTCTAACACCCGTCGTTTGGCTTTGGTGTCAATGCCAATCAAACGCACGTACTCGCCTTGATGATTAGTTATACAATCTTCCAAGGCGGCGATGACTTCATTTGTCGAATTTGAGTTAATTGGCTCACAACTTTGCCATGAACCAGTGCGGAATCGCCGCTCATCTACGTGTTCTGTGCCGATTTTGTAGCCACTTGCTAATAGCTGGCGGATTTGCTCTACGGTTTCACTACCTATACTACTGCCGCCATGACCATTACTATTACCATTCCCGTTGTAGCCACCATTATTGCCCTGACTAACAGGGGCTTTAAAGCTGGTAGTGGCTTGCACCGTGCCATCTGGGCGTTGGATGATAGTTTCTAATACGCGCCGTTTGCCTTTGGGGTCAATGCCAAACAAACGGACATACTCACCACTATGGTCTTTCAGACAGGTTTCTAATGCAGCGATCGCTTCACCGATTGATCTAGGTTCAATCGGCTTACAACTTGTCCAACAACCCGTGCGGAATCGCCGCTCATCTACATGTTCCGAGCCAATCTTATATCCTTGCTCTAGCAGATAGCGCACCTGCTCTATGGTTTCTGCACCCAAGCTCTTGCTCGACACTTTACTACTCCTTTCCAACTCTATGACAGTAACACCATTACTTGTATAAGATTTAGCAATTTCATCCCGAATGGGTGCTATGCATTTGCTATCCGCAGCACAGAGATAACCTGCTCGCAGTGCTTGATTAATCCCAACTACATGATGGGCAAATTCTCGATCTTGATCTTGCACATCTGGCAAGCGGTCAGCTTGCTGCTGGTTAGTAATTATCGCTCCCGAAGGTACATACTTACCTGGGAGGATTTCTACGTCTTGGATCAAAGCGTGCATCATTACAATGCAACCTGCGCCCACTCTGGCATTAAACACCGTAGAGCGAAAGCCAATGAAGGAATTATCCCCAACATAAGCTGGCCCGTGAATTAGAGCCATGTGGGTAATGCAAGCGTTTTTACCAATCCATACCGAGTATTTATTTTGGTCATCGCCAATTACTCGACCTTGCTCTAACCCATGAATTACCACACCATCTTGAACATTAGTGTTTTCACCAAGATAAAAAGGTGTGCCTTCATCCGCTCTAATCGTAGTTCCTGGAGCAATGATTACGTTTGCACCTATCCGTACATCCCCAATAATATTGGAGAATGAATGCACAAAGGCAGTTTCATGGATTTGGGCTTCAGCTAAACTCCTTGACCACGGGGTTGGGGGTGCCGCCGTGCTGCGGACTGCCATCGCAAGATTCCTCCTCTATGTCATTTGTCACTCGTCAGTTGTCATTTGTCATTTGTCTTTAGCTAATAACTTGTGGGTAACGCTCCTCACGTTTCTACTACTGCGTACACCTACTCTCAAGCAAGCTACAAAGCAGCGTTGACCACACCACAAAAATTACCTAGGTTGGTACCCTCTTTCTTTAAAAGTTCTGTTCGGCGGCTTTAACCGCTCAGACTTATCTCCGTAATGCTAGACTCACCGCACTAGCTCACCAATGACTAATGACTAATGACATTTACCTATACTGGTCTTTTTTGCTGTAAATCAGGCGATCTTCAACGTGAATGGTATCTATTATCGCTACCACCACTGCATCTAATGGACGCTGCTCATTACCAAGAACCTGACGAGCGGCACTGCCACGACTGACAAGCACCCACTCATCAACTCCTGCACCAACAGTATCTGCTGCTACCTCGTATTTTGGCAGGATGTTTCCATCTTCATCTACTAATTGCAACAACAGTAGTTTGACGCCTCTAAGACTTGGGTCTTTCTGCGTGCTAACTACTGTGCCACGAACTTTAGCAACTTGCATTACAGATTACGGTCTTCTGCCGAAAGGACGAATTGCGTTAACGTTTTCGCGGAATTGCTCTACATCTTCGGTATAACGAATAGGCAGGACATATTCTAAGTTCTCATGAGGACGAGCAATGATGTGGGTAGACAGGACTTGTCCACCGTTAACTCGCTTCACTGATTCAACTCCAGCTCCTACTGAGGCTTGTACTTCCGAAACATCCCCTCTGACGATCACTGTAACCCGACCGCTACCAATTTTTTCGTAGCCTACTAGGGTAACGCGAGCAGCTTTCACCATCGCATCAGCAGCTTCCACTACCGCTGGAAAGCCTAGCGTTTCAACCATTCCTACTGCGATTGACATTAGTTCTAATCCTTGATTAAAGTTTTTAGACCTGGAAAAAAGTAACTCTCGACAAGGCAGAGAGTATTAATTACTTTGTTTAACCAGTTTTTAAGTACGGAACTGTTCCACAGCTTCCGTGTAACGAATCGGCAAGACGTATTCCAGGTTTTCGTGTGGACGAGCAATGATATGAGTAGATAAAACTTCACCACCATTTACTCTTCTTGCTGCTTCAACCCCAGCTGCAACTGAGGCTTGCACTTCAGATACATCTCCCCGCACAATTACGGTGACGCGAGCGCTACCAATTTTTTCGTACCCTACCAAAGTTACACGTGCGGCTTTCACCATCGCATCAGCAGCTTCCACTACTGCCGGAAAGCCCTTAGTTTCAATCATTCCAACTGCAATTGGCATCGCAGAACTCCTACAAAATTAATCCAATCAGTACTGTGGTTTGAAAATTGTGACGAGGAAGCTCATCTTGAGCTACAAAAACGCTTCCAAATTAAGCATAGGAAAGCTTGGCGTTCTTGGCAATATAAATTATTATAATAGTTTATGATAAAAAAGTTTTAAAAAACTTAACAAAAATTTATAGCGGGGTTCTGCTTAATTGGAGTTCAACAATTCCTAGAGCAGTCGCTTATGCTTTATAATTTCTTTATTACATTTACAAAATGACATTCATAACCAAGACTAATCTTGTCTGTCGAGGGACGATTAAGGGCTGTATATCATGCTATCTCTGTCTTTCCCCAGTTTTCCTGTTTGAACAAGGACTTCGTGAAAAATCCATAATTTTTTCAAATATATCGTATAAAGTTCTCTGCTAGAAGTAGAAATATAAATTTACAAGTGGAGATGATGTAACAAATTGAAATGCTTTTAAATATGTAAGTTTATATTTAATTAAACCTTAATAGGGTAAATTAAAGTAAAAATACTCAGTCAGTTTTAGGTTAAAAATAGTTAATAAAACATGGATTTTGATCAAGTTATTTTTTTTAGTGAAGGATGCTTTAAAAGCTATTTTAAAAAAGCTAAAAATGAGTCGTCAAAGGAAATTTAAATGAATCAATTTTTCTTCTTAACAAGTTGGTGGGTGCCTTTTTATAGCTTGATAGGCGCACTTTTAACATTGCCGTGGGGAATGGGGATAATTCAGCGTACAGGGCCAAGACCTGCGGTATATTTCAACTTGTTGACGACCCTTTTGGCTTTTGCCCATAGTTTGTTGGTATTTACAAACATCTGGGACAGAGAACCAGAAAACTTAGTTATTAGCTGGTTTAAAGCGGCGGACTTAGATTTATCCTTTTCCTTAGAACTCTCGCCAGTCAGTATTGGAGCAACTGTTTTAATTACGGGGTTAAGTCTGTTAGCGCAAGTTTATGCCCTGGGTTACATGGAAAAAGACTGGTCGTTGGCGCGTTTTTTTGCGCTGTTCGGGTTTTTTGAAGCAGCGCTTAGTGGTTTAGCGATTAGTGACTCTTTGTTTGTCAGCTATGCCCTTTTGGAAGTTCTGACGCTCTCGACTTACTTGCTGGTAGGATTCTGGTATGCTCAACCGCTAGTAGTGACTGCGGCGCGGGATGCGTTTTTAACCAAACGGGTGGGAGATTTGTTGTTGCTGATGGGTGTGGTGACGCTTTCCACCTTAGCAGGTAGTTTGAACTTTTCTGATCTATATGAGTGGGCGCAAACAGCTAACTTAAGCCCAATGACATCGACATTGCTGGGGTTAGCGTTGATTGCGGGGCCTGCGGGTAAATGTGCTCAATTTCCCTTGCACTTGTGGTTAGATGAAGCGATGGAAGGGCCTAACCCCGCTTCAGTAATGCGGAATTCGCTGGTGGTAGCTGGCGGTGCTTATATGCTGTATAAAATGCAACCATTGCTAGCACTGTCGCCAGTTGCGTTGAATGCCTTAGTTGTGATGGGTACAGTGACAGCAATTGGTGCAACACTAGTATCCATAGCGCAAATTGACATTAAGCGATCGCTATCTCATTCCACTAGTGCATACATGGGTTTAGTGTTTCTGGCGGTAGGATTGCAGCAAGGGGGTGTAGCCCTAATGTTGTTGTTAACTCATGCGATCGCTAAAGCACTATTATTCATGAGTTCAGGTTCAGTAATATACACTACTAGCAGCCAAGACTTAACAGAAATGGGCGGACTGTGGTCACGGATGCCAGCCACCACAACTGCTTTTGTTGTCGGTTCAGCGGGGATGGTAACACTGCTACCACTGGGAAGTTTTTGGGCAATGCTAGCATGGGCTGACGGTTTTGTGAATATTAGCCCTTGGGTGATTGGGGTTTTAATATTGGTGAATGGTTTGACAGCATTGAATTTGACCAGAGTATTTAGATTAGTTTTTTGGGGTAAACCGCAACAGAAAACCCGTCGCACTCCAGAAGTTGGTTGGCAAATGGCATTACCAATGGTGTCTTTGACGATTGTGACTCTGCTACTACCCCTGATGCTACAGCAATGGTATTTGTTACCCGATTGGGAAAGTATTAATTGGTATGTGGTGTTAGTGTTGTTTTCTTCTACCGTGGTGGGCGTAGGTATAGGGGCTACAGTTTATCTGCACAAAGCCTGGTCAAGATCTAGGATACTGGCATGGAGATTTGTGCAAGACTTACTGGGTTATGATTTTTACATTGACCGCGTTTATCGATTGACAGTAGTGACTGTAGTAGCACTGCTTTCTAAGATTTCAGCTTGGAGCGATCGCTACTTAGTTGACGGTCTAGTAAACTTGGTTGGTTTTGCAACAATTCTCAGTGGGCAAGGTTTAAAATACAGCATTTCTGGTCAATCCCAGGGGTATATGTTGACTATCCTAGCGGTCGTCAGCGTCCTGGGTTTTTTCATTAGCTGGTCATTGGGTTTATTAGATAAATTGCCTTTTTAAGAGTGCGGAGTCAGGAGTTAAAAGTCAAGGGTCAAGAGCCAAGAATTATCTCCCCATCTGCTCCTGCTCCTCTGCTCCCCTCTGCTCCCTCTAATCCCCTCCTCCCTCTTCTTATCTAGTTCTGCTTATGCTTAGTGCTTTGATTTTGCTGCCGTTGTTAGGTGCGGCTTCAATTGGTTTCTGGCCTTCTGATATCAGTGGGAAATTTGCCCGTGGGTTAGCTTTAGTTGTTGCCAGCATCACTTTCTTGTGGACAGTTGTAATAGCAACTCAGTTCCATCCAGGGGAAGTTACTCAACAATTTGCCGAGTCTCTGCCCTGGATTGAGGTCTTAGGCTTGAATTATAATTTGGGAGTAGATGGCTTATCTTTACCGTTGCTGGTTTTGAATGGACTATTAACTTGTATTGCTATTTACAGCAGTGATGAATCTCTTCAACGTCCTAAATTCTATTACTCTTTGATACTACTGTTAAGTGTTGGGGTAACTGGAGCTTTTCTAGCACAGGACTTACTGCTATTTTTCCTGTTTTACGAACTGGAACTAATACCGCTGTATCTGTTGATAGCCATTTGGGGTGGTGCAAAGCGGGGTTATGCCGCTACGAAATTTCTAATTTACACTGCCGTTTCTGGAATCCTGATTTTAGCAAGTTTCCTCGGCATAGTTTGGCTGAGTGGTGGTTCTAACTTTGCACTGGCAACCTTGAATACTAAGACTCTACCTTTAGCCACACAGCTTTTACTGCTAGGGGGGATTTTAGTTGGTTTTGGGATTAAGATTCCTTTAGTTCCCTTCCATACTTGGTTACCAGATGCTCACGTTGAAGCTTCCACACCGATTTCTGTGCTATTGGCTGGGGTGCTTTTGAAGTTAGGAACTTATGGCTTACTGCGATTTGGTATGAACTTGTTGCCAGAAGCTTGGACTTATCTGGCTCCTTGGTTGGCGACTTGGGCGGTGGTAAGTGTGCTATATGGTGCATCCTGTGCGATCGCTCAAACCGATATGAAAAAAATGGTGGCATATAGTTCCATTGGACACATGGGCTACGTGCTTTTAGCCGCTGCATCTGGCACACCTTTGAGTGTATTAGGCACTGTCATGCAAATGATTAGCCACGGCTTGATTTCTGCAATGCTGTTTTTGCTAGTGGGGGTTGTGTATAAAAAAGCTGGCAGCCGGGATTTAGAAGTCGTCCGGGGACTGCTGAACCCAGAAAGGGGTCTGCCAGTAATTGGTAGCTTAATGATTGTGGGAGTCATGGCCAGTGCTGGCATACCAGGGATGGTAGGATTTATTTCAGAATTTATTGTTTTCCGAGGTAGTTTTCCCGTTTTTCCAGTGCAAACTCTGCTGTGCATGATTGGTACAGGCTTAACTGCGGTTTACTTCTTAATTCTTCTCAACCGCGCCTTTTTTGGGCGTTTGTCTGCACAGGTTACCAACTTACCACGAGTGTATTGGAGTGATCGCGCCCCGGCTCTAGTTTTAGCTGTACTAATTGTAATTTTCGGTATCCAACCGGCTTGGTTATCGCGCTGGACTGAACCAACAATTACAGCAATGGTAAATACACAAAACGTAGTGGCAACGGTGTCCTTGGATAAGGCAATCAGGGCTGAAGACTAGGGACTTTTAAGAGGCAGGGGGGCACAGGGGAAGAATTTTCTGTTTACTCAGCCGCTTCTTTAACAATACCCCAATCCCCAATCCCCAATCCCTATAATTTTTGGAGAAATGGCAATGGTAAATATTAAAAAGAAGCCTGTTAATAATCCCTTAGCTGAATATATTGAGCGGCTGCAAAAAGGAGAAGCATTAATTCCTGATAGTCCAGAAAATGTACTGGAAGTAGTTGGGATTCTTAAAAGCTATGGCATAGTTTTAGATGCCTATTCAAAAAATCTTATTTACATAGCCGAACATCAATTTTTAGTATTTTTTCCATTTTTTAAATATTTTAATGGAGAATTTTCTTTCAAAAAATTACTACGCCACTGGTGGCATGACCGCATTAATTTTGAGTATGCTGAGTATTGCCTGAAATCAATGATGTGGCATGGTGGCGGTGGACTAGATACATATTTAGATACACCAGAATTTCAAAAGAGAGCGCAAGCTGTTATCGACACTAAGTTTAAAAATAATCCCTTAATTCTGGGCATTAACCAGTTATTTCCAGACTTCCTAACAGAACAGTTGCGTGTCTCTGCTTACTATACTGGATTAGGTCAATTCTGGCGAGTTATGGCTGATATCTTCCTTACCCTATCAGACTACTACGACCAAGGCAAAATTAAGTCGATTCCTGAAGTTGTAGACCACATTAAAGCAGGGTTGGTAGCAAGTGCATCAAAGCCAATTACTTATGCTGTCAAAGTTCAGAATAAAGTCTATGAAATCATTCCCCAAAGTGTTGGTTTAACCTTTTTAGCAGATACAGCAATACCTTATGTAGAAGCGATTTTCTTTCGGGGAACTCCTTTTCACGGCACTGTTTCATACAATGCCCAAGCATATCAAATCTCCCCAGATCAAAGTCGGTTTCAGTATGGCGCATTGTATGCCGATCCTTTGCCTATTGGCAGTGCAGGTATTCCTCCCACTTTGTTGATGCAAGATATGCGTCACTATCTTCCAGAATATTTGCACGAAATTTACCGTCGCAGTCTTCGGGGTGAAGATGATTTGCGGGTAAAAATTTGCATGAGTTTCCAAAAATCGATGTTTTGTGTGACAACAGCGACAATTTTAGGACTGATGCCTCATCCTATAGATACCAAAGATCTATCTGAGCAAAATGCTAATCGAGTTTATTTAGAAAAGTGGATGGCTCGATTTGTGACTTCGCGCTTGAGGGAAGTTAACGATATAAATAGTAATGGATAATGCGATTAGGAGTTAAGAGCTAGGAACTCAAAACTCCGTCTTTTAAACAATAGTTACTTCCCCAGTATCAAGATCGTAACGTCCCCCTACAATTTTCAGTGTACCTGCCTGCATCAGTTGACCTAAAAGCGCTGAATTTTCCTGCAATCTTTCAACTTGATATTGAACATTTGCTACGACTGCATTTTCAACCGGATCACCCGGTTTGTCTTTTACTTTAGCCATTGCTGGTTTAATAGCCTTGACAAAAGTGCCAATTTGACCAGGGAGTAAATCGCCTTTTACCGATGCTGTGACTGCACCACATCTTTCATGACCTAGCACCATAATTAGGGGAGTACCTAATAATGCTGCGGCATATTCAATGCTACCAAGCGCTTCTGGTATCACGATATTCCCAGCGATGCGAATGTCGAACAAATCGCCAATTCCTTGGTCAAATAAGATTTCCGCAGATACCCGCGAATCAGCACAGCTCAGTATAGTCGCAAATGGATGCTGTGCTTGGGCAACTTCTTGCAAACGTGTTTGGGTTTGATGGGGATACTCACGCTTTTGCTGTACAAACCGCCGATTTCCATCCAACAGTCTTTTGAGTGCTTCATCAGGACTAACAGGCTCAGTGTCTTGTGCAACCGCAGCGAGAGCAGATTGAGTATACCAAGGCACACTACTTATGGTAGTAGCTGCGATCGCAACTCCACTAAAGCCAGCTAACTTTAAAAGTTCGCGCCTACCAATAAATCCATTAATTCGACTCATAAATATTTTCCTGCAAGGTGAACTATCGCTTCAGCGATACATTATCAAAGAGACGCAACACACCGCACAGATCTAATCTCTATCGCATCAGAAAGATAACATGTACCTCCAAACTTGTTGAGGATAGGTCTGATGACTTCCAAAACAGGTTTGGCTTGATCTGGTAGGCAGAAAGCAATTACATAGACATTGTCAAGCTCTGTAGTTTCTCCATGCGGACTTCTGCCTGCCACATTCCGAATTACAGTATGTCCATGCACACCTGCTTTATCTAAGCCGTCTAATATTTTTGCCAGTTCAACAGCATTGGCGATAATTTCTATTCTTTTTACTGAGTGCATAATCTCATCTCCATAGCAAATTTATGCCGTATAAGTATAAAGGGATACCAATAATAATATTAAAGGGAAAAGTGAGCGCTAAAGCACTAGTTACGTACAAACTAGGATTAGCTTCAGGAAGTGTTAACCTCATGGCGGCTGGAACCGCTATGTAAGAGGCACTAGCACACAAAACTGAAAATAAGAGCGCATTTCCCTGCGGCATTCCGATTAGTTTTGCTAAAAGTATCCCGATTGTTGCGTTTAAAATCGGGATTAAGATAGAAAAAGAGATCAAAAACGAACCTGTTTTACCAAGATCTTTGATTTTTCCCGCAGCTACCAGTCCCATATCTAGCAAAAAGAAGGTTAGGACTCCATAAAATATTTCTTGGGTAAAAGGCGCTTCCAACTTCCAGCCTTTCTCCCCTGATAGCACACCAATTATCAGGCTTCCAACCAAGAGAAAAACAGAACTGTTAAGGAAAGCTTCCTTGAGAACTTCCGGCCAAGAAAAGTCACCATCTTTATCTACGTCAAATATTTTTACTAAAACAAGTCCGACAATGATGGCTGGGGATTCCATTAGGGCAAGAGCTGCTACCATGTAGCCACTAAAACTAATGCCAAGTTCGCTGAGGAATGATCCAGCAGTGATAAAGGTGACTGCACTAATGGAACCGTAAGTTGCGGCGATCGCCGCCGCATTGTATAAATCAAGTCTGATTCTCAGAATGAAGAACGTGTATATTGGCACAAGTGTAGCCATCATGATAGCTGCAAATAGCGTCAGTACGACTTCTTGACTAATTCCACTCTTAACAAGTTCAGCACCTCCCTTGAACCCAATAGCAAGTAGAAGATAAAGAGAGAAGAGTTTAGGTAAAGGTTGAGGAATTTCCAGATCCGACTTTAAAATAACGGCCGACATTCCGAGAAAGAAAAAAAGAATTGGTGGGCTTAGGATGTTAGACATTATTAAGCTTGCATTCATCCCCACCTCTCCTTATATTTGCGTAAACAGAAGCAAAAATTTTGATCATTAATAGTCACTATGTGCTACCTATAAACAGGTATCTAACTAGTTGAACAATCTTATGTCGGCACTCAAATAAGCATAAGCAACTATGCTTTTTGGATGACTATGATGCATAGTTTATCAGAATGAGGATAGCCTTCATAACTTTTTAACTCAGGCTGCTTCGCTTCGTGAAGTCAAGGGGAGCCAGTCACGTGCCCAGAGTTGTCGGAGCGCCGGCTTCCGACGTTGGCGCAGCTCGCCGTAGGCATCTGAACTTCTCCTAGCGGAGACGCTACGCGAACGGAGGGTTCCCCCCCGTTGAGTGAACTGGCGTTCAAGAATGGTTAAATTAATCGCACCCGAACGAATTATAGAGACTTCACGGCTGTTGCTTGAGCCGCTTGTCCCAAATCACGCCTCGGCTATTTACGAGCAACTGCTGGATCAAAGGCTTTACCAGTTCATTCCACAGTTGCCGCCCACATCGTTACAAACTCTAGAAACTCGATACCTTGCTTTATCCTCAAGACTTTCGCCAGACAGACAAGAGGCTTGGTTAAACTGGGTAATCCGTCTTCGAGAATCTAGGGTATATGTTGGGACATTAGAAGCAACAGTACATGCTAACTATACAGCAGCAATTGCTTACACAATTTTTCCACTGTTTTGGCGACAGGGTTATGCAAAAGAGGGATGTTCGTGTGTGCTTGAACACCTTTTTAAGGAATATAGAGTAAGTATTGTTACAGCGGATATAGACACACGTAACATTGCGTCTATTAGCCTTGTCGAGGCGCTTGGTATGAAGCGGACTTCTACACAAACAAATGCCGACTTTTTCAAGGGATCTGTCAGCCATGAGTATCGATATGAGATGGTATCGCCTCTTACTTCTCTCTGGTTTGGCAGTTGAATGAATGAGAGTGGAGAACAAATTACTGGTAGTCCCCGGAGATCGAATCGCAGATAACTATCAACAGCAAGGTCGATCGCTTTGCCGTCTTGTTCAAACTTCCAGTGAGGTTCTCGTCGGGTCTATGGAAAGATAAAGTTGACACAGCGATGCTGCAATAGTTCTGTGGGCGTTGTCGGCCTACCATACCGGGCGAGATAGTGCGGCGAGGCACAAGTGATGTAGCGTGTCGTTGCCAAGTGGTGCATGATTAAACCGCTATCGCTGCTCACTCCAATTCGCACCGTTGCATCAATACCTTCCTCAATCAGATCGATCAAGCGATCGTTAAACGAAACATTCAGGTTTAGCTCAGGATATTGTGCGGAAAATTGTAGCAGAGCCGGAGCGATATGCAGTTTGCCAAACACAAAGCTGAGATCAAGCCGCAATGTTCCGATCAGTATTAATTGCGATCGCTTGACTTCAAGTTCAGCTTCTTCTAAGTCGTTGAGAATTTGCTGACAGCGTTGATAAAATCGGTTGCCAGCTTTGGTCAGTGTCAAACTGCGCGTCGTCCGCTGGAGCAAGCGCACGCCCAGTTCATCTTCTAAGCGCAATGGTCTATACAAATAATTTTGCAAGAGGTCTAGTCATCACAGATTGAAGGCTATCCTTTCTCCCGTCATGTTCTAACGTTTCGGCATAATTCCCATGAGTAGAGTTGCAACCCAAGTAGAAAGAAGTACGCCAGGAAAGAACACTATCATCGGCAGAAACCACCACCAATCAATTTGGTGAAAGGCTAGGCTGGCAATTGAGATAATTACCGCGCTAATACCTAGGATAGCCAAAACGATTGTATAAATTGCCATTGCCTTTCTCGTCCAACCTTGCTCACAGTTAAACGTCGCCGCTACTGGAATTATTAATAAGCCGCATACGATCGCACTGATTAAAGCACTGAGATTCTTCGTGCAAAACCATAAAATACAAAATGTGATCGCACTCAAAAAACAAGCACCCCACCAATTAGATTGCTGGATTTCCTCTGGTGAAAGTGCCAAGCGTCCGAATTTATCAAACCGCAACATCAGGGAAAACAACGGATCAGCAATCCAACTGAAGATGACGAACAGCAAATAAGCGATCGCCACCACCGCCACCACGGGTGTCAAACCAGCATTGACAAAACTGGCAAGTAACATCCGCATTGAGAAAAATAAGCCAATAGTAAATACCCAACGCGTGCGATGATTTAGCCGACTACCCCACAAGAAATAGCGCAGCATTAATCGATAAATGGGGTTTTTTGCTTTTAGTGCTTCGACAACTCCTTGACGCGCCCATTCTAAATTGGGGTTGAGGTGCAATGCTTCACGAAAATATTCCAAAGCTTTCTGTTGACTACCACCGTGAGACAACAAAATCCAACCGCTGCTAGCGTAAGAAGCAGCATCTTGGGGAGAAGTGGCGATCGCTCCTTTGACTGCGGCGATCGCTTCTTTTCCGCGTCCCAATTGTGACAGCGACAAAGCCCGGTAATTCAAACACTCTACATCTTCCGGGTCTAATGATAGTCCTTTAGTGGCTGCTTCCAGGCTTGCTCGCCACTGCTTTTGCTGATAATGACATCGCGCCAGCAGAGCAAAATGAGAAGCTTGATAAGGGTTGAGCTGAATTGCTTCTCGAATCGCTTTTTGTGCAGCTGCAAGTTGCTGACGTTCGCAGAGAATATATCCCAATATATAGTGAGGAAATGGCGAATCGGGAGCGATCGCGATGGCAACTTCTACTTCCAGTGTTGCCTCCTGATATCGCTGCTGACAACTTAAGCACAACCCCAAAACCGCATGAATTCCCGCATCATTTGGAGACTCAGCCACAGCTTGTCGCAGTTCCTCCTCCGCCATCTGATAGCGAGATTGCTCTAATAACAGCTTTGCCCGCTCAAAGTGTACAACACCCATTACATTTTTAAATATTTCAAAATATCATCGTATAAACCGCCCTCATTCGCATACAGCGCATAGTTGCGAGCTGTGGCGAACCACTCTTTAGTAGAAGATTTAACATTCGCTGCTGCCGAGATTAAATCCCTCGTCATCAGCGGCTTGGGAAACCCGATTTTCATCGCTTCTTGCAGTTTTTTTTCCACTGCTAAATCGATCACAGCTTTTAAGTCAGCCCCGGAAAAATGCTCTGTCTTTTTGCTAACTTGCTCATAATCAATCTTATCTACAGGCTTACCACGACAGAGCAACTGTAAAATAGCTGCCCTAGCAGAAGCGTCTGGTGGTGGGATAAAGAGAATGCGATCAAAGCGTCCCGGACGTCGAAATGCTGCATCTAAATGCCAAGGGGCATTAGTAGCCGCCAAAATCAACACCCCTTCATTAGAACTCTTGACTCCATCCAGTTCTGAGAGAAACTGGTTAATCACCATGCGGCTAGAACTTTGACGCAGATCGGTACGGTTGGCAGCTAGAGCATCGACTTCATCGAAAAATACTACACAAGGCTGATTTTCTCGTGCTTCTTCAAATATGGCGTGCAAATTCCGCTCACTGTTTCCCAACCACATATCTAGGACATCATTAATGCCAACAGAGATAAAGTTTGAGTTAATCTCGCCAGCGGTTGCACGGGCTAGATAAGTTTTGCCACAACCGGGAGGCCCATACATCAAAATTCCGCCGCCGATCACTTTACCATAAGCTTTGTAAAGTTCCTGTTGCGTCAGCGGATAAATAATCTTGAGGCGAATTTCATCTTTAACCGTTTCCATTCCTCCCACATCTTGGAAAGAAATCTGCGGGCGTTCCAGCTTTTCATCATCAAGGGCGAGGTTATCAAAATTAGCTGCGCGGACTTTGCCTTCTACTACATCTTGGATGTGGCTGTCCTCTCCAATACCCAAGAGTTCCGCAAAATCTGGATCTGCAATAGATGCATCAAGAGCGATCGCACTGCGATACTGACTCACGGCTTGCTGTACTGCTCCTGAATTTAGCAACAAACGAGCATGGAGTAAGTAAGCTAGTGCTGGACAGTTAGAGTGTTTTAGCAATTCTTCTACAATCACTAAAGACTGATTGTGCTTCCCTTGTTGGTAAAAAGCCCTTGCCAGACCAAGTTTCAACTGTGGTTCATCCCGTGCCAACAGCATTGCTTGACGGTACTCTTTCTCCGCATCCTCCAATTGTCCAAGACTGAGAAGCGTATCTGCAAGGTGTTTCCTAAGAGGTACATTATCAGGTGAAAACTTCAACGCCTCGCGCAGTGCCCGTACCGTATCATAGCTATTGGTCATATTGATTTAGTAATTTAACTTTCAATTAAAGTAATTGCTAAAAAGAGGTAATGATCATCATAGCCTCGGCTTTTCGGTTTTATGGGAAAGAAGGGACGGAATGTGCTAGTGTACAGCGGTGGCTTTGAAATATTGAGTGCCAGCTTTAGCATTGTGCCTTTTACTGATGCTAAATCTTCCTAGTGTTTTTAAATTGCTGCATAAGACGGGTGAACTTTACCAGCACCCGCAAAAATATTACAAAGATACATTAATAGAGATTATGCTTCTGGCTCAACACCGAGCAATGTCTAACGACAAGCTGCTATGCTATGCGTCTACGCAGTGTTTTTAGCAGGAAAGGCGATCGCTCCTAGTTCTCTAAATATTCTCTACCCATAGAAGATTACTTGCGTAAGTACTGGTTTTCAGCGCATTGTAAAACTTTTCTTCTGCTGTTACCATCTAGCATTTTTGCGTAATAGCAAGGGCTAAGTACAAGCTGTCATACACCGCCCGTTCTGTCTGAAGCGCAATATCTAAGGCAAGTGGCATCAAGGGCTGAGATAAATACACCTCTACTGGAACTGCATTTAAATCAGCTAAAGTTTGCTTTGCATTTTCAGCCGTGTCTTCGCCGCGGCGCGTTCGTTTCTAAAAGATATTTACCACCTCTGGTAAGAAAAAATCTGGTACTAAAAAAGTATGATCACTTGCTAGTAAACGCCGAGCTGCATCAGAGTGGATTTCAGGCACAAACCACTTTATAGCAATACTTGCATTAAAACATACTGACTCACCGTTCTCTATCCTCGCGGATGAGTTCAGTACTATCACTGAAAGTTTTTCCTGCATATCTCATCTGAGCGCGTGTTACTGCTTCTCTAGCTTTTTCAATATTGCCGCCAGTGTGGTAGTGTGTCGCTGTTACAGTTGCTTGTTGTAGGATTTGCTTTAGTTCCTCTTGTAAAGATCTACCGTGTTGTTTAGCAAGAGTTTCTAGCTTTTTTAGAATAATAGGGTCTAAATTTTCAACTAAGATTTGAGCCATAATTTCTATATTCCATCGCTTCGTACGGTTGTTTTTTAACCACCTCTTTTTAAGATTTTAAGTTAGTTTAGTAGGCGATCGCATATCAAGCTTTAGAAGTTAACTAACGAAGCATTTTGTAGCAGTTCATCCAATATAAAACGATTTCTGACGACAAGCTGCTGACGCTCCTTCGTCGCTACCGCTTCGCTAATGCGTCAACGCACCCTTGAGCCAAAGACCTAAGCTTCTGGTTCGACGCCGAGCGATCGCAATTGTTCCATCAGGCGATCGGCTCTTTGACGTTCTTGTTCTGCCCGTTGACGTTCTTGTTCTGCCCGTTGACGTTCTTGTTCTGCTCTTTGACGTTCTTGTTCTGCTCGTTGATGTTCCTGTTCGGCTCTTTCATCGCCAGTCAACAATAAATTACCTTGCAAATCCCACCAGCGCAACCAGGGTAATTCCACATTTTGATATTCTCCTGGCCAAATGCCTAACTCAACTCCCATAGGTGCGATCGGATAATGTCCGTGCTCATTTGCTGGTAACAATTGATATTGTCCACCAATGAATTCGTAGACTTCTACGCTAGCTTTTTTGACTTCATAAATCCCGTAGAAAGCAGGACGAATCACCTGCTCATAAATCCAAAATTTACCCTTCCATGGGGTTTTGTCTCTTTCCTCATTCCCATCCCCAGAAACGAATTCTAAGACAATCAACGGGGCAATATACTCTCGCCAATATACATAAGACCTCCGCGTTTGTCCATTCAGCAAGGGTGGTACATTCGGTACAAAAAACCAATCTGGTGCTTCTGCTCCTTTTTCCGGGGGATCGGTCAAGCGCCAGTAAATGCCTAAGTCCTGACCAATACAATATTGACCATCGGGATGTAATTGTTTGAGAACGGGTGTAATCGAGTCAGTCAGTAAGATACTTTGGGGATGCTCTTGCCAGTTTTTCACAAACGTGCCATTGGAGTCTGGTAGCTGCGTATGGTCAGGAAAAGGAGTGAGATCGGTGGGTGGGTTAGTTGCAGAGGTCATAAGGCCACCTTTGCACTGGATAAGGGTTGTTTTTTAGTTTAGCAATACAGGGAGAAGATAAGGGCGATATCTGACGACAAGCCACTGCGCGTCTACGCATTAGTTCTGCAAACCTAGGCTCAGGCTCCCCAGGCTTTATTGTGTGAAAATTTGTGTAAGTATTTCGGGAGTTGCAGATGTGGCTTGGGGAACTGGAGATAAATTGCAAGGTGGAAAATACACTATTGAAAGAGAGTTAGGAAGGGGACGGTTTGGCATCACCTATTTGGTAAGAAATAAGAATAGCGATCGCCGAGTTGTTAAGACTTTAAATAAATGATGACTTGTTCAAGTCCCTTAGCCAATCAGAACGCGGACTACTGGAGACGATGTTTTGGCAGGAGGCGGTAAAACTTACTCAATGTAAGCTTGTCTTGGTCTTGGGTTTTGACTGGTGCTATGGCTGTGGCTTGGGTTGTGGCTGCGAATGTGGCTTTGGTTGGAGGTAAATTACGAAAATCTTTTAGCAAGATTGATACTTTTCTAATTTTAGCTATTACTTCTAGTCTAGGCTTGGGTTTAGGATGACTAGGGAATAGGATTTTTAATACAGTTTATAGCTTTATCATCTGAAGCTAACTGGCAAAAGATTTTGTAGCGGTTGTATCCAGTGGAGTACCCATTAAAAATGGTAAAAAAGCCGAGAATACGAGTCTTTTGACTTTTAATTTCCGCGCATCGGTACTAGGCTTCTGGTTCAACGCCGAGCGATCGCAATTGTGCAGTTAGGCGATCAGCTCTTTCCTCGCCAGTCAACAGCAAATTACCTTGCAAATCCCACCAACGCAGCCAGGGTAATTCCATATTCTGATATTCTCCCTGCCATATACCTAACTCAACGCCTAAAGGATGTATAGGATAATGCCCGCGTTCATTTGCTGCTAATAACTGATATTGTCCACCAATTAATTCATAAACTTCCACGCTGGCTTTACTTACTTCATAAATGCCGTAAAAAGCCGGATGAATCACCTGCTCATAAATCCAAAATTTCCCCTTCCAAGGAGTTTTGTCTCGTTCTTCACTACCATCCCCAGAAACGAATTCTAAGACAATCAAAGGTGCAATAAACTCTCGCCACAGTACATAAGACCTTCGTGTTTGTCCGTCCAGCAAAGGCGGTACATTCCCAACATAAAACCAATCTGGTGCTTCTGCGCTTTTTTCTGGTGGCTCAGTCATGCGCCAGTAGATTCCGCTATCTTGACCAATACAGTATTGCCCATCGGGGTGACATTTTTGCAATATTGGTTTAATTGAGTCTGTTATTAGAATGCTTTGCGGATGTTCCTGGAAGTTTTTCACGAATGTACCGTCTGATTCCGGTAGCTGCGTATGGTCTGGGAAAGGAGTGAGATCGGTGAGTGGATTAATTGCAGAGGTCATAAGGCTACCTTTGCAGGAGTAAGGGTTGTTTTTTAGTTTAGCAATAGAAGGCGAGAGGAGCGATCGCCCTCTCCCCAATCAGATCAAAAATGCGTTGGCGTAGACCATCGTAGGCATAGTTCACCTAATTTAGATTGATACCATTTGATTAACTGGCGCAACTCCAGCTAAATCCAAAATTGGCGCAATTAAATCTTCTCGCTTCACCGCCATCATGTGAACACCTTGACACAATTGCCGTGCTATTTGCACTTGCTCGGCCGCAATTTTCATCCCTTCTTCAAGCGGATCTTTTGCCTGTGCCAACCGATCAATAATGTGATCTGGTATATTTACACCTGGAACGCACCTATTAATAAACTGGGCATTTTTTGCAGATTTCAACAGAAAAATCCCTGCCAAAATCGGTTTTTTGTAACCAGTGGCTATTTTATCCATGAACTTTTCTAGCCGCTCGAAATCTGTGATCAATTGACTTTGAAAAAATTGCGCTCCGGCTTCGATTTTGCGCTCAAATCGACTTTGTAAACCTGACCAACTAGCACATTGCGGATCTACTGCTGCGCCAGCAAATAATTCCAGTGCTCCATCAGTTAAAGGTTTTTCGTTGCAATCAACGCCTTGATTCATTTTCCGAATCAGTTGCAATAGTCGCACAGCTTCCAAGTCAAAGACGGCTTTGGCATCAGGATGATCACCTGCTTTTACTGGGTCGCCAGTCAAGGCTAGGATGTTATGGACACCTAAAGCATGAGCGCCCATTAGGTCAGCTTGTAAACCAATGCGGTTGCGATCGCGGCAGGCAATCTGACAAATCGGCTCGATCCCGTTTTGTAATAAAATTACCGAAGCTATCAATGAAGACATCCGTAGCACTGCGCGGCTACCATCGGTAATATTGACGGCATGAACCCTCCCCTTAAGGGTCGCCGCCATTGAAATCATGTGCGCTGGATTACCACCTTTTGGCGGTGCAACCTCGGCGGTAATTAAGAACTTGCCTTCTTTAGCAGCTGCTTGGAAGGCAGTCAAACAAGTTGGTTTTTGCGTATCAAGCATAACATTGAGTATTTCTGACTCTGGATACACCCATAACATATAGCACCAGAAAGTGAAACCTCATAGAGGCACAGAATAACCCAAAGCAGCTTTCACTTGTGCCAGAGTTTGGTTAGCGATCGCCTGGGCTTTTTGCCGTCCATCACGCAATACAGACTCTAGATAGCCTTTATCCTCTGTTATTGCTTGATATTTTTCTTGTATTGGTTTCAGGGATTCAATTATTGTGTCCGTTAACAATGGCTTGAATTGCCCCCAGCCCATATCTTGACATTGGGCTGCTACCTCTTTCTTAGCTTTACCAGCAAGCAACATATATAGTGTTAACAAGTTATTACACTCTGGGCGCTCTGGGTCATCAAAAGTCAGACCACGAATTGGATCAGTTTTACATCGTTTTATTTTGTATTGAATCTGATCTGGTGGATCAAGCAAATTAATCCGGCTTAAGTCAGAAGGATCAGACTTTGACATTTTGCGTGTACCGTCCGCCAAACTCATTACTCTTGCCCCTTCCTTACGAATCAAGGGGTCTGGTAACTTCAGCACTTGCTGATCTGGTTTGCCAAATTGGTGATTAAACCGGGCTGCAATATCCCGTGTCAGCTCCAAGTGCTGCTTTTGGTCTTCACCTACTGGCACTTTATCGGCTTGGTAAAGCAAAATATCAGCTGCCATCAGCACAGGATAGTCCAACAAGCCGACATTTACATTTTCTCCCTGTTTGACAGCCTTTTCCTTAAACTGGATCATGTCTTCAAGCCAGTTTAAGGGGGTAATACAGTTGAGCAACCAGGTGAGTTCACTGTGGGCGGAAACGTGGGATTGCACAAAGATGGTGGAATAATCTAAATCAAGACCACAAGCTAGATAGAGCGCAACGAGGGTGTAAGTATCGGATGCTAGGCGTGTTGAGTCGTATGGCACTTGTGGCACTGTAATCGCGTGTAAATCAGCTACGAAGAGGTAATTTTCGTATTCGCTCTGGCCTTCTACCCAGTTGCGAATGGCTCCCAAGTAGTTACCTAGATGATAATTGCCTGTTGGTTGAACTCCAGAAAGAACACGCTGCTTGCCCATAAATTTCAACTTTAGTTATCTTAAATCCGCGCTATGTTAATGTAGCCATGTCTGGCGACAAGTCGCTTGTCTACGAGACGCCCTGCGTAGCTTGCTTTTTTGCAGGAGTACGCGCCTACGCAAAACTCATTTAATTTTGACATTTTCCAGGTCAACTCGCCGCTGAGAGATTAGAGATTTACTATATGATTATTTTGTGGTTTTGAGTTTCGGTGAAGATTTCTTTACCTTTCGTCATCAGGTAAAAGTGCAACTATAGACACAATTGCAAGTATTGAAGCAATAGAACTAAAAAGCAGATCACCAATTTATACCTGTCGGTTAAATATAATGATTTTAGAGCGATCACTTTACTCTTCACCCAATCTCTAAATACTATTTACAGTAAGTTTCAATAGTACCTATAGATCAATACGCTTGGGATCAAACAATTTGCACGACCAATAACCTCTGTAGAGACGTTGCAATGCAACGTCTCTACTACACCAAAAAAAGTGCGATAATCAACGCACATTTAGGTTTACAGTAATGAAATTTATTGGCATTGACTTAGGGTGGAAATCCCAGCCAAGTGGACTATGCTGTTTAAAATGGACAGATAAACAACTGCAACTACTAGATCTAGATCGTAAAGAAGCCATTGCAGACATCCTCAGATGGCTCGATACATGCACACAACCAGAGGAACCAGCCATCATTGCTGTAGACGCACCTACCCTCATCCCTAATGCTACCGGAAGTCGCCTTCCAGACAAACTCAGCCACAAACACTTTGGCAAATATCACGCCGGATGTTATCCAGCTAACCAGAACTTAGCCTTTGCAGAACGCACTGTTAACTTTGGCTTAGAATTAGAATCTCGTGGTTTTGTACATGCACCAATAATTGAAGTGCAAAAACTTGGCAGATATCAAATAGAAGTCTTTCCTCATCCCGCCATAGTTAATTTATTCGGCTTAGAACGCATCCTCAAATATAAAAAAGGACGCCTCAATGAGCGTCGCTTAGAATTAATCAAACTCTACAATTATATTTTTAATATCCTACCTACCGTCGAACCTTTTTTATGCATTAGCAGTTTGATTCTTCCTGAAATCCCTACTACTGGTGCTGCTCTCAAAGCTGTTGAAGATAAACTAGATAGCTTGATCTGTGCTTATGTAGCAGCACACTGGTGGTATTGGGGGGAGCAACGTAACTTAGTATTAGGCGATCGCACTACTGGTTACATTGTCATCCCCAAATCAGTGCTGAGAATTGAATAATAACTCAGCACAAGCTACGCTAGCAGCACTCTACTCTGCCCAAGCAATCAACCTTGGTTCATAAGAACTAGACAGGTGTTGGTGCTTCGGTAATACGCGCAAAGACAAGCCTTGCAAACCAGAGGTGGTATAAATGATATTAGCTGTGTAAATACTTAATCCTTGTGTATCCTCTCCTTGATAATCCATTACGACTGGTATGGCATTAACAATGTCACCATTGGCATCGATCGCACCTTGATATAGCTCCACCTGCACATCATCATTTGTCAAAGTTGCCAAATCAACTTTGGCTTTGACGGCAACAGTTTGATTAACTTCAATCTCTGAAACTGCTGACACGTCAATATCTTTGATTTTGATGTTGAACCAGTGTTCGCCCAGTTTTGCTTTCCAAGCAGCTAGTTCTTTAGCTGGGGCATAGTTATCAACTGTCAGCGTGTGATAGCGATCGCTGGCTGGGAAATAAGCCCGCTCGGCATATTCTCCTACCATCCGCGCTGTATTAAAGAAGGGACAATTCAACCGAATTGCATCCTTCATTTTAGCTACCCACGGACGAGGTAAGCCATCACTATCCCGATGCTCATAAAATAGCGGTACAACTTCCTTTTCCAGCAATTCGTAGAGAGCGTTTGCTTCTACTTCATCTTGGTAATTGGGATCGTCGTAATTCTCTCCGTGACCAATCGCCCAACCTGTGCGGACGTAATCAGCTTCATCCCACCAACCATCTAGTACACTTAAATTTGGCAATCCATTCATTGCTGCTTTCATCCCACTGGTACCAGAGGCTTCCCGTGGACGACGTGGTGTGTTTAACCAGATATCACAACCCGCTACCATTAACCGGGAGATGTGAATGTCGTAATTGGGAACAAATACCACCTGTTTTTCTAAGTTTTGTTCGTGGATGAAGTGATTGATATCGCGGATAAGTTCTTTCCCCGGAATATCCTTGGGGTGTGCCTTACCGGCGATCACAAATTGTACTTTTCGGTCTTTGTTGCCTAGTAAAAGCCGCTTGATGCGTTCCAAATCGCGCATCCAGAGGGTAGCACGTTTATAGGTAGCAAAGCGACGGGCAAAACCAATAGTTAAAACGTAAGGATCTAAAACTTCTTGTGCTTGGACGATTTCTGAGGGGGAAGCACCGCGATCGCGCAAATGCTTGACCAAGTGTTCCCGCACGTACAAAATCATGTCTAGTCGGCAGCGTTCATGATTGCGCCACAACTCTTCATCAGGAATGGCTTCCATTCGATCCCACAATGGGCTATCTGGTGGTACTGATGACCAATTTGGCCCCAAATAGCGGTCATACAACTCTTGAGTTGATTTGGCGACACAACTACGAGCATGCACACCGTTGGTAATTGCTGCGATCGGCACTTCCTCTACTGGCACTTTCTGCCACAAACCTTGAAACATTTGCCGCGATACTACACCATGTAATTGTGCTACACCGTTAGAAAATGTCGCCATTTTCAGAGCCAGCACCGCCATACTGAAAGGCCCAGATAAATCACCGGTATTCTCACGCCCCAACCCTAAAAATTGCTCTTTGGGTAAGCCAAAGATGTCTGCATAGTACCCCAGGTAATACAACATCTTGTCGGGAGCAAATAAGTCAATTCCTGCTGGTACTGGCGTGTGGGTGGTAAAGATATTGCTGGAAGCTACTACTTGTTTGGCTTGAGCATAACTCAACCCCTCTTCTTGGATCAGGAGGCGGATCCGCTCTAGCGCAGAGAAGGCTGCATGACCTTCATTCATGTGGTACGCGGTGACTTTCAGCCCCAAAGCTTTGAGCATTTGCACACCACCGATCCCCAGCATGATTTCCTGGTGGATACGCATGTCAATATCGCCACCATACAGTTGATCTGTGATGTCGTGGTCGTAAGCTTTGTTAGGTTCAATGTTGGTATCCATCAAATATAGCGGCACGGTTCCCACCTGTACGCGCCAAACTCTGGCATACACCTTGCGTCCTGGATAATCTACCGCAATCCGCAGTTCTGAACCATCGGGATTACGCTCCAGATGTAGGGGCATATTATAGAAATCGTTAATTGGGTAACGTTCCTGTTGCCAGCCATCAGCATTTAAGTACTGGGCAAAATAACCTTGCTGGTACAGTAAGCCTACACCAACTAATGGTAGCCCCAAGTCACTGGCTGATTTGAGGTGATCCCCCGCCAGAACGCCCAAACCTCCAGAATAAACGGGCAAACAATCTACAAGTCCAAATTCAGCCGAAAAATATGCGTAGCATTCCTTTGGCGTCTGTCCTCGTTGTTTCTGATACCAGGTGCGCTCTTGCAAATAATCTTCTAGCTGACGGTCAGCTCGATCCATTTGCGCTAGGAAGCCTTCATCTTCAACAACTTCCAAAAGCCTTGCTTGAGAGATAGTACCCAGCATTAATACTGGGTTATGACGGCTAGACTCCCATAGGTCGGGGTCTAAGCGGCGAAATAAATCTTTGCTTTCAACGTTCCAATCCCAGTGCAAGTTATGTGCCAGCCGCCGCAGCGGTTCGAGTCGCGGCGGAAGTGAAGGGGATACGTTGAATGTACGAATTGGCTGCATAGGTTGGCAAAACTCCAAGTTTAGCTAAGGTTATTGTTTACTGTCTTTACCCAATGTTGCCAATTCTTTATACTGTGTTTGTGAGGATATTATGACTTTGTTAAGCATTGAGAATTATTCTTCTCCTCGTTGCTATAGTTTACACCAAGGGTGTTTATAGTTCTATGCGTTTCCCTCAGCTATGTGCTTTCTATATTAAAATTTAATGTTTTGGTAATATTTAATACTTAAATTAATTTTTATATCTATTTCAGATTTATATTACCAATTGCTAGTGGAGACACAGCTAGTTCAAAAGCTCAATAGAATATTATTTGAAGTTGATAGCAGTCGATTGCTACTTCAGCCAAGAGTTAGATTTTTAATTATTTTTTAAGAAAATTGTGTTTTATTAAACAAAGGTATCAAAAGAAAAGCTTATAGGACTAGCCCTTTCAAGGCAGGTAAAAACCTCAGAAAATTTCCCGAATTTTGGGATTTTCACTTTAGTGTCTTAGTGGTTAAAAAGTCAATTTTTTAACGACCAAGACACTAAGACACTAAGAAAAATTTATTGTATTTTGAAATAGCTAGTATTTAAAGTTCAATTTTACTTCAGTAAAATAGCTAATTTATGTAATTTTTTATGCACCTAATGAAGGTTGGTCTTTGCTATTTTTTGGCATAGTCAGAGCCATAGCTGCTGCACCAGCAATCTCTGCTGCTATTTGGTAAGCAAGCTTGAGATTTGATGAAGCGTTTTTACCTTTAGAAGAGAGGGAAGCTTTTTTTCGACGCGACTCTTGCTTAACATTACCTGCAACAATGGCTCGCTGCAAGATGATCCAGGCATCCAGGTCTTCTGAGTCATAATTAGTTTGAATAAGCGCTCGCATCTGGTCTTCGGCTACAACGCTTAGATAGCCAGTGCTTAGAGCTTCTTGGACAATTTCTTTAATTAAAACCATAATTTAAACCAAGTTTGTGAGTTGAAACCGATACCTGGATTTAGATGTTTTATGTCTTGTAGACTTATCTAGGAAATTTAAGATATATCTGGTTTTCCTCTAAATAAAATCTATAATGGGCAGTGCCAAGCACACATCACCCGCTTGGCTCATCCGATCGGGTGATTTACAAATTGTCAAATATACGTAATAGGAAAGCGGAAACTTTTACTTTTTGGCTTTTCAATAACGCAAATGTAAAAAGTATCGTAAATATCATTTTGAGTGTAACGTGGAATCAGTGAATTGCTTACATAAACAGCACTAAAAATATAGACAAAATCAGCCAGTAAACTGCTGCATCTAAATAGCTTTGGCGTTGATTTTTTTCATCAACTTGTGGCATAAAATTTTAGAAAAATACACGTAATTGCTGACTGTATCAGGTTGTAACTTAGTAAGCGATCGCCTTGATTGACTCACGATTATTGGTTTTATACAAATTTATCCGGGTTTTCACGTTTATACATCACTTAATAGGGTTAAGACAATAGTATCTGTATCTGATTAGACAACAATTAAGTTACAAGATAGAATATCTAAATATTTTTCTTTGTGAGTATAAAATTAATTGATAATTGTGATCGCCAAAGGAGAAAATTTATTTAACTATCGTTTTTTATACATAAACAATCTTGAAACCAACTTAAGTTTCTAATATTGCTCCATTAAAAATAAAATGTGTTATCGTTAAAAACAACTTGTTATTAAAAGCCATTCATGTAATTACAAGCGTGATTTGGTTAGTCTGTAAATCATCAGTGTGCAACATGATTGGAGCAGCATACTCTAGAAATTCGTTGCAAGAAAGCCGTCATAGCAGTCGGGGAAGCGCTTACTTGTTTGCACCGATGGTTAATTTTAATGTGATGGCTGAAGTGGGAGATAATCCACCCTAATTGGGTTTTATTTCGGCAAAAACACCTATAAAAATCCAACAATAATTACATTGTGATGCTAGACAGTAACTTTATTTCGTTTTTGAAATCATCTAGATAGATGTATTTTTGTTGAAAAATAGCTTGTTGAACTGAGTTATTTTAAAAGACTAAGACAGCCTAATAGAAAGTACTATTAAGGCAAATAATTTTATAGGTAGTTGTCTAACAAGCTTTTCAAATTTTACGAAAAAACGAAACAGTAGCCTGCCTCAATCAACAACTTTTCTCATTTGAAAATTTAATAGTCTAAGGTTTGACTTTGCAATCTACTAATATTGCTTTGTTAATTTGGTCTGGTCATCAAGAAACAATATTGTTGCGTACCTTGCTACAAGAATACTAGTACGAGGGTTTCTGAGACTCCAAGGCAATTCCGCATATTAGTTGAGAGATTAAACGACATTTAAGTTCGAGAATTGCTCATATAGTTAAACCTTGACTTATTGGTTATCTAAATGTTTAGAAAACTATCTAAATATATTGGAACTTTTTGTAACTGCTAACCAACTTTATAGGTCAAAAATACTAAGACAAAAAGTATTAGCAGAAAGGCTATTTATAGAGTGATCGTTCAATCTTGCCAGCAAAAAATTATTGAGAGAACTGTAGCCATGAGCCACAATAACAATTCCCCGAAATGGCAACGCCTGCAAGAAGTTATAGTAACCACTTTGTTAGGAGAGCTTCCCACAATTGCTCTAGGAGCAAAGTTACGAAATTTTGGATATCGTAGTATTTTTGCCCAGATAGGCAGCTCCGTTTACATTCAAAATGGCGTAGAATTCATGGGGACTTCTTGTATTGAAATTGGCAATAGTGTATATATTTTCAAAGGTGTAAGGATAGATGGAAAAGGACACCAAAATAATAGAGTTATTTTGGGAAATGGAGTAGCGATCGAGCGTAACGTTGATATAGGGTGTTTGGAAGACACTTGTATACACATTGATGATGATACTTTCATCGGGCCAGACGTGTGTATTGAGGGGCCAGGAGACATTAAAATTGGTAGGCAGTGTATGATTGCTGCCCACTCAGGAATATATGCCAATAATCACAATTTTGCGGATCCCATAGAGCCAATCAAATACCAAGGTGTTACTCGCAAGGGAATTGTGATTGAGGATGACTGTTGGCTAGGGCACGGAGTAACAGTATTAGATGGCGTTACTATCGGCAAAGGCAGTGTTATCGGTGCTGGAGCAGTTGTTAATAAAGATATTCCTCCCTTCTCTGTAGCTGTAGGTTTACCTGCAAGAGTGATCAAAAGCCGAATTAGTAGAGATATGGCAAAACTCCAGGCTGAGAAATCGTAAGGACAACTGACCTATGAGGGTTTGGTACAGAATTTAGAACCAATGCTCTACTTCTTAGCTTTTATCATTGCCCACATCTTTTCAACTTCTCACTTCGTTGCTATCACGTTTGGGAATAAACTAAAATCTTGCACTCCTCTCGACAACCGCCTTGGAATTCATTCCAAGGCTAATAGCTAAAGTGGTCTAAAGACGACTGGTAAAGGGTCTTATTCCACTTAAGTGAGCAGCTGCAACTGATTGCAGGCGGACTATGGGTTTCACCACAATTTGATTGTTACGAAAATGTGAGTTGGCAAACACCTGAACAATGCCTACGGCAACGGCTCTGCCGAACGCCAAAACCTGTTCTCTGCAAATTAAATGTGTTATGGTCTAGCAGCGATGTCTGAAACACAAGCTACTTTATGTCTAGGACTGGGAAACCTCTATCGTCATTTAACGTCACAAGAGTCACTATCACTAGTCCACAACTTCTTTGTTAAAGGCATTTACAAGTTAGACAACCCACGCACAGCGCCCAACAAAAGCCAAGCACACACTAGAACCCTATCGGTTACTGCAAGTATAGTTACCCAAGCTCACTCTTGAGCGAAGTGAAGGGTTCTCTTCTCTCATCGGAGTCCTCCAAAAAAGGGGCAAGATTTGGGTAATATAAAGGAGCTATCTTTTCTGCATTGCAGAAATTGAGAGAAAGCTTCTTTTTGACACCCTTGGGGATATTTCTATGGTGACTTTAAAAATCGCTGTTTATATTGTTGTTGCCTTGTTTGTAGCTATTTTCGTCTTCGGATTTTTGTCGAACGATCCAGCTCGTAACCCAGGCCGCCGGGATTTAGAGTAAAAAAACGACAAACAATCCGCTACTGCCGACACAAGGTGGAAGCTCCTAGACGCCACACTCACTTGCTATCCCACTCCACAGGTTCTCTTTGAGAGTGTGAGAAGGGATTTAGCCTAATAGACGCCACATACTACCATTTAGGCGTCTAAAACTCTCAAAGACGAGAGCAACAAAGTGGCTCAGGAATCCTCCAAAGTTTGGAGCAGCTTTTGCCGCTCCAAATTCTTTGCACAATGCAGTGTCCTCCTTCGGATAGCTTGTTGCAGGTAGGCAGAAGGCGAAAGTTGGAAGGCAAAGTCTGTATATTTATCCTTCCGGTGGCCACTTGGCTGTTTGTTAGCTCGATTATGTTCAAGTATGCTTCATCCAGTTCTGCCGCCCAATCCGCCTCTCCTCCTCGAATCTTTACAACCTGCAAATTCAATATCATCTGCTAGTGAGACAAATCCCTCAGTTGGAGAAGCTGAGGCTGGGACGCAGGGAAACAAAGACAAATCTAAACAGCAAAAGAATTTGCTTCATTTGGCACCTGCGAGCAACACAGCAACTTATCGGCTGTCAACTCCCATCAATGCAACTCAAGATGAATCAGTAGTTGCCGAAATCCTATCTGCACCCAATACCCCAGAAACCTTTGCGCCAGAATTTTCTCCCCTCACTACCTCTGAGAGTGCTGCACTTTTAGGAAAACCACTGACAGTTGGTTATCCCATGCAGGAGGTTAAAGCTTCTAATTCTCATGAAGACAGTAGCTCAGATGCGCCGCCAGTTGCTCCAATCGTCATCAACAGCAAAAAGTCGTACCAGCCAGAAGCGCAAATCTTAGCTGAAAAATTAACTCAATCAAAACAGCATGATGTTGCTGAACAACAGTCTGCGAGAAAAATCACTCTCTCTGGAACTGCTGTCAATAATACACCGAGTTCTCAAGTAGTAAAAAATACTGTAGAATTCAAGTCTCGCAACCCGACCAACCAGCCTTCAACGCCCATCACCGTAGAATTCAATTCGCAAATACCACAAACTCAAACGCCAACTCCTGTACAGCAGGATGAAAATACCAATCAGCCACAAAATCAACCGCCTGGTACATCAGCACCTACTAACATACCAGCAACACAAAGAGTTGTAGAAGTAACATCAGATCGGCAGGAGTATGACGAGCAAAGACGAATTATTACAGCTCAGGGTAATGTGGTGGTGCGATTTGATGGGGCAGTTGTAGATGCCGATCGCCTGCAAGTAAATTTAGATAACTTAATTGCCGTGGGCGAAGGCAATGTAGCCTTGACAAGGGGCGATCAAGTGCTGCGGGGACAACGCTTTACCTATAACTTTATTCAAGATAGTGGGGAACTGTATAATGGCGCGGGCGAGATTTACGTACCCACAGCGCAAACAGATTTTGCTTTTTCCTCCACAGATGTGACTGCGGGTGGAGTTCCAAGGCGTCCGCCGAGCGATCGCATTAGAGCCAATCAACCCCTTTCAGGTGTGGGCAGTCCTGGAGGAATTGATTTTGTTCTAGGTGGTCAGCCAGATGCTAGAAACGTCCCGCCACCAAAAGCGGGGGGTGTAGTGAATCGGCTCCGGTTTGAAGCTCAACAGATTGATTTCTATCCGCGAGGTTGGCAAGCTAGAGATGTGCGGATCACAAATGACCCCTTTTCGCCTCCAGAACTAGAGATCCGGGCAGATAAAGTCACTGCAACACGAGAAGCGCCCTTAGTAGACCGTATCACCACGCAGCGACAACGTTTAGTATTTGACCAAAATCTCACCGTACCCATCCCAGTGGATCAGCAGACACTTGACCGTCGGGAACGGGAAGTTACCCCCGCAATCGTTTCTCCTGGCTTTGATGGAGATAAGCGAGGTGGTTTGTTTCTTGAGCGTGGTTTTTCACTAATCAATACAGATCAAGCAAGCTTGACTATTACGCCTCAATTTTTTGTGCAAAAACTTGTGCAAGAAGGCACTGGTGACTTAGCCGCGCTTTTGGGTGCGAAAACAAAACTGAATGCTGTTTTGAGTCCAACAGCTGTACTTCAGGGTTCTGGGGAATTAACCAGTTTTGACTTGAATAAGGTGGACGAGAACTTACGGGCAAGTTTGCGATTGCGCCAGACATTAGGCTCGCCCAATCCCCACATATTGAATTTAGAATATAGCTACCGCGATCGCCTCTACAATGGCACTCTAGGTTTTCAAACAGTCCAGAGTAGTCTTGGCGGCGTAATTGCCTCTCCAGTGATTCCTTTAGGTAATAGCGGTATTAACCTCAGTTACCAAGGAGGTGCTCAGTACATTGAAGCCAACACTGATCGCCTCGACTTGCTAGAACCAAACCGGGAAAATGATCGTATTTCTCTAGGCCGTGTACAAGCCAGCGTTAGTCTTGGTAGTGGCCTGTTGCTGTGGCAAGGAAAACCATTAGCACCAACCGCTACAGAGGGATTACGATACACAGCCACTCCAGTTGTTCCTTACTTGCAAGCAGTTGCCGGTGTCACAGGTACGAGTAGCTATTACACCAATGGCGATAACCAAAGTACCCTCATTGGTACAATTGGCTTGGTAGGACAAATTGGTCATTTCTCTCGACCGTATTTAGACTACACCGCCTTTAATATCAGCTATTCTCAAGGTTTCAACAATGGATTATCGCCCTTTTTGTTTGATCGCTCTGTTGATAACCAAGTACTGAGCGCTGGCATCTCGCAGCAAATTTATGGGCCATTTCGCTTAGGGTTTCAAACATCAGTTAACTTGGATACAGGTAGAGAGAGTAGCACTGACTACTTTTTAGAATACAGCCGCCGCACCTATGGTATTACTTTACGATATAATCCGGTGCTGGAATTAGGCGGCTTCAGCATCCGCATTAGTGACTTTAACTGGACTGGGGGCACAGATCCATTTTCTGAAGTTAAGCCAGTTGTGGGTGGTGTACAACAGGATAATTAGTATAAGTTGGGGTGCAAAAGTAGCATAGGTAGATTTCCTGTTCTACCTTCCCAGAGATTTAGATCAGAAAATGAACCGCACAGGTACGTTAAATCGGCGGTTAAAAACCGCATGCCAGTTGCTAACCTACGGGAACGCTAAGAGCGAACAAGTCGGCAAAGCCGCCCACAGCGCTGTCTTTGCAACGCAGTGTTTCCCCAACGCACTGGCTCGTTTACACAGGCAAAACCCGCCTTTGCAGGTTAGTTTTCTATTCGCTAGGGCTGAAGTTGACACGTATGAGCGCTGTTTCACCACCTTTTGGTATTTACGGCAGCCACCGCTCAAATTTATTTCTGTGGTTAGTTTTATCTTGGTCGTCCCAATGTCGTAATGTAAATAACTGCTTCATCAGTAGGGATACCCAAAACTTCATTGACTTGGTCATCGAAAAAGCCACCGATACCACTGACGCCGAGATTCAGGTGCGTTGCAGCTAAATTCAGCCGTTGACCCAAATGACCAGCATCCATGTGTAAATAACGGTAAACGCGATCGCCGTACTGGGCGATCGCGGATTTGAGATCAGATGTATGAAATAGTACCGCCGCTGCATCTCGCCCTAATTCCTGCCCCAAGCAGAGGAAATGCAATTCTCGCCGGAAGTTTTTAAAGCGAATCTGTCGTAATTCTTGCGCTTTTGGTGCGTAATAATAACATCCTGCCTCCAGTCCTTTCACCCCGCAGACAGCAATGAATGTCTCTATTAAATTTAGGTCAAAGTAATCTGGAGAAGTATCTAAACTTTGGTCAATATAATTTTGTGGCTGGTAAGTAAAATCAAGTAAAGACTTCAGTTCATCCAAGGTTAAATCTTCGCCATTATAAGCGCGGGTAGAACGTCGCTTGTACATGTTAATTTCCAGTTCTGACAGCTTTTCTCCCCAATACATCGGCGTGGTGACAGTGGGAATTTTTAGACAGAACGGAAAATTATATTTATCCTCTAAAGATTTTTCTTGTTTAACCGTTGGTAAATTGAGCTTACCTGTTATACCTGGTTGAATATGGGTATGCTGATGAAAATATGTCAGCAATTCACCATCAGGGATTGGCGGATAATTAGTTTGGGTGGCAGAAGGTAAAGCAGTACATCCCAGTGGCAGATTTTGTTTGATATCTAACAAGTCTGCCAGAGGTAGAACAGCGATCGCTCCTTCCTGTTGCGGATCTACATAAAGCAGATCATTTACCGATTCATCCACAAAGCCACCAATTAAGTGGGGGCGATAATCAGTAATCGCACCAGCTAACTCGATATTACCCAGTAGGTGTCCTGTATCTAGAAAAATCCGACGGTAAGCCCTATCTTCATAGCGCCACGCTGAACGATAGAAAACCGCAGTCACAATAATTGCCAGTTGGGTATTTTCTAGTGCGGGATGCCAGAAACAGGCTGCCTGTAAAGTTTGCCAAACATCACTTTCCCAATAATGCATCAGAGAATGAGTCCGACACTGGTAATTATACAGTCCAGGTGGTAATAACGGTGTCCCACGAGAAACCACATACACCTCGGCAGGGTATAACCCGCCTGCACTGGGAGCAGCTCGTAAATATACCGCACTTCCCATAGAAGGCATTCTTGCCGTTAGTCCATAACTGCGAAACAGCAATTGCGATAATCTTTGCCACCATTGAGCATCTTGGTTATTAGTAAATGCCTTTGGTTTTTCTTGGATATAGGGTTTGAGATCATAAGTAGAGCCAATTTTGTACTCTTTAAAAGGCACTGGCTGCTTAGCCCAGTCTAACCTCTGATTTTTAGAGGCAAGAGTCTCAGGATCATATTTAGTACGTTCGTGGTAATGCTGAGCAATTGATTGATGTATTTCCGGCATAATAATTTCAATATCCTTGGGATGTCCTTTTCTTTGATCTTGGCATTCATTAGCCTCATTATTTCGTGTCAATTAGTACAATCGTCAAACTATGAAATTGGTAATAAGTAACGAATGAGCTAGGGACTGGGGAAGTGAGGGAGTGGAGGTCACAGGAGCAGAGGGGCAGAGGGGACAATAAGAGAACTATTAACTCTTGACTCTTGAGCCTTGAACGCCAGATGCTTCTCCTAAGGGAGACGCTGCGCGTAGCTTGCTTCCCCGCAGGGGTACAAGTCGGGAAACCCGACGACAGTCGCCTCAAGTCGGGAAACCCGCCCACGGCGCTGTCTCCCCAACGCACTGGCTCCCCTTGACTCCTCTTGGACGTTTTTTCGCAGTACCATAAGCGCAAAGTTATCTCTCCACTAATTGATT
Source organism: Nostoc sp. MG11 (assembly GCF_014904695.1). GTDB lineage: Bacteria > Cyanobacteriota > Cyanobacteriia > Cyanobacteriales > Nostocaceae > Komarekiella. Next base: position 267,651 of record NZ_JACXXN010000002.1, on the reverse strand, counting down.
TGTAATGATGTTTGTACGTCAAACTTTATCAAAGCCTGATATCCAACTTTCTTATTTAGAGTGGAATCAAGGTCAAAAACCTTTACTACTGTTACATGGCTTAGCTGACCATGCTCTAGTTTGGTCTAGTTTGGGAGATTACCTGGCGGCAGATTACCACATAGTTGCGCCGGATATGCGCGGTCATGGCGAAAGTAGTAAGCCAATAAAAGATTATAGTTTTGAGAGTGCGATCGCAGATCTCGAAGCCCTAATGAATCATTTGGGATGGTCTTTTGCTCATGTTGTCAGTCATTCATGGACAGGCAAATTAGCTGCCATCTGGGCCAGGAAAAATCCAGAACGTTTGCGGAGTATGATTCTGGTTGATCCGATTTTCATTTGGAAGATGCCTAGCTTTCTCAGGGTAACTTTTCCGATGTTGTATCGCTTCTTACCTTTTCTTAAAAGTATGGGCCCGTTTGCCAGTCAAGAGGAAGCCGAACAACAAGCGCGACAGTTAAAACAATATCAAGGATGGAGTCCTTTACAGCAACAAGTCTTACTCGCAGGAATAGAACAAAAACCCAATGGTAGTTGGGGTAGCAAATTTACTTTTGCCGCCCGTGATGGGATTTTTGAGGAAGTCATGCAAGTGCCTGGTTTTACAATTCCCCTGAATACCCCTGCTATCTTCGTACAGCCAGAACAAGGTCTAAACCGTCAAGATTGGCAACTCCAACCCTATAAAACCTATCTGAAAAATTTACGCCTCTGCCAAGTTCCCGGTAATCATTGGCCATTTTTGACGCAACCAGAAGCATTTAACCGGGCTGTAGCAGCTTTCTTGGCAGAACAAAGTTGAGAAAAATCTGATTATTATTTGAACTTACGCACTGAAGCCTGAAACCCTGATCCCCCCTAACCCACGCCAGTCGCTCCACTTGGGGAGACCCCATCGCATGATTGCGTCTCCCCTTCTCTACGAGACGCTACGCGAAGGGAGAAGACCGCGCTGGCTCCCCTTAAAAAGAGGGGAACGTCTAAAGCCCCCTTAGAAAGGGGGTTGGGGGATCTGAGTGCGTAAGTTCTGATTATTTGGACGGGATTACTGAACGGGAACAGAAGAATGAAGATGAGCGATGTCTAACGACGCTATATGTCTACGCTCTCCTTCAAGTACGGATAAGCCAGTCATGAGCCTTTGTATTAATCCCGTTTGCCCTAAACCAAATCACCAAGATAATGATAAAAACCGCTTTTGTTTAAGTTGTGGTTCCCAACTGGAATTATTAGGGCGCTATCGGGTAATGCGCCTGTTAAGTGACAAAACAGGCTTTAGTAAAGTTTATGAGGCATACGAACAAGATACACCTAAAATCCTTAAGGTACTCAAGGAGGAACTATCAGCCAAGGCTGAAGCAGTAGAACTATTTCAGCAAGAGGTAACTGTGCTGGGAAAAATGAATCATCCCGGCATTCCTAAAATGGATAGTTACTTCCAGTATCAAACCCGAAATGGTTTGGTGTTGCACTGCATTGCAATGGAAAAAATTGACGGGCTTAACTTAGAACAGTGGCTAAAGCAACAGCAGAATCATTATATTTGCCAAGAACAAGCTATAGCCTGGTTAAAACAGTTACTAGAAATTTTGGATTCAGTCCATCGCCAGCAATATTTGCATCAAGATATTAAGCCATCTAACATCATAATTCGCTCTCCTCTTACCAAAAAAAGTTTAGAAAAACTAGTATTAATAGACTTTGGCACTGCCAGAGAAGTAGCCAAATCCTACCCAACCAAACTTAGCAACTGCAAAGGCATGACAGCAATTATGTCATCCGGTTACAGCGCCCCAGAACAAATGAGCGGTCAAGCTGTGCCAGAATCAGATTTCTTTGCTTTGGGACGCACCTTTGTATTTCTACTAACGGGATACCATCCCTTGGATATGTACGATATCCACAATAATTTGTTGCACTGGCGAAATCATGCTATTCACATCTCACCTTTGCTTTTGAATTTAATTGATTGGCTCATGACACCGGAGATAATAAACCGTCCCGCCAATGCCCAGGAAATTTTGCAGTATTTAGAAGAAATTGAGCATCAATTAATAGAAACAACTGCTGCAACTGTAAATGCAGTAGAGTCAAAAGCTGAACAGTTAGCCTTGTTAAGTACTACTAAAACTTTACTGCCTCAACAGAATCAGCCGGAGAAAGTACCATTAGCGTCAATTTTTACAGCGCTCTTAGTAACTTTGGGATTAGTTAGTATAATGGCTTTAACACTGTGGCATACAAAATTAACTTCAGTTCCAAATCATGGACAATCTCCAACAATCAAAGGCAAAATTGATTATTTTTCTTATGAAAAAGGTAGGGATAGTCAGGGGAGAATTGCTGAATTTAATATAGTTGTTTTATCAGTAGAATATAAATGGCTTTTAGGCAGCACGTTTCAAATTAAATATAATGATCAAATTATTAGTCTGGAACTTTTAAGCTTGAATATAGAACAAGAAGAGATACAGAAAGTAATGAAAAACCCCAGTGAAATTATCTCTGTAGGTACAGCTTCTTGTAAAGGTGATGTAGGAATTGAACAACGTATAGCTTTAGAACGTTCTCGACAAATACAACTTTTAGCAAAAAAACTATTTAGTAATACACCAAGTATCAAAGGTTATCGCTTGTTAAATTTGGGTCAATTTCAGCGGAGTAATTGTCAAGCAAGTCAGGATTTAACCGCATACCAGCGAAGTATTATAATTATTGGCGTTAAACAAAGGTCAGCAGATGTGATTCTAGATGAAGCGCTGCGGAATAGATTAGAAGAGAAGCCTTTTGCTGATTTTAGGTTAGAAGATTATTCTTTAGGGTCAGCAGAAAACTTTAAAACAATACCAGGTAATTTATAGCTTTAGTTTCATCTCATCCCCCAAGCGATCGCCCCTTTAGCCATAAACTACTAAAGTGGTCATCTACTTCTCTATGGCAAAAGCAGCAGACATTAGCACCAAGCGATTAATCAGCCTCGCACCTGAAAATTGGGTTAAATGGGTAACGCAAATTTCCGATATTGTATCCGGTGAAATCATCAACTCGGAATTTCAATGGATTAGCCGAGAAAGTGATGTCTTAGTCCGCGCTACAAGTCCCCAATTTGGGGAATTCATTGTACTCAACGAGTTACAATTACGCTATAAACCTGAAATGCCTAAACGAATGCGGGCATACGCAGCGCTGGCGGAAGAAAAGTACAACTTACCCACTTATCCTGTACTAGTTAACATCCTTAAAGAGAGTGATGTTGAAATTCCTACATGCTATAAGTCTAAGTTTGCAGGTTTACAGGCGCGTCAAGACTATCGCGTCATCAATCTTTGGGAAGTCGATGTAGAGATAGCTTTGACTCAACCCGTTCCTTCCTTGCTTCCCTTTGTACCAGTTTTAAAGGGTGGTGCAGCAGAATCGACAGTACAACGAGCATTACAAATCCTCCGCGCCGATGAGCAATTAAGCCAGTTAGAAACTGTCATGGCTTTTTTTGCTACTTTCGTATTAGATAGCGCTTTAGTTCAGCAAATCATGAGGTGGGATATGGCAATATTACGTGAATCTCCTTGGTATCAGCAAATTTTAAAAGAGGGCGAACAACGTGGACGACAAGAAGGACGACAAGAAGGACGGCGAGAGGAGATGCTGTCAGGTATTGAACTTGCTTTAGAGATAAAATTTGATACTGAGGGATTGCAATTGATGCCAGAAATATCTCAAATTTCGGATTTAGATAGATTAAAAGCAATTCAGCAGGGAATTAAGAACATGAAAACACTAGATGAATTGCGACAAATTATTTAATTTAATGGAACTTCTTTGAGTTGGGTAAAGCGTGAGGTGGGATATGTCAGTGTTAGAGAAATCTTTGTTTTTTCAGTTTTTAATTTTTCACGCTCCCATCCCCGAATACCGTTTCAATCCTGCACGCCACAGTAAGCGATTAGCGCCTAAAAACACTAATATCCAACCCACCATTGACCAAAATCCCCGTGCTATATCCACGGGTAGCCCTACTAAAAGACTCGCAGGAAAATCAATCAAATAGGGAAAAGGCGTAAACAGCACTATTGTCCGTACTGATTCTGGAAAGACATTTAAAGGCGCAATTATTCCCGACAAAAATATGTAAAACAAAAACCAAAAACTTTCTAAAGCGCTAGCCCGTTCCGTCCAAAAGGCGAATATGGCTAAGGTATGTTGAATGAGAAACCGCAAAACAAAAGCTAGTACCACCGCCAATATAAACAGTAAAAATTTACCCAAACTCGGTAGCCAAAAGGCTTGAGGATAGAGTAAAAAAAATAACATAATTAGTAACAACACAAATGGTATACGAGCCACTCTTTCAGCAAGATGAGACGCCACGTGATGCCATACCGGATCTATTGGTTGTAACAATTTGGGTGAAAGCTTGCCTTCCACTACTTCCTTTTCAAAATCCCAAATTACCCAAGCAACTGTAATTTGCCTAACAACGAAAACTGTAAGAAAGTAACGAGCGAAATCCACTGGTGTTAAACCGAACTCTCCGCCTTGTGCCGCTTGTATCCAAATACCCATGAAGATAATCGGCAAAGATCCAGCTAAAACCCATAAAATCAGTTCTGCTCGATACTCAACCATATAGGCATAGTATACTGACAAGAAAGTTAGAGCTTTCCTAATTATTTGTTTCATTTATTACAACTGGTTTTTGAGGGCATAATTGTTTTATTATTAACCTAGTATAAAATATTAAAACTCTCCAACTATCCTGAGAATGCTGTTAGGTATCCAGATCCCCGACTTCTGTCGGGGATCTAACTTTTTACGACTCCCCTCTTCACTTAGGTCGATCGCTATTTCTTCGGAGGTTTTTTTCTGTCAATGAAACACTACCAATACCTTGTAGAATGCCACGACCAATTAAACCTAAACCTCGTCCTATTACTTGGGTGAGAATAAAGACAATACCACTGCCTAAAAAACTTACCAGCGATCGCAATCGAGGCGCGATCGCATCCCTAAACTCTAGAATCAGTGTCACCACTAGAGGAATACCTGAAAGTTGGGCTAACTCCTTATTTCGAGGAGCATAAACCGAAGTTTCAGCAATACCACGAGGTGCAATTACAAATAGAACATAGCGGCTTTCAAAAATTGCCTTTGGCTCATTTATATAACTATTTAAACGGTATTTCCATGACAGTTCATTTCTAAAACGTTCAATCTCCCGTGTAGAAATCAATTGGCGACAATAAAAACTTTGCTTAATCACTTCTACATCTGCTAAAGAGTTCAGTAGTGGCTGCATTACGCCATTCGCTACCTGAATCAACAAATTCTCTAAAATCATTAAGGCTTGAGATTTTGCTTCAGCACTAAATGCTGGATAACAGGCATTATCAATGCGTAGTTCTGTTTGAAATAGTAGATAAGCAAACAATTCAACCACTAGCGGGATTTGATTAAGAATATCTGTTTGGACAATCTCTGTATTTTGCAGCAAATATTTGACAATCTCTATATCCTGATTGCCTACTCGCACCCGCGAAAATTTTCCAAAAAAATCTGTAATTGCGGCTTGCCATAAATCGCTTAATAAGGTAGTTTTTACCTCATATAATTGATTAATCTCAATTTGAGAAACGCGCAAGTCATCCAATTGTTCAGCTAGTTTTTGCAGAATCAGATAAAGTAATTCTCGTTTTTTATCTTCGCGTAAAATATCAATTTCTAAATGCACATCTGTGACATTTTGTAAAGGAAACTGGAGTTTGGTAACGCAAGATGAAAATAAGTCAGATTGCAATGCTCTTGGGCTGAGTAGAGACGGCATTTGCCTCTGTTGTGAATCTGTTCTAGCAATTGCACTACTTAAAGAAAGACCAGAAGGCGGCGCATCTGGGATAAATTGCCCCTGTTGTTCTTGTTGCTTTTGTTGTGATGACAATAACTTATTGAGCAACCAACGAGATGCTAGCAGTTCTCGTCGTTGTCCAGCCAAAATTGCTCGATCTAGTAGTGGCAGTCCAGGGACTTGTAATTGTGCCGTTACTGCCGCTAGGGTGGCATCAATGTAACCAATTCCTGACAAACGCCAATTATTTCTGATCTTAGCGAAGGAGAGAGATGAGTTCTGAGTTCTAAGTTTTGAGCTTTGAGAATTTCCACCCTTAATATCCACAAACCAATAGGAACCACCAGACGCTACTTCTCGCATAGCGACGACTAACTCAGAAAGAGGTATGCCTTTGACACAGTAGCCATTCACACCAATAGCCTTAGCAGCCAACAGTATTCCTTGTTCTTGAACAGAGCTAAAAAGCAAAACTGGCAGGTTGGGATATAAAGCTCTCAGTTGTCTACAGAACTGCAAACCTAGCTGCTGACTGGTGGTACGACCATTACCTAATTCTAAAACCACCAAATTTACTTGTTTAGGGTCTTGTTTGGCGATTTCTGCTAGAATCTGCAAGGCAGAGGTATCAGTTTCTACCTCCGCTATGACTTGCAAGTCAGGAATTGTATCCAAAGCTGCCCGTAGTCCTAGACGGAAGATCGGGTCTTGGTCGATTAGCAATAATTTCAGAGGGCGATCGCTCATAGTCTGCTCAAATACAACTGTTTTTTGCTAGTCAGAAAACAGCTTTGATACTAAACTTAGTCCTCCCCATTGTTACCTGTTTTTGCAACCTGAATAAATGGATCATAATTACCTTATGCAGCCATTCCACGTGTAATTAAATGAACTTGAGTATTCAGCATTGGTTGGCAGAACGCTACATCGAAATTAGTCAAATTAGAGGATTTTCAGCGGGACAATTGGCAGGGATCGCCTACCGGATTGTTCAGGATATGGAGGTCAAAAGCCTGATGCCTTTTGATCTTTGTCCCGTGGTAGATGTCTTAGAATTGCCTTTGGATGCAGTTTGGGAAGATATCAGTATCATTGCTCAGTTGACAGAAAGCCTGTTACGTAGTCTCAGCCAAAAGAAACCTTTAAAACGTAATGAAGGCACATGGCTAGCGTTTCAAATTGCCTATCTCCAGGCTTTGCGAGTAGTTCTAGATCAGGAAAAAAGCCTACAAAAACCCTGGTTAAACCGGGCAATCCCTTTATTGTCGGACAATGAGACAAAGGGGCAAGGATTTACGATTAACTCTCCCTCTCTCTCTCTAAAACCCCTCCAAAATGCTCAATTGCTGGGATTGCTGAAAACTCTCAGCCCAGGTAAATTGACGGATACTCAAGCCGAACAAGCACTATCTTTAGTTGCAGACTCATTACTGGTGCAACAAATCAATAATGCTGTCATTGCTTGGTTGGTCGCTAATGGTGCAGAGGAACCCGAAGCTAAACTGATAACACAGCGTTTAGTCAACTCACTTGCTGGCCATTTACTGGTGGTTGTTACTGAGAATGCTGCCCCTCTAGCCCAATTGCAAAAATTTGTCCAATTGGGGATTTCATTTTCTCCCAACTCCATCACCCCAGGAGCATTGTCTAGCTCTACAGTGGGTGAAAAAATTGACTTGTACCGGGAATATTACCGAGCAAGTTTGATCCAAAGCCTTAGTCACCCATTACTGATAGAATCCTTTGCACTTAAGGATATCTATGTACCGCCCACAGGCTTGCCAGTGGAAGATAATTTTGAGCAAGATAAAAAAATTACTAAGCCAGTCGATTTAAAAGCATGGGCACAGCAACAGTTAGCTGATTTAGAAACTATTGCCGTAATTGAGTCGGAACCTGGTTATGGAAAAACCAGTTTTTGCCAAATTTGGGCGGCACAAGTGGCACGGGAACTTTATCCTACTTGGATGCCCATACTAATTAGGCTGCGGGATGTAACATACGTGATTTAGCCGAAACTCTGAATTCTGCTTTTCCTTTTAATTTAGATACAAACCTTGCAACTTGGCTGGAGCAAGACAGTCCCAGATGTTTGTTGCTGCTAGATGGTCTGGATGAATTACCTCCTTCTAGTCAGGGTGCAAGGGCAAAGGCGATTTTTATCCAGCAGTTATTGAGCTTACAGTCTCAACGCCGACACAAGATTGTATTGACGAGTCGGTCAACGACATTGCAAGAAATCTTCCCTAGACTGTCACTGCCATTGAGGCGAATTACCATCCAGCCGTTGGATGTAGACGAACTTAAACAATGGTTTCAGCAGTGGGCAACAGTGCAATCTTTGCCTATCGCTCAAAACTTCTTTACCTTTTTAAAACACGCAGGATTATTTGCTAGTCCATCAAAGTTCCTAGAAATATCGACTCTTCTGCGTCAACCCCTGATGTTGCATTTGCTCGGCATTTTGCACCGTGATGGGCTGTTAGATGAAGAACTATTGCAGTTAGCTGGTAACACTAACGCCCCGCTGCTATGGGAAATTTACCATCGCCTAAGTCGATGGTTGTTAGGTTATCCACTCACTGGCGGTATTAAGACGATGCTATTGCGCTCAGGGTCGGCTCATATCCATCGAACTACAGAAGCGATCGCTAATTTACTCGCTGGTCGCCATCCCCAAGATATACTTGAGCAGATGCGAGCGATCGCGCTCAAAATTTTGCACTCGCAACGCCATCAAATTAATCTAACTGGTGAATTTCATACCTTACCAAGGTTTTACTTTAAAACTCAGGATTTCAAATCCTCACGCCAAGGCGCAACAAAAAGTCTGAGTTTAATTGAGTTTTCCCATATCAAATTAGGAGAATATCTTTGTGCTGAAGCTCTTGCTACTGAGTTAAAATCTCTAACTCAGCGCCAAGAAGATGCTTACGGTACATTCACCTTTGTCCTGGATTCTCCCAGTAGTGTGGCTCAGCACCTTTATAATTTACTCGGTTACGGCGTCCTCAGCCAGGAAATTGAAGAACTCGCATTCGAGGGATGGCGACGAAGCCAAAACCACCAATTTTCGTTTGAAGTTCTGTTTCAACGTCTTTTACTTTTTTGGCGTGCCTACTGTCAAGGCCGTTGGTTAGATGAGGGTATCGCCCATAAAGCTTTGACTTATTTTCACGCACTGCAAAACCCTATTAATGTCGAGCAGGTAAATGCTGCGGTGGGACTAAATGTATTTTTATTGCTTTGTGCTTGCCACCAAGAAGCAAAAATCCACTTTTGGGCTTGCGGCAATCCAGCCATTTTGACAGAATTCAATCCAGAAACGCTGAGCCTGCTGATTGCTAGGACAGATGTTTTACACAAGAATGCCTTCGCAACCCGAATGCGCTCAAATTCTTTAGCTGGACTCAACCTATCGGGAGCCTCTTTGTTGCAAGTTATGTTAACTCAGGTAAATCTTGAGCAGGCAAACTTATCTGACGCAGAATTAATCGGGGCAAATTTGACTGGAGCAAACTTAAAACAAGCAAACCTCGCAGGCGCAAACCTAAGACAAGCAAACCTTGCAGGCGCAAACCTAGAAAGGGCAAATCTCGTAGGCGCAAACCTGGAACAGGCGAATCTCATGGGGGTAAATTTTAATTCAGCCAATCTCACCCATGCCTGTTTATTTGATGCTATTCTCACTGAAGCTGACAAAGAATTCGCCACTGTCAGCGGTGCTCTGTTTTCCAAAGAAGAGTTTCAAAAACTAAAAAATTTGCGTAGTTTACCCCCGCAGGCATCGCAGCAGTCACTCTTGAACATCTATAAAACCACGGCAAAAACAGATATTAGATGGAACAAACCCCCTAATATCGGAATAATTGAAAGCTCAGAAGGAATGATTCTGCCAGTAGATTTATATGATGATGCCGACGATGAAACGGTTTTTAGCACTAACCCCATTGATGATAGTAATGAGTATTAGTCAAGAGTCAAAAGTCAAAAGTCAAGAGTCAAAAGTCAAAAGTCAAAAGTTATTTTATCCCTCTGCCTCCTGCCCCTCTGCTCCCCCACTCCCCAGTCCCTAGCTTTCTGCATTACGACAGCCATAAAAGTTAATACTGTAATCAGTAATCCGCACTCCTGTTTGTTCTTCAATTTTGCGGATAAAATCTTCTGGCAGTTCTACATGCACATCGAGAATTTGATTTGTATCCAAGCAGTGGACATGACTATGAGAATCACTGATATTGCCGTACAAACGCCCATCGCAGCGCTCAATAGACTCAATGATGCCTTGACTGGATAATGCTTCTAAATTTTGATATACAGAGGTGTGACCGATCTCTTTACCTTGCTGGTTCAAGCGATCGTAAATCTCTCTAGCAGAAAGATGTTCATTTGCCTGCCAAAGTAATTCTAGAATAAAACGACGCTGGCGGCTGACACGCATACCTAGTATCTGACAGCGCTCAATAGCATCTTCTAAGGAACGAATTGGTTTTGTAGAAATCGCTTGTTTTTGCATATTACAGTTTGTTAACTGTTGGGGAAATTTTTTTGTTTCAATTTTGAATGTTTATTTTCTATACGCAAGAATATTGCACACCAACTTTTCACCTATACTTGCGTTTTCGCTTGTAATGCTGCGGAGGTCACAAGTTGGGACGATAATTCTTTTTGCTTCTTGGCAGTTGCCTTGTTACACCCTAATCTAAAACAAACTCATTACAACTTTAGCTTAAAATTGTTGCTAATGTCCACCTGAATGCAGGCGTTGCCCTTGTTAAAGCTGGCAAATTTTGTGTCAATCGTTTAGCAAAACTCCCTTCAGAACGCAAAATCAGATTCAAAAATTACTTCGTTTCTTATCTGCTTAGTAAGTTGAAATACTTGATCAAAAATATAACTACTTACTTGTATAACCAGGAGTTTCAGTCATATTTCTCTTAATTTTGCGTTGCAGGAAATGTAGCATCAATCGCTGAAAGCTGCTACTGTAGATTCTCGATCCTACTATTAAGCATAAAGAAAGTAGCTGCTGACTCCATGACAATCGCGATCGCACTCAATAACAACTCCATTAACAATCTAGATTTGTCGCCTGCACAAACAGTGATTGAGCAACTGCTGCAAGAGGGAGCCGCATCCCATGAACAGCAGCTACGCTTTGATATAAAATACGATTTGGAACCTGGCGATCCGCGAGAACTCTCAGAAATTCCAGAGGTACGCCTGTGGTTTATTCGCCTAGATGCCAAATATCCCTGGTTGCCATTTTTACTCGATTGGAAAGCTGGGGAATTTGCTCGTTATGCCGCCATGCTTGTACCCCACCAGTTCAGTTCCCAAGAAGGCATTCAATACAATCCTGAAGCATTGGAAATCTTTTTGATGCGCAAAATCTTTATTTTAGGTGATTGGCTCAAACAGCAAGGTATTCCCAGTTTATCGCGGCTAAAATCTATGGCGCAAATGCTGGGTTATGAATTAGATGATGCTTTATTTGAAATATTTTAAAAATTGTTGATAACAATAAGTAAAATAACGAGTGAATAAGAATTTTACCCATTAAAACTTAGATTTTTGGATCTTCAACTTTTACTTAGAACTGCTAATTATTACTTACAACGAGATATAAAGCATCTCAATACTACTCAGTTAAGCATTTTTAACTAGGAATTTGATTTGGGCAAAAGGTTAAAGGGTAAGGGTTAAAGGTTTTTTCTTTCCCCTTCCCCTTTAACCCTTAACCGACAAGCATTGTAAATCATCCAAGTTTTCAATCTCATGTCGTTGCGCGTGGGTTCTGCTTCCTGCCTTCTCTGTCTTCTGGAATAATTAAAGATATCGTCTACCAATAGTTTGCAGTTTATTATGCTCAGGGAGATTGACAAAAATCTTTGGGTTGCTGAACAACCATTGAAGTATTTTGGACTTAGCGTTGGCACAAGAATGACAGTTATCCGCCTTGCAAATGGTGAACTAGTCGTTATTTCTCCCATCCAAATTGATGAGTCAACTATCCAACAACTTAATCAAATTGGAGATGTTGCCCACATTATTGCTCCAAATCTCTATCATTACCTATTCACATCTAACTTTAAAGCTTTTTACCCAAAAGCCACGCTCTGGGCTGCACCTGGTCTAAAGTCAAAAACACCTGAACTTCCCATTGATCAGGTAATCCAAGAAGATAAAAACAGTTTTTTAAATGAAATTCAATATTTATTGTTTGACGGTTTTAGAACCTTTGGTTTGAGTGGGCCGGATTTACTCAATGAATGTGTCTTTTTTCATGTACAAAGTCGTACCTTGGTATTAACAGACACAGCTTATAATTTTGATGAAAGCTTTTCGCTGCTCACACAATTAGCGGCTAGGGTAATTGGAGGATACAAAACCCTTAGCCCGTCATTGCTAGAGAAATTTTCTACACGAGAAAAAGATCAGGTAAAACAGTCCGTAACAAAAATACTTGCTTGGGACTTTGAACGAGTCATTGTAGCTCACGGTAGCATCGTTGAGAATAATGGTAAGCAGAGATTTAGAGAGGGGTACGAGTGGTTTTTGGGTTTATCCTTGAAGACCGCAGTTTAAGTTATCAAAACATTGCTAAAAGTAGCTTAAAAGTGCATCCTCTAGTTAGTACTCGAACCCTATCCCTATTTTTCTGATGCACTTAACTCTGCTACGCTGACTTTTTTGGGGTACGAATTTTTCTCTGCCACTAGAAATAACAGAAATGATCAAAGTTTCTCAGAAGTTGTTTGAAACTTATTGAAAAACTATTAGTTTAGCCACCCCAGATTTTCTCCAGAATTGTATTGGGTGCAATGTCTGCTACTTTGCCCGTGGGGGATTTAATGGCAAGGAATTTATCACTTTTTGGTAATACCTTGGCTGGATCTGTCGAACCAAATAGAGCAATGGTATAAGTTTGCGTTGCTACACTCAGATGCAATGGCGCACTGTCAGTACATAACATCAAACTTGCTCCGGGAATCATAGCAGTTAACTTGCCAAGATCATCTGGAGAAGTCACTTTGATATCTGGAGAGTACTGCAAAAGCGATCGCACAAACTGCTCGTTGTCAGGTTCTTTAATTACCACCACAGGCAGATCTGGCTGCTTGTGTTGTAAATCTTGAATAATCTGCTGCCAATTCTCGACAGGATAAACGTTTTCCAGACCTTTAGACTGAGATAACTGGCTAGAACCGACATGAATCAAGATATAGCCTGTTTCATGTACTCCTAACCGCTTCTGTTCTTTTTGTGCCCACTCAATATCTGGTTTCGGTACACTTACCGTTAACTCTGAAATAGGGCTATTGATGCCCAATGGTTGTAGCAAATCGTGGTATGCTGCCGCTGCATACTGAGATGCTTTCAACGGCACAGAGTTGGTAAGAAAAACCGATCCTTTACCTTGATAGCCAATACGTATGGGAATTCCCGTCAACCAGAGTAAAAGACCAACTAACCAGCTTTGTCCAACAGTAATAGCAACATCGTACTCGCGATCGCGAATCGTACCCACTAGGTTGCTCCAATCTGCCAGACTGTTACGGTCTTTGTAATCAAAGGTAACAACCTCTTGAACTGACTTACTCACCCGGTAGGCTGGTTTTGACCGGGGTTCCACAACGACATCTATCTGAGCGTCGGGGTAATAGCGCTTTAGGCCATCTAAAGTCGGAAAGAAGAGAATTTGGTCGCCAATTCCGCCAGGGACAAGAGCTACTACTCGCATAATATTTATTGATGCTTACTCGCTCCTTATTTTAGGGGAAAATATATAGCTTAAAGATTGAGGAATTCTGTGTATTTACTAATTCCCGCAGCTGGAATCGGAAAAAGAATGGGGAGTAACCGTAATAAACTCCTGCTCACAGTGCGATCGCAGCCAATTATTGCTTGGACTCTTAAAGCAGCAGAAGCAGCAAGTAAAATCAGTTGGATCGGAATTATTTCTCAACCAACTGACTGGTCAGACTTCAAGAGAATTCTTGCCGATCTGAAGCTGACTAAACCAGTGGAACTGATTCAAGGAGGCTCAACCCGTCAAGAATCAGTTTACAACGGCTTGCAGGCGCTACCAGCAGATGCAAAACAAGTATTAATTCACGATGGAGCCAGATGTCTTGTCACACCAGATTTATTCAACTCTTGCGCTCAAGCCATTTGCCATTGTTCCGGTTTGATTGCTGCTGTCCCCGTCAAAGATACGATTAAAGTTGTCGATGACAATGGCATAATTCAGAGTACACCAGACCGACGGCAACTTTGGGCAGCACAAACTCCCCAAGGATTTGATGTCAAATTATTAAAACAGTGCCACGCCGAAGGTGTTCGTTTAGGCTGGGAAGTAACTGACGATGCTGCTTTGTTTGAAAGATGCGGCATTGAAGTCCAAATTGTCCAGGGAGAGGAGACAAATTTAAAAGTGACCACTCCCCAAGATTTAGCGATCGCAGAATTTATTCTTAGAAGCAAAGGCTTGTGAGAGGGTGGGGAGCTGAGGGGCGGAGGGGCATCTTCGCCTTGTCATCCTTATCTCCCGGCTTTCCTGCACCTGAATATAAACCACTAATCTGATTCGATTTTAAATATTGTTCGACATTTTTGAATAAATAAGATACGATCCCACACACTTGGAACTCGTCTTTTGTCAGGTGTCAATAACTAGTGACCAATGACCAATGACTAATGACTAACGACTAAATGATTACAGCCACAGCGACGAAGATAGAAGCAATTCTCTATTTAAAGGGTAAGCCCTTGTCGCTCGGCGAAATCGCCGAGTATGCCGCCTGCGATCGCGCGACAGTTGAAGAAGGCATGATTGAACTAATAGACAACTATGCCCGCCGAGATAGCGCCCTAGAAGTAGTAGAAACCCCAAATGGTTACAGTTTGCAACTGCGGTCTGACTTTCACGACTTAGTGCAAACGCTGATCCCAGTAGAATTAGGTTTAGGTGCATTGCGGACTTTAGCAGCGATCGCCCTCAATAGTCCCATACTTCAAAGCGACTTGATTAACCTGCGCGGCTCAGGAGTATATCAACACGTCCCGGAACTCGTCGAACTCGGTTTTGTAAAGAAACGCCGAGACAGCGATTCTCGCTCTTACTCGCTGCAAGTAACCCCAAAATTTCATCAGTATTTCCAAATAGATCAACTCCCGCAAATATTCCCCACCAGCCAGAAAGAACAACAACTAGAACTAGAACTAGAACTAGAACTAGAGCAAGAAATAAAAACAGAATAAAGAGAGTGGAGAAGATAAGGGGGTCAAAAGTCAAGAGTTATCCCCTTCTATCTCCCCAGTTCCCCAGCCCTCCAGCCCCTCTGCCCCTGTGCCCCTGTGCCCCTAGTTCCCCAGCTCTCCCTCCTCGTCTTCTGGACTTATACCCGTGGTGAATACGCTACCCTTGTACTATGGTTTAGAGTAGAATTAGCAACTAAGCTAAAAAAAACTGCCAATGGTGTTTAATCCTGACTTTCTGAATGACAACTCTGAGGAACACCCCAATCAACTTCTGAACGACCACTCTGAGGACTACCCTAATCAGTTGCTCAAATATCTACAACATCAGTCTCCTGATGTTTTAGCCCGCGTAGCCCAATCTGTCAGCCCCGAAATTAAACAAATCATTTCGCAAAATGTCCAAGGGCTAGTGGGAATGCTCCCCGCAGAAAATTTCAATGTGCAAATTACTACAGATCGGGAGAACCTAGCTGGGCTTCTAGCATCGGCAATGATGACGGGGTATTTCCTGCGCCAGATGGAACAAAGGATGCAGTTAGAGAATTTGTCTAACAATCAATGATTAACAGTCAAAAATCAAAAGTTTTTGGAATATTGACTGTGGGCAGATGACTCTTGATTACTTTTTGGGATAAGTCCCTGACTGCACTTTGAAGGCTTGAATTTTTCCATTGCGGTTGACTTCGATCGCCAGGATATCTCCGACTGAACTAGACTCGACCAACTTCTGTACTTGGGCTGAGGTTTTGACTGCTTTACCGTTAACTTTTTGAATAATATCTCCTGGGAGCAGTCCGCCTCGCTTAGCTGGAGAATCGTCTAAAACTCCTTTAATCACAATTCCAGCATCCTGCTGAATGTTGAGCTGATTTTCTTGATTAATCTGCTGTTTTTTGGTTGGAGAAAGGTCTGCCATTTCAATACCCAAGAAAGGATGTTCCACACGCCCTTTGGTAAATAGTTCGCTAGCAATGCGGGCGGCGGTTTCAATGGGTATAGCAAAACCAAGTCCTTGAGCATCGGCGCGGATAGCAGTGTTAACGCCAATCACTTCTCCTTGGGCGTTTAATAAGGGCCCGCCAGAATTACCAGGGTTAATTGCGGCATCAGTTTGGATAAAGCTAACTCGCTTATCTGGAACACCAACTTGGGCGCTGGTACGATCTGTAGCGCTAATGATGCCAATAGTGACAGTATTATCTAAACCTAAAGGATTACCAATTGCGATCGCCCATTGTCCTGGTATCAAGTTTTGTGAATTGCCTAACCTCACTGTCGGCAAATCATTCGCCCTGATCTTCACAACTGCCACATCTGTTACAGCATCCACTCCTGCCACTTTACCCTCAAAAGTCCGACCATCTTTGAGGGTGACTTGTACTGTATCTGTATCTGCCACCACATGAGCATTGGTCAGTAATTCCCCATTTTCGCTCAAAATAAATCCTGAGCCTGTACCGCGTTCAATTCGTTCTTGGGGAATTGGTTGCTCATCCTCTCCAAAGAATCGGCGTAAGAGGGGATTTTTCAAAGCGTCAGATATGGGATTTGCTACTTTGCGGGTGGCATTAATCCGCACCACTGCCGGCCCGACTCTTTGCACCGCCGTAGCAATAAAATTTACATTATCGCTTCCAGTAGTTCCCATCGATCCGTTGACTGGATTAGGAACTACATACTCTGGAGGCGAAGCCATTGTGACATTTTTTAGCCGCCGAAATAAGTTATTTTGTGGTAACAGATAGCGGCTGCCAAACAAACCTGCACCGCTGCCAATCGTCAGTAAAGATAGATAAATGGCTAGTTGCTTTAAGGATAAATTCATAACTATTACGCTTAAGGACAGCAATGCAGTTGCTAATTTCTAAGTGTAGTCAAGCAAACGGCAAGTGGACAGGTTAATTTACATAAGAATAGACAGGATTTTGGATGAGGTATTGGGGATCACAGATTATGGTTAGGGGAGAGGCTTGAGATGACAAGTGATAGGGTAATGCCTTGCGGTTAAAGGAGAAAGACTAATACCTCTTACCCTTTTCCCTTTAACCTTGTCCCAGGCCACAAAGGAGATAAGAAGTGCTTAATAAGAGAAAGTATTGGGTGATAGGGAATAATCTGTACTCTCAACTCTATTTAAGTAACTAATCCCCAATCTCCCAGATCTTAGATTCCCCATCTAAAATCTAAAGTTAACGCCCTCTTGACGTACATACATGACTTTACCCTATCGTCAACTATTTCTCTGTAGCTTAGTCAGCGCTTTGGGGCTAGCATCCATACTACCAGGCTTGAGCAGCGCCGATGCTGCTGTAGGGGATTGCCCAACTCCAGCTTTATCTCGCTTTCAACGCCACAAAGTCGCTCGTGGCGAAACTTTGGAGAGCATAGCCCAGCGCTACAATCTCGTTCCCACAACTATTATCGGCATGAATCCAGCTTTGCAAAATGGTGCTGTTGCTGTTGGTAGTGTACTTCAGATTCCTCCCTACAACGGCATTGTTGTTGAAGTACCTCGCGGTCAAACTTGGCGACAAGTAGCAACAAGGTACAAAGTCCGTGCTGATACATTGTTTGAGGTGAATGGCTGCCAAAAAGACCCCAGAATTGTGTTTGTTCCAGGGATAAATTGGTCGCCAAATGGTTCTATAACTAAGTCTCCTTCGCCTACTGATACAAGCACGCAAAACCGTGTTTCATTGGCTGGTTATCCTTTGGCACAAGTAACAACTGTAGTATTACCTTATGGTTGGCAAATTAATCCTGCTACAAATGAAGTTTTCTTCCATAGCGGCATTGATTTACTAGCAACAGTAAGTACTCCTGTAGAAGCGATCGCTCCCGGAACTGTAGCCTTTGCTAATGACCAAGGTACTTATGGTAAATTGGTCATCATTAACCACAGTGGCGGACTCCAAAGCCGCTACGCCCAACTTGACAGTATCAAAGTTACCGTTGGTCAGAAAGTCAAAGAAGGAGCCTTACTGGGAACAGTAGGTACTAGTGGAAAACCAACTTCTAATCAACCCCATCTTCATTTTGAAGTGCGTTCTAGTTCATCTCTGGGTTGGGTAGCAGAAGATCCAAAGGGTTATTTGAAGAAATGAGGTTTGTTTTGAAACGCAAAGGAGCGCGGAGGAAATTTTTGTGTTCCTGTGGTTTAAAGAAATAATGAGATAGGTTCGGTAGATTTTATTATGTGCATTCCTGCTTCTGCAAATCTTGTAAATGCTGCATCTGCCTGTTCTGTGTAGTCTACAACACCAGGAACAACAACAGGAGAAGTGCAATCTTCTAGCAGATAGACTTTTTGAGCAAGGGTAGCATCTACCTGTTTAATTTCTGTTAATAAATCGTCAATTGTCCAGGCGACGCAGTGACTTTTAGCTTGACCACCAATAATTACGGCATCAAATTCTAAAAGTTGCTTAATCAGACGTGTGTTCTTTTGAGCAAGTGGACGCTGCTCAAAATCTTCCAACACCTCTGGACGTAAGATGGAATAGTTTTCTGTTAATGGACTCTCCCCCTTAATTTCAAATTGTGTCTGACTTTGACGAGCAATACAGTGGAAAAATATTGCTTCCTCTACAGATGAAACTAAAGCATGACCAATACCACCTAACATAGAATGATAAGGCCAAACAATCAGAGGATATTTACCGTCTTTACTTAATTGCTTAACGTAGTGATAAGCATGTTTTTCTAATAATTCATAATCTCCATTAGTAATAGTATTAGCAACTGCTGAATTAACTTTCCAAATACCTTTTTCAATATCTGTGGGAGTAATATTAGTAGCTGCTGGAATGGGATGTTCTCCGGCGGCATTAACCCAAAAAATAGGATGAAAAATTTGCGTTGCTGTGTGAGTATCCAGTGTGGGTACAATTGTCGTAATTGCTCCCAAGTTACAATAAATAAATTCACACAATCTTTGATTGTCATTTACCGCACCAGTTCCAGATTTTCCTCCTACAAATAATTCAAATCCGGGGATACAGAAGGTGTTTTGGACATCAATTAGAAGTAGACAAATGCGGGTTTTGTCAGAAGATACTGGTTTGATATCATTTTGTTTCGCCCATGCTTCAGCTTCGGCTGCACGTTCTTGGTAAGGTACGCGCCAAACTTCGCCGACTTTTTCAGCGCTAAAGTGTTGGGGAATGGGTAATGTCGAAGTTTTTTCTAGCATGGGCGTCAAACAATTTGGTGATAAGTCTAATTTAGCTGTTGATGTGCGCGTAGACGCAAAGCGGTGAGACAGCGCTGCGAAGAGAAGTTGGAGCGGAGGCTTCCTCCGATCCAAACTTCGGGGAGGGTTAGCCCGACCCAGGCGACTGCGTTCGCCTTTGGCGTGCCGGAGGCATCACCCAAAGGGCTTGTCGCCAGACATCGCCTCTAATCCCCTTCGCATCTGCACATATCTACAATAGTATATTTGTATTATTAAAATATAGATTTAGCATCATCTAAACTTCTCAACATCGCTAACCGCTCATCAAGCCAATCATCCGTAAACCACCCATAAGGTAAAACATCACTAACTACATTTGTGCTAATTCCCATTACCCAAATATGAGCAGCTTTGATCAACACAGGAATTGATGCCAGTTCAGACTCGCTCAGTTTACGAATGGTTTGATAACCTTCTACAAAACTGTTTCTTACAGTAATATCTATCTTCATCCTTAGTGCTACGTGTAAAAATTTTGCAATATCAAAAGCACGCCAGCCATAGCCACATTGGTCAAAGTCAAATAATGTTGGCTCATTATGTTCTGTAAAATGGGCATTTCCTGAATGCACATCACCAATGCAGATTCCATATTCAGGTACTAACAAAGGTAGCTCCAATACTGCAACTTGGTCTTTAATTTCATCAACTTGGTGCTGAATAAAATCAAGATCCTTTTTTCGGTGTTGGTAGAGAGGTAAAATTGATGTTATTGACCAATCAAGCAAATATTCGTTATTTAAGATGGGGCGACTAAAACTGCTTTTAAAAGCATCTAGCACCTGATGAATTTCTGCTAACACCTCTCCCAAAATATAACTTTGTTTAGTATCAAGCTTGTCATTAACTGCATGTCCAGAAGCATAAGAAAATACAGCCACATAGCGCTTTCCCTCTGGTGCAGCAATTTCTGTAGTGAAACCGCCGTCAATTCTCGCAATAGGGTAAGCAATTGGCTGCTTTTGCTCATGTAAAAACGTTAGTAATTCCAGTTCAAAATCTATCTCTTGCTTATTTCTCCAACCACGCCGATAAACCCGCAGAATGTACTTTTCTTCCTCTGTTTCTACCAGATACGTATCATTTAGCCCTCGCTTGTATAACTTACAGCTACAGAGTTTATTAATTGGATATTTGTCGAGTACAGTGCCAATTAAAGCTGCACCGCTAGGAATTGAATGAATTACAGGTATGAAAGGTTTGTTCATAGAATTAGAAGTGCGCTGATAATATTTACAATTCAGTATTAGAACGATAGCTTCTCTGCGAGACGCTACGCGTAGCTTGCTTCCCCGTAGGAGTACGTTAAGATTCGCTAACGCAACTCACACTACTCAGTTAGAAAAGCTTTAAAGTTACATATTTTGATAGATCAGAAAAATCTGTAAATCTTTTGGTTGTCTCTCATTTGGTATCATTCTCCCTTTTTTTTCTACATTAATTGTCCAAAAAAGCCCCACCTGTGGCAATCTGGGAAACAGAGATTTATCAGATCAGATATTTTAGCTACAGCAAATTTACTCAATCAGGTTATGCAAACTCTGCCCACAGTAAATACTTCAAATACCACATCAAGTCAATCCACTTTTGATACAACCATCAAGCGGCGTAAAACCCGCCCTGTAAAAGTGGGAGATGTCATCATTGGTGGTGGCTTCCCCGTTGTGGTGCAGTCGATGATCAACGAAGATACTCTTGATATTGATGGTTCTGTGGCGGCTATTCGTCGTCTACACGAAATTGGTTGCGAGATTGTTCGCGTTACCGTGCCAAGTATGGCTCATGCTAAAGCTTTAGCAGAAATTAAACAAAAGTTAATTAAAACTTACCGAGATGTGCCAATTGTGGCT
This sequence comes from Nostoc sp. MG11, assembly GCF_014904695.1. GTDB lineage: Bacteria > Cyanobacteriota > Cyanobacteriia > Cyanobacteriales > Nostocaceae > Komarekiella. The sequence goes on along the minus strand of NZ_JACXXN010000002.1, from coordinate 246,419 downwards.
GATGTGCATCACAATGGCCTTAAAATCGCTGTGGAGGTCGCCAAACACATAGAGAAAGTGCGGATTAATCCAGGTTTGTATGTGTTTGAAAAACCAAATCCTAATAGAACCGAGTATACCAAAGCTGAATTTGACGAAATTGGTGAAAAAATCCGCGAAACTCTAGAACCTCTGGTAGTTTCTTTGCGTGACCAAGGTAAATCGATGCGAATTGGGGTAAATCACGGTTCCCTAGCAGAAAGAATGCTATTTACCTACGGTGACACACCAGAGGGAATGGTGGAATCTGCCATAGAATTCATTCGCATCTGTGAATCTTTGGACTTCCGCAACTTAGTAATTTCGATGAAAGCTTCGCGAGTACCAGTGATGGTAGCCGCTTACCGCTTAATAGCCAAACGCATGGATGACTTGGGGATGGATTATCCGCTGCATTTGGGTGTCACGGAAGCAGGTGATGGCGAATATGGGCGAATTAAATCCACAGCTGGTATTGCCACATTACTTGCTGATGGCATTGGTGATACAATTCGCGTGTCACTTACAGAACCACCAGAAAAAGAAATTCCCGTCTGCTATAGCATTTTGCAAGCTTTGGGATTGCGGAAGACAATGGTGGAGTATGTCGCCTGTCCTTCCTGTGGACGTACTCTATTTAACCTTGAAGAAGTACTACACAAAGTCAGGGAAGCTACTAAACATCTCACGGGGTTAGACATAGCAGTTATGGGCTGTATTGTCAATGGGCCAGGAGAAATGGCGGATGCTGATTATGGCTATGTGGGTAAGACCCCTGGTTATATTTCTTTGTATCGTGGCAGAGAAGAAATTAAAAAAGTTCCAGAAGACAAAGGTGTAGAGGAATTAATTAACCTGATTAAGGCAGATGAACGCTGGGTAGAACCGTAAAGGAACTGGTTAAAGAGGGAAAAGGTTAAAGGGCAAAGCGCAAAGTCTGAGCCGTACTCCTACGGGGAAGCAAGCTACGCGGAGCGTCTCGTAGAGAGGCTTCCTCGATTGGGCAGTCAGACCCGCATAGCGATGGCTCCGTCAACGCCAAGGCGAACAGAACTTTGTAACAGAGGCTTTCGACGCTCCTACGGACGCTCGTTCCTAGCTATCGCTAACGCTGCGCTATCTGTCGGCGCAGCCCGCTTTTAGCGTTGGCAAAGCCCTCTCGTAGAGAAGTCATCAGACGCCAGTAACGCTCCTGCGTCGCTACCGCTACGCTAACGCACAAGTCGCTTAACCCGCCCAAGAGACTGGCTCAACTTTGTAAGAGAGGGGAAAGGGATAATTTTTTCCTTTTCCCATTACCCCTTTCCCTTTCCCAAATGCCCAACGCCCCACGCTCAATCCCTAAAAATTTTGTAGCGGCGACTATTAAGGTAGCCTGATTGTCAAGTATTTTGTTTAAATTAAGAACACATGCTTAGTCTGTACAGTTTACCCTGTGTTAGATTGAGCATACTGACTATAAATTTTCCCTCTGACACAGCTGTCATTATGGTGATTACAAAAAGTAGGCTTGTTTTGGGTGCTACGGCAGTGACACTCTCCACAATTGCTGTTACTAGTCTTGGCATTCACTCGCGAGGTCAGGCTTTATTTAAAGAAAGTCCTAAGGCGTTGGTGGATGATGTATGGCAAATTATATACCGAAATTACGTAGACGGCACTTTTAATCAAGTAGATTGGCAGGCTGTTCGTAAGGAATACTTGGGCAAGTCCTACAGTAATCAGCAGGAAGCATATAAGTCCATCCGGGAAATGCTCAAAAAGCTAGAAGACCCATACACCCGGTTTATGGATCCGCAGGAATTCAAGAATATGCAAGTTGATACCTCTGGGGAACTAACAGGGATTGGGATCACGATTTCTCAGGATGAAAAAACTAAGCAGTTGGTTGTAATTGCGCCAATTGAGGATACGCCAGCCTTTAAAGCCGGGATTTTGTCCAAAGATGTCATCCTTAGCATCAACGGCAAAAGTACCAAGGGAATGGATACTAACCAAGCGGTATCACTGATTCGAGGTGAAGCCGGAACGCAAGTTAGCTTAATGATTCAACGTAATGGTCAGACAAGACAGTTTGACATCAAACGGGCGCGGATTGAAATTCATCCGGTACGCTACTCCCAAAAGCAAACTCCAGCAGGCAACATTGGCTACATTCGCCTGAATCAGTTTAGCGCTAATGCTGGAAAAGAAATGCAGAACGCCATCAAAGATTTAGAAGCCAAACAGGTATCTGCATATATTCTCGATTTACGTGGTAATCCAGGTGGTTTGCTATTCTCTAGTGTAGAAATTGCTCGAATGTGGCTCAATAGAGGCACAATTGTCTCTACTATTGACCGTCAGGGTGAGCAAGAGCGCGAAGAGGCTAATGGTAGGGCTTTGACGAATAAACCAATGGCGGTGCTGGTGGATAAAGGTTCAGCCAGTGCTAGCGAAATTCTCTCAGGAGCGTTGCAAGATAATAAGCGTGCCACTGTTGTAGGGACTCAAACCTTTGGTAAGGGCTTAGTACAATCAGTGCGTCCCTTGGAAGATGGCTCAGGATTGGCAGTAACAATTGCTAAATATCATACCCCTAGTGGTAAAGATATTAATAAGCATGGCGTTGATCCAGATGTCAAGGTGGATTTAACCGATGCCCAGCGACAGGACTTGTGGCTTAATGAGCGTGACAAAATCGGTACATTAGCAGATCCTCAGTTTGCTAAAGCAGTAGAAATATTACGTAAACGAACTGCTGTTAGGAACACCACTACGCCAGCAAACAATTAAATACTACAAATTTAGCATTTTGAATTTATTGGGGTTGGCACTTGCCAGCCCTAATTAATCCAACGCGACGGGCGATCGCTTCGTCTTGAGAAGCCAAAGGCCCCCAATGTTCTATAATTTCTGGATTATTGTCCTCAATTTGGTCGTTGGGGATAATTTCGCAATTGCCATTAGGAAGCTTGACAATATACCAAGTTTGTGGGTTTGCTGTCATATATAAGAAAGTTCAAATCTCATCTGTTATTTTACGCTGCGATCGCTGTGACTAATTCCTTACTGTCTAAAGGTGACTTTGTAATGAATATTAATTGGATTAGTTTAGGATTCGATGTAGTCATTAGTCATTAGTCATTTGAGTTTACAAAGGACAAATGACTAATAACAAAGGACAATCTATGGTGTATTAACTCCGAGCGATACCTTCTTCACGTGCGGCGCGTTGCACAGCAGCAGCTACAGCGGCGACGACACGCTCATCAAAGACTGAAGGAATAATGTGTTCACGAGTCAAGTCTGAAGGCTTGACTAAGGAGGCGATCGCACTAGCTGCTTCTAGATACATTGTGGTGGTAATTGTCTGTGCTCGACAATCTAAAGCACCACGAAACACCCCAGGAAAAGCTAGGACATTATTGATTTGATTTGGATAATCGCTGCGACCTGTAGCCATGACAGCTACAATGTTGCTGACTAATTCCGGCTGAATTTCAGGAATGGGATTTGCCATTGCAAAAACAATTGGCTCTTTCGCCATCGATTGCACCATTTCTGGTGTCAAAACTCCCGGTACACTGACGCCAATAAATACATCTGCTCCTTGCATTGCACCAGCTAGAGTACCTTGGGCTTTCACCGCAAATTCGCGCTTTTCTTCGGTTAGATCAGTGCGACTAGTTGAGATAATGCCTTTAGAGTCGCACATCCAGATTTTTTCTGCCCCAGCCTTGCGGAGTAACCGAGCGATCGCCACCCCAGCCGCCCCAGCACCATTGATCACAATGTGAATTTCCGCCATTGACTTATGCACCAGTTTCAAGGCATTAAACAATGCTGCCAAGGTGACAATCGCCGTACCGTGCTGATCGTCGTGAAAAACCGGAATATCTAATTCTTGCCGCAATCTCTGTTCAATTTCAAAGCAGCGAGGAGCAGCAATATCCTCTAGATTCACACCGCCAAAAACAGGAGCGAGATTCTTGACTGTCTGGACAATCTCATCTGTATTTTGGGTAGCGAGACAAATGGGAAAAGCATCAAGTCCAGCAAATTCTTTGAATAGCATCGCTTTACCTTCCATCACAGGTAAAGCAGCAGCAGGGCCGAGATTGCCCAATCCTAAAACAGCGCTGCCATCGGTAACAATAGCTACGGTATTTTGCTTAATGGTTAAGTTGTAAACTTCTTCAGGATCTTGAGCGATCGCAGTACAAATTCGACCAACTCCCGGTGTGTAAGCCATTGCTAAATCGGAAACACTTCTTAAGGGAATTCTACTGGCAATACTAATTTTGCCACCGCGATGCAGATTAAAGGTGCGATCGTAAACACTCAGTAACTTAATATCTGGCAATGCTTTCACTGCTTGCACAATCGTCTCAGCGTGTTCAGTACTAGCAGCATCAACAGTAAGATCGCGGGTAGACTCGTTACGGGTTTGCTCGATTAAATCAATTTGACCAAGATTACCACCAGTGGTGGCGATCGCCTGCGTTACCGACGCCAACATCCCTACACGATTGGGAATCTGCAAGCGCAGCGTCAAGCTAAAACTAGAATTAGGAGTTAGGTCTGCCATGTTGATTTTGGATTTTAAGTTTTAGATCTTACTATTGAATTGACTGGTAAAAATCTAGACAGAAGCTAAAGTATAGTTTTTTTAAGTCAATCTTAAACCCGTTGGAGAAATGCCTGTGCTTTCGATCCAATAACCTTTACCTCGTTGTTCGATATACTGCTTTGTGATCGGTGCTACTGTCATAAAACTAATGGCTACTCTTTATCTAGATGTTAAGCGATCGTCCTTCATCTGATACCTCTGGAAACTCAGCAGGCAAGACCAAACTTTAAAGATGACTGTTGCTTGCCCTGATAGTGCAAATTAAAGTAAGAGCAGTTTTTTATTAAGACTGATTATGAAGCAGTTTCAATCAAAAGCGCCCTACATTTCTGGAGGGCGCTTTTGATTTAGCAAGACTTGAGAATTAACCGTGAATCGCTGGTGCTTGCAAAGCTACAGGTATCGCTTCACCCGCAGCCAAATCCAGCGGGAAGTTGTGAGCATTGCGCTCGTGCATCACTTCTATACCAAGATTGGCGCGGTTTAGGATATCTGCCCATGTATTAACTACACGACCTTCGGAGTCAAGTATTGAGTTGTTAAAGTTGAACCCGTTGAGGTTAAACGCCATCGTGCTAATACCCAATGACGTGAGCCAGATACCAACTACAGGCCAAGCAGCTAAGAAAAAGTGTAAGGAACGCGAGTTGTTAAAGCTGGCGTATTGCCAGATTAACCGCCCAAAGTAACCGTGAGCCGCTACGATACTATAGGTTTCTTGTTCTTGACCAAACTTGTATCCGTAGTTGACAGATTCACTTTCAGTTGTCTCTCTGACTAGAGAAGAAGACACTAAAGAACCATGCATCGCAGCAAAAAGCGCACCACCGAACACCGCAGCTACACCCAGTTCATGGAATGGGTGCATAAGGATGTTATGCTCGGCTTGAAACACAAACATGAAGTTAAAAGTACCGCTAATGCCCAGAGGCATCCCATCAGAGAAGCTACCTTGACCAATTGGGTAAATCAAGAAAACAGAAGTCGCAGCAGCTACAGGAGCCGAGTAGGCAACGCAAATCCAGGGACGCATCCCTAGACGGTAGCTTAACTCCCATTGACGACCAAGCCAGCAGAAGATTCCAATTAAAAAGTGCAAAACAATGAGTTGATAAGGCCCGCCGTTGTAAAGCCATTCATCCATTGAAGCAGCTTCCCAAATTGGGTAGAAATGCAAACCAATGGCGTTGGATGTGGGTACAACAGCACCAGTGATAATGTTGTTGCCGTATAATAAAGAACCAGAAACTGGCTCTCGAATGCCGTCAATATCGACAGGAGGAGCAGCAATAAAGGCAATGATGAAACAGATAGTAGCGGTTAGCAGGGTAGGAATCATTAAAACCCCAAACCAGCCGATATAAAGCCGATTATCGGTGCTAGTAATCCATTGACAGAACCGATCCCACAGGTTCCCGCTTTCGCTTCTTCCTAGAGTTGTGGTCATGGCTATGTTGTTTATAAGTTGCTGACAACAATGTTCCCAATTCTGAGGAATTGAGAGTTAAGCTGTTTTCAAAAAGTTTCGCTAAATACCTTCTCCCTATCGCCGGAAATTTATTGAATTACCTCACACCAAAGAACTAACTTCCCCAGGGAGACTGGATGAAAAAAGGGGAAAATTTTCCGGCTCCTAATATCACGTTTTACATTAATTTTTTGTATTTTTCAATTTGTTTCTATTAAGTTTTACTAAGCCAAAGACTGAATTCTGCTTTCTTAATTAGAGCTATTAAAATACCGTTATATCTAAAATTAATACCTACAGCTTAAAATTACCTTTGAAAGAGAGAGCGTTTTAAAAGGTGCGATCGCTTATATTTAAGTTCCTCAAATTCTTCATTAGGCTAGCCTTTCCAGGTGTCCACCAGATTCAAACTAAAGAATTTGCTCAGTGGCTATTAGACTCTACAAAGCCACAGCCTCTTATACTAGATGCGCGGAATCAAGCAGAGTATGAGGTAAGCCACCTGAAAGCGGCTATACATATCAATCCCATTACACCTGACTTATCAGCACTCTCAAGAGTTTCAAACAACACACCAATTGTTGTGTACTGTTCTATTGGCTACCGTAGCGCCAAATTAGCCCAGCAGCTTGATGAGGCAGGTTTCTCCCGCATTTTCAACTTAAACGGTGGTATTTTTCAGTGGGCAAATGAAGGCAGACCCATTTTTAAAGATGATCAGTATCCAACACATTTTGTTCATCCCTATGATGCAATGTGGGGAAAACTTTTGAGAGCTAGATACCATGCTTAGGAATAGTACGAAAATATCCAGATATATAGAATTAACTTCAGTAATCAGCCTCAACATCAACTTTCAAATCGATAGATAATATTTTGTTTAGGCTTACGGCAAATAAATGAACTTAAAAGACGACTTAGATAATACAAACAGTCACTTTGAAAGACGTTATGACCTGGATTGGTTAAGGGTACTGGCGGTACTATTGCTAATTTATTTTCACGCCGCCGCAGTTTTTTACCAAGGTGAATTGGGCGAATTTTATATTAGAAATGACTTAATAAATCCTGCTATTGGGTGGTTTATTTTCTTTGTTCATCAGTGGCACATGCCATTGTTTTTCTTGATTGCGGGGTCTGCCACTTGGTTTTCTCTTCAGTTGCGGACACCAATGCAATATGTTAGCGATCGCTTCAAACGACTATTGATTCCTTTCACATTTGGCACTCTAGTACTGGTTCCTCCTCAAGTCTATTACAAACTTCTAAATCATCATCAAAATATTGGTTCTTATTTACAGTTTTACCCTCAGTTTTTTAACGGAATTCGTCCCCAAGGTAATTTTGAATGGGCTCACTTGTGGTTTGTAATTTACCTATTTGTGTTGTCTGTTGTTACTCTGCCGCTTTTATTATTCTTCAATAAACAAACAGATAAGTTTTGGTATTCTACTATTGCAACTTTCATGAAACAGCCAGGAGCTATATTCTTGCCTGCTTTCCCATTAGCAATGATTGAAGGCGCATTGCGTCCCAAATGGTTTGGTTTCCAAAATCTCTATAATGACTGGGCAAATTTGTTGCTATATCTCCATTATTTTATTTATGGCTTTCTCCTTTGTTCTGACACAAAATTTAGACAAGCAGTTGATCAATATCGAACGCTGATGCTATTTACAGCAGTGATTACTATGTCCATTCTCTTCGGAGTACAGGCAACTAATATTCTTCCCGTACGTGGTTATTCTTGGGAATATATTCTCTATCAAATATTCCGAGGTTTTAATTCTTGGTGTTGGGTAATTACCATACTTGGGTTAGGTCAGCGATATTTAGCATTTAATAACAGCGTTCTGCAATATTGCTCCCAAGCTTCTTATCCAGTTTATTTGTTACACCAGACAGTTTTGGTTGCGATCGCTTTTTACGTTGTGCAATGGAATTTGGGCATATTAGAAAAGTTTTTGATTATCAGTACTGCATCTGTTGTTATCATAAGTTTTTTATACGATGTATTAATCAAGCGCTTAAACATTACTCGATTTTTCTTTGGGCTAAAATCCATCGACACTAAGCAAGTAAAATAAAAGCAGCAATAAAACTACTTAAGCTGCATGTCTCAAGTTTCGATTGTCATTCCTACTTTAAATGAAGCAGCCAGCTTAGGGCGTATATTGCGCCTACTGACTTTACTTAATCCGCCTGCTAAAGAGGTGATAGTAGTGGATGGTGGTAGCGAAGATGAGACAGTAGCGATCGCAAAGCAAAATATTGAGTCGTTCAATCAGGCGCTAAATATACAAGTTCTCTCCTGTCAGCAGCGTGGACGTTCTATTCAAATGAACCACGGAGCATCAGATGCAACTGGAGATATCCTTTGCTTTCTTCATGCAGACACTTGGATACCGGATGATCTCATTGCTGTAATCGAGCAAACTCTGGCAAATCCAACAGTTGCTTGTGGAGGGTTTATTTCTCTAATGACAGGATCTCAAACAACTCGTTGGGGCATCTCCCTACATAATTATCTCAAAACCTACTACGCACCATTACTGTTTAAACCTCACCTGTTTTTTAAAGGATTGCGCCTTTTGTTTGGAGATCAGGTAATGTTCTGCCGTCGAACTGATTTTTGGGATTGTGGTGGATTTGATGAGGCATTGCCAATTATGGAAGATGGAGATTTATGCCTTAAATTAGTGAAAAAAGGACGTATTTATCAGGTGAACCGGATCGTTCAAAGTTCTGATCGGCGTGTGGCGAAATGGGGTAGCTGGAAAGCTACGGCAATTTATCTGTACATTGGTCTTTTGTGGGGTATTGGTGTCAGAGCAACCTATCTCAAGCAGTTTTATCAAGATATTCGCTGATTAAGGCTCCAGTCATAGTAGAGATAGGAAATCGGCGTTGCAGCAGTTAAGGGCAAGTCTGTTTCCAGGTAAGAACGAATATATTCTGGAATAGAGGGCGCAACCTTTAAGAAGTCTTGACGATACCACTTGAATATTTTGCTACAGTAGAGCGTTTTGCTTAGGGAATCGTAACGGACTTTTTCAGGATTGTTAATAAAGCGACGAGCATCTTCATTTAACTGCTCAATGACTTGCTCAGGAAAGTAAGCTCCTACCCGCAGTAACGGACAACCAACCGAAGCACAGACAATTGAGAAATGAATTCGTGGCTCTTGCAATTTGTCTCGCAGAATTTGGTTCTCGATTTGAGCTAAACTATAATGCTTGCCAAAAACTTCATAAACCCGACGTTGGAAGAACCATAGGAAACCAAGCCAGTTAGGAACCCCTAGAATTTTTGGACGAATTGATTTGAGCGGGTATCGTTCCAAAATCGTCGAGATAGTAAACGCATTGTAAAGATTGATCCACAATGCCAATTCCTCTAAAGGCTGGGAATTTGATTCAAGATGCAACTGCTTTAGACTCGATAACCAATCAGCCAGCACTTGGGGTTGCTCTGTTTTCCAAGCAAGATAGTTTACACGACCCTGCTGATCAACATACTGACGAAGTAACGTATCCCAAAGTTCAAAATCAATCATGATCGTTGTCTTGAATGGACATTAGGCGTATTCGGCGTTGGCGCAGCCTCTTGTAGAGAAGACTGCAACCCCCTCACTTCTGCGCGGCTACGCTTCTACAAAAATATCTACTACATTCCTTCAATGCAGATATTAGTGTAGCAAGTTACAGTTCTTTACATATAAAAGCTGACAAAATTACATCATCCCAAAAAAGTGAACAATACCTGGATAACTAAGCCAAGGATCTATACAAGAGGCTGTTGCACCTGCTTACTTTTTAACTTGAGCAAAATTACTCACTCAAATCTTCCTCCAGCATCATTACGATTCTTTAAGTTCAATGATTAAGGTTTTGTTATTGTTTGAAAAATTAGCTTATTTCCACTTTTTTAGGCTTCAGTCGCTTTCTAGAACGTGATATAAAGCTGTAAGCTGTTTTTACTCCTGATTACTTTACCTTTTTTGATTTTACTTGCCTAAGCTCCCCATAGAATAAAACAGTAAGGTAAAATATATAGCCCTTCAGAAGTATTGACATCTTAAATAATTCAAGCTCTCTTATTGCATATTCTGAAAAAAAGTTATAAATTATTAAGTCATAGGGGAATAATTTAATTTCTAGTCTCAAAAACTAAATCCTGCTTAAGCAAATATCCTGAGTGTCGTTTAAGCTTAACGTGAAACTTAAACAGTGCCGGAGATATGTTTTTGTTTGATCAAGCAAAGATGCCGGACATGAAAACAAAATAAGAAATAGTCTAAAAATTTATCTTGCATGACTGTTTTTAGTAATCATGTTAATGCTTGGTTGAATAACAACAACTGTAATTCACCAAAAGGATAGCTGATTAAAAGCAAACAGACAGTAAATCAAACTGCATAAAAATAAGCAGCTTTAGCTGTTGTTGCTGGACTAACTTTTGAAATAATTATATTTGCTATTCCAAAAAATCATCCTAGTAATTGTGAGAGTGGCAAAAATAATAAATAAAAGCGCATCTACTAAAAGTTCACAACCCAAATGGAGTTATTCTGGCGATGCAACTAAATGAAATAGAAACAACTAAAAATATAGAAATAGAAGCGTGGGAAGCATTAGAAAAGTCAATTCTTTACTATCAAGGACGCCCTGTGGGTACGGTAGCTGCCTATGATGCATCTGTAGAAGCACTTAATTATGACCAGTGCTTTATTCGGGATTTTGTCTCTTCAGCCCTCATTTTTCTGATTAAAGGTAGAACAGATATTGTTCGCAATTTTCTAGAAGAAACCTTAAAGTTACAGCCTAAAGAAAGGGCATTAGATGCGTATAAGCCTGGACGAGGATTAATACCAGCTAGCTTTAAAGTTGTCTCAGATAATGGGCAAGAATATTTAGAAGCTGACTTTGGTGAACATGCGATCGCCAGAGTTACACCAGTTGATTCCTGTCTATGGTGGATTATCTTATTGCGTGCTTATGTAGTTGCTACAAAAGATTTTTCTCTAGCCTATCAACCGGAATTTCAAAACGGTATCAAGCTAATCATGGAAATCTGCTTAGCAAATCGTTTTGATATGTATCCAACACTGTTGGTTCCAGATGGTGCTTGTATGATTGACCGTCGTATGGGTATCTATGGGCATCCTCTAGAACTTCAAGTTCTATTTTATGCGGCTTTGCGGGCATCTCGTGAGCTACTAATTTGTCAGGGCAATCACGATATTGTTGGAGCTATTGATAATCGCTTACCTCTATTATGTGCTCATATACGCCAGCATTATTGGATAGATATTAATCGTCTGAATGCAATTTATCGCTTCAAAAGTGAAGAATATGGCAAGGCTGCTGTAAATTTATTCAATATATATGTAGACTCAGTTCCCTATTATGAATTAGATAAATGGCTGCCAAAAAAAGGTGGTTATCTAGCTGGTAATGTTGGCCCATCACAGCTAGATACTCGTTTCTTTTCACTAGGAAACTTGATGGCGATCATTTCAGACCTGGCTACTGAAGAACAGTCACAAGCGATTATGACTCTCATTGAGGATCGATGGGATGACTTAGTGGGAGATATGCCAATGAAAATTTGTTTCCCAGCTTTGGAACATGAAGAGTACAGAATTGTAACTGGATGCGACCCCAAAAATATACCTTGGTCGTATCATAATGCTGGTAGTTGGCCAGTTTTAATGTGGATGTTAGCAGCCGCATCCGTAAAAACCAATAAAACAGGTTTGGCAAGAAAGGCTATTGAAATTGCCCAAACACGGTTGAGTGAAGATGAATGGCCAGAGTATTACGATGGGAAGAAAGGGCGACTGATTGGCAAACAAGCTAGGAAATATCAAACTTGGACAATCACTGGGTTTTTATTAGCAAAAGAACTGATGGCAAACCCCAGTTATTTACCACTGGTTAGTTTTGATAAATTACCCCCAGAAGTTGTTTCTAGAGCGTGTGAGTTTGAAATCGCCAGCGTAGATCCATATATGTCTCGATAGCGTCTGTTATTGGTATTGATAATGATATAACTCTGGCTTATAAATATGCTTAATCTTTGGGTAGAGTGAGTTTGCCGTCCAGGTATAAAGTTTATTTTTAAGCTCCCTGTAACTCAAAGGGGGCTTTTGCTATTGTCAAAATGTAAATAAATTGTTTTAAAAATTCAAAATTTTCATATCCTCACAAAAGAGATAGCTCAAATTCAACACCTTAAATAAACTTCTTGCAAAAATGCGAATCAGTGAAAAATGAACCACAGATAAACACAGCAAAAAGTTTTGCAAGAGACGCCGTGAGTTGCACTCACAACAAAAGATGAAAATCTCTATGCCGAATGCTCAATGTTCAAGCTAGGTATAATATTTTCATGACAAATACCCGTCAACTAGCTTTTATCGCCTTGCGAGACGTTCACAAGGGGGCTTATGCTGATGTTGCCTTAGACAGAGTGCTGCAAAAAGCTAATTTGCAAGATAGCGATCGCCGTCTAGTGACAGAATTAGTTTATGGCACTGTCAGGAGGCAACGCACCCTTGATACCCTGATCGACCAAATCGCTAACAAGAAATCTCATCAACAACATCCAGACCTCCGCACTATCTTACATCTAGGCTTATACCAATTACGCTATCAAGAGCGTATTCCCGATTCTGCGGCTGTAAATACTACTGTCCAACTAGCTAAAGAAAACCGTTTTTCTGGACTTGCAGGTTTTGTGAATGGTTTATTGCGGCAGTATATCCGTCTTGTAGAACACAGAGGAGGAGATCCTCTACAACTTCCAGAAAACCCCGTGGAACGCTTGGGCATTTTACACAGCTTTCCTGACTGGATTATTCAAGTATGGTTTGAACAACTAGGTTTCACACAGACAGAACAACTATGTGAATGGATGAACCAGTCACCAACAATTGACTTACGAATCAACCCGCTTCGCACTTCAATTGAGGAAGTTGAGGCGGCTTTGCAATCTGCTGGTGTTTTAGTACGGCGATCCAAGTTGCCTCAAGCGTTAAGATTGATTGGTAGTTCTGGGCCAATTCAAAAACTACCTGGCTTCAACGAGGGTTGGTGGACTGTACAAGATAGTAGCGCTCAATTAGTGGGCCATTTGCTCGATCCTCAACCAGGTGAAATAGTAATTGATGCTTGTGCTGCACCAGGGGGTAAAACAACTCACTTAGCTGAGTTAATGGCAGATAAAGGGCAAATTTGGGCTTGCGATCGCACTCCCTCTCGGCTTCGTAAACTCCAAGAAAATTCTCAACGGCTGAATTTGCAATCTATACAAGTTTGCACTGGTGATAGCCGCCACTTCACTCAGTTTCAGAACATCGCAGACCGCGTATTACTTGATGCTCCATGCTCTGGTTTGGGAACCCTGCACCGTCATGCTGATGCTCGTTGGCGACAGACTCCAAAATCTGTCCAGGAACTTTCGATGCTCCAGAGAGAACTCATATCACATACATCGACTTTTATCAAACATGGTGGTGTACTTGTTTATGCCACCTGTACACTGCATCCAGCAGAAAACGAAGAAGTTATTTCAGAATTTTTAGCTGAGTCACCTGGTTGGCAAATTGAGTCTCCCAATGTTGATTTACTTTATGCTTATACCACACCTCAAGGTTGGTTTAAAGTCTGGCCTCAGCAACAGGACATGGATGGCTTCTTTATGGTGCGCTTAAGAAAAACCAATAATTACGAATGAATACTGCTTGGGATTGTACTATTTGATTGAGGCCCGAATCTACCAGAGGAGGCAGCAATGGTTACTCAGTCTAATGTGAAAAACTTAGTTAAAATCTTAATAGGAGCTGCTTGGATTGATGGCAGAATCCAACCAGAAGAACGGCAATATCTGCGCGAAATAGCCCAAGCAAAAGGTTTGGCTACCGATCCAGAAATTAAGCCTTGGCTATACGAATTAGTTCCGGTACAGCCACAAGAGTGCTATGACTGGGTAGCGGAGTATCTAGGCGATCGCCCCAGCCTTGAAGATTGTGAAAACTTAATTGAAGCCATCAGCGGATTAATTTACAGCGATGGAGAAGTAGCGACAGAAGAAGCAAGACTTCTGACGAAATTACAGGATTTAGCGAAGGCTAATGAGTCAACTCAACCAGCTTATACAGTGCTTCTCAAGCAAATTCAAAAGCTTTACCGTCGTTGGGTTGAAGTTCAAAACTAAATCATAGTCAAAAGTCTATAGTCTAATGACTAATGACTAATGACTAATGACTAAATTATGACTTCGGTTCTCCCAGACCCGGAGTCTCTTCTTTTTCAACCTTAGGTACAAAGTCAGGACGCTCTTTGCTTTCCCAACCTGCGGGGCGTTTTGAGTTATACCAAGCAATTGAACCAATGGTTACAGCAGCAATAAAACCAACGACATAGACCAAGGTAAAAGCATAGGGAAAATGCGGGGCATTGGCGGCAGCATCCGCTGCTGTTTGCATAAATAAATGCATGAGTATATTCTCCTGCGTTAGATAACACTTGTTAAGACACTATAAAACGAGAATATCACTTAACATCCTCCCCAAGTTTGAGCAAATAGGTAGATATTGCATTAATCCAAAGGAGGGGAAGACAAGAGGGGGAGTTTTCAAAATTATCTTCCACTCCTTCACTCTCCCACTCTTAATACTTTTCGTTATAAATACTTCTTAGCTTCGTTATTACCTAGAAAAAGGTTAAAGAGCAAGGGGGAAATTTGAGCCTTTCCCCTTTCCCCCTTAACCGAAACGTATTGCTCCCATTCCCTTACTCCCCTCACTCTTGAGGAGGTCTGAGTCTATCTCGCCAAGAAGACTGTTGCGATCCTGTGTTGTTCGGGGATAATGATCGCCGAGTTCTTCGAGGTGGCAAAGAATCTGATTCTACTCGTCTAGATCGTCGCCGTGAACTAGAGGATTCTGAAGTAGAATTACTAGAACTTGCCTCTTCAGTGCGATCGCGCCGCCGTCTACGTCTTGGAGTATCATCATTTGATTGTTGCGCTTCTTGTGAATACCTCCTTCTGCTTCTTCGCCTCCTAGATGAGCCGCTATCGTCAGAGCTGACTTTTTCTGATTCATCAGAGGAAAGAGGGCGATTAAGCACTCGTCCGGGCTTGATCCGCTGCGCTTTGATAGTGCCTTTGCGTCCTTCTAATTTGGGTCGTTCGGGGAATTTTTCTACTGGCATCCCTTCTACCGCTTTTTCCATAAACTCGTGCCAGGTGTAAGCAGCGCTACCACTGCTGCCATACGTGGGGCGGTTGTCATCGTTACCTAGCCAAACCCCTGTTACCAGTTGGGGAATGTAGCCAATAAACCACAAATCACGGGCTTCATCAGAAGTACCTGTTTTCCCAGCAACGGGTCTATCATTTAATTGAGCAGCACCACCAGTGCCCGCTTGCACAACGTTGCGTAGCATCCAGGTCATAATGGCGGTACTATCAGCATCAAGGGCCCGTTTGGACTTGAAATCGGATGACCAGATCACCTTGCCTTGGCGGTTGAGGATACGGCGAATACCATGAACTTCTGTGTGCAATCCTTGAGTGGCAAAACTGCCGTAAGCGCTGGTTAACTCTAGCAGATTCACTTCATTCGAGCCAAGAGCTAGGGAGTAGGTGGGCTTGAGTTCAGATTTAATCCCCATATCACGGGCAAGTTTAATGGTTGGCTCAAATCCGACATCAATCAACACCTTCACCGCAATTATGTTGATGGAACGGGTGAGGGCATCCCGCATACTCATCCAGCCCCGGAAGGTTTCACCGTAATTTTTGGGTTCATAGTCATCTACTACATAGGGTGCATCTAGGTAGCTGTCGTAGGGGTTTTTGCCGATCGCGATCGCTGTAGCATATACAAACCCTTTGAATGTCGATCCTGGTTGACGTTGTGCCTGAGTAACTCGATTAAACTGATTTTTACCAAAGTCTTTTCCGCCAACCATTGCCTGAATTTCGCCGTTGCGGGGGTCAATGGCAACCATTGCACCTTGTTTAAAGTTCTCCCAACGGCCTTGATTTCGCAGGGTTTTGGCAACTGCTTCTTCTGCTACCTTTTGCCAATCTTGGTTTAGGGTAGTTTCCACTACTAAACCTCCACCTGCGAGTACATCGGCAGAAACGTACTTCGGCAATTCTTTTTGAATATAGCTGGTAAAGTAGGGTGATTCTACTTGCAGCCGCTTGGGCATACTGCTTTTTAAGGTGAGTGGTTCTTGAGCAGCTGCTTGCCTTTGGGCTGCTGTAATCACTCCATCTTCTTGCATTCGCTGCAATACTAGATTTCGCCGTTGTTTGGCAGCTTCAGGATTTTTGTCTGGGGAGTATGAGCTGGGAGCGGGAGCTAATCCGGCAATGGTTGCCATTTCTGCTAGAGAAAGTTGGTCTGGCGATTTACTGAAGTACACCCATGCTGCATCTGCCACACCGTAAGCTCCACCTCCCAAATAAACTAGATTCAGGTAACGCTCTAGAATCTGGTCTTTGGTTGATTCTTGCTCCATTTTCTGTGCCAGACGCACTTCTTTGAGTTTGCGCCAGATTGTCCGCTCTTGTTTGAGGAAAAGAATTCGCGCTAGCTGTTGAGTGATGGTGCTACCACCTTCTACTACATTCTGTGATCGCAAATTATTCAAAACAGCTCTGACAATCCCTTGAGGATCAACTCCATTGTGTTGCTGGAATCTTCTGTCTTCTGAGGCAATAAAGGCTTTTTCCAGGTTATCTGGTATTTGCTCTAGCTTTAGCTGTTCTCTGGTCGCTTCGCCTTGTTGTTGTAATATATTGCCATTGGCTGCTTTGATAGTCAGTGTTTGCTCTCGAATTACGGCGTTTAGTTCAGCTTTATCTGGTAAAGTTCGATCTACTGAACTAATACCGTAGATAACGGCAACTATCCCACCACCTATGCCCAAGCCTGCCCAAAACCAAATGTGACGATAAAGCGGTTTATCGCCCACTGCCAGTCTATCTTTTATCCCAGATGATAAGCTTTTCATTTGGCTGAGTAACTGCCTCGCCCGCACCAGATGTTTTGGTGGTAAGCTCTCATTTGTGGATTCCTCTTCATGATGATTATCAGGCAGCAATCGCGGTTGCTCCTGGTCAGAGTGACTCAAATTAGCTGGTCTGCGCTTGAACCAGGAGGTCAGCTTGGCCACGTCAGTTTCTCCCCTCAAAGTAGTTAAGACCTAACCGCCATCAGAGAAGCCTGGGGTTAGCGTACTACGTTTGTGTTAGTATACTATCCTATAAATAATGAACTAAATTGACTATAAAAATAATGTTTTTTAGGTTTCGTGAATTTATTTTTGTAAATAAAAATACCAATTTTAATAATTGTTCGGAATATCAAAAGCTTAAAAGTTTCTGTAATATGTAGGGGCAAGTGTCCGCAAGGAAATCCTGAAAGTGGGATCTAGGGTAATGCGATCGCGAACTGCATTCGCTCTTGGTAGTAATCTGGGCGAATCCCAGGCAACCTTAGAAGCAGCTATAGAGACTTTAGCTCAAATACCAGGTATTTTCTTAGAAGCCAGATCTCATTGGTATAGAACCAAAGCCGTCGGCCCACCACAGCCAGATTACTTAAACGGCTGTGTCATCTTGCAAGTTGAGATTTCACCCCAGCAGTTGCTAGAAACTTTGTTAGGGATTGAACAAAGATTTGGACGTGTTCGTCAAGAACGTTGGGGGCCGAGAACTTTGGATTTGGATTTGTTATTGTATGATGACTTAATTTTGCAGACGCCAAACCTCCAAATTCCTCATCCTCGAATGCGGGAGCGAGCTTTTGTATTAGTACCACTAGCAGAAATTGCCCCAGATTGGGTAGAGCCAGTTTCCGGGTGTGTAATTAAAGAACTGATAAAACAGGTAGACTGTTCTGATGTACATTTATTAATGGGCAATTAAAATTACCATCCTTAAAAGTAGAGAGAAGTCTGAACAGCGGAAGCCGTCGCTCATTACTCCTAAAGATAATCAGATTTTACTATGCCATTAGGTAGAGAATTACCACAACTTTTAAAGCAGCGCTTGTTCTATAAAGGACGCAAGTTTGATTTTGAAGTCAATCGCTTGCGTTTACCCAATAAAGCAGAGGGTGAATGGGAGTGTATTCGTCACCCCGGTGGCGCTTTAGCTGTACCTGTGACGCCAGAGGGTAAACTTGTACTTGTGCGCCAATATCGTTTTGCAGTTCAGGGAAGACTATTAGAGTTTCCTGCTGGTACTGTAGAAACTAATGAAAACCCCCTAGAAACAGTGCAGCGTGAAATTCAGGAAGAAACTGGTTATAGCGCCCAAAAATGGCGCAAACTAGGAGAATTTTTTCTGGCCCCCGGTTATTCGGATGAGATTATCTATGCTTTTCTCGCTCAAGATTTAGAAAAGCTCGAGACACCACCAGAACAAGACGGAGACGAGGACATCGAAACTGTGTTTTTAACTCCTGAAGAGTTAGAGAAAGCGATTCTTGAGGGTGAGCCAGTAGATGCTAAATCAATTTCTAGCTTTTTTCTAGCACGTCCATTTTTAGTATGATGTCAATATGCTGTCAGAGTTAGCGATCGCCAGCGTTTTTGGAGTAGTAAGAATGATAACTCTTGACTTTTGACCTTTGACCTTAACTCCTGTCCAAAGAATCTGGCAATTGCGGAGGTTCGGCATCAAACCATTTTTGATAAATTTGCCTGTAAGTGCCATTGGATAATAAGGTAGCTATACCTTCGTTAATTACATCTAGATAAGGTGAATTTTTTGGTGTAGCAATGCCGTAGTATTCTTCTGTGAGCAGATTATCTACAACTTTGATGCCTTTGAGCTTACCATTTTTAATTGCATACAAAGTAGCGAAAGCATCGCTAACTACAGCATCGACATGACCATTAAGCAAGTCTTGGAAAAAATCTGGGCCAGAATTGAACGTACTAATTTTGGCATTGGGAATAGTTTTAGCAAAATCTGCCCCAGTTGAACCAATTTGGACAGCAATTTTTTTGCCCTTGAGACTGTTGAAGTCTTTAATATCTTGGTTATCTTGGCGAACAGCGATCGCCAGTCCGGCTTTAAAATAAGGTCGTGAAAAAGAAATTGTCTTGAGGCGTTGAGCGGTAATTGTGATGCCGCTAATTGCTGCATCGACTCTGTGAGCTTGCAGACTTGAGATCATACCATCAAAAGGCAGGCTTTCAAACTCAACAGCAAACTTTGCTACTTTAGCAATCGCATTCATCAGGTCAATATCAAAACCTTCTAGATTACCGTTAGTCGTTTGGATTTCAAAAGGGACAAAGGTAGGATCTGTAGCCACCTTTAGAAGCTTAACACCTGGGTTTATATTGCGATAAGAACTGTTACAAGCAATAATTAGTAACAAACAGCCTAAGCTCAGAATTAACTGCTGCCATTTGAAGTTGATCAATTCCGCCATAGTCTTGATTGTTTGAGTTTCTTTAGCTACTCTCCGAGTTATGGCTCAAAGCACAGGGAGCATTTTAGCAGTTTTAGCTACTCTCAAGTTTTGGGTATGAAATAGCAAGGAAAAACCTAAATACCTAGCAATAAGAATACTCTTAGTCACTAAAACTGCATACCGCAAGTCCATGTGTTAAAAGTTATGGCTACACCAAATCTAAATTCAATCAGACAAGATACAGAATGACGGATGAAATTCTTCAACAACAAATTGAGTATTATCGCGCTAGAGCAAATGAATATGATCAGTGGTTCTATAGGATAGGACGCTATGATCGCGGCGAAGAAACTAATCAACGCTGGTTTAACGAAGTAGCCATTGTTAAAAGTGCATTATATCAAGTTGGAGCAGTAGATGATATTTTAGAGTTAGCCAGTGGTACAGGTATCTGGACACAAGAACTTTTAAACATCGGCAAGAAAATTACTGTGATCGATGCTTCTGAAGAAGTACTTGCGATTAATCGCTTTAAGTTAGCTTCACCGAGTGTGAAATATTACTTAACTGATTTATTTAAATGGCAGCCTGACACCGAATATGATTTGATGTTCTTTGCCTTTTGGCTTTCTCATGTGCCGCCACAATTACTCGATTCATTTTTGACGAAAGTTTATCAATCTGTTCGCGTTGGTGGACAAGTGTTTATTATTGACTCTCGTTTTGAACCTACATCCACGGCTAAGAATCATATACTTGAAGATGATGGGAATATATATAAAAGCCGCAAGTTAAATAATGATCAGGAGTTCCAGATTGTCAAGATTTTTTATCAACCTGATGAACTGCAATATAAGCTAAATAAAGCAAGGTTTGAGGCTGATGTGAAAGTCACAGATAACTATTTTATCTATGCACACGGAAAGAAGATTTAGGCTGACTGTATTAGGAGAATCTGAGTCTAGCTATTTTTTATGACGCCTTGCTCAAGCTAGGTACTGATGCTTAATCATGTATATATATTAGTTATAGCGATACAGATGACTGATGTAGAGCTAAAGGTGTAGAAAGGAAATGCATTTTAATTGAGAAAGAGTAACGTTGTTTGAAGCTAAGTGAACAGAGAGTTAAAGCCCTTTTTCAAATTGAAGATAGGCTATTTCTTGATCAATCTTAGTAACCTATGATTGCCAATTAAGCAAGCTAAAATACAATAGCTGTCTAAATAGACAGGTTGCAATGCAAATTCTTAAAGTCCTCACCAGAGTTTATCTCAATCCAACAGACTTGGATGACGCGATCGCTTTCTACGAAAACCTCTTTACAGAAGCCTGCTGGTTGTGGTTTGAATATTCCGAGACTGGGTTGGAACTCGCGGGTGTGGGTTCTATTCTTTTAATTGCTGGTTCGGCTGAGGCACTCTCTCCATTCAAGAGTACACAAGCAACATTTCTCGTTGACTCACTCAATGACTTTAGGGAAGCACTTACTGAGCAGGGTGCAGTAATACTGGCGGAACCGAATCAAGTCCCTACTGGAGCCAATATGCGAGCGATACATCCTGATGGAACAATTATTGAATATGTGGAGTTTGGTTAATACAACAAGATTCCCGACTCTTAGAGAAGTCGGGAATCTAAAGGAATCTGAGCTTCTAAACAGAAGTAACTAAAGCAGGTTGAGGCCAACGTCCAACAACTTGCCCAATTATGGACATTTCCTGCATCAAGCGGTCAAATTTCTCAGGAGTTAAAGATTGAGGGCCGTCAGATAGTGCTCTAGCTGGATTGGGGTGAACCTCAATCATTAGAGCATCTGTACCAGCGGCGATCGCGGCCATAGCCATCGGTGGAACATATTCAGATCTACCTGTACCATGACTAGGATCAATCATAATTGGTAAGTGAGTGAGCGATCGCAATACTGGAAGTACTGATAAATCTAGAGTATTGCGAGCATATTTGCCATCGAAGGTTCTAATTCCCCGTTCACAAAGAATCACATTTGGATTTCCTGATGCCAGGATATATTCTGCTGCCATCAGCCACTCGTCAATTGTGGCAGACATGCCGCGCTTGAGCAGCACAGGTTTATCTTGAGCGCCGACCTTTTTTAACAACGAGAAGTTATGCATATTTCGCGCTCCCACTTGGATCACATCAGCTACTCTCGCCACTGCTGTTAAGTCGGCAGTATCCATAACTTCTGTGATGATACCCAAACCTGTAACTTCACGCGCTGCTGCCAATAAATCCAAAGCACTCTCACCATGTCCTTGAAACGCATAAGGTGAAGTCCGAGGTTTGTAGGCTCCCCCACGCAGAAACTTTGCTCCTGCTGCTTTAACCCGCTTTGCTGTCTCCACAATCATCTCTTCGTTCTCGACAGAGCAAGGCCCAGCCACTACCACCAAAGGATGATGCTCGCCGAAGTAAACACGACCATTAGGTGTGGGTACAACAACCTCGCTGGCTTCTCCATGCCGGAATTCTCGACTAACCCGCTTGAAAGGTTTCTCCACGCGCAAGACTTCCTCAATCCAAGGACTAAACTTCTGAATTTGCAAACGATCAAGGGTTGCAGTTTCGCCAATCATTCCCAAGACAACTTTATGCTTGCCGACACTTTTTTCTACTTTTACTCCCCAAGCATCACTCAGTTCTTTGCTCAGCCGAGTAACTTCGTCAATAGGTGTACCGCTCTTAAGTACTACAATCATTTTCTTTTCCTGTATAGTTTGATTAGTTAGCAGTTAGTGCAAAAACTCGGCAAGCTGTTCTAACTTCGCCCAAGCCGCGCCACTTTGCAGAATTTCTTGAGCCAGGGCAATACCTTTAACACAACCTGCCAAGATATCCGTTTCCTCATCAGTGGCTTCACTGACTTGAAACGCTAAAGCTGTATTTAAAGCAACCACATCCTGTTGTGCTTGAGTGCCTTTACCTTGGAGAACAGCCTTCAAAATTTCGGCATTTTCTTGGACATCTCCACCCCTTAACGCCTCAGTCGGTGCAGAATTTAAGCCCAGTTCTTGAGGATTCAGTGTGATGCAACGCACCTTCTCTTGTTGAAGCACAGCCAAGTCAGTAACATCTGCTAAACCAGCCTCATCTAACCTTTCTCGTCCGTGGAGTGCGATCGCTTGGCGACATCCTAATTGTGATAAAGCTTGAGCGATCGCCTCTAGTAAAAGTGGGTCGTTCACACCGATAATTTGCCCTGTTGGTCGCATTGGATTGACTAGCGGGCCAAGCAGGTTAAAAATAGTACGCACTTTCAAAGTTTTCCGTAAAGCGGCAACTGCTTTCAGTGCCGGATGCCAGCCTGGGGCAAACAAAAAGGTGATTCCAACTTCCCCTACAGCCGCTTGCACTTTCTCAGGACTAGCGTTGAGATTTATACCCAAAGCTTCCAACACATCCGCAGAACCAGCCTTACTAGATGCGGAACGATTGCCGTGTTTAGCAACTTTTACCCCTGCTGCTGCGGCGACAAAAGCAACAGCAGTAGAAATATTAAAGGTTGAAGCTCCATCTCCGCCAGTTCCGCAGGTATCAATTAGAGGAGTTAGGGATTGAGAAGGCTCTTTCCCAGTCCCTAAACCTTGAGCTTGCAAAACGCTAGCCATGCCAACTAATTCTTCTGCGGATACGCCTTTGGCTTGAATAGCTGTTAAGATTGCTCCTGATAATACAGGAGGAATGGCATCTTTGAGCCAACCTTGCATCAGATCCCCAGCTTGAAAAGTAGAGAGCGATCGCCGATCAAGCAATTGTTGTAATATAGCTGACCAATCGTAGGAATCAAGCGTGACTGGAATTTTATCAGGTAGAGTTTGAGTTACAACTGTCATATTAATCAATCACAAATGACAAACGACTAATGACTAATGACTTTCGCCACAGTTTGCACATCCTTGTCACCTCTACCAGAGCAATTGATGACAATGCGGGGACTACCATCAAGCTGAGGACAGAGGGTTTCTAGATAGGCGATCGCATGAGCGGTTTCTAAAGCTGGGATAATCCCTTCTAGCCGTGAAAGTCTTTGAAATGCTTCTAGCGCCTGTTTATCAGTTACGCTGTAATATTCAGCACGACCAAGATCCTTTAAATAACTATGCTCAGGCCCAACGCCAGGATAGTCCAGCCCTGCACTAATCGAATGTGCCTCAACTACTTGACCGTCATCATCTTGCAGTAAATAGCTCATTGCACCGTGCAATACACCTATTCGTCCTTTTGTCAAGGTTGCAGCGTGCTTTTCTGTATTCACACCTTCACCCGCAGCCTCGACCCCAACCAGACGCACAGATGCTTCATGCACAAACTCATGGAACAATCCGATCGCATTGGAACCGCCGCCAACACAAGCCAGAAGAATATCTGGTAGTCCTCCCCATTTTTCTTGGCATTGAGAGCGAGTTTCTTTACCGATTACCGCATGGAAATCACGCACAATCATCGGGTATGGATGAGGCCCAGCAACAGAACCCAGGATATAATGAGTTGTTTCCACATTTGTCACCCAGTCCCGAATTGCCTCAGAGGTTGCATCCTTGAGAGTTCCCGTCCCCGCCTCAACTGGACGAACTTCTGCCCCCATCAGCTTCATCCGAAACACATTCAGGGCTTGCCGTTCCATGTCGTGGATACCCATGTAAATTACGCAGTCTAAACCAAACCGCGCACACACAGTTGCAGTAGCAACCCCATGTTGACCAGCACCCGTCTCTGCAATAATCCGCTGCTTGCCCATACGCTTGGCTAGCAACACCTGAGCCAAAGCATTATTAATCTTGTGAGCGCCTGTATGATTTAAATCTTCACGCTTTAAATAAATCTGCGCTCCCGTGCCATCTGGTCTAGCATAGTGTGTTGTCAGACGTTCAGCAAAATATAAAGGACTGGGACGACCTACATAATCCCGGAGTAAATTTTGCAGTTCAGCTTGGAAACTCGCCTCATCGCGATATTGCTCAAATGCAGTTTCCAACTCGCTCAATGCAGGCATTAAGGTTTCTGGAACGTACTTTCCACCGAATCTGCCAAATCTGCCCAAAGAGTCGGGATGCACACTTGCAGTATTGATGTCTTGTATACTTACCACAGTTTAAAATCCTCTTATGTTCAAATATCTTTTCTTGGCTCTCTTCGCGTCTTGGCGGTTCGTTACTCTTCTCTATATAAAAAGCTCACGCAAAAACGCAAAGGTAGAAAGAGTTTATACGTCAATTCAGCAGCGTCGCGCTTTTTTACTTAGCGGAACCAACCTGTTGCAAAGATGCAGGGGTAATTGCAACTTTAAGTTCTTTACAAAGTTGTTCTATAGCTTGTAGTCCTTGAATTGGGCTACCTTCAGCTAAGCGTTTGACAAAGGCACTACCAACAATCACCGCATCTGCACCCCATTCCATTACTTGATATGCTTGTTCTGGATCTGAAATACCAAAGCCAACACCAATAGGTTTATCGGTGACACTCCGCAAATCCTTTACTAAATGCTTTACGCGTTCTTGGAGTTGAGAACGCATACCCGTAACACCTGTTACGCTCACCAGGTAGATAAATCCTTGAGATTGACGAGCGATCGCTTCGATTCTATCCTGAGAACTAGTAGGAGCTACGAGTAAAATTACTTCAATTCCAAAAGCAGCAGCAGTATGTATTAATTCTTCCGCCTCTTCTAAGGGTAAATCTGGTACTACTAATCCTCGCGCTCCAGCAGTAGCAATAGATGCTAAAAACGGCTTAATACCCCGGTGCAAAATTGGATTGTAGTAGGTAAATAAAATTATCGGTGCTTTCAAGCTAGGAATCACATCTTGTAACATCTCTAGCACTTGCTCTAATTTTGTCCCTTTTTGTAAGGCGCGAGTTGCTGCGGCTTGAATCACAGGCCCATCTGCCAAAGGATCGGAGTAGGGAATACCCAACTCAATGAAGTCAGCACCATTGCGATCTAAGATGCGTAAAGCTTCGGCAGTGGTTTCTAAATTAGGATCGCCAGCTGTGATAAAAGGAATCAAAGCACACTGTTTGCGATCGCGTAAAGTTTGAAAGTAATCGGAGATAGAAGTCATTCTGAAAAATAGTTAATGGTTTGTTAACAGCTTTGGAATAATCAAAAATTAGTAATTACAGCAGAAACCCTGTA
Organism: Nostoc sp. MG11; assembly: GCF_014904695.1. GTDB lineage: Bacteria > Cyanobacteriota > Cyanobacteriia > Cyanobacteriales > Nostocaceae > Komarekiella. The sequence goes on along the minus strand of NZ_JACXXN010000002.1, from coordinate 220,712 downwards.
GAGACGTTACATGTAACGTCTCTACATGTAACGTCTTTGAGGTTCGTCACCAAACATTTAAGGTTCATCACCAAACTAATGAGGTTCGTCACCAAACTAATGAGCTTCATCACCAAACTAATGAGGTTCATCACCAAACTAATGGGGTTCGTCACCAAACTAATGGGGTTCGTCACCAAACTAATGAGGTTCATCACTAAACCTTTGGGGTTCATCACTAAACCTTTAAACTCTCTGCAATGTATTGGCTGCTCAAAAGATTACGCACAGCTTGCTCTATATCACTTTGTTTAATCAAAGACTCTCCTACCAAAACCGCACGAGCACCAGCCTCAGCCACAATAGATAAATCAGCGGGTGTATATAGTCCAGACTCACTGACAACGGTGATATCCGTTTGCAATTGTTGTTGCCGCTCTGCTAGAAGTTGCTGTGTTGTTGCTAAATCAACTGTAAAATCTTCAAGATTGCGATTGTTGATTCCTACTAAACGTAAGCCATCAAGCTGTAACACTCGATCTAGTTCATTCAAAGTATGGACTTCCACCAGCGCAGTCATTCCCAAATCGTGAATCAAGTGCAAAAAATTCTGGAGTTCTTGATCACAAAGGATGGCAGCAATTAATAATACAGCATCCGCACCCGCCGTCCGTGCTAAATAAATTTGGTAAGGGTCAATGATAAACTCCTTACACAGTAGGGGTAATGCTACCTGCGATCGCACAGCACGCAGATTCTCAAAACTGCCTTGAAAGAACTTTTGGTCAGTGAGAATTGATAGACAAGCTGCACCACCTCGTTCATAAGCTTGAGCGATCGCCACTGGCTCAAAATCCGCCCGGATCACCCCACGACTCGGTGATGCTTTTTTAACTTCGGCAATTAAGCTAGGTTGACTAGAATTCTGCTGCAAAGCCGTCAAAAAATTTCGCACATTCGGAGCAGCAGTTAACTGTTGTTGTAAAGAAGTTAAAGGCAGTTCTTGCTGCATTTGAGAAACTTCTTGCTTTTTATACCAGACAATTTCTTCAAGAATATGACGCGGTGAGGCAATTTGTTTATTCATAAGCTACTCAGAGGAGTGGGGGAAAAGCTGCTAATTTTAAACCTTTCAGGGTGTAATGCATTTTCTTTAGTGTCTTTGTGCCTTAGTGAACCAGCGCTGTAGGAGGGTTTCCCAACCTAGGCGACTGGTGAACCCGGAGGGTGGTTCAAAATTCAATTGTTTAACTACCAAGACACTAAGGCATAAGGCACAAAGGTGAAAGCCCAAAATTCATCTAAAGCGTTAGACCCTTGACCCTTGACTCTTCATCAGTATATGCACGCACAACGTTTTTAATAATTGCCAGTCCGACTTCTCCTGCTAGAGTCATGATTGATTCTGGATGAAATTGAACGCCAGCTATAGGAAGTGTCTGATGCTCAATGCCCATAATTATGTCATCATCGGAAATTGCCGTCACCTTGAGTTCTACCGACAAGCGTTGCGGTAAGGCAAACAATGAATGGTATCTACCAACTGTAAAAGATTCTGGTAAGCCTTTGAATAAAACGGAATCTGAATCGGTGACAAAAATCCGTGAAGATTTACCATGCTGGGGATAGTCAAGAACTCCTAATTCTCCACCAAAAGCCTCTACAATGCTTTGCAATCCTAGACAAACTCCAAAAATTGGAATTTGGCGACGAACAAGGGCGGCAATAGTCTCTGCAACCCGAAAGTCGCTTGGTTTGCCAGGGCCAGGAGACAAGACAACTAAATCAGGACGTTCTGTGTCAAATAGCGATTCTGAGAAACCATGACGTAGTGTTGTGACGCTGACACCAGTTTGGCGAATGTAATTAGCTAGTGTATGCACAAATGAATCTTCGTAGTCTATTAGTAAGACGCGTTTACCAGGTTTAACATCTGGGATGTATTTAATTGTTTTTATAGAACTACGCTCATTTGTTCTTTCACCTGTTTGCTTTGCACGACGAATCGTTTCAAATAGGGCGGCAGCTTTAGTGATTGTTTCTTGTTCTTCTGCTTGTGGGATTGAGTCATAAAGAATAGTAGCACCGACTCGTACTTGAGCAATTGAATCTTTTAAGCGAATTGTTCGTAAGATTAATCCGGTGTTTAGATTACCATTAAAGTTTAAGTAGCCAACTGCTCCGCCATACCAACGTCGAGCACTACGTTCGTAATGTTCGATAAAATCTATTGCTGCTTTTTTGGGTGCGCCGGTAACTGTAACTGCCCAAGTATGACTTAAGAATGCATCTAAAGCATCAAATTGCGATCGCAATGTCCCTTCAACATGATCTACTGTATGGATCAAGTGACTATATAATTCAATTTGACGACGACCAATAACTCGTACCGAACCTGGTTCACAAATTCGGGATTTGTCGTTACGATCTACGTCGGTACACATTGTCAACTCAGCTTCGTCTTTATGTGAGTTGAGTAACTGACGAATTTGAGCGGCATCATCAAGGGCATCTTGTCCCCGGCTAATAGTACCACTAATCGGACAAGTTTCGACCCGCCTGCCTTCAACCCGCACGAACATTTCTGGAGATGCTCCAATCAAATATTCTCCACCTAGATTAAAGATAAAACCATAAGGACTAGGATTGATTTGCTTTAAGATTTCAAATAGCTTGCTTGGTGGTTCTTCGCAGGATTCAAAAAAGTTTTGGCTAGGAACTACTTCAAATAAATCGCCTCGGCGGAAGTAATCAAGTGCAACTTCAACTTGTTCGGCATATTCGCCTATTTCATGATCTGCGGTTTGCGTTGGCAGAAGACGCTTGCCTCGATAATCAACAGACTCACCTGTCCGAGGCAGATTATTAGTGCTACCATACGCTGTGTCAAATTCATATTGAAGACGAAATGCGCGTTGCAAATAGTAGTCAACAACTATGAGTTCGTCAGGTAGATAAAGCACTAAATCCCGCTGATCTTGAGGGCGTTCTAGATGCTGAGGAATTGGCTCAAACTGAAAAACTAAGTCATAACCAAAAGCACCATACAACCCTAGATGCTCATCTTCTTGACTAGAGAAAGTATATAGAATTTCGCGGATAACTGTAAATACTGAAGGTTGCTGGCTACGTTCTTCTTCGGCAAAAAACTGTTGTGCGGGTTTAACAAATCCGGCGATGTCATCATTTTCTTGAGTGACATTCTGAAGTTGTTTTGAGCAGGATAGACGCTCTAAAAGCAATGGCAAAAGTACCTTACCGCGCTCATTTAAGGCTGTTAAAATGAAAGCGTTTGCCTGTGTCGTCAATTCCAGTGGTGGATTGACAAATCCGATCGCCCACCTCTTATATCTTCCTGGATATTCGTAGCTACTCTTTAGCAAGCCACCACGTTGAGAATTGAGATAAAATAGAATCTCTTCGATGGCAGTATCTATTGTAACTTCTTTACTAGAGCGTGAAATACGCACACCAGCAAGAGTTGTATAAGAATGAGAATTAATAATCATGGGTAATTTCTCTAGAATAGCTATTAGTCATTAAACTCAAGAGTCATTCATCATTGTTAGTAGTAAATTTTGAGCGCAGAGGACAAATTTAATCAATTTGATATCAATATAATTAAGTCTGTCTCAAGCTTGATAAATACTAGGTTTGATGTAATTAAAAGTTGTTTACTCATTCTGCTCTAAGTTTACTCAATGTGAATCAATTATTACATGAACAATTTTTAGATCAGGGTATCAATTTATTCGCTTTTTATACAAGTTACCTGGGATAATCCCGTAGAATGTTTTTTTGAAGTTTTTGCTTCTTCCTATGGTTATAGAATCAGGCATGACCTAGTACAATTCTGTATAGACGTTACATGTAACGTCTATACATGTAACTGTTATCATTTATTGCCATTCTCCATTAAATGTCTGAGGATTAATTGACAAACATCAACCGCTTTTATAGACGACGAGTCAAGCAAGTGAGGTTGTTTGGTAATCAATAACGGGCCTTCGGTAGGTGAAGGCGGAATACAGCCGTGAGATCCACGCACCAAAGAAGCATCCAAGGGAATAACATCCATCAAATAGCGAAACCCAAGCTGTTTCTTTAGAAGTTTCAAACCGATTTTGAGTTGGGGAAATTTGATTTGAGGGTCAAGGAAAAGTTCTACAGGGTCATAACCAGGTTTGCGGTGAATATCTACAGTTGTGGCAAAATCGGGAGCGCGTTTATTATCAAGCCAGTAATAATAAGTAAACCAGGCATCAGACTGGGCGATCGCTACCAACTCTCCTGATCTAGAATGATCCAAATTATGAGCTGACTTTTCAGCATCATCTAAAACATAAGCAACACCTTCAGTTTCTTCTAGAAGCGATCGCACCTTGGTAATATAGTGTGGATCATTAACATAAACATGAGCAATTTGATGATCGGCAACAGCAAATGCTTTGCTCGCAGCTGGATCAAGCAGTTCACGTCCTAATTCCTCGCGCACCGTTAGCAAACCTTTTTGGCGCAGCATCCGATTTATGTGGACGGGTTTAGATACTGATGTAATTCCGTATTCTGACAAGACGATAACTTGAGCGCCTCTTTTTTCATAAAATTGAATCAAATCGCGACAAACTGTATCAATTTCCTGCAAATCCTTTGCCACTTTATTGACATCAGAACCATATTTTTGTAAACAGTAATCTAGATGCGGTAGATAGACGAGTGTCAAAGTTGGGTTAGAGCGTTCTTCGAGCCATTTTGCTGATTCTGCAATCCATTGGGTAGAAAGAATCGAGGTGTTAGGGCCCCAAAAATTAAACAGAGGGAATTGACCTAATTCATCTTGGAGTTGCGATCGCAATTTTTTCGGTTGCGTATAAATATCTGGGATTTTTCTACCATCGCTAAGATACATCGGTCGCGGGGTAACTGCATAGTTTACCGACGAGTACATGTTGTACCACCAAAATAAGTTGGCACAGGTAAAGTTTGGATCTAACGCTTTCGCCATTTCCCATACTTTGGGAGCCTGAACAAGTTTGTTAGACTGTCGCCAAAACTTAATTTCACACTCATCCCGAAAGTACCAACCATTGGCAACAATTCCATGCTGATCAGGCAACTTTCCTGTAAGATAAGTTACTTGCACTGTACAAGTAACAGCAGGTAACACGGGTGCGATCGGCACAATTTGCCCTTGTTCTGCCCAACTAGAAAGAAAGGGCGTATGCTCACCTATAAGGCTAGACGTTAATCCTACTACGTTAAGAACAACAGTTTTTTGCATGAGAACGAACCGCCAAGGACGCGAAGAACGCAAAGACACAAACCTAGAACACCAATTCAGTATTCAAGATAGAGGCGAGAAAAACCAATTTTTTTGTAGAAACGTTGCATTGCAACGTCTCTACAGTCAACGATAATTGGTCGTTTTACCGAACAGAAGTTGGGTTTTTACGATTACTGAATCAATGCTCTAGAAACCCAGATTAAATCTGACGCATCTTAATTACGAATTAGTATCAATCATTGCTATGCATCTGCGGAAAATCTAAATGTCGGCTTGTGTCGAAGTGGAGAATACTTTGTTTGTAAGCGTGTTAATACCGTCTGCCTATTTTTTGCAAACTCGCGCAGCAGCGATATTGCTTGCTTGTACAAAGACACATCAACCTCGTGAACCTCAATTCCCTTTCCGATGTGTTGCAGCAGTGTTAGGGTCAATTCTCCACCCAAGTGTTCGCGGAACTCGGTCAAACCCCGAAATAAACAACGAGGATGTTCCAATTGTGAAGATTGTTCAGCTAGTTCCGGTACGTACAATTTAAAACCAAGTGCAGATAATGTATTTAGTATCCGTTGCCACTCTGACCAATCAAGCAGTTTTTGCAGGTAGGAATAAGTGCTATCTAAAGCGATACCGATCGCAACTGCTTCTCCATGACGTAAGCTGTAATTTGTCAAATGCTCTAGTTTATGCGCCGCCCAATGACCAAAATCTAAGGGACGCGATGAACCCATTTCAAAAGGATCGCCACTGTTGGCAATATGGTCTAAGTGTAACTGAGCGCAACGATAAATTAGTTGTTGCATAGTGTCCATATCTCGATGGACAAGAGCTGCGGTATGAGAGTGGATAAAAGAAAAGAAGTTAGGATCTTTAATTAACGCCACCTTAATTGCTTCGGCGATTCCAGAACGCCAATCGCGATCGTCTAGAGTTGTCAAAAAAGCAGAATCATTTATAACCGCATAAGGTGGAGCAAATGTACCCAAAAAGTTCTTTTTACCAAAGGCGTTAATACCGTTTTTTACTCCGATACCTGAATCATTTTGAGCCAAGACTGTCGTCGGAATCCGAATCAGACGAATACCCCGGTGAGCAGTTGCAGCTGCATATCCCACCAAATCCAATACAGCCCCACCGCCTATAGCTAACAAGTAGGAGTGGCGACACAACCCGGCTGCATCAATCTGCTGATGAATTTGCTCAACTAAAGTGCGATCGTTTTTGGCAGCTTCTCCACCCGGAACTATGACAGGCTCAATAGCAAGTGTTAGTATTTCTGCATAAAACTTGGTATACGCTGCTAATTGCAAGAGCAAATCAGGACAGAACTGCAATAATCCTGCATCTACAACTGCTACGATTTTCTTTGGCTTTGTCTCCCCATCTGCTGTAATTACTTGCGCTAATGTGGGATTTTTCAACTCAAAAAGATTGTTAGTAAAGTAAATTTCGTAGTTGAAGCTAACCGAAACACTTTGATGAATTGGTTGCAGATTAAATTTACTTTTTTTGATATCTATTACCATATTTCTGCTGATATTTCCGTAAGTGCGGCACGATTCAAAGCTTGAAGGAATACCTCTACTGAACAAGAACTATTTACCTGAACTTGATTATTGATGATGAAAAATGGTACGCTGGTGATGCCTTTCGAGCGAGCAAACTGTGATTCAGCCACAATATCAACCAGAGTATCGTCATTCAATTGCGATCGTAATTCGGTAGGCTCCATTTGATAAGCTGTACCTATGGCAGTAAGAATGTTAATATCTCCAATGTTTAAACCGTCTTCAAAATAAGCTTTATAAATTGCTTCCACAACATCATTTTTTCTATTTGCTGGTGCTAGATTAATTAGCTTGTGAGAAAGCTTAGTATTGACAGCCAAACGAACTTTGTCAAAATCTAGCTTGACTCCTGCTGCCTCACCTGCGCGTCGCGTGGAATCAAATAGATACTGGAGTTCTGCCACTCCAATACCTTTTCTTTCTCGCATAAAGCTCCGAAATTCGTACCCAGAAGGCGGAACGGTATTATCAAGAAGGAAAGGATGCCAGCGGATATTAACCGATTCTTCTTGCCATTGTGCCAGTGCATCAAAAAGATGCTTTTTACCGATTCTGCACCAGGGGCAAACAGTATCATGAAAGATGTTAATCAGCATAGTTGATATTACAATACAGTTTAGTTAAGCAATTTTTTCATTCTCTTTCTTCTCTTTGTGTCCTCTGTCTTGAAAAGTTATGAGCGCCGGGAGCCGGCGCTCATACTTTTCGCTGCGCCTCTGCGGTTAGTAAAAAAAATAACTTTGACAAAGAGTGCTAGCCTTAACTAAACCTTGTTAGCTTTTACCACTCAAATGCTGAGGTTTTATTGTAATAATCAAATTAATTCTGTAGGGGCGTATCTCGTTAGTAGTTTTTAGCAGTGAATGCATTTTTCTGGGTAACTACCTGCCAATTATCATATAGAAAGCAGAGCGTTAGAAGTAGTCTTTTCAGGTATAGCTTCAAAACGAGGGAAACAGCTTTTAGTCCCTTCAAACTCTTGAATTAATGCGGCTCTATCTTTACTTGCTACTAGTCTTGCTAAGCGGCTGTAAGTATTAGCTAAAGAGCTAATTGCCTGACATCTTTCTTCTGTAGCTAGCATGATGTCAACACATAAGTGGGGATTTTGTGAAAACAAGCGTTTAAGAATGTCAATTTCTTGCCGATAACTGGGAGTTGACATTGTTAAACTGCGGTCTATATCAATTTTGGCTTGTGCTAAGAAGACGCCAAGACTAAATCTACAAAAGTGCTGTGTTGCTTGAATAATTACCATCATCTGGTCATGTTCTTCAGGCGTACAAACAATCAACTCTCCACCCTGACTTTTAATAAAGTCTAATAACCATTCAAACGAATCATCGTTTCGACCTGGACACACTACCACTTTCTGTCCTAAAAACGATTTTATATTTGGCCCAAACATAGGATGTAATCCCATTACAGACCCCGAATGGTGTTCGAGCATTGCTTGAGTTGGTTGAGTCTTGATACTTGTAATGTCGCATAAAGCTGTAGTTGGGGATAGATATTTAGCTGCACGTTTAATAACATCAACTGTCTGTTCAATAGGAACGCTAACTAATACCAATTCTGCTTGACTCAATAATTGATCTGCATAATCCCAATCTTCTTGTTCGAGAACACTGACGTTATGACCTACCGCCGAAAGTTGCTCTCTAAATAATCTTCCCATCCGGCCATGTCCACCAATGATGGTAACTTGTCGGGGTTTAATATAATTTATTGATGTTGCAGGGGTAAGTGTAGCATAACAACCATCCACCAGACTTACCCAAACAGATTCAGGAATGCCAGCTTGAGCAAGCTCTTGAGCCACATTAGCAAGTTGTTCTTCTAAACAAGGAAGTTCTGATGTTGCTAATAATGATAGGCGATCGCTCAGTAAAGCGAGCAAGTTTTGGTAAGTTTGTTTAAGCTTGTCTGAATAAGAGGATTTCAAAGGCATTTTCCCTGTCCTCAATAGTGTTAAAACATAGCGCTAGATAAGGAATGTGTAAGGCGATCGCATAAAAGACTAATGTCGTCTTAGTGCGAACTCCTTACATTGATTCAAATAACGTTTGAAGTTTTCTCTGCTATCAGAAATGATGCTACTAAAGAGTTAAACAGCAGTCTTTGCTAGTTCTTTCTCTAAACTAATAGCTGTCTTTTTCTGTCTATTTTTCCGCATTTTCACAGCAGTAGTCCCAACTCCAAATAATACAAAACCTAAAGTTGAAGCGGGTTCTGGTACTGGGGCTGCGCCCTCTACGTTTAATACTTGAACACGACCTTGGAAGAAGTCGCCCACATATAACTTGCCATCTTTGTAGGTAGTGCCACCAGTCCAGTTAAATGTGCCTGGTGTCAAGTCAAGGGGGTCGCCAAAGGGTGGCTCACCTTGTTGGGGAGGTGGTACAATTTCACCAGATGCATTACGGGCAGGTTTACCAAATGCAGTCAGAAATTTACCATTTTTATCGAATACTTGAACGCGGCTATTAATAGAATCAGCCACATAAATATTCTCAAACTCATCTACTTCTAAACCAATTGGCTGATTAAATTCTCCATTTCCACTACCTTGTTTGCCAAATGACAAGATAGATTTACCCTCTGGACTGAGTACCTGAACGCGGTTGTTAAACTGGTCACTCACAAAGAAGTTTCCACTAACTGGAGAAATTCTGATAGCTGCTGGCCCTTGGAACTGTCCAGGTTCAGTACCAGATGTACCAATAGAACCAATTAGTTCGCCGTCGGCAGTGTATTTATTGATTTTGTCGCCGCTAAAATCACCCACATAGACATTGCCAGTTTTATCGAATGTCACACCAGACGGGCCAAAGAAAGCTCTACCTGGTATGAGACCACCAAATGAGCCAAATGATTTAACAAATTTTCCCTGGGGATTGAAGACATTAACGCGGTTGTTGAAAACATCAGCCACATACAGATTCTTAGTTTGCGGTGAGATTCCTAAAGCTGCTGGCTCATCGAATTCGCCTGGCCCTTTGCCACCCTTGCCAATTGCTCCAATATATTTTCCCTTGGGGTTAAATACCTCGACCTTGTTACCAATATTTGGGTTAAAACTGCCATCTGGATTAAGACCGCGACCATTAGCTATCAAGGTATTCCCGGCGTCATCTATTTCTATGCCTTGAGGAACAAAGAGTTGTCCAGGGCCAAAACCGGGGCTACCAATAGAGCGATCGTAGCTTAAAGTTACAGACAGAGCTTGAGCAGCCGTTCCTAACACCATGAATCCGGCACCGAGAACGCCGATTGACAAATTTCTAACTAATTCCATGAGTTTGAAGTCCTAGTTGTATGAGCTATACTCTTCCTAGACTAATTTTGTCCCCAGACCCAATTTGGGAATTTGAGAATTCAGGCTGCTGCCTCATCTTTGAAATGCAACTTTCTATGTGAGGCAGCAGTTTATTTTTTAACTCTTACCTGGCAAAGTCAGATGTAGGTTAGGTTGAGCAGGGCGAAACCCAACACCCTTATCAATGTTGGGTTTCCTTACGTCAACCCAACCTACAATTTTTTTGCAACTAATCCCATACTTTTTATGTCCTGCTTGTTTAGGTTAAATGGATTTTTAGTAAGGGCTTAAACCCTTACTAAAAGCCAAAATTTAAAGTGGTGTTAGGCTATCTCTGCCTTGGCTAATTCTTTGCGCTTGCGCTTCATCTTGGCAGCCGCGCCTAAACCGGCAGCTGTTACGACGCCCAAGATAGAAGCAGGTTCAGGAACAGGTTCGCTGCTATCCACCCGAACAACTGACCCTAATTCTGGGCCAACACCGCGTTTGCTGATATAAATTTTGCCGTCAGGCCCAATATCAATTCCAGCAGCCGACTCTAGCCCTTCACCAGCTGCAACAAGTGTTGTGCGAGTGCCATCAGGAGCAACTTTGATGAGAGAACCAGGAAGGAACCGTAAATCACCTTCTAACTGAGAGTTATCGCTGAATTGTAGGACTAGCAAATTACCTTCCTCATCAAAGGTGAGGTCAGTAATGTGTGTAAACCCATCTAGAAAAACCTCTGGTTTTCCATCGTCGCCGATGCGGAAAATCCGTGATTGATCTTCTGGATAAGGAAAACCCGTATATTCACCAACGTATAAAGCTCCATCGGGACCAATTGCGCCACCTGTAGGTACTGATTGAACCGCTATTTTCCCTCCAGGAAGCTGTTCTACTAGCCCTGGAAGTGCCTCTACTAGTTCTGGAGCTAACTCTTGCCCTGGTGGTGCAGATGGCAACAGTGAGGCACTAAGGGTTTTCTTAGGAATTGCGATCGCTTGGGCATCACTGCCATCAAGTTTAATTTTGTAAGCAGCGTTTCCACCCCCATCAACTACATAAGCAGTATCGCCATTAATAGCCATATCGAAGGGATTAGTAACTACATCCTGACCATCTGGATTATTGATAATTTCATACTTGCCAAAGTCGAAAATACTGTTGAGAGATCCAGTGTTCAAGTCAACTTTGTACAGTTTTCCTAACTCCGGGGCATTCAAAACTTTATCGGGTGTGGATGGTGGGAAAACCTTAAGTTGTGTTTCTGGGATCGGGTATTTAGAGCCAAGAGCAAGTGTTTCTTTATCGCGGTTTCCTGGATAACCAGCAAACCCAGTTAGCAGATAAGCATTCCCTTTAGAGTCGAATTGCAAGTCTTGAATACCGGCCCCTTGGTTGCCGCTGGGTTGTTCTGCTAGAGACACAAAGTTATTAAGTAGGCGCGTTTTTGTACCATTTGGTGAGAGTTTAACGAGTGAACCAGTATTACCTGCACACAAAGGCTGAAATATTGCACTCGGAGATGGCTGGCAATTCCCGTTTCCTCCAATACCTGGCTCTGTTGCATAGAGACTTCCATCAGGGCTAAAGCTAATACCCCGGATATTGCTGACCCCATCGAGAACAGTCGTTAGGCTTGCAGCTTGTGCGGCTGATGTTCCACAAATTGCAGTAAAACAGAATGTAACGGATGTAAGAGCAAATGACTTGAGTTTCATACCTTTCGAGATTAAGAAATTAGTGATTTGTGGAAACTTTTATAGTTTTAAAGACAGTGAATTCTAGTTCGTAGCAGATGCAGGTCTTTTACTTGAGCGTTAAAGCTTTGGTAGCTCTTTTCTTATGCAACCAACCAAGACCCAAAGCGCCTGTTAATATGCCTAAAGTCGAACTAGGTTCAGGGACAGACTCTATATTTTCAATTTTGAGAACTTGCCCACTGTCAGGACCATCGCCTCGATTTGTGACGTAAATTTCACCATCAGGGCCAATTGTCAAGGCGCTAGGTGACTCTAATCCATTGCCACTGAGGATGGTTGTACGAGTTCCATCAGCAGCTATTTTGATCACCGAACCATCTAAATTACCCTTCCAGGCTGGCTGATTGGCGTATTGCAAAGCATACAAATTGCCCGCAGTATCAAACGCCAAGTCTGTTAGTTGGGTAAAATCATCTGCATAAACTGTCGTGCCATCAGCATCAACACGATAGATTTTTGCGCCACCTTCTGGAAATGGAAAACCAGTAAATTGGCTGACATAATAAGCGCCATCGGGGCCTTTGACTACGTTTGAAGGTACTGATTGAATGGGAAGCGATGGCGGCGTTTCACCACCAGATGGCACTTGTGCCGGTTCATTGGATGGGGTATCGGCAGCCGGGAACACTGGATTAGTTAATATTTCTTGGGGAAACGTGGCGATCGCCTGCAAATTACTGCCATCAGTTCTCACGCTGAGTAAGTCGTTTGCACCTGCATCAGCCGCAACTAAATTATTGCCATCGATTAAAAACCCTAAAGGATTGCTACTTAAATCACTACCATCAGGGTTGTTAGCGAGTTCATAGTTAGCTAAATCGGCAACACTTGTCCAGGAATTAGTTTTAAAGTTGGGAGTAATGATTTTTCCTAGGTCAGTATTGCCTAAATTGCGATCGCGAAAGGTTGGATTAGCTGCATACCCAACTAAAACATAAGGTTTGCCTGTGGCATCAAATTGGATATCACGAGGCCCAGCTGCTCCAGTCCCATCTGGTAACGCTAAAGAAGGGAGTCCTGTAAGTACACGCTTGGTCTTGCCATTCTCAACTTTGGTAACTGCGCCACTTGTGCCATAGCATAAAGAATCGCCTTGACCACTTGGTGGCGGAACGCAAGCCCCATTCCCTCCTGTTCCCGCCTCTGTAACATAGAGACTACCATCAGAACCAAAGCTTAACCCACTGGCATTATTAAGGCCATCAGCAATTACAGAAAATGATGCAGCTTGTGCAGCTGTCGTTCCAGAAAAAACAGCAACACAAAAAGTTAAGAAAGTAATAGTAAGTTGCTTCAGTTTCATGTGTTGCAATATTGATCCTTGGCGCTTTAACTAGTAGCTAGTAACTAGTGAATCTTGATTTTTTGGTATGTAGCTCATTCCCCGATCAAACGATTGAAGATTACCAGCTTTGCCTTCAACAAGACGTTTAATATTCATGCTTTCAGCCCCAAAATCTTCAATTTGGAGTTTGCCATGAGTAAAAGCTTCACCTGTTTTCCAGAATGTAATTCGATGCAGGATAAAACCAGAAGCCTCTGGGTCAGCGAAAGAGTATGCAGTTGGGATAAGTAGCGCTACAGAGCGCTGATAATATTCGTAGTCTGGATAAAAGTGTTCTTGTTCAAGCAAGTAGTATTTACTCAAAGCATGTAACCGCACAGAAACTTTTACTTTCTGGTCGTATTCATCTTTGAATTCACCCGATTCAGAAGTAATCTCACCATTTGGTTGTAGTAAATGCGCCCACTCATCTATATTCCGTAAATCTTTTAAGTATTCAATCCCAATTTCAATTGGGGCATCAACATAGATGGTATCAGTATCAATAAAATAGCGCCCTTTTGCTGCTGCGGTGTAACCAGCCTTACGTTCCAAATTACCTTTGAGAGAACGACACTCAGAAGTGTGTACTGTATGAATTCCCTGCATAATCATCTGAGTTTGTCGTTTTGGATCAACAAAGCTCAACCAGTGAAAGTACACGCCCTTTTCGTCCGTTCCTGGCTCAATGTAGTTAGGAGGAAATAGCAAAACAGGGTAAACCTGAAAATATTTCTGATACTCTAACCCGCAGTGCCATTCAATGCCGTAGAAAAGCGGGTTCTCTAGTTTTTTAACGTGATAGTAGAGATTTTTGTGATAGCCAGAAGCAGTTCCAAGCCAAGTATCTTCATCAATCTGCTCTTTCATCCGGCTATAAAGCGTCCATTCGTCTAAGTTTTTTAAACTACAAAGGTACTCAAAGGCGCTCTCTGGTGAAGTAGCGATATAAGCTGATGTTGCAAACGTATTTTTTTCCACTGGTCACTCCTTAAATTAGTAGCTAATTGCTAATTGTTGATAATTAACAATTAAGCTGCGATCGCCTTGGATTTACTGCGTTTACCGCTCGCTATCCGGTCTTCTGCTAATCGTTTAGCAGCATCGTTGGTATGAATTCCTTGCTGTTTAGCAATATCAAAAATTGCTAGTAGCGTGTCATAAATGTTATGCACTTGCTTAAAAGCTTTTTCTTCGTCATAGCCAATCATTTCGTTATAGACATTGATTAGCCCTCCGGCATTAATTACATAATCAGGGCTATAAAGAATATCTTTGTCTGTAAGCATTTGACTATGTATTTGCTCATTGCCTAACTGATTATTAGCAGCGCCAGCAATAATCGGAGCTTGCAACAGAGGAATTGTATGACTATTAATAATTCCTCCTAAAGCACAAGGAGCAAAGATATCTACATCAAGAGAGTAAATTTCGTCTGGCTCTACAACAGTTGCGCCAAAAAGCTGTCTGACTTCTGCTGTTTTTGCTGGGTCTACATCGCTAACAAAAAGTTTAATGTCATGTTCATGCAAGTGCCGACAGAGATTTTTACCGACATTTCCTAAACCTTGAACTGCAACTTTCATGCCATCGAGTCTTTTACTCTGCCAACGAAACTCTACAGCAGCTTGAATTCCTAGAAAAACACCTAAAGATGTAATTGGAGCAGGGCCACCAGACTTTTCTGATACCCCAACTACATGTTTAGTTTCTTTGCTGATTGTCCGCACGTCTTCGGGAGTAATATTTACATCTTGTCCTGTGATAAAACGTCCATTGAGGCTGTCAACAAAACGTCCGTAAGCTCTCAACATCTCATCTGTTTTGTTCTCAGGATTAGCAATAATGACTGCTTTTCCTCCACCAGCCGGAATATTAGCACAAGCCGCTTTGTAGGTCATACCACGACTGAGACGGAGGGCATCTTTTAAAGCAGCTTCTTCGTTGATGTAAGGGAAGAGTCTTGTTGCTCCCATTGCTGGGCCTAAGTTCGTGTTATGTATGGCAATGATTGCTTTGATATCTGGATTTTTGCCATGACAGAAGAGAACTTGTTCGTGACCCATTTCTCTAACAGTTTCAAATAGCAGCATTTTGGTTTCTAAATATCGATTTTGGGTTGGTTAGAGTAAGTCATGATTAGGTAAGGATGAAGTATGAAAAAATAAGACTCACAAATTAAAGTAGGATCTCAGATTTTGTAATGTAGTTGTTAGCTAGGATGAGAAGTTTGCTGCTTCTAATTTCATACTTCATTCTTGATTTTTTTCACGCAGAGACGCAGCGAAAAGTTCTGTAGGCGGGTTTCCCGCCGTAGGAAACTTTTCAAGACAGAGGCGCAGAGAGAAATACTAGTAAAACTGCACAAATATGCAATTTTTTCAAATCAAACTGCTGGGAATGAAACTGGTTTAGCGGAATTTTTAGCTTGATTTGATTTGACTCCTTGGGCTGCCAAACTCTTGTTACGTCCACCAGAAGGTGCTGGGCGATCGGGGTCAATTACTACATCGATTAAGAAGGGAACGTTTGAGGCGATCGCTTGTTCTAGTGCTGCTTCGATATCTGACTCTCTGACGACGACCATTGCTTCTGCTCCCATACCACGAGCAATCATGGCAAAGTTGGTTGGTGGCATGGTTGCATCTGCACCCTTTAATCCCAACACTTTCATCCCTTGATGACACATGTTGTAACGGGCATCGTTGAGTACAATCCAGATGGCAGGAATCTTGTATTTTACGGCTGTGCTGATTTCGTTATTCATCAACATTGCCCCGTCACCCACAATAGCTACAGCTTTACCATTCCGCGCTTGGGCTGCACCTAAAACTCCTGTGACAGCGTGACCCATTGCTCCAACGCCGGTGCTAACTCGGTAACGATTGGCTTGGGCAAATTGCAGCAAATGAGTTGACCAAGTAAACGAGTTACCGCACTCTGCCATTACTACTGCGTCACTACCCTCAACAATAATCTTTTGAATTGCTGACATCAATGCTTCTGGTCGCACTGGATAGTCTATATCTTGTTTGATTACTTCACGCTCTGGACAAGGTAGCAATAATGGTGTGGAACGAGGAGGAGCATCTGATAACTGCTGCAAAAGTTCTTGTAAATAGGTCTTAATATCAGACCGCACCCCGAAGGTTTCAACGTGGGGATAGGCAACCCCTGGCACTTCCGGGTCAATGTCTACATGTACAAAGCCTCTAGTCGGAACCATTGCTGAACTCCAGAAGGAAGTCGGTTCGCCAAGGCGGGTTCCTAGTACGAGTGTGCGTAGTGGAGGTTGCTGTTCCATATAAGTCAAGACGGAAGCATGACCGCCTAAACCTGTGACACCCACAAATTGAGGATGATCTTCAGGAAATATACCTTTACCACGAGGTGAGCACATGACTGCTGCACCAGTTTTTTCAGCGAGTTGGCGGATTTCGTCTGCGGCGTCACGCGCACCAAAGCCAACCCAGATAGCGAAGGGACCGGCAGATAATAATTCTACAGATTTTGCGATCGCTTGTTTGGGAGCAGTGATCGCAAAAGCAGAAATATCTAGTTTGGGTAAGGATATATCCTCAACTAAACTTGTCTGTACACTGGTGGGAATGCTCAAATGGGCTACAAATCCGCCTGGCTGCGCTAAAGCCAGAGCAAGTTTGCGAAAAACTTGGGGTAGTTGAGCAGCCGATTCAATGGTAATTGCATAGTTGAATAGTGCTCCTGGGGTAAAAATTCCCCCGCTGGGCAATGTGTAAGTGCTGGTTTCTTGAATTGCCCAGCGTCCGCGCTGTGGTGCTGAGGTACAAGCTGAGAGCAAAATTACTTTTGCACCTTCACCACGAGCAGCAAATAATCCGGTCAGGGCGTTGGTAATCCCCGGTCCTGCTGTGGTAAATACTACGGTAGGGCGGTCGCTAGCAAAGTACGCCTCGGTTGCTGCAAAGGCTGCTCCTGCTTCATGGCGGAAGTTCAGCACCTCTATGCTGCTATTCGATAGAGCATTCCAAAGGCTTGCCATCGCACCGCCAGCAACGCCAAAAGCGTAGCCTACTCCTAAAGTTGCCAACATCTGAGCGATCGCATCCGCAACTGCGAGAGTGGGGGCTGTTTCGTTCGGTAAAAAGGGCTGAATTCCTCTGTTATTCTCTAATTCATCTAGCTGATGGGAACCGTTTGATGCAGATTCCACATAGCTATTTGGTGGCAACTCCTTGTATGGCTCAGTAGTGATTAAAGGAGAGGTTGAGCCAGTATAGTTTTTACTCATTTCTGTTACGTAATTTCCGAAACTAATAGATAGACAGTGTTTTTGTTTACACTTAAGTACTTGATAATGATTAATACAAACAACTCTGTTGTTTTTTACAATTATGATCAAGCTCGGCTGATGGTAGAGGCAGTTGATTGCTTGATAGTTAATGCTTTTGGAAATATTATTGAAAAACTTTATGAAAAAAGCAAGACAATCAAGGCTGTGCTTCTAAGAGCAAGAATATAAGAGATTAAGACTTGTTAACAATGAAAAATCCTTTGATATGGATGTCAATTTTGTTGCTATTGTTGTGACGGCTACATTGCCCACTGAGCCTGTCTGAGAGATAGTTCTCTGGCTATGGCTAATGAAGTGAAGGCTCATTTACAATGAACAATTCTTTGATGAAGATGTCAATTTTGTTGCTGTTGTGTCAGTAGTCCTAATTTATACTCAGTCATTTAGTAAATTGATACCTGGCGATGACTGGACAGATACATGAACATATTTGCAATGAAAAATCTTTCGATGAAGATATCAATTTTGTTGTTGTTGTGATCACGACAATTTTTACTTGGCTGTTTTTGGAGATTGATACCTTGCGATCGCAAGTAAGCTGTGTCACTATACTTACAATAAATATTAATTTATAAGTGTCAAGGATAAGACATGGTTTCTATGCACCGTGCCAAGTCGGTGCTATTTAAATGGAAATCAAATATGTTTTAGCTTATTTCATTATGGCTAGTTTTTGTTATTCAAAAAAGTCAACCCACTAAGTTTATCTACCTAACTCATCAACACAAATTATCTCAATTAAAATATTATGATCAGAACCAAAATATCGTGGCAGTCTTTGTTCTTGTCAGCAAATACTTCTTGATTTAGCTTTTTTGTGCCCTTCAAAACATACATTCTTAACATTCTCTATTTCTATAGAGCGATGTTTAAGCACTTACTGAGTATTCCTTGATTAAACTATTTCTTATGGCAGATGACTGAGTATATAATTTTATAGTTAAATCCCTGCAAGAGTAATTTAACGAACATTAAATTTTTGAAAAAATTTGCCTATTCAAAATATGAATTATTCTCAGGCAAACACATCTTAAGTTAACCATTAAATGACTATGCACACACATAATTGATGTAGATATAGCTCAATTTTGAATATCTTGCTTAACCTATAAATTAAACGTTTTACAGTTCTAAATCTAAACAAGATTTTGGATTAATCTTGTTGATTTGGCTACAATTTTCCTTTACTCGTAGCAAATTATTTAAACCAACAACAGATTCCAATTGTTTTAATTTTTCGAGGAAATTTGGGTCTAATTATGCATTTATTTGCTGTATAATAAGATTTGTTAACACAATTCATAAAAAAATTCTGGGATATGCTAATAAATTTTAATTTTTAGCAGTCTAATGTGCATTTAAGGATTTTAGATAAGTTGTGCTTATAACTTTCTTCACAGCTATGGTGTGGACTTTATTATAAGGAGTGAGTAGGGATATGAATTTTAACGACTATACGTTAGCTCGATCCAACTCTCAATCGGCACTACAGCCAGAAGTAGAGTTGAGGTTTGCTCATTTATTAATAAATCAAGCTGTAGATGCTGCTTTTTGTATAGGAGAAAACGCGCAGTTTCTCTACGTCAACGATGCTGCTTGCCGGATGACTGAGTATTCCCGTGAGGAATTACTTTCGATGACGCTGCATAGTATAGATGTAGATTTTTCTTTGCACAACTGGTCAGAGAGCAAATCACAGAATTACCTTACTTTTAAGTCTCGCTATCGCAAAAAAGGAGGTGGGATATTCTTGGTGGAAATATCCATGACTCGTGTAGAACACCAAGGTAAAGAGTTTAGCTGTGTCTTTGCTCGTGACAAAAGCGATGAAGTAGTAGAAATGAGTATGCAAAGGTGGGTTGATGAGTTAAGAGATGCTAAAAGCCATTTGCAACAAGAAGTTTCTAAACTAAAGACTAAGGAAGGAGAACTTGAAACGTCTTTATCTATACTTCGCTCTACTCTTGAATCTACTGCCAACGCTATTGTTGCGGTTAACTTTGAGGGAGATATTCTAAGCTTTAATCAGAGATTTGTGGATATGTGGCAGATCCCAGAGTCTTTGATGTTATCCAAAAAATGTCCTCGATGCAAAGCCTTTTTTGAGAACCAACTTAAAGACCCAGAAACCTTTAGTCGGATGATTTGGGAAGTTTCCAGCCAGTCTGACTTCGAGAGCTACGACATTCTGGAATTGAAAGATGGCAGAGTGTTCGCACACTACTCTAAACCTCAGTGGCTTGATGAAAAAATTATTGGTAGAGTTTGGAGTATTTGGGACATTACTGAATCCAAACAGACAGAGGAAGCATTACGGCTGAACGCAGCTAGATTTCAAACTTTGGCAGAAACAACAGATGCTAGCACTTTCTTGATTCAAGGTATGCGGCTTTGCTACGTAAATCCGGCTGTAGAGCTATTAACTGGTTACACAAGAAAGGAACTGCTGACTGGCTTTGATCTTCGCCGATTGATCAAAAGTAAAAAACGTAGACACGTACGAAACCAGGGTGAAGCGACTAACTTTGAATACCAGGAGATGAATATTCTGACAAAAAACGGTACGGAGCGCTGGTTAGCTTGCACGGTTGCGATATTGGATGGAGTGCTGGATTTTGGGGGAAACCCAGTCGAACTGATTGCAGGTATTGATATTACTGATTACAAATATGCAGAATCAGAGCTTAACCAGGCTTTAGAACAAGCAAAACAACTTAGCGAACTCAGAGCACGCTTTCTTTCTATGGTCTGCCATCAATTTCGCACCCCGTTAAACACTGTTTCATTTTCTAATAGCTTACTAAAGCGACACATGGATGAATGGACACAGGAGGAGATACAACCATTATTTGATCACATTCAAACAGCTGTTGAACAATTAAGCCAAATGTTGGATGACATTCTGTTTTTCGCTAAAGCAGAAGCAGCAAAAATAAACTTCCAGCCAAAATCAGTTGAGATAGTTCAGTTCTGCAATGATTTAGTAGCACAGATGCAGATGAGCAGTAGCCAGAACCCAATAAATTTTGTTAGTCAAGTGGAATGCTTAACAGCCTACGTAGATAAAAAACTACTAGAGTCTGTTCTCAATAACTTACTTGATAATGCAATCAAATATTCGTCGTCTCGGAGTGTGATTGATTTGAAACTTTCTTGTGAAAATGGAAAAATAGTTTTTCAGGTAAAAGACAGAGGTATCGGCATTTCAGTAGCAGATCAACAACAACTATTTGAGCCATTTTATCGAGGTAGCAATATCGATCATATACCTGGTACTGGACTAGGACTATCGATTGTCAAAACCCTTGTAGACTTACATGGCGGTCAAATTGCTATGGAAAGCGAAGTTGGTGTAGGCACTACTTTTACTGTCATGCTGCCACTATCAAAATAAAATATCAGTTCCGAGTTGTGTGTGTTGAGTTGTTAACTATTAACTATGTTTATCTGAATATTCATAACTCTTAAAAATGAAAAATTTATCTCTTCCCTACTTAATACTCAGCACAGAGTTTGGTAAGTATTTCCCGCCAAAAGTTCTAGTGAGAAAAAATGATGTACGAATCGGCGAAAAAAATCCTTGTAATTGAAGATGATACCGTTACCCGTAATCTTTTCTTAAAGGGTCTTGAGGCTGAAGGTTTTAATACAATCGGCGCTCAAAACGGTTGTGTTGGCATCCAGCAAGCACGAGAACATTTACCCGACCTAGTGATTTGTGATATTATAATGCCCGATATGGATGGTTATAGCGTTTTAACTACGCTGCGTGAAGACCCTATAACAGCAATCATCCCCTTCATTTTTCTCACTGGCAGCGACACTAAGGCAGAGGTTCGCAAAGCTATGGAGTTAGGGGCAGATGATTATCTGACCAAACCCTCTACACTAGACGAATTGCTCAGAGCGATCGCCACCCGGCTGCAAAAGCAAGCTACTCTCCAATACTGGTGGACTATTCAATTTTTAAATACTCCAAAGCCAACAGCTGCACCTCAGACTTCAGATATTGCTCCTCCCGACTCAATATTTCCCTGCGATCCTCAATTAAAAGAAGTTTTCGACTTCATTGAAGCTAACTATCACCAAGGAATTACTTTGTGTGATGTGGCTGAGGCAGTTGGTTACTCATCTGCTTACTTAACTAACCGAGTAGCAAGGCAAACAGGAGAAACTGTAAACAGCTGGATTGTCAAACGCCGGATGGCAGGTGCTCGCTTTTTACTCCAAAATAACAACCAGACAATTGAGCAAATTGCCAAAGCATTAGGCTATCAAAATGTGTGTCATTTCTCCCGCCAGTTTCGCCAACATCACGGTTTACCTCCCCATGCTTGGCGCAAAGAGCATCAGGTTGTATTGCAAAAAGAGGCAACTTTATGCTGAGAGTCCCTAAAGTAGGCAGTAATCAGTAATCAGATTCCAAAAAACTATTGTGAAGCTATTAAGAAGTTATAAATTTAAGGAGACTGACTGATCACTGATAATGGAGGAATATTTATGAAGTACGACTTTAAAGCGCTTGCTGAACTTTATAAAAACACGCTCTTTAACGACGTACTTCCATTTTGGGAAAAATACTCACTTGACTGGCAGCAAGGCGGCTATTTTACCTGCCTCGATCGCAAGGGCAAGGTTTATGATACAGACAAATTTATCTGGCTACAAAACCGCCAGGTATGGACTTTTTCTACCCTTTACAACCAGCTAGAAAAACGTGAAACTTGGCTAAAAATTGCTAGCAACGGTGCTAATTTTCTTGCTCAGCATGGCAGAGATGCTGACGGCAATTGGTACTTTGCCCTAACCCGTGAAGGTAAGCCCCTAGTTCAGCCCTACAATATCTTTTCTGATTGCTTTGCAGCAATGGCATTCAGTCAATACGCTCTTGCTTCTAGCGAAGATTGGGCCAAAGATGTAGCGATGCAAGCTTACGAAAATGTTTTGCGCCGCCAAGATAACCCAAAGGGCAAATATACTAAAACTTATCCTGGCACACGCCCGATGAAAGCACTGGCAGTGCCAATGATTTTAGCCAACCTGACTCTAGAAATGGAATGGTTGCTATCTAGTGAAACCCTTGAAAGCGTTTTGGCCGCAACTGTTCAGGAAGTGATGACCGATTTTCTAGACCAAGAACGGGGGCTGATGTACGAAAATGTTGCTCCTGATGGTTCCCATATTGATTGTTTTGAGGGAAGGTTAATTAACCCTGGTCATGGTATTGAAGCGATGTGGTTTATCATGGACATCGCTCATCGGAAAAACGACACAAAAACTATTAACCAAGCCGTTGATGTGGTGCTAAATATTCTGAATTTTGCTTGGGATAGTGAGTACGGGGGACTATATTACTTTATGGATGCAGACGGTCATCCTCCACAGCAACTAGAGTGGGATCAAAAGCTGTGGTGGGTACACTTAGAGTCTTTGGTTGCTCTGGCAATGGGTTATCGACTAACGGGGCGTGAAGTGTGTTGTGAATGGTATCAAAAAATGCACGATTACGCTTGGTCACACTTTGCCGATCCAGAATGTGGTGAGTGGTTTGGCTACCTCAATCGCCGTGGAGAAGTGTTGTTAAACCTCAAAGGTGGCAAATGGAAAGGCTGCTTCCACGTACCGCGTGCATTGTACCTCTGTTGGCAGCAGTTTGAGGCATTGGCGCAGTCGGTTTAATCTTTGCTGAGGAGCTAAATTGAAAACAGACCTATTTGATAAGTGTCCCATGAATGTTGTGACACCAAAGCGATTCACAATAGACGAATATCATCGATTGATTGAACTTGGATTTTTGAAGGAGGGCGATCGCATTGAATTAATTAGGGGAGAACTGATCCAAATACTAGCAAAGGGAATGCCTCATACAGTGTGTAGTTCTATACTGTGCCGTCAACTGGATCGGCTTTTGGGCGATCGCGCAGTCATCCGTGGTCAAGATCCTGTTACCCTTCCTAATCAGAGTGAACCTGAGCCAGATGTCGTCATTGCACGAGGAAGAGATGAAGATTATCTCGCTCATCATCCCTACCCCGAAGACATTTTGCTGGTTGTGGAAATTTCAGATTCCACATTGATCTACGACCAAACAAAAAAGCTAGAACTATACGCAGAAGCCGGAATTTCTGATTATTGGGTTGTCAACTTAAATGCTTATCAATTAGAGCGTTACAGTCAGCCTTATCAAAATGTTCAAGGTAAGTTTAACTATCTTAGTAAGCAAATTTATCTATCTAATCAATCTTTGGCCATTCCTGGATTGAAGATGCTTTGTTGGACTTGAGTCGGGTTTTTCCAGAGAGTGCGGCTAAGTAATTTAGATACATTGCAGCAGATGTCTAAAACCTCGTTGTACTCAACCGAAGATCGCAATACTTACGCTACGATATCCCCTATTACCTTTGTGCAATCACGTGGGGAGTAGTGCAGGTACACAAACATGACAGAAAATATCAAGACACAGGGTGAGGAGAATCTGGTTACTATTGCTGCTGACCAATTCGCACAACTGGGGAAGGTTACAGGCGTTGAATTATTTGGTAGCGGTAATATAAATGACACATTTCTAGTTACCTTAGATTCTGCTGAAGAACAACATTTTGTCTTACAACGCATCAACACAAAGGTATTTCGCCAGCCTCAGCTTGTGATGCAAAATATGCGTATCTTCACGGAGCACGTCTACCAAAGGTTACAAAATGCTTCCCTGAATCGGCGCTGGGAAGTACCTCGCGTGTTATTGACTAAGAATGCTCAAGACCATTGGAGGGATGCTGACGGGTCGTTTTGGCGGGCAATCAGCTTTATTAAAGGTTCCCAGTCTTTCGACACCATGCGCGATCGCTCACACGCCACAGAAATCGGCTATGCTCTGGGGATGTTCCACAATTTGATTAGCGACCTACCACCAGAAAAACTCGCTGACACTCTCAAAGGTTTTCATATTACGCCGCTCTATCTTCAGCACTACAAGGAAGTTCTGGCTAAAATTAGCCCGCATCTATCTTCGGAAGTAAATTATTGTTTGCAGTTTGTTAGCGATCGCCAGACCTTTGCACATATCCTAGAAAATGCCAAAGACACAGGCAACCTACCGCTACGCCTAATGCACGGCGATCCCAAAATTAACAATGTCATGTTTGATACTGCTACTCAGCAAGCTGTGAGCGTGATCGACCTCGACACCGTTAAGCCTGGCCTAGTACATTACGACATTGGCGATTGTTTGCGATCGGGTTGTAATCCCGCAGGAGAAGAAACCGAGCAATGGGAAAGTGTTTATTTCGACACCGAATTGTGTCAGGGAATCCTCCAAGGTTATCTCCCTGTCGCAAAGGCGTTTCTGACGGAGAATGATTATACCTACATATACGATGCAATTCGTTTAATCGCCTTTGAATTAGGACTGAGATTTTTTGCTGACTATTTAGCAGGGAATGTCTACTTCAAGGTCAAGCATTCAGAACACAACCTTGCAAGGGCGCTCGTTCAGTTTAAACTCACTGAGAGTATCGAATCCCAGGAAACACAGATTCGCAATATTATTCAGGATATGAAATGAACGATCAAATATTTTCCCTAAAACCTTTCCCCTCTACTAAGCCACTGTCTGATTTGAAAATCACAGGTAGTATTACTCGACGCGCTAATCAACTAGCCATCCGCTACAAGCTTTTCGACGAACTCAAGGAAGTTATCATCGCCCCAGCATCAGATAGATCAGCTCGAAAGCACGAACTTTGGAAAGATACATGCTTTGAATTTTTTCTGGGTATAAAAGATTCTCAGCAGTACTGGGAATTCAACCTATCTCCCGCCGGATACTGGAATGTTTACCGCTTTGATGGATATCGTCAAGGGATGCAAGAGGAAACAGCTTTCATAACGCTCCCGTTTGGCGTCCAGAATCAAGCCGACAGTTTAGTAGTTGCTTTAGATGTCGATTTAGATAAAATTGTCTCGGCACAAGCTTGGGAAATAGCTATCACCAGCGTTATTAAACATAGAGATGGTGAGGTGACTTACTGGGCGCTGACTCATCGAGGAGCGGAGGCTGACTTTCACCAGCGAGATAGTTTTATCATTGAGTTATGACGTTTTCTTTAGTTGATTGGTAATGTAAACCAGAAAGTTAACCCGCGCTTGTGGTTAGTAGTGACACCAATTTCACCACCATGCGCCTTAATAACTTTTCGGCAAAGATACATTTTTAAACCAATGCTTGTAGAACAACAGTCTTGAGGCTCGCGTACATACAAATCAAAAAGGCGATCGCACTCTAGTTTACTCATCGCCATACCGTTATGTTGAATTTGAGTACGAATCATTCCTGCTTCAAAAGTGGCTTTCATCGTAAAATTTAATCCTGGTGGATTGTGTTGCAAGCTATGAGTCAACAAACTTGCCAAAACTTTTTGTAACCGATTTGTATCCGCCATTACTAACGGTAAATCTTTAGGAACCAAGTTCTTCAGAGTTGCTTGATTTTGTGTCAGTATTGGTTCTAAATCAGCGATCATTTCTTCCATTAGCGTGCTAAATTGCACAAGTTCGCGCTTGATAGAAATACCTTCTTTTTCACAGGAATGTATTTCTAGTAATGAGTTAATCATTGTTAGTTGGCGGTCATTGCCTTGAATCATCCGCTCGATAATGGAAGAAGACACAGGGATTAGGCATTGAACAGATTCTTTCCCTAGTCCCCAGTCCCCATTGCCCCTTATTCTCAGAGGGGGCCCCAAGTTCCCGAGTTCCCAGTCCCCAGTCCCCAGTTCTCGTTTGAGCAAATTCTGTAACACCATCAAGTTACCCATGACTGAAGTTCGTAAATCGTGGGCAACCGTGTGTAAAACTACATCTTTTACTTGGTGCAATTCTTCAATTTCTTGCATTTTCTGCTGCAACTGAGCTGTACGTTCTTGCACCTGATGTTCTAAATTAGTATTGAGTTCTGCTAGTTCTTGATGGATCAGGCTTTGCTGAATAGCGATCGCTACCTGTTCTGACATCTGCTGTAATAAATCAATTTCCATTGGTTGCCAATTACGTGGCCCAGAACATTGATTAGCAATCAACGCACCAAATAATTTGTCACCTAGCATAATTGGTACAGTTAAGCTAGCCCTCGTTTGAAATTTTTGAAAGTGTGCCTTCACTTTCGCAGATATTGTTGTTTGAGTTATATCTTCAATGACACGCACAAGATTCGTCTTTAATAAGTTCTGCAATTCTTGCAGATAAGCTTGATCATTTGTAGACCAACCTGAGACTGATGGATAGTTTGGATCAACTGATTCGGCAAGAGTTCTACCTTTTAGCTTGGCATTATTTAGACCAATAAACACCCGATCTGCTTGCAGAAATTGCCTGACTTCAGTTACGGTGGTTTGGAGAATTTGATCTAATTTCAACGAAGACCGAATTCGCGCTAGGGTTTCTGTTAACAAGCGATCGCGCTGTGCTGAGAGGTGTAATTGCGCTTCCACCTGCTTGCGTTCTGTGGTGTCATGATGAACTGCTAATATGCAGGGGATACCATCTAAATCAATTTTTTCGGCTGATAGCTGTGCTGTAACTATCTCGCCAGACTTGCGACGGTATTCAACTTCTAAGTTGCGAACGACTCCCGTAGCTTGCAACTCTTGTAATAAGTTTAAGCGATCACTCTCATGTACCCAAATACTTAACTCAAAAGCAGTTTGACCAATTACCTCATCTTGCTGATAACCTGAAAGGTTTACAAAACTGTCGTTGACTTCTATAAAGCGTCCTTCCTGAAGCGTGCTGATAGTAATAGGATCGGGACTACAACTAAAAGCTTTAGAAAACTTCTGGGCGAGATTACGTAAGGCAACTTCTGCTTGTTTGCGTTCTGTAATATCTCGGACAATTGCTAATACTTCGTCTGGGGCGCTTACTGCCAATCGCGCTTCATAGTCTCGCACTCCTAGAGGCGCAGGTAGCTGATATTCATAAGTTTGCAAAATTCCAGAATCCAAAGTTTTAGCGATCGCTTCTTGGCTAATTGCCGCTACATCGCTTGGTAATAACTCCCACAAATTTTTACCAACTATTTCTTCTTTAGCAAGAGTTATATTTGCTCCCTCACTTTTCAAGTCTAAATACTTGCCATCGCGGCTGATGCGAAACATTAAATCAGGGATAGCATCTAAAATTGCTTTATAGCGAGCCTCACTCTCTCGCAATTTTTCTTCTGCTTGTTTTCGGTCTGTAATATCCATGACCAAGCCATCCCAAAGACAATCGCCGTTAGCTTGTTTTTGGGGTTGGCAAATACATTGAATCCACTTCATGCTACTAGGCGTAATGATGCGACCTTCCCAACGCCAAGGTGAAAAAATACCAATAGCAACAGTTATAGATTCTGTAAATGTTTTTACATCCTGCGGATGAATTAGCTTGAGCAATCCCTGAAAGTCTGCTTGTATAACTTCTGGTTCTAATTCACACAAATCTTGACAACCAGAACTAACATAAAGGACAAACAAAGAACCATCCCGCCGTTGCAGAACTTGGAAAATCATTCCTGGTAAATTTACAGCAACTATTGAAAGCAAGTTAATAGCATCTTGCTGACAATTTGGTGTATGCAGTGATTTTAAGGTTTCATCCACTCTTTGACCCTTTGATACACAAGCTACTGTTATCTGATTTGAAGCCACAATAGACAGTTTGGCGGTTTTTATTCTGTGATAATAACCACTAACCGGATTAAACTAGCCTCTTCTTTCAGGGTATATTCCATCTACTAGCATCGCATTCACCCAATCGGGTGAACCAGTTGCCATTATGAGCAGAAAAGGGAAAACAAGCGCTGTGAGTTGAAGTCACCTCAAGAGGTAGGAAATGCTTCTTGGTTAAGCAAGTTTTGACTGCTTAACATTCGGGGTAGCTGTAATCCAAGTACGATGATAATAGTTGCCATGTACGATACAAGAGCCATCCACAGGAGGTGGTTATTGTGGAAATACCATGCTGTGAAAGCTAGAGGGATAAAACCCAAGACAAAAGCGAGTAGGACGGCATCACGTAGTTTTGCACTCTCCTTTAAACCGATGAAGTAGCCTTCCAACATGAAGGCAATGGCAGTAAATCCTAACAGAGGCAATAACCAGATCGTGTAGCTATTAATATGATTATTGATCTCTGCGTGATTAGTTAACAGCCTGAACAACGTGTCTGAGAACAGAACAGAAATTGTTGCAACAGCCAGTGCAATTAATAAACTAGTCAGTATGGAAACAGTGAGCAGTGGACTCATCTGTTCTGTAGCTCCTTTGCCTTTGAAATTTCCAGTCAGCGTTTGGGTTGTCATCCCTACGCCTTGAACAGTGAATTGACTTAGCAGAGCAATTTGGAGAAGCAGACCGTTTTCTGTCAAGACAGTTGTTCCCATTGCTGCACTGAGATTTGTGAAGATAGCGTAGGTGGAAATTAGGGCTAAAAATCTAATTAAAATATTACTTTTGAGCGCAACAGTATCTTTAAGGGCTGCCCAATCAAAAATCTCTTGCATAGCGGCTGGTAAAACTTGCCACGGGATACTGAAGCAAACCCAAACCAAACCAATCACTAGCGCTAGATACTGACTCACTGCTGTTGCTAGTCCAGCTCCCATACTTTCCCAGCCTAACCTGACAATCATCAGGTAGTCCAGCGCCACATTAGAAGCATTGCCAACAATAGACATGAGCAGCACCACGCTATTCATTTCCCTACCCAGAAACCAACCAATCAGAACAAAGTTGAGCAAGACAGCAGGAGCACCCCAAATCCGGGCGCTGAAATAATTAGCTCCAGAGGCTTCAATTTCAGGGGAACCACTCAAAATTGTAAATCCAATTTTTTGCAAGGGGTATTGCAGCAGCAGGATCAGTAAACCGATTCCTAACGCAATCAAACCACTTCGCAGTCCTGCTAGTAAAATGCCTTTGGGGTCATCAAGTCCCGCAGCTTGTGCAGCGATCGCATTAGTACTTGAGCGCAGAAATTTCAACACACGGTAAAGGTAATCGAAAAGAATCGTTGCTAAAATGACTCCAGCCAAGTGACGGATGTCTGCTAAATGTCCCAAGAAGGCAATGTCAACCAAACCCGCTAAGGGAACCATCATGTTAGAAAGCACACTGACGCTTGCTAGTCGGTAAAAGCGAGGCAAGAAGTCATACTTGGTTGGGATCACAAATGCCATAGATTGTCTGTGCTGGAATTGATCTAAATTGGAACTCTTTCAGTTTAAGTGACAAATAAGATCCCCGACTTTTTTGAAAAGTCGGGGATCTTTATACCGCCTGAATAAGATCAAAAACCTAGAAAAATTCGTCTTAAACCATCTCTAATCATGAACAATGGCATCTTGTCCTGCTGAATTGCTGCCTGAAAGCTAGGGCGATCTTTGAGACATTGAAAATATCTTGCAATTTTAGATTGTGAATTGTCTTTCCATAGATAGCTAAAATTCAATTCATTTAAGCGATTGAGAATAGCTGTCCATACAACATCAGCTAGGGAATAGGTTTCACCGCACAGCCATTTAGTTTGACTCAATTGGTGTTCTAGTTGCTCCAATAATGGCTCAATTTGTGCATTTATCTCAGCAATTTTCTTAGAATCCCGAATTGTTTGGTTCCACTGTTTCACATCCTCCAACTTAGCAGCATATATTTCTTGCAATTCAGGATTCGCTTGCATGAGTTGAGGAATAAGCTTTTCTTTAATTTGAACTGAGCGTTGCAACACGATGCCATCAATTCCTTTGTAGTTGCCGTACATCACTTCTCGCATAGGAAAACGATTTTGGAGATCAACCCATGCATCCATTCTTTTTCGCAAAACTAATTCATTCGGAATCAAACTCGGATTCGGAAATTGTTCATCCAAGTAACGAATAATCATGGCTGAATCACAAATCACTTTGCCATCATGAACTAGAGTTGGAACAACACCTTTAGGATTGAGATGAATGTAGTTAGGCTGTAAGTTTTCAAAGGTCAAAAGATTAATCAGGCGATCGCTCCACTTAAGATTTTTCTCTGCCAAAACTAGTTTTACCTTTTGAGAGCAGATTGAACCTGGAAAGTAGTAGAGTTCAAGCATTTTAATTTACTTTTCCTCTCATGCTCGTGATGTCGTGTTTAGATGACAACAGTTGTTATGCAAATTAAGATAACAACTGTTGTGATAATATGTCAACAGATTTAATTGTATTCTTGGAACACTAGCAAAAAAATGGGTTACAGTGATCGCCGTCTCGAAGTGACTGAAGCAACATGGCGCGTGATTATTCGTGAAGGACTTGATCGCGCCAGTATGCGGGCGATCGCTCAAGAACTTGGCTGTACTACAGGTGTTCTTACCCACTATTTTCGAGATAAAGACGAACTGACGCTATTTGTACTAGAACGAGTCTTTGAAAACCTATTTAGGGATATGAAAGCTTGTACAGAAGGATTGCACGGAATTGAGCGGTTTGAGCAAATGATTTTTGCTGTGCTGCCTTTTGAACCTAGTGGCGGACAAGGTTGGCAGATTTGGATTGCCTTTCTAGGATATGCAATTGGGCGTGAAAAACTAATTCAGGAACATCGAAAACGCTATAAATCACTACATCAGTCCATTTGCCAAGAGTTGACTGATTTGCAAACAGCAAAGCTGATTCGAGAAGATATTGACTTAACGCTTGAAGCAAATGCCCTGATAGCACTTGTCGATGGTATTGGGACAGGGTTTATCATTAATCCTGAACAGTTTCATCCAGACCAGCAACGATATCTAGTGCAGCGATATATTCAGAACTTACGCACTCAGATCCCCCAACCCCCTTAGAAAGGGGGCTTTAGACGTTCCCCCCTTAAAAAGGGGGGGTTAGGGGGGAGCAGGGTTTCAGGCTTCAGTGCGTAAGTCCTAATATTAAAACTTTACTCGCAGCCTCGTAAAAGCTCTTTTGTATAAAGCTTTCATCATTTTCCCAAAAATTTGGGTATGTTTAGGGTTTTTTCTTCTATTTATAGTAGTACAATTGTTCTAGTAGAATTAATTTTAGCGATCGCCTTTTATCGGGCAAGAGTTCCGAACAAAATCCAATTTTCAAACTTCCGCCAACGAAGTACGTGGATACCCGGAGTTGTCTGCGGGTAGTTTGTGATCATTAATACTTTGGGAGCAGGTTGTCGTTAAACATCCTTTTTAGAAAGACCCTAGATGAGATCTAATACTATGATGACACATGTACAGGGTGTAGTTGCAGCCCAAGTTAACAGACCCAATTTTGAGCAATTCATTGAAGAAAAAGCTAATACGACCAAAAGCGTTAGTACCGAAAATTTTTCTTTTCAAACCCTTGCCGAAGTTACCAAAACAATATTGCATCATGCCTTTTGGTTAGCAGAACAACAACAAAAACTCTCTGCAAAAGAGTATAAAAAACTACTGTTTGACCAAGGTTGGAAAGGTGAAGAAAAACGGTATCTAAAAATTGCCGCAGCATTTGGTAAATTTTCGCCCCAAGATTTAGCACAACTCGAGCCAAGAACCATATATCAGTTAGCAGAAAATGGTAAAAAGTATCAACAAGTAATAGATAGACTGCTGGATTTAAGTGCAATTACCCAAGAGGCTGTACGTTCTCTTACCAAAAAACAACGTACTTCTAAAGAACCAAGACCTGAAAAACCAAGTATCTGGCGGCGGCTCAAAAATGGCGGGAGGTATTGTCAAATTCCGCCGATTCACGAAGCTTCAGAATCTACTGGGATTACCTTGCAAAAAATGATCGATGAAGAAGGATTTAGCGCTCAGCACATTGTGGCAGAAGCAATTGCCTTGCGGCAAGCTTACAAGGAAGGGCAACTGGTGCGTAGTTCAGGAAGGTAGAGAGCAGATAACTACGGTGTAATGCAGTGTAATGCATCTTTCTTAGTGTCTTTGTGTCTTAGTGGTTTATAAGTTAGTTTTTAAACCACCAAGACACAGCGAAAAGTCTGAGCGGTAAGAATTTGATAGAGTTGTGGCGTAAATCCTATTCAATTCAAGATGACCGACCATAACACATAATAATACCAGCCATTGCAAAGCTCCAAACAGTAGCAAATAACCAGGAATTAGACACGTAGTTGAGAAAAGAAGCTTCTAGCCACTGTTTTACAAAACTAGTTTCGTGATAGTCTATTAACTTTTTTAGTTCTAACATCGTAATACCGCGATGAGTGGCATCAGATTCGGACTGGAGAGTACCTACTACGTAACATATTCCAGGAATAGCTGCCAAAAGGACAATCAAAAAGGGAATAAGAAAAAACTCCCTTCCCATAAAACTTAAAAAAATAAAGCTGAAATTCAAAAGAAAAAATCCGCTGCCGATGAAACTCCAAAATAAAACAAATGTAAGTTTAGAAATCGAGAAGTAAGAGCGACCAAAATAATACTGCAAGGCATGTCCGCACTCATGAGCGCTGATTGCTATGGCACGTAGAGAGGAATCTGCAAAAATATCTGGGGGAAGACGTATGGTTCCTCGTTTTCCCTCTTTTGGTCTGAAAGCGGCTTTTTGGGAGGTTTGGTCATTTTGTACAGATATCGCACCCAGATTATTCTCTCTTAAGATCAACGTTGCAACTTCATAACCAGTCAATCCACAACTTGCTACACGATTTAAGTTTCGGCGTCGCAGTTTGTCCTGCCGACTACTACACCTGAAAGATAGAGCAGAGGAAACAACTGCACTTCCAACAAATAGATAAAACCAAAAGCTCATTATTTTAAGCAAAAATCAGGTAGTGTTAGCTATCACACTTAAATTACTTGAATTTTAATTAAGCTTTTATGAAATAATGTTACAAAGAGCCAGATGGAGTTAAAGCTCCAGTCAAGATTGGTAATTGGCTTTGATTTTTAGTGGCGTAGACGTTGTAGCAGTTTTCTGTTTAAATCAGAAGCTAGCGATCGCCTGGTAAAATTATCCAATAACTATAGAACTAGAGTGCCTTTACCACAGTCTCTATAGCCCGTTGTTTTTGAGGGTCTGCTCCTCTTGCGTATTCTAAGGAGAATGGAACGCTAAGATCCGGTGTGATACCTTTACCTTCCAACCTTTGATTGCCGTTGAGAAACACATCTGCAACTGCTAGGTAAAGGACGCTGCCATCTTGCATTAGAAAAGGACTACCAGCAACGACTGCTCCTGGAGTTTTAGAGCCAATTACTGGCCCAATTTTATTTTGCTGAAAGCCAAACGCTAGTATTTCCTTACCACTCCGGCTACCCTCATTCACTACCATGACCACTGGCTTTTTCCATTGAAAGTTATAGGTATTTTGCCTGCCATTGCGTGGAATACTAGTCAAGCTTGGGCCTTCAGCAGTGTAGATATTGAGATAACTGGGAGACGCACCACCCCATCCCTCTCTCAAATCTAAAATTAACCCATCTGCGTTCTTGAGACGACCATAGATCAAATTTGTCTCAAGTTGCTGCTGGTATTGCTCACCTGCATAAGACCAGATATGAACATAGCCTATTTTCTTACCTTCTTGTTCAATTAACTGGGTACTGGCTTCTTGAGCGTCCAGAAACATTGTAGTGGCGTCGAGTATCTTTGGAGCGATCGCAATTTCTTGCTGATTACTAGCATTGGGCGTGCGCTGAATCAACAGCTTGACTTTTTGGTCCGCTTTACTAGCAAAAGATTGTATCGGCTGATAGGGTTTACCATCTACACTCAAGAGTTGGTCGCCCACCTTTAAATCAGCTTTAGCTGCTGGACTTCCATCTAAGATAGCACTGACAAAGGTCTTGCCATTGATGTTTTTGGTGAATATGCCAATGCCACTATATTCAATTTTGCCTTTGGGAAAAAACTTTTTTAACTGCTTCTGTAACTCTAGATTGTTGGGCAAAAAAATCCCCAAAAGTTGATAGTAGGCTGGTTCATCCTGAGTGTAGAAGCGAGTGTGAGAAGTCCGCAATTCAGAGAGCATCTGATTGATCACAGTTGCAAACTCTTCTTTAGACTTGGCTTGTTCTGCTTGAGGTTTATACTTTTCGCCGATGGCTTTCCAGTCTACTCCATTCAACTTGGGGTCGTAAAAGTTGTCATTTACGGTTTGCCAAACTTGCTGAAACACTTGAGTTTCCGGTTTTGCTAGCGTTGGTAGTAGTGGTGAACTCAACCACAGCAGGAGTAAAATTGATACACTTAGAAAAATTGCTCCAGCTAAGCGGTTTAAATAAGGGAGTCGAAATATTTTCATCTGTTTTTGATTTCATCAGCGATGTCTACGACGGGCTTCGCCTACGCATCACCACTGGTAAAAATAATTTTCAACTTACAAACCAGTAATGATACAGATTTTAGTAGACTTTGCCATTGGTGTCAGCTAGCTTCACGCTGCCCTGTAAAGGCATTTTTACTGCAAAGGCTTCTTGTACAAACGCAATCTTTTCATCAATTCCCAAGAGTTTTGGCAAGACATCATCAATTGCTTCTAGTCGGGGAATCAGCCCCTCTCGATTGGCAATTTGGATTGAAAGTCCAGGACGAGCATTGATTTCCAGCAACAGCGGCCCTTTTTATCGATCAAGAACAATGTCAACGCCGAGATAGCCAGACTCCGTTTTATCACCTAATTTAGCAGCCATCTCCAAAATAGTTTGCCAGTGAGGAATTTGGCGATCGCACAACGAGTACCCCGTTTCAGGATGATTGTCAATATAGCGGTTGCGCTGGATACCACTCAGCGTCATACCAGTCGAAAGGTCAATACCTACACCCACGCCACCTCTGTGTAAATTTGCTTTACCATCAGAAGCCTGTGTTGGGAGACGCAAAATTGCCATTGCTGGGACGCCACGATAGACAATTACTCGGATATCGGGGACGCCTTGGTAAGCAATTAAATCAATATTACTTGCTCCTTTTGCTTGTAAAACTCGATCTGAACCGTACCACCAAGTGAGATAGCGGTCAGCGTAGCGATCGCTTCAGGCTTCTGGTGATACAAATCAGCAAATTGTTGCATTTGACGAATTGGCATTCCAGTCGTCCGTAGTCGCGTACTTAATTTGGGCAATATCCAAACCACCATAAAACTTAGAGTGGACTCTAAGTCAAGCTTTTTTGCAAAAAAAATTAGCCTGTATTTACAGCAAATTTCAGGTACATGAAATACATAAATAAAATCCAAAACCCTATAGAGACGTTACATGTAACGTCTCTACACCTGTATATAGAAATCATTGTACTTTGATAATTACCGCCAGCAGACTTCTTCAAGGCTAGAATTTATCAGCAAATAAAGGGTGTTTTCTCTATCACCAGAACGATGGCCATTTTTGAAACTGCAACCATAATTTCATTAATGCTGAGTACTAAATGAGTTAAGTGGTTTCTACTTAGGACTTGATACTCATTACAGGCTACGCTAACAGAGCTGGTTTAGTGACTTGAAAAGACATACAACATCAAATAGGAAACAATCGTGACTGAGCAATTCAAAAAAGGCGACAAAGTTGAATGGAACACTGCACAAGGCAAAACAACTGGCAAAGTAGTAAAAAAGCTGACATCTCCCACAGATATTAAAGGACACCACGTTGCAGCGTCGGAAGATAACCCAGAATACTTAGTCGAAAGTGATAACACAGGAAAACAAGCCGCTCACAAACCTGATGCGCTTAAAAAAGTAGATTGTGACTAACTAAAATACTTGAAAATCTTAAGTGGTATTTTGGAAAATGCTTGCCAATTTTCTTACTATCGGTCGAAGTCAGATTGAAATTAGTCAATCAAACTAGATAAGTATAGAATCAAGCAAAACTCATGAGTAAATATAAGGAACTTTTACGCGTTATCCTTGCGATGTCGATCATTGTAGTTGGAGTGACACATTTTATTGTACCAGACCAATATGTCAGAATCGTTCCTTCACAACTTCCCTACCCTTTAGGATTAGTCTATCTCAGTGGCTTTTATGAAATTTTAGGTGGTATTGGATTATTAGTCCCGCCTGTAAGTCAAGCAGCGGCTTGGGGACTGATTGCTCTGTTTATTGCTGTTTATCCTGCGAATATCAACATGGCAGTTAATCTTATTAAAGTTGATCATATACCAAATTCACCTTGGGTTCATGTGATCAGACTTCCCTTACAAGCAGTTTTAATTGCTTGGGCTTGGTGGTATACAAAACCTTCAAATCGAGAACAACAAGCTTCTATAATTCCAAAGTCATTGATTCCTAAAGAACTGGAATTAGAATAAACACATTTTTTTATTCAATATCCGACCATGCGCGTTATAACATTTGGGAAAACACTCTCGTTAGCGCTAAGTATTTGGGGAGTTGCAACTCAGGTTACTCAAGCAGTGCAGCTTAGAGATGGCACAGTCTACTTTGTTCAACCGCCAAACCTGGTTAATGTAGTGACTACATATAAAGGTGTAAATGTCTGGGGAGGGACTTACTATTTTACTATTAACGTGCCGGAAAATGCCGGCGAACCCCTCCAGAGGGTAACAATTACCCAACGAGAGGGAGTAGAAAATATCCGCTATGATCTCGATGATACCCGCGCATTTGTGGGAACAGGCGATCGCAAAGGAGCGCAATTAACACTAGGCTCGGTGACAAGAGAGCGTGAAACACGCACTGTTTCAGTAAACTTTAATCCGCCTGTGACTCCAGGAAAAACAATCACAATTGCTCTACGCCCGTTAAAGAATCCCAGCTTTTCCGGTGTTTATCTATTGGGCGTCACTGCGTTCCCTGTAGGTGAGAAATCTCACGGTCAATTTCTTGGCTTTGGACGGCTTCAGTTCTACAACGAAGGAAGACACTGGTTTCCATAATCTTGTTTCAGCCTTGGCTACACTTTCACCTAGGAAACAAAAAGGAGGATTGCAGACATGGGAGTTGCAGGCTTTTGACCAATTAATGCGATCGCGTCCCCAGGAAAAACAAGATTCGCGCCTGTTGATAGTCACTGTCACCGAAGATGATTGAAGCTTCCAGAACAGCAACAAGTAAAAAGATCGCTCTCAGATATAGCACTGACGCGGCTATTAGAAAAACTTGCACAGTTGCAACCGCGAACCATTAACTTAGATATCTATCGTGACAAGCAATTAAAACTAAACCAAGCTCATCAAATAACTTGTTTGCTGACAGATAAAAAATTATTTGAAACCAGGTCTTGAAAATCGTTCAAGGATTTGGTTAAATCAAGGCTTGAATATAGATTTTTGTTATTAATGGTAGGTATTCCCTGCTTTCTTTTTAGGAATCCTACCTTTTTTGTGACCAAAATACCAGTTTGTATCAACACCTAAAATACCTCAATTTCTTTAATGAAAGCAAATCAGTCACGCCCTATAATCTGGCGATCTCATTACCTGCAATCGATCGAGTTGGTGTATGGTGTTTCTAAACGCTATTCATTGCCCCGCCATTTTCACGAAGAACTGGAACTCAGCATTAGGCAAGGTGACGGCTGGCGGTTTAACTACCGAGGCACGATGTATAGCGTTCCATCAGATACCTTAGTGGTGACACAACCCGGAGAAGCACATTATGCTGATTCTACGAGCGATCAAGACTGCACTTTTCGAGGGCTACGGGTAGGTATAAATTTACTTCAACAAGTTGCAACAGAAATTGCAGGACGCAAAACAGCGCTGCCATCTTTTCCGATGCCTCTAGTCCATGACCGCGAACTTAATACACAAATTGTTCAAGTTCATCAAGCCCTAGAACAATCCATATCTGGGCTTGAACAACAAACATTGATCCTGGATTTGTTAGCACAATTAATTTTGCGCTGTGCGGAAAATCCGCCTTGCCAAGCAAGGTTAGGGGAAGAATGTCAGCCCGTCAAGCGCGTTCGGGCATATCTAGAAGACCATTACGATCAAGAGATATCGTTAGAACAATTATCACAGATTGCGAACTTGAGTCCCTTTCATCTCAATCGATCTTTTCGCAAAAACTTTGGAATGCCACCCCACGCTTATCAAATTCAAGTGCGAATTTTGCAGGCAAAACGGCTGCTAAGAAAAGAGTGGTCTATCAATAAAGTAGCGGCTGAAACTGGATTTGCGAGTCAAAGTCACTTTGGCTCACACTTCAAGCGGCTTGTTTGTGTTACTCCGAGGCAATACATTCAAGACAGCAAGAACGTGATAGATTTTGATGCTTAAATTCATTAATCTTTCAATAGGGTTTTTATAAATTAAGGTCGCAAGCTATGGCGACGAAGGCTGAATTGGACTCTTTAAACAATAGATTAGGTTCGCACCAACCTCAAGTTGAACCCGATTGGGAGAGCTAGCCAACGATCATTAGTTATAACCAATTCAAATAAAGGATTTAGACATGACCGCACAAAACAAGCCACAAGCTTTTCAAGTCAATAGTACCGAAGGTCGCGCTTACTGGGGTATGGGCATTCTCTGGATCATGCTGGCAACTGCTGAAGATACGGATGGACAGTATTCCTGCATAGAAGAACTGATACCGCAGGGGCCAGCAGCACCAGATCACATTCATGAGGCGGCAGATGAAACCTTCTACATTATGGAAGGCGAAGCCACTTTCTTTGTCGAAGACCAGCCGATTAAAGCAACTGCTGGCTCGTTTGTATCAATTCCACGGGGTACAAAACACGCTTTTCAAATCGATTCTGAAACGGTGCGATTACTCAATACCTATGTACCAGCAGGGTTTGAGTACACGATTATGGCAACGACTGTGCCCGCAGAGGCGCGCACTTTGCCTCCTACAGTGTCTTTTCCCAATCAAGAACAAGTTAGTCAAGCGCTTGAGCAAGTCATTCAAAAATATCCTGCGGCTAAAACTAATTTCTTACAAAGTTTCGTAAGCTAAATTACCCGATACCGGATGATATCAGCTTGGCTGTTCAAGTTAAAGCTCTCTTCTTGGAACTTCAATCCCTGATCTGACAATGAGTGAGTGAACAGAGAATTGAAATCTTCGGCGGCATTTTCTGTAGTTTAAAATAATTCAAATCAATCATGGAAAGCAACGAATCAAACAATATACAGCGCGAGCTTGAGGGGAAAGTTGCGCTCGTCACTGGAGCAGCTAGCGGCATTGGCTTAGCAATTACCAAGCTGCTAGAAAGTCGTGGGGCGCTTGTCGTTGTCGAGGACATCAACCCAGATGTGAATGATGTTTTCAAGGACAATTGGCGGATCATTCCGTTTGTGGGTGACGTAGCGACAGAGCAGGCTGCCAAGGAAGTCGTTGACATTGCAACGGAAAGCTTTGGCAAGCTCGATATCCTCAGTTAACAACGCCGCTCGCATTGTGTATAAGAACGCGATCGACATGACGCTTGAGGATTGGAATTCGATCATGGGTATCACTGCCACAGGTGTCTTTTTGCAATCACGGGAAGCGCTCAAGGCGATGATTCCGAACCAAACGGGTGCGATCGTCAACATTGGGTCATATGCCTGCTACCAGACCTTCCCAGGCATTTCGGCTTACGCCGCAGCAAAAGGTGCGCTAGCACAGATCACGCGCACGTTGGCGCTAGAAGCGATTGAACACGGCATCCGAGTCAACGCGGTAGGTGCAGGCGATGTCGTGACTAACCTGCTCAATACCTTCCGTGAGGACGGCCGCGAGTTTCTCGCTGAACACGGCAAAGTGGCTTTGATCAAGCGTGCTGCCCAGCCAGAGGAAATCGCAGAGGTTGTCGCTTTTCTGGCATCAGACAAGGCAAGCTTCATGGTGGGTTCGATCGTGATGGCGGATGGCGGTATGAGCGTAGTTATTCAGTGAACCACAGCCAGGTAGAGCTAAATTACCTGACACCGGACGATCTAAGTTTAGCTTTGGTAAAGCGATCGCTCTCGTGCAGTTGCTTTTCAGGTAACGAGTCTGCCTCATTGATAGATAGCGGCAAAGGATGAATTCTGCAAACATAATACAAATGATAAATAGCAATACAAATGATAAACAGCGACGGGGCAAATTTTGATCAACAATTTAAGCATCAGATGGCTGAAGTCAACGGTGTTCGCATCCATTATGTTATGGGCGGCAAAGGCGAAGCCGTCGTACTTTTGCACGGTTTTCCGCAGACTTGGTATGAATGGCACAAAGTGATGCCCGCGCTTGCCGCAAAATACACGATAATTGCGCCAGACCTGCGTGGTCTCGGTGAGTCTTCTCGTCCCGCGCCAAATTACGAAGCGCAAAGCGTTGGTGAAGACATTCATCAATTGGTTCAAAAACTTGGCTTCCAACAAATCAATCTTGTTGCTCACGACATTGCAGGCGCATCAGCTTATGCTTACGCCGTGCAGTATCCTCAAGAAATTCGTCGGTTGGTTATGTTGGAGACTGCAATTCCTGGTTTCTATGCCGACACGACCGGAGAAACAGGCAATTACTGGCATATGGGTTTTCATATGACACCGGATTTGCCCGAACAGCTTGTTATCGGCAAAGAGCGTGAATACTTGAATTATTTTTTCAGAAATTTCGCTTACAGCAAAGATCCGATTGCCGAAGAAGAGATTAGCCAGTACGTTCGCGCTTATTCTGCGCCCGGTGCAATGCACGCGGCTTTTGAATATTACCGCGCAATGCCGAAAGATGCCGAACAATTTCAACGAGACTTTAAGGAAAAACTCAAAATGCCGATTCTCGCTCTAGGAAGCGAAAAGGTTATGCGAGATTTGCCGCTTAAATCTTTACGAATGGTTGCGGAAGACGTACGCGGCGGCGCAATGCCGCGTTGTGGTCATTGGTTGGCTTCGGAATGCCCAGATGATTTGACTCAACAATTGTTGACTTTCTTCGGAGAAATCGCTATCCCCACATCAAATCCCTGACAGTTAAACAATTTCTCAGCAAAGAAACTGCGTAAAACAGCAGCTTGTGTAGGAAAGCAATGGTGTTCTTCGATTAAGGCTTACAAGTCCATTACAAGGAAAATCATGACGACAAAATTGACAGTTCTGGTTGCTGGTTCTACTGGCATGCTGGGTACTAAGATTGTTTCTGCTCTACTGGACAAAGGAAACATTGATGTTCGGGCAATGGTGCGATCAAGTAACGATACCAATCCAGAAAATCGTAAAAAAATCGATGCCATGAAAGCCAAGGGCGCAGCGATCATCGAAGGCGACGTGATGCAGCCTGAAACCCTACTGCCAGCGTGTGCAGGAGTCGATGTGGTCGTATCTGCGATCGGTAATAGTGAAGTGACTGTACCAGGGCAGAAGAACTTGATTGATGTTGCCAAACAGCAGGGCGTAAAGCGGTTCATTCCCTCCGATTACTCGGTAGACTATCGCAAGCTAGACTACGGTGATAATGACAATTTGGATAAGCGCAAGGAAGTATTTGAGTATCTTCAGCAAAGCGGTTTGGAATATACCTTAGTTCTCAACGGGGCATTTATGGAGTTCATCACCTATATGCCACTGTTTGACCTAGAACATCAAATCTTTCAATACTGGGGCAATGGTGAAACGCCGCTCGATCTCACGACCACTGATGATACCGCCAGGTATGTGGCGGAAGCGGTGAGCGACCCAGGCTTGGCAAACATGGCATTGGAAGTCGCAGGCGATACTCTGACCTCGAAGCAGTTGAAAGCCACTTATGAAGGAGTGACGGGCAGTAAGTTAACCGAAAAATCATTGGGCAGTATAGCCGAGATGCAAGCTTGGATTACTGCCAAAAAAGCGTCAGCCAGTTCACTCGAAGAGTACGTTTACCACCAGTATATGTACGCGATGGTATCGGGTAAGGGCAAACTTGATCGGATTGGAAATGCTCGCTATCCTCATATCAAACCCATGACAGTTAAGCAATTTCTCAGCAAAGGAGATTCGTAAAACGGCGGCTTGAGTAGGAAAAGCGAAAGCGATTCCTAGTCTTTAACTAAAAATGCCTATTGAGAGGGTTGCTACTCCCGAATTCGTAACAGAGTGGAATTTTAAAACGATAACGGTAGTCATGGTAACGTGAGTTCGACGAGGCATAAGGTGTCTATGTAATTAGCCGTCAAAAAAAACTTCTAATATAGTTATAGTGTCCGGCGAAAGACTTATCATTAAGACCGCTGGGGAGCAGTGCTTCGACTTCCTTACCTACGGGAGGCTGCGCCAACGGCTTCTCTACGAGACGCTACGCTTAGCTTGCTTCTCCGTAGGGGTACGCTCAGGACGAGCCGCTCAGCAACCGGAGCAGGGGGGAAAGAGGATTTTCCGGTTTTTGCACAGATGCGGAAATTATAACTAATTAAGCTGGTAAGGACACAATATATTGTGCCCTACGCGTGCAAGCTATTGAATTGAAAAGCGCTGTAAGTTGACTAACTGGCAACTGCAACTGACTTTTTGCGGTTGGGACGCTTGCGGTCTGATTTTTTCTTTAGACCAACCGCTTGAGCTTGGTCGCTATCTGACCCATATTGACCGCGCACAACTTCTTTCATGGCTAATATAGCATTATGAAATTCCCATTCTGCTAATCGGGCAGCATCGGCAGCCGCACGGTATAAAGTTAGTTTTTCGGTTTCGGCTTGTCGCTGCGCCAACATATCCTGATAAGCTTGCTGTAAGTTTGCAACAGAGGTATTAACACGGGTTGTGTCATAGGTGCTGATGGTTTGCAAACCGTGCAATGAAGTAATAT
Organism: Nostoc sp. MG11; assembly: GCF_014904695.1. Lineage (GTDB taxonomy): Bacteria > Cyanobacteriota > Cyanobacteriia > Cyanobacteriales > Nostocaceae > Komarekiella. The sequence continues at coordinate 177,472 of NZ_JACXXN010000002.1, read as the reverse complement.
CTTGACTAATTAATTGAGGGCGTAAACGACGTGTTGTGTCTTGGGCAGGCATAAATACATACCGTAGTAAACTGTATGCTTAATGTGCCCATTGCAACTTTAAAGCTAACAGTAAGGCAAAGTTTTTAGATAAGACAAGGTTAAAGAAAAGGTAAGTTTATTTACGCAGGTCGATGCGATCGCATTGCAGGTCGATGCAATCGCATTGCAGGTCGATGCAATCGCATTGCAGGTCGATGCAATCGCATTGCAGGTCAATGCAATCGCATTGCAGGTCGATGCAATCGTATTGCAGGTCGATGCAATTATATTGCAGGTCGATGCAATTATATTGCAGGTCGATGCAATCGCATTGCAGGTCGATGCAATCGCATTGCAGGTCGATGCGATCGCATTGCAGGTCGATGCGATCGTATTGCAGATTATTAGACCTCTTGCAAAAGTCTGAAAATTATTAGTGTCATTCTGACCAGAACGTAGTGGAGGCAAGAATCTCACTCCTACGTTTCGCTCCGCTCAACATGACAATTTAAGTATTTATGCAAGAGGTCTATTATGCTTTACGTCGTCACAAGTATGTGACATACTCCTACACTGTAATGTACTTATTCAGTGTGGGCTTCCCAATCTTGCGGTTGGGCTTTCCTGCTTCATTGGTCATGCCTAGACTTGCGTTCCCGGACAACAGCGCTGTAGGAGGGTTTTCCTCTATTAAAAGACACTTACGCCTAAAGATTGCAGCATTATTATTAACGATCTGCAATCTTCATCAGAGCTTGATTCACTGTGGCCGCTGGATCTGATTAAGACTAGTAACTAATTATGCGCGAAATTTTTAGCATGTTGCGCTATTCTTCCACTTTTCGGTAAATCAGCAGGGAAACAATAGCGCTCCTTATAATATCAGTTAATAGTTAGGTTTTACCCTAACTTTGTTAATGTGTCGAAAGTAAAGGAATAGAAAACTCAACGCTTAATTATAGAAGATATTTTGGAAGTCTATAAACGTCTCTCCACCCATTAAACTTGAGTTGTATCTCGGAAGTAGAGTAACAGCATAGAATTATTCTCTCTAAGGGGCCATGAATACAGCTAATTGAGTAGATAACTTGAAGAAATTCATGAATTGATGAAATGGAAAACCAACAAAAGTTTTTGCTGCTTAAAAAAGTAAAAGCTTGAGTTAATTACAAGGAGTAATATCATGGCAGATACAAGCAAACGTGGCTTTGCTTCTATGGATGAAGACAAGCAGCGTGAAATTGCCAGCAAAGGCGGACAAGCCGCTCATGAAAAAGGTACTGCTCACGAGTTTACATCTGAGGAAGCTCGTGAAGCTGGGCATAAGGGTGGTGAAGCCATAAGTCAGGATAGAGAGCATATGGCTGAAATCGGCCGTGAGGGTGGCAAAAGTTCCCACAGTGGTGGTCGAAGTGAGAATAATGACGATGCCGATAGTGAAGAAAAAAGTACCCCTGGCGGTACACCAGAACAACATGCTAACGCAGGACGGCAGAGTCATAAGAATAAGAATAAGAAAAAATAGATAGGTTGAGCTAAGAATCGTTTCAGTAAGTTACGTTGCAATTACTCGTAGGCACACTAAAGGGAAAGGTTTATTTCCTTTCCCCTTTAACCTTTACCCTTTTCCCAACCTACACCCGTCATTTTTGGGTTAGTGAACTATTATTTAGGCTTTATCTTACATTCCATGTATACTTCCAAAATTTCATTTAGCATTCGTTCAACAGCAAAGTGTGTTTCATAGCGTCTACGTCCAGCGTCTCCCATGCGAATCCTTAAATCAGCGTTAGTTATGAGTTGAGTTAACCTTTCTTGCATGGCTACTACATCTGCTTTGGGGACTAAAAAACCAGTTTCTCCATCTACAACTACTTCACTAACCCCACCAACATCAGTAACTACAACTGGTAATCCAGCACGCATTGCTTCAACTGAAACTAATCCAAATGATTCCCAATTTGTTGATAAAACGAAAATGTGTGTGTCTTGCAGAATTTGTTCTACATCAGAACGAGAACCCAAAAACTTAACTTGTTTTTCCAAACCTAAGTTTTGAGCTAAAGACTCTGCTTGCTCCCGCGTAGAACCGTCACCGACAAAAAGTAACTCGAAAGGTTTATCAATACCAGCTAATGCTTTCAAAAGTAGGATTTGGTCTTTTTGCGGTGAAAAGCGAGCGACCATGACAATTTTCACCACATCTGTTTTGCCAGGATTGGCACGACAAACAGTATCAGGAAGACCAAGGTATATTTTAACTAGTTTGTTTCGGGAAGCAATACGATACTGAATAGCCAAGGACAGATCATATTCAGATACAGTGATAATCTTTGAACACCAATGAGCCGCAAGTTGCTCGCTGGGAATCGCTAAAAGCTTCCAATACCAGGGAAGTTTAGCAGCAAAAGCCCAACCATGATCTGTAAAAACAGCAGGTACACCCGCCAACTTGGCTGCAAGTCGTCCTAATATCCCTGCCTTTGATGAGTGGGCATGAAGCAAATCTGGTTTATATTGACGAATTAGGCTTAAAATATTTCCTACTGCTTGGATATCTTGGAATAAATTTACAGAACGCATTAAGTTAGGTAATACATGTACCTTAGCTCCTAATTTTAATGCTGATTCAGTCAGAAATCCTTCTTCTCCAGTGCATAGTATAATCTCAAATTTATCTCGAAAACCGCGAATAAGTTCTAAGACGTTAGTTTGAGCGCCGCCACTCACAGCACGGGTAATTATGTAAAATATTTTCATAAAACGTAAATTTTATTGAGATAGTATTAACTGTAGACTTTTGTCTAAAAAAGTTTTAATTCTGATTTTTGAAGTTAATTTCCGTTACTTCTTTTATATACTTATAAAATTCTAGTCTACGTTGTTGAAGTAGTTTTTCATTATAATCTTTTGCTACTTTTAGATTTCGAGTTGACATTCGTAGAATCCTCTCAGGTTCGGCAATAACTTCCTTTATTTTGGTTGCTAATCCAACTGTATCGCCTGGAATCACTAAGTCTTCAGCTAACAGTAATTCAGGAATGCCTCCTATGTTAGAACCAATGCAAGGTAATCCTCGTGCCATAGCTTCAATTAAAGCTCTAGGTAAACTCTCTTGGCGAGAAGGTAGTACAAATATATCTGCCATATCTAACTGTTCTAATACAGCTTTACCAGATGGTAGTTGACCTTGGAAAAACACACGCTCTTGAATTCCTAGTTTTCTAGCTTGAGTTTCTAAGTCTGGTCTGTACTCACCATCTCCAACAATAACTAACTCCAGGTTTAATCCCTCTTGAATGCACATAGAAACAGCATCTATTAATACATCAATGGCTTTACAAAAGTTCTCTAAAGTTCCAACAGTAATTAAGGTTATTTTGTCTGATTGAGTATTAAGTGAACGAGGATTAGAAACAAAAGCTTCATCAGATAATTCAACATCTGAATAATAAGTTGAATAAGCTTGTTGACTCGAAGGATACCGTTGTTGTAGAGCTTGTTTCGTAACATAAGAAACAGCCGCAGCTTCGACACACTTGTTTTTTAACTTCTGTGTAAACCATCTACGAAAAAAGGGGCGTAAAGGATGTTTAACTGAACCAGGTGCAAAGAAATTGTAAGGGTCGCCCACTACTTCTAAAGCATAAGGCTGATTAGTATGACGCACCCAATCATAAATACAGTTAGCTACGTTTGAGGGAACTCTCAAAATAACAGCATCAGTTAAATGAACAGCATTCCTAACAGCCTGTTGGACTTGTGCAGCTTTTAGCAAGTACTGTACTGGGCCAACGTAGAACGGAACGGCTGCAACCGAAACGTTTTCACCGTCAACACGTTGCCAATGGGCTGGTACTGAGGTCACTGGACGTACTCGTGCCACAATACGTACACTATCGAATACTTCTAGATAACGCAACCAGAACGGGTAGCCACCATTTGTTGAAGTCCAAACAGCACCATCAGGTGTACCAAAATAACGATGGTCAATTGATACAACAACGTTCATTAATAGCCTCCTAATTTAAACTGTAGACATGAACATCTAGAGGTTTAATCAAGCCAGAAAGCTTATCACCTCTGATAACTAAACCTGAAGCACGATTTGCAAACATCGATTTTGCTTGACTGAGATTTGCAGGAACTTTAATTGCAACCTCTGTCGTATCAGTATAAGATGTGTTGATAATAACGGCTAAAACTTGGTTTTGATTTCTCCAAGTTCCAGCCAATATATTTTTGAATCCAGCATCAATTTGATTTAAATTTCCATTCAGTAATATTGGGCTAATAACTTTGATTTCAGGAACCAAAGATTTCAAACCGTTCCATAATTCTTGGTGTTCTGGCAAATACCAATTTTCATAAAGGTAGCTGAAGTAAATAATCCCTTTGACACCACCTAGCAACGCTTGATAGGTCATGTTGCGAATTTCGCTAAATCTTGGTTTTCGCTGAGGATTGCCAATACTATCAGGCTCATTCCATTTAAAAGTTTGTAAATTAGCTATAGCTGGAGCAGCATTATATTTTTGTGATATATTAACAAGAAATTTCATATCATCAAAAGTTGAATTCAAAGGTCTATCAGAAATAGGATAACTTTGAAAACCTATTAAGTCAGAAGTATGTAAGAAACGCATAACTACTTCTGGCTTTAAAGAAAACATACTGATGTATGTCAAGTAATTAGGATTAATTTTTTTGACTTGATTATGTCTATTTAATACTGTATCACGTTTATATCTGGAATTAGCATCATCAGCAATATTCCAACCAAGCAGTGCAGATTTAGTTTTGAATGCGTTCATCACCTCAATTTCAGCAGGCCCCTCTATGATGACATGAACTCCTAGTTTTTTAGCTTGGTCTAACATGATTCTATCATCATCTAGTTTTTCACTATGAGATGTGTGAATTATGTTGAATCCAGCATTAGCTATATCATTTAAAGCTTTTATTTTTAATTTAGCTTTAATATTTTTGGGAACATTGTAATCAACATAATATAAACCAAATGGGAAAAATGGTTTGCTATTTGATAAAATATTATTACTATTGGATGTATAACCAATATCTTGCGTGTCGTTCTTGCTTTGAACAAAATAGAAGCATGCGATCGCAACAAGAAAAGTACTTATAAATATTAATAATAAATTGGTCTTTTTATTATTGATGATTCCCATATTTTAATGTCTTAATTTACTTAATTACTTTGACGTCTTTGCGAAGTGCTATAGCAACAGAGCACAAATAAAAACCGATAAAGCTTCCCATTGCTGGGATTGGATAAAATATTTCTTGAGTAAATGAGGTAATTAAAAAGATTACTGTTGCCCAAAATATAGGTTTTATATATAATTCGTTTTGGTACAACAAATAGAGCATTTTGTAAAATAAAATGGCAAAAATTAGTAATCCTAGAATGCCATTTTCTAAAATTATATGGAGAAAAAGTAGATGAGCACTGCCACCATCTACACCATTATCCCAGGCTGAACCGAAACCTGTACCAACTATCCATCGCCAAGGTTCTTGATTTAAAAATTGAACTTTTTCTTCCCAAATATTATCTCTACCGCTCAAGTTTTCAGCATTACCTGCATCTAATAAAGTTGTTTGTCGATCTAATACTGATCCTTGAACTGAGACTAAATTTACTGAATCTAAATTACCTAAACTTGTCAAAGCAATAATGCCGAACAATAACGCAGCCAAGCCAATAGCTATTACTGTATTCCTTGGTTTTGTTAGCATGTATACTATTACAAAAAGCAGTATTCCTAAAAATCCAGTACGTGATTCAGTAATAAAACAAGCAATTAGCGATAAAAATAATAGTAAAAAGTCAATTATTACTTGTTTACCAAGTCCTAAATATATTCTTAAAGCCGCAATCATAGTTACATGCGCTGCTACACAACCGTGATTGTAACTGATAGTTCCCCAGCCTCTTCCGCCAATTTTTCCTAGCCGTGCATACTCGCTCCATGCACCAGCGATATCTTTACCTTGGGGTAAATGCGCTGTCAGCGCACCCAAAGGCACAATCGCAAAAAAGGTCAATATAATTGATAAACAAACAAATATTAAGACAAAATTAGTAATTTGCTTTAAAACATCGATTCTTTTTGGGGTTAAAGGAATCTGTGCTGTTACCCCAAAGACACATAGGAATTCAACTAAGCGATAAATTTGATAGATGCCAAGTCTAACACCATTAGCGTTTGGATCTATCAAATTACTAAAATAAATTAAATAGCACGTTATGCAGCATAATAATACAAATATTAGCATTACAAATATTTTTTTATTGGCACTGGATGCTGCTGATAATTTTTTGTGCCGATAGCTTAGTATAAATGTTAAAAAAAGCACACTTGTTGCCAAATCGGGGAAAGTGAGCCAAGTTGCCCAAGAACCAATAGCTAAAATGGGGATTGTAAAACTTTGAGATAGCAGGTATAAGCACAAGGCAAGAAATTGCCATTGGGTATTTTTCACCGACGAAGTTGATATAACTGCAAGGTTGTTCGGTGATTGAATATTCTTTTGGCTGATATTTAAAGATGTATTCAAGTTATTCAAAATAAAGTTTTTGAGGATACTAAGCTAAATAGAGTTTCTGTAATTCTTGAAGACTTGTATGAATATTAAAAGGACTTTGCTCAACTAGACAAAGAGATTCTTGTGGGGTAATTTTTGACTTAGTATTGACAACATGAAGGATTATTTCAGCCCAATGAGCAGCGGGTTGTGCTAGGGAAATTTTATGTCCTAAATGCTGGACAATAATTGCTTCTTCTGGAACGGTATCTGAGATTATGGAAGGAAGTCCTGATGCTTGTGCTTCAACTAATACTAGTCCTAATCCTTCATAAAACGATGGAAAGACAAAAACATCCATAGCACCCTGCATAATCTGATGCACATTAGAGCGTACTCCTGCAAAAATTACATGGTCGATTAAATTTGCCTCATAGACTTTTTTTTCTATTTCTGTCCGTAGAGAGCCATCACCAACTAGCAACAGTTGTGTTTTAGGTTGGCGCTTAATAACCTCAGATACAATATCTATAAGAAATGAGTGGTTCTTTTGTTCAGCAAATCTGCCAACGTGACCAATAACGAATGCATCTGCTGCTATACCCAGTTCATGACGGATAGCAACAGCATCGCTTTCAAAGTCAAAAACAGAAAGGTCAATGCCGTAATAAAGAAGCTGCCAGCGAGAATCTTTTTTCCATTCTGATCCATAAAGTGATGCTGCTGCTGCACTCGAACAAGCTAATCCCGTAGTTGCATATTGTTTTATCCAATGGTTTGTCAAACCTAAATATAAACGCCGAGATAATCTGGCTTTTGCGTCGATTGCTGAAGTGTCGTTATGACTATGGGCGATGCGGATCGGAATACCAACCTGTTTGGCTAATAGCAGAACATAACCACTATAGTTGTGAATATGACTGTGAATAATATCGTAAGGCCCATATTCACGATACAGTCGCTTAAAGTTATGAGCGTAGTGTAATGGTTTAGATGGATGCAGACAAGGAATAATTTTACTCCCATAAGCTAGGATCTCATCGTCGTATGCACTTTGTTTTGTGGTTTCAACTAAAAAATCCATTTGAAAACGTTGGCGATCGCAGTTTCGCAAAACGTGCATTAACCATGTTTCAATTCCCCCTCGATCCATACAACCAACAACATGAAGAATCCGCTTAACAGTCATTTGAGTTTCACCTAATTTATCTATGCATTAAAAGATTTTAGTGTTTGAGAACAAACCAGTCTTTCGCAAAACACGGTATATGTTGTACGAAAAGGGATAGTTTTGTATTTGAGCAAGCTGTCCAGAAGTTGCACCACGATTGTGATAATTCTCTGGTAAAGGTCTATCTTTAATGGCTTGAATATCTAATACATAGGCTGGGCAATTGTCTAATGCCCAGTAACCAGGATAGGGAAATAACTCAGGCAAAGGATCAGATGGATGCCCCCATTTTTCAAATAATACTTTCCCCGAAAATGAGGCAAATAGTTGTTTGATAATCTCGATCTGCCCAAGCATAAATGTACGAGTACCATGAAAATGAATTGGGACATTCATTAAAACTCGTCCATGTGGTTTGCAGACCCGAAAACACTGATAAAGTCCCCATTCGAGTGAACAGCCATTTTCTGCCCAGTGTTCCATTGTTTGGTTGCCAATTACGACATCAAACGATTCATCTGGAAAGAACAGATCTGCTAAATTTTCTAAACGAGTGGCTATTGTCTTTTTGCCAAAATATTCTGTCTCTGTGTCAATTCCCTCATAATGCGCTCCGATCAATTCACAATGATTTTTGATTAAATCCCAAGTTCCACAGCCGATTTCTAAAACTGTCATTCCTTCCTTAATTAATTGTAGGTAATCCTCTACAATGGGAATTTCGCACGCTCCTACAGGTGGCGGTGGAAGTTCTCTCTGCAAAATTTCTTGAGCTTTGGCATAAGCTGAACACTTGTTGAGAGTTAACATTCGACATTCTGAGCATTTAGGCATTAGTTCTCCTTCCTTTACTTATTACATTCAGCAGTAAATATGTGATAATTTAGAACTTATTTTGTAGAGTTTTGACCAGATTTATCGTATTCTTATTAAGATGAAAGTTGATGTTAAACAGCCTATGATGCTAATAATACACAAAGTCCACACAGCACCAACTAAACCAAAATTTGGGATAAGTAACCACGATGTTGCAACTGTGAGTAATGTCAATAGCAGATAAGGGATGGTAAAACGCTCAAATACCCTAGTTGCAGTAATTCCAAAGTTTAAGTAGCTTCCTATATATCCAATTCCGGCTGCAACCATTACCCCAACAAACAGGTTGGAGTACCGAGCATATTCGGGCCTATATAGAATAGTAAGAATCTCTTGACCAGCAACCAAAGCTAACAGCACACCTACAACACCAAGTATCACCCCTACACCAATGAGTTTGATTAACAGAGTTTTAAATAGAGAGCGATCGCCTGATGCATAATACTTTGCTAGTCGGGGAGTTGCTGATTGTCCTAGTGCCAATACGACAGTTATTCCTACTAATTGTAAATAAGCGATCGCTGCAAAAATTCCTAACTCTCGTTCTCCTAAGTAGCGTTCGATAAAGTAACGCGGGATATTAGTTTGCAGAGAAATTAGCATCATGACAAAACCCAGAGGTAGCGTCAGCCAAAGCAATTCCTTGAGGGTTTTTATGTCAATTGGCCAGGGCGATCGCCTAACATTTTGCATTTTGAAGAATTCACGAGCTAGAGTTAAACAAGCTTGTAAATTATTAACACCAATCAATTGAATACTAGTGGGAATGTCATAAATTATTAAAATAAATAGCCATACAAATGCCAGCCCAACTGCTCCCCATGCAACACTTTTTGTAATAAAAACTCCACCACTTAAAGCAATCAATGACAGCAAACCTTTAAAAATCATGGACTTGGCAATTCTATCCATGCGCTCGCGCTGCTGTAATAAACCATAAAAAACATCACTAATAGATTCAATACCCTTTGCTAGTCCAATTACCAAAATTACTAATGCTGTTTCCCCGCGATAACCCCCTACCAAAGTTAGCCCAATAATAACTACAACAGCTAGTAAAATTGTTATTAACCTCAACAATAAGTAGTCTCCAAAACGATATTGTTGTTTAGCATCCGTTGCTTGAACTGCCCGTAAATTGAGATTTGAAAATAGGATGATTGGCGCGGTAACTGCTAACCCCAAAGTAAACCGTCCTACCATCTCTGGGGTTCCCAATTTGGCAAGCACTACTAACATTCCCCACTGACAACCTGCATAAATCATATTTCCCGCAAATGTCCAATAGAAATTGCGGCGTAGACTCAGCGGTTGAGAATTTTGTAGAGACTTGAGTGTCATAATTCAGTACTCATGGTGCTGTCTGAAGAGGATTTGGAAAAATGGATGTTGCAGAGTTCAGCCTCTTTGACTGTTCTTTTTACTCCATAGGATTTATCTGCATAGTAATCAGGATAGTCAGTATCAAATGTGACTCCATTTATTACAATTCCCAACACATTTTGAGTAGATTGCTCTAGCAATGTCTTGGTGGCGGTAGCTGTAGCAGAGTTAAATAAACTAGGACGCACAACCAGTAATATTCCATCTGCCAGCTTACTTAACATCAAAGCATCAGCAAATAGACTTAAAGCGGGAGTATCGATAATTACAAAATCGTAGTTTTTAGCAGCTTCTTGGATTAACAAAGCCATGCGTTGTGAGTCAAGCAATGCCGCTGGGTAAGATTGAATTGTTCCCACGGTTAGGACATCCAGATTAACCAGTACTTCTTGAACAGTGTGGGAAAACTCTGCTTGACCCACCAAAACGTTACTCAGTCCGATGGAGTTGGATAATTTCCAGATATCCTGTTGACAGGAGTGACGCATATCTGCATCTATCAACAGGACTCGGCGTCCTATATGTGCCTTGGCGATCGCTAAATTAGCTGCAACAAATGATCTACCTTCGCCTGGAGTTGAACTAACCACAGCAACAACTTGCAGCGGTTTATCAAAGAGGGTGAAATTCAAGTTCATCTGAAGCATTTCAAAGGCTGAACTGACTGCCGATTCAGGATTATCTCTTACAGCTAATAGTGCTAAACCCTCCCCACTACCTCCCCTAGCTTTTTGACCCAACTGAGGAATTGTACCTAGCAAACGATAGCCTAGTAAGTGCTGAGCTTGCTTAATAGTCTTTTGAGATTTATCCAAAGCTTCTAATAAAAGAGCCGTTCCCACTCCCAGCATTATTCCTAACAATCCACCGACTGCTAACTTTAGGTAAATGCGCGGAGAAATATCCTTATTGGGAAGTGAAGCAGCAGAAACTACTCTGGCATTACCAACATCCTGATTTACTACCTCGACTTGTTGCAATCGCTTCAGTAGTTCTTCATAAGTTGATTGTGCTACTTGTGACTGTCGCTCTAGCTGTTGCTGTTTTTCTTGCAGTTGGGGTAAAACACTCAACCGTTTTTGGGAAAGTGCGTATGCATTCTTTAAGACGTTGACTCGATTAGCTAAGGCTGATCGTTCTACATTCGACTGCACTAGTTGGGCGATGAGGTTCTGTTTGAGTCCCCCTATCTGTAAACTCTGTTCTGATACAGACAGCTTTTCATCAAGATTTTGAGAAACTCGTATCCCTAATTGCTTTCTGAGAGCTGCTCGTTTGGTTGTCAAATTAGCGATCGTTGGATGTCGGTTGGTATAACGAGTCTGTGCCACGGCTAACTCATTTTGTACTTGCTGGTATTCTGTTAGTACTTGCTGCACACCTCTTGATTGACTTAAATTGCCTATATCTATAGCCTGCTGCGAATTCAATTTCAACTGACGTTGCAGAAGTTTTAAGCGAGTCTCAACATCTACTAAATTTGCCTGGGCTTGGGTAATCTGCTCTGATAAATCACCGAGCTTTTCCACTCCTGTGACCGCTTCTTGCTCTAAAGCAACTACTCTGTTTTCTTCTTTAAACCGACGTAAAGCTGTCTGCGCTCTTACTACCCTGACTTCAACTTCTGGCAATTGCTTGCTCAAAAAGTTCTTTGCTGCCGTCGCCTGCACTTGATTAATGTAAATATTATTCTCTAGGTAGTATCTCATCAACGAGTTTACAACGGCTGCGGCTTCTTTTGGATTACTACTGTTATAGGAAATGGCTAAAATGTCCGTACCCCGGATACTTTTAACTTTAAGTTTCCTGAGAAACTGATCTATTTCTAGGGGTTTACCTCGTTGATCGCTCAGGTTGAGGTTAGCAATGGTTTTTGCAATTATGGGGTTAGAGCGAATGATCTCTGCCTCTGTATCGAGTGGATTGCCCAGCTCAGTTAAACTATTTAACTCTCCAAGTTGTTCTATAGGACTTGTCAGGGAAGAAACGCGATCAGTCTTATTGAAAACTAGTTTACCTTCCGCTTCATAAATGGGTTTTTGTCTGAAGGCAGCTAAAGCTGATAGTCCGAATATACAACCTGTTACAGCTGCTATTACTAGCCAACGCTTTTTTAGAATTAGTAAGTACTGTTGTAAATCAAAGGAGTTTTGGTCTTCTTGGTTAGATGGCATGACATATTATTGCAAAGCAAAATTGATCTGAATTTAAAAGATGTCTAAAAAGTCAAAAATTTTCATGCCGAAAGGAGTAAAAGTACTATAAATTATCTCAATTAACTTAGATAAATAGAGATAAGATTTTTCGCTCTACTCAGAACGCACTATTAATTTGAATTTTATTTTTTCAACTTATACATGCTTTTCAATATGCCTTTTTACTCCACCTAATAATAATGCCAAAATCCTTTATTTTATGAAAATTGCTTTTACTTTGTAATCACAACGTGAATTGTATTACAAAAAAGTCACCATTTGAGATGCAACTAATTTGGTACTTTTAGTTTTATTTTTTTATTAAAGTTAATTTCGGGGTTTATCATAACATGCATTTAGAAAAAAGTACATAGCTGACGTTAAACATATACTTATTACTGCAAAAAACCCCCCTTTTAGTTGATAAATTTGAATACTCTTTACCAGAAGTTTAAATTAGCTTGATGTATTTTTTTACAAAAACTCTAATTTTGCGAAAGACTTTGAGTATAAATTTATACTTTACTTTTTAGTTGATTTAAAAATATTAAACACTGGAGGTTAATATTTTTTGACTGCTCTCTATTTTGCTTCTTACTGTTTACACTATATTCAGTTTATAGACTGATTCTTGGTTTATGAATACTCAAAAAAATACTTACTTATAATGTATAAAATATTCAGTAACTTTTATTGTTTATAAATTATCTTTTGTATAATAGTTAATCAATAGCTTTACATAATCTTCACAATTAAAGTTTTGACAATCATTTATTATTTAGTCATTACAAAAATTCAATGAACCACATAAAAACTGTGTAAAAGACCTAAAAGATTAGCGAAATTACCTTTAATTTTTCCAAGTAAATTCTAGTTGAAAAAACTAAATTTAAATTGTATATAGACAACTCTTAAGTTCCAAGAGTTTAGAGATGCAGCAAACTAATATTTGAGAAAATCTTAGTTTACATTGATACGAAGAGGCTAGAGTTCAGTGTTACTGATTTGAGACAATTAAGCGGCTTATATCAAGCATATGTAATGCGATAAGCCGCTTATATCAAGCAACTGTAATGTCAAAAGCTGAATAGTAAGATAAATCAATGAGCCTTACGAGTTACATCAGTTCCCCGGCAAAGATTAAATTGCCGGGTAGAGTGCGTAATCTAACCATATTACTTTTGTTAGGAGACACATCTGGCTTATTCATTTGTTTAAAAATTGCCCTTTGGTTGCGTTTAGGTGAATCACTAAATGAGTTTGACCCGCTTGTTTGTAGTTTTGTCCTATTGGTTCTAGTAGGGCATTACCTGGCAGACGCTTACCATCCAGATACGCAAATTGCCGGCTTGCGGACACCATCCCGAATATTGATTAGCAGTGTAGGCGTTGGTATCCTGACTTCTGCATTGATTTATCTGTCTGGGGCTTGGAGAGAGCATATTCTTGTGGGGCGAGGTATTTTACTACCAAGCTTGGCAATGTTCACAATCTGGGCAATAGCTTTGCGGTTACTGGCGGTGAAATGGGTGCGATCGCGTGCTCAGCAAAGTCGTCTGTTAATGCTGGGTGCAGGTGAAAGCGCAATCAAGTTTGCAAGACACCTATTGGAGCTAAATTCATTGGGAGAGCTATTTGTACTAGCTGAAACAAGTCAAGACACAACTTATTTAGCAGATACGAATATCAATCTCAATTGTGTAGGGAGCTTAAACAACTTGCATAGTTGGAGTCTACAGTCTTGGTCTGCGGTGATCGTTGCAACCCCAATCGAGTTTTCTAAACAACAGATGCAGCAATTAATGCAAATGCGGTTGCGAGGTATACCAATTTATTGGCTGCCAGATTTTTATGAAACCTTATGGCACAAACTTCCTTCATCTCTGCTACAGGATAAGTGGTTGGCTTTTAGTGCCGGTTTTAACTTGACGCCTGGCTACTTGAATATGAAGCTGAAGCGCTTTGCAGACTTGATTTTCGTCGGGGTATTACTTGTACTTTTGTTTCCGCTCATGCTGCTCGTAGCTTTAGCAATCAAGTTAGATAGTCCGGGTTCTGTCTTCTACAGTCAGCTACGAAACGGATTGTACGGCAAGACGTTTAGGGTTTACAAATTCCGCTCCATGTATCAGGATGCAGAAAAGCGAGGCGCACAGTGGGCAAACAAACATGACCCCCGCGTCACCAGAGTAGGACGTTGGCTACGCCTGTTGCGAATTGATGAACTACCACAGATATGGAATGTGCTGTGTGGTGAGATGAGTTTGATTGGCCCACGTCCAGAACGACCAGAATTTGATGTCAAGCTCAAAGAAGTGATTCCTTACTATGAAGTGCGTTATCTAGTCAAACCGGGAATTACTGGTTGGGCCCAGGTGATGTATCCCTACGGAGCATCTGTTGAGGATGCTTACGAAAAGCTAGCTTACGACCTTTATTACATCAAGAATTATTCCTTCTGGTTAGATTTGGCGATCGCCTTCAAAACCATTCGAGTTGTTTTGTTAGGTAAAGGTAGATAAAGGTACACAGAGGTAGATGAAAAATACAGTTTTAGTAACTGGTGGTGCAGGTTATATCGGTTCCCATGTAGTGCGTCAGCTGGGATCAGCTGGCTATGATGTCGTAGTGTATGACAATTGTTCTACAGGTTCATCAACATCTGTACTACATGGGAAGCTGATCATCGGTGATTTAGCAGACAGCGAGCATCTTTATCAAGTCTTTGCCAAGTATGAATTTAGTGCAGTGCTGCACTTTGCAGCTAGTCTGGTTGTTCCAGAATCAGTTATCTATCCCCTAGATTACTACGCTAACAACACCCGAAATACTCTGAACTTGTTGCGTTGCTGTAGTGTTATGGGTGTCAATCAATTCATTTTTTCAAGTACAGCAGCAGTCTATGGAGAGTCAGACGCCAGCCCAGTTAGAGAATCTAATCCAACACAGCCTATTAATCCTTACGGACGCTCAAAGCTGATGAGCGAATGGTTGATTCGAGACTATGGCATCTCCTCTTCCTTGCGCTACGTAATTCTACGCTATTTTAATGTAGCGGGTGCTGACCCTGGTGGACGATTGGGGCCAATGTCACCCAATGCAACTCATCTTATCAAGGTTGCTTGTGATGCAGCACTTAAGCGCAAGCCAGAAGTCCGAATTTATGGCACTGATTTTTCCACACCAGATGGAACTGGAATTCGTGACTATATCCATGTTGAGGATCTAGCGACTGCTCACTTAGATGCTTTATGTTATCTAGAGAATGGAGGAGAAAGTCAACTTTTAAACTGCGGTTATGGACAAGGATACAGCGTGCGGCAAGTGATTGAAAGAGTCAAAGCTGTTTCTGGTGTTGATTTTCCTGTTATTTCTGCACCACGCCGTCCAGGTGATCCTGCCTGTGTTGTGGCTTGTGCTGATAAAATTCGCAAGGTACTCGGTTGGCAAGCAAAACACAATGATTTAGACAAGATTATCCACACAAGCATTGCTTGGGAAATGCAACGGGATGGTTTGATGCCTAGGCAGGTTTTATACGTGTAGCCAAGCCACTGTGTTATTTTGAGGGTTTGTAGTAAGCACTTTAGTGCTTAAAAAATCAAGGACTAAAGTCCTTACTACGAACTTGCTTATCCATCAATTTCAACTTGATACGAAATTAGGAAAGGAAGTATTATTTGTGGCATTGGGTAAAGTCATTAAAATCGTTTATTAATTACGAATTATGTAAGCGCAACGGGGCGTAGCCTCAGAGCGAATTACTCAAGTAAATCAGGTTCTTCGCGCACAATCCTGTCATAAAGTGGCTGGAAACAGAACCACCCACCTGAAGGCGCTCCTACTTGGCTGTGTGTTAAACGAGCTGTTTCATGTTTGATCACACTCGGTCTACCCGCGGCTTCTGCTAGGAGTTGCGCTTGACACGATTGCTCTAGGCTAATGTACCACCAAGCAGCTTCATCTACTGTGTGTCCCACAGTCAGAATGCCGTGGTTACGCAGGATTATTGCTTTATTCTGGCTCAAGGCTTCAGCAATTTGCCTACCCTCGCAAGTATCTAAAACAACATCTGTACAGTCATGAAACAACGCATGGTCTTCGTAAAAAGCACAGGAATCTTGTGTGAGCGGATCAAGCAGGCGGCCCAAGCTAGACCAGGCTTTACCGTAAATTGAATGGGCATGTGCAGCGGCGATAATATCGGGTCGAGCCTGATGAATCTGGGAATGAATAGCGAAGGCAGCTTGATTTATAAGAGCATCACCTTTGACAACTTCGCCTTCTTTATCAACCAAAAGCAAGTCAGAGACACGGATATGTCTGAAGTACTTCCCGAACGGATTCACCCAAAAATGGTCTGTAAACTCAGGATCGCGAACTGTAATATGACCTGCTATCCCTTCACTGAATCCAAGCCGGCCAAACAGGCGAAAGGCAGCGGCTAGACGTTGCTTGCGGTGCAGGCGTTCTTCTTCCACTTGCTGAA
Organism: Nostoc sp. MG11; assembly: GCF_014904695.1. Taxonomy (GTDB): domain Bacteria; phylum Cyanobacteriota; class Cyanobacteriia; order Cyanobacteriales; family Nostocaceae; genus Komarekiella. Next base: position 160,788 of record NZ_JACXXN010000002.1, on the reverse strand, counting down.
AAACGGGGGGTTGCAGTTTATCGAATTTGGGCATGTTCTTTTTTTTCCTCCTTGCAGGGAGCATTAGAGTATCCAGAACGAAACGACTTAACGCTTTCGGATTCTGGGATAAATTGGTGACGCCAAATGCAGTCAGTATCATTACTTAAAATATGGATAAATACAGATGCCAATACTTCTCGGATAAGCACTTCTTATCTCCTTTGTTACCTAGGAAAAGGTGAGACCAGTGCTGCGGGAGGGTTAGCCCGACCCAGGCAACTGGCGTTCGCCTTTGGCGTGCCGGAGGCATCACCCGAAGAGTTAAAGGGGAAAGGGAAATTTTAGCCTTTAGCCTTTAGCCCTCCCCCGAAAGGTATTGATACAGATACTCTTTGAGAAGTAGTTTTGACTACTTGTAATTGTGCATGACCTTGTGAAGAACCTTTATCTACACGAGATATACTGTTTTCTCTTAGTTAGCATTGTATAAAATAAATAAAAATTGGTCTTCCGACAGTAGTTCTAGGATAGTGTGTGTCATCTATTTTCTCTCTTCGAGAAGCAATTGACATCAATATTAGACTTCAAAAAGGATTATAGAGTAAATAGAAATATAGCCCGTTTTCTTGCCATGTTCTTTCATTTGAGTCAACAGATACTAAAGGAATTCCCCAATCAAGACGAGCTGTGAAGCGATCGCCTTGTCTCCAGCGTAACCCCAACCCAACAGAAGCTAAAGTATTAGGATTAGGAGCGTCTCTACCCGAATTATTCCAAGCGACACCGAAATCAGCGAAGGGAATTACTTGTAACGTGCTGTCTATTTGGGGTAGGCGGAGTATGGGGATTTGCACTTCAGCAGAAGCAAAAGTGCCATTATCTGTAAGTAAGAAATCTTGACGATAGCCCCGAACACTATCTTGACCACCTAAGCCAAACTGCTCTAAAGGCAGAAGCGCTCTCGATGCTAGTTGTGTATTCAAACGCAGTAACAGTAAAGTTTCGGGAGCTAAAAGACGTGCCCACTGCGCTTGACCTTGCCAAGCAAAAAAACGACTATCGGGAGGGTCTTGATTAATCGTGGCATTCAACGCACCGATACCCAAATTGAATTGAGAACGTAGAGCGATCACTTCACGGTTATTTCGACTTGTCCATTCTTGAAAAAATCGCAACGCAGATACCCTGGTGCGTCCTCGTTCATCTGCTCCGGGCGAGAGTTCATTTGGGGGAAGTTCAAATGGTTTTTGAAACAGCCGAGAAGATATTTCACTTTCGCGTCGGGAGGCTGTCAACCCAAGGGCTAATTCTTGTGTGGGAGTTTGAATTACTGGCTGACGGAATGTCAATTCGTAGTAGCGAGAAGCTGATTGGATATCTAGGCTGTTGAAAGGACGTTCAATAACATCACTTGATGTAGTGCCATAGTTGAAAGTGAGTGTCCCGTTTTTGGGATTGAGAGGCAATGTGTAGCTGGCGTCAAATGAATTACTACCATCGGTATTAGTGTAAGCTAGATTCAGACTATCTCCTAGTCCGAGTAAGTTCGCTTCACCTAGTTGTACTCGCCGCCGGAAGCTGCCTACACTAGGCGATCGCCCATTATCAAGAACTATTTGAGTATTGAAGGTTTTTGCTTCCTTAATCTGCACCTGTAACACACTTGTACCAAGACGCGACCCCGCTGATAGTTCAGCAGACAAGTTTTGAATCAAAGGATTGAGTTGCAAAAGTTGCAGTGCTTCCAAAAGCCGTTGCCGATTCAGAGGTGGTGATGTCGCGATTGCTATACGGCTGCGGACATAATTGGAGTTCAGTCGTTGATTACCAGTTACCTCGATTTCCTCTAATCTACCTTCGACCACCTGAATTTTAATGACACCGGACTGGATTGTTTGAGGTGGGATGTAAGCACCAGAAGTAATATAACCCTTGTTAATGTATAGTTCGGTAATTTTAGAACGAGCCTGATACAATTGCGTCAGTGAAATCGGTCGTTTGGTAAACTCAGCGGTAGCTTGGGCTAACTCTTCGGGACTAAAGACTGTGCTACCAACAACTTCAAACTGTTCAACAGTAATAGTTAAAGGAATTTTACTCGGAAGTGATTCTTCCGGTGTGGGAGTTGGAACAGAAGGGGGAAGTAGTTCTGCTGGTGGGGGTAGTCGCTGTGGTAGTTGAGGCGAGGGAAGTGGGGAAGGCGAAGGCGGTTGGACATCCTGCGGCGGTGGGAGTTGTTGCGATGGTTGTACGTTATCAATAACCTGCGCTTTTAGAAGTCTAGAATTCATGCCGCTAAACAACATAAATATACTTAGCTGCAACCAAGACACTGCAAGCTTTTTAAGGTGTTTATCGATCATGATATTGAGTTAGATATTGCTAGGAACGATAAGATTGTATGGGATTATTATCTGTGCTATTTAAGACTCGAACCGTATCGTTGCATTTTGAGTCTTTACATAATGTATTGTTAATACTGCAAAATTCTTGTAAGTATCAGGAGTACTTTAATACCTTAACTGTTTGCCAAAAATATAAAATTCGTTGATTAATCGAGTTATTGACAGTGTTTTGTTTGTGCTTGATACAGTTAAGTATGGCCACAAACTGATACTTATTCAGCCAGTGATTTAAGTAATTAGCCAAGTCAGCTTCGAGAGGCAAGTTACCGGAGACTTTTATATCCAAGCAATCCAAATCCGAGCCATTTTTCAGTGGCACATAAAATATTTGGTGTTTAAAATCACTATTGACTTTGAGAACCATTAGCTTCTCCATATACTTATGAGAATTTCATTTTTACAGTATCAAATTAACAATACCAAATAATGAAAGTTATTTTATCGATACTAATAAAATTATGCTTTTCACGCTCTCAAAAAGCGCCTTAAGCTGTCAAATTAGAGTTGAGAGCAAAAAGAGGAGATGAAAATGATAGATACTACCGAGATTATTGGCTTTCATGCTCATATCTACTTCGATACTGCGAGTCGTGATGTAGCTGCGCGTGTACGTGAAGGATTGAGCAGTAGGTTTGAAGTGCAGCTTGGACGTTGGCATGATTTACCTATTGGGCCACATCCAAAAGCAATGTATCAAGTTGCCTTTTCACCCAATGAATTTGGCCAGATTGTCTCGTGGTTAATGCTCAATCGTGAGGGGTTGGATGTTTTAATCCACCCTGAGACAGGCGATGATGTGGCAGACCACATGAAACATTCTCTGTGGCTAGGAGAGAAACTAAATCTTAATATTGAGTTCCTTCGGCGGGTTAAGTAGCTAGACGGTAATAAATTAAAGTTTGTAGTAAGGACTTTAGTCCTGATAATCCTTATTTTGAGCGATGAATCGCTCACTACGAACGGAGATTGTCATTTTGATACGATTCTAAAATACCACTGCGAATCATTAGTTGTGGCCAGACTAATACAAAAAATCCCATCCAAGTTAATAGAGGGATGGAGATAAGAATTGTTAGCCAGATAGTTTTAAATAATAACCAACTACCACTAATCAATGTGACAGTTGTGAGAATTATAGACCAGGGCTGACACCACCAAGGTTTGTATTTCCAAGGACTTACGGTTTTTTGTTCAGACATTGAGTTGATTTGGGAAATTTGTAAATTAGCAAAACCAGATGATTAATTATATGAAAACTGAGAAGTTTTAATATTAATCAGGCTTCCACTTTTCTAGGGATATATATTGATTAGTCACCACATCTAGAACCTCAATAACGCCATTTGACTTTAAAACGTGAAACCAGTAAATCGTGACATTTTCATCTGGATGTTTTTCAAACACTTGAACTTTATAATAAGGTTCATCTAGCGTCGGTTTACCATCGACCATTGCTGCAACTTTTATAGTTCCCTTAGACAAGCGTTCAATGTCTCGTGCTTTGCGTTGCACTTGTGGTAGCTTCCAGACTAAATTTAAGGCTGTTTTCTCATCAATTTCTTGGGTAGTCTGAGAAATCTTCACATCGGTATATTTATTTAATCCAGTGAACGGGTTTGAGTAAGTTAGTCCCATTTGAGAATGGTTGTTTAAACTCTGAGTAATGGCTAGCTGACTTGTTACTCCTATCAGTAAGGAAGCTACAAGAGGGCTACATATCAATTTTTTCATGAACCTATCCCTAATTGCTGTTTATTCTCGATGATAGTTCTAAATTTTAGATATTCCCATTACTCTATCAAAGCCGACACTATCTAAGTTAGTAGTTTATTAACTTGAAAACTGCTATATTTTGTACTACACATTATTGTTACACGTAGCAAAAAGTTAAAATTTAAACAATATAAATGAATGAAAAAGTTGCACCTAGATTAAGAGCCAATACTTTTCAGATAAGCACTCAGAACCTTATTTTTTAGGTGGAAAAAAGTTCAGAGATAAAGAGGAAGGTATGAATTCAAACATACGTTCATTTCTCTTTTCCTCTTAACCGAAAGAAATTGTATCAAATTAAAACTCGTTTATATAGTGTTATGTAGAACTGGCTATCAGGACTTACGCAAAAATTGCCAAAAAGCTTGATTTATCGTTCGCATAGCGTGCCGGAGGCATACCGCCAAGACGCCTTCTGGTGCGTCGGCTCCGCCAACGCGTAGCGTCTGTCTGCGACACGCTGCGCGAACGTAGAGAAGAATTAGTAGAGTGGGTGTAAGTCCTATATGTGTTTGCAAAGGAAAATCGACTAGAGGCGACGTAACCAAGTTGCTTGCTCCCAGACAGCTTTGAGGGAAACCAGGTTATTGTGATTAAACCAGTGTTTCCAAGCTTGCTTAAATTTTCCCTTGGCTGCTGCTTGCACACCATCACTGACGGAAACACCGATATGCTGCATGACGCTGGAGTCGCGGTAGCAGTCAATCATACAGGCGGTACACCCATCACGAACCCGCTGCGAACTGTCAAACTCGGTAATATGACACATGGGTTTATCCCAGTTGTGGCAACGGTAAAGGTTAAGATGCCAGTCCAAATAAAATAACTTCCAGCCACCAAGACAGCCAAATTGCTCCGGTTCACCTCGTAAATGGCGTTGCATATCCTCAATGGAGGCGGTAGGATTCACAACCGGAAAATCTTGTTTGAGCGCCTTTAAAGTGTTGAAGCGCTCATGCAACTCTTCGGTAGTGTAGTCTACTAAGTTCGACTCGGCGTAACCAAGATAGGATGATGCCAAGGTGGTGAGCGGATAAGAGAAAGTTACGCTGTCAAAACCCAGCGACTTGAGGAATGGTGGTAACTGCTGGTAATCGTCTATCAATCGGCTCATGGTTACTGAGGCAGTAGTACTGATATGCCGACGCTGGAAATGAATGTTAGCATCCCGGATGCGATCGCACACTCCTTTAAGTCCACGATTCTGTTCATGTTTTTCCACCTCAGCCGCATCAATGGAAATAATCACACTCATCAACCCAGCATCAGCTAACTCATCAATCCGCTTTGGTGTAAGGAGAGAGCCATTAGTCACAAGCATAGGGGCCATACCGATGCTGGATGCATGAGCAATCATCTCATTGAGGTGGGGATGAGCCATTGGCTCGCCACCCACGTAAATCAAGAAATACACCCCATTGCGATAGAGAATCTCTGCCGCTTGTTTTGCTTGCTCCAGCGTTACAGAATGCCGCTCATCCATCGGCATCCTATCCACTGCAAAATTACAGAATCCACAACGAGCATTACATACACTAGTAATCGCAAATTGACAAGTAGAAGGCCCACCATCCAGCACTCCCTGTAAGGCAAGTTGCCATAGCGATCGCCGTTTTGCTCCTAACACTGAGTTATTCTTTGACATACTATCTCCTAAGAAGATGGGCGGAGGGGCAGGGAGTAGGGCATTGGTGTCAACTTAACGTGAAAGCCTAGTCTGATAAGCATTTCAAAGTTTTTCGATGTACCACCTAGACTTGAGATCCCCCCTAACCCCCCTTAAAAAGGGGGGAATTAGAATCGAATGCCCCCTTTTGAAGGGGGTTGGGGGATCTGAAACTACTGGAAATTGAGTGTTTAAGCTTAAGTTGACACCAATGGGAGCAGGGAGCAGGGAGCAAGGGGCAGAGTTTTTATACTCGTTTACGAGTATCAAAGATTCATTAATGGAGTTCAAAGGTGGATTAATGAGTGTCAAAGACTCATTAATGGAGTTCAAAGGTGGATTCATCAAGTTCTAATTTTCTTTTACTCCTCTGACTCTTGACTCAGCACTCAGCACTCAGCACTCTAATTCTTACCGAACACACTACCAAGAGCACGCGCCATATTTTGCGGTTGCATTGCATCCATAGCTGCTGTTGGTTCATAGCCGCAGTGAACCATGCAATCGGCACACTTAGGATTACCACTAGCACGGCCGTATTGACTCCAATCAGTTTCGCCTAGCAATTCCTTAAAGGTGGCATAATGACCTTCATTTAATAGATAACAGGGTTTTTGCCAACCAAGAACGCTATAACTAGGGCTACCCCAAGGCGTGCATTCGTAATCTTTTTCACCAATGAGAAAATCTAGGAACAGCGGATTGTGATTGAAGTTCCAGTTTTTTTCACCTGTTTTCAAGGGAGCGAGAATTTCTCGGAAGAGAGCGCGTGTTTGTTCTCGTTGGAGAAAATGATCTTGATCTGGCGCCCACTCGTAGCTGTAACCAGGAGAAATCATCATCCCGTCAGTATTTAGTGTTTCCAGGAAGTCAAAGAACTCTTGCATTGCTTTAGGATCAGCACCGTCAAAGATGGTGGTGTTTGTCGCGACACGAAATCCTTTGGCTTTAGCGGCGCGAATAGCTTTGACAGCGATATCAAAAACGCCTTTGCGATCTACACACTGATCGTGCCACTCCCGCATTCCATCAAGGTGGACGCTGAAAGTTAGGTAAGGCGAAGGTTGAAACTTATCCAAACTTTTTTCTAACAACAAACCATTTGTGCATAAGTAAACATATTTTTTGCGCTCAATCAATCCCCGCACAATCTCATCAATCTGGGGATGCAACAGAGGTTCTCCCCCAGGAATCGATACAACAGGTGCGCCGCACTCTTCCACAGCAGCAAAGCACTGTTCTGGGGTAAGGTTTTGCTTTAGTACGTCTACTGGATGCTGGATTTTGCCACAACCAGTACAGGCTAGGTTACAGCGAAAAAGCGGTTCCAACATTAATACTAGGGGGAAGCGTTTACGTCCTTTCAAACGCTGGGTAACTAAATACTTCCCAATATCCATAGCTTGTTGTAGATTAATCGCCATTATGGCTATCACTCCTGTTTATATAAATAGATAGAAACACCACGGTTAGGTTGATGTGTATTTAATTTACACTTTTGTCTGTTAAGGGTAAGGGATGGGAAGGGGGAAAAGGGGAAAGGGCAAAAGGGGAAAGGGGGAATAAATACCGAATTCTTGACTCTTAACTCCTGCCCATTTCTCATTTGACATATCCCCCAGAAATAAACCAATACACTGCTTCCTTGAGTGCTGCATTTAGTGAAGACTGGGGTAAACCCAACTCTCGTACTGCTTTTGAGGCATCGTAGTACATGGGTTGTTTAGCCATGCGAACGCCATCCAAAGGCACTGAAGGCAATTTCCCTAGCGGTGCAAGAATTTTTTCATCAATCCAAGCAACACTGAGGGGCAACCAAGCAGGTACAGTGCGTTGGGGTGCGCTCAGACCTGTAATTTCGGCGAGTTCCTCCAAAAGTTGTTTGAGTGTCAGATTTTGATGACCTAAGATATAGCGATCGCCTGACTTCCCCCGCTGCAAAGCTAGTAAATGTCCCCATGCCACATCCCGCACATCGATGAAATTCAGACCAGTATCTAAGTATACGGGCATTTGTCGCCGCAAAAATCGCAGAATAATATCACCTGTTGGGGTTGGTTTAATATCTAACGCCCCGATTGGGCTACTGGGATTGACTACAACTACTTCTTGACCTGTTGCAGCGGCTTGCATGGCTTCTTGTTCAGCCAGAAATTTAGATTTCTTATAGTCACCCACCAACTTTTCTAAGGGACTTTGATGAGTTTCATCTACTATTTGACCAGGTGAACCCACGCCAATCGCTGCCACGGAACTGGTGTAAATGGTGCGCTCAATATCAGCTTTCCGGGCTGCGGCTAGTACATTGCGCGTACCTAACACATTGTGACGATAGAGTAACTCTTGGTCTGTCTGCCATAAAGAATAGTGGGCGGCTACATGAAACAGGTATTGGCAATCTACCATCTGTTGCCAGAGATCTGGGTCATTGAGATCGCCCTGGACTACTTCCACATCCAAACAGCGTAAATTGTCCAGATTGCTGCTGGGGCGTACCAGCGCTTTGACTGTGTATCCCTGTTGCAGCAACAACCGCACCAAGTTAGCACCAACAAAACCTGTACCCCCCGTGACAAACACTTGCATCAACTGCCCCCCTGCTCATTCAATTTTGGATTTGCAATTTTGGATTTTAGATTGTTCAATCCAAAATCTGAAATCTAAAATTCCCCTGCTCCCCCTCTTCCCTGCTGCTTAAACCGGGGAAACCAATCATCTAAAATGGCGTAGACCACAGGGACAACAATCAAGCTGAGAATAGTCGAACTTACAAGTCCGCCAGCGATCGCCACAGCCATAGGCGATCGCAACTCGGAGCCAGCGCCTAAACCCAAGGCAATGGGTAGCATCCCTAAAATAGTTGAGGCTGTGGTCATCATGATTGGTCTAAGGCGCACCGGGCCAGCTTTGAGGATTGCTTCTGTGCGATCTAAGCCAGAGTTACGCAGTTGATTGATGTAATCCACAAGCAAGATGGCATTTTTATTTGCTAGCCCTAACAAAAAGACAAAGCCAATGAGCGAGATCATACCGAAGTCGCTTTTAGTAACAAGTAGTGCCAGCATTGCCCCCACCAGTGCCAAAGGCAAAGAGACGCCAATCACCACCGGGTCTACCCAGCTTTTGAATAGCAAAATCAGTACCACAACAATGCACAGCGCTGATAGAGCCAGAGTAGTGCCGAAACTACCAAAAACCTCACCCAAGCGGGCCGAATCCCCTCCCAAGTCTAAAGAAACACCAGAGGGCAGCACCGCGTTAGCTTCAGCTACCACTTTGTCAGTGGCATCACCCAAAGATAAATTCTGACCGAGGTTAGCACCGATATAGGCTACTCGCTGGTTGTTTAAGCGCTCAATTTGAAAAACTGTGCCTTGTTGATTCGTTTCACCTGTAACTGTGACATCAGCGAATCCTGGGATTTTCTGGAGACGGTCTTTAATTGCTGTAGCGGCTTGACTGAGGGCTTGGAGGTCATTACCCCGTAGTGATACTTGCAAGGGTTTTTGACCGCCGGTATCGACAAATTGAATATCTTCGACACTGGTAGTCACGCCAGTAAGCTTGGGTAAAGAAGAACGGAATTGGTCTTGGAGTTCCGCAGTTTTGATATTGCGATCGTCCTTCAGCTTCACATAGAGCGTACCTTTGTTTGGCTCACCCTCACGAGAACCTACAGTAGTAAATACAGTTTCCACAGCCGGAGATTTTCTAACTACCGCCTCCAGTTTCTTCGCCACTTCAAGAGAATCATTTAAGGGATTGGGAATGGCGATTGAGGCAGCAGAAGGAGAAATTCCTGCTTGTGCTGCTTGTGCTACTTGCCTTTGCAAAGCAGCCTGATCAGGGATATTCGGCAAAGGAGCAGTGTAGGCAATATTGAACTCGCCGCGATCTAGTTTGGGAATAAACCCTTTGGGAATCAGTGGAATCAGTGCTATACCCACGACGAAACTGAGTACAGCTAATCCGACGACTATCCTTCGGTGGCTCAACGACCATCCCAGCAAGTTTCTGTAATATTGGGCAAAAGCCACCCACATATTTCCTTCTTGGCGAGGAGAACGCGAGGCTTTAGGTTTCAGCCAGTAAATAGCCAACACCGGGGATAAAGTCCGAGCAACTAGCATAGAAGCGAGCATCGCCGCTGAAACAGTGATGCCGAAAGGCTTGAAGAACTGACCGATTACCCCACCCATTAAACCGATGGGGAGAAACACCGCTACCGCTGTAAATGTGGCGGCGGTGACTGTCAGTCCAATTTCATTCGTAGCTAAAAGCGCAGCTTGGCGGGGATGTTCACCGTCTTCGATGTGCCGCATGATGTTTTCTACATCTACGATCGCATCATCCACAATACTCCCAATCACCAAAGCTAAAGCTAACAGTGTGATTGTCTCTAAGTTGAAGCCGTAAATCGCCATGACGATAAACGTCGCTAAAAGAGACGTGGGAATCGCCAGCGCAGAAATTAAAGTGGCTCGCCAACTCCACAAAAAAGGAAAAATAACAATGATGGACAACAAGATTGCTTCCATCAGCGCATCTATTGTTGACTGGGTGGCTTGACGGATATATTCTGCTTGAGTAGTAGCTAAGGTGAGTGTGACATCCTTCAGGTTAGACCGCAGTCTTTGGACTTCTTGCTCAACTCGACTCACCACTTCTAACGTGTTGGCATTGCCACGTTTGATCACCTGAAATGCCAGAGCATCTTTGCCGTTAAACCGGATTAATGTCGTCCCGCTTTGAGGGACATTAGCATTAGTTGGCTGCAAGGAAGGAGCGGTAGGAGCGCCTAGCAGAGAGACTTTGAGGACTCCAGGCAGTTTTGCGATCGCACTCACGATTTGGTCATTTGCCAATTTCGTCAGTTCTGTAAGATTTCGCGTCTGACTCTCAATGGCATAGCTAATAGCAGCTGACTCATTCAGATTCAGGGGAATAATTTTGTAAGTTGCTCCTTTAGTCAAAGTCAATTGCTTGATTTGAGTTTCAACGTTGCGGGTTGATGTTTCTAGATTGGTGCCGACAACAAAAGACAGGCTAACGGCAGTTTGTCCAGGATAGGTAGATGAGCGGATATCTTCCAGTCCAGCTAGAGAGCGTAGGCGCTCCTCTATTGGTTGAGTGAGCTTGGCCTCTGTATCCAGAGCAGTTGTCAGCGGGGCTGTAGCATTTACCACCACCACTGGAAAAGTAATATCTGGAAACAAAGCATACTTGAGGGAACTGAAAGCCAAAAGCCCAGCTACCGTCACGGCAATCCAAAAACTCACCGTCAGCCACGAAAATTCAATTGCCAATTTGGAAATATTGAAGCGTTCTCGTGCGGATTTTGAGCTATTAGGCTTTACCATTTTGAAAAATCATCGTGCGGTGACACAATATCTATCTGGAAAATCAGGCAGAAGTAAGGAAAAATTTTTCATCCTGTGTTATGGGCGTGGCTCATGGAGTCTCTAAATAAAAGTAATTTTCGCCATAAATTAGGGAAAGGTTTAAGCTGTCATAAAAAATCAAATAAATCTGAGACAAATTGTGGTATTGGGATAGAAATCAACACAAAATCTCTACTTTGCATTGGTTGAGATTGTTGAGGAAAACTAGCCCAGTACGGTTGATTTTGTCGGCTTTTATATTTCTCATTCCAATTTATCGGCATTGATGATTATGGCAGTAGTTATAAGTAACAGCCTATCAAGATTTTTAAGAATTCAGTTACCATGCTACAGTAATCACTTGCTATTTGGGAGTGCTAAATGACTACTCAGACAATAAGATTATTTGATTGCTAATTGCTAAATTAAAAAATTCTAAAGAATAAAGCGAGTAAACATCTGGGTGTTCGTATTTTGTACAAGACAAACAATATGCGTAGGCGTAGCCAGCCGTAGGCATCGCTATAAATAATAATAAATCCTACTCTTGAATATATCTGCGGTTATCAATACTAGATTAATGACTAATTTACCGCCCATCCAAACAATTTTTGTGCCGCAGGGAGCGGAGTACAAAGCTGTGTGTCGCGGCTTAAGCCACATCACTAGCTCAACGCCAACCGTGGTAGCGATACCCATTGGGATGAAACCTTTAACTAAATACCTGCAACAATGGCAAACAGATAAATGCTTCCAAAATGATTCACAACCCAGAGTGCTAATCATGGGTATTTGTGGCAGCTTGAGCAAGTGCTACGCAGTTGGAGATATTGTACTGTATCAGAGTTGTGTTTATCAGAAGCAAGTTCGAGAATGCGATCGCATCTTCACAACCCAGCTGCATTCTCGTTTATCAGATAAGATAACTTTAGTCAATGCCTTGAGTTGCGATCGCGTCATTTGGTCTGCTGCCGAAAAACTTCATTTAGGCGAGACGTTAGGTACTGATGTTGTTGACATGGAAGGATTTGCTGCCTTAGAGTTTTTCAACGGGTCTGGGGTAGCCGTAGCAATGCTGCGAGTAGTCAGCGACGACTCTGGGCATGATATCCCTGACCTCACACCAGCAATCAACCCCGACGGTTCCCTTCAACCTTTAAAATTAGCAATGATATTGCTTCAACAACCTATTGCCACGACTCGACTAATTCGAGGTTCATTAACAGGACTAAAAGTGTTGGAGCAAGTGACCAATTTGCTGTTTTCTAGTTATAAGCTTGAATAATCTCAATGGAGCTACAAGACTCGCCGACAAGTATCAAAGATTAATCGTCAAACCTAATTTATTTAATTTTTATGAACACCAGTACACCCATAGGTAAAAATAGTGAATCTCAAGTGCTTCATAAATTTAAGTCTTCTCATACACAAGAGATCCAAGAAATTGCCCAAAGGTTAGCTCAGATCACAAATTTATCAGAAGAAACAGTGAAACCTCACCTTGATGCGATGCTTGAGCAGTTGGTAAGGTCTAAAGTTGAATGTCCATTTTATGAAATTGCCACCTCGGATGAATGGGTAAAAGCATTTCGTGAATGGGCAGACAGCCACAGAAAAGATACGCCATTACTTTCCGACTATGCTGTAAGTCGAGCAGGAATATACGAGGAAGATGAAGAAATTTAGTAGCTTACCTTGTAGATAGCAATTTGTTGCTGAGAAGCGTTGAGCCACATCACCCCATGTATGGGGATACTATAAATGCAATTTCCATCTTAAGAAGTACAGGAATTGAGCTTTTTATTACATCCCAAAACCTAGTTGAGTTCTGGCGAAGTGCTACCCGCTCAGTAGAGAGAAACGGGTTAGGGTTAACCATACAAGAAGCCGAAGTGGAACTACAAGGTTTAGAAACACTTTTTCCTGTACTGTCCGATGTACCTGAGATTTATCCTGAATGGAGACGACTAGTTTTAGAGTACGGGGTAATGGGCGTAAATGTTCATGACGCCCGTCTTGTTGCAGTAATGCGTGTTCATCAGCTAACCCACATCCTGACTTTCAACACCAAGGACTTTACTCGCTATGCGAATGAAATCACCCCTGTGCATCCAGCAACTATAATGCCATGACTAACACTCTAGGCAACTGGAATTACGAATTGGGATAAACGCGTCCTTTCCAAGCACCGCCGCGCCCTTGCCAGTGACGTAGGGCTGAATCTAGAGTCATCAGGGTGTAGAGAAAAGCGATCGCAGGTAAGCAAAATGCTAACCAGAGAGGACATTTATAAAAGCGAATTGTAGGTAAATAAGCCAAAGTCATTAGCAGCCATGTGCATAAACCTGTAAATGCGATCGCCCAATTTCCCCAAATCAAACCTAAAATAACACCCACAGGCGCAACCAGATAAATCAGCGTCATTCCCAACAAAGTACCCAGCAGCAGCAATGGGGAATAATCTAATTGCGTGTAAGCAGTACGAGCAACCATATCCCAAATCGTCCCCAAAGTTGGATATGGGCGCAAGCTGCGAGTCAAAGTACTCAATCCTAGCCAGATACGACCGGGGGAGGTATTGGAGGAAGAAGAATTACTTTGTCTCTCCCTTTGCTCCTCCGCTCCTCCGCCCCCCTGCCCCCCCCTGCCCCTCTCCTTAACGGCACGAGCCAGGGCGCAATCGTCAATTAAAGTTTGGCGAATGGCTTGAATACCGCCAATTTGCTCTAAAGCTTCTCGACGAATTAGGATACAGCCCCCAGCGGCGGCAGCGGTTGGATTGTTGGGGCTATTAACCCAGCGGAAGGGATAGAGTTTTTGGAAGAAAAACACGAAAGCTGGGATTAAAAGCTTTTCCCAAGGGCTTTCACACCTAAGTCGCACCATCACAGAAACTAGGTCTAAATCTTCCTGCACAGCTTTGGCAACCAATCGGCGGAGATTGCTAACGTCATGTTCAATATCGGCATCGGTAAGGAAAAAATAATCGGGTTTCTGTAGAGACGTTACATGTAACGTCTCTACAGCCTGAATGCCTTGGTCAATAGCCCAAAGTTTACCCGACCAACCGGGAGGTAATGATTCGCCAGAGATAATATGCAATTGTTGGGGTTTATCTAAGGCATAGGCAACCCCTTCAGCAAAATTTGCTGTCCGGTCTGTACTGCGATCATCTACCAGAAAGACGTTCAGAGAACCAGGATAATCTTGGAGGAGGAGCGATCGCAATGTGGTTGATATCAAATCAGCTTCGTTACGGGCAGGAATAACTGCACAAACTACAGGTAACGATTGTGGAGACGTTACATGTAACGTCTCTACCTCTAATTGCTGGTCTGCTCGCCAAAACTGCCCCCAAAAACTCAGTAATCCCAACCAAATTGTCAAGGATAAGAGTATTAACCCTAATACAATTGCCGCCATGATCTCTTGCAAATTTTCAGTGACTCAGACACAATACACCGTACTGCCGTGTTCATAACTAGATGTTGAGTGTTGAGGTTAAATAGTATTTGATGCAAACACAAGACAGGGTAATAGCTAATCAAGTCGCAACGGCGATCGCAGCTAGCCAAAAATATCTGCTTTCGATTCAAAATCCCGCAGGTTACTGGTGGGCAGAGTTAGAATCCAATGTCACTATTACTGCTGAGGTGGTTCTTCTACATAAAATTTGGGGGACAGACAAAGCAAGACCTTTACACAAAGTTGAAACTTATCTGCGTTCTCAGCAACGGCAGCATGGGGGTTGGGAGCTTTTCTATGGAGATGGCGGAGAACTGAGTACTTCGGTTGAGGCTTACATGGCACTGAAGTTGCTGGGTGTATCGGCAAGCGATCCGGCGATGATTCAAGCACGAGCCTTTATTCTTAAACGGGGCGGTATCAGCAAAACTCGGATTTTTACCAAGTTGCATCTCGCTTTACTTGGCTGTTACAACTGGCGCGGTATCCCCTCACTACCGCCTTGGGTAATGCTTTTGCCCACAGCTTTCCCCTTTAATATCTACGAAATGTCTAGCTGGGCCCGCTCCAGTACTGTACCGCTGTTGATTGTCTGCGATCGCAAACCGATTTTTGTAACTGATCCAACTATCAACCTAGATGAGTTATACGTTGAAGGTGTCGAGCAAGTCCGCTGGGAATTACCCCGCACTGGCGATTGGACAGATTTATTCCTCACCCTTGATGATGGGTTCAAGTTTGCAGAAAGCCTCAATTTAGTACCCTTCCGCGAAGAGGGCATTAAAGCCGCCGAAAAATGGATTTTAGAACGGCAAGAAACTACGGGCGACTGGGGTGGGATTATTCCCGCTATGCTAAATTCAATGCTGGCTTTGCGGTGTCTCAGTTACGACCTAAATGATCCGATTGTGGAACGAGGTTTGCAAGCAATAGATAACTTTGCTCTGGAAACAGAGAATACATACAACATACAGCCTTGTATTTCACCTGTCTGGGATACAGCTTGGGTGATGCGTGCCTTAATAGAATCTGGTTTTGCGCCAGATGATCCGGTTGTGGTGCAGGCTGGAGAGTGGTTACTGCAAAAGCAAATTCTGGACTACGGGGATTGGGCTGTCAAAAATCGCCAGGGAAAACCTGGGGCTTGGGCATTTGAGTTTGACAATAAGTTTTATCCAGATGTAGACGATTCCGCTGTTGTGGTAATGGCTCTACATATAGCAAAACTCCCTAATGAAAAAATCAAACAGGCTGCGATCGCCCGTGGCTTAAATTGGATTGCATCCATGCAGTGTAAACCAGGTGGTTGGGCTGCCTTTGATCTGGACAATGATCAAGATTGGCTTAACTCTATCCCTTATGGCGACTTGAAAGCCATGATTGACCCAAACACCGCAGATGTTACCGCTAGGGTTCTAGAAATGCTAGGTGTTTGTGACTTATCAATTGATATGCACAACCTAGAACGAGCGCTTACTTATCTCATGGATGAGCAAGAAACTGAAGGCTGTTGGTTTGGTCGCTGGGGTGTAAATTATATCTACGGCACTAGTGGCGTCCTGTCAGCTCTAGCCTTAATTGATCCGCAAAGGCATCAACTCAGTATCAAACGGGGCGAAGCTTGGCTAGTCGGATGTCAAAACTCAGATGGTAGTTGGGGCGAAACTTGCCGCAGCTATGACGATCCTAGCCTTAAAGGACAAGGAGATAGTACCGCATCCCAAACTGCTTGGGCTTTAATTGGGCTGATAGCAGCAGGTGAAGTAACAGGCAAATTAGCGCTTGACTCCATTGAGAAAGGAATTAGCTACCTTTTGGCAACTCAACAGCCAGATGGTACCTGGTACGAGGCAAACTTTACCGGGACTGGCTTTCCTGGACATTTTTATCTCAAGTACCACTTGTATCAACAATACTTTCCTTTAATCGCTCTAGGTCGCTATCAAGCAGTTTTGGAATAGTGGAAGGGGGTAGGGGAGATATATTTTGACTTCTTGTAAAAATGCGAAGAAGCGAAAAAGGAACTCTCATTCCTCTGTGTCCTCTGTCTTGGAAAGTTCTGAATCGCTATGCGGGTCTGACTGCCCAACCGTTCTAAAAGAATGGTTGCCTTGTGTCCAAAGGACACAAGGGAGAAGCGCAAGGCTTTGCGCCCAAGGGCAGTAAAACAGACCATCGGAGGAAACCTCCGCTCAGACTTTCCGCTGCGCTTCTGCGGTTTGACTCTTCCGTCAATTGTGCATAAGTCCTATAAATGTGGATGAAACATAGTTCCATCCACTATTTTTAACCCAGAACTTCTACAGCGCTTGCTTTAAGAAAGTTACTAATTCTTCAAGGTTGGGTGTTTCGAGTAAATCCAACACTTCTGATGCTTTTTCAGACGGTATACAGTCATCTGGTAAGCCGATGATGGAAGTTCCCAAATTTTGGGCCAAGTGATACCAAAAAGCCAATTTACAATCAATGCTCATTGCGGCATACTCTCTAGCAGGAGTTGCCGTTTCTCCTCCTTCATTTTTTAGCAACTGACGCAAAGCATTTAGTTGTTCTGCCTGGGGTAGATTTTGAATTTGAGCAACCAAATTTGCTGTACTATCATTTGGCACATCATTGAGAGCGATCGCTGGAACTTCATCAGCAATTTCGTTATAAAGTAATGCCAACACAACCAAGCGATCATCTACATCCAAATTCTGGAATTTTGATATACCTTGTTCTGAAAAATTGATATTTGTAGAAGTCATAAAACCCCCAATAAGTTAGTAATAGATTTGTAGCAATACTGCAATTAATTACTATCAATAGCAACGATATCAGATGTATATTTGACGTTTTACCTGACTGAAGATAGATGTATATAAACCAGAGAGCAGAATAATTAGACACAGAATATCAATCGCGCGGAGTGCAGTCTTGCTTCCAAAGTGCTGAGTCAAGAGTCAAGAGTCAGAGGGGCGGAGGGGCAGAGTTTTTATGCTTGTTAATGAGGCTTTGATACTCGTTAACGGAGTTCAAAGACTCGTTAATGGAGTTCCGAGGTGGATTCATCCAGTTCTAATTTTCCCGTGTTCTCCTACCCCTCTGCTTCCTCGATCACTACTAACTTACCGCCTTTGATCAACTTTAGTCGCTGTCCCCGCCACTCGATTGTGCTGCCCACAAAGCCATAGCACCATATAGCAAAATGTATTAAATCGCGCCAAGGAATGATCCACAAGAACTTTTTGGCAACTGAATCATTGAGAACTTTCACCCCAACAACCCAGCCCATTACCAACCGCATCATCCAAGTGATCGTTAACCCAGCCCAACCGACTACTGAACCTCTAGTAGTAATTAACAACAATAAACTAGTAACTATACCGTAGGTAAACAGCAATCCCAGATAACCCCAAGGGCGAGAAACGCGAATACAACGCGCCCAACGAATTTGACGCTGGATGGCATCAACTAAGGTACTAGTTGCTAAAACATGGTCAACTACATAGTCAGATAACACAACCTTGTAACCATCTTTGGCTGGTAGATAGCCCAGTTGAAAGTCATCCGCCAAATAATCAGCGATCGCTCCAAATCCGCCAATCAATTCCAGCACTTGTTTACGAATTACAATAGTGGAACCGAAAGCAAATTTTATCCCTTCTAGTTGATTACTGACTAAAACACCTGCATGAAAATCAGTGGCAGTCCCCAACGCCTCTAAAGTTGTTACCCATCCTTGTGCTAAGGAACGATACAGACAGGTGATAACACCAACGCTTTCATCTTTCAACGGCTGGACAACTCGTTGCAAATAGTCTTTCCCGACACGAATGTCACTATCGGCTATGAGTAGAATTTCATGTTTAGCGACGGTGACAGCATTCGCCAGATTACTGACTTTCAAGTTTGCGCCAATGATGCGATCGCTCACTACCAAATGAATATCCGTATCTGGAAACTGCTGGATAATTTTTTCGACAACTTCTATACCAGGGTCTTGGCGATCGCGCACAGCAAAGATAATCTGGTACTCTAGATAATCTTGTTGACAAAATGAGGCGAGGTTTTCGTAAGCATCGCTATCAACTCCACAAATTGGTTTGAGAATGGTAACAGCCGGATGGAATTTAGGAGTAATGGGATGGGGGTAATTCAAGAAAGCGATCGCTGCATAAATCCCATAGCAGTAAAACAAGACAGATGATAAACAAAGAATTAACAGCAAGACACTAATAATTGCCATGTAAATTTATGAATTATTAACACTTTGAAGTAAATCTTCCCATTCCCCATTTCCCCAGTCCCCAGTCCCCAATCTCTAATAAATCGTCATGAATCTAATGTACTTTCTTCTGCGATCTTCTTGGGGGATGGTGGCGATCGCGATCGTCACTGGCTTCTTGAGTGGTGGCAGTAGTGCTGGACTAATAGCCTTAATCAGCAGTGCTGCGACTCGCAGCAGCACTTCGCCCCTCACATCCATAGCTTGGGGTTTTGTGGGGCTGGTAATAGTGGCACTCATTACCAGTATTATTTCGCAAGTGATGCTGATTCGCCTATCCCAAAATGCCATCTTGCAACTACGGATGCGCTTAGGTCGCCAGATTCTAGCTTCAGAGTTAAGTCATTTAGAACAGCTAGGCAATCCTCGACTGTTAGCAACCCTAACAGAAGATGTACAGGCTGTGGCGAATGCTGTGTATGTGATTCCTTTCTTATGTATTGACCTAGCAATGGTCTTAGGCTGCCTGCTGTATATAACCTGGTTATCCTGGTTAGTATTTCTAATAGTTGTCAGTCTGATAGTTGTGGGAATAGGTAGCTGCCAGTGGTTATTGAATAGAGGAGGAAAATTACTCGCCCTCGCCCGTGAGGATCAAGACGTACTATTTAAACATTTTCGTACCATCACCGAAGGAGTCAAGGAACTCAAGCTCAACTATCAACGCCGTCAAGTTTTTTTGACAAAACATTTACAATCAACGGCTACTAAATTTCGTCGTCACAATGTTGATGGTTTGACACTGTTTGCTACAACTACTAGCTGGGGTAAACTCCTGTTTTTTTTCGCAATGGGTTTTTTACTGTTTGCACTGCCTTACTTACTAACCATCAGTCCTCAAACCCTCTCTGGTTATATCCTCACCTTTACCTACTTAATGTTGCCGATGGACAACATCGTCACCAATCTTCCCCAGCTTGGCAAAGCCAACGTTGCTTTACAAAAGATAGAATCGCTCGGTTTATCTCTAGCTAGTCGGGCTGAAGTATCGACGGTTCCACCTACTTTTAAATCTGACTGGCACAGCTTACAACTCAAAGGTATTACCCACACTTACCGGACAGATAAAGAAGACAGTAACTTTATCCTCGGCCCCATCGACCTAACATTATATCCTCAAGAATTAGTGTTTATCGTCGGTGGTAATGGCAGTGGAAAATCCAGCCTAGCTAAACTGATAGCCGGACTTTATATCCCAGAAGACGGTGAAATTTGGTTCGATAGAGAACTAATTAACCAAGATAACCGAGAGTGGTATCGCCAGCATTTTTCAGTAGTATTTTCTGATTTCTATTTATTTGAAGAACTTTTAGGTTTAGAAAATTCAAACTTGGATACTCAAGCAAAAAACTACCTCAAGCAACTCCAACTAGACCATAAGGTGAAAGTGGAAAATGGGCAATTTTCTACTACTGCTCTTTCTCAAGGACAGCGTAAACGATTAGCTCTGCTCACAGCGTACTTAGAAGACCGACCAATTTATTTGTTTGACGAATGGGCAGCTGACCAAGACCCAGTATTCAAAGAAATATTCTACACTCAGCTACTACCAGAACTACGGGAGCGAGGTAAAACAGTATTAGCGATTAGCCACGACGATCGCTATTTTCATCTAGCAGACCGAATAGTTAAATTGGAGTATGGCAAAGTGGAATTTGACAAGCCATATCATAAATAAAACCACATTTGATACGACTTATAAATAACAACTGAAGATTAAATTACTCTTAAACCGTGTAAGAGGGTACTCTTGCATCTAGAAAGTATCTGATATCTTCCTAACAACGACAAAGCTGTTGTCAGGTAGACTGATGAGTCGAATTAATGGATTTGTAGGACGTCGAGATTTTTTGAAATTGGCAAGTGTACTGAGCATTGCTGTTACTGCTTTTGGCCCTAGTATTTGGAGTAAAGAGCAAGCTGCTATTGCTGATATTCATCCAGACAATTCCAATCCAGTCAATCCTAACGAAGCTATCAAACGCTTACTGGATGGTAATCAAAGATTCGTACATCAAAAACGTCAATATCCCGACCAATCGCTGGAACGTTTGCAATTAGTTGCAAAAGCTCAGTATCCTTTTGCTTCTATTTTGGGCTGTGCAGATTCCAGAGTACCAGCGGAAATTATTTTTGATCGGGGGCTTGGAGATTTATTTGTCGTGCGAGTCGCTGGTAATGTCGTTAGTGACACTATTATAGGTAGTTTGGAATATTCTACATCAGTATTAGGTTCTCAATTGATTATGATTCTGGGTCATAGACAATGTGGTGCAGTGGCAGAAGCCATCAAAAGCGAGCCACTTCCTGGCAGAATCGGTTTAATTACTGAGGGCATCAAACCATCTTTAGCAAGAGCAAAGTTAACAACGGGTGATACAATTCAGGATGCCGTTATAGCCAATATTCAATATCAGGCTGAAAAATTACAGGAAAGCTCAACAATTTTGGCAAAATTTATTAGTGAAGGCAAACTCAAAATTGTTGGTGCTTGTTACGATATTGAAACTGGTAAAGTAACTGTTATTTCTTAATATATTGTCTACCTAATTAGACCGATTCAATAAATGATTGCAACAAATCCTTTGGTAGAGACGTTGCAATGCAACGTCTCTACATGGTCTATCTGTCACATTGTTTTTTTAATTGGTATTAGTCTCATAAAAAATAGGTAATACTAAAAAATATTACCTATTACTAATTTTCCATTCCCAAACCAAAATCTAGCTGATGTACGTCTAAATTCAAAAATCTAAACTCGGCCAATCTGGTTCACGATGATAGTGCATCATATTGTCAAATTTCCGCAGTTCCACTCGGTGAATCAAAAATTCTGGGGAATTTAACAGCCATTGCTGATTTAATCCAGAAAGCATTGTACTGAGGTTTGTACGGTCTAAATCTGGCGAAATTTCACCAAAATAGCCTAATGTAACATGGGCTGTGAAGTGATAATGCTGTTCAATACCCAAAGCAATTAACTTCGGATTTTGATAGATTGTGCGGCGAAATTGAATAATTTGCTCGTAGCAACGTTCATCCTGGGGTACTAAACAGACACCTACAGCTCTGGGCATGACTATCAATCCCAACACTTGCCAGTAAATTGGATTAGTCTCGCGTGTCATGGATTGTTGATATTGCTGAAAGATTTCAACACAGCAAGAGCGTAACTGTTGTTCAAATTCAGGATTTTTTTCATGAGCGTCACGATAAGCACTGTCCCAAATCAAGTCCGCCAAAGTCAGATGAAAGCTAGCAGGAGGTACAGGGATGATCAAATCACTGTTTACAGGTAACTGCAAAAGTTCCTGCTGATAAGCTTGTAACTTGGCATAGAAAGCGGAGTTTTGTGATTCTTCATCCGCAGATGGGGTAATTAGCGTATAGCCAGGAAAAGGTGCTGCAATTCTCGCCCCGGAATGCGGCTGAAATTTAGAAGATTCCTGGATATGCTGGACTTGGGATCTGTAGGCTTCTGGCAGCGTCATTCTTGCTACCCGATTTAAGTAAGTTTGATAGTTGTCGTCCAATCTTCTTAGCCTCTCGCTGTAACTTGATAGATTTTAGGGAAAATTACCCAAATTAACAGATTGATCTCAAAAGTATTTAGCTTTTTTGGTGTGATGCAAGCTGATAGTGGGAGATGAAGAGGAGGTACAGGAGAGGGGAAAGACTTGCTGCAACTTCCCCCTGCTCCCCTACAGCCTCCACTCCCTCACTCTCCTATCTCACTTTATTTTCCCGGAGGTTTGTCTGTGCCAATTTGTGTTTACTGGGGTGAAGACGATTTTGCCATAGAAAAAGCGGTTGCTCTTTTGCGCGATCGCGTCCTCGATCCCCTATGGACAAGTTTTAATTACACTTCATTTCCCCCAGATCAAGCTGATGCTGCGATTCAAGGGTTAAATCAAGTAATGACACCAGCTTTTGGCGCTGGTGGGCGCTTGGTGTGGTTGATAAATAATACTCTTTGCCAGCACTGTCCAGACAATGTGTTAGCAGAATTAGTAAGAACACTGCCATTAATCCCCGAAAACTCATTTTTATTGCTCACCAGCCGCAGCAAACCAGATGAACGCCTTAAATCCACGAAATTATTGAAACAATTTGCAACTGAGTTTCGAGAATTTCCGCTCATACCACCCTGGAAAACAGAATTATTAGTGCAATCTGTAAATCAAGCGGCTCTTGCTGTGGGCGTGAAACTGACTCCCAAGACTGCCCAATTATTGGCCGAGTCTGTAGGTAACGATACACGACTTCTCTACAATGAGATAGAGAAATTACGGTTATATGTCGAAGGTAGCAATAAGCCTTTAGACGTAGCCACCATTACACAGTTAGTCAGAAATACTACCCAAAATAGCCTACAATTAGCAGCAGCAATCAGAACAGGAGATACAGCTAAAGCTCTGGGAACATTGGCAGATCTCATCAATGCTTCTGAGCCTGGGTTACGGATAGTTGCAACACTGATTGGTCAATTTCGCACCTGGCTATGGGTCAAGATCATGATAGAAAGTGGTGAACGGAACCAACAAGCGATCGCCTCAGCTGTTGATATAGGTAATCCCAAACGTATTTACTTCTTACAGCAAGAAATCAAGTTCCTATCTGTAGAGCAGTTAGTCTCCTGCTTACCCCTACTACTAGAGTTAGAAATAAGTCTAAAGCAGGGAGCTTCAGAAATGACAGTACTTCAAAATAAAGTAATCGAACTGTGTCAAATATGTCGAGGAAGTTGACAATAAATATATAAAGTCTGATGGATTGAATGTTACCCGGAACTTACCACTCCTCAAATAATTCAAAGTCATTATCATATCCCTATTGCAGTTCAGCGTGTACACCAGATGAATAACATTTTCTCTTTCTTTTTTCTACCCAGCCGAAAGCGATATCTGACGATTAGCCCTAACGCTCAAGAACTCGCTCCCGCTGAGCGATCGCTGCGCCTCAAGCCGATGCTCAAACTTTTCTTTGCAGCGCTACCTCACCGTTACGCCTCTACTGTTTCTCAATCTTTGCTTTTGGGCTTAATAACCACTACGAGTGTGATTTACAGCACTTTGTCATTAAATTCAAAAGCTTACGCTCAAACAGCAGTTAACAATACTGAAATTAATAGCTACGCTCAAGCCGTATTAGCAATGGAGCCAGCTCGTCAACACGCTTTTGAAGAAATTAAAAAACTTATTGGTAGTGGAGAAATTCCCCAAATTGTTTGTAATGATGGTAATAGCATAAATGGTCTTCCCAGGAAGGCTCAAGATATTGCAGTGAATTACTGTACGCGCTCCCAAAAAATAGTTGAAGATAATGGTTTGAGCATTGATCGTTTTAACAAAATTACTATGGAAGCACAAAATAACAATAACTTAAAACGACAGATTTATAATACATTATTACGCCTGCAGAAAGCTCCTGATTTTCCGTAAGCAAAACTTGCAGATAATTTAGAAACTATTAGATTAAAAATGAATACTGTCACTTGAAGCTTAGGATTTAGCTAGTAGTAACCAATGACTATTATGAGCAATAGACCTCTTGCATAAGTCGAGATTTATTAAGTCGAACCACAGATAAACACAGATGAACACCGATATTTATCTGTGTTCATCTGTGTTTATTTTCGTCTTATTTCAATTTTTGCAAGAAGTTTAATTATGGCAATACGGTATTTTAGTTTAGTCTCATTAAATCTTTTGCACAAATATTCTAAAAACTATCTAAGCGTAAATTCAAACGATACATGAGCGTAAAGCGCCAGACTTCGATGTTTCAGCGTTAACTTCCACCAAACTGGGAATTGCAGAGATCGTAACTAGACCTCTTGCATAAATGCCTAAATTGTCATGTTGAGCGGAGCGAAACATCTCGGAGATTCTTTCCTGCGGAACCAAGGCGTAGCTTGCTTCTCCGTAGGAGTACCCTCCACTACGTTCTGGTCAGAATGACACTCATAATTTTTGGACTTTTACAAGAGGTCTACTATCTCTCTATGTCAATATTTTCATAATTCCAGTAAAATTAGCACTTCTGAGAAGGGTACAAAGTGCGTTTAGGTATTAGAAAAGTTTATTAATCAGATAATTATCAAATTTTAATAATAGGTATAGGATAAACGAGATAGTAAAAATAGATTAACTTAAATCATCATTATGGTTATGAGAAAGTTATTAGAAGTTGAAATGTTTGATGAGCGTCGTTTAGTTTCAAAAGAAAGAAGTCGAAACTATGAAGATGTTCTAGTTGTCGGTCATCCAGCGCCAATCTCTTTAAAAGACCTAGCTCCTTCCCAAAGTAAAGTTGTGATTTTAAACACTAGTGGAGAAGTTGAACTTTTTACTAGTCCCGACCAAATGATTTCTACACAAACTCCTCTTTCTCTGGAACAATTCCCAGAAATTAATCTCTTGTCAAAGACTTTTAGCGATCAGATCAAAGATCGTTCTTTACAAATAAGCTTTCAAGATGATGATGGTCGTCAGCTAAGCCAAGTACAACTGAAGTTGACTGTTGTTCGGGTTTGTCTAGATATTGATGCAGATCGGGATGGAGCTATTGAAGAAGATAATCCCCATAAAGCTGATTGGCAGTGGGGGATTAATGGTCATGGTGCAATCTTATTAGTCAATAGCGATCGCGACATTGTTTATTCCGATGAGCAACATGATGGTAAAGAAAGCTTAATCAAAGGTCTGCTCGATCTCAAAGATTTTAGCTTTATGATTGTTCGTAAAGCTGGTTTAAGAGATTTACCTTTTGGATATGAATTTTACTTGTCAGTTAACAAAGACACAGCCAAAAGGATTCGTATATATGATGAATTAGATAGAGATGGTTATGAGTTAATTGGCCCAGGAAGGACAAGAGCAAAAATTAGGGATACCGACCGAGATATTATCTTAGCTATTGAGGGATTAAGTTATCCTGATTTTGACTTTGATGGCATGGTTGAGATTACTTTAAGCCTCGTAAAAGATGAAAAAACTCTATACAGTGATCGAGTTATTTTCAGAGTCGCGCCTTGGATTATGACTCCTAATACTTTATCGCCGATAACAGTCTTTGTTTCTCGTTTATTAAATGGAGTTAACAAGGAATTTATTGAGGAACTAAGAAAAGTTGTTGGAAAAGCTAACGCGCAGCTAGATATTATTCCTTTTGAATTTCATCAGAATGACCGTTGGATGCAAGACGAGATTGAGATTGGTTATACTCAAGCTCCAGGACATTTGATGTACGTGGTGTTTGATTCTCCCCGCGATCGCGGATTAATTGACTTCCCCAAACGTAAACTTTTAGGCATTGACTTTGGTTATGTAACCCGCAAAAGCCGCTATTCAGCTACAAAGTTAGACTCTTTTGGTAATTTAGAAGTTTCTCCTCCAGTAACCGTCAAAGGCGTTCATTATCCCTTTGGTCGTCTAATCTTTGGAGGAACTCGCAAAGAAATTATCTCTGAGCCGCGTCGAATGTTAAAAGTCTTACGAGATTTTCTTTACGCGCAAAAAATTCAAGCACCTTTTGAAATCTTTTCTGATTGGCTGAGTGTGGGACATATTGATGAGTTTATGACTTTCGTCCCTACTCCCACATCTAAAGGATTTAAGCTACTTTTAGCTAGTCCTGACCAATTTTATAACATTCTCAAACGTTTACGAGAACAAGGTCATGCTCAAGTATTATTACGGCAGGGAAAACGATTTTCTAATAGACGAGCTGATATTAGTGTGTCAGATATTCTTAATGATGAAAAATTAACTGACCATAATCATCGATTTCAAGAATACATTAATTGGAATCGAGAGATTTTAAAACAAGAATTAGACTTAAACGAAGAAGATATTATCGAACTACCTGCTTTGTTTGAAGTTGATAGGGATGGGCGAGCAGAAACTTTTTCTCCTAATATGGTTAACATGATCGTTCTGAAGCAGCATCTTGGTATCCCTAAGCCTTTTGGCCCTAAGATTGATAACCAGTGCCAATTTGAAGCTTATGTTAAAGGGGTTTTAGAACCTTTAGGTTTAGTTTGCCATTTTATCGATGATTGGGAACCATATTTTCTAGGAGGAGGGGAAATTCATTGTGGGACTAATACCCGTCGGCAACCTTTTACTCAAAAGTGGTGGGAAGTTGAACCTGAATTTCTTTAAAAGTCATTAAAGTAACTAATGGTAGGCAGATACATCAATTACTCTGCCTCCTGCTACTCCTTGATTTAAGCCAGCAGTGTATTAATCAAAAGATTACTGAGTTAAGACAACACTTTGGTAAAGCATGTCATTCTTATTTGATCTAAATCGGGTTCGGAAGTCGATTGGTGTAGAAAACTCGTTTGCTAAAGATTTGAGCGATCGCACCGAGATGTTGCAGTACAGTATAGATTAGGGGATTCCACCGATATCGATGAAATCGGACGGAAGGACTTGGCAGAAAAACGGAATTCTATTTTCTATTCAGAATTCACTGAAGAACTTAGTTCTGGTAATAAAATGTATCTTCTGACATATAACAAATTGCTCTTAAGTCGAAGATGCATTATGTACTATGGTAGAGGATTTTTGGATTCTACTTCAGTATAATGTTTAGCAAGTAAATTCTTGGAGAAATAAAAATATCTCCGAGCTTTATCTAATTCCTATTGCCTTTTGTTAGAGATAAACAACTTTTAAAATAATGTTGTTAGCAGATAATTAATATTAGAAAAACAATACGAAACATGGATAAGATAAATAAACTTGATAGTACTGCAAAAAATTTGAGTCAGCATAGAATAGATACTGAAACTGAGATGAATTCTGAGTCATCATCTAACGAACTAGTAAAAACAAAGAAAACTATTGATATAGATGGTCAGCGCCCAGTCGATCCAAGTAACATTCAAGTTAAGGAAACAATTAATATAGATGGTCAGCGTCCAATCGCGAAAAATGAAAATCATTGTGACAAAACAATCAATATAGATGGTCAGCGCCCGATTGCCAAGAGCGATTTTCAAGAGCATGACACGCTAGCTGTAGACGGCAAACGTCCAATTGACCCTAATGATTTAGAGATTGATGAGATTCTTTACATAGACGGTCAACGTCCGATCACTAAAAATAATTTTCAAGTTCAGGATACTATAGAGGTAGATGGTAGCCGCCCAATAGTTTCAGATAACACTGTTGATTCGCAAATACTAACAGATTATATAGACTAAAATCACCAGCTTTTTTGACACTGTAAATCTAATAATAAACTCTCTGAATCGTTCCAGCTACTAATACACACTCACTCTATTATTTACGTTAAGTAATTTGATAGTAATCTTAATTGATTCCTGAAAAGATAACAAATTATTCCTTAGTTTTAAACTAAATAATAATTAGATTTCAAAAATCAATTCTGATTGCAGTACTAATCATCAACTGTAGCAAATGCCTGTCGCTTGGTGTGAATATTTTTCATGTGCTTCTTGACTGTATTTAGAGTAATGTAAAGCTTGACAGCAATTTCTTTATAGCTGTAGTTGCTTCTATAGAGAAACCAAATTTCGGCTTCTCGCGGAGTCATCTCAAATTTTTTAACTTCAGTGCGGGCTAAATTTTTTAAAGACTCATATCGATTTTCTATAGTTACTAATAAACAAGGCTCATCAAACCAATCTAAATCCAGCAATCTCACCCGAATGCGAAAAATATTTGACTTGTCGAGTACAAATTCATCTGACAGAATCATAAGTTGGTCAGAAAATTTGCTCCGACTGTTAAGTAATGTTTCGCAAAGATGCCAAATGGCCGACGGTACAAAATTATGGGTGAAATTGCCTTGATTAAATTGACAACAAAGACGAAGCGCAGATGCATTAGCATGAAGCAGTTCACCAGTCTCGGTTAAAATCAAGATACCGTCTTCTAGTCCTTCAATTACTTCTTGTAAGAAATAAGCTCGCTTTGAGTCATGCAAGTCAATATTATTTGGCTTTTGTGGTTTAACTACTATTTGTGCAAATGTCTTTGTTAGGGTAAACATATAAGGTACTTCAATGCCCAAAATACTGGTTATTTGTTAGGGGAGTTGAAATATGCACCCTCAATTTTGTGCATGATTATCTAAATAGATTTGGTGAATATTACACACCATCATGCTGTTGAAGCTAGATGTTTATGTAATTTATAACATCTGCTCTTAAAAGTGCTATAAGTCAACAGTTTCTATAGCCTTTTTGAATTAGCTAAGGCTACATAATTTAAATACAACTCTTAAATTGTCTATTTCGGAAGCAGTTTTTATTAAGTAGCGATCGCCGCAATAAAGCGTAAATATTTATACTTAGTCTTTTAATAAACTACATAATCAAATATCATTAAAATCAATATGTACCGAATTTTGGACTTTTCACCTTTGTGTCTTAGCGCCTTTGTGGTTCAAAAGTCAATTTTTAACCACTAAGACACCAAGACACTAAGAAAAACACATTACACTTTGAAAGGGCTAGTCACCAAGACTCACGCATTGACAAAAGAGTAAAATTTTATTTACAAGAAACCAGTATTATTAAAATATTTTTTAATAAGGTTATTTTTCAAAAGCAGTGTAGTTATTTAACTAAAATATTAGCTTTGATTTCACATTTGTCTAGAGTAAAAACTCATACAAAAACTAATAATAAATTTCCTAAGCAATTCACATTTGGATATATGGATATAAATTATACGTTAATCAAAAAATTAAGTATTAAGTACGTCCAACAAGGCTGGCGACTACTGTAGCCAATTCAGCTGGCTCAATTGGTTTAGGCAGATGTAGCTGATAACCTTCTTGTATAGCTCGCATCCGATCTTCTACTCTGGCGAATGCTGTCAATGCCGCTGCCGGAATTTTTCCTCCTTGTTCTGGAGATTGCGATCGCAGTTTGCGGATTAGAGAGTAACCATCTTCCTGGGGCATACCGATGTCACTGACTAAAACATCTGGTTTCCATACCAGAAGTACTTGTAATGCCTCTTGGACTGATGCTACTGCCTGAACTTCGGCGTGGTACTGTTGGAGTACTGTGGTGATAAATTCACGGCTATCGGCTTCGTTGTCTACAACCAGTACCCGGACGCCAAAGAGAGATGGGGGGATGGGGGGAGGGGGGGAAATGGGGAGAGGAGGAGAAGGTGAGGTTTGTTGATTCCGCAAAAGTGGCAGTTTGACTGTAAACGTCGCTCCTTGCTGCTCACCTAAACTATTCGCGTGAACAGTACCGCCATGCAGTTCTACTAAGTGATGCACAATCGCTAATCCTAGCCCCAATCCACCATAGGATCTGGTACTGGAACTATCAGCTTGACGAAAGCGATCAAATACATAAGGGAGAAAATCAGAACTAATACCAATGCCTGTGTCAATAACCTGAATTTGGGCATATTTGTCAGTTGTCAATTTTCCTACTCTATGGGAAACCGCTGACGCGTCTATGTCAATTGTTTGTTTTTCTTGACCACTAACTACTGATAATTTAACCTCTACCCGTCCGCCTGCAAATGTGAATTTAATGGCATTAGATAGCAGATTCCAGATTATCTGTTGCAAGCGTTCGGCATCACCAGAAACTAAGAATTGGGAACTGAGATCCTTAGACTCTCTAAGAAAGTCTTTTTCGGGGTGTTGAGGAATTTCAAACTTTGCTTGTTTAGCTTCATGTTCGTTATTAAACCCTAAATCTGAATCTTGTGTTTCCTTTGGAGAAACTAGGGAAAATCTCAAATCGATTTCCTTCGATTGGGCGGCTAAGCTAACAGTCTTGATCGCTGATTTAATAATCGGAACTAGATCGCAAGTATGAACATTTAGGCGTAACTTGCCTCTAATCATCCGTGAAATATCCAGCAGGTCTTCTACTAGCTGGGTTTGCGCTCTAGCATTGCGCTCGATTGTCTCCACAGCTCTATCTTTCTGGATGTCGTTAAGTTTACGGGAATGCAGCAGTTGTGCCCAGCCGAGGATAGCATTGAGAGGCGATCGCAATTCATGAGACAATATCGCCAGAAACTCGTCCTTCATCCGGTTTGCTTCTCGCAAATGTTCAGTTTGCTGCTGCAAAGATGCAATTAAGCTAGCACGTTCCATTGCGATCGCTATTTGGTCGCACACTGCTTGCATCATCCCTTTTTGATTCTCGGTGAAGCTAAGACGAGTACGACTACCAAAGCTAAGAGTCCCAAAAAGCCGCCCCTGTGCTATCAACGGGTAAGCACAATAAGCCTTAATACCTAGAGAGCGAATCAACTCTGTTTTCGGGTCAGTTGATTGCTGCACATTATCTACAGCAATTGGATGACGTTCTTGGGCTACATTACCGCAGATCGCTTGACCAAATGCCAGCCACTCAATTTCTTTTGCCGTTTCTGGAGAAATGCCACTGTAAGACTCTAGCCGCATGACCTGAGAACTTTCATCAACCAAATAGTTAAAGTAAACATCCAAACCAATTTGCTCTGAAAGTTTTCGGTAAACACTGTCAATCAGTGGTACTGGTTGCTGGCTCGATAGCAGATCACTAGCTGTATCAAATAGTAACTGGAGTCTTTTATAGCCCAAGGAAAGAGCTTTTTCCACCCGCTTGAGGTTGCTAATATCTTGAAACACCATGATACAGGTAGCTGGATAACCATACATCGCTGGCAAGGTATCTGCAAATATCAGTAGTGAACGCACACCTCCACTTGTATGCCAGTCCATCTCGAACTCATCGACACGTTCCCCACGCGCAACCCGCGCCCCTGGTGTTTGGTCATTGGGAATGGGATTGCCAGCTGCATCTGTGCAGTTGTAAACCGTGTGATACTCCTCGGCTGGAACTCC
Organism: Nostoc sp. MG11; assembly: GCF_014904695.1. GTDB lineage: Bacteria > Cyanobacteriota > Cyanobacteriia > Cyanobacteriales > Nostocaceae > Komarekiella. The sequence continues at coordinate 129,003 of NZ_JACXXN010000002.1, read as the reverse complement.
TTTAGGAAAATTGCCTCCAGCTAATATGTCAGCGGCTCGATTAGCGAAAGTCACCTGCGCTGTTTCTGGTTCAATAAACAGCAGTGGTCTTGGCATCAAGTTGAGCACATTTTCCAACCATTTTTGCTGATTCCAGAGTACTTCCTCTGCCTGCTTGCGGACTGTAATATCCAAAAATGCACCGATGCATCCTCTGGTCTTACCTTCTTCGTCAAACAGCGGTGCAACATATACTAACAGCTTGACGATTTTACCATTTTCCTGGATAATCTCAATTTCAGAATCCACAACTTCGACACCTTGAGCAGCAGCGTACTGCATGGGGAGTTCTTGTATTGGCAGTTCTCTACCTTCGCGGTAAACTTTATAGCTTATTTGTTTTTCGTCACTATGAGCGCTGAGGGAAACATTTATATCTGGTGATACCCCCAACTGCTTGGCAAAAGCGGGATTTACCCTGATAGTTCGACATTCCGAGTCTTCGGCGATTCCAACTCCGATAGGTATTACATCTAGTAAAGTTTGTAACTCAGCGACGCGACGCTGTAGATCCTTATTTAGTTGTAGTATGCGTTCCTCAGCTTGCTTTTGCTCAGTGATGTTGCGAGTCACCGTAGCTAAGGCTATTGGCTGACCTGTTTTGTGATCATTGACAGTGAAGATGTTGTAATCGACTGGTATTGCTTGACCAGTCTGGAGGTGCTGGAAGCAGAATTCTCCTTGCCACCGACCTTGTTTAAGTACAGTCGGTAAAATATGTTCTTGAAGATAGGCTTGGTCTTCGGGCATTACATAATCTAATATTGTCTTTTGCCTCACATTTTCCAGGCTGGAAAGTCCTACCAGTTTTTGACCCGCATCATTTATATAGAGCAATTTACCTTCAAGGGTGGCGATACCAATAAAGTCAGAGCTATTTTCTACCAGCGATACTAATTTTTGTTGCTCCGCTTCTGCTTGTTTGCGATCATGTAACGCGGCTTGCCGATCGCGTAGTGCAGCTTGCTGTTCGCTCAAGTCAAGGATAAACGCTACTAACTCGTCTTGTTTCTCTCCCAGCAGCACATAACCAACTAAAACTGGGATGCGGCTACCATCTTTGCGAATGTATTCTTTTTCGTAAGGCGTACAAGCACCGCTGGTATTTGCCTTTGCTTCTACGATTCCTTGCTTATCTAAGTATAAATGCTCTGTAGGCGTAATATTCTTCCAGCTGATCCTGCCTGTTAGCAGATCCTCCCGCGTGTAACCAATCATCCTGAGAAATTCATCGTTTGCCTGCTCAATACCACCATTCGCGTCGCCAAACATAATGCCGATGATGTTGGCATCTACGAGACTTCCCAGTTTATTTTCGTAAGCTCTCAATGCGTCTTGAGCGCTTAGGCGTAGCCTATCGGAGATATCGCGTTGGCTGCTTAAGCGTTCGATAACTGCCGCACTTTGCCAAATCAACACGGCAAAAATCACAATCAGGACGATGGCAAACACCGACACAGCAAACGCCGGATCGTATTTTCCTGCTCGTTGACCTTCAACGATTAACCACCCCACTACAAAAGGTACTGCGATCGCCGCAACTAACAAACGACGTGCAAGTAAACCCCCGTAAGTATCACTGATGACTACTCTCATTAGCCCATGTTCTGCCCGTGCCCACAAGATACCGATACCCAGTACTATGAACGATAGTGCTGTATGTAACGCCATTGATGTTGTATGAGGGGCAATGCCGTAGAGAATTTTTACTTTGTAGGCATAGCCCATGAGCGCCTGAAAGGAAGTCAAAATGGCTATCAAAGCTAAAATTTGTGCGAACCAATAGCCACGCTGGGTTTTTTGATAAACCAGATGCTCTAAAGCCACGCTGATTAGTATAAAGTTCAGTGCCGTATTCAACCCCATTCGCCCTGGATGCGATGTCGTCACAGAGGTTAGAGAGTCACGAAACAGCAGCTCATCAATGCCGAGATTCCAGCCGAGTAGATATTGACTGAGTGTGAGCGTAGCAATTACGGTAACTGCTATTGCACAAACTTTAGAAATTGTGAGATTGAGGGAGTGAAAAAGTAGGGAAGTGGAGGGTCTGGGGTTGATGGCTTTGGGAGAGTAATTTACAATTGTTCTTCCCCCTCTCCCCCTCTTCTTATTTCCCTCCCTCTCGCTTTGCTCCTCTTCCCCTTTCCTTCCTCTCAAATACAACCACAACGACACGCCTGAGAGCACAAAGCACAGTGCTGTGTTCACTTTCATTGTGGCGGGGCTACCAAGGAAGCCGCTCTTAATAACTTCGATGTCAAGCCACCAGCCAATCAGTACCAAGCTGCCAATCAAAATGGCGATCGCACTTGCCATTTGTGCCACCAACGAATGTACAGGGATTTGAAATAAATCTTGCAGCCGCAAGCGGTTGGCGTTTAACATTGAGGATTTTGTCACCGCATCTATCTAGGGCAGTAAAATTCAGTATTTCTTAGGAGCTAAGGGTTCATACCCCCTGTATTTTATGCTACCCCTTGACTTGGTTTTCATCTACCTATATGCATATTTTCTTGTTGGAAGTTTAAAGTTGGAATCATGATTGAGTAAAAATCTCGTCACGGAGTCAAAATAATTTGTAATTGTTTATTCAAGAGTCAAAAACTTTTTGACTTTTGACTCTTGACTCTTGACGCCCCTAATGAATCAGTGGGCAATTTGAATGCATTACAGCTTAAGTATCTTATGAAATGCTATTTAGAATTGCAGAATATGTCGCTTACCATCGTCTTGAAAGCGCTGCTCTGCAATGCCTACAAGTTCTACAATTACTTCACGCAGCGGAGGTGTCCATTTTCCCTCTCTCGGCGCAATTTCTACTACTGTTTGATTATTGGTAGTAGATACACTGAGGTTAATCAGAGAGTAATAGCTATCTTGATACTTTGTTGAATGCCCATCATCTTCAAAAAATTGATATTCATTATTACCACGCCAAACTCGGAACCGGAGTTGGTCGAGTGGTGCATCAACATACTGCATGACAGGTTGCATAGGAATGATCGCACCACCACGGACATAAAGTGGGATTCTTTCCAATGGTGCATGAGCCACAATGTGGATAGGGCCTTCGTAACGCTCGCCACTCCACCAATCATACCAAGTGCCAGCAGGTAAGTAGACAGTTCTATGCTCAACTCCAGGGCGGTAAATCGGTGCAGCCATCAGCGACGCACCTAGTAATACCTGATCGTAAAGAGTGTAGGTTTTAGGATCATTGGGGAAATGGTAAAGTAATGGTCTTAAAATCGGTGCGCCTGTTGTTGCCGCTTCCCAGAAAAGAGTGTAAATGTAAGGCAATAGCTGGTAGCGTAAATTAATATATTCTCGACAGATTTTTTCAGTGCGATCGCCAAATATCCAAGGTTCATGACGAGCGGTAGTCATCGCCGAGTGACCGCGCATCAATGGGTACAGCATTCCCACCTGCATCCAACGGGCGAATAATTCAGCCGTAGCATTACCAGCAAACCCGCCAATATCGCAACCCACAAACGCCACACCAGAAAGCCCCATATTACAAAGCATTGGCAGAGACATTTCTAAATGCTCCCACAACGAATGGTTATCCCCCATCCACACGGCAGACCAGCGCTGTACACCAGCATAACCCGATCGCGTTAACACAAATGATCGCTCTGAACCGCGATGCCGTTGCAACCCTTCCAAGCAAGCTTTAGCCATCATCAACCCATACAAGTTATGCACTTCTCTATGAGTAGAAGATGCAGAGAAATTCTCCCCCTCTCCCCCTGCTTCCCCTGCTTCCCCTACTCTCATTCCTCTCCCCTGCGGTGCATCTAGAGGAAACCAAATTTTTTCCCCCTCATCACCGAAAGGGCGATCATTTATAGCAGGTTCATTCATATCATTCCAAATTCCTGCCACACCAATGTCAGTTAGGCTTTTATGTAAATCACCCCACCAGATACGTACATCAGAACGTAAAAAGTCAGGAAAAACAGCTTTATCAGGCCAAACGTAACCATGAAACAATTCACCATCGGCTTTACGCACAAAGTAGTCTTTTTCTATACCTTGGTCAAAAACGTGATAATTGGCTTCTGATTCATACTTCACACCTGGGTCAATAATTGTTACTGTTTTGAAACCATCTTGTGCTAGATCACTAATGAGTTTTTCCGGGTTAGGAAAGCGCTGAGGACTCCAAGTAAATACGCGATAACCTCGCATATAGTCGATATCAAGGTGGATGACATCGCAAGGAATGTGGCGTTGGCGAAATTCCCGCGCCAGTTCTCGCACCACAGTTTCCGATTCATAACTCCAGCGACATTGATGATAGCCAAGCGCCCATTTCGGCGGTAACGGCATTCTCCCCGTTAACTGAGTGTAGGTACGCAATATTTGTGCAGGTTCGGGGCCATAAATAATGTAATAATCCAATTCACTGCCACGAGTTTCCATCTTCCAGACACCTGGTTGTTCGACACCGATATCGAACTGACTCCAAAACGTGGTGTTGAAAAAGATGCCATAGCTAACGTCTGGACGCAAAGCCATAAAAAACGGGATGGCTTGGTACATTTCATCAGTCAGTGCATCGTAATCTAAGGCATCTGCTGTCCAATTAGTTTTTACTTCGCTGAGTTTATCTAGAAAGCCTGTGCGTTCACCAAAGCCATAGAAATGTTCATCAGTTGCAATTTCCTTCCATCCTGCAACTGCACCCATGCGCCAACCCATGCTCATTTCCGCATCTTGGGCAAACGGACGATTAGCCTTGTCGAAGCAGGCGATACGACAGTTTTGCCGCTCGACGCACACGCGAATCTGTTCTGTTTCAATTTCCACCATTGCTTCAGTTTCTTGCACTGCAAAAGGTGTTGTTGACCATTCTGCATCATCTAACGTCACTGCCCAAGAACGACGGGGTATAAATTCCCCAGTTGGTGTCAAACGCACGCGGATTAAATTGGGGGCAAGTATACTAATTTTGAGACGTGAGTTGCCACAGTCGAAATTGATCGCTTTATCACTCCAGTTTACGGCTTGTACTTTATCAACTATTGTCCAAGGTTGGCTGGTTGTAGGTAGTTTTCCGAAATATTGTGGCATATCACTTGTTAGACAGGTAAAAATCTTTCCGCATTCATGATTACAGACCTAACCATCCTCAAACTCCTTCTTTCGCTAGAAGTTGTATGAAAAATTAGCAGATATTTTTTAGCAAGTTAATTTGTAATTGTCGAAATTTTTTCTTGTTCTTCCGAAGACGGTGCAGAAGTTGCCGTTACTACTCTTGCACTCTTTCTCTGTAAATTATTTCAGGAAAAAAGCACATTGGTACGAGATTTAATTAAGCAAATCACACTTTTTTTGGCAGTGGGAGTTGAAGCCTGTGCCGCTTTTGTGATTGGAGTTGCTGCTGTGGAAGCGACAATAAAAGCATTTCAACTTTTTTTTATTCGCCGTAATGTACCAGAAGAAGCAAAAGATGAATTACGGTTGCGTCTTGGTAGATGGTTGACAGTGGCGTTGGAGTTTGAATTGGCTGCGGATATTCTGCGTACAGCGGTTGCGCCAACATGGGATGAAATTGGTAAGCTGGCAGCAATCGTAGTTTTGCGGACTGTTTTAAACTTCTTCTTGCAAAGAGAAATCGAAAAATCTGCTGCAAACAAAAGCAATGTCCGCAAGTGATATTTTCTGTTTTAATTTTTGGATTTTTCTCATTGAGCTAATTGGCTCAGTTCTGCTGATGATATATACGACGTCTGACGCAAGCTGCTTCGCATCTACGCTGCAATAATTACATAGAGTTCAACGAGTCTATAACGAATGCCTTTCGTTGGAAGCTCACGTAATAATTGTGCTAATTCTTGTAGTTTGAAATTGCGTCCCTGGACGGTATTCACTGTCAAACCGATGCTAAATGAAGGAACTTGCGGCATTGAATCCTTAACAAATTAATGAACAGTAGTCACAGATAAAATACTGGTAAATTTGTCTGCTTTTTTTGGCAGTTCTTTGCTGGGCGATTGCTTCATTTATCACAGCAAATAAGCAGCATGATGGTTAAGAAATGCTCATAACCTAGATATAGAGCGGTAATTGCAGATTTTGATCTAACTTCTTTATTGTGATAATCTTAACCTAGTATGCACGGAGAACAAGTCATGGAGATCACACTAACTACCGCAGAAACTCGAGCTATTTTGCAGGGCTGTCAACGTACTTTAAGACTTGCTCGGAATAATCCAATTTATCGCCAACGCTCTTTTCAAACTTCCAAATATTTTTCAACTTCAAACCACGTTGTCATAGATGACGCCTTTCATCCTCTTAGTGAAGCTGATGAGGTGCTTGAGAAGTAAAACTTAACACGTTTAATTCTCTCTGTGGAATGTAGTCAAAGCTAAGACGTAAGTTTACTATGTGCCTACTGATATAAATGCCATCTACATAGTAAAACTACACAAAGGTGAGAAAACATGATTAGTGACAAAATTACTTACCATTTGACTCAACCAGAGCAGTTAAAGCGTGTAGACACAGATGAGTTAGCTGTTATTCGTAATCGCCGCGCTGCCAAGCGTTTTAGAATACAGCAAACTCTCAATGAGCGCATTCTAGAAACAATTGCGATCGCCTCCATTGTAAGTGCTAGCTTTTTAGGGATAGGCGCGTTGGGATGTTGGGGGCTAGAAACTATAGACGCTTTGGCAAAACCTGCGGTACTTAGCTCTCAAGAGTGGCGTGACCGAAAACATATCTGCTTAGGTTGGATGCTAGTCGGATTTTCCAGCTTTCTTGCTAGTAGTTCATTGGGTGAAAAGCCTGATCAACGAAGCTGAGTATTAATGTCTGCACTCAAGGAATATAGTACGTATTTCTGTATAAGCGATCGCGTTTGGGATTGCTCTATGGTTACTTATGGAGATTGAGGAGAAACGAACCGCCAAGGCGCAGAGAACGCAGAGGAAGACATAAGAGGTGTGGTTTTTGAACAGTGAAAACCCTTCGGTAAGCGTAGCAAAGGGCTAAAAATAATATTTGTTCGAGAGGTCTTGTGCAAAGTATAGATTTAATCCTGCACACTTAGGACAATATTTTAGCTGGTTAAACTGACCACTTTACAGAACTAAAATAACCGCACTCTTCTTTCTCTGCGCTTTCTGCGCCTTGGCGGTTAGTTTCTTCCAAAACCCGCAAAGCTAACGCTTGAACTTTGGCAACAACTTCTTCTCTCGTATTTCCATAAGCCAGCACGCCGGGAAAACCAATCACTTCAGCCAGAAAGCGTCCATCGTCTTCTTGTTCAATCTCTATCGTGAAGTTCATAACGTCTGAAGGTATTGTAGTAAAAGTGATTCCTGTATAAGACAAACATTTATATGACTTCTGTTGATTCTAGCAAGCATAAAAAGGCCAGAGCTTTAAAACCTACTAGCCGCCGCCCTGCGAAAGAACTCTGTAGTGAGTGCGGACTGTGTGATACATACTATATTCACTATGTCAAGGAAGCCTGTGCCTTCATTAATCAGCAGATAGGTGAACTTGAAGAAAAAGCGCATACGCGATCGCGCAATCTCGATAACCCCGATGAACTCTACTTCGGTGTTCACCAAGATATGATCGCGGCGCAAAAACAGCAGCCCATAGCAGGCGCACAATGGACGGGTATTGTCAGCACCATTGCCATTGAAATGCTCAATCGCGGCTTAGTTGAAGGTGTCGTCTGCGTGCAAAACACTAAAGAAGACCGATTTCAACCTATGCCCATCATTGCCCGTACCCCAGAAGAAGTACTAGCAGCACGAGTAAATAAACCAACACTTTCGCCTAACCTTTCCGTATTAGAACAAGTCGAAAAATCGGGGATGAAGCGGTTATTGGTAATTGGTGTTGGTTGCCAAATCCAGGCACTACGAGCTGTAGAAAAACAACTTGGTTTAGAAAAGCTTTATGTTTTGGGTACGCCGTGTGTAGATAATGTCAACCGCGCCGGGCTGCAAAAATTCTTAGAAACAACTAGCCGATCGCCTCAGACAGTTGTGCATTACGAATTCATGCAAGACTTCCGAGTTCACTTCAAACATGAAGATGGTTCCACAGAAACCGTGCCATTCTTTGGTTTGAAAACCAACCAACTCAAAGATGTCTTTGCCCCATCCTGTATGAGTTGCTTTGATTACATCAACTCCCTAGCAGATTTAGTCGTCGGCTATATGGGCGCACCCTTCGGTTGGCAATGGATTGTAGTTAGAAATAACACAGGCAAAGAAATGCTGGACTTGGTAAAAGACCAATTAAACACCCAACCAGTGATGTCCAAAGGTAATCGTAAGGAAGCTGTACAGCAAAGCATCCCTGCTTATGACAAAGGTGTTACCCTTCCCATGTGGGCTGCAAAATTGATGGGTGTGGTAATTGAAAGAATTGGGCCCAAGGGTTTAGAATATGCCCGGTTTTCTATTGATTCTCACTTCACGCGTAATTACTTGTATGTGAAGCGGAATCACCCGGAGAAGTTAGAGGAGCATGTGCCGGAGTTTGCTAAGCGGATTGTTGGGCAATATAAATTACCGGAGTGATTTCTCACGCAGAGACGCAGAGGCGCGGAGAGTTTTTAGAGACTGTTGACTACCCGTGAGATACCGTATTTGATTAGTGAGACGTTAAAGTTGATTAACAATCCAACTCGCTTATCGGCAAGACGTAGGTAGGTTAATAACTGCTTTTTGTGTACTGGATGAACAGATTCCACTGATTTGAGCTCAACAATTACCTTATCTTCGACTATTAAATCAGTGCCAAAGCCTTCCTCCAAAACAACACCCTCATAAACTACCGGAATTACCACCTGTCTTCTAACCTGTAACTTTCGCCTCCTTAACTCAAAATCCATAACTGTCTCATAAACTGATTCCAGCAAACCCGGCCCCAAACTCGTGTGAACCTTGTAAGCAGCATCCACAATTGCACCTGAAATCTCATTCTCAACCATTACCCTTCATACCTCACTCTCTGCGTCTCTGCGCCTCTGCGTGAGATAATCCTAACTCATGTTCTTTATACAACCATCATTAAGCACTCCCTACTACATCGATCGCAGCCTCCAAAGCGATCGCCACATGAGTCCAATGAGTCCCTCCTTGGCAATAAACCACATACGGCTCACGTAAAGGCCCATCTGCCGAAAATTCCAACGTACTCCCCTCAATAAAAGTTCCTCCAGCCATAACTACCTGGCTCTCATACCCCGGCATTTCATCTGGAACTGGATCAAGGTACGAACCAACTGGAGAATGCCGTTGAATGACTTTACAGAAAGCAATGAGTTTTTCGGCAGAACCAAGTTTAATTGCCTGAATCACATCCCCACGAGGAGCAAAAGGTGCGGGATTCACTGCATAACCAAGTTTGTCAAATATATAACCAGTAAGATAAGTCCCCTTCATTGCCTCTCCTACCATTTGCGGAGCCAAAAATAAACCTTGGAAGAGGAGGCGATTTTGGTCAAAAGTAGCACCACCATAACTACCAATACCGGGAGCAGTGAGGCGACAAGCGGCTGATTCCACCAAGTCATCTCGACCGGCGACATAACCGCCAGCATTCACAATAGTGCCACCAGGATTTTTAATTAAAGACCCTGCCATTAAATCAGCGCCTACAGCAGTGGGTTCTCTTGTTTCGATAAATTCGCCGTAGCAGTTATCTACAAAGCAAACGGTGTTGGGGTTTTGTTGTTTAACTAAGTGAACGATTTTTTCAATATCGGCAATTGATAAACTAGGACGCCAAGAATAGCCACAAGAACGCTGAATTAACACTAAACGCGTATTTTCAGCCACACTAGTGCTTAAAGCTTGCCAATCTACTGTTCCGTCCAGGGTTAGCTCTAATTGGCGGTAATTTATGCCAAACTCGATAAGGGAGCCTTGACCATGACCCCGTAAACCAATGACTTCTTCGAGCGTATCGTAGGGAGAACCGACCACTGCTAACATTTCATCTCCAGGACGGAGTACACCAAACAATGCACAAGCGATCGCATGAGTTCCCGAAACGAACTGCACCCGCACTGCTGCTGCTTGAGCACCCATCACTTCAGCAAAAACTTTATCTAAAGTTTCTCGTCCTAGATCATCATGTCCGTAACCAGATACACCAGCAAAATGATGTGTACCTACACGGTGATTACGAAATGCATCCAGGACTCGTTTAAGATTATGCTTGACCTGAGTGTCAATTACAGAAAAAATTTCTAACAGTGCCAGCTCTGCTTGCCGCACCTGTTCCAAACTGTTCATTAATTTCCTCGTTCACAAAAAATTATAGATATAGGGATTTTCTGATCCCGCTTTCCTAGGCTGAACAATTTCAATTCAGGTTTCTGCATGACAATTGCTACTTCAACTAAACCTCAAATTAACTGGGTTAATACCCTATTTTTCATTGGACTGCACATCGGCGCTCTTTTTGCCTTTGTTCCTGGTAACTTTAGCTGGACGGCAGTTGGTGTGGGTTTCTTGCTGTACTGGGTAACTGGTGGTTTAGGCGTTACTCTAGGATTTCACCGCCTTGTTACCCACCGCAGTTTTCAAACTCCCAAGTGGCTAGAGTATCTCCTGGTTTTCTTTGGAACACTCTCCTGTCAAGGAGGCCCAATTGAGTGGATAGGGACACATCGCATTCATCATTTAAACTCTGATACTGACCTTGATCCCCATGATTCTAATAAAGGCTTCTGGTGGAGTCACATGGATTGGCTGATTCATTATTGTCCCGCTCACGCTGATGTTCCTCGTTTCACCAAAGACATTGCCGAAGACCCAGTTTATCAGTTTTTAGAAAAATATTTCATTTTGATCCAGGTTGCTCTAGGTGTATTGCTGTTGCTCCTGGGTGGCTGGCCGTTCGTTATTTGGGGGATTTTTGTTCGGATTGTCTGGGTTTACCATTGCACTTGGTTGGTGAACAGCGCCACTCATAAATTTGGCTATCGCAGCTATGATTCTGGTGATAGATCGACTAACTGCTGGTGGGTAGCCGTACTAGTTTTCGGCGAAGGCTGGCATAATAACCATCATGCTTTTCAATACTCAGCTCGTCACGGGCTGGAATGGTGGGAAATCGATTTAACTTGGATGACAGTGCAATTACTGCAAGTACTTGGTCTAGCTACCAATGTGAAACTGGCAGACAGAAGGCAATAAGTCATTAGTCATTAGTCCTTAGTCATTTACTAGGGACTAACGACGAAAGACTTTCTATGTAATCAATAGTATCTGCCAATTCAAAATTGGCCTCAAAAAGCTACTTAAAGGTGTGCTTGGATACATTAAATTGCTATAATTCAAAGCGCTAATGTTAAGAAACTTTGCGGCAAGCCACTTTATTGGTGACTTGGTGGAGGAGTTTGTTGTTTTTCAGGTGTTCATGACTACATCAATAATTAACAACCAAAAACTAAGTGATGACCTTGGTAATTCTGATCTAAGGCTCAAAGATATTGTCAAAAGTTTGCCACGAGAATGTTTTCAGCTGAACCGTCGCAAAGCTTGGACACAAGCTTTTATCAGTGTTTTTACGGTTGGCTTAGGCTACTATCTTCTGACAATCACACCTTGGTTTCTGCTGCCCCTAGCTTGGATTTTTACGGGCACTGCTTTAACAGGTTTTTTTGTAGTTGGTCATGATTGTGGTCATCGCTCATTTGCCAAACGTCGTTGGGTAAATGATTTAGTGGGGCACTTTTTCATGATGCCGTTAATTTACCCCTTTCATAGTTGGCGCATTAAGCATAATTATCACCATACTCATACCAACAAGCTGGATGAGGACAACGCCTGGCATCCCATTAGACCAGAAGTTTTTGAGAGTTGGGATAAAACCCGACAGTCTGCTTTTGAGTTGTTTATGCGTAAACGCCTCTGGTGGGTAGGTTCTATTGGACATTGGGCAGTTGTGCATTTTGATTGGCGCAATTTCAAGACTAAAGACCAATCAAGTATTAAGCTTTCTGTGGCTGTAGTAGTTCTATTTGCTGCGATCGCTTTCCCTATTGTAATTGCCACAATAGGTATTTGGGGTTTTGTCAAGTTTTGGCTGATGCCCTGGCTGGTCTACCATTTTTGGATGAGTACTTTTACTATTGTTCACCATACTGCTTCAGATGTTCCTTTTGTGACATCGAACAAGTGGAGCGAAGGCATAGCACAGCTATTTGGCACAATTCATTGTGATTATCCCCGTTGGGTAGAATTTCTTTGCCACGATATCAATGTCCATGTCCCCCATCACATTTCTACTGCTATTCCTTCTTACAATTTGCGGCTAGCTTACAGCAGCATCAAAGAGAATTGGGAGCCTTATTTACATAATGAATGCCAGTTTTCTTGGTCTTTAATGAAGCAGATTACAGACCAGTGTCAACTGTACACTACTGATGTTGGCTATAAGACTTTCAACGAATATTACTCAAAGCGATAAACAGCGTTTTCAGCAGTTTTGCTATGAGCATTATGCTCCTGAAAAAAAAAGGAGCATTTATTGTGCTGAGAGTTAATGGAAGTTAAATAGATTTTGGCAATTCTCTACTTAAAATTGTTTAGTTAATTGCCAGACATTACTCTTGTGTGTTAGCAAAAACTAGTATCATAAGCATCGCAGAGGTAAGATTATCTTGCCTCAAACTAAGGTTACGATTTTTATCCAATCAAAGAATCCAGTGCAATCAAATATCATCAATTTCAACAATCCTCAGAACTATGAACTGTCCGAGGATACAACAAAGCTACCTTTTACTCTTCAGGATTTAAAAGCTGCAATTCCCGCTGAATGCTTTCAGCCAAATGTGACAAAATCACTGTTTTATTTCTTTCGTGACATCCTGATTATTGGTCTGCTTTACGCGGTCGCTAATTACCTGGATTCTTGGGCTTTCTTTCCGATTTTCTGGTTAATGCAAGGAACGATGTTTTGGGCTTTGTTCGTAGTTGGACATGACTGTGGACACCAATCTTTTTCTAAGCATAAATGGCTCAATGATTTGATTGGACATCTTTCTCATACACCGATACTAGTTCCTTATCATGGTTGGCGGATTAGTCATAGAACTCACCACAAAAATACTGGCAATATCGATAATGATGAAAGCTGGTATCCTGTGACTGAATCGCAGTATAAGGAAATGCCTCTAGTACAAAAGATAGGCCGATACTATGTTTTCTTATTGGCTTATCCAGTGTATTTGTTTAAGCGTTCTCCTAATAAGGAAGGCTCTCACTTTTCCCCTAGCAGCTCGCTTTTTAAGCCATCAGAAAAATGGGATGTCATTACCAGCACTGTACTCTGTACTTGTATGGTAGGTTTGCTAGCTTTCCTCACCTATCAATGGGGTTGGATGTGGTTACTAAAATATTACGCTGCACCATACATTGTGTTTATTATTTGGCTAGATTTGGTGACATTTTTGCACCACACTGAGCAAGATATCCCCTGGTATCGTGGAGAAGATTGGACTTTTCTAAAGGGTGCGATTTCTAGTATTGACCGTGATTATGGTTTGGTCAATCATATCCACCACGATATTGGGACTCATGTGGCTCACCATATATTCCTGAATATCCCTCACTACAATTTGCTAAAGGCAACTGAGGCGATTAAACCTATTATGGGTGAATACTTCCGCAAATCTGAGGAACCAGTTTGGAAGTCACTGTGGCGTTCAGGCGTGAGCTGTCATTTTGTTCCCGATGCTGGTAGTAAGGTTTACTACACATCTAAGAAGAAATTGGCTAAAGGCTAATTGGCGTGATTAGTGAATGTAGAGAGGCTATACTTTGCTTCTCTACAACCCTCAAATTTTTTTGATAATTCCTAGTTCAGCGTATAGCAATAGCTTCTGTATATAGATATAGCGATTCTCATTTAAATAAGGCAAGCATCCCCAACAATTATCTTATCTTTACTTTTAAGTAACTTAATCAGAGTATGAACTGCACCAGATGATGTAACAACTTCAGCCATGTACTCTGAATCTCCCAGATAGTTAAGATAATTAAGAATTTTAGTCTCTAGCATTTTTTATTAATGACTAAAACCTTCCATTTCCCTGGACAATGTGCTTAACGGTAGTCAAAGTTTCTAAGCTAATAAATCCCCGGCGATGACCTTTTTGGTTTGACATTCCTAGAAATACTGAATCTCCTCGTGAAGGGTTGCGAGAAAAACGTGGGGAAGCATTGATGTATGTAGAGGCGCTGTTAACTCCTAAAGCAAACTGCCGACTTTCCTGATATGATTCAGTCATAATGCAGTCTGCATGACCGCTGCTATATTCATTAATCCAGGCGATCGCACCCTCTAAACTATCCACTAGTTTAAAAGCTACTGTCCTAGTTAAATAAGCATTTCCCCACTCGTTTTCCTTCGCTAGATGCAACTGCGGAAAAGCTTCTACTAATTCCGCATCCCCTTTAATTTCAAAGCCTTTTTCCTTTAAGCTGTTCCACAAAACTGCTAAGGAAGATGGCAAAGCTTGGCGATGAATTAGTACCTTTTCGATAGCATTCACGGGGTCTGGTTCACTTTGATGGCTATCAATAATCATCCAGCGCACCATTTCTAAGCTGCTATTAAGCGACCAGTAAAGGTAACAATTACCCATTGCAGACTTTAAAACTGGGCAAGTTGATTGTCGCATTACTTGCTGAACCAAGCTAGAACGTCCGTAGGGAATCACTAAATTCACATACTGATCTTGAATGACTAAATCACGAACAGAAGCACCATGTTCTGCTGTGATTAGTTCTACACAGCCTGATGGTAGACCAACTTCGGCGATCGCATTTTGCAATACATCAGCGATCGCCGCGTTAGAATGGCTAGCTTCTGTGCTACCTTTAAGAATCAGAGTATTGCCAGTTTTAATACAAAAACCAGCTGCGATCGCTCCTAAATCGGGAAACGCCTCATAAATAAATGCAATCACTCCCAAGGGCATTAACTGAGAATAACTCTGGGAGTCTTCTAGTTGATAGTCAGCATTCCTGACCCGCCGTAGTGGATCGGATAATTCCCCCAACCGTTGTAGAATATCTACGGTTGTCTCTAGCCGTGTAGGAGTCAGCTTCAGCCAATCTAATATCAATTCTGGTACTGCCATTTCCCGACTGGCTTCCAGATCCAAAGTGTTGGCTTCCAGAATGTCGTCAAATGAACGTTCTAGGGCCTGTGCCATTGCTAACACAGCGCGACTCCGGTCTGCTCCTTTTGTCAATCCCAATTTTAAGGAAGCTTGATACGCGCGTTGAGCACTAGTAATTGGTTCGGGGTAATCATCCAAAAATTCAACGGTCATTGAGTTAACGTCTGTAGGTAAGCCAGACCATTAATGCTGGCAGAATAGCTAATAGCACCGCCACCATTGCCCAAGCAATAATGCTGGAACTATTTGCCAATCGCAGTGCTAAGGGCAGCCATATAATCACTAGCACGAAAATAATGCCCAGTGCTATGGGCAGATAGCTTTCTCCAAATCTAGGATGAACAACATGCCAACTATTTCCTGTCCAGCGCCAAGCTCGCTTGTAGGGATAGGTTGTAGAAAGTTGTTCTAGGACATAACCATTATCTTCCAGTACAAATATTTGCTGACAGCGATCGCAACCAAATGCTTCTGTCAGCGTAATCGGAATTAACCGCCCCCGGCGACGGCAGGGACAGGGATATTCCGTATTAAAGTCTATTTTTTCAGGTTTTTGAGATTGCACAAGCGTTCTAATAACTTGAGCGTGTTTTTTACAAACTACGAGAAGATCAATGCCTTAGCGACTGATTTCCCTGTGATCAACTTTTTGTATAGATAGCGAGGCAAACACTGCCATGATTAAGACAGGCAGATGAAACCAACTAAAGGCTGTCGTGATTGTTGCCTAGGGAATTCGGTTGTCTGACCAGAGGATAGCTATCTTTTGTCCTTGCCTGTAGTTAGCAGTCTGGGTTAAAAATTTTTTCCTCTTCATTTTTGGCTTTAAAAGAAATGTATTTACATTTGGCAGGCATTTAGTGTACTGACATATCTAATACGATCTTAAGTTTACGTGGCGACAACTGCTAAAATAACCCGGTTAGAAAAGCTACTCCTACAAGCAACACGGTTATCTTTGAGTATTTCTCTACCCTTTGTTCCTCACAAATTATAAGCATTTGTTCAGAGACAGTAAAGTTAGAACCTTAACCCGTTTGAGTGACTTTTTTATCTAGATATATTTTGGCTAAATTCGCTGCCAAAAGACGTGTTGCGCCTTACAATCCTGCTATTTAAACAGACTTCTTTGATCAAGTGTAGTACACCGCACACAAAACGACTTGTTTGCATCTACAGATATCTAATGCCTACTAAATCGCTCTTGATGTGGACTTAAAGTACTGATTATATTTTACATTTTTTCGTCGTAAGCGGGTAACGCGATTCGAACGCGCGACATTCACCTTGGCAAGGTGACGCTCTACCACTGAGCTATACCCGCAATTCCAATGTGAATATTATGATCTCAGATTTATCCCTAATTGTCAACCCCTTGATTTAGTCGTTAGTCATTAGTCATTAGTGAATAACAAATGACTAATGACGAACTAGCCTAGTTCTTCCGACTCCGCAGCTAAATTGCCGACGTTGGCACTTTGAAAAGAAGCTGGCAAAGACTGGGTATTTCGAGAGTATGGCTCCGCCAGGTTAGAACGCAGCTGCCGCATGAGGCTTGCCATTTCCAAGGCGCTCATGGCATAATCCCAGCCATGATTGCTTTTGATACCTGCCCGTTCTAAGGCTTGCTGCATAGTATCGGCTGTCAAAATACCAAAAATCACAGGTACACCTGTTTGAAAGCTAGCAGCAGCAACGCCCTTCGCTACTTCAGAAGAGACGATATCAAAATGAGGTGTTTGTCCCCGGATGACTGCACCTAGGCAAATTATGGCATCATAGCGATGGGACAGTGCCAGTTGGCGAGCTACCACAGGTACTTCAAAACTTCCTGGTACCCAAACATAGTCTACCTGACTGCCGTGGAGGTTGGTATCTACACCGTGACGTTTCAAGCAATCTTGACACCCCTCCAGGAGCTTAACGCTAACCAGGTCATTGAATCGACCAATCACCACTGCAAACCGTAAAGGTTCTGTTTGAATAAAACTTCCCTCAAAAACTGCCATGACTGCCTCTGAATCAGGTATACTTCTGGCCAATATACATTTCTTCTTTAAAAAATGTAGAGGAGCAGGAAAGCACGGTTAGGAAAAAGGAACTAAGAAAAAGATCTCTCTTTTTTTCCTTTGACCTTTTAACTTGGCTTTTCTGCCCCTCTAGTTCTTATATTATGTGCCTCTGCCAGAGCGAAGCCGTCGTCTATACGACAAAAAAGTTTAACAAACCGACTAAAAATACTAACGCAATCCAGACGCCAGAACCAAGCCAGAGCAGCTTTTTAGATTCACCCCAACTTTGGGGAGTGGCATAAGCAACAGGGACACCTACAACCAGGACAAAAGATAGCGCAACCAGACCTATCAAAGCAATTTGGAATATTATGGTCATTTTTGCTTCTCCCAAGCTAGCGAAATACTAAAGATAGAATATCCTAAAGGGTCGACACTGACAGTTTTTCCTTATTTTTAAGCTAGCAGAAATTGTAACTTTTTAGTCATTTGTCCTCTCTTATAAAGTTCTGTTCGCCGGAAGTCGGCGCTCAGACTTTGCGCTTTGTCTTCTGTCCTTTGTTTAAGTACCAATGACTAATGACCAATGACTAATGACTCTTGATTATGGACTTAATTCTTTGCCACACAACAGCTGATTTTGACGCATTAGGAGCTGCGGTAGGGTTAACACGCCTGCTACCGGGGAGCAAGATTGTGCTATCTGGCGGCTCTCACCCTCCTGTACGGGATTTTTTGGCCTTGCATCGAGATGAATATTCTCTGATTGAAAGGCGTTCAGTTATTCCTGAAAACATTCGTTCCCTGACTGTAGTGGATACACAACACCGCGATCGCGTGGGTAAAGCTGCTGAGTGGTTAGATTTACCCCATGTAAAAGAAATCATAGTTTATGACCATCACCTAGGACAAGAATCGGATATTCCCGCTACGCAATCATATATTTCCTCTGTGGGAGCTACCACAACTTTAATTGCCGAGCAATTGCAACAACAACAAATTTCCCTCACTCCTGCCGAAGCAACGGTGATGGCTTTGGGTATCCACGTTGATACTGGCTCGTTGACATTTGACCAGTCCACACCACGAGATGCCTTGGCTTTGGCTTGGTTAATGGAACAAGGTGCTAGTTTATCGGTAATTTCCACTTACCGTGACCCTGGCTTGTCTCCTCAATTGCAGCAGCTATTAACCCAAGCGCTAGAAAATTTGGAATATCTCTGTATACACGGATATACCATTGCTTGGGTAACTTTGAAAACTGAGGGTTTTGTGCCAGGGTTATCAAGCCTAGCCTCAGAACTCGTCGAGTTAACTGAAATTGATGCCATACTGCTCGCGAATGAATATTCTTTAAACAAAGATGACGTACGCTTAACAATAATTGGGCGATCGCAAATTCCTAAGACAAATCTTAACCTCTTATTCCAACTCCTCGGCGGTGGTGGTCATTCGCAAGCAGCATCGCTGAATCTCCGAGGCGTAGACTCCAAGGCAACATTACAACAACTCCTGGACGGGGTAAAAGCGCAAATTCCCCATCCTCCCATTGCTAGGGACTTGATGTCCTCTCCTGTCCGCACTATTCTTCCTGAAACCACAATTGCTGAAGCACAGCGCATTTTGTTGCGTTATGGAAACTCTGGTTTATCTGTAGTCGATGCCCAAGGACAACTTGTAGGTATTATTTCACGGCGAGATATTGATATCGCCTTGCATCATGGGTTTAGTCATGCGCCAGTCAAGGGCTACATGACAACGAATCTCAAAACGATTACACCAGATACAACACTGCCACAAATCGAGGCGCTGATGGTGACGTACGATATTGGGCGCTTACCTGTGTTGGAGAATGAGCAATTAGTGGGTATTGTTACTCGCACTGATGTCTTGCGGCAATTACATCAAGAAAGAGAGGAAGAAAGAGGAAGAGGGGGAGAGAGAGAGAGGGAAAGAGGGGGAGAACGTCATCTTAATCTCCCTCAATTGCAAAATAAACTTGCGCCTCAATTGTGGCAATTACTCACCGTAGCATCGCAAGCAGCCCAAAAGCGGGGTTGGCATCTTTATCTAGTAGGTGGTGCAGTCAGGGACTTGCTATTAGCGGAAGAAGCAGCAGGTACCTTAATGATCAAAGATATTGACCTTGTAGTTGATGGCTTTCATAAATCAGCAGATGTCGGTGCTGGTGTGGAACTAGCAAAGGCACTCCAGCAACTTTACCCTGCTGCTCGCTTAGAAATTCATGGGGCTTTTCAAACTGCTGCTTTGTTGTGGCATAATGACTCAGAATTAGATTCTTTATGGGTAGATATTGCCACCGCTAGGACAGAATTTTATCCTTACCCAGCAGCGAATCCAGAAGTTGAGGCAAGTTCTATTCGTCAAGACTTGTATCGGCGAGATTTTACCATCAATGCAATGGCGCTGCGGCTCACCTCCCCCCGTGCTGGTGAATTAATCGATTTCTTCGGCGGGTTACTGGATGTACAAGCCAAGCAAATTCGGATTTTACACCCCAACAGCTTTATCGAAGACCCCACCCGCATTTATCGCGGTGTGCGCTTTGCTGTGCGCTTCGGATTTCAGATTGAACCGCAAACAGAAGAGTTTATTCGCTATGCCATCAATAGTGGCGTTTACGATCGCACTGCCCAAGAGAATAGCAAAACTCCAGCCCTACAAACTAGACTCAAAACAGAATTGAAACATATTCTGGAAGCCTCTTACTGGAAATCGGCTTTACAGTTACTCGATAATTTGGGGGCATTGCAGTGCATTCATCCTATCCTGAAATTAGATGAGGAAATCCTACGGCAATTACGTTTGCTAGAACGTTGTTTGCGACGATTTGATGCTGAACAATCCCTCATTCATTGGCAAATGCGTCTAGAAGCATTAATCGCTCACCTAACACCTGAATATCGAGTCAAAGTAGCAAAGAATCTGCAATTACAAGAGGATAGCATTGCTAGGTTAAAAAACTTAGCCCAAAATTCTACTCAAGTGATAGAATCCTTACCTACTTTCCAACGTCCCAGTCAAGTGGTGCAGTTATTGCGACAATACGATTTACCAATGCTGATTTTAATTGCCTTGCAAAGTCCGCGACACATTAGACATCAAATTTGGGAATATTTAACTGTTTGGGCTAATGTACAGCCACTTTTAAATGGCAATGATTTAAAAAAATTGGGTTACAAACCAGGGCCCGAATATCGGCAAATATTAGATGATCTACTTGCTGCTACCTTAGATGAAGTGATTAAAGATAAAACTCAGGCTAAAGAGTTTTTAGCCAAGCATTATCCACAATAATTGTTATTTCACAGATGTGGTTTTTATGCAAACACAAACACCAAGAAAGTATTATACTCCAGAGAAATATTTACAACTAGAGGAGACATCGGAATCCAAAAATGAATACCGAAATGGAGAAATAGTTCCTATGCCTGGTGGTATGACTAATCACAATGAAATCGCAGGTAATTTTTATGCAAATTTTAAATTGACGATGCGGGGTAAAAATTACAAAATCTATATGGGTGATGTCAAATTGTGGATACCACGTTATTGCATCTATACTTATCCAGATGTAATGGTGATTCAGGGACAACCAATATATGAGGGGAATGGCGCTACCAAAGTAACAAATTCTTTAATGATTGTAGAAGTCTTATCCAACTCGACACCAAATTACGATAGAACAAATAAATTGAGATTTTATCGTTCCATTCGGAATTAAAAGAATATATTATGATTGACCAATACGAGTATTTTGTTGAACAGTTCGTTAAAAATGCTGATGGTCAATGGGTATTAAATGAATACGAATCATTAGATGCAGTTTTATCGCTCCAGTCAATAGAGCTTCAAATCCCCTTCAGTGATATTTATGAAGGAGTTAATCTTCAAATACAGGAAAATGATACTCTATAGGATACGATTTAAATTTTTATTTAAAGAGAAATTGCACTACATAAATACTTTGTGAAAATAAGTATTTACCTACAGCACGTTGCGCGATCGCAGTAGACTAAATTGTATCTGGGTCGATATCTAACTCGCGCAGTTTTGCTGCTAAACGTTCTGCTTTTTGTTCTGCCTGTTCTGCTCTCTCTTCTGCCTGTTGTGCCATTTCTTCGGGTGTTGGTACTAATTGCCCATCTTGTGTAAAAAACCGCAATAGACCTTTATGAATTCCCAAATATAACCCTAGTTGATGACTCCACAAATGCCCTTGTTCCGAAGCTTGCAGAGGTTGATATTCTCCATCTACTAAATGAAATCCTACAAATTCTAACGTGTAAGGCTCGAAGTAAAAATAATCCGGTGTGCGGAAGGTATCTTGATAAATTTCTTTTTTTAAACCTTTATCTGTATTTGCTGTTGATTGAGAGAGAATTTCTACAATTACATGAGGATATTTGCCATCTTCTTCCCAGACTACCCAACTTTTACGGATTTTGCGTTCAGTTCCCAGCACTACAAAAAAGTCCGGGCCTCGGAAGTATTCTGATTTGCGTTGGTGCGGACTGTAATAGATAGTTAAATTTCCAGCCGCGTAGAAATCATTTCTATCTCGCCACAGCCATTCCAGGCATGTTAAAAGTAAGATTATTTGTCGTAGATGTAGTTCGCTTTCCAAGGGAGGCTCATCACTATATAAATCACCAGGGGGAAAAATAACATCTTGACAGATGCCTTGTTGATCATCTAATTCTTGAGCAATGGTCATAGAATGAATACGGCATCAAGTAGTTATGGATTTATTTTAGCAGTTTTGTAGTAGGCGATCGCGTAGCGTACCGTAGGTAATCGCCTATTTTTAGGGTAAGGGTAAATAAACTATTCTGTCTTGATATTCATCGTCTTCTGATGCCAAAGCAACTATTATGAGTTCTTCTATATTTTCACCAATACTTAAATTTGGATTGAGGATAAAAATTCCTGGTACGTGACGATTAACAGCAATATAGTCAGCTAAATGTACTGGCATAGAAGTTCGGTTATTTGTCACTAATATAAAATTATTATCCTCACACCAACACAGAATTTCTGGATCGAGTGTACTTTTTAGTGGAGTTTCTGATTCTCCTACCACTTTGATCGCAATCTCAGGTTCTCGTAGTCTAATTTGATTTGGATATACAGGATTGACATTTTCATCAATCAGATATTGCAGTGTCATGCTTGCTGTTTAGCTTGTCTTTCAATTCGGAGTTGGCGCAGTTTTTCTGACACTGGCGGGGGATTAAGCCTCTGTTGTTCTCGCATTCTATGACCGTGTTCTATCCAGTTTTTGATGTAAGCACTGACAGTTTCTTTGTTTTGCAGATAATAAAGAATTGTTGCATATACTTGCTCTAAAGATATTGTTTGATAAATTTGGGCAATTTCTTCTGGAGAACGTCCACAATCAATGTATTCATAAAGAATTGTTTCAATTCCAATTCTTGAATCTTTCAGTCTAATGTCTTCAGAAGAGAGAAAGTTGAAATACTCTGCGATATGCTTGGTAGACATAGATTGACCTATATTCATAGTTAGTTATTATAATTATGATAATTTTTTTATAAAAGCGATCGCACTACATTAAGGCTTTGCAAAAAAATGCGAGCGCATTCTTAGAGGATGTTTTAAAAGTATTTGGCTGTGATTTTAGGCACTTAATGATCCCCCCTAGCCCCTCTTAAAAAGGGGGGAACCAGAATCAAAGTCACCCTTTTTAAGGGGGATTTAGGAGGATCTAGAACGTTTTCCTATCGACAAAAGGACTTTTAAAACATCCTCTTAAGTTAGGCAGAAAAAAAGAGAGTGCGATCTTATCTTTGTCACAAACAAGACTAGATCACCGACTTCTTTAAGAAGTCGGTGATCTGTTTGATTACGGTTTGATTAAAGATTCTTCAGACTGGCGATATTTAGTAATTAATCTACGTTTTTTTAGGGGTGAATAAAGCAACATGGAAAGTGTAGGTAAACTGGTTCCGGTTAGTGCTAACAAAATAAATGGATTTAGAAAGCCCGCTATTATCCCAGTTCCTGCGCTAGCTCCAAATCCTAATGTTAGTAGTATTAGTACAGTTGTAAATGAGTCTTCAGCCAAATCTATAACCCAATCCCTAGCCCAATCCACCGCCTTACCCACCGCCTTACCCACAGCCATACTCACAGCCCCACCCACAGCCCCACCCACAGCCCCACCCACCGCCTTACCCACAGCCATACTCACAGCCCCACCCACAGCCCCACTCACAGCCTCACTCACAGCCCAACCCACAGAGTCTCCTCGCTTTAGTGCGGAATAACCCGCCAAAGACCCAACTATAAGTGAGAGAATACCGAAAAACAGAATCCACCTATATCCAAAAGTTTCTAACAACCAACTTGCAACCGCACTTCCAGCATTAGTAATAAACCAAGTCGTAGCCACACCTACCACCACAGCCACTAAAAACAGCCTAATTAAATCACCAGAGGCTATCTTTCGCTTTTCAATCGGTAAAGCAGCCGTCTGCACCTTCACCGTTAAAGTGGGAGTCTCTGGATAAGCATTACTGTGGAGTATCAGTTGACGTTTATACTGCTTATCCGCCATCAATTTACTCGTATCCACATGAACCTGACACTGAGTATAATTCCCGCTAAACTGAGCAGGTGTCACCGCAATCCAAGCATGAGCATCTGGCGTATGCGGTGGGTCATGAGGATGGGGTGCAATTTCCCATCTACCTTGTAGTAAAGTATCTGCTATAAGGTTCTCAATAGTAATGCTTTGCGTTAGCTTTTCCCCTAATCGGTTCGCTTTGAACTCCAGCACTGTTTCACTGAAATCAACTCCCGCTACACGAATAACATCAAGAGGCTTGAGTGCTTCTAAAGCTGATTGTGCATTAGCGAAACGGTTTTTCTGTATCGGTTGTACCATCTTTTCCAACCAACCCAGAAACCGTAGACTCAACCGAGGTAAAAGATGGTGAAACTTGATTAAATATGGATCATCTTGATCTTGCAATTGATCTATTTTGGTTGATTTGATTCCTGTCAGTAAGCAAATCAAGGTTACACCCAAACTATACAAGTCTGTAGCGTCTGTTGGTTTAAACATTTGCTCTGGTGGAATAAAGCCAGGAGTACCTCTAAATACACTACTCGCTGCAACTTCCTGGCTACCAACACGAGCAAAACCAAAGTCAATTATATAGACATTGAGTTGCTCATCTACCAAAATATTTTCCGGTTTAATATCTCGATAAATTATCGGCGGAATCCGATTTTGCAGATATACAAGAATTTCTAAAACTTTAACTGCAATTTGTTTAATTTCCTCTGGTGCAAAGCTGCGGGTTTCTGCTAAAGATGGCGCATTGATATATTCTTGAACTAGACAAAAGCCATCAGGTCGCTCAAAAGAACTGAGATAGTGGGGAATACCAGGATGATTAAGTTTCTGTAAAAATTGAATTTCTTTTTCGCAAGCTCTGAACCCAGACCAACTAGAACTAGCTTGGGCAAAGCAAAACTGCTTGATTACTACGTGTTCCCCTGTATTAACTTTTGATGCTAGCCAAGTAATCCTTCCTCCTTCCTGATTACGTCCTAATTCTCGCAAAACTTGATAGCCGTGTTCGCTGAAATCTGGATAGCTCATAGTTCAAGGGCAACAAGTGAAATATCCCAAATTTGCTGTGTATTACGCAAATACACTTAAATCAGCAGGGGTGATTCAATTAATCAATGTTTTTAACAATAGTCATTTCTTCTTGTGAGATGGGCGTCTCGCCCGTCCTGGGGCAGGCAAGATGCCCACCCCACAAGATGTAGATGTATTTAAGATAGAAAAAAACTGCTGTAAATCTTTCTAGTAGGGCTGGGGAGTGTGGAAATAGAAAAAGCGATCGCTACCCTTCCGAAATTCCTTCATGCTACACTGTAGTCAATATCAAACCTCATCACAACTCTAACGAGATAGCACAAATGAAGTAGTACCAAGCACCTGTTGCGCCAAAGCAACAAATGTCAACGAAGAATAAATGCAACTAGTTTGACAGGGTTACTTCACATAGTCATGCACTAAAAATATTGTCATCACTCGTATCTACATTGAACCGCTTGGCAAGTGTCTGCGGCTAATTTTTTTATGTCTAATTATCCCCGTAATTGTTGTGAATACACGGGTGGAAGTTTGCGAATTGAGGTTTGAGAATAATGCCGAAAAAATCAATATTGTTAGCTGATAATTTAGCCTACGAACTCAGCTTAGACAGAACTTTATTTAAAAAAGTTCAGGTGAGTATCGAAGCAGGCGATCGCATTGCTTTAGTCGGTCGCAATGGTGTAGGAAAATCAACCCTACTCAAGATGATTGCAGGTCAAATTAGCCCCAATACAGGCTCAGTTTGGCGTAATTGTGTTGTCTATTATTTGCCACAAATCAGCACTATCAGGCAAGAAATTACAGCAGATACAGTACTTAATTTTTTGATTTCCATCTCTGATGAATGGTGGAAAATTGAGGATATTTTGCAAACACAATTTGATACAAAGATTGATTTGTATTTACCAATTACTAACTTGAGTGGAGGAGAACTCACAAAACTATTTATAGCGATCGGTTTAGCTCAAGAACCAAATTTGCTGTTGCTAGATGAGCCAACTAACCACATGGATTTGCAAGCGTTAGAAAGTTTAAGGCAATTTCTCCAAAATTTCACTGGCGCGTTTGTGATTGTCTCGCACAAGCCTTTTTTCTTAGACCAAGTGACATCTGTAACTTGGGAACTTATACCTGTTGGAATAAAGGTATATGGAGGCAATTTTTCTCAGTATCGAGAACAGAAAGAAATCGAGTTAGAAGCAGCATTGCGATCGCACGAAGTTGCCAGAAAGGAACTCAAACGTGTCCAAACTACAGCTATGCAAGAGCAGCAACGCGCAGCGCAATCTAGTCGCAACGGTCGCTCCCAGGTTCTTAATGGCAGTGTAGACAGAACGGCCGCAGGACTAATTAAAACAAAAGCTGAGGCTTCAGCCGGAACTGCGAAAAAGAAACATGAAGCAGCTGTAACCAAGGCTAATCAGAAGGTTACAGATACAAAGATAAAAACAACAAAAACGACGAGTATTCAACTAGAAGAAAAAAGTCAAAAACGCAGGAATCTGATTCATATTCAAGGTGCAAATCTAAGGGTGTCAGAACGCCTGTTAATTCAGAACATTCAGCTACATATCTCCTCTGGCGATCGCATTGCCATTGTCGGCGCGAATGGTTCAGGTAAATCGAGTCTGGCAAAGGCAATTCTGCGGATGGATAAGCAAACAGCAATTTTGGAATCGGGTGAGGTTTTGCTTGCACCAGCGATGAAAGCTGTATATCTCGATCAAACTTATGAACTGGTGAATCGAGAGCAGACGATTTTGGAAAATATGCAAACTGCCAATCCCAATCTCAGCTATCAGTTGTTACGTCAACAACTGGGACACTTTCTATTTAAATATGATGACGTTCATAAAACAGCATCAGTATTGAGTGGGGGTGAATTGGCAAGATTAGCGATCGCAATCATCAGCATATCTGAAATCGACTTACTGATTCTTGATGAGCCAACTAATAACCTAGATATTGAAACTGTTGAACAAGTGGTTGCTGGTATCAATGAGTTTCAAGGAGCTATTTGGGTCATTTCCCACGATCTAGATTTTCTCAGCCAAATTAACATTACCCAAAGTTTAAAGTTGAGCAGGCAATCTCTGCAAATGACGATGTATTTACCCAATATGCTAGAGCAATATTATCAAGAATTACTGGAATGTTATGATGGATAGTACTTGTTACATTAATTGGCGATTGCGCCTAGACTAAATACTTTTTAGAACAACACTATCCTATTATAGGAGTTAATAAAAGAGTATACTAACTAACTACAAACAAAAGTTACTATATTTAGAAGTTGAAACGTTTTAACAGTGATTGTAGTCCAGCAAAAATTGTTGGTTTAGAGGACATAATTCTGTTTATATCTTCCAAAGCTTGTAAAACTTCAGTAGCAGACTGATATCTTTGCCTAAAGTCGTAGCGCACCATCTTATCTAAAATAACTGCAACTTCATCACTAACTTGTGTCTTGTTCCGCCAGAGAATTTCATTTGTCTCAGGATTTTCTGGTAGTTGGTTAGGGAATACGCAGGTGAGTGCTTGGATACCAATCAAGCCTACAGCATAGATATCGCTGCTGAAAGATGGTTTACCAGCCATTTGCTCAGGAGGTGCATAGCCTGGAGTACCAATGGCAACAGTTGAGTTCATTTGTCCCTGAGCGTTAACTATATGGCTGCTAATTTCTCTGACAGCTCCAAAATCAATCAAAACTAACTTTTGATCTCGATTGCGTCTAATTAAATTTGAGGGTTTAATATCGCGGTGAATTACATTATGCTGGTGGACAAACTCTAACACTTTTAAAATGTCGTATAAAATAGCAATCACCTGAGTTTCAGGTAACGGCTTTCCAGGGGTGAGTTCTCGATCCAGGCTATGACCATCAATAAATTCTTGAACTAAATAGAACTCCTGATTTTCCTCAAAGTGAGCAAAGATACCAGGTATCTGGTCGTGGTTTCCTAGCCTGTACTGGACTTCTGCCTCAGATTCAAACAATCTTCTTGCTATCTGCAAAACTTTTGGCTCTGTCTGTGCAGGCCTAAGTTGCTTAACAACACAGGGAGGGTTGCCGGGTAGATCCATATCTTCGGCAATAAAAGTGTTTCCAAATCCACCAGCACCAAGAACTTTAATAATTTTGTAGCGTCCTCTCAAGATACTCCCTATCACCGCAGACTTTCCTGTATTAGAAACCTCCGAATTTATAGAATTACCAATCATTGTTGGTATTGCTTTTGACTCTACTGTTGGTGATGATGGCTGGGTATTATGCTCAATTAAAGTAGATGCCCGTTGCAAAAATTCACCACAGTGTGAACAAAAGGTATTATCAGGAGGATTTTTATGGCCTTTGCTACAAGTAGGTGAGAAGCTTTGTACTATCGACGTCTGAGTTAAAGCCTCACCACAGTAGATGCAAAAACGATTGTTAAAGTGATTCTCATGTCTCTTACTACAAGTAATTACGACAGTTTGTACCTTTGGCGGTGATGTTGTTGGCGAAGAACCAGGAAGTACAGTTTGCAGCCAAGCGATCTGACTCGTATTCTCTATTTCTGACTCTATACCTGCTACATTATTTTGATTAGATTGCTTTTTGATTTCGATACCGCCAAGCGATCGCCAAGTTAGTGGTACTTCTGCCGGATTTTGAAAAGTCATTGGCAACCAAGTAGCACCAGGAAATTTATTCTCTAAACGATTTATCCTTTCTCTTGCTCTCCGCACCGCAAGATGTAAAGGCTTTCCTGAAGCAAATGCTTCAAGAAAACGCTGCAAAAACTTCTGTGCTACTTCATCCGCTACAGGCTCTCGCATTACTATGATATTTGGGACGTGCAACTGGGCCAATTGCCGCGCTATTCCCAACCCATCACAGGAGTTAAAAATTGCTAACTGCAAACCGCGTTTAACAGCTTTTCTCAGATCAGGTTCTAAATCATCAATTGTTATACTGTCCTCGTCATTAAGGTCGATAAAACCACTCTCTCCGTCTTTTTCGCTACGGCTATGACCTGCAAAGAAAAGTATTTGTGGTTTATGCTCATCAATTTGGTCACATAAATACTCTAAGCTCGGCTTATCTAAATGGATCAAGCAGGCGTTTGAGTTTTCAGCTAACTGTTTTACCAACATCTCCCAGTCTGTTTTGGTATTAATTCTGGTGTCTCTGCCGAAAACTGCTAAAATTTTGACTTGACCTTTGGTAGTTGCTATTTGTCCTTTTTTCACTGGTAAAGACAAAGCAACTTCAGCTCGATGGTAATGCTTAAAAAAATCATCCCAGAGATGCCAAGGTAAACGCTGCAATTCTGGATTTTCAGTCTCAAATATGACCCGAATTTCTTCAGATTCGTCTTTCAGGCTTTGGAAAAGTTTTTCGCGGATCGGACTAAAATTAGAGTCTGCTTTTAACCAATCATTAAGACTTGACTTTAACTGTTTGCTAGCTCTTTTGATTTCATCAATAATAAAAGCGTCAGTACCTCCCGTGACGCCCATTCGAGCAGAATATCTACCTGAGACATGGCTACGATAATGTGATTGCCAATAGGTGTAGTGTTTATGCAACTCTGGCGCTGAAGGCAGTTTTCCTTTTGCAGCAGCAATCCACTGGCGATCGCCTTCCGTCCAAATCTGCAAAGATACAGAAAAACCGCTCTCAAAATTTCCCTCTACTAAATTAATTACAACTAACTTGCCCATTGCCGACCCCTTGCAGGCAGTTAAATCACAAAATTCCGCACGGTATTAGCATCACCCAACTGAATTTGCACGCTAAATTGCTCTCCAGGTTTGCCACTAATATTTAGTTGAATACTCTTATTAGTATTTTTGGCTTGTACTTCTAAAAGGTTCTTGCCTGAGATATCAAGCACAATGCATTTAAGACCTTGTGGCAGAGTTTTACTGCTAATTGGATACACTTGTAAACGTATGTCTCTTTCCTGATCTGCTTTTGGCTGGACAGCAACAACCAAAGCTAATGAGTTAGCGATCGCTTGCATTTCTAAATCAATCTGCTGTGCTCGTAAAACTCCTTGATCACCAGTACCACTTCTAGCAAACACTAATTTGTCTGTTTCGCCCAAAACCTCTTCTACTGTCTGCCAACCTGCTTCAATCATATTTTGCAGCCATTGGCTTAAGTTAACTGCTGTTTTACTTAATCCAAAATCAGAATCTACACCCAACACATCTTGTACAGGAATATCTAATATTTCTGTCAATTGACCTGATTTAAAAAGAGCATCAAGTTTCTCAAGACCTTTTTGGGAACCATCAAAAACTAGCTCCATACAACCTTCCTCAATTCTTCGTAGTCTTATTGAACCATCATCCAAAAGTTTATGGAGATGCTGAATAATCACTTCTAAGCGCGCTGCATCTAGATTTTCAACGTCTAACTCTAGCTTAACTTTGCGCCTGGCTTCAGATGGCTGCGGCAATTGTGATGTTTGATATGAACGCCAAGATTCTTCTAAATCTTGAGTTTTTAATTTCTGTTTTGCTAAATTTATATTGATATTGCTTAGTAAATTGACTTCAAAAATATCGCGGATAACTGGATTATGCTTGATCTCAGAAGTAAAGTTGTCGCGCACTTTTTCAAATAAAACTGTCTTAACCTTGGCTGCATAGCACTCAGGTATAAATTCCTCATTAAGCGCTTCTGCTATGAGTTTTTCCTTTACTGCTTGAACGCCTGCTTCCAATAGCTGACTTTCTGGAGTTAGCAGTGATGCAATTTCATCTAGGGATTTAAATGGTATGTCAACGTATTTTACCTGCTTGACATGTTTTAGCTCTTTAACAAGCTGCTTCAGCTTTCGGTCTAGCCATTGAAGTTCATCCCGGTGCTCTGGTGGGTAAATAATTACTGCCCGGTAGCGCTGCACAGAAGATAATTTGATTAATTCTTTATGACATTCTATAGTAATAGTTTGGAGTGCCGAGAGGAAACAAAGTTTAAGTATTTTTTCCAGATCATGATTGACTTGCTTGTCATTATGATGCAGGCGCTTCAAAACATTTTCAACAGAAGAAGCTATTAAAAGCGCATCTACTCTGTTAGTAAAGATACCTACTAAAAAAGGTATTAATATCAGCGTAAAAAGATCCATTTATTTGTCTTTAATATTTTTTAAATACTTAACTTTAATTAAAAATAATTGTCAAACTGTAGAAGTAAGTGATATGGCAACAAGTCACTACTGTGCTGCTTAGTGTCGATACTACCTTATACCCTCAGTAATAAAACTTAATGTTCTGAAATTACGACAAATTTTCCATATATAACCGTAATTACCACATTATAAGTTTGATTTTGCCTTTAATTGCTTATTAAGTGGTAAAGAATGCTATCTATACTAAAAAGTCTGCAACACCAAATTTCTAGCTCTACAGTAGAAGCCGCAATGCATACGGGCAAGTTATAATTCTCTTGCGGACAAGCGTAACAAAAATTTATGAGTAACCCCCTTGTGCAAGCCTTTTTCGTAGGCAGAGCAGTAGCAGAAGTGATTAATGAGCGACTAGAGGTCGCCTTGACAGATGCTTTGAGTGATCTGGGAAAATTTGATGCTGAAGCTAGAGAGCAACTGCGCCAGTTTACAGATGAAGTCTTAGAGCGGGCAAATCGTGCAGCCGAAGCTGCCAATGCTGGTCAAACTACTACAAGTACTGGACAACCCAGTTCCACTTCAGTTGATTTGCAAGCAGATATTGATGAATTAAGAGCAGAAATTGCTCTGCTGCGAACAGAATTACAACACCATCGCAGAACTTCTGCATAAATTTAGTCATTAGTCATAGTTATGGACAAAGAGAGATGTCCGTAGACGCTTCTGCCGTGAGACAGCGCTAGCGACGTTAGAAGCGCACCCTGCGAGAAGCCCTTGGGTGCGCCGGCTTTCGGCAAATAGAAGTTCGGGGAAAAATGACAAATGACACTTGAGCAAAAACAGTTTAGGAATCAGAGTGTTTTTTCTTCTAGGTGATTTCAGTTACAAACCAACGGTAAGCAAAGCATATGGAAACAGGTTATTCAGATAAAGCATACCGTTGGAATCGGGAAAATTACTCTAATAGACGGCGCTTTGTGGACATTTGGTCTTTTGTCTTGACCTTATTGTTCAAGCTTTGGCTGTATAACAAAAATTGGAGTTACACGGGTGGTGTGACTGAGGTAAAGCAAGCTGCAAGACGCCAAGCCCAAGCAGTCTGGATTCGCAGTACCCTACTAGACTTAGGGCCAACCTTTATCAAAGTCGGGCAATTGTTTTCTACCCGTGCTGACATATTCCCTATTGAATATGTAGAAGAGTTGGCCAAGCTACAAGACAAAGTGCCAGCATTTAGCTATGAGCAAGTAGAAGCAACTATTGAAAAGGAACTAGGTAAAAAAATTCCTGAACTGTTTCAGAGTTTTGAACCTATTCCCCTAGCTGCTGCTAGTTTGGGTCAAGTACACAAAGCTGTTCTGCACACTGGGGAATTAGTTGTTGTCAAGGTGCAGCGTCCAGGATTGAAGAAGTTATTTGAAATAGATTTACAGATTCTCAAAGGAATTACCCGCTACTTTCAAAATCATCCTAAATGGGGACGAGGGCGAGATTGGATAGGTATTTACGAAGAGTGTTGCCGTATTCTTTGGGAAGAGATTGATTATCTTAATGAAGGTCGCAACGCCGATACTTTTCGCCGTAACTTTCGTGGCTATGACTGGGTGAAAGTTCCAAGAGTTTACTGGCGTTATACCACTTCTCGTGTGCTGACCTTGGAATATGTTCCTGGGATTAAAATTAGCCAATACGAAGCTTTAGAAGCAGCAGGTTTGGATCGTAAGCTAATTGCTCGTCAGGGCGCTCAAGCGTATTTGCTACAGTTGCTCAATAGTGGCTTCTTCCATGCTGATCCTCATCCAGGTAATATTGCCGTCAGCCCAGATGGTTCTTTGATATTCTACGATTTCGGCATGATGGGGCGGATTAAGTCCAACGTGCGTGAAGGACTGATGGAAACACTGTTTGGTATTGCTCAAAAAGATGGCGATCGCGTTGTTCAGTCTCTCATCAATTTAGGAGCGATCGCACCAGTAGATGATATGGGTCCTGTGCGGCGTTCTGTCCAGTATATGCTGGACAATTTCATGGATAAGCCCTTTGAAAATCAATCAGTCGCGGCAATTAGTGACGATCTTTACGAAATAGCTTATAATCAGCCGTTTAGATTTCCAGCAACCTTCACTTTTGTGATGCGAGCCTTTTCCACCCTAGAGGGGGTAGGCAAAGGTCTAGATCCAGACTTTAACTTTATGGAAGTTGCTCAACCTTATGCAATGCAGCTTATGACCAATATGAATGGTTCTGAGGGGAATAGCTTTCTCAATGAATTAAGTCGCCAAGCAGTTCAGGTAAGTAGTAGCGCATTTGGACTGCCACGTAGATTAGAAGATACACTAGATAAACTAGAGCGGGGAGATGTACGCGTTCGCGTTCGGTCTATAGAAACAGAACGCCTGCTACGACGGCAGAGCAGTATTCAGCTTTCAATAAGCTATGCTCTGTTAATTAGTGGTTTCACACTTTCAGCTACGATTTTAGTGGTTACTAGTTATGTATGGTGGGCACTAGTGCCTGGTCTAATTGCAGCAGGGCTTTCAGTGATCCTGATCCGCCTACTTTTACGCCTTGACCGTTACGATCGTATGTATTAATTGTTGAAGAAAAATTTATGAAACTTAATTTCACGGGTTCCAGTGATCCGGGACTTATTCGTTCTAATAATCAAGATGCTTACTATATCGACCCAGAAGGGCGATTTTTCATTGTTGCCGATGGAATGGGCGGTCATGCGGGAGGTGAGGAAGCGAGTCGCATTGCAACTCAAGAAATTCAGGCGTATTTAGTGGGGCATTGGCAATCTTCCAAGTCTTCCCAAGAATTGCTAGAGCAAGCTTTGTGGGGGGCAAATGAGGCGATTTTACAGGATCAGCAAAATCATCCTGAACGCGCTGATATGGGTACAACGATTGTAGTGGTAATTTTTCGTGCTCCAGAGGCTCCTTGGTGCGCTCATGTTGGCGATTCGCGGCTGTACCGCTTCCGAGAGTCGCAATTAGAGCAAGTAACAGAAGACCATACTTGGGTTGCACGGGCGATCAAAATTGGTGATATCACTACAGATGAAGCACGGATTCATCCTTTTCGTCACGTATTATCACGCTGTTTGGGGCGTGAAGACCTGCATCAGATTGATTTGCAACCACTGGATGTAAAAGTTGGCGATCGCTTGTTATTATGCAGTGATGGTTTGACAGAAGAACTTGTCAATCAAAAAATTGCTGGCTACCTCCAAGACACGCCTTGGGTTGACAAAGCTGCTCTCTCTCTAATTGAGGCTGCCAAAGAAGAAGGTGGACACGATAACATCACAGTTGTCATTGTCGCACTCGAAGATAGTCAATAAATAGTCAAGGGTCAAGAGTAAAAAACTATGGACTTTAGACTGTTAACTTTTGACCTTTGACTCTTTGCGGTAAATATACTCAGCAATTTGTTCAGCCTGAGCATTTTTCTTCTTTACAACTTGATACAAATATTTTTAGCCTCCTTAGATCACTTTGGAGGCTAAATTTGCATAAATTGGTTAATTGACTTCTTGCACATTATAAGGTATGGCGAATATAATGCACGCTTAATACCTTTTATCCCCCTTTCTCCCATCAAGGGGACATTCGCTAAACCTTTCCTTTCAAGAAAGGTTTAGAGAGGTAGAGAGGTAAAAAAGGAGTTTCGGCCTGAGTTTACAAATTCTGAACTTTCCCGAAATCCGCTCTCATGGACTTGGGATATATATCAGTAGAGTCAGGTGCAAGAACTCAAAACCAAAAAAGTCCACACTTAGGATGTGGGCAACCTGTCAAACACTTGTTATCTTTCTTAATACGGAGGAACAAATGTGGGACAGAGAAAAGTCCAAATCTTAATCACGTTTGGACTTCTGTGAATGATATCACCTTTACGCGTTGTTTTTTCGGAGTTAATTATGAGTCAACCAATCGAATTATCCTTGGAACAGCAATTCAGCATCCGCTCATTTGCCACTCAGGTACAACACATGAGCCATGATCAAGCCAAAGATTTTTTAGTCAAGCTCTATGAGCAAATGGTAGTACGCGAGGCAACTTATCAGGAACTTCTTAAGCACCAGTGGGGCTTAGATTCAGGTTCCACTATGGCATAGAGTCTTTCTGATGTCGCAGTGGGCGACCTCCTTCTCTTGCTTAGTTCCAAGGAGGAAAAGAGCTGGGGATGCAGGGGCGTCAACTTCGATAAACAATTCCAAAGGCTGAGAATATAAAACCAAAGTGCAGGAGTTTAATTCACCATCTAAACCAGGACTTACTAATTATTTTGACTACATATCACTGAAGTCCGAATTTATTGAAGCCTTTAGCTTAAATTTACTGGTGCATAAGCAAATCTCTTTAACGTGTCAGCATCATAATTTATCATCCCCTGAATATACATGCAGAGGAAGCTTTCATAGAGACTAGCTTTTGCAGCTAACGTTTTTACTCTTCCTACTTTTTATAACTAAAAATTACAACTATATATATACATTATTTATAAAAGTTTACATTTTCTGAGTGACTACTCTTAATACTACAGATGTTATATGTAATATTAGAATACTTTCTTAGCCAGAAAGGTCGTATGGAGAATCTGTATCAATTCCTTCCAGCTTTGCCAAAATTTGAGGCTTAATCTTTTCATACTCGCTTTTGAGTAAGCTTTTACTAATTTGGGGATCGGCAGATGATACCAAAGCGTTGCTAGTTGTTACCCACTGTTGTAATCTTTGGCGTTGAGCAGGAGCGATACTTGAAAGTAGGATATGGGCACAGCGACTTGGTGTTTCTCGCGCAAAGAACAAAAGACGGTAGTAACCTTTATGCTGTAACAAGCGGGCGATTTCTTGACCAAGACTGGTTTTGAGGTCAAGGTAATAATGTAACCATTTAGCCCCATGTTTACGGTTGTGGATAACAGTAATCCACAGCAACATGGGATGGGGAATAGAAATAAAAAGAAATTGATTGTAGCGGGTACAAACTAAGCGCTTTTGAATTTCTTGTTGCTGTAGCATGACCCACAAGGCAGGTAAAACTTCCCCATTGATATGAATCGGCTGGGTAAATACAATATCGGCAATTGGTTTATTTTGGGGCCAGGAAATGGCACGAGTAATTTCATCATTTGATAAGGATAGCGGTAAATCGGCTTTCGTTTTTTGTTCAAGCTCAGTGCTAACTGTAGTAGTAGGAACTAGTGCGTGGCTGTCTTGCTTAATTTTGCGTACGTGCTCAGGCTGTTCTAGGGATGTTAAAATTTTAAGGATTTCACTGATTGTTTGAGGGCGATCGCTTGCTGGTTTGGCTAAGCAACTCATCACCAAATTTTCTATTTCTTTTGGCAGTAACAATCCAGGGGCAGCCTCAGAAAAAGAACGTGGTTGTTGATAGTGATGTACTTTATACCATGCCCCAAATGAGTGAGTTGGTGCAATTAGTGGCATTTTGCCTGTGAGCATTTCAAACATCATCACGCCCAAACTATAAATATCAGCGCGGTTATCTAGTTCCTTACCCTCCATCTGTTCGGGAGAGGAGTAAGCTAGCGTCCCCAAATAGAATTTTGTATGGTCGCCATCTGAGTGTATTAACTTAGCAATACCAAAATCTAGAACCTTGACCAACTCCCCAAAACTAGAGTCTTGAATCACCAGCATATTGCTAGGCTTAATATCGCGGTGGATAATTGGGCAGATTGTGCCATCAACTGGGATGCCATTATGAGCGCACTGTAACCCCAGGCTAATTTGACGTACCATGCTGAGGAATCTTGGCAAAGGTAGTTGCTGCTTACGAACAATATTGTTCAGGCTTTGTCCTTGTAGGTATTCCATAACGTAGAACGGAGTGTTATTTTCATCGACGCCATAGTCCATTACTCGGACAATGTGGATGCTTTTTTGCCCTAGTAAAGCACAAGTTTTTGCTTCTCGCTCAAAGCGGTCTTGCAATCGCATCTTTTCATTTTGGATTGACAAGGCAAGGAACTTGACAGCAACGGGTACTCCTCCCAACAAAATATCCTTAGCACGATAAACCCGACCCATCGCTCCAGTACCGATTAACTCCTGCATCTGGTAGCGTTTGCTAAGTAAGCGACCAATGTTGGGGTCTGACATAGTAGAAAATTTGACTCTAATGTTCAACAATAGTTTGGCAAGTCAAAAGTCAGGGGTCAGAATTATAGAGAACTCCTGGCTCGTTTGAGACAGCCAAATGCTTTGATTCTGATTTAGTTTGCCCAATTTTGAGCTAATAGTTGTTAATCAAAGGGTTAAGGGTCAAAAGTTACTTAAAGACTTTGAAAAAATGACAAATGGCAAATGACTATTATGTTGACTGACGTTCTAGGCTAGCTTCCATTGTGCTAGTTAAAAAGTGACCGACTAATACACCACTAGTTAAATAGTAGCTAGTATCATTGACCCGGAGTAGGGTTTCAAAGCCACTACGACGCTGGCGATCGCCCAGTACCCAATAACGCTGCACAATGGTATCTGGGCCAATCCAGCCTTCGCCTTCAACCTGTCCTAAAAGATTATGCTGAAGTAAAAAAGTATACTGGCGTTCTCCATCATGCAGACGCCCTTTGTATTGCAACGAAATTTCCGAGTGATCGCTATTACTTGGAAATATCAGCTTTGTGGCCATAGTAAACCAGTTATCTCGATTCCAAGCCACTAAAGTCATACCCTTGACGCTGATTGGCAAGCCATTACGTTCCAGCCAGCTTCCTTGCATTGTCCAGCGTCCTGGTTCCAATAAAAAAGTATGAGCCACCTTCTACATTCCCTGTCTTGATCCATTGACGCCAAGACTACAGTTATAGCAGTGCTGAGACACCAATACTTCTCGGTTAAAGAGTAGAGGGAAAAGGGAAAAGCTTAAGTTTTATCCCTACCCTTTAGCTTTTAACCTTCTCTTAAACTAAAAGGGAGCTAAATAGTGCGAATCCTTAGGAATATTGGCTGAGACACTAAACTTTTGTATGACCCAAGCCGATCAAAAGATAATGTCAAGTCTAATACGTATTAGACTTGACATTATCTTTTATAACTTGCACCTGAAGTTACTTTTAGTTTCTACAGTCAAACTTAATATAGATTTTAAACTAAGTTTATTAAAAATTAGAGAAAACAATTCTCTAATTTTTAATTTTTAACGGTGTGCGTGAATCCCTGGGGCATAAGCCTCAATGACTCTGCCAGTAAGAGTGCAACTAATCATCAAATAATCACAACTTGGGCACTGAGTTCGAGTTAATTGACTATCAAAAATATAATAGCGTTCTGCTTTACTCCCACAGTTTGGGCAGTGAATCTTTTGTACTATCTGCATCTTAAAACCCCTGGTTGTGATTATTTTTTATTTTGTAAAACTGGGTATTAAATCAGGAAAAATTCTGGTTCAACTCAACTTAACAAACTGCCTTGATATTTGGTTTATTATTTTAAACAAAATTTCAAGGTTGAAAATTTTTTCATATCTTTGTTTATTATCTTATAATTTAGGTTATTTTATACTCTTACTTTAGACACATATAATTATTTTTTAATTAAATTATGCTTAGAGATTCACTGATCCCTATAATTAATGCTTTGAGAGAGCCTTATTTATAGTTATTTTAGACGAATACAAAAAAGCCGTTCTTGTATTCAAAAATCAAAACCCAGAAATTACTGTATCTTGAGTTACAAAATCTCTATCTTAAGATTTAGTTAACATTTTTTGGAAAGATTTATGAGATTAAATTTTGGTGAGATATAGCAAAGTGCTGAGTGCTGTTAGCGGTAGCGGGGCGTTTAGCCCGTGTTGAGTAGAAACCCAGTTGCTTCAGAGCTTTGAGCAATCAACACTGTCCTAACCTATGTGACGACAGCTATACTAGCAGCTCTAACATCACTAAATTAGGATGTCGGTATTGGACAGCGCAAGTCACTCTTGCTATTAGTCTTCATGCTCCCTAATATTTCTCGGTTAAACGGAAAAGAGAAAAGGGAAAAGGTAAAGCAAGGGTTTAAATTCACCCCTTAACCTTTTCCCAGACCACACCAGAGGTGAGGAGTTATCAAGAAGGATGAAAATAATCGTAAATTTCTTGAGCTAAACGCGGGCCAATTCCCGAAACCTCAGCGAGTTGTGTAGGTGTAGCCTGCCGAATATAATCAACTGAGCGAAAATGCCCCAACAGCTGCTTTTGTCGATGGTGTCCCAAACCGTGGATTTCATCTAAACGCGATCGCTTCAACTTGTCAGTACGTTGCTGGCGATGGAAACTCACTGCAAACCTATGTGCTTCATCTCGCAATCGTCGCAACAACTGTACTCCTGGTTGTTCTGCATCAGTTGTCAAGGGTTTAGACTCTCCTGGTAAAAAAATCTCCTCTCGCTGCTTCGCCAGACTAACAACTCGCAAGTCTTCTAATACATTTATCTCTTGCAAAACAGCAACAACTGATGATAGCTGACCCTTACCGCCATCTATCATGATTAAATCAGGCCAGTCAGGATTACCCAAGCGTGGCAATTGTGGATCTATAGCGCTTTCGCTGACGCTATACTTGCGGAACCGACGCTGGATAACTTCAGCAAGACTGGCAAAATCATCTGAATGTCCTGCTGTGACTGTAGGATTTTTGATTTTGTAATGGCGATAGTGTTGCTTAGCTGGTAAGCCATCAATAAACACGACTTGGGAGGCTACAGCATTTGACCCTTGAATATGGGAAATGTCATAACCTTCGATGCGGTGAGGTAAGTCTGGTAAATCGAGAATGGCGGCTAAATCTTGCATTGCTTGATGGTTGCGATCGCCAAATTTCTGCATTCTTTGCAATTCATACTGGGCATTTCGCTCTACCATCTCAATTAATTCTGCCTTGGTTTGGCGCATGGGAGCCAAAATTGTTACTTTTCTTCCTTTACGCTGAGTCAAGACATCAGCCAATATCTCTCCATCTGGTAAATCGTGTTGTACTAAAATCTCTGCGGGTATTTCCACTGAGTCAGCGGTTTGGTAATGTTCCTCTAAAGCTCGTTGTAAGATAGCTCCTGGTTCTGCATGAGTATCAGCTACAAATGCTAGGCGTCCTACTAATTGCCCAGCACGAATCTGGAATAATTGAATGCACGCGTGTTTATCATCAGCTGCCAGTGCGATCGCGTCCCGTGAAACTGTATCATCTGGTAGCGAAACTTTTTGATTTGCATTTAGCGACTTTAAACCAGCAATTTGATCGCGAATCCGCGCTGCTGACTCAAAGTTTAACCCCTCTGATGCTGCTTGCATTTGTTGTGTCAAGATATCAATCAGTTCTTGAGTCCGACCTTGGAATACCATCGCTATTTTTTGCACGATTTTGCGGTATTCTTCTGATAAAATCAGTTGTTGACACACACCAGGACATCGTCCTAAATCATAATTCAAGCAAGGACGATCTTTGAATAGTGGTTGAGGTCGTTGTCGTAAAGGAAAGATTCGCTTGCACAGGCGTAATATTTCTCGCAATAGACCAGAATCAGTATAAGGGCCGTAAAATTTATCCTTTTCTTTACCTAATTGGCGCTTGCGGGTAATAAAAATCCGAGGATAGTCTTCTGACCAAGTAATGCATACATAGGGATATTTTTTATCATCCTTGAGCAACACATTAAAATAAGGCTGGTGTTGCTTAATCAAGTTTGCTTCCAGCGCCAGAGCTTCAGCTTCGGTATCGGTGACGATAAATTCAATTTCTGTCACCAGTTTTACCATTGTGGCTATGCGTTCGCTCTTATTGTACGCGTCTCGGAAATAGGAACGGACACGCGATCGCAATTTGCGTGACTTACCTATGTACATTATGCGATCGTTCTTATCCCGCATGAAATACACTCCCGGTTCCGGCGGAATTTCGGCTAGACGGCTTTCTAGTCTTTCGGGTTCTTTAATCAGTGGTAGTGTTTGAGTAGGTATTGTCACAACCAAAGTTAGGTAATCTTTCTCTATTTTAAGAAAAATTATTTTTTTATGCCGATTTAACAGAACATTTATCAAGTAAATATTAAGTAGAAGTGTGTTTAAGTATCGTATTTACACTTAAATTTATAGTATTCTTAGGTGTCTTACATTCATTCAAAGTCATACCTATTTAAAATTAATACTATTAATAAACTCTTAATTTATTTAATTGATCAATCAATCAAATAAATTAAGTTTTAATATAAATCTTATATCTATAGTTTGTCAATCACTTTTGTTCTCAATACTAATTTTTAATAATAAATTTTTATAAACATGGATTAAACTCTTAGCTTTTATATTACAAAGCTAATCATGTTTTCATATGTCTTTTATTAATTAATAAGCAATATTTCGGATTTACAATTTAACTTATAACATTAGGCAAATTAACGGATTGAGTAAATTAAATGTATGATTATGATTGTAGTTGTCACTTTTAAAGTTATTTAATATAACAATCTAACTATGAATTTACAAGATTTTGAATCCCAGTATCGTGAGTCTATGAGTGAAATGCTTAATGAATTACAAACAGCAGTTTTGCTATTAGCACAATTACAACTTAAAATTTATAAAATTGGTAGTTCCGTACAAAATATGAGTGAGACTATTGAAGAGTTTATTACCCAAAACAAATAGAATAAATACGTTGTTAATTAGGCAAGTTCATACGTAGCGCTCAGTAAACTCTTCTTGAATGGTCAGAATCAGATTCTTAAGATTTACGGGTTTAACAAAGTAGTGACGTGCACCTAATCTCATAGCTCGTTCTTGATCAGCTTTAAAGGCAAAGGCTGAAACCACAATGATAGGTATTTTTGACAAACTTGGTTTTTTCTGGATCTGTTCTAAGAGCGAATAACCGTCAATATCTGGTAACTTTAAGTCTAATAACATTAGCTCTGGCTGAAATTTCTCTATAGTTGAGAAAAAAGTCGAGCCTTTTGACAAGCCTTGGACATTGTATCCATAATAACTTAAATAGTCACTCAACAGCATTCTATTAACATCATTATCTTCAAGTAGCAAAACCCGTCTTAATTGATGCGATTTTAATTGCTGATTTATGGTAAGTAAATGTGCTGTCATTGCTGTCTATCTTCTTAGGTCAAAATCCATAGTTATTGCCAGAGACTCAAACAACATTGCATACAAATTTTAGAAAAAATAAAAACATGATTTATTTAGTTTAGATAAAAAATAAATTAAATTTTTGCGGCGATCCTGTGTTTAATGATATTATTTTACAATACAAAATCAATAAATCTTAAGCTTTTCTTTACGTAATTTTTATAATTTTCTTTAGCAAATAATTAATCTATTTTAGAAAATAATTCACCTCGTTTATTACAGTAAATTTTAAGGAATTTTACTGTAATAAACGATAGAAAATTTTCTATCTAGAGAAGTTTTTATCTGGATATTAGGTAATTTAACCGAGGATAGAAATTATTTTATAGTCGTAAGAAAGTGCTCATAAAAAAAGGGAGCTTATAGCTCCCTTACTGAATGGTAGTATTTAAACGGCAGTTTCAAATAGACGCTTTTTTCAACTTGCGTTGTGTGGCGAAGACTCCAGCAACACCCAGCAAACCAAGTATAACTGAGGGTTCTGGCACTGCTGTAGGAGGCATACCTTTGATAGTGACTTCATAGTTTCCACTGTGAGACTTGCCGTCAGCACCTAGTCCTGCACTGTTGGTTAGTCCACTTGCTGTAGCAGAAAAGCTGTAAAGGAAATCAGTTTTGTCATTGTAGGTAACTTTAACAACTTCACTGGCTTGGAAGCCATCTTTGAGAAAATTACCAAAAGTGCCTAACAGAGGAGCATAGTAATCTTTTAAATTGTAGTGACCGGCTAACCCAATTTGAATATCGCCAGTGGTGTCATTTTGATTAACGTAAGAGATATTAGGGTCGCTAGAGCGTTGGAAACCACCAATACCAAAAAATGCGCTAAAGGCTTGCTGGCGGATAAATGAGCTAGGGGTCAAACTTGGTAGACTCAGTGCCAATTTAATTGCAGATTCATTGGCTGTTAGACCAGCTGCATTATAAAATTGGTTAAACCAAGTATTTGCAAAGTTCTGTGCACCATAGCTTGTACTTAATCCTGACCCAGTACTAAACCAATCTGTTGCTGTCAGACTGCTCAAGGTAATACTTTTGCCACCAATTTGCCCTATCAAGGTGGTGTTTTTACTGAAATCAAAACCTACTTGTTCACTGCTAGCTCGCAACTCTACATTTCCAGTAGGATTTCCAGAGCTTCCATCTAGGACTTTTTGCACATTTGCCTGGGAATTGGGTATGACAAAGGTATTTGTAGCGTTGGAATCATAGACTAAATAATCACTTGCTGCTGTTCCACCGATAGTTGCGCCGGTGAGCGTGCCAGCTTGTGCTGGCACAGTAGCAAGAGCGCTCACACCAATAGCTATTGAGGCACCAATTACAAATTTTTCAAAAGTCATTTTCATGTTTTTAAAGTCTCCGTCATTTAGGGAGTTAAGTTTTAAACTACTGCCGCTTCTAGGGTTTGGCTGCCTTGACTACAAACTTTATGGCAATACGGTCGCTTAAAAGCGTAACCAGCATTGTTAGCTGTGTTTGGTAGCTGAGCGTACAAACCCAGTTTATGAGACTGGAAGACCTGATTGGTAAAGCTGCTGTTGATTATCAATAAAAAGATGACGAATATTTTTGTATCTTTATGCGTTTAATTACGTAATTTTGTAACTTGTTATAGTGATTAATAGAACATATTAAATATAATAT
Organism: Nostoc sp. MG11; assembly: GCF_014904695.1. Taxonomy (GTDB): domain Bacteria; phylum Cyanobacteriota; class Cyanobacteriia; order Cyanobacteriales; family Nostocaceae; genus Komarekiella. Next base: position 85,188 of record NZ_JACXXN010000002.1, on the reverse strand, counting down.
GAAAGACTATGCAAGTATCATACAATTTCACCTTAAGATTGGACGCCCACTTGCAAAACCTAAGGGTTTTGAAATATGGGTTTGAAATTCGGCATTGCTGAATCAAGATATAAATTGTCATTCTGAGCGCAACGTAAAGCCTGTGGCATAGCTACGCTTAGGGCGGAGCCTCTCGCAGAGAAGTGAAGCGTATCTCCATGGAACGCTGCGCGTTGCTACACTCAGCATTACAAAATAAAATTCATACGCCAATTCAGCAACGCCCTGAAAAATTTGTAAGTTAAACACTCATTAGCTGAATACTAAGTTGCATTCTAAAGATGGTTTGTCCGATCAGAACCTTGGAGAAGGGATTAAGTAGAGGTTCAATTGAGAAACTCAGCAATTCGCTTCACAGCAGTTTCTAGCAATGGTGGCTCATGCACCAAGGCAAAGCGGACATACCCTTCTCCAGATTTGCCAAAGCCGGCACCTGGCGAAGCAGCTACACCAGTCTGTTTGACTAATTGGGTACAAAATTCTATGGAGTTTTGGCTCCACGGTAAGGGCAACTTTGCCCAGATATACATTGTGGCTTTGGGAGTCGAAACGTGCCAGCCAATGTGGTGTAAAGTAGTAACGAAGGCATCACGGCGTTGACGGAAGGTAGCAACAGCAGATTGAACTCCAGCTTGCGGCCCAGTCAGTGCAGCGATCGCACCATTTAAAATACCTCGATACTGATTAAAATCAACAGCTGCTTTTACCTGGCGCAAGGCGTTAATTAATTGGGCATTACCGATGGCATAGCCAATGCGGAAGCCGCCCATATTATAGGACTTGGAAAGGGTAAAAAATTCAATAGAAACGCTTTTATCTGGGTCAGCTTGCAGAATAGAAGGGACTAAGGATTTTGGATTTTGCGGAAAGTTGCAAGGAGGGTTTCCCTCCGTGGCAAACTTTCCAAGATGGATTTTAGATTTTGGACTGGGAGAAGAATTTTCCGACTCCCCAGCCTCAAATACTAAATCTACGTAGGGAAAATCATGAACCAAGACGAGATTGTGTTGCTGACAGAAGGCGACAGCTTCCTGGAAAAAAGATAATGGCGCGATCGCTGCGGTGGGATTGTGAGGATAGCTTAAAACCATCATCCGCGACTGGGCTAAGACGGGGGCGGGAATATCGGCAAACACTGGCAAAAAACCGTTTTCTGCCTGTAGTGGCATTGGGTAAATTTGACCGCTGGCTAGGTAGACTCCCCCGGCATGGGAGGGGTAGCCTGGATCTTGCAACAGGGCAAAATCTCCTGGATTGAGCAATGCTAGGGGTAAATGGGCTGTGCCTTCTTGGGAACCAATGAGGGGCAACACTTCAGTTTGCGGATCGACTTTGATGCCAAATTTTTGTTCATACCAGTTGGCTGCGGCTTGGCGAAACGCTTGAGTGCCATTAAACAGTAAATAACCGTGGGTGCTGCGATCATGTAGAGACTGGGCGATCGCCTCAATAACGTGTGCCTCAGCTGGTAAATCAGAAGACCCTAGTGACAGATCAATTAACTTTCGTCCAGCTGCCAAAGCTGTGGCTTTGGCCTTGTCCATATCAGCAAATACATTGGATTGTAGGGGTTGTAAACGTTTTGCAAATTGTATGTTAGTCATTTGTCCTCTCTTACAAAGTTCTGAGCTAAGGCTTCCTTAGATCAGACCTTGCGCTTTGTCCTCTCTGAAAAAGTTTTGATCCGAGGTTTCCTTGGATCAAAACTTTTCGCCTTGTCCTACCCTGCGAGAAGCCTTGACACTTGCAAACTCGCTAATGCTGCGCTGCCCGCTCCGGGGGTAACGTTCGCCACGCTAACAAAGGAAATCGGAGCAAGTAGCTTCCAAGACTGCGATCCCCTCACCGCTGGTGCATCTATGTCATTTGCTAATGACTAATTACTAACTACTACTTAAGTGTGTATCTAAGAGGGTAAGTAATTTATCTTTACCGATAACTCCCTCAGTGGATATTAAGACTTTCTCGTCTTGAATTAGTCTGAGAGCGGGTACGCCTTCCACTTGATACTGCTTGACAGTTAGTGGATTGGGGTCAATTTCCATTTTAACGACTTTGAGGCGATCGCTATATGCAGTAGCAGCTGAGTTAATCGCTGGCGACATCAATTGACAAGGCCCGCACCAAGAAGCCCAAAAGTAAACCAATACTGGTAGATCGGCTTTCAAAACTTCGGCTTCAAACTCAGCATCAGTTATGGTGATTACACCCTTACTCATTGCAGTCTCCATGAGGTGGCATTGATCAAAGTTGGCACACACAATACTCTATCCCAAACTGAGAGTCAGTGGTCAGTTATCAGTCATCAGTAGACCTCCTGCACGAATCAAGAAGCATGTGCCAGTTCGTAGTTCAGCAAACCAGCAATTAGATTGATGCGTAAGCCAAACCGCTTTCTACGGTTACGATAACGTCCTGAAAAAATGCGAAATATTTGAAAGCGGCGAATCGCATGTTCAATTTTAACTCGCAGTCGGGCTAAAGCTCGATTGTGCTGCTTTTCCGACTTGGGCAACGATTGCTTGCGAGGCTTTTTGGTCGGGGTACAAGCTCCAGCATGAGTTTTAGCAAACCCTTGATAGCCTCGATAAGCTAAACACAATTGCGACGACACAAACGGTAAGCGGCTGCGTTTAAGGAGCTTAAAGTCATGAGTTTTGCCTGTATCTACGGCAGTGCAGATAATTTGTCCCGTTTCAAACTCCACTAATAATTGCGCTTTGAGCGTGTGACGCTTATGCTTGCCGTTATAGTAGCGTTTCTGTTTTTTTTAGGCCGCTCGATGGCTATCTCCCCCACATCGACCACCATGACTTTCCATTCCCACCCAGGTTGATACAATTGCCTCTGGCTGGGTAGCCGGAACTTGCCGCACTTAACCAGTAGGTCTTCTACTTTTGGTACAATCCGCCCAACTGTAGTCTCGTGCAACCCCCAACTTACTCCAATGTGAAATTGAGTGCGATACTCTCGCCAATACTCCAATGCTACTAGCAACTGCTCTTCTACACTCAGTTTGGCTTGTCCACCTCGCCGTCCTTGGCGGTTTAGATGCGGCTCTAAAACCTCCACCATTTCAGCAAAGGTACTCCGATTGACCCCACACAAGCGTTTGAACTCAACATCTGAAAGCCTTTGTAGCTCGCTGTAGGCCATTGTTTCTCCTCAACGACGATGCTCCTTTTAGCTTCATTTTGCTATGAACAGCGCCAACTAGCACTCCGTCTTATTATTCATGCAGGAGGTCTAGTGACAAAAAACAAACAACTGACAATTTATGCAAAATCCCACAACCAACAGGCGTGGGACTAGCTTCAAATAAGTTTTTTGCCAATGTTACATTTGATCCAATTGCTTGCGTAGAGAATCCAACTCGGCATCAACAACTTCATTAGACTTAGGAGCGTTGGTTTCTTGTTGCGGCAGCAGTTGGGGCTGACTTTGGGGACTCGCAGGCGGTAGCATCTGCGCCTTCAAAGCTGCTAATTCGTCATCAACATCGCTACCAGATTCCAAACGGGCAAATTGGCTTTCTAAATCTGAACCCGCCAATTCTGCTACAGATTGGGCACGAGCTTCTTGCATCAAGACTTTTTCTTCCATCCGCTCAAAGGCAGACATTGCACTGCTGCTATTCATCCCACGCACCATGCCTTCGAGTTGCTCTTGGGCTTTGGCTGTAGTAATGCGAGTTTTGAGCATTTCTTTCTTGGTTTTAGCTTCAGAAAGCTTGCTTTCTAACTGAATTAAATTGCGCTTGAGGGTTTCAACTTGAGTGCTTTGCTGATCTAGACTGGCTTTGAGTTGCGTGCCAGTGTCAGTATAAGTTTTCTTGCGCTCTAGTGCTTGTCGTGCTAGGTTTTCGTCACCTTTTTGCAGAGCCAACTGGGCATTGCGTTGCCACTTATTAATTTCATTTTGGGTATCGTTGTACTGTTTTTCAGTACGTTTTTGGGCGGCGATCGCCTGGGCAACTCCCTGACGCAACTGTACCAAGTCTTCCTGCATTTCCAGGACGGCTTGCTCTAGCATTTTTTCGGGGTCTTCAGCTTTATTGACTAAATCGTTGAGGTTAGCACCGACTACTCGCTTAATGCGATCAAATAATCCCATAACCTTGTTTTTCCTTGTGTGGTTTACGCGCTTTGTTAGACCGTTAGCTTTTTTACTTTTTAATAGCTACCTATTTCAATGTAATCTTTCCAGGATGGATCAGTACCTCCCAACGACTCTTAAATATTAAGATATGTCCAAGCTGCGGTAATTGTCCGAAATTCACGGTTCCTGAGATTTGGGTATCTGCTGTTGGGGAGGTAGCACCATCCTCTGATTCCCTTCGGTAAGGAGATTGTCGTGCTGGGTATTTTCTGCTTGATTTAAAACCTGTAGCTTCATTGCTGCTAGTTCGGTATCAACATCATTAGTAGATTCTAATGAGGTAAATCGTTTTTCTAAGTCGTCGCTACTGAGTTGAGCGATCGCTTCTATTTGCGAAACTTTTTCTTCCATCCGCTCAAAGGCACTTAGACTACTGGTGGTAGAAACTCCGCTGAGCATTTCTTGGAGTCGATAAGATGCCTCAGCAGAACGAGCGCGAGCAATGTACATATCTTTTTTAGTTTTCGCCTCGGAAATTTTTAATTCTAGCGTCCGCATATCCTTTTTTAGCCTAGCTACTATATCGTTTTGCTGCTCTATCTGAGCAGAAAGAGCTTTGGCAGTTTCTTGGTAAGCTCGACGTTTAGTCAAAGCCTCCCGTGCTAGAGGTTCGTTGCCTTGTTGCAGTGCTAATTGGGCGCGGCGATACCATTCTTCTGCTTGAGACTGAGTAGCTGCTGCTTGTCGTTCTGTGCGTTTTTGCGTAGCGATCGCTTGTGCTACACCCTGCCGCAATTGCACCAGATTCCCCTGCATCTCTAGAACAGTTTGTTCCAGGATCTTTTCTGGATCTTCGGCACTGCCTATCAAACTATTAAAATTAGCTCTAATTACCCGCAGGATACGCTTGATCAATTCCATGTCGGCTCTCCATTCCCAAAACTCAGTAATGAGTTTTTATAATTACTCATAACTGTATATGTAGATGCCTCGCCCTAACTTCAGTGTTGAGGACTGATACTCCTAACTTTACGTAGGATTAGCAATAACTTTCTTGCAAGGCTTCCGACGCTCTGTACGAGACGCTGCGCGTAGCTTGGCTTCTCCGCAGGGGTACGCGGACTCGCTAGCGCTGCGCTATCGGCTCAGAAGTTCGGTGACTCATGACTCAGGACTTTTATCTCATGGTATCGTAGATTTTTACAACTCATTGCTGCTGAATCCGTGCTTGAATTCCCTTTGTCTGTAGCTCTTGCAGCTTTCGCTGTACTTCCTCTTTAGACTTAACTGCACCCAGATAAATAAATTTTTGGTTACGTGATAAATAAGCATCAGGGACTACTTGCCGTGCTGAGGCTAAAGCGCCTAATCCTTTATTATCTATCACTATATGATAGTATCCATCTGCTGCCGGTTTGATTTCTGCATTCAACTTTGGAGGGGTTGCACTTGGTTGTGGCGAGGTTTTTGCCGCTGGCGTTGAAGGCGAATTCAGGTTCGGTAATGGTGTTGTGGCAATCGGATTTGTCGGTTGGACTGCGATCGGGTTAGGTAATGCTACTTGCGGATTTACGGGGTTTTGGGGAGCGGCCGGATTAGGCATCGCAACAGGAGTTTGTTGGACTTGGGGCTTTAAGCCAACTACATCATTGGGATCTTTTACTTCTGGAAACTCTTTGGCTGCTAAATTGGGATACTTGGGTATGGGCGTAATCTCTGGTTGCAACTGAGGTTGAACATTACTCCAAATTTCCTCAGTATTCTCTGGTGTGGTAGACGAATCGCTGTTAAGTAATTTACTTAGATTTAACTGCGGTAAACTTTTAGGACTAAACACTACATAGCCCAAAGTTAGACTTGCTAATAATAGCAGTAGCATAGAGCCGATACCCAAAGGTGATAGCAGACTATCGTTAGAATTGCTTGGTTTCTTTGTTTCTGGTTCTTCTGTCAAACTTCGCAGCAGTGCTTCACTAGATTCTAGATAGTCATCTGGTTGTTTTGGAGTATCATCCGGTTGTACGAGGTTTTCACCTTTAGCATTCTTAATGACTGCTGGTACGATGCTGCTGGTATTGGGCGGGGGTGGTGGAGTTTGTGTTTTGGCATTGTGGCTGGATGGGATCTTGAGATGAACCATTTGCTTAGTTTTTGCTGTAGCTGGGGCTAGGTTTTCCTGGGGACTTGTGAGTGTAGATGCAGGCGGCGCGTTGGTCTTTGATGTAGCTGGAGCTGAATTCTCGTGGGAACTTGTGGGTGTAGATGCAGGCGGCGCGTTAGTTTTTATTTCTGCTAATTGTTGAGTTGTGCTTGATGTTGTAGTAATGGCAGTAAACTGCTGGGGTTGACTGTTGATGTAACTCCCCGCACGTGATTGGTTCAATGTCCTCGAACCATTTCGCGTGCGTCGGTATCGAGCTAACTCTTGATCTAGCTGCACCTCTAAACTCGCTAGTGCAGCTGCTAGTGCTGGTTTTAACCCAGGTGTTTTAGACGATTGAGTACTGGAATCGATCAAAGGGTTTTGAGTCATTGCTTCTGTGCCTCAAACATAGACTATTGGCTTAACTTTAGATATATTTGTGCCAATAGTAGCGAAAATTATTTATATATCATTCACAACAAAGAATGAAGGGCGATCGGTAACTCAGCACTCTCAAAGATGTCGTTGAAATCAGTTAATGATATTTTAGGCGTTTTAGAAAAGCAGGCTCAATGGCAGGAGCAACCATTACAACGCTTGCTCAAGTGTTGGGCGGAGGTTGTTGGCACAGTGGTTGCTGCACATACTCGACCTTTGTCGATTCAGCGCGATGTTTTGTGGGTAGCAACTTCTAGTGCTGCTTGGGCGCAAAACCTGACTTTTGGGCGATCGCAACTGCTTTTAAAGTTGAATGAACAGCTACCAACGCCTTTAGTGGATATTCGCTTCTCTACTGCTGGTTGGCAGCATTCACCAGTCACGAGCAAACACCAACAAACGGTTTTGCCATCTGAGCATCCTAGTTACATTGGTGATCCGGTTAGCCACCGTAAGGTTACACCAACTGTTAAGAACGCAAATAGTGCTTTTGGACATTGGGCTAAGACAATGCAAGCGCGATCGCATGGCTTACCGCTTTGCCCCCAGTGTCAATGTCCTACTCCACCCGGCGAACTTCAGCGTTGGGCTGTCTGTTCTTTCTGTGCCGCTAAGCAGTTATAAAAAACATGCCAGAAGGGGTGGTTTTTGGGCATAGGGATAGGGAATCTGACAAGTTTAGGTTTAAGGGCGACAAGGAGAACAAGGAAAATTTTGCGGCGTTGCTGCATTCAAATGAAAGTCCTAACTCACCCATTTATGAAAAACCTGCACCTGTGAGGATTGAGGAATGGGGCATGGGGACGAAATTTACCGTCGCTTTCGATGAATAGAGTCAGAATTGTTTAAAGCTCTAGTTTCGCCAGATATACTTAATTTAATAGGGGACAGCGATCGCCTTTCTGCTTAAACACTCAGCAACAAACTGGATTTAATGTCAGTCCTAACTTAAGTTAATGGCAACACTATTTAGTGATTATTCATTGAACGTAATTTATTTTTAACTAGCTTGCCACTGTTGTATAGAGAAATCCTGGATTGTTTAGACAGATAATAATTTCTTATTAAAAGATGACCGCTACACACCATGATGTAGACCAAATAATTCCGAACTGCATATTTTATGTCCTTCTTAAGGGTGAACTTAAAAGGTTAGCTAAATCAAAATCTTTATTTTTATCCTTGATCCCTAATTACTTTTAGCCCAAATTCCTACTTATCAACTTTAGATCATTTAAAAATATAACAAGAATATAAAGACATTCTAAAGTTTGTTTTGGAGCGGGGATCGCTAGAACCTATAGATAATAATGACTTTTTGCCTCTAATCCGTCTTTATATATAGAAGGAAAATAGAAGGGTGAAAATCAGCCATAAACGGCACTAAAGATGAGCCCAAATGAAACCTATTAAACTTTTGACATCTGCCTGTCGATATTGCCGTCATTATCAGCCAGAGGGTCGCCGTGGTGGAATGTGTCAACTGTTAGGAGTACAAGTACAAGCAACTTGGAAAGCTTGCTCTTTGGCGCTCCCACCTTTTGCACCTTCTTGGGAAAGTTTAGAAGATGCTTGGAGTTTGCCGGATGCGACACCAGTTTTAGCTACTTCTCAATCTCTAGCCTCAGATTTAGATAATGCTGCTCTAGCCACTTTAGAGGAAACAACTGCCTGCACCTCTGAACAGCTTCAGACTAAAGCAGTGCTTATTTAGCTACCCATTATTACTCTAATCAGTTTGTAATCTGCTAAAAATAAGATTTGCTTTTAAAATTTCTAATGTTGTAAATTTTGACATTTGCAAAAATCGCACTCTTCAGTGAGGTGCGATTTTTGCAAATTTAAGGTAGCCAAGGAAAATCCCGAAAATTAGGTGTACGCTTTTCGAGAAACGCTTGTTTTCCTTCAGCCCCCTCTTCTGTCATGTAATAGAGTAGAGTGGCATTGCCAGCAAGCTCTTGTAAACCAGCTTGCCCATCACAATCAGCATTGAATGCGGCTTTGAGACAGCGAATGGCGATCGGACTTTTTTCTAAAATCTCTTGTGCCCATTGAATACCTTCGGCTTCTAGTTGGGTAACTGGAACGACACAATTAATTAAACCCATTTCTAGAGCTTGTTGTGCATTATATTGGCGGCAGAGAAACCAAATTTCTCGTGCTTTTTTTTGTCCAACAATGCGGGCGAGATAACTTGCTCCAAAACCACCATCGAAACTGCCAACTTTGGGGCCAGTCTGCCCAAAAATGGCGTTATCGGCAGCAATGGTGAGGTCACAAATTAAGTGTAGGACGTGTCCACCACCGATCGCATATCCAGCCACTAAAGCAATCACCACTTTTGGCATGGAACGAATCAAGCGTTGCAAGTCCAACACGTTTAAGCGGGGAATGCCAGTATCATCTATATAGCCAGCGTGTCCTCGCACGCTTTGATCTCCACCAGAGCAGAAAGCGTATTTGCCATCAGTATGTGGGCCGATACCTGTAAATAGTACTACACCAATGTTTGTATCTTCACGAGCATCACAGAAAGCATCATATAATTCAAAGACGGTTTTAGGGCGGAAAGCATTGCGTTTGTGAGGGCGGTTGATGGTAATTTTAGCGATGCCATCAGTTTTGTGATACAGAATATCTTCGTAGGTTTTGGCAGTTTGCCAGTTAATTTGCATTGGTATGGAGTGCGCTGTTGTGCTTGAGAATTTTATCGCGGACTTAGGGACAAGCGATACCTGCGGTAGGCTACGCCTACGCTAAGATTGATGTCTTAAGCCTTTACAATCTGGTAATTGTTTGGGTGTTGAGGAATAAGCGGTCTTGAGGGTTTCCACGCCAGTTGCTATCCTACGGGAACGCTAAGAGCCAACAAGTCGGCAGAGCCGCCCAACGAACTGGCTCCCCATGAGCGACTATCGAATCCGAAGGGTGACGACGATTATCGTTTACAAGTATTTCTACCCTGAGTCAGTAGGAGATTGCAGCGATATTAGGACGGAATTTGGAAGAACCATTGGCTATTCGGGAAGCAAAGCAAGAAGGAGAAAGAAGGATCGTTTTACGACTATTAAATCGGCGTGTGGGTAATATTGAAATTTGTTAAAGTTTATTGCTTGTATTGTTCATGGACGATCATCGCTCTGTTGATTGTCCTTACAAACAATGCATGCTAGAAAACCTTAATTTATCCCACTACTATGCAACACCAAAGGAGAATTAATATGGATGAGTTTATGGAAGTTGCGATCGTACAAGCAAAACAAGGCAGACAAGAAGGCGGAATTCCCATTGGTTCTGTTCTTGTTAAGGATGGTCAAATTCTCGGCAAAGGACACAACAAACGTGTGCAAGATGGCGATCCTGTTACTCACGCCGAAATTGATTGTCTCCGTAATGCTGGTAGAGTTGGTAGCTACAGAGGTACAACACTCTATTCAACCTTAATGCCGTGTTACCTCTGCGCTGGAGCAGTAGTACAATTTGGTATAAAAAAAGTCATTGTTGGAGAATCAAGAACTTTTTCAGGCGCTAAAGAATTTATGGTATCTCATGGTGTGGAAGTAATTGATCTCAATCTTGACGAATGCGAACAGATGATGAGCGAGTTTATTGAAACTAATTCAGAACTTTGGAATGAGGATATTGGGAAATAGTTATATGAGGCATGGGGAATGGGGAATTGGGTAAAAATTATCCCTTTACCCTTTGCTCTTTAACCTTTTCCCTGCTTCTCCACTCCCCTTTCTTTGAGAAATGCATCAAAGGTAAATCTATCTGGTAGCGAAGTTTGTGCGCCTGGTTTTGTTGTTGCCAAAGCACCCGCAGCTGTACCCCAAATCACAGCTTGTTTTAAAGAAAATCCTTGAAAAAGTGCTGCTGCTAAACCGCCATTAAAAGCATCGCCAGCTGCAACTGTGTCAATTGTATGAACTGGAAATGCGGGTACAAAGAATTTCTCTTCAGCAGTGGCACAGAAAACACCCTTAGCACCTAATTTGACGATCGCACATTTCACACCTCGTTGCAATAAAACCGCAGCGGCTTCTGCTGCTCTTTCCTCTCTATCTACAAGAAAACCCACTAATTGCCCAGCCTCTACTTCATTTGGGGTAATAATATCTACCAGTGGGTAAAGTTCAGCGGGTAAATCAGATTGTGCGGGTGCGGGGTCAAGAATTACCTTGATATTTGCATTTCGTGCTGCTTTAGCAGCTGCAACCACAGCAGCAATAGGAATTTCTAGTTGTAAAAGTAGTGCTGTTGCTTCTGGCAATAAGTGAGACAATCGTTCTACATCTTCTTGATTAACACGCTCATTTGCACCAGGAATCACAATAATTTGATTTTCGCCAGCATAATCTACGGTGATGATGGCAACACCAGAAGTAACATTTTTATCTACAAAAATATTGTCAGTTTGCACACCAGACGCTTGCAAATTGTTGACAAGTTCCACCCCAAAATTTTGTGGCCCTACACGTCCCACCATGTGAGTAGGAATTCCTAATCGCGCTAGTGCTACAGCTTGATTTGCTCCTTTGCCTCCCGGAACTTTAAAAAAATTCTCTCCCAGCAGCGTTTCGCCTGCAACTGGCAACCGGGGCGCTGTTGCTACCAGGTCTATATTGATGCTGCCGAAGACGATAATACTCATTATGCTGATTTTTTGTTTATTATTCAGCCTAATAGTACAAGAGGCGAGAGTGCAAAACACACGTTCTGTGATCGCAATGGTTCAAACCACATTAATACAATACTTAGGTATCCCGCAGTAGTACACTGAGACATCAAACGTAATAAAAAAATCATATTCAGATATACTTTAAGTAAATATATTAATTTTGCAGTATAGAATTAAAAGGAGACTACAAAGTGGTCAAGCTTCAACTTACACACATTAAAAATAAATTATACGAAACACTGACAGGATTAATTGACATAGCAGATCATCAGAACAAACCTGATGCAGAAAAACAGAAAGTATTACTCTCAAGAGGTTATGCTGCCTATAGCTTAATGAGCCTTGCATCAGTAGAACCTGAAATTGCTGCTCAAGCAATTGTTGATGGCTATAGAGATAATGGAATTGATGCTATCTACTATGATGAAAGTGAAAAAATATTTTGGATAGTTCAATCAAAATGGATTGAATCTGGCAATGGAGAACCTGATTCAGGTGAGATACATAAATTTATCCAAGGTATCAAAGATATAATTGATTTTAAATTTGAAAAATTTAACCCAAAAGTCAAAAACAAACAAATTGTAATAGAAAAAGCATTGGCTGACTATAGCGTAAAAGTAAAAATTATTCTTGCTTATTCAGGTACAAAATTAGGTAATAACAATCGCCAAATAATATCAAAATTATTAGAAGAAAATAATGAAGCTAGCGAGTTATTTTTTTGGGAAACATTTTCTCTATACGAAGCTCATAAAGCATTATCAGCAAGCTTGGAAGGTAAACCTGTCAACACAGATTTAAATTTAACAAGCTGGGGGCAAATAGAGGAGCCTTACCAGGCAATATATGGACAAATTGATGCTCAAACTTTAGCTGAGATTTGGCTAGCAAAATGGAGAGAGCCTATTTTCAAAAAACATCAGAAGTTTTGTTGGTCTCAGTGATGTAAATGATGGTATTCAAGATACCTTATTAAGTGCTCCACATAACTTTTTATATTTAAATAATGGAGTTACAGTATTATGTCATAAAATACACAAAAAACCTATGGGTGGATCAGATAAGTCCATTGGATACTTTCACTGCGAAGGAATCTCCATTGTAAATGGGGCGCAAACAGTAGGAACTATAGGTAATACTTATAAAAAAGATGCTGAAAAAGTTAACCAGGCTAAAGTATTTATAAAACTAATCTCATTAGAGAATTGCCCTCCAGATTTTTCTCTCAGAGTGACTAAAGCTACTAATACTCAAAATAAAGTCGAAAATCGTGATTTTATTTCACTAGATTCTCTACAAGAAAAATTAAAGATAGACTTTGCTTTAGCTGGCATTAATTATTCTTACAAAAGAAATGATAAAAAATTACCAGTAGATAATAAAAACTGTAGTTTTGAAGAAGCAATTATAGCATTAGTGTGTAGTTTAGATGAAATACGCTGTACACTTATGGCGAAAGATAAAATAGGCAAGCTGTGGGAAGATGTTAACAAACCTCCTTATACGGAGCTTTTTCATGAAAACATTACAGCAATTACAATTTGGCGCAAGATTCAAATAATGCGGGTTTTAGATATTAAACTAACGCAAAAGCAAAATAGTAATGTTGATAAAGAGAAAGGAACTTGTATATATGGTAATAGATTTATTCTTCACATGATATTTACTCATGTGGGAAAAAGTAAATTATTTATTTCTGATTCAGATTTTGATAAATATCTGGAGAATGAACTTCCCCAGCTAATAGATAATGTAATTACCAAAACCTTGGAGGGCTTAAATAGTAAATATGCTCAAAAGTTAGTATATCAATTTTTTAGAAATTTAGAAAATTACAAATCTCTCAAAACCTTAGTTTTAGAATATCTCCCTGTTCAGTAAATACCTTGATTGAAGTATAAAACTTGAGATTGCTAATACTTTGGACAATAAACAGTAATTTATACCTCACAAATGTACCAGTCCCCAACGGAATATACTGCTAAATATCAGTTAGCAAACTTTAGAAACTATCCTTGCAAACATAGGGGATATGCAAAACACAGATATAGTTGTTATTGGTAGCGGTATAGGTGGTTTAAGTTGTGCTGCTCTTTTGGCACGATATGGCTTTGATGTCATAGTCTGCGAGAGTCATTCTATCCCTGGTGGTGCTGCCCACGCTTTTGAGCGCAATGGATTCCAATTTGACTCAGGTCCGTCCCTTTACTCTGGACTATCTTACAGTCCCTCTGCCAACCCCCTACGACAAGTGCTAGACGCTATTGGCTCTCAGCTACCTTGCTTAACCTACGATACTTGGGGATGCTGCCTACCAGAAGGTGATTTTAATACATCAGTGGGTGCAGAACAATTTTGTGAAGTGCTGATGCAATTTCGTGGTCATGATGCTGTAGCCGAATGGCAGCAACTCCAGCGCGTCATGGAACCACTAGCTAGTGCTGCAACTGCCATACCACCAGCTGCATTACGCTTTGATTTCGGTGCAACTAAAACTGTAAGCCGATTTGCCCCATCTTTAGCAAAGCATATTGCAAATGTTACTAAGCTAACGGGCCCTTTCAGTCGGATTATTGATGGTGTTGTTAAAGACCCGTTTACACGCAACTGGCTTGACATGCTTTGTTTTTTGCTTTCCGGGCTACCAGCAGACGGCACTAGTACAGCCGAAGTCGCATTTATGTTTGCCGACTGGTATCGACCGGGTGTAATGCTTGACTATCCGATTGGTGGCAGTGGTGCTTTAGTTGACACCTTGGTACAAGGATTAGAGCGACATGGCGGTCGGTTGATGCTGGGCGCTCATGTGGAGCAAGTGATTGTGGAAGGCAACCAAGCTGTAGGTGTGCGCCTGCGTGATGGCAAGGAAATCCGGGCGCGTCGGTCAGTAGTTGCTAATACATCTGTTTGGGATACTTTGAAACTCCTGCCAGAAAAAGCAGTGCCAAAACGATTTCGTACTAAACGGCAAGCGACACCTGAGTGTGATAGCTTCATGCATCTACACTTGGGTATTAACGCTCAAGGATTACAGTCAAATCTGGAGTGTCACTACATTATAGTCAACAACTGGGAAGCGGGCGTGACAGCACCTCAGAATGTTGTGTTGGTATCAATTCCTTCAATTCTCGACCCATCCTTAGCACCACTAGGTAAGCATGTGATTCATGTCTATACTCCTGGTAATGAGCCGTATGCTCTTTGGCAAGGAATGGACAGAAGAAGCCAGGAGTATACCGAACAAAAGCTGTTGCGTGCAGAAGTGATGTGGCAAGCTTTAGAGCGCATCATTCCAGATATTCGCTCGCGTTGCGAAGTTACACTTGTGGGCACACCTCTAACTCACGAGCGCTTTCTGCGTCGCCACCGAGGTTCCTATGGCCCGGCGATTAAGGCTGGAGTTAGCTTGTTTCCAGGCCCCAGCACACCCCTACCAGGGCTGATGTGCTGTGGAGACTCGACATTTCCAGGCACTGGTTTACCAGCAGTCGCCGCCAGTGGCATGATTGCCGCGAATACACTTGCACCTGTGAAGCAGCATTTGGCTATGCTTCAAGATATTAAGTGCATTTAATTTTTTGAATACAAAATCTAGTTACCAAAAGAGCCGCACCCGCTAGCAAAGTTGTTAGCACATTTTCAGGTTCAGGTACAGCAACATAGGGGGCAACATGAGTATCGATTCGTGCAGTTGCACCCAGTACACTTACTAATCTAGGGTTACGAAGTATATTAGCAAACTTAGGATAAATCAGCAATTTAACATCAGCAAGGGTCAAATTTTTGCCATCAAATGCCACACTTTCTGGAGCCTCAAATCAAACAAAGCAAATTTCTTGATATCTTGATAAAAAACCTCAGATGAAATCTATGCTGACAATTACAGCAACTATTTCTCAACGGGCCGTACTGCAAAACCTCAGTTGGCAGACCTTTGAAAGCATTCTTGCAGAAATAGGGGATAATCGTGCCACACGACTGGCTTACGACCAGGGGGTACTAGAAGTCATGACTCCTTTAATGCCCCATGAGTATAACAATAGACTTCTCGAACATTTAGTTTTTGCTTTAGCAGAAGAACTTAACCTCAACCTGAAAAGCACTGATTCAGTTACTTGTAAGCGTCCAGACTTACTGCGGGGAGTAGAACCAGATTCAAGTTTTTACATTCAGAATGAACCTGCGATGAGACAAAAGCAGAATCTCGACTTGACGCAAGACCCACCACCAGACTTAATCATTGAGGTAGACTATACCAGCGCTTCTGTTGACCGACTTGCCATCTATCTAGCTTTGGGTGTACCGGAAGTTTGGCGTTATGACGAACCTGTAATGCAGATTTATAAGTTACAGGAAGGTGTGTATATTCCCTGTGATGTTTCGCCTAGTTTTGCAAATCTCCCCTTAGCTACGGAAATTCCCCGATTTTTATCTGAGAGTCTCAATATTGGGGAAATACCGATGATTCATTCATTTCGCGCTTGGGTAAAACAGCAGATAGAAAATTTATAGGGGTAGAGGTATAGACGTGTTATTTATGCATAAAGCTTGTCCTCTCTTACAAAGTTGAGCCAGTCGCTTGGGCGGGTTAAGCGACTTGTGCGTTAGCGTAGCGGTAGCGCCGCAGGAGCGTCACTGGCGTCTGAGCGCCGGTTTCCGGCGAACAGACTTTGCGCTTTGTCATTAGTCCCAAAAAGACAAAAGACTAATGACAGTCTTAACCAGTGAATGTGCAACTTGGAGACACATTAGCTTAACAGCTTGTCGTCAGATATTGCCAAAAGGATGTATCATGTCAAAGTGCATCATACACAAGCCGTTGTTTTATGCCTACTGTTGAACCAGACGAAAACCGAGAGCATCGCATTAAAACAGAAATCATTATCGATGCCGAAGATAAAGAAGAACGGGCAATGGGTTGGTATTACTACCTCGACGATACTCTGAACGTACCCTTTATGGCTAAGTGGACAAAAAAGGGACGCAAATCTACCTCCGTCGAAGAGAAACAAGTCGAAGTGCTGGGAATGGCACCAGACGATGAGTGTTTAAAAGATATGTTTGTGGAAGTTGTTTATCCAGATGGCAAAGATGAAGATGTATTTTCTGCTAGGTTATCTGAAATAGTAGCTATAGATGCTGATAGTGAAACTCAAGAAGCACTAGGAGACTGGCACTATTGGCTTGCTAGAGGATACAAATTCTAAAACGAGTAATGAGCGATCGCATCGCAATTCAATTCTATGACAAATACCGAATAATACGGCAGGGATTGCCAGCAGCAACGACATTTTCAGGTATGTCTTTGACAACTACACTGCCAGCACCAATGGTTGTATTATCACCAATTGTTACCCCTGGACAAATAATTGCACCACCACCAATCCAGACATTATTGCCAATCTTAATGGGTGCAGCTAATTCTTTACCGGAAAGACGAATTTCTGGTTCTGTAGGGTGATAAGCAGTGTAAATTTGCACATAAGGAGCGCACATAACATTTTCACCAATGTGAACTGTATTGCAGTCTAAAATCACACAGCCATAGTTCATATATAATCCGTTGCCAGCGTAAATATTACTGCCGTAGTCACAGTGAAAGGGTGGCACAATTAATATTTGTTGTCCAACTTTTCCAAATAATTCCTGCAAAATTTGTCGCCGCGGCTCTTGCTGTTCTTCAGTTGTAGAATTGTACATTCGTAGGAGACGGCTGGCTTGCTTATTTTCAGCAACTAATTCAGAATCGTATGCAAGATATAACTCGCCTGCAAGCATTTTCTGTTTTTCTGTTTTTTCCATATATATAATTTATAGGTGCAATCGAATATATTGTAATTACAGAATTTATCTACCGAATATAAGCATTCATAACATTGGCAGATTTTTTAAATTATTTCTTAATAGAAAATAGTACCTGTACTCAAATTTTTCTACTACTAATCTTATACTAAATTATCATTAAATTGAAACCAACTAGTAGCCAAATTGCATTCTAATAAACTTTCTAAAAAACCAAATTTTTGATCATAAAAATAATTGAGTTATATTAAGCTGTATTAACTAACCAAAAATTGCAGAGAATTCGGGTAAATATGCCTTTTCGGATTTTAAGCTTGGACGGTGGTGGAATTCGGGGAGTAATTGCGGCCAGTATTTTGGCAGTGATTGAGAAGCAAATTGACCAACCCTTGAATAAGTATTTTAACTTAATTGCAGGAACTTCTACAGGGTCAATTCTAGCAGGTGCGATCGCAAGAGGATGTAGTAGCCAAGAAATTATTGAACTATACAAGCAAAAAAGCTCACTAATATTTCCTTACAAAAGTCGTTTTGCTCTACAGCGAATTGGCTTACTGTTAAAGTACGGTTTATCAGCACCCAAGTTTTCTGATGAAGGTTTGATTCAAGCTAGCAAAGGTGCTTTCGGTGATATAAAAATATGTGATATCACTTCGACGATGCTGTTAATTATCTCCTATGACACAATTAACCGAGAACCAATTATATTTAAAAGTTGGCGTCAAGACAAAAGTTATGGTGATGTCGCTTTGTGGGAAGCGTGTGTCTGTTCAGCATCGGCTCCAACTTATTTTCCAGCACATAAACTAGATAAAACGGTAAACGGAATCGCTAAAAATGCATTTGCGAATGGCATCATTTTAGACGATAATGCATCATCAATAGAAGACGTATATAAAGATAAGCAGATTACAATTACTAATGGTACAGGCAGTGGTCAAACTCGCAATCTCAAAAAATATGTAGGATCAATTCAACTTGCTTTGATAGACTCACCTTGGGAAAAAGTACCCGACAATACCTCTACCTACTCGATTAAATGTATATACTCTGCCATTGATGGCGGTGTTGCTGCTAATAACCCCTCCAGCTGTGCCGTTGCTGAAGCTCTCAGATTGGGTTATGCAGTTGAAGAAATTTCTATCCTTTCTATAGGAACTGGCGATCGCACCCGAATCATACCATATGAACAAGCTCGACAGTGGGGCTTAATAGAATGGGCACAGCCTCTAATTGGTATTTTGTTTGATGGCTCATCAGGTATTTACGAATATATTACCAGGCAAATCATGAATGATCGTGTTTTACGATTGCAATTCAAGCTTGACCGACACTTAACTGGCAAACGTTTGAGTGATGATATTGATGATGTAAGTCCAGAGAATATCAGTAATTTGATTGAAGCCGGAGAGGTTTACATTAACCAGCCACAAGTGCAAACCGCATTACAGAAGTTTTTGCAGATTAGTCAATAGTCAATAGCATTGGACAAAGGGCAAATGACAGATGACAAATGATTAATTAACCAAATATGGCATAAGTAGCTTTTCCCTGCTGCTTAGCTCGGTACATAGCAATATCAGCATCTCGTAACAGACTTGCTGGCTCCTCATAATGATTAAAACTCAAAGCAATACCAATGCTGGCTGTAGTAGATACTTGATGTCCATTCAGGCTCAGCGGTATCCTTAAGGCGTCTTGAATACGTTTGGTAACATTGGTAGCGTCGGTAACGTCTTTGATATCCTCTAAAAGAACAGTAAACTCGTCGCCACCAAATCGCGCTACAGTATCGCCACTGCGTAAGCATGACTCCAAGCGTCGGGCGATTTCGACCAAAAAATCATCCCCCATTGTATGCCCAAAACGATCATTAATTTCTTTAAAGCCATCTAAATCCAGAAATAAAACCGCAAAATAATAATCATTTCTGCGTTTGCTACGCTCAATTGCTTGTTTAAGCCTATCCAGGAATAAGACGCGATTTGGTAATGCTGTTAATCCATCATAAAATGCATTACGAAGCAGTTGCGCCTCTGTTTGCTTACGTTTAGTGATTTCTTGAAAAATTAAAACTGCACCAGTAATGTTGCCATTATGGTCACGGATGGGTGCAACATTATCCCCAATCTGTATTTCTCTACCATCTCTAGCAATCAGCGTGCAATTTTCCGGTAAATTCAAAACCTCACCTGCTTCTATTGAGTGTGTAGCTAGATTTTTGATTGTTTCTTCTACATCTTTATTAACCAAGCTGACAACTTCTATTAAATCTTTACCAAATGCTTCATCTTGCTTCCAACCAGTAAGGTTTTCTGCTATAGGATTCATCATTTGAATACAACCATTGGCGTATGTCACGACCACTGCACAACCCATGCTATTAATAATTGCTATGAGCCTCTGTTTTTCTTCCAGTAATCTCTTTTCAATCTGGTGTTTGTACAGAGCCATTTCCACTGCAATATGTAAGTCTTTTTCAACAAATGGTTTAGTAATGTAGCTGAAAGGCTCGCTTGGTCGCTTTCGATGTAATTTTGTATATTCTGAATGCTCTGTTAAATATAATACAGGCACATGAAAACGATTTTGGATAATATCTGCCGTCTGCTCACCATCAATTTCACCAGTCAAACAGATATCAATTAATACTAAATTTGGATTAGTCTCTGCTACTTTTTTTATTGCTTCTTCACCAGAATGAGTGGTTTCTGGAACAGAATAACCTAACTTTTGTAAACTTTTTCTGATATTTGAGGCTAGAATCTTTTCATCCTCAACAACTAGGATTCTACGTGCGAACATGTTACAATAACCTGTTTGCTAAGGTTAAGATGCTGTTGTCCGTATCAACTAAACCTGAAAGTCAATATTTTTATAATAATCAATTTATAACTGCATATCTCCTTGATTGACGAAAATACTGAACTAATGATCAAATAGTATATTATTTACCTATTATAGTCTGTGTGTTTAGCAAAGTTAATCTGATTAACCTATACAGTTAGTATCAAGTTGTTAACGTTTAATTGAAATTGCCGTAAAGTTACTAACCATTAAAGTCTTATTTTTAATAATATACAATAGTTATTTTCTTAAAAAGCACAGTCTAATGTGGTAATTACCTAAAAATGTATTGAGCTTCGACATTAACCAATTAACAGTGCAATGCTTGCGTAGCATAGATAAAATCTGTATGTAAATATTGCTGCTACTCAGGAACCTGAATTTTTGATACTACTAAATTACTGATATATTTTTTACAAACGTACTTAAATAATTTAATTGTGGATCACCTTTTAAATTACAGAAAAACCTAAGTTTGTATTGCCAGAAAATAGTTTTCGGTATAAAAAAATGCTTTAACAAGTAAGCATGTATAAATAAACAGTAATAATTAATAAATATTTAACAGTCCAAAACCCTTGTATAATTTGCTTTTAAATGTATGCTAGTACTTTGCTACATATATGTTTATTTATGCCCAGTTACTTAGAAGCTATCTACTACTTCTGTGCAAGACTTGACCACAAATCCTGGCATTTTAAAAGATGCAATTTAAATGTATATCAGTAAATAACATAATTTTTTAGCTTTTGAGAATAAGCGAGTACAAAGGAGAAAATTAAAGAGAGGAGAATGGAGCGATGGAAGAAAAGATTCTGTTTGTTAGATACCTCCTCCAGATAAATCCACTCTCCCTGCTTGTTGGTAGGTCTAGTTTAAGAAGAAAAGCACACTTAGGCTTCAGAGATCGGATTTAGTTCTAGTCAGTTCAATGCTAATTTTGCCGCTAAAGTCTGGAATCGGCGCGGCGGGTTTGCTCAAAATAACTTGGACTTGTGTAACATGATCGCACCCTTGGAGGATAGAATCTGCGATCGTGGCTACTAACCGTTCCACTAAAGCAAACTTAGATGTTTTTACCAGATGTTGTACTAAGCTAATGACACTGCGATAATCTAAAGTATCTTTGATCGCGTCGGTCTTGGCAGCAGTGGAGATATCTAGCCATAATTTCACATCCACCTCAAACCATTGCCCTAAAACTTGTTCTTCTGGCAAATAACCAGTGTAGCCATAGCAGCGAATTCCCGTTAAATGAATGCAGTCCATAAGAATTTGAGTGCGAATTTTATATCTTGCAGAAAGTGTAGCCAGTCCTGTGAGATAATTTCCTGACTTGAAAAACCAGCGCATTGCTCTGAGAACCAGAGTTTTAGAGACTGGCTTAACTTTCCCAGACGGATTTTAAATGGAAATATCCTAAACAAAATCTAAAATTTAAGATTGTTTTATAGCTCTATAGGATTTGATGCTAATCGCCTTTAGGAATGTTAATCAACTTTGGGCTTATATTTTAACGGAGACGCTAAAGCGCCTGGGATTAGCTTATGCCGTCATTTGTCCCGGTTCCCGCTCCACACCCCTAGCAGTTGCTTTTGCCCAGCAAGTACCTGATATTGAAGCAATTTCCATTCTCGATGAACGCTCCGCCGCCTTTTTTGCCTTGGGACAAGCTAAAGCAACCGGACGCCCTGTAGCACTACTTTGTACCTCTGGTACAGCAGGGGCGAACTTTTACCCAGCAGTAATTGAAGCCTCATATAGTCGCGTACCACTGTTGGTATTAACCGCCGATAGACCGCAGGAATTGCGAGATTGTCATTCTGGACAAACTATAGATCAGTGTAAATTATATGGTGATTACCCAAACTGGCAAGCAGAGCTAGCTTTACCATCCTCAGACATGGGAATGCTAGCTTATCTGCGACAAATAGTAATTCATGGCTGGGAGCGAGCCTCTGGGAGAGGAGCTTCGCTAACGCAAACTCCAAGCAAGGGGCCAGTACATCTAAATATTCCCTTTCGCGATCCTCTTGCACCCATTCCTGATGTAGAGACGTTTCATGAAACGTCTCTACAATTATTGCAGTCACAGTTTCACCCCGAAGACTTTTTTGTAGGAATAGCAAGCACCACCCTATTACCCATTACCCATTCCCCATTTCCTATTCCCCAAGAATGGCTAAAATGCGATCGCGGTATCATCATCGCTGGTGTTGCTCAACCGCAGCAGCCACAAGAGTATTGTAAAGCGATCGCTCAACTTTCCCAAACTCTTAAATGGCCAGTACTAGCAGAAGGACTCTCCCCAGTCAGAAATTATGCCGACCTCAACCCTTATTTAATTTCTACCTACGACCTGATTTTGCGAAATCAGCAACTAGCAAAGCAGTTAGTACCCAAAATGGTGATTCAGGTGGGTGAATTGCCTACAAGTAAAGAACTGCGTAATTGGATAGATGCAACCCAACCGCGACGCTGGGTTATCGACAACAGCGACCAAAACCTTGACCCTTTGCATGGCAGAACGACGCATTTACGGATATCTGTAGAAGATATAAAGGCAGAGGAGAGAAATTTATCTTTCTCCTTAGATTATGTGCATAAATGGTGTGATGCGGAAGCGAAGGTCAGGTTAGTTGTTGACCAGACTATGGAGAAAATAGATGAAATAATTGAGAGTAAAGTAGCTTGGTTAATTTCTCAGATTTTACCGCCAGGAACGCCTCTGTTTATTGCCAATAGTATGCCTGTACGGGATGTGGAGTATTTCTGGAAACCGAATAATTTAGGAGTGCGATCGTATTTTAACCGGGGTGCAAATGGCATTGATGGCACATTATCCACAGCTTTGGGAATTGCCCATCGCCAGCAAAGTAGTGTAATGTTGACAGGAGACTTAGCTCTGTTACATGACACCAATGGTTTTTTAATCCGCAATAAGTTTGTCGGACATCTGACAATTGTATTAATTAATAATAATGGCGGTGGGATTTTTGAAATGTTACCCATTGCCAATTTTGCTCCATCTTTTGAAGAGTTTTTTGGTACTCCCCAGGATATTGATTTTGCTCAGTTATGCGCTACTTATAATGTGCAGCATGAATTTATTACTTCTTGGCAGCAGTTGCAGCAAAGATTAGACCCACTCCCAACTACAGGAATTCGAGTTTTAGAGTTGCGAACAAATCGCAAACTAGATGCTAAATGGCGACAGGAAAATTTAAGTAAGTTTGCCGCAGATATTGCAATTTAACTATTTTATTAGGTGTTGCTTAATAGTAGTATATAGATATAACGTTTGTGTTATCAAAGTTAGGCGTTGCATATTTGCGGGGTGATTCAAGTTAATACGGCTATTGGCCGATATTTTAAGTAATGAAGTAATAATCGAATTGAATACTTCAGATGACAATTTATTGTTATATTCATCTTACTTGGAAAGTGACAGAAGAGGGATAAGATATCAAGCCTGGCAACAATGCTGGGTTTTAACTTTAATATCAGGCACAAAAAAGACGCGAAGTTTTCCTTCGCGTCTTTTCGTAAAATTCTAAGAATTAGAAACTGAATGTGGTTCTTAGCGCACCAATCACAACATCATCGTTGTTATCGTTGTGATCTGGAGATGTTAACCAGATGACTCCTGGGGTAATGGTGATATTGTCACTCAGTTTGTACTGGTAGAATGCCTCAATATGATAGGAAGTATCATCATCTTCTGCTAATCCGGCAACGCTGGAACTTGTTACCCTCGGCTCTACACCGGCAATAATACCAGCTAAATTACCTTTTTTACCAAGGTCGGGGAAACCGAGAGTTACAGCATAGTTCCAAATGTCAACCTCTCCACGATTTCCACTCAAGGTGCGGCTGTTTGTGTACCCAGCCCAACCACCCAAGACTAATCTATCACTGATGCCAATAGATGCTTGGATACCATAAGAATTGCTGGAAAATGCTACTTCTTCTAAACCTTGGTCAGCTGCTAAATTCGTGAAAGTTGCCGCATTACTACCGGTGAGTAGTGGCTGTTTGTAGGAATTAATGTAAGTTAAACCAACAGAAATGCGATCGCTTGGTTTCACAGTTAACTGAGCCAGCGCCCCATAAGCACCATCAAATAAACCATTTTGAGGAGCAGGATTATTAGCTGTACCACTCAAATAGCCTAAACTGAGTGCTAATTTATCACCAAACTCGTGGGTAACTCCCAACCCCGCACCACCTATCTGGTTATAAATTGGGTTGCGTGTGCCAAAGGTTGACAATGCACCATAAGCACCATCACCATCAAAGATATTGATAGTACTGGTTAGGTCATCTGCTGCGCCTGCATTGGCAATAGCGATCGCCTGTGTATTTTTGCCCAGAGGAAATTTATACCACAGCGCATCTATGCCAGCATCGTTGTTAGCTTCTGCACCACTATTACCACTTGCAAAAAACAAGTTGCCTTCTGGGGTATTAATGTTAGGACTAACAATATTATTTGTTTGAATTCTAGTGAACAGTGTATCTTCCCCTGTGAAGCTGGTTACAAATTCCACACGCGCCCGCACTCCCAGGGTTGTATTCTGGTCTACAATTTCTGCACCGTTGACGTTTTCACCTGACAAAACATCGCTGATGACTGTGACAACTTGTCCTTGCAGTTTGGTTGTAGTTGAGAATTGATTCGCTTCCAGCTCAGCAGCGCGTGCTTCTACTGCATCGACTCGACCCCGTAATGTCGCCAGTTCTGCGGAAAATTCTTCTTGCAACTTTTGCAGTTGAGCTAAATCTTCTTTTGTTACCAGTTCACCAGTGGCGGTAGCAATTAGTTCGTTAACCCGATCAAGACAAGCATTCAAACCAGCAGCAAACTCATATCGCGTCATTGCCCGATTACCGCGATAAGTACCATTTGGATATCCTGCAATACAACCGTAACGCTCTACCAGCGATTGCAAGGCTTGGAATGCCCAGTCTGTAGGTTGTACATCCGACAACTGAGACACTGAGGTAACTTGCGCCATTACCTTATTTGGTGTAACTTCAGCTATAACTTGAGCTTCATTAATTTCCTTTGTAGTTGATGTTTCATCTGCAAATGCAGCAGTATTAACAAAAAGCATTGCAGCATAAACGACTGGACTAGCCAGCAAATATTTACAGAATTCTTGCATTTTTTTTCCTCACACTCAATTAAAATCCACACCCACACTGCGCTTTTTTAAACGCGGATCTTATGAGAAAGTTTTTCAATAATTCTATCAGAATTAAGTAAATTTTCTAACAAAACGAAGTCAAGAAATCCTAATCATTCAGGAAAGACTAAATTGCAGACTTAGTACCTCCTGAAAAATATATTGTTATTCCTTACACAGTAAACGTCAGAATAATCTTGCCTGGATTACATGAGAATGAGAATTATTATAGTATAAAATGTAGAAGAAGTCTTATTGCCAATAAAAATTTTGCCAAAGGCAGAGCAGGCATCCTTTTGGAGGAAAAAACACCGTGATTTGGACTTGTATAGGACGTAAAACAGGTAGACAAGGAAGCAGGATTCTGACCGTAATTGCTCTACTCATGTTGTCAATTGCGGCTGGCTGTAACCAATCGAACACCAATCAAGGAACAACTTCTCAACAGTCACCGCAAGCACAAGAGACTGCATCAAACCCATCAGGGCAAGCGAGAAAAACTAAAGTGGTGACGACGTTTTTGCCAATGTATTTGTTTACCAAAGCAGTAGCAGGCAATGTAGCAGACGTAGAAATTTTAGTCCCACCGGGTACTGAAATACACGAGTATCAAGCAACACCAGAAAATGTCAAAGCAATCGCCACTGCAAATGTACTAGTAAAAAATGGCTTGGGGTTAGAGGAATTTCTAGAAGATACTGTCAAAAATGCCCAAAATCCTAAATTAACTGAAATTGATGCTAGCAAAGGTATTAAGCCCTTAAATGAGATTTCACCTGTTGAGGAAACAGTGAAAGAAGAAAAAGACCACGACCATGCAACGGGTAATCCTCACGTTTGGTTAGATCCAGTTTTGGCTAAACAGCAGGTAATAAATATACGTGATGGGTTAATTGCATCTGATCCTGGGAATAAAGCTGCTTATGAGGCAAATGCAACTGCTTATATTAACGAATTAGAAAGTTTAAACGGCGAATTTCAGCAGACTTTGCAGAAAAATCCCAACTGCACCTTTATTACCTTTCATGATGCGTTTCCATACCTAGCCCAACGCTATAAACTCAAGCAAGTTGCTGTGGTAAAAGTTCCTGAAGATCAACTTTCACCCGCAGATGTGCAAAATGCAGTTAATGCTGTAAAAAAGTATAAAGTTAAAGCTTTATTTAGCGAACCTGGAGTAGATAACAAATTGCTAAATAGTCTTTCTCAAGACTTAAAATTAACTCTGCGTCCACTAGATTCTTTGGAAACTGGTGAAACAGATCCGCAATATTATTTCAAAGCAATGAGAGCTAATTTGCAAACTTTGGAAACTGCTTGTAAATAAATTTAATTGTACTTCTTCATTTTGAATTTTGAATTACTTAGAATTACTTAAATGACATCGCCTATTTTAAAAGTTGAGGGACTAACTGTATATCAAGGCAACTATTTAGCTGTTCGAGATGTATCCTTTGAATTATTGTCAGGAACAGATACAGCCATAGTTGGCCCCAATGGTGCAGGTAAAAGTACTCTGGTAAAAGCGGTTTTAGATTTGATACCTCGAAGCGCTGGTAAGATTGAAATATTTGGTTGTCCAATTGTCAGGCTGGGGCATTTACGTCATCTTTTGGGCTATATGCCGCAAAACTTTATCTTTGACCGCAGTTTTCCTATTTGTGTCAGCGAATTAGTAGGACTGGGATGGGTAATTAAAGGGGAAAAGGGAAAAGCGCAAAGTCTGAGCGGAGGCTTCCTCCGAACAGAACTTTGTAAGAGAGGGAAAAGGAAAAATTTATTTTTCTCTAGCCTGTGGAGACAAGACAGGGAAAAATCAGCAGCAGTAAAAGAAGCTTTACGGCGAACCGATGCTTATCATCTGCGACATCAAGCTATTGGTACTCTGAGTGGTGGCCAACTTAAGCGGGTGTTGCTAGCTTACTGTCTAGTCAGTCCTCGGAGACTTTTGATACTCGATGAAGCCTTTGCTGGGGTTGATGTCCAAGGTACAGCAGATTTTTATGCTTTGCTGAATGAATTAAAGCGAGAGGAGGGTTGGACAGTGTTGCAGGTTTCCCATGATATTGATATGGTAAGCCGCCATTGCGATCGCGTCCTTTGCCTCAACCAAACAGTTGTTTGTACTGGTAAACCCGAAATTGCCCTTTCACCGCAAAACCTTTTAGCAACTTACGGCCCGGGATTCAGTCGCTATCAGCATCATCACAATTGAGTTGGGAGTCAAGAGTTAATATTTTTATTCTTCACTCTCAATTCTCTCCTCACTTTCATCTAAGTGTTCGGCAACAGCCTGATAAAGTTGGAAAATATGGCTATCGTGTAAGCGATAGAATACATTACGACCTTGCTTGCGATAACTTACCAAACGCATCGCCCTTAAATTTCGCAATTGATGCGAGACAGCAGATTCACTCATATCCAATAATGTTGCTAAATCACTAACACACAGTTCTTTTGTAGCCAAAAAGGAAAGAATTCGTAGGCGATTAGCATCTCCTAAGAAGCTAAAAAACTCTGCCATGTGCTGAGCTTTTTCACTGCTGAGAACTTTATTTGAGAGGGGTTGCACAATATCACTATCTATAGCGCATCTCGGATTATACTGAATTATTCCCGTTTTATAAATCAAATTAGTGACAATGAAAACTACAGAATTTTTAACAAAAGTGTGAGAAATACTACCTGCCATAGGCTAAAAATAAATACTATTTACTATCAGCATAACTGCTAATAAGTTGAAAATATTACATATGTATATATTCAATAGTTGCCAGACAATTTGGCTAGCCATCATTGATAGTAATGACTTAGTGGAATTGTTGCAATTTCCTTTCATGCAACGGGCGATCGCGGGTGCTATCTTAATGGGAATACTGGGCGGTATGTTAGGTAGTTTTGTCACCTTGCGCCAACTATCTTTTTTCAGCCATGCCGTAGGTCATGCAGCATTAGTAGGTGTAGCGTTAGGTGTGCTACTCCAGTTTAATCCTACTTGGATGCTGTTACCTTTTACCTTAGTTTTTGGCGTTGTTGTCCTCTACTTGATCGACAAAACCGATTTAGGTAGCGATAGCGTACTTAGTATAGTGCTATCAGGAGCATTAGCGATCGGCGTGATTCTCACTAGCTTGATTAAAGGGTATCGCGGTAACTTAATGGCAGTGCTGTTTGGCGATATTCTGGCGATAGATACCACAGATTTAATTTTGACGCTGCTGATACTTGTGGGAGGCAGCATATTTTTACTATCAACTCTACGCCAGCAAATTTTGTTGACGCTTAACCCCGATGTCGCCCAGGTTCAAGGCATTCCAGTTCAATTGTATCGCTACGTGTTTGTGGTTTTGCTATCACTAGCTGTAGCTGTAGCGATTAAAGCTGTTGGTGTCTTACTGGTGAACGCCTTTTTAGTGATTCCTGCTTCTACAGCTAAACTGATGAGTCACCACTTTAGCCGCTTTCTGATCTTGTCGGTGATTGTCGGTTCTAGCAGCAGCATTGCTGGCATGATCATATCGGGTCTTTTTAACCTTGCTTCTGGCCCTAGTATCGTCCTTGTCCAGTTTTTGCTATTTGTCGCAGTTTTCATCTGGGTTAAGTTGAGAATGAAAGCACCATAATTTTTTTTCTTCAAGCTCTTGCTAAATTCTTATATGTTTGCTACATTGATTAATCGTGGCTAAGATAAGTCCCAGCCGCCGGGATAGCTCAGTTGGTAGAGCAGAGGACTGAAAATCCTCGTGTCACCAGTTCAAGTCTGGTTCCTGGCATTCATTAAAAAAATAAGCCTAAGTGTCCCTAGGTAAAGTTTATTTACGAAATTTTATGATTTTGGGAAATTAATCTTAAATCATCATTTTGTGTAATTAGAAAAAAACAGAGGAGCGATCGCTTCTTCTTAGTCCTTATTATCCTTGGTAATTTCACACGAATGGAAGTGAGATCCAAGACAAATCCACACAGCACATCTTCGCCAGAAAGCGTCGGTGGTTTGTCAACAGAGAAATTTAGAGTCTCTACATCAATAGACCTCCCTCTATTTTCAAGGCACGTCTAATAAAATAAAAGCCCGATAAATTTCAACTAGGGGTATTTTAGGGTAGATCGGCCAGCCTAAGCAAGCGCCGTTAGCCTCATATTCTCGCAATTTTGCTAAGGAATCACTTTCAGAACGAAGTTCAATCACAAAATCTGGACACAATGGAGGGAAGCGCCGCCTTTGTTCAGAGGATAACGCTTTCCAGCATTCTAGTCGCACCCAGGAAGCATCAGGAGAACGATAAGCACCATAAGGCAAATGAAACTCAGTTGAAGGATAAAGACTTTTCCCAGATTTTTAAGCTACATCAGTTCTGATATACGAAACATTACTTAAGTAGTGTATTTATAAAAATACGTACGTATAAGTAAAGCTTAATATTACTTATTGTACTGTGGATGATTAGCATTAAGTAGTATAAGTTTTAAGCGTTACATTAAAAACTCCGACTAATTAATCATGCTCTTAAGCTGGATTTAGCGATTGATAGTGATAGCTGTGGCTATCGCTCCATGTAATAGGCTGTTAGTACTCTCTTGGGTAAGTGCTGAAACATTTTGAAAATTAAGTTAATCTAAATACTTCCAAAAAAACATAACTTGTTGTATACTTACATATCAAAGCACTACTAGCTTTCAAGAATTGTGATAAACAATACCTCAATTTTTTTGCTATCAGGAGAAACATGTGTCAGGAAAGTTTTACTGACGAACTAAGTTCAGTTATCAAGTAATGAGTAATTACAATGTTCAGATAATTTGTATGAATGCAGTAATTTATACTGTTGAACAATCTCTCTACTGAGCAGTGCTTTGTCGTATTAATTTTGATGAGTTACAAATTGCCAAAGCAAATTAATTTCAAAACTTTTGAAATTTAATTACTAATCAAAATCAATGTGATATCTCACTAGGCTGTCATCTACTTATAGGAGCGTGCTGAATAGTCAATAAGAGTAAGCACTAAGATTTACACTTTCTTAAGCTGCCTATAAAGTGTTTTCACCAAATAGTTTTCGTTTAAAACTAGAGTTATAAAAATTAAGTTTTAACTCTTCTAGAAGACTGGAGTAAAAAACACCTCAATCATTGATAGTAGATTGATTTTAATTAATCAATTTCATTTTAATTAAATAGTTGATATTGGATTTAGGAGTTGGGCTTTGATGATCTTTTTGATCTCAGTCCCTCCAACGTAACCTTGTCCTTGTCTGTGGTGTCTCTACCGATAAGTGAGGTCGAATTGCAGAACAAGTGTCACCAAAATCGAAAACGTTCAAAGCGGCGGGCTATCTATTGTCCAATTCATAGATGCTACCTGCATAGCATGAGTCAAAAGTATAATTTGTATGCTGATAGTGCTGGACAACTGCAAGAAAGAGGGATAGGGCGGCAAACAGCACTAATTTTAGTGGCAACTAAGACCGCAGTTTCTCTAGAGGGTGAATGGTTAGAAGCATTCTGGTGTGATCAATGCGAGCAAACAAAATGGTATCACGTCAAAAAATGCGATCGCACCTATGAAGTTTCGATTGCATCTGTAGAACTTTGGCAACAAGCAAGCGGAGTCATTCATCCTGCAGGAAATCCTTCTGTAGGAGAGTTTACTCGCACGCAAGCCCGGATGGTTGGCAATAACAATAGTAAGTATTTCCGGTGAAGAAGCTAAGCCAGTTGCAATCGAAATTGAATGTATCAGTACCAATCAATAATCTGCCATTATGGAATCTAAATCAAACTTGGAAGAGGTAGATTTTCAAAAATACCTACTTATTGTGCAACGCCGCTGGCTGCCAGCAGTAGGATTCTTTGGAGTAGTTGTTACCCTTGCATTCTTGTATGCATTTTCATTAAAACCTTCATTTAAAGCAGAGGGAAGTTTGTTGATCAAGACAAATCGTACCTCTTCACTAACAGGTTTGGGGGAAGCTATAGGGCGACTGGATTCTTTAACTACTACAAACAATCCTTTAGAAACTCAGGCAAAGATAGTTACATCTGTGCCTGTTATTCAGGAAACCATTAGAACACTTAACCTAAAAGATAGTAAAGGCGAACCCTTTACAATACAGGATTTAACTAAAAAACTGAAGATAGAAAATGCCAAAGGAACTGAGATTTTGCAAATTTCCTATACAGATAGAGATCCAGTTTTGGCTGCAACAGTTGTCAACCAACTTATGAAAGTTTATATCAGGAATAATATAGAAGCCAATCGAGCTGAGGCAGTCTCAGCCCGCAAGTTTATTTTAGAAGAAATACCTGGCACTGAAGCAGCGGTAAGAGAAGCTGAGTCAACCCTGCGTAAATTCAAAGAACAACACAAAATAATCACTTTAGAAGCAGAATCAGAGCTAGCAGTCCAGACAATTTCTAATTTAGAACAACAAATTTATCAAGCTCAAGCTCAATTAGTTTATGTTACGGCTCAATCACAGAAGTTACAAAATCAGGCCAACATTGATTCGCAGCAATCTGTAAGTTCTGCCTCGTTGAGTCAAATACCCGGAATTCAGCAAGTGCTTGGTCAACTTCAAGAAGCACAAAACCAGCTGACGGTTGAGCAAACCCGTTTGCAGGCAGAACATCCTACTATTATCAATTTGCAAGAAAAAATCATCGCTCTCAAAAGCTTATTAGAAGGACGAATAGAGCAAGCATTTGTCAGTAATGAACAAGTATCTATGGGAAATGTCCAGATTGGAGAACTGCGACAAAACCTCATTGAAGATTTTGCCCGCACTGAGGCACAACGAGTCGGTTTGGTTGAACAAATCAGTACATTATCGAATGAGTGGTCTGCCTACAAACAAAGAGTAAATGTTTTGCCCAGACTAGAACAGGCCCAAAGACAGCTTGAGCGAAAACGAAAAGCGGCTCAAGCAACTTACGAAGCACTTTTGACAAAACTGCAAGAAGTCCAAGTAGCTGAAAATCAAAATATTGGGAATGCTCGCGTCATCTCTCCTGCCTTAGTTCCAGATCAATCAATTGGTTCTCGCAAGCTTCTGATTATCGGGGGTGGAGGAGTTTTCGGTGTGATGCTGGGTATAGTTGCTGCTTTCACTTTAGATCTAATTGACCGCTCGATCAAAACAGTCAAAGAAGCTAGAGAATTGTTTCAATATACCTTGCTGGGGGTAATTCCTTCAGTAAGTAAGAATAGCAAAAAAAGCTCTTATTCGCCAGTAGATAAACAGATTCCGAGAGTAATTGGCAGAGACATTCCGCACTTTCCTATTGGTGATGCATACCAAATGCTGCAAGCGAACTTGAATTTCTTGAGTTCAGATAAAAAGCTTAAGGCGATTGTAGTTACCAGTTCTGTGTCTAAAGAGGGCAAGTCAGAGGTAGCTGCAAACTTAGCTGTGACAATGGCTCAGTTAGGGCGACGGGTACTGTTGGTAGATGCCGATATGCGCCATCCAGTTCAGCATCATATCTGGGAAATTACAAATGCCGTAGGGTTATCGAATGTGATTGTTGACCGAGTTACTCTTGATGCAGCCGTACAGGAAGTAACGCTCAACCTTTACGTTCTGCCGTCCGGGGTTGTACCTCCTAACCCAGTAGCACTACTAGATTCCAGGCGGATGGCTGCATTAGTTACCTCTTTTACAGAGGATTATGATTTCGTAATTTTTGATACGCCAACACTAGCGGGAACGGCTGATGCTGCTGTGTTAAGCAAGTTGGCTGATGGGATTTTATTGGTGGTGCGTCCTGGGGTAATTAACTATGCCAGTGCCAATGCTGCTAAAGAGTTCCTCAAACAGTCAGGTCAACAAGTGTTGGGTATGGTGATTAACGGTGTGAATATCAAATTAGAGCCTGACAGCTACTTTTACTATTCCAGAGAATCGGTTGAGTCTGGTTCTGTGTCAGGAAATCCTGAAGTTGTTAAACCTATATCAAGAATTACAGGTAGTAACAATTTCTAAATGATAAATGTCACTGTGTGTCTACATCTTTGAAGCAATAGCCGTTTGAACTAGAAAACCACAACAACTAGAGTTTGATGCTGCGTAAACTACAAATTGAAAAGTTATCATTTCTCAAATCTCGCTCTGGGCTGCGTGCGATTGTTGTAAATACAAGTTGGCTATTTGCTGACCGCATTCTACGTATGGGTGTAGGTCTAATAGTAGGAGTCTGGGTTGCACGCTACTTAGGAGTGCAACAGTATGGTCTTTTCAACTACACTATTGCCTTTGTAGCCCTCTTCAACCCATTTGCAACTTTGGGGCTAGACAATGTAGTTATTCGCAATATTGTGCGTGACTCATCGAACAAAGAACAAGTTTTAGGAACAACTTTATGGCTCAAATTGAGCGGTGGGGTTGGTTCTGCATTTTTAGCAATCGCCTCTATTTTTGTATTTCACCAGAATGAAAGTTTAACCATCTGGCTAGTAGTGATTTTGTCAATAGCAGGAATTTTTCAGGCTTTTGACACTATTGACTTCTGGTTTCAGTCTCAAGTCCAATCAAAATATACTGTGGTTGCAAAAAACACAGCGTTTATTATCATTACTCTGGCTAAAATTACTCTAATCAAAATGCAAGCACCATTGATTGCTTTTGCGTGGATGACATTCGCAGAGATTGGATTGGGTGCGATGGGTTTGGTGAGCATTTACAAAATTAAAGGTTACTCATTACGGTTATGGCGTTGGAGTTTTCCAGTTGCTAAAGAATTACTCAAGGACAGTTGGCCTCTAATTCTTTCTGGTCTAACAATCATGATTTACATGAAAATTGACCAGATTATGCTCGGTCAGATGATTGGCAATGATGCTGTAGGTATTTACTCGGCTGCATCCCGTATTTCTGAAGTTTGGTATTTTATTCCTACGGCGATCGTTTCTTCGGTATCTCCGGCAATTTTTTCAGCCAAGCAAGTTAGTGAAGCGCTTTACTATAAGCGCATCAAACAATTACTGCGTGTCATGATAATAATTTCTATTGCGATCGCTCTACCAATGTCATTTCTATCCGAGTCTATAATTATCTTGCTTTTTGGGGATGGCTATGCAGCATCAAGCCAAATCCTGGCAATACACATCTGGTCATCTTTTTTTGTCTTCATGGGTGTGGCAACATCACCCTGGTTTATTACTGAGAATTTGACTCATCTTTCCTTAAGTAGAACTTTTATAGGAGCAATTATTAATGTGATATTAAACCTATTACTAATCCCAACTTATGCTGGAGTTGGCGCTGCTATAGCAACTGTAATATCTCAAGCATTTGCTACATTTTTTAGCCATGCATTTCATAGAAAAACGCAAAAAATATTTCAGCTTCAGATTCAATCACTTTTACCTTTTTAATTATCAGTTTATATATTCATGAGATAAATATTATTATAAGCAAGTTTTTTAAAAGATAATTTATTAAATACTAAATGACTATTATTCTAGATATTAGTACCAGATAACTTAGTGTTTTAAAGTTCAGCTTTTAAACTTAGAAATATTTAACTATCAAAATATTATTAACTTGACAAATGTTATTATACAAAGCTAAAAATTGTCTTAATGCCTAATTTTGAAAAAATAATTATTCATTAATATTACATTTATTTGCTACATGAAAGTTCCAGTTGTATTTATTATCTTTAAACGACCAAATACTACTGAAAAAGTATTTGAAGCAATTCGTCAGGCAAAACCACCGAAACTTTTTGTCATTGCAGACGGCCCACGCGCTGACCGTCCTGGAGAGGCAGAAAAGTGCAAAGCTACGCGTGCAATTATTGAACGAGTCGATTGGAATTGTGAAGTTATAACTAACTACTCTGACATTAATTTAGGCTGTAGATTGCGTGTTTCAAGTGGCTTAGATTGGGTATTCACTCAGGTCGAAGAAGCCATAATTCTTGAGGATGATTGTTTACCACATCCTACTTTCTTCCAATTTTGTGATGAATTGCTCGATAAATACCGAGATGACAATAGAATCATGGTTGTAGCAGGTAATAACTTTCAGTATGGTCGAGTTCGGAATCAAGATAGTTACTATTTTTCACGCTACAATCACTGCTGGGGATGGGCTACTTGGCGACGAGCATGGCAACACTATGATCATGAAATGAAGCTGTGGCCTAAAATTCGCGATGAAGACTGGCTAAAAGACATTCTGTTAGACCCTTCGGCGGTCAAATTTTGGCAAAATATTTTTCAATATACTTACGAAGAAAAGATCAATAGTTGGGCTTATGCATGGACATTTAGCTGTTGGATTCAAAACGGCTTAAGTATTCTTCCTAACGTAAATATAGTATCTAATATTGGATATTCTTTAGAGGCAACTCACACAGTTAAAAACTATAATGATTTTGCCAATATGCCAGTAAAAGCTCTAGATTTTCCGCTTCAGCATCCATTATTTATGATTCGCAATTCTCAAGCAGATCTCTTTACTCAAAGAAATAATTTTTATGATTCTAGAATCTCTATAATTCTTCAACAAAAAATTAAACATTTTGCTAATAAGTTATCTAATTAATCAAATACTTTAATAAGTCTTAAATTACCTGTTTGGATTGAAACAGTTGAAAATACCATGAAAAAGAACATAGACTCACCCAACCTGTCAGATGACATCCAACTAGAAATTGAAAAAATACTTTTAGATGCTGAACGTCAGCCAATAGAAGTTGAAGAAATCTGGCAGCTAATGGACGACGTTTGGGATAGTTTAGGATGTAATAACATAAAAAATGAGCCAGAAAAGGTCAGTTTATTTTACGGTCATCCTGTTTGGCTACTTAATGGCTTATTTATTGAGCAGCATAATGTTTCCATTCTCCACCGCCACGCGATCGCTGATTGGATTAATGTAAATAATAACGACATTATATCGGTTCTAGATTATGGCGGCGGTTTTGGTACACTTGCTCGTTTAATTGCAGATAAAAATCAAGAGGTAGTAGTTGATATTTACGAACCACACCCTAGTCAACTTGCTCTTGAGAAGTTAAAAGCCTACTCTAACGTTAAATTTATTAGTTCTCTAAAAAAACAATATGACTGTTTAGTCTGTACAGATGTTCTAGAACACGTTCCTGATCCTTTAAGTTTATTAGCTGAAATGATTGAGAGCGTTAAAATTGATGGTTATTTAGTAATTGCCAATTGTTTTTATCCTGTAATTAAGTGTCACTTACCTGAAACGTTTCATCTTCGCTATAGCTTTAATCAATTTACAACTCTTATGGGGCTTGATACTATTGGTTCCTGCAATGGTAGTCACGCCACTATATATAAGAAGATCAGACAAGAACCAATCAATTGGAAAAAAATTCGTACTCAAGAAAAAATATCAAAAGCTGTATTCCCCTTTTTGAGTATGTCTCAATCGACTTATCAAGCTTTAAAAAGCATATTCTTACAAACACATAAAAATTAGATATTTTAGGTAATATGAAAACTTATGTTTACCTTACAGACTTTAAAAATAGTTATTAAAATATTTCAAAGATTAGTTAGGAATTGGCTGAATTACTTGCATATTCTACAGCAAAATCAGGGTATAGATATACCTTTATCTGTAGTTTTGCAATACGACGATATTAATGCTATCAAGATTAGCCCTGAAGTTAATATAGGAGAATTTGTAGAAATTGTTGTCGTAGCGAAATCTACATATAGTAATATTCCAGGGCAATTAATTATTGAAAAACGTGCTGTTATTGGTTCACATGCTAATATTCGTGCTGCTGGAGGAGAAATATACATAGGGCAAAATTGCATTATTGCACAGCATGTATCTCTGATTGCCTGTAATCATACAATATCCTCTGAAAAGCCATATAGAGACTTACCTTGGGATAAAGATAAAACGGGTATCTTCATAGATGAAAATGTTTGGATTGGTTGTGGTGTAACTATTCTTCCTGGTTGTCGTATTGGAACAAATTCAGTAATTGGGGCTGGAAGTATCGTTACTAAATCTATTCCAGCTAATGAGGTGTGGGCTGGTGTACCAGCTAGAAAAATTAAGGATATCAATTGTTACAAGTCTGAAAATCTTAGTTATAAACTATAGGAAACTAACGGAAAGTTTGGAATTCCAAGATACGACTGTTTATAAATAATTAAATTAATAATGAAAGTTTTATTGCTTAATAGTTCTGATATTGAAGGTGGAGCCGCTCGTGCTGCATATCGATTACATCAAGGTCTTCAGAATCTTGATATCCCTACACAGATGCTTGTACAACTTAAAAAAAGTGATGATAGAAATGTCATTGGTTCACGAGCTTCATCTGGAATTGCACAAGCTGTTACTGGTTTGAGATTAACTTTAGATCAGCTACCGTTAAAGCTTTACACTAATCGGGATCAAGCTACTCATTCGCCTCAATGGCTTCCAGATAACCTCGTCTCCAGAATTAGCCAATTGAATCCAAATATCATCAATCTACATTGGGTCAATAATGGATACTTACTGATTGAATCAGTAGCTAAATTAGCTAAACCAATCGTTTGGACTCTCCACGATATGTGGGCTTTTACAGGGGGATGCCACTACAGTCAAGACTGTACTCGTTACACTGATGCTTGTGGCAAATGTCCGCAACTTCATAGTTCCCAAGATTGGGATTTATCCCGTTGGGTATGGCAACGCAAAGCTAAAGCTTGGAAAAATCTTAACCTGACTATAGTTACGCCTAGCTCCTGGTTAGCTAAGTGTGCCAGTGCTAGCTCACTTTTTAAAGATCTACGAATAAAAGTAATTCCAAATGGAATTGATACTCAAATTTATAAACCTATTAATAAACAAATAGCACGAGAACTGCTAAATTTGCCCCAAGATAAACAACTAATTTTATTCGGTTCGCTACAGTCAACTAGTGATAAACGTAAGGGATTTCATCTGCTACAAGCATCTCTGCAAAATCTTAGCAAAGCTGGCTGGTCAGATAGGTTAGAGATAGTTATTTTCGGAGCATCTCAGCCTAATAATCCTCCTGAGTTTGGTTTTAAGTCTTATTATCTAGGTACGTTGAACGATGATTTATCTTTAGCTTTATTGTATTCAGCAGCAGATGTATTTGTTCTGCCTTCTGCTCAGGAAAACTTGGCGAATACTGTGATGGAGGCAATTGCTTGTGGAATTCCCTGTGTTGCCTTCAATATTGGCGGTATGCCAGATATGATTGAGCATCAAAAAAATGGTTATTTAGCTCAAGCTTATAAAGTTGAAGATTTAGCTCAAGGCATTGTTTGGATACTAGAAAATCATGAAAGGTATCACAAACTATCTTACTGGGCCCGTCAAAAAGCAGAACAAGAATTTACATTAGAGATTCAAGCAAGTCGCTACTTATATATATTCAATGAACTTCTAGCCTTAAAATAACTTAGGAAAGATATATTATTGAAAACTAGTAAATACTGATTATAAAACTATTAATAATAATTACAGTAATTTGAAATAGCAATATACTTTTAACTTAATATAAATAAATTGGAGAATAAAATTTGAAAACTAATACAATAAAATGGTTAGAAACATTTAGTGTTATTTTATTAATTTTAACTAGCGATTGTAGATTGCATCCAGTATTAGAGCAACTTGTTAAAATTGCCAGTTATCCAACGGTAGCATTATTAATTATTAGACAACCATTGGGAAGAGTAGCATATGTCGCTACAAGAGATTGGTCTTTAATAGTATTATGCCTCTTTGCCTGTTCTTCAATCTTTTGGACTGAGAATACACAAGAAACTGCAACTCAACTTAAATCTTTATTTCGTACAACTTTGCTTGGTACGTATTTAGCTGTACGCTACTCTCCTAAAGAACAAATGCGCTTGCTAATTCGGGTAATAGGTATAGCAGCAATTCTAAGTCTAGTGTTTGCTGTAGCAGTACCATCCTATGGTACTGCTATCTCAAATAATGTTTTCGTGTGGCAAGGTATATATGCCCATAAGCAATATTTAGCTAGAGCTATGACCGTAGGCTCTATGGTTTTTCTCCTAGCTTTATTAGTTAGTAGAAAGTATTGGTGGCTCA
The DNA here is from genome assembly GCF_014904695.1 of Nostoc sp. MG11. Taxonomy (GTDB): domain Bacteria; phylum Cyanobacteriota; class Cyanobacteriia; order Cyanobacteriales; family Nostocaceae; genus Komarekiella. Next base: position 45,879 of record NZ_JACXXN010000002.1, on the reverse strand, counting down.
AGCTGGCGATACTGTTCATTATGTTAGTACTGCTCTGGAAGAGTACTAGTAGAACAGGTATAGGATTTCTTTTACTGTGCATATATATTATGCCTCTTTATAAAATAGCTAAGCAAAAATTCAGAATTCGGGAAACAATTTTGGCTATAGCTTTTATGCTTAACGGTACTATAGCTATGTTGATTCTAGGTAATCTAGAAACTATAGTGGTTGACATCATGGGTAAAGATTTAGAGTTCAACGGGCGTTTACCTCTATGGCAAAGAGCGATTGAAGTTGGCGTTAGCTATGGTCAACCCTGGTTTGGATATGGGTATGCTGGTTTTTGGAGTTCGCCTATATCTTTAGAAGTTGCTAAAGGTTTATGGATACGCCAAGAAGTGAATGCAAATCATTCTCATAATGGTTTTATTGATATGTTTCTTCAATTGGGCATAGTGGGATTAATTTTATTATTATTTAATTTTTTGCAAGTTATTTTTAGAGCTATGTATTTGTTATTTATAAGTAAAAAAATAGAATGCTTTTGGATGTTTAATATGATATTTTTGATGTTATGTTTTAATATTTTTGAACTTAATACGCTGTTAACCAGTAATTTTTTATGGGTTTACTATATATCAATATCATTATCCCTTGTTTTAGAGCTTGAACAAATAAAAAATAAAACTTTAACTCATGAGACTAATTTCAAATAGAAATTTAATTAAATAAATTGATTAGTATAAATCTAATGAGTACCAACTAAAATGTTTGAGGTTTTATATAATAAACATGTCAAATAATATAGTTTTTTTAATTTGTACAGAACCAGGACGTCTAGAGCAGCAATCTTTACTATTGGCAGAAAGTATTCGTAAATTCGGTGGTAAGTTGAAAGATACTCCTATATCTAGTTTCCATCCTCGCAAAGGCGAGCCTATTTCTAGTAAAACTACAAAGCTATTTGATTCTCTAGAAGTTTATCATCAACAAATTATACTTAATATAGAGTATCAAGACTATTACTTAGCAAATAAAATTGTAACTTCTGCTTATGCTGAAGAGAATATAGATGCAAATTTTTTAGTCTTTTTAGATAGCGACAAATGCTTTTTTGCTGAACCACAGGAGTTTTTATTACCAATAAATTACAATATAGGGCTACGTCCTGAATATGGAAAAGGTATTGGCTCTGAAGGTAAAAACGATATTCAAGACGATTACTGGCAAAAACTTTATAAATTACTTGATATTAAGCAAGAAATATTTGTCCGAACCCCAATTGCTAACAAGAAGATTAGAGGCTATTGGAATAGTGGAATAGTAGCTGCCAGAAAAGAGGCTGGATTTTTTACAGCTTGGAAAAATAACTTTGATAAAGTTATGCGACAAAAGCTTGAGCCACCTCAAGGAAATTATTTTACAGAGATGGCTGTACTATCTGCTACTGCTTGCTCAATGGCAGAAGGTTTATATACATTTTCTCCATCTTACAGCTATCCTTTGCCTTTACACAATCGTCTAGCTAAAGAATATAAGCTAAATAGTTTTGACAAAATTGTATCTATTCATTATTTCAACATGTTTGCTTATAAAGATTGGAATAAACAACTAGGAAACTTAAGTAATCTTGATAGTGTGTCAGAGAAATATCAATGGTTAATAGAAAGAATAGTTAAATACAATATGCCATATAAATCAGTATTGCATCGACATATATTAGAACTTATAAGAATCGAGAATAAGTTACGTAGCTTTAATATTGATGTTAATTTAAGTAGTTTGATAAAACGCATTACCAAACTTTAAAGTATCTAATAATAAAATTTCTGCTTTCAACATTTGGTTTATTTTGCATCCCGAATCTATGTAGTCCAGATTTAACACTATGACTAATGAACTTATGAAGCATGAAAAATTGTCAGTCATTATGACTTGTTATAACAGGCGTGATACAACTCTCGCCTGTCTGTCTGCGTTATATCAGCAGACAAACCCTTTTGATATTTATTTAACCGATGATGGTAGCTCTGACGGTACTTCAGATGCAATCAAGGTTTCTTATCCACAAGTTCAAGTTCTTAAAGGTAATGGGAATTTATTTTGGGTTGGAGGAATGAGATTAGCCTTTGCTGAGGCTTTGAAAAAGGATTATGACTATTATCTTTGGCTTAATGATGACACTCTACTTGAACCAAATGCTCTGAGTAAACTGCTTGCTACCCACCATTACCTCACAGAACATGATCATCCAAATTCTATAATTGTTGGTTCAACCCAAGATGCAGCTACAGGAAAACCGACTTACGGTGGTGCTGTACGTTCCAAGCATTGGTACTCGAATAAGTACGAATTTGTGCAGCCTAGTCAGGAACTTCAAGAATGCGACACTATGTATGGAAACTGCATCCTTATTCCCCGTTCTGTTGCAGAAAGAGTAGGTAATTTAGATCCTGCTTTTATTCATAATCTAGGAGATCTGGATTATGGACTTAGAGCACGTAAGCTAGGGTGTTCAGTATGGATAGCACCAGGATACGTAGGTACTTGCTCGAAAAACTCTGTTCGAGGGAGCTGGGTAGATGCTAACCTTCCAGTTAATGAACGCTTAAAAAGAGCGTTTGACATTAAAAGTTTTCCAGTACAAGCATGGACTGTTTTTACTATGCGGCATTCTGGATCGTTTTGGTTTCTTTATTGGTTTTTACCTTATTTACGTGCGGTAATGGGTTATAAAAATTTGAGCGCATCGTCTACTTTTAGTGAGGAAATTAACTGAATAAATAAAAGCATAGATGTTCACCATTACAAGTATTAAGTTTGTTTTAGATATTACTAAACTAGGGTTTTTCCCAATCTAATACGTACATAACCTAATATCACATAAATTCTAATTAAATACATAAGACAAATGTCTAAAATCAAAGTTCTTGTTATAACTTTTCTAGCAAATCCAACTTGTACAAATTGGATACAGGGGCTTAAAAGTTTAGGCTTAAACGTTGCAGTTTTGGACTGGAAACAATCTGCGGCAACCCAAAGTGAAATTGAGAATTGGGGATTTAAAGAAAATGAAATTCCTATATTTAATTTTTGGGATGATTTCTCCACAGAGAAGCAACAAAAGGTAGAAAATTTCCTTGGAGGAACACCCGATATTTTATTTTCTTGGGAGGGTGCATTGATTTTAAAGCCCCTGCAAATGGTGAAAACAATTTACCCTATGGCTAAAATTGTTCATTGCGTGAATACTTATCCCAATGCCGTTAATAAATTAACTGAAATCCGCATGAATTGGCGCTATCGTAATGTGAATTCACTGATTGACAGTTATATATTTTATTCGCATACACAAAGGAATATGTTTGTAAAAAATATTCCTAATACAGAGAATAAGCCTTATTTAGTAATGGTTGAACCCTTCTTTGAAAAAGCCTATTCTTCCAACACTAATATTAAGTCTAATAATATACCACAACTCCATCGATTTGATGATAATCCTCATGTTGTCTTTACTGGACGAGCTAGTGAACTATGGCACAAAAACTTTTATTTAGGTTTTAAAGTTCATAGTTGTCGGGATGCTTTAGGTTCGTTTTTTCAGGAATTAGCAAAGCAAGGTATTCATATTTTTCTTCCATCACAAGCAGATACAAAAAATATTCCCAATCTTCACCTGTACCCTGATTTCTCTAATGATGAGATATTTGAAGGTCAATTTGCTGAATATATTTCACAATTTGACGCTCATCTAGTTATGTACAACGAGTACAACAGTACAATGCGTAATTGGGTTACTTCAGGTCTATCTACTCGCTTTGCTTCTTCGTTAACCTCTACTACCCCATTAGCTGTGACTAAAACCAGTAAGTTCGTTGAAGAGCATTGGAAAGATAAGCCTTTCGGATTTACTTTTTCTGATGTTGAGGATTTAGCCAAATCTCTTCGCAATAAGCAAATGCTGGCTTCACTCCGCTTGAATATGGAGAAAGTTCATACATCTTATTCTTTTGAATCGCAAAGTAAGAATGTTACTCAGTTTTTAAATGAAGTATTGAAAAAGCCTAAAATCTTAAATTAGTTTATTTTGCTATGGTAAAACCTATGGTTTAAAAACACATTTTGTTAATAAATAAGGATATCCAATCAATATGAGTAAACGCTTATTGATAGTCTCTACTCTTGATTCAACTCAACCATTCGGTGCGTTTACTAGACCTTTCTACCTTGGACAATATCTACTCAAATATTTTGAGGTTTATCAACTTGGCTTAAACTGTTCCGCAGTTGATTATGCACCCTCTGTATCTGTTGGTTCAAGAAGTTTGAGTTTATATGTTAGAGCAGTGCAAAAGTGCATAGAAGATTTCCGTCCAGATATAGTATATGCTCAGGAAACTCTACCTGGATTCGCCGCTCTAATTTCACTCACGTTTATAAAACAAAAAAACTGCTCTCTTGTGTTGGATTTCCATACTTTTTCTGCTTTTGAATATTGGAGCCGCTTATCTTCTGTTGCTAATCCATTTAAAGAATTTCTGCAATTTATTAAGACATACATTGCTCAGGGTGTACTTGTATTTTCTGGGAATCCAATTATTGCCGCGGGTGAATCAACTCCACAACTAATTAAGCAGTGGTATGGTAAGAAATCGCACAAAATTTTCTGTATAGGAAATGGCGTTACTGAAGACATAGTAAATGTTAAAGATGCTCATAACAAAGATCCATATCATGCACTGCGACCAGCAAAAATAGCTGTTGTTGTAGCTCCTAAAACATTTCAGTTTCCAAGCAATGATATGTCTGTATCTATGACTATTGAAGCAGCTAAATATCTAGAAAATCACCAGCAAAAAGTACATTTTGTTGTTATTGGACGTGATGCTAAGGAAGTGGAAGAAGTATTACCGTCAAACATAACATTTGTCGGTTTTTTGCCAGAGCGAAAAGATTTTATTACGCATTTAAAATATGCAGATATAGGTCTTTTGCCATTCCCCAAGCAAGCGGTTGCTGGCGGAGCACGTAATAAAGCATTAGATTATTTCGCTAGTAGAAAATTGGTTGTATCTACACCCGAAGGTTTGAGAGGTTTAGAGGAATTTCATCATCAAAAACATCTGTTGATTTCAGGAGACTCTGCCCAAGAGGTGGCTAATACAGTTTTGGAGGCAACTTTGAATCTAAACAAATACGAGCCACTTGTGGAAACTGCACATAGCCTAATTCAAGATAGATATTCTTGGAGTGCAAAAGCACAAATGGTTGCTGAGGTGCTTTTACAGGCAGTCAAGTAATAAAAATCTATTCATTCAAGTAACCCTAAGAGCAAAGTTTGTCCATAACTTTTCTATTTAAGGGTGATTTTTTATCTTTGCTCAAGAAAAATTTAGAAAATTTAGAACAAGTTTCTATGAAGCGATCGCCATACAAATTTCTTGGTGTTCAAGTAGACGCGCTTGCCATACCTGAACTAAATTCATTGATTACAGAATCTATCGAGCAGGATAAAAAATGGATCATTGCCAATCACAATCTGCATAGTCTTTATCTTTATCATCACAGTTCTAAAATGCAAGCTTTTTATGCCAAAGCAGACTATGTTCATATCGACGGTATGCCTTTGGTGTTCCTGGGAAAATTACTTGGTTTTCCACTCAAGCGAGAGCAAAGAGTTACCTATGCTGACTGGGTATGGCCTTTAATGTCTGAAGCAGCTCAGCGAGGTTGGCGTGTATTCTATCTTGGCTCAAAGCCAGGAGTAGCAGAGCAAGGAGCTAGGATTTTGCGAGAGAAGTTTGCTGGTTTACAGATTGCGACAGCTCATGGCTACATCAATATGGGAGGTAATCAAGAAAACCTTGCCACGCTGGCAGCAATTAACGCTTACCAACCCCACGTATTAATGGTAGGCATGGGTATGCCACGCCAAGAACACTGGATTCTAGACAATCTAGAGCATATCCAGACCAATACCATTCTTACTAGTGGAGCCTGTATTGACTATGTAGCTGGAGCTGTTCCAACTCCACCTCGTTGGATGGGTAAGTTGGGCTTGGAGTGGTTGTATCGCCTGTTTAGTGAGCCACGAAGGCTGTGGAGGCGTTACTTACTAGAGCCTTGGTTTGTAGTCAGACTCTTATTACAGGAAATTCTCAGTGCTTAATAACCTATTAGTGGCTAGGCGACAAGTTCTCATGATTGCAATATTAACTGGGAGATTTAGCGATCGCGCTATGTCTGTTCCACATATACTCCCTACTCAGATTCTCTCTGTACCAGTGCATCCCTTACGACTAGACTCAAAGCTCAAACCCAAGTTGGTACGGAATGCTATAACGAAAGCGTTTGACCATGCTCTAAAACGTTGAAACTAGCTTTGTAAAGCATTGCAGTCTACTTCACATAGACTTTGCTAGTCAATCATGACTGAATCATCTATCAAATCCAGAGTGCAGTTCCATCTGAAACGCAGAGAGTATAGGAACAATGACATCCAGATACCTCCCATTAATAGATTTCAAACCAGACTTAAGATCAGCTAAAGGCACAAGAATACAGAGAGGGCTAGCTCTCAAAGTACTTCGGGTAATCACGCTTATCCTGCTTGATGCCATGTCTCTAACCTTGGCATGGAAGTTAGCAATATTTTATGGAACACCATTAGATTCTCCTTGGACTGAAAGATCATCTTTTCAATTGCTAACTCTCGCGGTAGCAATAGGAATGATGGCAGCTCAAGGCCTATATGAGGCAGGCATTCACCGCCGTAATTATGCTCGTCTAATCAAAGCAGTTTCTCTGTCAGAATTTTTCCTCTTGCTGATTGCGTTTCTCTATGAACCAAGTCGTTATGTTTCACGCTCAAGTTTTATCTTATTTTGGTTGTTTTCTGTAATCTTTATCTGTGTTGCTCGTTTGAGCTTTGATGTTGCTACTAACCTTGTGCGAAAAAAAGGAGCAATTCGTTACCCTGTTTTTCTGATCACAGATGCAGAAGATCAACAAAGTAGCATCAGATTAATTGAAAAAGAGAATTGCTACAACTTGATGGGAGTGGCTGAGGCTAGCTCTTTGGATAGATATAAACGAGAGTCAACCTTAGAGTTTCTTCGCAATCAAGGCATTGTTGAGGCTTTCGTTTCTTGGAATGCGATTAAAAACCGTTTGTACATTTCTTGGCATTTCATGAGTGCTGGTATTACCCTCCGCATTTTGCCTACAGAAAGGGAAGTTCTACCGCCTAAAACTGTATTGTGGATGATTGGGGAAGTGCCATGTCTGACAATTCCTGCACCAATTATTGCAGGTAGTGATTTTTGGGTTAAGCGCGGCTTTGACCTTTGTTGTGCAAGTATTTTGCTGTTGCTGCTAGCACCTATCTATTTGTTGATTTCCTTGCTAATTAAGCTAGATTCTCCTGGACCAATCTTGTTTAAGCAGAAGCGAATTGGTCTACATTGTAAGGAGTTTAAAATCTGGAAGTTCCGCACAATGGTTGCAAATGCGGAAAAGTTGCAAGCATCTCTAGAAGCAAAGAATGAAATCAAAGATGGCATCTTGTTTAAACTCAAAGACGACCCTCGTGTGACACGAGTTGGCAAATTTCTACGTCGTTACAGTCTAGACGAATTGCCGCAACTGTTTAATGTTCTAATTGGGGAAATGAGCCTAGTTGGGCCGCGCCCTCTCCCTGTTAGAGATGTAGAAAGGTTCCAAACAACTCACTTTATCAGACAAGAAGTTTTGCCTGGGATCACCGGATTGTGGCAGGTTTCTGGTCGCTCTGATATTGAAAACTTTGAAGATGGGGTGAAATTAGATATCACCTACATTGAAAACTGGTCGCTTTGGCTAGACCTGAAGATTTTGCTGAAAACTGTGAGTGTTGTACTACAAAAGACTGGCGCTTACTAATTAGCAAATTATAACTATAAGATGCGATCGCTAATTCCTTATAAAGATGCGATCGCATCTTATCTAGATAATTAAATTATCATCATTAGAAATAATTAGCTAATACTTTGCTTCAACTTACTAGTGTTGAAATATTAAACTTCAAACTCGGTATTTCTCACCGATAGGTAAAAATATGAAAAAATCTTCAGTTATCAAACAAGAAGCTAATTCTAATATTAAAAAAACTTTATCTCAAGATTTATATTTTATTCGAGGAATTGCGATCGCTTTTGTAGCTCTAGGTCATGTAATTGGGAATCGAGATTCCGGTATTCGTCAATTATACGAGCAAGATTTACCATACATGGGGTGGATATATAATTTTATTTACACTTTTCATATGCCAATATTTTTTATTATTTCTGGCATTTGCTTTAGTGTTTTTAGTAGTAGCAACAATAGTTATGCCAAATTTATTAATTCTAAGTTTACTAGGATACTTATTCCTTTGGTTTGTTGGGCCCCAATTTATTACATTTTTCGCTCTTTATCTGGTAGTATTAAGTTCTCCTTTATTGGACTGATTCAATCAATAATTTATCCTAATTTTATTTTCTGGTTTTTTCATGCATTATTATTAGCAACAGTTTTATCTTTTCTGACAATCAACAAGCTTGGTTCTCAATTAGTTTATTACGCAATTTCGATTGCCTTGTTTGCACTTTCATTTAACCTGAAAGAACCATTGGTAGAAATTTGCTATTTTAATATCTTCTATGCTTTTGGAATTGCTATTGCACCATATATCACAAATATTCGTTTCAGACTAGAGAAAACACCATCTAGTTTAACTGTCTTACTCTTGTTAACTTGTACTTTCTTGATGCTCAGCATTAACTATTTTCTAGGTAGCGAATATGGCTTAGTCACAAAGTTTATGAATGGCATCATAGGTTTTACATTTATGTATATACTTGCCACTTGGAATCAACCATTTCCTATGTTTCAGTGGTTGAATCGGTTTTCACAATCGATTGCAGACGTTTTTGTTTACTTCGGCCTGCTTAGTATGAGCATCTATTTGCTTCACATACTTGTTGGCTCAACTACGAGAACCATTTTGGTAAAATTTGGCATAACTGACCCATTAATACAATTTACTCTTGGATATATCGCTTCCACGTTAGGGCCTATATTGATTTACAACTTCTTACACAAAAGAAGTAAACTTTTCCGATATTCAGTTGGTGAAGCTAAATAAATAATTTACATTAAACAGATTGTGTTTTGCCGATGCCGCCTAATGTTGCCCATCACCCGCCTTAAATTTAGTGCCATTCGGGTATGGGGTATTGGGCATTAGGGATATCGCCTATGGAATAGTTCCGCTACCCTAAAAACAAAAAAACCCGGTTTAGCGGGTTAAGCATAAACAAAACTATGAATAATGAAAACTTGAGTTAGCCGAAATACTTCATTTCAGCTTCCAGTTGACGAATCAGGCTTTCGTTACCCTGCGCTCTAGCAACTTGTAAGCGATGCTCTAGGCTTCTTTGAATATTCACTCTGTGAACTTCTCTTGCTTTTCTTGTAGCTTGTAGTCTGCTGTTGGCCATAATGATTACCTCTTTAATTTTATCTTTATGTCGCGTAATCCTAACATAACATAAATTTAGTAGCTGTTGTTACAGAAAAATATGATTTCTTTTAATTTGCTGAGCTAGCCGTGTCTGAAAAGCAGATAAATCAACCACTCCTCACCCTGCTGAGCGATTTTGGCGATCGCGATGGGTATGTAGGCGTGATCAAAGGAGTCATAGCTCAAATCAACCCCAATTTAATTGTGGTGGACTTAACGCACCAGATTCCACCGCAAAACATCGCCGCAGCTAGGTTTTGCCTGATGAATGCTTATGCATATTTCCCAGTTGGGACAGTACATGTAGCGGTGGTAGATCCGGGTGTGGGAGGTAAGCGACGGGCGATCGCAGTAGAGTTTGCTCAAGGTTTTTTAGTCGGCCCAGATAATGGTATCTTCAGTGGGGTACTAAGTCAAAGTCCTGCGATCGCTGCTGTTGAACTCACAAACCCTGATTATTGGAGAACGCCTCAACCAAGCAAGACTTTTCACGGTAGAGATATCTTTGCACCAGTAGGAGCCAATCTTGCTAATGGTGTTCCTCTCAAACAGCTTGGACGAGAAATTAATCCCACAGATTTGGTACAACTGGATATAAACTATTGTAACGAAACACCAACTGGTATGGCGGGTTGCATTCAATACATTGATCACTTTGGCAACTTAGTGAGCAACATTCCAAGGAGTTGCGTGCAAGGCAAAACTTGGAGTGTGCAAGTCGCTGGGTTGACTATACCTGGATGTGAAACTTACGCTGATGTCAATGTTGGAGAAGCGATCGCTTTAATTGGCAGTCATGGCTGGGTAGAAATTGCTATTAATAGCGGTAATGCTCATTTACAGTTACAGATTAACTGGCAAGATACGTTACAAGTCTTATTTTTATAAGAAATAACTAAGCTCCAAAGTGCTTGTTACTCCTACCTGTTGCAAGCGAAGAAATATTATGATGCTAAGTTAGCCTGATTGCCCATCATAATAAAAGTAACCAGTCAGTAAATTCCCTTCGCACTTGACAAGGGAATCAGCAGCGCAAACTACTGGCTATCCTTACTCATTGCTTTTATATGACTACGCAAACACTATCCGCACCAGAAATTTATCAAGGTCAGTTCGGGGAATTTACAATTACTCAGAGCGATCGCACCGGCGTAATTATTTATCGTGCTGGTTTAATGGTAGCTGCACTTAGCTTTGCCATCGGCAGCGCTTTGGTTTTGCTCAACAATAACCCGAATGTTTTCACCACACTGACGCTGTTATATGCCTGCTTTAGTCTCGCTCTCGGTGTCAGTTTATTTACCATTCATATCTACATGGCATCACTACACCGATTGTTGCAAATTTTTTGGGCGATCGGTAGCATTACAGCTGTAGCCTTCGCCCTGGCTAGTAGTGAACCTTTGGCTCTTACTGTTTACAATCATCCCGTTACTTTATTCGGAGTTGGTTTTACTTTCGTTGCTTTAACAGGCATTTATTTCAAAGAAGCTTTTTGCTTTAATCGTCTGGAAACCAAGGTATTAACTATTACTGTACCACTACTATTATTAGGACATTTAGTGGGCATTATACCAACTCAAGCAGAACAGATTTTATTAGGAGTTTGGGCAATTTTGTTTCTAGTATTTGCTTTGCGTAAAGTAGTGCAAGCAATTCCTCCTGATATCGGCGATAAATCTGTATTTGCTTATTTGAAAAATCAAAGCTCAGTAAAGGCTTAATGCAGAGAAGATCTCACAAATATCTAAAAATTCCCAAATTTCGGCTACTTAAACGCCAACAAATCTGGACACTTACGGCTCAGGGATGGTTGATATTTATTGCTACTGCCGCTTCTTTAATATTCTTGCTAATTACTCATATCCACCCATTTCTAGCCGTAAATTCTCCCATCAAAACAGCAGATGCATTAGTTGTTGAAGGATGGGTACCAGACTATGGAATACAACAAGCTTTGACTGAGTTTAATAGTGGTTCTTATCGCCTAATTATTACTACAGGAAGCAGCATAGATAGAGGAAGTTATCTGATTGGATACAAAAACTTTGCAGAAGTTTCAGCCGCTACCTTCAAAAAGCTCGGTTTAGCATCAGAGAAAGTGATAGCTGTTCCTACTCCTTCTGTTATCAAGAATCGTAGTTATGCATCTGCTGCCGAGTTTCGCCGCTGGCTATCTAATTCAGATATCAAGATAAAATCAATTAATCTTCTCTCCTGGGACGTTCATTCCCGTAGGAGTTGGCTGTTATTCAAACAAATACTTGCTCCCCAAATTAAAGTGGGTGTAATTGCAGCCAAAAACAATAATTACGATCCAAGTAAGTGGTGGGTTTCTAGCGAAGGTGTGCGGACAATCATGTCAGAAACTATCGCTTATATTTATGCTCGGTTTTTCAATTGGAAAGCATAGGAGATAAGTCGCTTCGCTCTAATTCATAATTCATAATTTGTAATTTGTAATGGGTTATGCCACGCTGCGCTCTAAGCGTAGCTATGCCGGAGGCTTTACGTAATTCGTCATTTGTCATTAATTATTCTTTCCCCTACCCCCCTGCTATCCATGCACACAAACAGAAAAGCCTAATTTGGGGAATACTCAAACCAGTAGGCGTGAGGATGGAATTGTGGTAGAAGAGGGTGCGTATTGGCTAGCTTGGTCGCAAATTTCTGGGATTGGCCCGGTATTGCTGCGACGGTTGCAACAGCATTTCGGTACGCTAGCAATAGCTTGGAAAGCTAGCAAGGCTCAATTGGGAGAAGTTGAAGGTTTTGGCTTTCAGACATTGGAAAAAGTAGTACAACAGCGATCGCGTCTACACCCAGAAAATCTATTCATCAAACATCAGCAAGAAAACTCGCATTTCTGGACACCAGCAGATACAGATTATCCCCGTTTGCTGCTGGAAACTCCTAGCCCACCGCCAATTTTGTACTATCGCGGTGAAGTTGAACTGCAAGAAAATCTGGGACAAAAACCACTGGTTGGGATTGTGGGGACACGCCAACCATCGGAGTATGGTATTCGTTGGACTCGCCAAATTAGCACAGCTTTGGCTAAAAATGGTTTTACAGTTGTTTCTGGTATGGCGGAGGGAATTGACACAGAAAGCCATACCGCCGCGATGAAAGCAGGTGGACGGACGATCGCTGTTTTAGGTACTGGTGTAGATGTCATCTATCCACACAAAAATCGAGATCTGTACAAACATATTTTGACTGCTGGGTTAGTTGTGAGTGAATATCCAACAAAAACCCCACCCGATCGCACTCACTTTCCTCGCCGCAACCGGATTATTGCAGGTTTAAGCCGTGCCATCTTGGTAATGGAAGCACCTTTGAAATCTGGTGCTTTAATTACAGCTACCTATGCAAATGAATTTGGTCGAGATGTCTATGCACTACCTGGAAGGCTAGATGATAACCCGGCTCAAGGTTGTTTAAAGTTACTAAATCAAGGAGCTTCTTTTATTCTTAAGGAAATAGACGAACTGTTAACTATGTTGGGAGCAGTTCCACAACTTGATGTAATGGAGGTATCACCAATATTTGAGCAGTTAAGTTTGCCTGATTTATCGCCAGAACTACAAAGGGTAATGGATGCACTTACTTGTGATGCTCTACCCTTTGATTTTATTGTTCAACAAACAGATTTGCCTGCTAGCTCAGTTTCCAGTGCTTTATTACAGTTGGAACTTATGGGTTTAATTTCCCAACTGCCAGGAATGCGGTATCAGAAAAGTTAAAAGTTTAAGATATATTAATTTTTAAATATGAGAATTGCTCTATGACAAAATAAATTGTATGGAATTTTATTTGGATAAATTTGCCAAGTTTGTCAATGAGCCAACTGGGTATTAATAGTGTGAAATATCTTGATTATAAGTCAATAAATTTATTCATGATATTTCCAGTATCCAACATTTAATCCTACGCTCAAGTACTTTGAAAAACTCGAAATGGTACTAGCAGCGGAATTTATTATCGGTGAGTTAGGTATTTAAGACGACAATTTCCTGAATTGCCGTCTTAAATACCAACTGATGTTCTCTTTATTTAGATGAACCACAAATCATGAATTTAATAATTAGATCTTTGGCTCGCGAAGTTGTCAAAGGGCCTATAGGACAAGTTCTGTTTTTTGGGAATGCTCGTTTTTGTCCGATTTGCCAAAGCAATTTGCGATCTTTTCTACCATATGGCTATCCCCGCAGACTGGATGTTAGGTGTCCTATCTGCGATTCAGTAGAAAGACATCGACTAATTTGGTTATTCTTTCAAAAGAAAACTAATCTTTTTGATTCAAATCAGAAAAAAATGCTCCACGTTGCACCAGAAGGGTGTTTAGCTACTCGACTGAGTGGAATGCAGAATTTAGAATATTTGTCCGCAGATATTGATAATCCTGCCGCTATGGTAAAGATGGATATTACGAATATTCAATATCCAGATAATACTTTTGATGTAATTTATTGCAGCCACGTTCTTGAACACGTTTTAGATGATCGCAAGGCAATGCGCGAATTTTATCGGGTCTTAACTTATGAAGGTTGGGCTGTCCTACAAGTACCAATAATGTTAGAAACTACTTATGAAGATCCAGCAATTATAGATCCTTCTGAAAGAGCAAAAGCATTTGGTCAATCCGATCACGTTAGATGCTACGGTCAAGATTACGAGCAACGTCTAATTGATGCTGGATTTAACGTCAAACGTATTAAAGTTACTGAAGTTGTTAAGCAGGAGGAAATAGAATGGATGAGAATTGATGAAAATGAAGATATTTTCTTTTGCACTAAGTCATAGACTCATAAAATCCTAAATTATCTTGGGGGATAATATTGGGGATTCATCGCTGGAGATGGATAACCATTTATGGGTGTAGTACTTCCCATGCCATTGGGTGGAGGAGCTATTATTGGAGACTGATAGCCGCTGATGGGCATATTAGTTGTTGTAGGGTTGGGGAGAGGAGGAGTTATAACTGGGGATTGATAACTAGTTCCAGGTATGGTAGTCGGCGTATTATTTGGTGTGACAGCATTTTGGCTAAATTGTTCGTAAGCAGCACGAGAAATTGAGCTAATCAGTTTTTCGGCGCGAGGATCGTTGGTGGGGCGTTGTACCATGACAGCGGCTATGTAGCGCTTGCCAGTTGGGATATCAACCAAACCGGCATCCGCCAGCATTGTCCCAATATCGCCCGTTTTGTGGTATATCCTTGCACCTGTGCCTAAACCGGATGGCAGTAAATTATCTTTCTCAGTTCGGCGCATGATATCAAGGATTAGATCGCGCGATCGCATACTCACCAAATTACCCTGATTCACAATAGCGATCAAATTCCCCAATTCTTTGGGACTGGTAGTATTTGTCCCTTGTAAATCTGGAAGTTGATTACGAATTGTTGTGGTTGTCAATCCCCAACTGCGAAAACGTTGGTTTAGCACCTCCATGCCTCCCATATGGGCAATTAATATATTTGTCGCTGTGTTGTCGCTGATTGTAATCATTTTAGTTGCGACTTCTAAAGCGGAGTACTTAGTTCCTGCTGGTTTGTATTGCAGATTTCCTGAGCCGCCAGCCATCATTTCCTGTTGCATGGTCAGCATTTCATCTAGGCGGATTTTCCCGGCATCTACATCTTGGAAAAAAGCAATCAGAATCGGCACTTTAATCGTGCTAGCCGCTGGAAAACTGGCGGAACCATTCACATCCACGTAAGCCCCAGTGTCTAAATCTACTAAGAATGCTCCAGGTGTTAGATCTGAGTTAGCTGCTGCCAGATTTTGCACAGCATTTTTTAGGGAAGTAATTTCTTGGGAGAGATATAAACTCGAAACTGATTGATTTTGGGTAGGTTGTGGTTGCGATCGCCCAACACCAACATTAGTATTAGATTGCCCCGACGAAGTTGTGCTGATCCGATTAGCAGGGTCTAATATTGACAACACTGTGCCGATAATCGCGCCAATACCAACTCCCACAATTAATAATCGCAGGACGTACAACATAGTTCTTGCCATTGGCTTTAACCGCGTCTTACGCGATACTGGTCTGCCTTTTTTCGGCAACAACTGCTTTTCTACACGCACTGTTTTTGACTTGACAGCACCCGGTTTCAAGGGTGGAATCTTCCCCTTTGCAGTCGGAATTGGTTTCACTGCTGCTGGCATGACTAACCCCTTAACCCTCCGTGTACCAGTAGGGATTGAGGGAGGACTGATACCATTTTTTGGGCGTGTTAACCCTACATCTCCACCAGTAGCACTCTGTTGCTGGTTTTTCACTTTCTTCTGTCCCACTTTTTGAATGAGTGGACGCTGGCGACTATTTAAAGGTTGACGCCGCGAGAAAGCTGTTAGTTTGTCACTCGACTCTGACACCGCTACTCCTTGTGACACGCTTGACTTTATTTATTGCAGATTCCTGACCCAAAACTTAATCTTCAAATACTTTGATACTCAAATCCTCTCTGCTACTAAGTAGCATTTTTGTGTTTATAAGTCTAAGCCATATTCTTCGTTTTGGGAGATGATTGGATACATATTAAACAATGAGTTACAAGTTTTCACTATCAATCTGGTTTTTAAGCGCCCATTCAACCTGATGCATAATCCCGCGGAGCATTGCTACTTCGCCTGTTTCCAGGTGAGCGCGATTGTACAGTTGGCGGAATTTTTCCATACGACTAGCTGCCGTATGCGGATAAAGATAACCTATTTTCAACAGTAGCGATTCTAGTTGCTGGTAGTATGCTTCCACAACATCCAAAGGTGCGAGATCAGATTGAGATTGGGTCTGAGTCTCAGGTAACTCTGCACATTGTGCCAGTTCATAACAGCAGATTGCCACAGCAGTAGCCAAATTCAGAGATAGATAATTCTGATTTGTGGGAATGCAAACAAACCGCTGAGCATAATTTAATTCTTCATTGCTTAATCCCCGGTCTTCCCTGCCAAAAATTAGGGCTGCGGGTTTTTCTGGTTCCTCCAGTAACCAGGGTAACGCAGTGCGAGGGTTTTCTAAAGGCATTTCCCAACTCCGAACGCGCCCGGTGGTGGCGATCGCCCGTACACATCCCTGCAACGCTTCTGGTAAAGTTGCTACCAATACCGCAGATTCTAAAATTTCTTTAGCATGGACTGCCATCTTTAAAGCTTCCATCGACAGCGGATTGCACTGAGGATTTACTAATACTAAATGATGTAGTCCGAAATTTTTCATGACTCTGGCAATCGCCCCAACATTTAAGGGCCCAGCTGGCTCTACCAACACAATTCTTAACCCAGCTAAGCTCATGTTTTGCCTCCTGCGATCGCACTAAAGAAATAATTATAAGGGTGCTTTCAAACAAGTGTGTCCCTGTCCCCATTGTAAACGTGGCACATTGCCCAACTGGACACGATATAATTCTCTCTTTGCCCGAGTTACCGACATCTAAATGCCCGTACTAGGGTTAATCTTTCTCCGCCATGCAACAAATCGCTTCAATGCTGTAAAGGTGGAGATTGAGGAGAGTTTACCATCACGGGGTGGGAGAAAACGCGCGATCGCTAAAGATGACTTTAAAAGCAAGTCAGCGATTTTTTTACCACTAGAAGCTCAGTATGATGCTCTGCTGAATTTGGCAGAAAAAGCAGATATTGGCAGTGCCATTAATACAGCGATGAAAGCCATTGAGGATGAAGTCGAGATGTTGCAGGGGGTGTTGCCAAAAGATTACACCAGTTTTGAGCAAGATTTGCTGTACAACTTGGTGCGAATTTTTGACCGGGAAGAGTTACGCACGGCGACGGGTGATGTGTTTGGGCGAATTTACGAGTATTTTCTGAATAAGTTTGCTATGAGTGGCGCGCAGGAAGGAGGGGAATTTTTTACACCACCTTCTTTGGTACGCACAATTGTAAATATGATTGAACCTGACCGGGGAAATGTCCTAGACCCAGCTTGCGGGAGTGCGGGTATGTTTGTGCAGACGGGGCATTTTCTCGAAAATCGCGGTGATGATGCAGCAAAAACTTCTGTGGGCGACTTTACCGACTTGAGGGGAGTTTCCAAGACAGCCGCAAAAATTACTTTTTACGGACAGGAAAAGTCTGATACTAATACGCGTCTATCGCGGATGAACCCAGCAGTACATGCTTTAGAAGGGATCATTCGCCAGAATAATACTTTTTACGATCGCTGGGAAGAGTTGCTGGGAAAATGTGATTTTGTCATGTCTAACCCGCCGTTTAATGTCGATGGAGTAAGTCCAGAGAAGGTGAAGACTGACCCTCGATTGTTTAGTGACAAAAAGATACCGGGGATTGCTGCAAAAACTAAAGCTGTGAGTAATGAAAATTACTTATAAATACAGTATTTTTACAGTTTTTAAATGAGCGAGGTAGGGCGGGGTTTGTGATGGCAAGTTATGCTTCTGATGCGGGACATGGAGAAAAGGAAATTCGAGAAGAGTTGATCGCCACTCAAGCAGTGGATATGATTATCTCTATTGGCACAAACTTTTTTTACACAAAATCTCTACCTTGTACCTTGTGGTTTTTTGACAAGGGAAAACCAGCGGAACGCAAAGACAAGGTGTTGATGATTGATGCGCGGAATGTTTACCGGGTAGTGACGCGCAAAATCCGCGATTTTAGTGAAGAACAGCTCCAGAATATCACTGCGATCGCTTGGTTGTATCGCGGTCAGCAAGAACGTTATTTAGGGTTGGTGCGGGAATATTTAAACAAAACGCATCAAAAAGCGGGGACTATTGAAGATGTACTAACTCAGTTAGAGTCACCCTTAGCTAAGTTGATGCAATTATTGCAGATTTTTAGCGATCATCTTGGTGCTTCCCTTCCTTTATTAAAGGAGTTACCGCAAGCTGAGGAATTAGTTGCTGAAGATATTGCCAATGAGAATGTAGAGACTTTCCGCGCTACTTTATTAGAGTTGGAGACGGGAATTAAAGAATTTGCTGCGGCGAGACAAGATTTAATTAGTGAATTACAAATGCATCTTGCGTGCTTTGTAACTCAAACTGAATCACTGTCTACTAACGAAGCGCAAAAAGACTGTGCAGCAAAGTTTGTACAATTTATTCCGCAATTGAAAACTCTGCAAAAGCACATCAACGAAGTGCATAAACTCGCCACCCGTGCTGTGGAACTTGCAGAGAAAAAGCTAGACGCGCGTAAACAAGAAAGTTGGGACGCGAAAGAAATAAAAAAACAACGTGATGTACTTGATATAGGTCGAGATACGGCTATTTCTGCTATTAAGTCTACGCTGTATTTGAAAGCGCAAGTCACCTGGTTACAAACTCGGTTTCCCGAAGCGGTGTTTGTGGATGTACCGGGGTTGTGTAAATTGGTAACTCGTGATGAAATTGCCAAGCAGGATAGTAGTTTAACACCTGGGCGATATGTGGGTGTGACAGCTTTGGATGGGGAAGATGAGGATGATTTTGAGGAGAGAATGCGGGAAATTCATTTAGAGTTGGCGAGTTTGAATGAGGAGGCGGTGGAGTTAGCGGCGGCTATTGCGGCGAATTTTGAGGAGTTGGGGATATGACGTGGGCTGAGCGTAAACTCGATGAACTAGGATATGTGTCTAGAGGTAGGTCTCGTCATAGACCGCATGATGATGAGTCTCTGTATGGAGGAAATTATCCTTTTATTCAGACCGGAGACGTAAAGCACTCTCATTTTTATATTAGATCTTATACACAAACATACAATGAAAAAGGATTATCTCAAAGCCGTCTTTGGTCAGCAGGTACTTTATGTATAACAATTGCAGCAAATATTGCTGACACAGCTATTCTTTCTTTCAATGCTTGTTTTCCATACAGTATCATTGGATTTATAGCTAATCCTCATATATGTGATGTGCGATATATCAAATACTTCTTTGATACTGTACAAGCACGATACAAACAGATTGCACAAGGTGCTGCTCAGGATAATTTGAGTCTACAAAAACTGCTAACTTTTTCGATATTGACTCCGCCACTTACAACCCAACAACGCATAGCTGACATCCTCTCAACATACGACAATCTCATCGACAACAACAACCGCCGAATAGCACTGCTGCAAGAGTCTATCCACCAGCTTTACAAAGAATGGTTTGTGCGTCTGCACTTCCCTGGCTACGAGTCGGTGAAGGTAGTTGATGGCATTCCAGAGGGGTGGAATCGTATAGATTTTAGTGAAGCTTTAATACTTCAGAGAGGTTTTGATCTTCCAAGCAAAGACCGAAAATCTGGAGATATCCCTGTATATGCATCAACTGGAATTAATGGATTTCATGATACACCTAAAGTAAAAGCTCCTGGTATTGTAACCGGAAGAAGTGGAACTGTAGGAACTGTAATGTACATACATAAAGACTTCTGGCCCTTGAACACCACGCTTTAGGTAAAGGAGTTTAAAAAAGTTACGCTACCTTTTACCTATTGTCTACTCTCACAGATGGATCTAAGCAGTTATCAAGCAGGTACAGCAGTGCCAACTTTAAATAGAAATGTAATCCACGGAGTTAAAATTCTTATTCCTGATGAGCAGCTTCAGCATAAATTTAATAATTTTGCAAATTCAGTTCTTATAGAAATTGAATTGCTGAAAAAATATAATAATGACCTTAGCCAAGCCCGCGATTTATTCCTCCCTCGCATCCTGAATGGAAGCATAGCAGCGTAATTCAGAGATTTTCCTGCTACTATAGTACAAATTAACCAGCAATTAACTAGCGGGTAGCATCGCCATAGGAGAGGTGCAATTGTCTAAGGAGTATATATTTTATTGTGACGAATCGATTGACAAAGGACGTTTCTTTTCTCACTTTTATGGTGGTGCGTTGGTACGTTCTCAGGACTTGCGCGAAGTTCAAAAAGCTTTAATAGCTAAGAAAAATGATTTAAATTTGTACAACGAGGTTAAATGGTCAAAATTAACCGATCAATATCTATATAAATATATTTATTTGATGGAAGCGTTTTTTGACTTCATCGAAGCTGATATCATCAAAATCAGAATTATGTTTACTCAAAATTGTAATATTCCTAACAATTTAAGTCCTCAGTAGGATCATAATGAGTATTTTTTACTTTACTATCAATTTATTAAACACGTTTTCGGATTGCAACACTCTAACTCAGAACAGGAAAGAATAAGAGTTAGACTTTATCTAGATGACCTTCCTGATACACGAGAAAAAGCAGCCAGCTTTAAAAACTTTTTGCTCGGCTTAAATAAAAATCCTCAATTCCAAAGTGCAGGTATTTTCCTTGATAAAAATCAGATGGCTGAGGTTAAATCACACGATCATCCAGTATTACAATGCTTAGACGTAGTTTTAGGAGCAATGTAGTTTCGCCTAAACAACAAGCATAAAGAAAAACCTGATGGAGCAAGATTTCGTGCCAAGCGTACAATTGCTAAAGAGAAACTATATATTCACATTTACCAGCGCATTAGCAAGATATATCCACGTTTTAATATAGGAGTCAGTACAAGATTACTGCTGTGCGGATGCACGAACTTATCCATAAATACTGGAGGCAAACGATACAAATACAGAAACAATTAGTTAAACAAGCCGCTGATGAACAAGAGGAGATGGAGTATCAGCAACATTTGCAATGGTTGCAGTCAACAGAATATTTAGTCGTTATCAGCGAAGCCCAAAACGAAGTTAAAACTTTCAAAGATTGGGGTTTAGATATAGTTCCCCATCGTCAGATTATCAAAAGTCTCAATCTAGAGGAAGAATTTAAAAACGAGAAATACTCCTTCCGTTTTGCCATTGTCTGCGCCATGTGGTTAACTGGCTTTGATATCCCTAGCCTTGCGACCCTCTACGTCGATAAACCCTTACAAGGACATACTCTCATGCAAGCGATCGCCCGTGCAAACCGCGTCCATGAAGGTAAAAATAACGGCTTGTTAATTGATTACAACGGTATTACAACGGTATTTTAACAAGTCTCCGTATATCCTTGACAAAGTGCCTTCAACGCCGCCTTTTCACATTAATCTGTCATTGGTGACAGATAATTTGTCACTATATAATAGATGGACGTAACTGGATTCGAACCAGTGACCTCTACGATGTCAACGTAGCGCTCTAACCAACTGAGCTATACGTCCTTAACCACACAATTATCAAATATAGCATACATTTCCCTGAGAAGCCAAGATTAAAAGCAGGAATCAGGCGATGCCTAGGTTGGGCTACGCCTACGCCATAACATAACGTAACTGATCCTTTATTTCGGCTGTAGCGAGTTATTTTGAGGGTTTTTATGTAGAATTTTTCAGTTAATTTTGTGTAAAAACGCCATATTTAAGATAATTAACACTTGGTTTATTATTCCCAAATGCAGATGTAAATCCCAACGTTAATGCGATTTTTTGCTAATGATACAAATTACATATAACCATTGTTACTATTTAATGGAAAGCTGGAAAACTATCTATCCTACTGACAATTACTTTACCCTGGTTGGTATATAACTCTAGATAGTGAAAAATTGATAGTAAGTATAGTTAATATTTATCAAGTGGATAAAAACGATTTTAATAGATAGAATGTCAACTGCTTTAATTACTGGCGCATCTAGTGGTATTGGTAAAGCCTTTGCTAAAGAACTAGCTGCACGCAATACAAATCTTGTTCTTGTTGCTCGTTCTGAAGAAAAACTAAACCTATTAGCTAAAGAACTACAAGAGCAATACAAAATTCAAGTAGACGTTATTATTAAAGACCTCACAGAACCTAATGCGGCTGCCAGTGTATTTGATGCTACGAAAAATCAGGGATTAATAATTGACTTATTAATCAATAATGCTGGTTTTGGGTACTATGGAGACTTTGCCGAAGGAGATGTTGAAAGACAACTTAAAATCGTACAATTAAACATTTTGGCATTGGTAGATTTAACCCATAAGTTTCTACCCCTAATGCGCCAACGTCGTTCAGGAAGTATTATTAACGTATCCTCAATTACCGGATTTCAACCGATACCATACCTTTCTGTTTATGCCGCTAGTAAAGCTTTTATTCTCAGTTTTAGTGAGGCACTTTGGGCAGAAAATCGTGACTATGGTGTTCGAGTTTTAGTTACTTGTCCAGGGCCAATAGAAACCAACTTTTTTGCAGAAGCTAATTTTCCTCCAGCACTGGCAGAAAGTACAGATAAGGTTTATTCTGTCGAAAAAGTGGTTCAAGAATCGCTACAAGCTTTAGAAAATGGGTATCCAACTGTTATTAGTTCAGATACCACTACTCAAATCAGAAGTAAATTATCTCGGCTCGTACCACGCCAAATTTTACTAAATATGTTGGCAAAACATTTTAAAGTTGAAGAATGAGAACTTTTACCTCTACATATACCGTGTCAATTGCACTCGGTAACGGTCTTTTTTAGTGACGGCGATTTCACCAACTTCTAAACGTCCTTTACCGCGAATAGCGATTAAGTCACCTGATTTAACCTGAGAACTAGCTTGAGTAACTTCCTTCCAATTGACGCGAACATCACTGGAGTCGATTAAATCTACCATTTTGCTGCGAGACATCCCAAAACCAGCAGAGGCGATCGCATCTAACCGCAAAGAAGCCTCGACAGTGGTTAATTCTTTTTTCTTCGGTTCCCGAACTTTTAACTCGTTGATATCAATCGGCTGAGTTTTCACGCTAACCGATCGCACCTGTTTAAGACTCATTTCCAAAAATTCCGTCAACTCTGGTGCTACAATTGCTTGCGCTCCTCGTTCCCCTAAAACAATAATGTCTCCAGTCTTTTCGCGGACAATTCCCGTCCCCAACATTGCGCCTAAAAAGTCGCGGTGAGTTGCTGTGTCAAACAAGAAATTTCCAGCAATTTCTAGTACTACGAGACTAACTTGAGACTGATCTAGGGGAATTTCCGAACGCGCGATCGCTATTCTTTTGCGTTCAGCTTGCGGATATCCACCCCATGCTACCAGTTGCACTTCTGTTAAGCGACTAAACACTCGTTGAATTTCTACCAATTCTGGAGGAGATAAAAAATCCGTCAAAACCACTTCCCAAGTTTTGATGGCTTGCTCCGCTTGATCAATTACACGAGCTATACTATCTCGATTTTCTACACCTTTTAAAAGTTCTTCTCTTGGCAACATTCTGAAAAATTATGAGTTATCAGTTGAGAATTAATCTGCTAAAACTATCTTAATTCTAACTTTAATTCCCATTCCAGCAGGCTTTCATCTCTAATGTGCATTAAGCATACACCTCAGATTAACTACGAGCGATCGCCAAGTTTTAGGTATAGTTGGATAACAAATCTTGCACCTCTGACGTATGCCAATTATCAGGAACTCTCACCCCTAACAACCTCTTAACTTAAGATTTGTTTTTTATAGTAGCGGCTTGCGCCACCTCCAAAGAACAAGAAAGCAACTCAAGTCGCTATCTCGTCACATGTAAACTATGATTTATTAGCTACACGCTAGTTGTGTCAGCATAACCCTGAATATTTTCTGGCTCAAACTGACGTAAAACTCTGGTTGCTTGCCGAGTGAGAGTTTCAGAACCTTGAACTGCAATTAAGTATTTACCCGCATCCAAACGATTGCGGTAAGGCAAAGCATCACCACTTCCCACGAGTAAACCGACTCCGCCACCGACAATTACACCACCCATAGCACCACTAGCAGCACCCAACAGTCCGCCAACGATGTGATTACCAATTTCACCCGCCCAGGCAAAAGTGTCTAAACCTGTAATGAGGCTGAAGGTAAATCCTGCAAAAAAACCGAATGGTACTAGCCAGATTGTCATCAGCCGTGCTTGCTTTTTGGCTTGCTCTTTGGGGTCGATTAAACCAAACTCGTCAGCAGTTTTATACCCCTTGCCCAGGATAGTACTGTTTATGCCTTCTTTTTCTAAGGCTAAATAAGCAGCTTCAGCTTGAATACGGTCTGGTAATACAGCAACAAGGTAATTCATTGATTAACAATAGTGTCTAATAAAAGTTTTGCTTTAATTAACAGCGTAACAGTACTAGTTGCATCAATCTGTCGTTGGGCAGGGTCAGAATAAAGATGTCACTCGTCAGAAAGCTCCCATCTCCCTAAATCGAGAATAGTACAAGTTCAATCTAAATCAACCAATCACTTGAGCGAATCCAGTGGCTCACAAAAATTACTCACGCCTTGCTTGAGGACATATATCAAAACTGGCGTTGCTAAAATCTTAGGAAACGTCGGCATTGTTTTAAGGTGTTCCATCATCTTCTGAAGCGATCTGTTCAGCAATTCTTCCCGATATTCTTGTTCACAAATCACAGCACGCCATTTTCTAGCCAAAGCGTCTAACCACTCTGAATTTGCTCTTTCGGGTTGTTGTCCGGCTCGAATAGCTAGCGTCATCGCTGCATCTTCTAAATCTCCATCACAGTCTTCAATCAAGTCCAGCGCTTCTAGAGCTACGAGATCATCTGCTAATTGAGAGCGAAACTGTGCAATCTCTTGTGATGTTACTTTAGTCATGAATTCTTGACAAGGCGAGGGATTGAACACTCAGTTATGTTAGTCCAATTTTGTAATTCGTAATTCGTAATATTCGCCTCCGGCGAGAAGCAAGCTACGTAATTCGTAATTCATATCCTAAGTATTTCTGTTTTACTACACAAAACCATCCCTCTGTTTGACTTTAACTATCAGTTCAAGGCAAGAAGAAGTTTATTCAACTCACGTTTAATTACGAACTACTAATTACGTGAGGCTAACGGAGTATAGCCTATTATGAATGTGTTTTAACACAATTTTTTTTACAAAAAAAATCTTCTAACTCAGTAATTACACTAGAGTAGAAGATTTTTTTGGAGATTTTCAATTAGAAATGGTGTTTTATTCCGCGATGCCTTGAGGCAGATGCGTGGTGGTACTAGGGTAATCCTCTAGCTGTGACGGCTCGTTGTAACCGAGCTAAAGCACGGTTGTAATCCAAAATCGCTTGGACTCGATTACCTTCGGCTCTTGTCAAATCGTTTTCAGAGTTAATGACATCAGTTTGAGTACCTACACCAGCCTGGAATCGCAAACGCGCTAAACGTAGAGCTTCCCTAGCCTGTTCTAAAGCAGTATTGGCGGTTTGAACATTGTTCAAATTAGATTGCTGGGTAGAAAAAGCTTGTTCTACTTGAAAGCGGATTTGATTGCGTTGCTCAGCAAATTGAGTTTCTGCGATCGCAATATTACTTCTTGCTTGAGCCGCCCTTGCTCTTGACGCTCCCCCATCGAATAAATTCAGGCTAGCCCTCACACCCACCGAATAACCATCGGTAACGCTAACACTATCATCGAACTGATCTAGCAGATTGTAGCTGGCAACCAAACTAACTTGAGGGCCAAGCTCTGAAAGGGCTTGGCGTCGCTGTTGCTCACTAATGTTACGTTGCGCCAACTGCTGTTGCAATTCTGGACGGTTTTGAAAAGCTCGCACAATACTTTGCTCTAGCGTCTGGTTCCAAAGACCAGCTAATTGCACAGGATCAGCCGCACTGATATTTACTGACTGCGTCAAACTTAACCGAGTAGCTAACTGACGACGGGCAACTTGCTGCTCAGATATAGCCCTAGTCAGATCTTGTTGGGCATTTGCTAAATTCACCTGAGAGCGCAATACATCGAACCGAGTACCAACTCCCGCTCGTTCTAAAGCTTCTGCATCACGCAAACTAGCTTGGGAGTTCTGCACAGCCGACTGGGCAATCCTGACGTTTTCATCTGCTTGTTGCAAATTGTAGTAGTCAGTAGAAACATTCAGCCGAATTACCTCAGACTGAGTCTCTAAAGCCAACTCATCGGATCGTGCCTGTTCCTCAGCCTGTCTGATAGCAGCTTGCCGTCTCCCAGAAGTGTAGAGGTTATACGTCAGTTCGGCTTGACCGGAAAAAGCTGTACTAGCTTCATCCCCCGGCTGTGGTATACCCGTTTGCCGTTCTTGTTGTTCCAACTGAAGCTGAGTACTAGCAGACTGCTGACGAGTGATGTCCGCACCAATACTAAGATTAGGAAACAAAGCAGCTTGCTGCTCTCGTACAGCAGCTCTACTGCGTTCTAGCTGCAATATCGCTACCTGTAAATCCCGATTATTACGCCGTGCTAGCTCTAGAGCCTGTGCCAAAGTAATCGGCTCATTTCTCTCAAGTGTCACTTCCTCTGGTTTAGTGGGATATTGCAGAGGATTTGGACTGGGATTGAGATTCTCAGGAATTTGCACAGAACCGGGCGACACAGGGTTTACCGTTCCTGGCACAACAGGCGTTTGCACAGAACCGGGTGGTACAGGGTTTACCGTTCCTGGCGCACTAGGGATATTATTCTGAGCTACACGTTTTCCAGCAGTATTTTGTTGTGGGCAAGTATTTGAGGCAAAAAGTAAGTAAGTCCGAGGAGCAGTTTGGCTTTTTCCTACTTGCTGCGGACACCTATCGACTGCCAACAATTCTGCTGCTGTTACACCTGTAGCTGAAGTCTGTAAAAATGTTTGTAACTGAGTATCAACATTTTTTTTCGGAACCGCTGGCTTCTTCACAGCAGCCAGTGGCAAGATTTTTTTTGCGATAAAAGCAGGTTTTGCAGTAGAGTTGGAAACTACTATATTTTCTAATTTCTGCTTATAAGTGGCTGAATTACTCTGTTGTTGGTTTTGAGCAGAATAATTCACATCTGGCTGTTGAGAGAGATCAGAGGTAGGTGTCAAACTGAAAAATCTACCTTTATCTCTCTTAGAGACTTGTTCTATTGGTACACTAGTGTACCAAGTCACAAGCATTGGAATACTATGATTAATTAAAGGCTTTACACCGAGTTTAGTGAAACTAGGAGCAGGTACTAGGGCTGGAATACTAACATCCCCAGTATTAGGCAGTTGGGTAGTAATGATGTCCGTAACTAATGTTCGACTATAAGTAGAAGTCAAAACACTAGGAGAAGACGTTGGTTGTACCCCACTTACTTTTACAGTACCAGCCCAAGCAGGCTGGGTTGTTAAGACTGCTGCTGTCACACCAGGTAAGAAGCTATGGAATAATTGCTGTCCTTTCACCGCATCGCCTCACACGAAAATCAATCTAGCGGCAGAAACCTTTACCTCACCACAGAATATAGCACGATACTAAATTTAGGAAGGGATATACTACGATACCAAATTTAAGGATCGGAACTCTGTTTGTCTTCAAAACGCCTAACAATGCGAGAAAGTTCCGCCTTTTCATCAATATTAACGCGGGTCGGAGCACCACTGACAATTCGTTCGTAGTTACGGAAAGAATCTTTAATTTCGGGGCCATCGGCAGTGATATTGTACTCACGGATACCCTTGTCGTGCCATGATCCCCGCATTTTAAATACGTTAATTGCTCGTGACATTTCTCCACGAATTTCTACGTATTGCAACATCAAAATTGTGTCTGTAATCGTGGAAATATGGGAATCTGTAATTGAATGTGACCCCATAAATTGATCGGTTGTATTGGTAAAAAAACCAGTTATTTCTTCTTGCTTCGCGTAACCAGTAACACCAATCACAAATTGCCGGAATGCATTATTGCTTACTCCTCTAGCTAGTGCTGAGAGGGAATCAATTGCAATCCGGGCTGGCTTAAAGACAGCAATTTCTGATTTAATAATTTGCAAGTGGTCTTCTAAACCAGTTGATTCGGGATATGTACAAATTATTTTGAGTAGACCTTGGTGTTCTAATTCTTCAAAATCAATTCCCCAAGAAGAGGCATTGCGAGACAATTGAGCGCGTGATTCTTCATAAGCAAATAGTATTGCTCGTTCGCCAGAAAGACAGCCATCTTGAATAAACTTGCTGACTAACAGCGTCTTACCAGTACCAGTGGCTCCCGTTGCCAAAATAATTGAATCTTTAAAGAATCCACCTCCACACATTTCATCTAGGGTTTTGACCCCAGAGGAAACGCGTACGTTAGAAGACCTTTGAGTTAGGCGCATTGCCCCCAAAGGGAAGATGTTGACTCCTTCATTGGTAATTGTGAAAGGATACTCGCCTTTCATGTGAGTTGTACCGCGTAATTT
Source organism: Nostoc sp. MG11 (assembly GCF_014904695.1). Classification (GTDB taxonomy): domain Bacteria; phylum Cyanobacteriota; class Cyanobacteriia; order Cyanobacteriales; family Nostocaceae; genus Komarekiella. Next base: position 17,265 of record NZ_JACXXN010000002.1, on the reverse strand, counting down.
GAGGATTTCACTTGTGCGGCGTCGGCGTTCTCCTTCTAATACATTGCGAACAATTACCACATTATCGGAAACAAATTCTTCCACCCCAAAAGAGGCAACAGGGCCATATTCGTCGCTACGTTCAGTGGTGATGATGGTAGTGACATTCAGTAGTTTGAGACGTGCTACAAGACGAAAAATCTCACGCCGTACTACTCCCATCGCTTCATACTGCTGAAATACCGCTGTTATTGAATCGATTGAAACCCGTTTTGCCTTGTATTTGCGAATAGCATATTGTAATCGCTCAATGAGTGCCGAAAGGTCAAAGTTACCGACGATATCTTGTCCTTCAGGATCAGGAGAAGCATCAAGAATAAACAACTTACCTTCATCAATGAGGCGTTGCAAATTCCACCCAAAAATATAAGCATTTTTAATAATGTCGCTGGGTGATTCTTCAAAAGTGACAAATACTCCTGCTTCATCAAAGTAGGTGATACCGTTATAGAGAAACTGAAGAGAGAATAAAGTTTTGCCTGTACCAGATGTGCCACTTACCAAGGTAGTTCTACCAACAGGTAAGCCGCCATGACTAATATCGTCAAAACCTTCTATCATCGTGCGGATTTTTTCTACACCCCCAATTAACGGTGTTTTGTTTTGCTCTGCTTGGTCTTTTTCACTCATTGCTTGGTAACAAATTAGGTATTAAACCCAGTTATTCTATTACTAAAGTTTGTAATCAATTTTTTTATGATTAGATATTTCACTCTTAAAAGTTTTCTTCACTCAGTTCTTCATAAAGTAAATCTAATCCAATTAACACTCTTTCTCTGTCTGAAAGATCTCCAATAATCTTGCGAACGGGCGGGGGCAAAATTTTTGATAACGTTGGCGTGGCTAATATTTTGTCTTCTTCTGCCAACTGTGGACTTTTTAGTACATCGATTACTTTCAAAGCATAAACACCTTGAAACTCCTGCTCTAAAATATTTTTGAGTGTTTTTAAGGCCCGTACTGAATTAGGAGTGTTCCCTGCTACATAAAGCTTGAGAACATAAGTTTTTCTAGCTTTATCCATATTGTTTACAGGCTAGGCTTGAGAATATAAATATTAAGATGTGCTTGGGGAGTGTGACGAAAGTTATAGTAGCAGCCTGTGCTAAGTTAAACATAAAATAAATAAATTGAATCTATTTAGAAGCTGAACTTCTATAAACTTCGCACAAGTGAGCCAAGATATCTATCAATGTCAAGCGGTAATCAAGTAATGTTTCATCACTCCTTCCTTCTAATTTTAGCTGTATAGAAAATTCTTCAATTAGTTCCATGTGAATTTTGATGATTTGAGGCACAGGGATATTAGCATAAAATACAGCATTGATAAATTTATCAATTTTTTCTTTAAGATTTTTTTCTGCGGTAAAATAGTATATGAGTATTTGGCTGTAATCTGATTTAAGCTGCTCCAACAGTACTTGTTGATCAGTTGGAGTCATCTGCTGAAATATCTGCTGATTTATTTGCTTGTGACACGTAAATACATAGCAATTTGTGTCTATGGATTGTTCATGCAAGTTTGGTTGCACCCACCCAGGTAAATAGTGAGTTTTAATAGGGATAGTTGCAGCTACAGGCTGGTAGCCCAATCGTCCAATGATTATATAGAAAAATTTCCACATCAACTCGCTCAAACCTTGCTGTTTGGACAGAGAAGAGGAATTATTTAAACATTTTTTAACATGAGGTTGCAGAATCAATATGGGTAGTAACATTTATTATTTACATATCTCCTTGATCGCCTTGACCAAGAGTGGTTAGCTGATAGGTATGGCAAAAGCTTGCAGTTTAAAATTGAATGTGGAGTAAACCTGTGAGTTCCATCTCAGGCAAATACTTTGTGTTAAGACAAAGTGCTGGTTACTTAACAACCTGATGCAGCGACTAAGTAGTAAGACTTAGTAGGTCGTTGATGAGGCGTTTGCCACAGAAGGTGCAGTATCTAAATTATGATTCGCATATGCATATCTATCTACATACAGATTTCTAGATTTCACTCCTTGATAAGATACTTAAACGAACTTAAAGGATTGTCGCATTCTAAATCATTATAATTCCTCAAGGTTCTAAAGCGAATCTTTGGAGCCATAATTGTTTTAACCGTTGCTATCGATGAGGAGTTTCAATACCAGTAGGATACAAAATCAGGCTAGTCACTGAAAAATTTGAGAGCGGCAAATATAAACGCCACCGCTTGGAAAATTTAGACCAGTCAAGTGTCTTTGAGGGCAAAGCCCATTAGATGATTTTAGTGGCGTTGGTGTAACCAGAATCGCTTATGTGAGTCTTCTTGGAGAATATTACTTCAGGCTCAAAGAGCATCAGCAGTTGCCAGATGATCATGCCGGAGGTTTCCACAGGAAGAATGACCCCCAAATCCCTATGTCAATGCTACAGTACCCGCTTTATGACTTTCTAGCAACCGTACCCAGCTGCTTAGAAACAAGTACTCTGGCAGTGGTGCTGGAGATTTTTGAGAAAGAGCAGTGCGATCGCTTGGTGGTAGTGAATCAACAGCAAAGCCCCATAGGTTTGCTGTATTCTGCCCGTTTAATACAAAAATTATTAGCAGATGATGGTGATACATTTTTAAATTTACAGCAGTCACTCTCCACCCTAGGTCAAGCTCTAATTGACCCAATACAGACAATACCAGCTTCCAAGCATGTAGAGCAATTAAGTTGGTGGTTGCGTTACCAACAAGCCCAAAAACACCAGAATTTAGATTGGGCGCTAATTGACTCCGATGGCAAGTTTTTGGGGCTGGTAGATAACTTACGCTTGTTGCAATTGTTGGCGAAGCAGAGAGCCACAGGCTCATTTCCACTCGGCTCAACCGCCCAAATGTCGCCTCAAGAGACACCCCAAGAGTATGATGCGCCTGTGACAACTCACTCGCGGGTGCGGGTGCAAAATGAACACAAGTCATTAGTACAGCTATTGGAAAGACTGCCTTGGCCTTTGATGTTGCAAACGGGTACAGGCGAGGTAGTGGCGCAAAATCCAGCTTGGTGGCAGCAATTAGGAGTTTTAAAAGATCCAGAAGGAGTTAAGCAACAGGTTGAGGCAATACTTGCCCCCGCCAAAGTCAAAAAAACAGAATACGCCACTCAAAAAGCAGTCAAGGTTCATTCCAATGGTAGAGGAGATGAGCTTGGTGATGAGGGACAACCGACGCCGAGCATAAATCATCTAGAAGAACATCCCTTATCGTTACAGGGTGAAGCAATACCTCAACCAGGCTTGCCAATCTCACAGTCTTACAACCAGGAACAACAAGCAGTTATAGAGACTCCATTTAGTCGGTGCTTCTTGGATAGTCAGGTAGGTACTTGCACCTGCGTTGTCGAAGTTCAAAACGGTCAGGAGCGAATCTGGCAGTTTGCCAAAATCCCGTTAGATAGTCCTGATCTGAAAGTCATAAATGCTGAGTCAGAAGTTTTTCTGAGCAACGCAGTGGCTTCTCAAATCGAGAGATCCGCCCACGCGGCTGGTTCTTCAGCACGGACTGCGCCCCGCTACGCTCACAACACTGACTTATGGTTAGTGTTAGCTACTGATGTGACTGAACAGCAGCAGCTTTGCAAAGAACTGGCTGCTAAAAATGCCGATTTAATTCAATTGAATCGGTTAAAAGATGAGTTTTTAGCTTGTATTAGTCATGAACTGAAGACTCCGTTGACTGCCGTTTTGGGGTTATCACGGTTGCTTGTAGATCAGCAATTGGGAGAACTCAACGAGCGTCAAGCCCGTTATGCCGGATTAATTCATCAAAGTGGACGCCATTTGATGAGTGTAGTCAATGACATTTTGGATCTGACCCGCATGGAAACGGGACAGATGGATTTGACATTAACCCCAGTCAAAATTCGGGCTGTGTGCGATCGCGCCCTATCGGAAGCAACAGCTATCCACACTCAAACTACCAAATCATCAGCCGCCCAATCTGAAGCCCGTTCATCGACTCCTCAATTTACTCTCTCCATTGAACTAGGCTTAGACCAGATCGTGGCAGATGAATTGCGCTTACGTCAGATGCTAGTACATTTACTTTCCAACGCCTTTAAGTTCACTGAAATATCTGGCGAAATTGGGCTGCGGGTAAGTCGGTGGGAAGGATGGATTGCCTTTACAATCTGGGATACAGGCATTGGCATTCCCGAACACCAACAACATTTAATATTCCAAAAATTCCAACAATTAGAAAATCCTCTCACCCGCCAGTTTGAAGGCACAGGTCTGGGGCTAGTATTAACCAGGGCACTGGCTCGCCTTCATGGAGGTGATGTCAGTTTCTTATCTCGTGAAGGTAAAGGCAGCCAATTCACACTACTTTTACCGCCCAGCCCTCCGAAAACAAGCTTTTCTGAGCCAGAGGTGGGAACCAGTGAAAACGGGGAGATACAGCCCAGAGGAATCACAACAACAGCTCGTCAGCTTTTGAGTGCGCCCTCACACCATCACCCCACATCTTCGCAACGTTTGGTCTTGGTAGTCGAAGCAGTAGCCCGATATATCGAGGATTTGACCGAACAACTCAAAGGTTTAGGTTATCGAGTAGTCATTGCGCGATCGGGAACAGAGGCAGTAGAAAAAGCTAGGCGCTTGCAACCAATAGCGATATTTTTGAACCCCTTGCTACCCTTGTTGTCAGGTTGGGATGTACTGACCCTATTAAAATCTGATACTGCAACCCGTCATATCTCTGTAATTGTCACAGCGACGGGAGCCGAAAAGGAGCAAGCATTTGCTAATCGAGCCGATGGTTTTTTAAGCTTGCCAGTCGAGCATCAGGTCTTAGCACCGATCCTAGAAAAATTATGTGCCACACCAGAAGTTCCTCAGCTAGGGTCAGATAGTCGTAAAATCAGCCCGACTAACACTCCACTACGAATTCTCAGGTTGGTGAATCCTGAGTTGGAATCGGTAAATCCTCACTCGTCACTTCGAGAACACCGGGTGATTGAAGTAGATGACTTAGATCAGGCAGAACTCTTAGCGCGAGTTTGGCAGTTCGATGTAGTTTTACTAGATGTAGAAGGTTCTGTCGCCCAAACTTACCTACAAAAACTGATTGGACACTCACGTTTGGCTGCTCTACCGCTGGTTACTTGTGATGTCGCAACCACCTTGGCGGCCTCTCAGATACCAGGGTTATCTGTGTTTCCCTGTTTAACACCAATTGGCAACAACAATCGCGGCGGGAAAACAGATGCTTTATTGTCAGTACTGCAAATTGCCTCTGGTATCTGCTGCCCTCCCAATATATTAGTGGTGGATTTGACAGTGCTGCGTGATTTACCGCAGGGAAGACGCAAGCAGGTAAAAGGTTATCGAGCAGAAAAAAATTGTTCAATCAGTAGTGAAACTGCTGAACGCGGATCTGAATGGTTCCAAGCCTTAATTCAGTATTTACAAACAGCAGGCTTTAAAGCAGCGATGGCTCACTGTTGGGCAGAAGTGCTACAACAAATTCGTCACCAAAGCGTTGACTTATTACTGATTTGTCTAGGAGAATCTGCCATTCATAAAGAGATACTAAAAGCTCTGAGAGCTTTGAAAGATTTACCTTTCAAGTTACCACCAATTTTGGTACTCAACCAGCGATTAACTTGTACCGAGGTAATTTCTCAGTCTCAAGCTCACGAGCAAGGGCAAAAGCAGAGGAAAAATGGATTGGAATCTCTAGAAACTGTTGTGAGCGCGATCGCAACTCAAATCCTACCGCGTTCAATATCAATGGAAGACTTATTAAACCAGATCAATCAAGCTTTAGCTGCCAATGGTCAACATAATAAATGTGAATGATGTCATTGGTCATTAGTCACTAGTCATTAGTTATTGGTTTTTTACAAAGGACAAATGACAAAATCACAATTTAATGAACATTAAATGATATATCCATTTTTTCATTTTTCCTTTTCTTAAAAGGAACTCGAATTAAGTTGTAAGCACCCTTGGTAGCTAAATTTTTGTAATCATCTGGCTGTAAGTCCATTTTGAGAAACTTTTTCTGTTCAGCCAGAAGCAGTAACGAAGGTGGCTGTGGTGTTTTAGCTGCCTCGTTTTGAATATGCTGGACAACTTCTTGAGGAAATCTTAAATAATTTACCTGGGTTTGACTATAGAATGCCACACTAGGTTTTTTAAAGCCCATCATCACTAATTCTTCATCTGGTTGTTTGGCTTGCAGTGCCATCACAGATAATTCCCTCAAAGGTAATTGACGTTCCCGATCCATGAAGAACAAAGCAGGCGTCAAGACAACAATTAAAAACGCCATAAATCCCAGCGTGTTAATACTGATGATATAATTCCAGCGGCGATTTAGTAGTAAACCTGCAACCAAAACAGCACAAACAAGCCAAATTACACCCCCTGTTACTGGTAAACCTGACTGTTGAATTAGTATACGGAAGTTTGGTACAGCCGGATCTCTACCTAATAAGTGGCTTAAATTAAACATTCCTGTTGCCAGAAATGATAAAAATATTACATTCACCCAACCACTTACCCGGAAAAAGGAGGAGTGGGAGAGGGAAGGAGTGGGAGGGGAAAGTAGAGTTTGCTTTGTCTTCAGAACTGGAAAAAAGTCGCTCCACAACAGCGCCACAAGGATAGCTGCTGCTGGCATTAAAGGCAACACGTAGCTAGGAAGTTTGGTGACAGCAATGCTAAAAAAGCCAAAGATGCCAGCAAACCAGAACCACGCAAATAAACCTAATTGCTCAGAGCGTTCCTGGAAACGCCAGTGCGATCGCTGCCAAAATTTTAGCCTAACTATTGCGATCGGCAAATACACTGAATATGGTGCAAAACCTAACAGCACCACTAAAAAGTAAAAATACCAGGGAGCTGAGTGGTGATTGACAACGCCCGTAAAGCGTTCCAGATTATGATAACCAAAAAAGGAGTTAATATAACCCCAGCCATTGCGCCAAGTCACTAACGCATACCAGGGCGCTGATAAACCAAAAATAATCAAGATACCCATCAGAGGGCGCATTTCTTGCAGCACCTCCCGCAGCTTTCCTAAATAGAGCAAAAACGCGGCAATAATTAACCCTGGTAAAACAATTCCCACTGGGCCTTTAGCTAGAATTGCAGCCGCAATTAGCACATAACAAGCTAAGTACCACTTATTTGGGAATGGGGATCGAGAAAATTCCTCCCCAGTCCCCAGTTTCCCAATCGCCAGTCCCCAATGCCCAGTCTCTCCCTTGCTTGCGTACCCCAAAAAGAAGCATAACAAAGCTGATGCCATGCATCCGGTGAGTAGCATATCTGAGACACCAGTTCTCCCCCAAATAATCATTTCGGGATTGAGTGCCATGATAGCTGCTACCATAAACGCTGTTAAGTAGCGGCGAGCAGGACGTGAAACTTTTTCTAATTTGTCTTGTTTTGCTAAACACCACTGGACAGTGTAAAAAGCCAAACTAATTACGGTCATCGCGGCGATCGCAGAGGGTAGACGCACTGCCCACTCATTTACCCCAATGATTGCATAAGCGATCGCTTGACACCAATAAATTAAAACAGGTTTATCAAAACGAGTCTCGCCATTAAAAAATGGCGTAACCCAATCACCTGTAACAAACATCTGACGCGAAGCTTCGGCAAACAGTGGCTCTGTTTCATCAATCAAGCCAATGCTGCCTAAATTCCACCCAAAAGCTACCCAACCAATTAAACTCAACCACAAAATCGAAACAGTCACAGCAAGGGCTGGACGCTTTTCTAGATTGTTGAACCACTGCTCAACAGCGCTTTTAACACTCAATTTCAGCCTCAATCAATCAATAGTCAACAATCAGTTACCAGTTATCAGATATCATTCTGCTGAGTCCCCCACTAATATAAATGGCTCGTTTGAGTTAGGGGCCAAATTTCTGCTTGAAATCTTAGTAACTGTTCACTGGTTTAATAGTCGTTGGTTATTGATGTTTTGTTCTTCTTTATTTTTGAGTTTTTCATTGGTTTTTGACTATGAACTACAACCTATGGACTCAGAACTAGTTGCCATTCCCTGTTTTGGGTATTCCACTTAGGTGAAGGAGTTTCTCCCACAACATAAGGCCCCCAGTAACGACGGGAACCATCTTGGGCAAAGGCAACTAAAATATCTCCCTTTTCCAGCTTTAAGTTCCCTTGAGGCAAAGATAAAATCAGCCCCTTTTCACCACCTTCTTTAGGAGCAAAATCCCAATGTGCCGGAACATCATAATTAGCCTGTTTAGAAACTGTGCCTTTGGCTCCTGACTGCCTTGCCAGTAGGGCCAGCCGAACAGGTTGATTGGTGAGATTGCTCATCCGCAAAGTCCCTAATCCTTTGACTTTACCAGATGATCGATTCCGAGCCAAGACAGGATGAGTATTTTCTCTAGTGCTATATTCTACTTGATTAGTTGGGATTGTAGCTGAAGTAGCTAGGCTAGCAGAGATTGCTTTTTCAGGTAAAACAGGTACAGAGGGAGTTCTCTCTAACTGTGAAGTCTCTGTTGACCTTTGTGTAGATACATCAGGGTTTTCCGGCTCAAAAGATACGCTCATCTCAAAGCATCCCACCATTAGCCCAAGCAATCCCAAGCAAAAAGCTGTAACACCAACGTTACGGTACACTGAAAATCTCATATTGATAGTCTTTAAAAATAAGTATTTTGTTTAGGCTTGACCAAATAGTAGCCCATTATCACAAAAGGCAGTCAAAGAAAGTAGCTTATTATAGATTCTCTTTAAATTTAGGTATCAAATGTATCATAAATATTATTTTTGTTAGAAAACCTTCGATGAGAATAATTCTCTTGATGCTTTTCCCAGAAGGGATGTAGACGTCTTTTTGTTTGGGTATTACCCGTAGACATAGAATAAAAAAGTAAAACTTGATACAGAGTCAGCGAATTATTTTTGTAGAAAAATCAGAATTTCAGTTAGGCCGCTAGCGATCGCAACAAGGCGTCTTCTGCCAAACCTTATAGATAACTCCACTAAGCTGTGAGATACTAAAAGACGGACAACTCCATCTTGGGGATCAATAACTTCCCTAAAAATAATTAAGATATATAAACTTTTTTGGACACTGGAAAACCAGTACATATTCACATATTAACAAAGAAGCTTATGCTAGAAGCAATATCCTTAATATTAAGAATATTTCAACTAGTCGCAGAGCGATAGCAAAGTACGAGCGTCAGAGTCCCCAATCCCCAGCGATGCGCTGAGCGGCTAGTGAGCGGAGTCGAACCATGTCCATTGGTGTCAACTTAAGCTCAAACACTCAATTTCCAGTAGTTTCAGATCCCCCAACCCCCTTCAAAAGGGGGCATTCGATTCTAATTCCCCCTTAAAAAGGGGAGCCAGCGCGGTCTTCTCCCAAGGGGAGACGCAATCATGCGATGGGGTCTCCCCAAGTGGAGCGACTGGCGTGGGTTAGGGGGGATCTCAAGTCTCGGTGGTACATCGAAAAACTTTGAAATGCTTATCAGACTAGGCTTTCACGTTAAGTTGACACCAATGAACCATGTCGTACCCCTACGGGTAAGCAAGCTACGCGTAGCATCTCGTAGGGAAGTATCCCCAGTCCCTAGTTCCCAATCCCCAATGACTTTTGCCCAGAAGCCTCACTGATGCAAAACACTCGTCTCAACAACCTTTTCGATGCCATTGCTAGCCGTTTGGGACAATGGTTTTTGAATCCTTGGCGGCGACTCTCGCTGCTGATAATTAGTTTTTTGTTCGGTTTTTTTGTAGGAAACGCAGTTTCTACTACAGCTGGTCAAAGGGGTTTCTTAGACATTGTGGTGGCTGCATTTTTAGTGGTGTTGACAGAATTTACTAGCAGAATATTTTATAGTCAGAGCTTTTTGTCTAGGCGATCGCTTTGGGTAGACTCACTAAATTTCCTGAAAGTTGGTTTCATCTATAGCCTGTTTCTTGAAGCCTTTAAGCTGGGATCGTGAGAAGAATAGGGGCAGGGGGAGACTGTAAATTTATGAAGTCGTGGTTTAGAGAGATTTTGACTGGAATAGAGGCACAAGAAAGTTGGCGGCAAGAAGTCAGAGAAGCAGCGCTGAGAGATAAGTTAAGGGCAAAAGCTTTTGGGATCACATCAGAAAATGTAGATGAAGTTATCCAAGTGCGATCGCATCTACTAAAATCTGTTTTGCCAGCTTTTAGCGAATTCTGCCAAACTACCCTCATGGTGCAACCCCAGGAAATGTTACAGGTGTTGTGGGACTTGTGGCTACCTCTGGGAATCAAACTAGCATCGCACCGCCAACAGTTGGAACGACCTCTAATTCAGGGGATTTTGGGAGCGCAAGGCACAGGTAAAACCACAATGTCCAAGGTTCTCACCTTGATTCTTCAGCAGTTGGGATACCGGACTCTCAGTTTATCTTTGGATGACTTGTACAAAACTTATAGCGATCGTCTAGCCTTAATACAGCAAGATCCTCGCTTGATTTGGCGGGGGCCACCAGGAACCCATGATATAGACTTAGGCTTAAATTTACTAGATCAGATTCGCCAGCGGCAAAGTCCAGTTATGGTTCCCCGTTTTGATAAATCTGCCTATGGAGGTGCTGGCGATCGCACTACTCCAGAAATGATCACAGGTGTGGATATTGTACTATTTGAAGGTTGGTTTGTGGGTGTGCGGCCAATTAACGCAGATATATTTGATACTGCACCGCCACCAATTATCACAGATGAAGATAGAACATTTGCCCGTGATATAAATCACCGCCTCCACGATTATGTTCCACTGTGGGCGCGATTAGACAGCTTAATTTTGCTATATCCAACCGATTACCGCTGTTCTTTGGAGTGGCGTAAACAGGCGGAACAACAGATGATTGCTGCTGGTAAATCGGGGATGCCTGACGCAGAGATAGAGCAATTTGTCAACTATTTTTGGCGATCGCTTCACCCAGAATTATTCATCAAGTCACTGCTAGAAGATCCCACAGCGGTGGATTTAGTTATTGAGATTCAAGCTGATCATAGTTTTAGTGCAGTATATAGCGATGCGCTACGCCCCGCCGTAGGCGATCGCACCTGATACCAAATTGAAACTGGATAATCAAAAATACAGGCAGAGCCTCAAATGCAACTCGCCTGTATTATTTTTAAGTGGAAGCAGATTTAAAACTGCTCGCCTTTGAATTTCGCTCAAACATAATTAAATTAAATTTGAATCTGAGCCTTCCACAACGGGAAGTCCATCGGTCTCAACATCTAACTCTTCTCGACGAAGCGTTTCTTGCGTTTCAACCATTTCTTGCTCTACCACTTTCTTGACTCTAACTTCTTCATGCACAAATGCTTCTTTGTGAATGTCAGCCGTCTCTTCATAAACTTCTATGCGTGCTACCTCACCTTCGCTGAAGTTAACACTACCAGGCGCAACCGCTTTTCCAGCATCTACTGGAGTCACTCGTTCAATCACAACTCGTTCTTTTTCGATTGGTACTGAAACCCGTGCAGTTTCAGTTTCAACACGCTTGCCAATCGCTACTTCTCCTGTCTTAATGCGAGTCTTACTTGCAATTAGCCGTTCTTGATACAGTTTGAAGGTTTGATGATCCTGGTCATTGAGATCGTACAAAGACGGCTCTTGTTGGTAGTTGTAGGTATCGGGGTTGTAAGTGTTAGCAGTCGAAGATTCTGCGTCTAGAAATGTTGGGCGATATACTTGCCTTACCCGTTCTTCGTAGTCACTATCAACCTCTTGGCGCTCGTTAAACTCAGGTAAATTTTCCGCTTGCTCTTTAGTCATCCCCACAGCGTAGATGCGGTCAGAGTTCTGGTCAAGCCGGGAACGACCAACTGGTAATAGTACTTTTTTGCCAAAAATCCAGAAGCCCAAATCAACAACAAAATATCGGAAAAGACCTTCTTCATCTACTAAAACATCACTGACTGTACCAATCTTCTCATCCCTATCTGTATAGATATCCATTCCCTTGATATCATTTTCATCAAAATTTTCATGATAGTTGGGATCGAAGTCTGCGATTTTTACAAGAGCCATAACAATTTACTCCTATTTGGTACAGTTGGTTTTTACGTCTTTAAAGGACAGTCAAAGTAATTGCGTAATTGAGAATAGACTACACCCCGCTGCGTTAACGTAATTCGTAGTTGCAATCAGTGGTTCTGCACTTTCTTGAATTACGTAGCTTGCTTCTCACCGGAGGCAAGTATTACGAATTATTTTGTTATTGATTTATAAAATTGACCCCTTTGAGAGTCCAATTAAGTCCAATAAAGGGGTCGATTTCACAACGGTTATCCAGCTTTTAACCGTGTTCTATAGTAGACTAGGAAAATTAGAACTTTTACTAGTCAATATTCTTCTTAACTTGATCTTTAACGTCTTCTACGCCATGACGAACTTCGCTTTCAGCTTGCTTAGCTTTACCTTTGGCTTTATCTTCAGGATCGCCAGTAATATTTCCTAGTGCTTCTTGGGCTTTGCCTTCAACGTTTTTAGCAGCAGCTTTTGCTCTATCTTCTATACTCATTTTGCTTCTCCTTATTTTTGACAAGACCGATTTCAAAGCTTGATTTAAACTTAGAAGTCGTTTTGTTATTCTGTATACAGATTAGCTTTATCTTTTATATTGTGTCTTCTTCCAGAAGATACATAGGATTCTATTCCGAAAGAGCAATATTATATAACTGGCAATGAATTACTTAGAAACACACGATCATTGCACCAAACTCTGATAATCGCTAAATTGGTTCTTAGTATCTAATAGCTTCACTATTTTGGTATTAACTTTAGGCGCGATCGCTCATTTAATCAGACGGTCAAGATTGCTCCGTAAATAAATTTATTCACGTCGATAATGCTTTTTTATCTAAATGTGTTTATTTAGAGGGAACACTTATTTCGCTCCATGCGTTGCAATAGAAAAAGTAGAGTATGCTAAGTGATTAAGGAACAGCATGGCGAAAGACCAAACCAGCGCTCAAGAAAGTAAGACAAATTTGCTTCAGCACCTTGTTGGAATCAGGATCATGCTGGTGGAAGATGAGCCAGACATTGCAGACTTGCTCATCTTCATTCTGGAAGCATCAGGTGCAGAGGTGATGGCTTTCGTTAATGCAGAAATAGCCCTCGCCTTGGTCGAATCGCTTCATCCCGATATTCTGCTGTGTAATGTAAAGTTGCCCCATCATGATGGCAATTGGTTGATTGGGCAAATTCGGGTGCATTCTTGCCGATTTCTACGGCAGTTACCAGCGATCGCCCTCACTTCTTATACACGTGAGGTTTCATGTCACAAGGCTTTGAGTGCTGGCTTTGATCGATTCATAGCCAAGCTTGAAAATCCAGAGGAAATTATAAATGAGATTGCTCACTTATTATCAGCTCGTGAATAGCAGCGTGGGGACTGGGAACTGAGGAGAAAATAACTAAATGACTCTTAACAAATGACAAATAACAAACAACAAATTAACTTACTCCTCTCTTTCATTTCCATATTGCAAAACGTCTTGAAGTATGGGTGCTAGTTGTTTATTTAACCGACCAGATTTAACAAATTCTGCATAAGTATCTGCTTCAATTGCTAGTAGTTCGCCTCGGAATTGTTCAGTTGTAAAACTACTAAGCTTTCACCCTCCATGAGAGTGACCAGACGGCTACCTACACCCAATTCACGAAACAAAGCGGTGACAGAAACAGGGTCAGTGGCAGACAGGCTAGCGCCAATAAGCAAAGCTGTAGTTAACGAGAGTCCAGCTAGTTGATCGAGAGCGATCGCCACCCCTACAATCGAAATCACTACCCCCAAAACTGCATACAGGCAAATTGGCACTAAATCCTTTTTCAATTCTGACCATTTCAAATTCCATGCAGCTTCAAACAACAGTGGTGGTAAACAAATGGACAAAATTAATTCGGGGGAAAGAGTCACCAGACGGACATCAACCAACGCCAACCCTAAGCCGACAATCACCAGTAGTAAAGTGTAGGGTATCTGGCGAAACCAGCTAAATATCTGCGGTAGTGTCGCTACGCTTAAAGATACTGAAAGTACCAAGAGAAACTGCTTGAGATTGGTTGCAATGACTTCCTCACCGATCGCTGATTCAAGTACCATAATGAGATTCCTGGTAATTTTGCACTTTATCTTTATCTGACTATTTTCAGACGACACTAGATCAATAGGAAAATTTAATTAGTCAAAAAGCAAGAATTGACAACTAACCGAGCTTACAGGTTAAAAATTTTAGACACAAGCGATCGCAACCACAAATCCAACAACTGCAAATCTGAAGTTGCTAATTTAGCAACTGTAAGGTGAGAATCTATCAGTATCAAAATAACTTTTCAGAACGTAATGTGGATGTTACTCTATTAGTCAAAGTTTCAATTATTCTCTTGCTAGTTGCTACAGGTGTAGCTTTACTATCCCGGCGATTGCGAATCCCTTATGTTACGGGCTTAGTATTGGCAGGTTTACCAATTACTGAGTTATTGTCTCGTCCGATTGGCTTAGATCCTTCCCTAGTTTTGAATCTTTTTCTACCAATTCTCATCTTTGAAGCTGGCATTAATACAGATGTCAGCCGTCTACGCAGCACGTTTAAACCAATTGCCCTTCTGGCTGGGCCTGGGGCTGTGCTTTCTAGTGCTATTATTGCCGTCTTGTTGAAGTTTGGGCTGGGACTGAGTTGGATACCTGCCTTATTTGTCGGCGTAATTCTGGCAAACACTGATACAGTTTCAATGATTGCCGTCTTTAAAGAGATACCAGTACCCTCTCGGCTTTCCACCATTGTTGAAGGAGAAACCCTATTCAACGATGCCGCCGCCCTAGTTTCATTCAACCTGATTTTGCAAGTATATTCAACAGGTTCACTCACATTTCTAGAGGGAATCCAACAACTGCTATTTATCTCTCTGGGGGGTTGCCTTGTTGGGTTAGTCTTAGGCTACTTAAGTATACCTGTATTTACCCGTTTAGATGATCCTCTTAGCAGTCTTTTACTAACAGTTGCAGTTGCGTTAGGAACTTTTCAGGTAGGGCAATTTCTAGGTGTATCTGGTGCTGTAGCTGTAGTCGTAGCTGGATTAATTTTCGGGAATTTTGGGCTTTCTCGTAATACTTCTGCTTCTAGTCGCATTACCTTATTAAGTTTCTGGGAATATGCCAGTTTTACTGTCAACACCTTTATTTTTCTGCTGATTGGTGTAGAAATAAATCTGATAACGCTTTGGAGGACTTTACCTGCAATTCTACTTGCAGTTTTGGCTTATCAAATCGGGCGAGTTCTTACAGTCTATCCACTGCTAGCAGGAATTCGTTGGTTTGACCGCCCAATTCCGCTGCGTTGGCAACATTTACTGTTTTTAGGCAACATCAAAGGTTCACTCTCAATGGCTCTGGCCTTGAGCTTACCTACCACACTCCCAGGGCGAGAAGTTCTCATCGCTTTAGTCTTTGGTAGTGTGCTGGTGTCGTTAGTAGGACAGGGTTTGAGTTTGCCTTGGGTGGTAAAACGCTTAAAATTATCTCAATTTTCAGAAGCTCAGCAGCAGGTAGAAGAATTGCAAGCCCAATTGATGACGGGTAAAGCAGCACAAGATGAATTAGATAGCTTATTAAAGTCAGGGGTCTTACCAAAAGCCGTCTATGAAGAGATGCGTTCAGCTTATCAGGTGCGAATTGCCGGAGCAGAAAAAGCATTGCGGGAATTTTATAATCGTCGCCCAGAGGAGTTGGAAGCCAAAAATGGTGAGCTCAGTAAACTTGATGCCGTTCGCCGCCGTTTACTACTGGCTGAAAAAGGAGCGCTCAATGAGGCAATGCGGAAGCGAATTCTCTCAGAAGAAATTGTGCGAAGGCGGATACAAGCTATTGATGAACAATTGCTTCAACTTGATGATGATTAAGTTGTTGGGCATAGGGCTAGGACTTACGCACTGAAGCTTGAAACCTAGATCCCCCCTAACCCACGCCAGTCGCTCCACTTGGGGAGACCCCAAGACCGCGCTGGCTCCCCTTTTTAAGGCTACGGTGTACACACAAGTCTTTTAGAGTTGCCCCACAGGCTTTTGATCCCCCCAACCCCCCTTCAAAAGGGGGGCAAAAACCTCTCAAAGTCCCCCTTTTTAAGGGGGATTTAGGAGGATATACAACGATTTTGGTTTTGTACACAGATGTTTGTACACCGTAGCTTTTTAAGGGGGAACTTCTAAAGCCCCCTTTTTAAGGGGGAAACTTCTAAAGCCCCCTTTTTAAGGGGGTTGGGGGATCTGAGTGCGTAAGTCCTGAGGGCATAGAAAGAAATCTTTTTATTTCCTGGTGTGCCTATTCAGACGTGGAGGTTTAGATAGAACTTAGGACTAGCCCTTTCCAGGTGGGTGAAAAATCTGCTTTCATTACCTGGTTTTTCATGATTCAACTTGGTGTCTTTGTGCGGGCAGTCCGCTCAAGTCAAGCCACTGCCTTGCGGGGGTTCCCCCCGTTGTGGCAAGTGGCGCGGGAAACCCGCCCACGCGGCTACCCTTGTCTTTGTGGTTAAATAAAATTTATCTTTTCACCACAAAGACACCAAGACACGAAGAAAACTTATTGTTTAGGATTGCACCTTGAAAGGGCTAGTTCTAGAACTGATTAAATTTTGTTTATAGGTAGAGATTAGGAGCAATACAAATCTTGTAAATAAGTCTTTGATACTCGTGAATGAACCTCTGAGCTTCGTGAATAAACCTCTGAGCTTCGTGAATGAACCTCTGTGCTTTGTCGATGAACCTTTGAGCTTCGTGAATGAACCTTTGAGCTTTGTTGATGAACCTTTGAGCTTTGTCGATGAACCTTTGAGCTTCGTGAATGAACCTTTGAGTTTCGTGGATGAACCTCTGAGCTTCGTGGATGAACCTTTGAGTTTCGTGGATGAACCTCTGAGCTTCGTGAATGAACCTTTGAGCTTCGTGAATGAACCTTTGAGCTTCGTGGATGAACCTTTGAGCTTTGTCGATGAACCTCTGATACTCATTAATATGTCTACCTACTCAGAACCACAGGTAAACACAGATATAGCCTCCCTAAATTAGTTGTGAGAAACTACAAATGAGAAATGAGCTTTTTAAGACAGTTATGGTGAAAGCGATCGCTGATTACTAGTCTGATTTTTAATTACCCTACTAGGACTGATAAAAGAAATTCCTTGTTGAAAGTCAGTACCAATCATGATTGCCTCTAC